>NZ_JOEZ01000039.1 GCF_000721175.1 Streptomyces anulatus
GCGCCGACGCCACCAAGCAACAGCCCGCCGCAGCCACTACCGACAACGGTCAACTGACCAACTCACCGGATAGATCACGAAACCGCACTGGAGTACTAGGCGCCCCAGGCCGTGCAGGAATTCAGCTTCTTCTCGCCTTCGAATACGGCTGCCTCGACGCCAACGAAGAATATGCCAGATGGGTTGATGGCGTACGACGTGTACTTAATTGTTCCGTTGTTCGCCCCGTTGGTGTCCTTCTGCCACTTCCACCTCTTGATCGTGCCGCTGGCGTCCTTCGTGACGAGGCGCGCCCTTGCGTGGTGGCCGTCAGCCTTGTCGTCGGAGAAGTACATGACGAAGTCGACTCGGTCGTCCGCGCCATCCCGGTTGGTGTTTACCTTGGCGGAGGCGCCAATAGTGGCGCAGGAGGCGCTGAGGGGTACGGCTTGCGCGGAACCTGTCATCTGCAGAGTTACGCCCAGAGTGACCGCGGCGATTCCAGCGGCCTTGAAAGTTTTCTTCCTGATGATCATGGCGAGAGGTTATCACGCGAGAATCGATATTCTACGTGATACTCGACCTTGGCTGATTTGTGGTGCCCGAAACGCTTCGACATTTTCGGCATCTGCTACTGATGATTCCCCGAGGTCGGAGACCTTCGTTTATGAGTGGGCACGATGTTGGTATTGTCTGGGCGGTCAGGGCGTCGGTGTGTGCGGCTCCACCGTGACACGCGGCAGCAGCTCCGCGTAGGCCGCCGCGTCGAACTCGCCGGCCGTCGGGGCCAGCACGGTCGCCGTCGACAGGGCCACCGCGCGGGCGAGGCGCTCCGGCCAGGCGAGGCCCTCGGCCAGGGCGGAGAGCAGTCCGGCCACCGCGGAGTCGCCGGCGCCGGTCGGGTTGCCGCGCACGGGTGCGGGCGGGGCGGCCCGCCAGACGCCGTCCGGGGTGACGGCGAGCACGCCCTCCGGGCCGAGCGACGCGATCACGGCGTGGGCCCCGCGCCGGCGGGCGTCGCCCGCGGCGCGCAGCGGTTCGCGGGAGCCGGTCAGCTGGGCCAGCTCCTCCGCGTTCGGCTTGACCAGGTCGGGGCGGGCGGCGATGCCCCGGCGCAGCGGTTCGCCACTGGTGTCGAGGAGGACGGGCACGGTGGCGGCGCGGGCGATCCGGACCAGCTCCGCGTAGGCCCCGACATGGATGCCGGGCGGCAGGGAGCCGCAGAGCGCGACCGCGTCGGCCCCGGCGACCAGTTCCTCGTACGTCCGCAGGAAGGCGTTCCATTCGGCGGGGCTCACCTGGGGTCCGGGCTCGTTGAGCTGGGTGGTGTCGCCGGTCGAGCGGTCGGTGATCGCCAGGGTGCGGCGGGTGTTCCCGGCCACGGGCACGAGGGCGTCGCGCGGCGGGAGCGGGGCGAGGAGATCGCGCAGGACGCCTCCGGTGGCCCCGCCGACGAAGCCGGTGACCACGCATCCGTGGCCCAGGGCGCCGAGGACGCGGGCGACGTTGAGGCCCTTGCCGCCGGGGCGTTCGGTGACCTCGCCGACCCGGTGGCTGCCGTGCGGGACGAGCGCGTCGACGGTGTACGTCACGTCGAGCGCGGTGTTCAGAGTGACGGTCAGGATCACTTCTGCGGTCCCTCCCTCGGTGTGCGGCCCCAGTGGTGCGCGCGTCCGGGGACGCCACGCGATTTTGATGATCATGTCAAAGCGGTGGCGGTCGGCCCAGTCCCGGGGGCCGGCCGCCATCTCTTCGTTACGTGCGTCGCGCGGCCCGCCGGCCGGCCTCAGGCCGTCTTCGGCTCGATGATCCACTCGCCCCGGCGCATGACGCCCTTGAGGACGAAGTCCTCGTCGAGGACCACCAGGTCGGCGTCCTTGCCCGGCTCGAGCGAGCCGACCCGGTCGTGGACGCCGAGCAGCCGGGCGGGGTTGGCGGAGATGGACCGGACGACGTCCTCGACGGGGATCCCGTCGAGGGTCACGGCCCGGCGGAACGCGGTGTCCAGGGTGAGCGTGGAGCCGGCGATCGAGCCGCCCTCCACCAGCCGTGCCACCCCGTCGGTGACCTCGACCGCGAGCGGGCCGAGCTGGTACTCCCCGTCGCCGAAGCCGGCGGCGTCCATCGCGTCGGTGATCAGCGCGACGCGGCCCGCGCCCTTGTGACGGTAGGCCAGCTCCAGGACGGCCGGGTGCAGATGCGTGCCGTCGTTGATCAGCTCGACGGTGATCCGGTCGTCCTCCAGGAGGGCGGCGATCGGGCCGGGCTCGCGGTGGGCGAGCGGCGGCATCGCGTTGAACAGGTGCGTGGCGACGGTCGCGCCCGCGTCGATCGCCTCGACGGTCTGCTCGTACGTCGCGTCCGTGTGGCCGATCGCGGCGATGACCCCGTGCTCGGCGAGCAGCCGTACGGAGTCGATGCCGCCGGGCAGCTCGGTGGCGAGGGTGAACATCCGGGCGGCGCCGCGCGCCGCGTCCAGCAGCTTGCGGACCTCGGCCGGGTCCGGGTCGCGCAGCAGCTCCTCGCTGTGGGCGCCCTTGCGGCACGGCGAGATGAAGGGGCCCTCGAAGTGGATCCCGGCCAGGTCGCCCTGCTCGACCAGCTCGGACAGGACGCCCGCGCGCCGGGCGAGGAAGTCCATCTCGCCGGTGACCGTGGAGGCGACCATCGTGGTGGTGCCGTGCTCGCGGTGCGTACGGATGCCGGTGAGGACCTCCTCCACGGTGCCGGAGGTGAAGGAGGCCCCGCCGCCGCCGTGGCTGTGCATGTCCACGAAGCCGGGGACCACCCAGTGGCCCGCGAGGTCGATGGTCCGGGCGCCCTCCGGTGCGGAACCGGAGATCCGGGTGCCCTCGACGGTCACCCGGCCGTCCTCGACGGTGCCGGTGGGGAGCACCACCCGGGCGCCGGCGAGAACGGTGCTGTCTGCTGCGCGTCCGGCCATCAGGCGGAAACCTCCGTGGAGAGTAGATCCCAGGCGAGCAGCCCCGCGCCCAGGCATCCGGCGGTGTCCCCGAGGGCCGCCGGGACGATGTGGGGCAGCTTCTGGAACGTGACGCGTTCCTCGACGGCCGCACGCAGTGGTGTGAACAAGGTTTCCCCGGCTTCGGCGAGACCGCCACCGATGATGAGCGTGCCGGGGTCGAGGAGGGTGAGCGCGGTGACGAGGCCGGCGGCGAGCGCGTCGATCGCGTCCTGCCAGACCCGGACCGCCGCCGGGTCGCCCGACTCGACGGCCTTCGCGCAGTCCGCGGCGTCCGCCCCGGGGTCCCCGGAGGCGGCGGCCCAGGCCCGGGTCACCGCGGCGGCGGACGCCAGCGTCTCCAGACAGCCGCGCTGGCCGCAGCTGCAGCCGGGGCCGTCCGGGCGGACCACGATGTGGCCGATCTCGCCCGCGTCCCCGTGGGCGCCCGCCTCGATCGCGCCCGCGATGCCGATGGCCCCGGCGATCCCGGTGCCCAGCGGGACGAACAGGAAGCGGTCCGTGCCGCGCCCGGCCCCGATCCGGCCTTCGGCGAGCCCGCCGGTGCGGACGTCGTGGCCGAGGGCGACGGGGACGCCGAGGCGTGTCCCCAGCAGGGCGCGCAGCGGTACGTCGCGCCAGCCCAGGTTCGCGGCGTACACCGCGATGCCCTTCTCGGCGTCGACGATGCCGGGCACGGCGACCCCGGCGGCGACGGCGCTCTCGCCGAGGTGCTCCTCGCCGTGGGCGCGCAGTTCTGCCGCGAACGCGAGGATCGACTCGACGACCGCGTCGGCGCCGCGCTCCCGGCCGGTGGCCCGCCGCGCCTCGTGGAGGAGGGTGCCGTCGGTCCCGACCAGTGCGGCCTTCATTCCGGTGCCGCCCACATCGAGGGCGATGACATGTCTCACGGGAGACAGTTTCGCCCGCCGACCCCCAATAGGTCTAGTCCACTAGCGCGGTTTGTTGCGCACCCATACAAAATGATGAACGAGTGAAGGCGGGTCTTTATCTGCCGGAAAGTCGCTGATGGGAAGTCCAGATCGGGGGAATCCGGCCCAAAGGTCTGGACCAAGATACGGTTCGAGGCCTCCGACTGCCAGTACCGGCAAGCCAGTTGTGGCCTCCAGGGCCCGTATACGTTGCCGAAGCGATACGCCGGTGGTGTAGACCTTCGCGTCGGCAATGGGGGAAAATCGCAGTTCATCCGGACGGTGTCCAGGACAGGGCGGCACAGCCGCGGCCGAGCAGAGGCCGCCGGCCGACGCCGTGCGCGCCGTCCGTGAGCAGGCGATCGACGAGGATGGGCGAGGCTGTGCAGCGGCGCTTTTTGGGTCTGACCGCGGTGGTGGCCGCGCTGGGAATGACGGCAACGTTGTCCGGTTGCGGAGGTGACACCGGCTCGGGCGAAGTCACGCTCAAGCTGGTGGCCGCCGACTACGGCACCGGCCCGGAGAACAGCTCCGAGAAGTACTGGAGCGGGGTCGCTTCGGGCTTCGAGAAGGAGCACCCCGGCATCAAGGTCGACGTCACCGTCCTCTCCTGGAAGGACGTCGACCGTGAGGTCGCCGCGATGGTCAAGGCCGGCAACGCCCCGGACATCGCCCAGATCGGCGCGTACGCGGACTACGCCAAGCAGGGCAAGCTCTACACCGCCGACGAGACGCTCGCGATCCGCACCGCGGCGAACTTCCTCCCGTCGCTCACCGACGCGGGCAAGGTCAACGGCACCCTGTACGGGCTGCCCTTCGTCGCCAGCACCCGGCTGCTCTTCTACAACCAGAAGCTCTTCGACCAGGCGGGCCTGGACGCCCCCGAGACCTGGGACGACATCCGGAACGACGCCACCGCGCTCAAGGCGAAGGGCGTCGACTACCCCTTCGCCCTGCCGCTCGGCCAGGAGGAGGCCCAGGCCGAGACCATGATGTGGCTGCTCAGCGGTGGCGGCGGCTACACGGACGACGTCGGGGCGTACGACATCGACTCGGCCGAGAACGTCGCCACGTTCCGCTGGCTGCGGGACAACCTCGTCGGCAAGGGCCTCACCGGCCCGGTCGAGCCCGGCAAGCTGGACCGGGCGAAGGCGTTCGAGGCGTTCGCCGCGGGCAAGGTCGGCATGCTCAACGGTCACCCCACCCTGATGGACGAGGCCGAGGCCGAGGGCGTCAAGGTCGGCATGGTGCCGCTGCCCGGCTTCGACGGCCCGACCAAGGGCTCCATGGGCGTCGCCGACTGGATGATGGGATTCAAGGAGAACGGCCACCGTCAGGAGATCGGCAAGTTCTTCGACTACGCCTACACCGACGAGAACGTGCTGGAGTTCGCCGAGGAGTACGCCCTGCTCCCGGTGACCGGCAGCGCGTCCGCCGCGATGGAGACCGACAAGAAGCACAAGAAGCTGCACGAGTTCCTGGCCGCGCTGCCCAACTCGACCCTGCCCCCGTTCGGCAAGACGTCCTGGGCCACGGTCAGCGACGCGATCAAGAAGAACATCGGCAGCGCGGTCGCGCCGGGCAGCAACCCCGAGAGCATCCTCGGAGGGATAGCCGCCGAGGCGACCCAGGCGGAGGCCGCCGAGTAGCTGCCGCGGGCCGCGGATGCGGTGTCGGGGGTGGGCATTAGGTTGGTTGATATGACCGCCCCCGACCCGTCCGCCCCCGACCCGTCCGCCCCCGACCCCGCCGCCCCGGTCGCCGCCGACGAACCCGCCCCGGCCCCCGTGCCGTCCCCCGGGCTGTCCGTGAGGGACCGGGCACTGCTGACCCTGGAGCGGCGGTCCTGGGCGGGGCCCGGAGCGAAGGAACGGGCGATCCGCGAGGAGCTCGGCATCTCGCCGGTCCGCTACTACCAGTTGCTGAACGCGCTGATCGAGGACGAGCGGGCGCTGCGCGAGGACCCGGTCACGGTGAACCGGCTGCGGCGCGTGCGCGACGCGAAGCGCGGCCGGCGCTGAGCGCAGCCTGCCGGGAACCCCGCCCCCGGGCCCCCGCTCCTCGGTCGCCGGAGGGGCTCGAAGCTACCGGGCGCAGCTGATCACCAGGTCCACCGCCCGGTCCAGGCAGCCCCGTTCGTGGTCGGTCAGACGGGGGTTCGCCCGCTGGCGGGTGCGGGCCAGGGCCAGATCGGCGGCCGACACCCCGCCGTCGTCGGAGAGTTCCGTGAGCAGCGCCGCCAGCAGCGGCCGCACGTCCGCCCCGGCCGGGGACGCCGGGTCGAGCGCGATCCGGGCCAGGGCCAGCGCCGACATCGCCCGGTCGAGGCCGGGCGGCCCCTCCGTCGCGGTGGACCAGTCGATCACCACCGCGCCGCCCTGCGTCAGGATCACGTTCTCCGGACGCAGGTCCAGGTGGAGCACGCAGTCCTCCGGGTTCGCCGAGACCCGGGGCGGTATGGCGTGGAGCTCGCGCAGCAGACCGGCGAGGAGCGCGCCCGCCTCGGCCGCCCCCAGCCGCCCCGCGGGCAGGGCCTCGGCCAGGGTCGGGCCGGACAGCCGCTGGAGCACCAGGTCCGTGGGGCGGGCCCCCTCGGCGGGCGGACCGATGCGCGGCACCGGGAACCCGAAGGCGCCGACGTACGACATCACGGCCAGCTCCCGCGTGGTGTCGGCGCGGTCCCGGTAACGGCGAAGGACCCAGGAGCCGTCGAGCGCGTACACGTCGGCGGTGCGTCCCGAGCCCAGAAGTTGCCCTGTGTGCATGAGGGCGAACCTACCCGGGCCCCCCGCCGAAAGGGAGACGGCTTCCGGCTTCGCCCCATAACGCGGAGGGAGGGGGCGAACGGGATCTCCTGCGCGGGGTGTCACCGCCGCTACGGTTTCGGCAATTCCCTGGTCCGGACCAACCCCCGCCGGATCCGGACATCCCCTGAACCAAGGAGAGTTACGTGGAGAGAACCACGCTCCGCAGACGCGCCCTCGTCGCCGGCACCGCCACGGTGGCCGTGGGTGCGCTCGCCCTCGCCGGGCTCACCGGCGTGGCGTCCGCCGGCCCCGCGGGCACCACCGCCCCACCGGTCTCCGCCGACAGCCTGTCACCCGGACTGCTGGCCGCCATGGAGCGCGACCTCGGCCTGGAGGCGGACGACGCCCGCAGCCGGATAGCCAACGAGTACCGTGCCGCCGCCGTCGCCGCCGGGCTGGAGAAGTCCCTCGGCGCCAGCTTCGCCGGAGCCCGGGTCAGCGGTGCGAAGGCGGTCCTGACCGTCGCCACCACCGACGCCTCCCAGACCGCCCGGATCACCGGGGCCGGGGCGAAGGCCGAGGTCGTCGGCCACAGCCTGGACCGGCTCGAAGGGGTCACGGAGGCCCTCGACAAGGCCGCGCTGCGCAGAACGCCGAAGGACGTGCCCGTCTGGTACGTCGACGTCGAGGCCAACCGGGTCGTCGTGAACGCCGCGAGCACCACGGCCGGACAGGCGTTCGTCAAGGCGGCCGGGGTCGACAGCGGGCTCGTCACCGTCGCCCGGTCCGCCGAGCGGCCCCGCGCCCTCGCGGACCTGCGGGGCGGCGACGCGTACTACATGAACGGCTCCGGCCGCTGCTCCATCGGCTTCTCCGTCAAGCGCGGCACCCAGAACGGCTTCGCCACGGCGGGCCACTGCGGACGGGTCGGCACGACGACCACCGGCGTCAACCAGCAGGCCCAGGGCACCTTCCAGGGCTCGACCTTCCCCGGCCGCGACTACGCCTGGGTCGCCACCAACGCCAACTGGACGCCGCGTCCGCTGGTGAACGGCTACGGGCGGGGCGACGTCACCGTCGCCGGCTCCACCTCGGCCGTCGTCGGCGCCTCGGTCTGCCGCTCCGGCTCCACCACGGGCTGGCACTGCGGCACCATCCAGCAGCTCAACACCAGCGTCACCTACCCGGAGGGCACCATCTCCGGCGTGACCCGCACCAGCGTCTGCGCCGAACCGGGCGACTCCGGCGGCTCGTACATCTCCGGCAACCAGGCGCAGGGCGTCACCTCTGGCGGCTCGGGCAACTGCTCGTCCGGCGGTACGACGTACTTCCAGCCGCTCAACCCGCTGCTCCAGGCGTACGGGCTGACCCTGGTCACCAGTGGCGGGCCGACGGACCCGCCCACCGACCCGCCCACCGACCCGCCGGGCGGCACCTGGGCGGCCGGCACGACCTACGCCGCCGGAGCCACGGTGACGTACGGCGGAGCGACCTACCGCTGCCTCCAGGGACACACGGCCCAGGCCGGCTGGACCCCCGCGGCCGTCCCGGCGCTCTGGCAGCGGATCTGACCGCCCCGGCCCGTACGGGTGTCACCACCCGGCACCCGTACGTCCGCCGCGGCCGGCCCGGCGTCACCGAACCTCCTGAACCTCTCCGCCTCCCCGCACCGAGGACTCCGAGGAAACCGTCATGACCCCACACATGGACAACGCGACCCCCCATGACCCGAACGCGTCCGACGAGGCGTCGGGCGACCGGCGGCGGACCAGCCGCGAAGGTCTCAGCCGCAAGAGCCTCCTGAAGGCCGCGTTCGTCGCGGGCGCGGCACCCCTGCTCGCCGGAGGGGGCGTCGCACTCGCGCGGGACGCCGCCTCCACCGGGAGCGGGCCGCTGGCCCCCACCCCGGAGTGCGACGACGGCGACGACACGACGCCCCCGCAGATGGAGGGGCCGTACTTCAAGCCCAACTCGCCGCGCCGCACCAGCCTGGTGACCCCGGGCACCCCCGGCGTACCGCTCACCGTGAGCGGCTACGTCTTCGGCCGGGCCTGCCGGCCGATCTCCGGGGCGCTGCTCGACTTCTGGCAGGCCGACACCAACGGGTCCTACGACATGGCCCGGTTCGCCTTCCGGGGGCACCAGTTCACCGGGACGGACGGGTCGTTCAGCCTCACCACCATCGTGGCGGGCCTCTACCCGGGCCGTACGCGGCACATCCACGTGAAGGCGCAGGCACCCGGCGGCCGCATCCTCACCACCCAGCTGTACTTCCCGAACGAGCCGCGCAACAACACCGACGCCCTGTTCGACCCGGAGCTGCTGATGAACGTCCGCAGCGTCGGGAACGGGCGCCAGGGCACCTTCGACTTCGTCCTGGACGTCGCCCAGACGCCCGGCCCGACCGATCCGCCCACCGACCCACCGACCGAGCCGGGGACCAGCTGGGCCGCCGGCACCTCCTACCGCGCGGGCGACCGCGTGACCTACGGCGGGGTCGCCTACCGCTGTCTGCAGGCGCACCAGGCCATGTCCGGCTGGGAGCCGCCCAACGTCCCCGCGTTGTGGGAACGCGGGTAGACGACAGAGACAGCGAGCGCGCACCACCGCCCGCGCCCCGTTCACGCCGTCCGGCGCGTGAACGGGGCGCTCCTCCGTGCCCGGCCGGGGAAAGCGGGCTGCTGCCCGAGGGCCTTTCCGCGGGCGAGAAGACGGACGGCGGGGACGAGTTCGCCCCGGGTCGTCGTCGACGACGGTGGCCCTCCCGGCCGTGCGCCAGGCCCGCCGGGCCCGCCGGTCACTTCGCGTCCGCATACCGCTCCACCACCGCCGTCGTGAAGGGGAACCGCACCGGCGTCTCCCCGAAGGCGGTCCGCCCGGCCAGCTCGCCGGCCGCGCGGATCGCCTCGACGACGGCGGCACTCTCCCCGGCCGGGCAGTGCACGATCACCTCATCGTGCTGGAAGAACACCAACTGCGCCCGCAGCCCCTGCTCGAAGAGCGTCCGGCGCAGCCCGGCCAGGAGCAGCAGCGCCCAGTCGGCCGCACTGCCCTGCACCACGAAGTTACGGGTGAAGCGCCCCCGGGCCCGCGCCGTACCGCCGTCGGACGCGGCCCCGGGGCCCTCGGGTCCTTCCTGGGGGATGCCCGCCTCCTCGTCCTGGCCCGCCGACGCGACCGGCGGGCTGGTCCGGCCCAGCCAGGTCCGCACCACGCGCCCCTCCTCGCCGGCCCGCGCCGCGTCGTCGACATAGGCGACGGCCAGCGGGAAACGGCGGCGCAGGGCGGCCAGGTTCTTCAGGCCGTCGCCGGACGTCTGGCCGTAGACCGCACCGAGCAGCGCCAGCTTGGCGTGCTCGCGGTCACCCTGGAACGCCCGGTCGGACAGGGCCTTGTAGAGGTCGCCGTCGTGGCCGGCCACCTCCATCAGACCCCGGTCGCGGGAGATCGCCGCCAGCACCCGGGGCTCCATCTGGTCGGCGTCCGCGACGACGAGGCGCCACCCCTCGTCGGCGACGACGGCCTGCCGTATCACCTTGGGGATCTGGAGGGCCCCGCCGCCGTTGGTCGTCCAGCGGCCGCTGACCGTGCCGCCCGGCTGGTACTCCGGGCGGAAACGGCCCTCGCGCACCCAGTCCTGGAGCCAGGACCAGCCGTGCGCCGTCCAGATCCGGTACAGCTTCTTGTACGCGATCAGCGGCTCGACCGCCGGATGGTCCAGCTCCTCCAGCTCCCAACGCCGGGTCGACTTCACCGGGATCCCCGCCTGCGCGAACGCCTTCACCACATCGGCGGGCAGGTCCGGGCGGACCCTTCTGCCGAACGCCGCCGACACCTCGTCCGCCAGCTCCGCGAGCCTGCGGGGCTCGCCGCCGCCCGCGTACCGCTCGCCCAGCAGTCCGGTCAGCAGCTCCCGGTGGACGTCGGCCCGCCAGGGCAGCCCGGCCCGGTGCATCTCGGCGGCCACGAGCATCCCCGCCGACTCCGACGCGGTCAGCAGACGCATCCGGTCCGGGTGCTCCGCCGCGTCGTGGCGGCGCACCTGGTCCGCGTAGACCCGCAGCAGCCCCTCGAAGGGCACCCCGGGGCCCGACGACGGCTCGAAGAGGGAGGACTGCGCGCCCGGTTCGGCGGACCGGGCGGGCGGGTCCGGCGGCACCGGCGCGTTGTCCAGCCGGGCCAGCGCGGCGGCCGCCGACCGGGGCTCGCCGAGCCGCCCGGCGTGCCCGAGCAGCAGCAGTTCGGCGCACTCGATGTCGTAGCACCGCTCGACCCGGACCCCGGCGGCCAGCAGCCGGGGGTAGATCCCGGCGGTCGACCGCCACACCCAGCGCACCACATCGGGCCGGGAGCGGACCGCCTCGACGAGGTCGGGCTCGGCGACGACGGGACCGGTGGGCGTGCCGTCCCGGGCCAGCGGCGCGAGCAGCGCCCCGCCCCCGTCCGCAGCCGCCACCGCCCACCGTTCGGTCATGGGTGCGAGTCTGGCACCCGCCACTGACAGCGCCCCGGAAGCGGGCGCCGACTGGCCGCCCGTCCGCGCAGCCGTGATGATCACCCCATGGAAGCGATCGTGTACGAGGAGTTCGGTGGCCCCGGCGTCCTGCACCTGGCCCGGCTGGACCAGCCGCGCCCCGGCCCCGGCCAGGTCCGGGTCGCCGTGCGGGCGGCCGGGGTCAACCCGATCGACCACAAGATCAGGAACGGCTGGATGGAGGGCGCCTTCCCCACCCCGCTGCCCGCCACGCCCGGCACCGAGTTCGCCGGGGTGGTCCAGGAGACGGGGGCGGGCGTCACCGCGTTCGCCCCCGGCGACGAGGTTCTCGGCTGGAGCGCCACCGGCTCCTACGCCACCGAGGCGCTGGCCGAGGCCGCCTCCCTCGCGCGTAAGCCGGAAGGGCTGTCCTGGGAGGAGGGCGCCGCGCTGCCCGTCGCGACCGACACCGCCTCCCGGGTCCTGGACGAACTCGCGGTGGCCGAGGGCGAGACGCTGCTCCTGCACGGGGCGGGCGGTGGCGTCGGCTCCGTCGCCGTGCAGCTCGCGGCGGCCCGCGGCGCGACCGTCATCGGCACCGCGTCCCCGGCCAACCACGACTTTCTGCGGGTGCTGGGCGCGGTCCCGGCGGCGTACGGGGACGGGCTCGTCGAGCGGGTGCGGGAGCTGGCCCCGGAGGGCGTGGACGCGGTGTTCGACGCGTCGGGGCGCGGCGCGCTGCCCGCCTCCATCGAGCTGCGCGGCGGCACGACCGACCGGATCGTCACCATCGCGGACGGGGACGCCGCCGAGCTGGGCGTCGCCTTCTCCTCCGGCGGCGCCCCCTCGGCCGACCGCCTCGCGGAGAACGCCCGCCTCGCGGAGTCCGGTGAGCTGCGCGTGGAGATCGCCCAGGTCTTCCCGCTGGCCGACGCCGCGAGCGCCCACGCCCTGAGCGAGGGGGGCCACGTCCGGGGCAAGCTGGTGCTGCTGCCGTAGGAAGACGGCGGGGACCGGCCTGTCCGTGCGGCCGCCTACCCTTGGCCGGATGGAATCGGTGATCGACCGGGCGTGCGCGGCGGCCCTCTACGCGGAGGGCGACGCGGCCCTGGACACCGGCGCGTCCCTGCTCGCCGCCGCCCCGGACGCCGACGCGGAGGCGCACCGGCGCGGCGAGGAGTTCGTGCGCCGGGCCTGGGACCGGGGCTGGCACCCCGCCGACCTGATCAGGTTCGTCCGCCGTGAGCTGGACGAGCGGCGGGCGGCGCTGGCCGCGACCCTGATCGCCGCCGAGACCGCCCGGTACGCACAGCTCCCGCCCCGCTGGCGGCAGCAGCTCGCCGAGCTTCCGCCGCCCGTTCCCCGCAACCGTCCCGACCGGTTCAGCTACGCCGCCGACCTGCTGGAGCTGTACCGGCTGCTGCTGCGGCTGCCCGCCATCGAGCCCGTGGGACCGCCGCCCGGCACCGCCGCCGACCACCTGCACCGCGCGCCCGCCGCCGACGAGCCCCGCATGCTCACCCGGATCCGGGCGCTGCTGGCGAAGGCGGAGGCGACCGGCTTCCCGGAGGAGGCCGAGGCGCTGACCACGAAGGCGCAGGAGCTGATGGCCCGGCACAGCATCGACGAAGCCCTCCTCGCCGCCCGGAGCCGGAGCCGCGAGACGCCCGGCGCCTGCCGGATCGGGGTGGAGCCCCCGTACGAGAGCGCCAAGGCGATCCTGCTCGACGCGGTCGCCTCGGCGAACCGCTGCCAGGCCGTGTGGAACGACGACCTCGGCTTCACGACGGTCGTCGGCTTCGAGCCGGACCTGGAGGCCGTCGAGCTGCTGTTCACCTCCCTGCTCGTCCAGGGGACGGCCGCGATGACCCGGGCGGAGGCCGGGCAGCGTGCCGGGGGGCGCAAGCGGACCAAGACCTTCCGGCAGGCGTTCCTGATGGGGTACGCCCAGCGGCTCGGCCGCCGGCTCGCCGACGGCGCCGAGCGGGTCACGGCGGCGGCCGAATCCGATACGGATCAGGGCGCCGGGCTGCTTCCCGTCCTCGCCGCCCGCGACGTCGCGGTCACCGACACCGCCGGGCGGATGTTCCCGAGGACCACGACCACCCGGGTCCGCGGCGTCAGTGACCTGGACGGCTGGACGCACGGCACCGAGGCCGCCGACCGGGCCCGCATGGGCAGCGGCGCACCCCAGGGACCCGACGGCGAAATCATGGCGTAAGGCCGACCGGCGAAGCCCGGCTTGTCCGGATTTGCGGTTAGGCTCGGCCCATGAGCTGGCTCCGGGCGCTGAAGGAGACCGCCCGCTCGGGGCTGGAGATCGAGCGGCAGAGACTGGAACCCCTCATCGCCTTCCGCGGTGCGGCCGGCCTCGCCCTCGTCGTCGGCACCAGCCTGGTGCTGTTCGGGCCGGAGATCGCGGCGAGTTCCGCGTTCGGCGCGTTCTCGGCGGCCATCGCCACCTTCCAGCGCAGTTGGCGGCCCCGCCCGGTCCTCGCCCTGGTCTCCGGCGTGAGCCTCGCCCTCTCGACGTTCGTCGGCTACGTCAGCGGCGCGCACGTCGTGCTCTTCCTCTGCCTGCTCGGGGCGTGGACCTTCCTCGCCGGCCTCGCCTGGGCAGCGGGCCCCACGGGCGGCATCATCGCCTCGTCCAACGTCGCGATCATGCTGGTGACGATCACCCTGCCCACCTCGGTCGTGGACGCCGCCGTCCACGCGGGGATGATCGCCGCCGGCGGCCTGGTGCAGGCGGCGCTCATCGTCCTCCTCCCGGTCCGCAGATGGGGCGCGCAGCGCGACGCCCTCGCCGACGCGCTCGCCGCCGAGGCCGACTACGCCCGGCGGCTGCGGTACGACCCGGTCGCCCCCTTCGACCCGCTGCCCCTGATGACCGCCCGCAGCGCCGCCGCCGTCACCCCGCGGGAGGCCCGCCGCCGCCCCGCCGAACTGCACGGGGCCCGGGGGGTCGCCGAGCGGCTGCGCCCGGTGCTCGCCTCGCTCGCGGACCCGGCGATGGGGGTGCCGGGCGACGGTCTGGAGCGGCTCTGGGTGAACGAGCTGCTCGGCGCGGCCGGATCGGTCCTGGACGCCGCCGCGCGGGCCGTCCGGCACGGCGAGTCCGTCCACCTCTCCGCCACCGACCTGGGCGTCCTGAAGACCCCCGACAACGACGTGATCCTCGTCGGGCCCGCCCGTCGCGCCGCCGACCGGCTCGCGGCCCTGCTCGACGACGTCCTGGAGATCGCGGAGGGCACCGGGACCGACAGCGGGGTCCCCTCCGGCCTCGCCCCGGACACCCGGCACCGGCCCACCCTGCTGAAGCTGATCCCGGTGGTGCTGGCCTCGATGCGCCGCGAGCTGCACCACGGCTCGCCGATCATGCGCCACGCCATCCGGGTCGCGGTGGTCGCCGTCTGCGGCTACTTCGTGGGCGAGGCCGTGCCGCTCGGCCACGGCTACTGGGCGCCGATGACCGCCGTCATGGTGATGCGTCCCGAGTTCTCGCAGACGTACGCCCGCGCCGCGGGCCGCTTCGGCGGCACCCTGGTCGGTGTCGGGCTCGCCACCGCCGTCGTGCAGACCGCGCATCCCGACGCCCGGCTCTCCGCGCTCCTCGCGGTGATCTGCGCCGGGCTGATGTACCTGCTGATGCGCACCGGCTACGCGGTCGGCCAGGTCTGCGTCGCCGCGTACGTCGTCTTCCTGCTCGGCATGGCCGGCGACGACTGGTCCCAGACCGTCACGGAACGCATCGTGCTGACGCTCGTCGGCGGACTCCTCGCGATGATCTCGTACGCCGTCTACCCGGCCTGGGAGACCCCGCGGCTGCGCAACCGGCTGGCCGAGTGGCTGGTGGCGGACGGGCGGTACGCGGCCACGGTCGTCGACCGGTACGCGAACCCCGCCGACCGGGACGCCGAGGACGTCCGGGACGCGCTGATCGCCACCCGGGAGGCCCGTGTGGCGTGGCAGGAGGCGCTGGCGACCGCCCAGCACGAACCCGTACGCCACCGGGGCATCTCCCGGGCCGCCGCCACCGACGCCCAGCACGCGCTGGCCCAGCTGGGCCGGTCCGCGATGGTCCTGGAGGCCCATCTTCCGGCCCGGTCGGCCGATCCGGTGCCCGGCGCGGCCCAGTTGGCCGAGGCGTTGCGCCGGGCCACCGAGAAGGGCGCCAAGGCGGTACGGGAGCGGCGGCTGCCGGACTGGCAGGCGGTGGTGGACGCGGTGGCCCACTGGGACATGCCCACGCCGACGGAGGACGGTACGAGTCCGGTCGGCGACCCGGTCGTGCGCCGGGGCGCGGCGCTGCTCCTGGACGCGCTGGAGGAGTTCACCCGTGCCCTGGACGAGCGCGGCGGCTCCACCCGGGTCAGCAGCACGCTCGCCGACAGCTGAGCGCGCGGCCTCCGGCAGCGACGTTCCCTACGGAGCGGGCACCTCCGGCAGGTCCGGGAGGCCGGGGAGCGAGGGCATGCCGCTCGGCAGCTTGCCCGGGTCGGCCTTGGTGAGGGTGTCCTTGATGCCGCCGTCCCACGAGACGACCAGCTTCGTGCCGTCGACGGATTCGATCGCGCCCATCGCTCGGTCGGTGGAGCCGCCGGTGCACTTCAGCGCGAGCATCGGCTCGCCGCCCATGTCCTTCACATCGCCCTGGCACACGGACTGGTCGGCGACGAGGGCGACCTTGCGGGCGGTGATGGACGCGGTGACGTTCTTTCCGTCCGTCAGCCCCACCCAGGTGCCCTCCAGCGCGGCGGCGTCCGTGCCGCCGCTGCCGGCGGACTCCCCGGAGCCGTTGTCACCGCCGCCACCGGGGTTCGCGCTCGCCGTGGAGTCCGCGCCGGAATCCTTGCCCGCGTCATCGCCGCCGCACGCGGTGAGCGCCAGCGAGGCGGCGAGAGCGGCGGCCATGACGGCGCCGGTGCGTAGAGACCTGGTCACGTGGAGTTCCCCCTTGCGGTTTTCCGGTCGAAAGACCGCGCCACGTTACCAAGGTCCGTACGGATCAACTCTGTTGAGCGGGAGCGAAATAGGCGTGCCGTTCGTCTCTCTTCCGGGAGGCCGAGGCCGGGGCGGATAAGCCTGTAATCAAAGGAACACCCGGCGTGCACGTGCATCTGCTCATGCATTGGCATATGAACAGAGCTATGATCCGAGCTAGTTGACACTTGCACCTTGCAACTCGGGGAGCGTCCTGTGCACCACGTGTACAACGGCATGGCGGCCGCAGAGCTTCGCGGAGTCGTCTGGCAGAAGAGCAGGCACAGTAACTCCCAGGGATCCTGCGTGGAGTTCGCGCGGCTGCCCGGAGGGAATGTGGCGATGCGGAACTCCCGTCACCCCGACGGGCCCGCCCTCGTCTACACGCCCGCGGAGATCGAGGCGCTGCTGCTGGGCGTCAAGGACGGCGAGTTCGACCACCTGGCCGCCGGCGCCTGATTCGCCCAGGCCACCGGCGCACTGACGCCGGCCCGGCCCGTGACGGGCCGGACCGGGGTCCTACGAAAGCGACTTCGCGTTCTCCGGCAGCCGGAAAAGGGCCCAGACCACCTTGCCGTACAGCGGACCCGAAGGCAGTTCCCCGAGCGGTACGGGGGAGGGGTGCCAGCCCCAGCTGTCGCTGACGCATTCCACCAGGAACAGTCCACGGCCGGATTCGGCCGAATCCGCGGCCTGGCCCGCCACCGGGCTCTCCCGGCCGGGATCGCGCACCGCGCACACCAGCCGCGAGGTCCAGCGCATCAGGTGCAGTCGCACCGGCGGGTCCTGGAACTCCCGGGGCGGATCGCCGGGCAGCGCGTGGCGCAGGGCGTTGGTGACGAGTTCGGACACCACCAGTGCGACATCGTCGAAACGGTCGCCCAGCTCCCATCGCTCCAGCGTGGTCCGGGTGAACTTCCGTGCCCCGCCGACCGCTTCGTAGCGTGCGGGCAGAGCGCAGGACGCCGATCCGGCAACCCCTGAGGGGTCGGTGGGGGGAAGCCCCTGCCGTAACGGCTCGAGCATCGTCGATCCATTCGTCCCCATACGAGGCACTCCCGGGATTCGCGGCTGTAGCGGCACTGCCTGTAGCGGTACTGCGGGGGGTACAGCGGCACAACACGAGCACGCAGGTGCGCGAGGACCATGGTTCCGAATGCGCAGGGCAGATGCAAGGGCAGATGCACGTGCACGCGCCGGACCTGCCCGATACCGTGGTGGTTCTGGGGCATTTCTTCCTGAGGTCAGTTTCGGAGCTTTCTGGACGTCTTCCCATTTCCGTAATCGAATGAGTACGGGCTGAAGCGTTTTGGTGGCAGAATCCGGCACTCGGGGTTCCGGGGGGCTCCGGTGCCAGGTAGGCGATGGGGAGGGTCGGACCAGTGTCGGCAGGCGAGTCGAGTGGATCGGTGGTGCGGCGCATCCTCCTGGGCTCTCAGCTCAGGAGACTGCGGGAGTCGCGCGGTATCACCCGTGAGGCGGCCGGCTACTCGATCCGGGCCTCCGAATCGAAGATCAGCCGCATGGAGTTGGGACGGGTGAGCTTCAAGGCCAGGGATGTCGAGGACCTGCTCACGCTCTACGGAGTCGCGGACGAGGCGGAGCGGGACTCACTCCTCGGCCTGGCCCGCGAGGCCAATGTGGCGGGATGGTGGCACAGTTACGGAGACGTGCTGCCCGGCTGGTTCCAGACGTACATCGGTCTGGAGGGCGCGGCCTCCCTTATTCGTATCTACGAAGTCCAGTTCGTGCACGGGCTGTTGCAGACCGAGGCGTACGCCCACGCCGTCGTCTCGCGCGGGATGCGAGGCGCATCGCCCGCCGAGATCGACCGCCGGGTGGCCCTGCGCCTGGAGCGTCAGAAGGCGCTCGTCTCGGAGCGTGCCCCGAAGTTCCACGCCGTTCTCGACGAGGCGGCGCTGCGTCGTCCGTACGGCGAACGCGACGTCATGCGTGCCCAGTTGCGGCATCTGATCGATATGTCGGAGCAGTCGAACATCACGCTTCAGGTCATGCCCTTCAGCCACGGCGGACATGCGGGCGAGAGCGGCTCATTCACGATGCTGCGTTTCCCGGAATCCGACCTGTCGGACATTGTCTATCTGGAGCAGCTGACGAGCGCGCTCTATCTGGACAAGCCCGAGGAAGTCGCGCAGTACGAAAAGGCCATGGCGGGCCTCGCCCAGGACAGCCCCGCGCCGGAAGAGAGCCGGGATCTTCTGCGCGGTCTACTCCAACTGACGTAATTTCTCAGTACGATGACGTCGCATCAGGAGTCTGCGAACGCCTGCAGTAAGGGATTGCATGTCCTTCTTCCATGAACTGGCCCACCAGTACATCGACGGCGAGTGGCTGACCGGCAGCGGCTCGTGGGACATCATCGATTTCAATCCCTACAACGGTGAGAAACTCGCCGCCGTCACCGTGGCCACCGCGCTGGAGGTCGACCGGGCCTACCGGGCCGCCGAGCGGGCGCAGCAGGAGTGGGCCGGTGTCAATCCGTACGAGCGGCGTGCCGTCCTCGAACACGCGCTACGCATCACCGGCGAGCGCGCCGAGGAGATCGTCGAGGCGGTCATCGACGAACTGGGCGGCACCCGGCTGCGCGCGCAGTACGAGGTCCGCGGTGCGACGGAGTTCCTGCGCGAGGCGATCCGCCAGGCGCTGCGGCCCACCGGGCGGCTGCTGCCCGCCGTGGGCGACGGCCGGGAGAACCGGCTCTACCGGCTGCCCGTCGGCGTCGTGGGCGTCATCAGCGCCTTCAACTTCCCTTTCCTGGTGACGATGAAGTCCGTCGCTCCCGCCCTGGCGCTCGGCAACGCGGTCGTCGTGAAACCTCATCAGAACGCGCCCGTCGTGGGCGGCGGACTGATAGCGAAGATATTCGAGGACGCCGGGCTGCCCGCCGGACTGCTCAACGTCGTCATCACCGACAGCGCCGAGATCGGCGACGCGTTCATCGAGCACCCCGTGCCCAAGGTGATCTCGTTCACCGGCTCCGACCGGGTCGGCCGGCACATCGCCGCCACCGCGGCGGGCGCCTTCAAGCGGACCATCCTCGAACTGAGCGGCAACAGCGCCCTGGTGGTCCTGGAGGACGCCGACGTCGACTACGCGGTCCGGGCGGCCGTCTTCAGCCGTTTCCTGCACCAGGGGCAGGTCAGCATGGCGGCCAACCGGATCCTGGTGGACCGGTCGGTGGCGGCGGAGTTCACCGAGCGGTTCACCGCCGAGGTGGCCGCCCTCAAGGCCGGCGACCCGAGGGACCCGGAGACCCGGATCGGGCCCGTCATCAACGCCTTCCAGGCCGACGCGCTGGACGCCCTCGTCGACCGGGCGGTCGCGGACGGCGCGACGGCGCTCGTGCGGGGCCGGACCGTCGGCAACGTCGTCGGTCCGACCGTCCTCACCGGCCTCGCGGACGACTCCCCGCTGCTGACCCAGGAGATCCTCGGCCCGGTGGCCCTGCTGATGACGTTCGACGGCGAGGAGGAGGCCGCGCGGATCGTCAACGAGGGCCCGTACGGACTCAGCGGCGCGGTGCACACCCGGGACGCGGAGCGGGGGGTGAAGTTCGCGCAGCGCATCGTCAGCGGGATGTTCCACGTCAACGACTCCACCGTGCAGGACGATCCGCTGGTCGCGTTCGGCGGGGAGAAGACGTCCGGGGTGGGACGGCTGAACGGCGAGGCCGTGGTGGAGGCGTTCACCACGCAGAAGTGGATGTCGATCCAGCACGGCCGCTCGGTCTTCCCGTTCTGACCGGCGTCCACGTCCGCATCAGCTCCCCGACCCCTGGCGCTCGTGGCGCCGGCGGTCGCCGCCCCGGTGTTCCTGCCGCAGCGCGACCACCCGGCCGACGCGGGCGTGAAGCCGTACGGGGCGACGGAGTTCGTCCCCAGGCCGCCCCGGGACCGCGGCGCGCACGCTGAAGGTGCTCCTGCGGGCGGCGCGCACCGGTCCGGTCCGGCTGCCGTCCGCGCGCTCTCCCTCCTCGCTCTGCCCCTGGTCCTCCCCTCGGGCGGTCACGGCCCCGATGCTCCGGTTCGTTGCGGTCCACGGACTCGTCGAGGTCGCGACCGTGCCGCCCGTCATCGAACTCGCCCGGTGTGCGGGGAGGACGGCCCCGTCGTCGGGTCGTCGCGGCATCGCCGGCCCCCGGCGGTACGTGCCGGAAGCCCGCAGGGCACACCGACCGGCCGGACGCAAGCGGGCGGGCTACCCTAGTCAAAGTTGAATAGGAAAGATGGGTGTCATGTCCGCGATCCGGCTGCTCGTCCTCGGCGCCGTGCGTATGCACGGCCGCGCACACGGCTATCAGGTCCGCAACGACCTGGAGTACTGGGGCGCGCACGAGTGGTCCAACGCCAAGCCCGGGTCGATCTACCACGCCCTGAAGCAGATGGCGAAGCAGGGACTGCTCCTCGCGCACGAGACGGCCCCCTCCACGGCCGGCGGCCCCCCGCGCACCGAGTACGAGGTCACGGACGCGGGGCTCGCGGAGTACCGCACCCTGCTGCGTGACGCCATCCGCTCCTACGACCAGAACATCGACGTCCTCTCGGCGGCGATCGGGTTCATCGTCGACCTGCCCCGCGAGGAGGCGGTCGCGCTGCTCAAGGAGCGGATCGAGGGCATGCGGGAGTGGCGGAACTCGGTCACCGAGTACTACACGCCCGAGGAAGGCCCCGAATCCCTCGGTCACATCGGCGAGATCATGAACCTGTGGGTGCACTCGGCCGACGCCGGCGCGGAGTGGACCCGGGGCCTGATCGCCCGCATCGAGGGCGGCGCGTACGTCTTCGCGGGCGAGGGCGACCCGTTCGTCGGGGTGCTCGCCGACGACGAGGAGAACCCGTACGCCACCGGTGTGCCCGACCCCGGGGACCACGACTAATCAAGTTTGACGAATGCCGGACCAGGGTTTACCTTCGACCTGCTAGTCAAGTTTGACTACGAAGGTGGAAGGTGGCGGGAACCGTGACCGAAGCGATCGTCATGGACGGCGTGCACAAGCGGTACGGGGAGAAGCGCGCCCTGGACGGACTGGACCTGGCCGTCTGCGGCGGCACGGTGCACGGAGTGCTCGGCCCCAACGGGGCGGGCAAGACCACCGCCGTACGGATCATGTCGACGCTGCTGCGCCACGACGCGGGCCGGGTGACCGTGGCGGGCCTCGACGTCCGTGAGCGGGCGGGCGAGGTGCGGCGCAGGATCGGGCTGCTCGGGCAGCACGCGGCGGTGGACGAGCAGCTCGGCGGGCGGCAGAACCTGGAGATGTTCGGGCGGCTGTACCACCTGGGCGCACGCCGGGCGGGCAGCCGGGCGGACGAGTTGCTGGAGCGGTTCGGCCTCGCGGACACCGGGCGCAAGGCCGTCAAGCAGTACAGCGGCGGCATGCGCAGGCGGCTCGACCTGGCGGCGTCGCTGATCACCGATCCGGACGTGCTGTTCCTGGACGAGCCGACGACCGGCCTCGACCCGCGCGGCCGGACCGAGGTGTGGGACGCGGTGAGGTCCCTGGTCGGCGGCGGCACCACGGTGCTGCTGACCACGCAGTACCTGGACGAGGCGGACCAGCTGGCCGACCGGATCTCCCTGATCGACGGCGGCCGGGCAGTCGCCGAGGGCGCCCCCGACGAGCTGAAGGCCCTCGTCGGCGGCGACCGGATCGACATCGTCCTGCGCGACGCGTCCCGGCTGGCGGAGGCGGCCGCCCTGCTCGGCGGCCCGGACCTGGTGGTGGACGCCGACCGGCGGCGGATCGGCGCGCCCGCCCCGGACCGGATGGCCGCCCTGGCCCGGACGGTGCGGGCGCTGGAGGACGCGGGCATCGAGGCGGAGGACATCGCGGTGCGCCGCCCGACCCTGGACGAGGTGTTCCTGTCCCTCACCGGGCAGCCCGCCGGCGAACGGACCGAACAGAAGGCGGACACGGCGGAGGTGGCGGCATGAGCGCGACGACGACGGCGGTACCCGGGCGGAGCGGCGGCGGGCGCGGCGGCCCCGGACCCGACGGGGCGGGGGCCTCATCACGGATCGGCTGGGCGCTGGCCGACTCCTGGACGATGACCCGCCGCGAACTGGCGCACTGGGCCCGGCAGCCCGTCCAGGTGCTCGTCGGCCTGGTCTTCCCGGTGATGTTGCTGCTGATGTTCACGTATCTGGTCGGCGGCGGCCGGGGCGTGGACGGCGACCCCACAGAGTTCCTGGTCCCCGGGATGCTCGCGCTGACCATGGCCTTCGGCCTGGAGAGCACGATGCTCGCGGTCACCCAGGACCTCGGCAAGGGCGTCATCGACCGCTTCCGCTCGATGCCGATGGTCCCGGGGGCCGTCCTGGTCGGCCGCAGCACCGCGGACATGCTCCAGTCGACGGCCGCGCTCGCGGTGATGGCCGGGGTCGGGTACGCGGTCGGCTGGCGCTGGCACAACGGGGCCGCCGCCGCGCTGGGGGCGATGGGGCTGCTGCTCCTGCTGCGGTTCGCGATGCTCTGGGTCGGCATCCTGCTCGCCATGGTGGCGGGGCGGCCGGAGATGGTCTCGGCGGTCCAGATCCTGGTCTGGCCGGTCGGCTTCCTCTCCAACGTGTTCGCCACCCCCGGGTCGATGCCGGGCTGGCTGGGCGCGTCGGTCGAGTGGAACCCCATGTCGGCGACGGCCACCGCCGTACGGGAGTTGTTCGGCAACCCGGGTGGTGCGACCGGCTCCTGGGCCGCCGAACACGCCCAACTCCTCGCGGTGCTCTGGCCGGTGGCCATCATCGCGGTGTTCTTCCCGCTGGCGGTGGGCAAGTTCGCGCGCCTCAGCCGGTAGAGGCCTCACAGGTCGGTACACCTGGGGCGTGTTTCGAAAGTCCCGCCTGCTCGGCGAGCGTGCGTGCCAGGCGTCGTCGAGCAGGCGGGACTTTCGACTAGTGGTGGAACCCGGTCGTGACCGCGCGGTCGTGGCTCAACGGATGCCTCTGCGCCCGAAGTTCGGGCAGCAGCAGTTTCAGGTCCCCGACCAGCAGCTCGGCCAGGTCGGAGGAGAACCCGTTGCGGCACACCACCCGCAGCACCGACAGGTCCTGCCGGTTGGCGGGGAAGGTGTAGGAGGGCACCAGCCAGCCGTGCTCCCGAAGCCGGCGCGACACGTCGAACACGTCGTACGCGTGGACGTCGGAGTCCGTCGTGAAGGCGAAAACCGGCAGCTCGTCGCCCCGGGTGAGCAGCCGGAAGTCGCCCAACTCCTCGACCGCGCGGGCCAGTCCGCGGGCCACGTCCCGGGAGGCCTGCTGGACCGCCCGGTAGCCGTCGTGCCCGAGGCGCAGGAAGGTGTAGTACTGCGCGACCACCTGCGCCCCGGGCCGGGAGAAGTTCAGCGCGAACGTCGGCATGTCGCCGCCCAGGTAGTTGACCCGGAAGACCAGCTCCTCCGGCAGCTCGTCCGCCGTACGCCACAGCGCCCAGCCGACCCCCGGGTAGACGAGGCCGTACTTGTGCCCCGAGGTGTTGATCGACGCCACCCTCGGCAGCCGGAAGTCCCAGACCAGGTCCGGGTCGAGGAAGGGCGCCACCATCGCGCCGGACGCCCCGTCGACATGCACCGGGATGTCGAGGCCGGTGCGCTCCTGGAGGGCGTCCAGGGCCGCGCAGAGCTCCGCGACCGGCTCGTAGGACCCGTCGAAGGTGGAGCCGAGGATACCGACGACCCCGATGGTGTTCTCGTCGCAGAGCTCGACGGCGGCCTGCGGGTCGAGATGGAAGCGCTCGCCCTCCATCGGCACCTGCCGGGCCTCCACCTCCCAGAAGTTGCAGAACTTGTCCCAGCAGACCTGCACGTTGACGCCCATCACCAGATTGGGCCGGGCCGTCGCCGGATAGCGGTCCGCGTTCCGCTTCGCCCAGCGCCGCTTCAGGGCGAGCCCCGCGAGCATGCACGCCTCGCTCGACCCGGTGGTCGAACACCCCACGGCCGCCGCCGGAACCGGCGCGTTCCACAGGTCGGCGAGCATCGCCACACAGCGCCGCTCCAGCTCGGCGGTGCGCGGGTACTCATCCTTGTCGATCATGTTCTTGTCCCGGCACTCGCCCATCAGGACGCCGGCCTGCGGCTCCATCCAGGTGGTGACGAACGTGGCCAGGTTGAGCCGGGAGTTGCCGTCGAGCATCAGCTCGTCGTGGACCAGCCGGTACGCCGTCCGCGGCGGCAGCGGCCCGTCGGGCAGCCGGTGCCGGGGCGGCGCGGTGTTCATCGCGGCCGTCGGGTCCGCCTCGCCGAAGAACGGGTTCAGCGCGAGCCTGCGCCGCTCCTCGGGGGGTTCGTCCCGTTCCGGGCGGGCACCGCGGTGGAGCGGCATGAGGGGAGCCCTTCTCTCGGCCGACGCGGTCGGTGTACGGGGTCAGCTCTCCGCAGCCAGGCCCGCCTTGATCGCCCGGGTGAACTTCACGACCCGCTCGGCCTGCACCCGTGCGGCGGTCAGCGTCTGCTCGCCGACCGGGATGTCGCCCTGCCCGGCGACGTGGGAGGTGCCGTACGGGTTGCCGTCGACGAACTTCGTCGGGTCGGTGTACCCGGGGGCGACGAGGATCCCGCCGAAGTGGTGGATCGTGTTGTAGAGCGCGAGCAGCGTGGACTCCTGGCCGCCGTGGGCGGTGGAGCTGGAGGTGAAGCCGCTGTAGACCTTGTCGGCGAGCTGACCCGCCTGCCACATGCCGCCGAGCGTGTCGATGAACTGCTTCAGCTGGGCGGTGACGTTCCCGTACCGGGTCGGCGAACCGAAGATCACCGCGTCCGCCCACGCCATGTCGTCCGGCGACACCTCGGGGATGTCCGCGGTCTTCGCCACGTTCTGAGCCCACGCCGGGTTGGAGTCGATGGCCGCCTGCGGGGCGAGCTCCGCCGCCCGGCGCAGCCGCACCTGCGCCCCGGCCCGCTCCGCGTCATCGGCGATGGCCTTCGCGATCGTGGCGACGGTGCCGGTGGAGGAGTAGTAGATGACGGCGACGTTGACGGGCGTGGGCATGCGGGGGACCTCCGTCGAAGCAGTTTCGGTGCAGAAGCGTTCCATGGGCGCGGAGCGGTGCGAATATGCGCAAACCAGACAATACGGAGGTTGGGCGGGTCCGGCGCGCCGGACGGGGCCTTCTCGGTGACCGCGTACGCCGCCCGCTCACCGCGGCGACGTGCCGTCCCCGTCCAGTGGCGTCCGGGCCCGCCCGGTGACCAGCAGCCAGGCGGGCAGGGCTGCCGAACACAACAGCGGCAGCGCGGAGGCGGCACCTGATCCGCCTCCTGCGCCCGGCCTGCGCCCGCGTCACACCTTGCTGATCACCGCCGCCGTCCCGTACGCGCAGACCTCCGTCCCGACGTCCGCCGCCTCGGTGACGTCGAAGCGCATCATCAGGACCGCGTTGGCGCCCCGGGCCCGCGCCTGCTCCACGAGCCGCTCCATCGCCTGGTTGCGGGTCTCGACCAGCGTCTTGGTCAGCCCTTTCAGTTCCCCGCCGATCATCGACTTCAGCCCGGCGCCGATCTGACTGCCCAGGTGACGCGACCGGACGGTCAGGCCGAAGACCTCGCCGATGACCTGGGTCACCTGATAGCCGGGTACGTCGTTCGTGGTGACGACCAGCACGTCCGCCTGGGCCGCCTGGCCGCCGCCGAATTCCTCGATGTCCATGTTTGTGGCACCTCCTGTGACCAGCTTCGGGCCGCTTTCCAGGATGTGCATTCCCATGGTGCGCCACTGGAACCTCGTGGGTTCATCGGGCGTTGATAGCTTGGGGTAGCCACAGCGCCGCCATCGCACACATCATCCTGGAGCCCGGACCCTTGAATACGCTTGCGCTCGGACCGAGCTGGCTGGACCCGGACTATCTGCTCAACACGTTCGGACTCCCCGGCCTCCTCCTCATCGTCTTCGCCGAGTCCGGTCTCCTGATCGGGTTCTTCCTGCCCGGTGACTCGCTGCTGTTCACCACCGGGCTGCTGGTGACGACGGGACAGCTGAAGTACCCGCTCTGGCTGGTCTGCACGCTGGTCGCCGTCGCCGCGATCGTCGGCGATCAGGTGGGCTATCTCTTCGGCCGCAAGGTCGGCCCGGCCCTCTTCAAGCGGCCCGACTCCCGCCTCTTCAAGCAGGAGAACGTGGAGAAGGCCCACGCGTTCTTCGAGAAGCACGGCCCGAAGTCCCTGGTCCTGGCGCGCTTCGTGCCCATCGTGCGCACCTTCACGCCGATCATCGCGGGCGTCAGCCGGATGAACTACCGCTCCTTCATCACGTACAACATCGTCGGCGCGATCCTCTGGGGCGTCGGCGTCACCGTGCTCGGCGCGATGCTCGGCAAGATCGACTTCGTGCACGAGCACATCGAGATGATCCTCATCCTGATCGTGCTCATCTCCGTGGTGCCGATCGTGATCGAGGTGCTGCGGGCCCGCAGTCAGAACAAGAAGGCCGCCGCGGCCGAGGCACTGGGCGACGGCGACGGCTCCGGCCGCCCCCCGGCGGGCGGCAACGGCCCCTCCTCCGGCCAGCGCGGCCGCCACGCCAAGCGCTGACCCCGCGTACGTACACACCGAAGCGCCCCTCCCCCGGACCTGCGGGGAGGGGCGCTTCGGTGTCTACGGCGCGACGTACGTGACGCCTCGTCGGCTCAGAACCCCCGGGTCCGCTTCGCCGCCCGGCGGCTCGCCCCGCCGACCGCGCCCGGCACCCCCATGAACAGCCGCGAGATCTCACTCCCCAGGTTCACCCCGATCGCGATGGCCAGCGCCGTGGCGACCGCCGTCGACAGCGAGGTCAGCCCCCGGGTCACGTCGTTCTGGGCCACGCCCAGCAGACCGAAGTACGTCGCCGAACCCGGCAGCAGCGGCCCGATCGCCGCCGTGATGTACGGCAGCGAGGAGGTGAACCGGTAGCGCGAGAACAGCTGGCCGAACAGGCCCACCAGACCGGCCGCCACCGCCGTCGCCGCGACCGGCGAGATGTCCCCGGTCCGGGCCATCGCCCCGAAGATGATCCAGGCCACGCCGCCGTTGAGGGTGACCGCCAGCACCGTGGAGCGCTCCTGCTGGAGCAGCACCGCGAAGGCCAGGCTCAGCGTCATCGACACCAGGATCTGGATCACCGGCCGGTCGTTGGCGATGAACTTGGCCTCGGGATTGAGCTGGGCCCCCAACTGCACGCCCAGGTACAGGATGATCAGCACGCCCGCGACGATCCCGATGAAGAAGTACATGACCTCCAGGAGCCGGGCCGATGCGGTGATGTAGTAACCGGTCAGCCCGTCCTGCACCCCCGCCACCAGCGCCCGCCCCGGCAGCAGCGCGAACAGCCCACCGGTGATCACCGCGGACGGGCGGATGTCCGTCGAATGCGTCAGCGTCAGCGCGACGCCCATCGCGGCGGGCGGCATCGCGGCCACCGTGAACTGGTAGAACTCCGGCAGCCCGCGCCCGGCGCACAGCCACGCGAGACGGTCGCCGAGCATCGCGCCCGCCGCCGCCACGATGAACACCAGCACCCCGCCGCCGACCAGCACCGAGGCCGAACCGGCCAGCAGCCCGGCGGCCGCCGTCAGCACCCAGCCCGGGTACGGGTGGCGATTACGGCGGATCTCCGCGAGCCGCCGGTAGGCCTCTTCCAGCGAGACCTCGGTGTCCGTGCTCGTGATGTCGTCGACCAGCCGGAACACGGCCGCCAGTCGGGTGTAGTCGGTGCCCCGGCGGCGTACCGTACGGCTCGCCGTCACCGGGTCGTCGACCAGCGACGGCTGGTGCGAGATGGACAGCAGTGTGAACGTGACCGTCGGCTCACTGCGGTCGAGACCGTACGAGCGGGTCACCGCGAACATCGCCGCCTCGACGTCCTCGGCGCCCTCACCACCCGCCAGCAGCAGCTCCCCGATACGCAGCGTCAGGTCGAGCACGCGCGGCACCGCGGGGCCCGTCTCGTCGTCGGTGCGCTGGATGGACTCCGCGGCCGGACGCTCGGTCACCGGCATCCGCAGCATCGTGCGCATCCGGTCCTGCCAGGGAGCCTCCTTGGTCAGCCTGACCATCGGAATGCCCTGCGCCGGGGTGAACGCGGGCGGCGACTGCTGCGCCTTGTACGTGCTCGGCGGCGTGAAAGCGGAACTCAGCGTGTCGGAGTTCGTACCGCCTCCGGAACCGCCGCCCGACGCGGCCGGACCGCTCGGTTCCTGGTGCACCCCCGTCGGCAGCGCGAACTCCGACGTCGGATGGTCCTCCTCGGGCGGCGACGCCGGCTGACTCGTCCCCGTGGGCGGAGCGAAAGCGCTCCGCGCCTCGTCGGACTGGGGCTTCTGGTCCTCAGGACCGCCCGATTCCGCCACCACTCGACCTCGTTCCTCCTCGACCGCACATCAACGGGGTGTCTCCCACCGCACGTCTGCCCAGTATGGACACCGGCATGGGCCCCGCACGCGCAGAGGTGCGGACAGCGAAACGGGCGGCACACCCGTGAGGTGCACCGCCCGTTCCGGGACGGCCGTCCGGCTCACAAACGGAACCGGAAGAGGGACGTCAGTGCGCGCCGCCCTGCGCCTCGAGGCGCTTGTACGAGGCCTCGATCTCGGCCTCCGCCTCGGTACGGCCGACCCAGTCGGCGCCCTCGACGGACTTGCCCGGCTCCAGGTCCTTGTAGACCTCGAAGAAGTGCTGGATCTCCAGGCGGTCGAACTCCGAGACGTGGTGGATGTCACGCAGGTGCTCCACCCGCGGGTCGGACGCCGGGACGCAGAGCAGCTTGTCGTCGCCGCCCGCCTCGTCGGTCATCCGGAACATGCCGATGGCACGGCACTTGATGAGGCAACCGGGGAAGGTCGGCTCGTCCAGAATGACCAGGGCGTCCAGCGGGTCGCCGTCCTCGCCGAGGGTGTTCTCGACGAAGCCGTAGTCGGCCGGGTAGCTGGTCGAGGTGAAGAGTCGACGGTCCAGGCGGATCCGACCGGTCTCGTGGTCCACCTCGTACTTGTTCCGCGAACCCTTCGGGATCTCGATGGTGACGTCGAACTCCACGGGTGGCTCCTCCATGATCAACACATACGACTGGTGATTAAGTGTCCCCCACGCAGAAGAGTGCTCGCGAAAGGGGCTGGTCAACGGTGGCCGAGCCGGTGGAAAGACCGTCGATGCGTCCGTCGGACCCAGGGGGCAGGCTGAAGGTCCTGAAGAACAGACACAACGGGTCGTACACCTGGCAGGTCATCGCAGGCTCCGCCACGCTCGGCCTGGTCGTCGCCGCCGGCGCCGTCCTCGCCGCCGGCCCCTGGGACAACGGTCAGCGTAAGGCCGAGCGGGCACTCGCAGTCACCTCGGACCGCACAGGTGGCACACATCACGGCCGCCCGACGCCTGAGGGCCCCCGCCCGGCCCCCAGCGCCCCGTCGGTCCTGCCCGCCCTCGGCACCACCACCCACGACGCCCCCCAGGACCGCGCCGCACTCCGCGACACCCTCGCCCCGCTCATCGGCGTGCCCGCACTCGGCACCGAGGTCGCCGCGTCCGTCATCGACACCGCCACCGGCAAGCAGCTGTACGGACGCGGCGACACCACCCCGATGACACCGGCCTCCACCATCAAGATCGCCACCACCACCGCCGCACTCTCCGTCCTGGGCCCCGACCACCGCATCGCCACCACCGCCGCGCTCTCCCCCGACTCCCGCACCCTCACCCTCGTCGGCGGCGGCGACCCCACGCTCAGCGCGGCGGCCCTGCGCTCGATGGCCGCCGAGGCCGCCGAGGCCCTGCGGGAGGAGGACAGGACGTCCGTACGGCTCGCGTACGACACCTCCCGCTACACCGGCCCCGTGCTCCACCCGATCAGCCCCAACGAGAACATCGCGCCCGTCACCGCGCTGATGGTCGACGAGGGCCGGCTCGACGACACGGACCGCGGCCCCGCCAAGCGCACCGACGACCCCGCGGGCGACGCCGCCCGCGCCTTCGCCGCCCAGCTGAGGAAGGCCGGCGTCAAGGTCACCGGCGAGCCCCGCGAGGCCCGCGCGGGCGAGAAGGCCCGCACCGTCGCCACCCACCGCTCCGCCCCGCTCTCCGCCCTCGTCGAACGCACCCTCACCAACAGCGACAACGACATCGCCGAGGCCCTCGCCCGGCAGACCGCCATCGCCAAGGGCGAGAGCGCCGACTTCGCCGGAGCCCGCCGCGCCGTCACCAACGAACTGAGGAAGCTCGAGATCCCGGTGGCCGGGGCCCACCTCGCCGACGGCAGCGGCCTGGACCGGGAGGACCGGGTCACCCCCGCACTCCTCACCGCACTCCTCGCCCGCGCCGCCGACCCCGACCGCCCCGGACTGCGCACCGTCCTCACCGGCCTCCCGATCGCCGGCTTCAGCGGCACCCTCGACGGCCGCTACGAGGAAGGCTCCGAAGGCACCGGCCTGATCCGCGCCAAGACCGGCACCCTGCGCGGCGTCAACTCCCTGGCCGGAACCGTCGTCGATCCACAGGGCCGCCTGCTCGCCTTCGCCTTCCTCGCCTCCGGCAGCCTCTCCGCGACCGAGGCCGAACCCGCCCTCGACGCCCTGGCCACCGCACTCGCCGGAACCGGCGGCTGAAGGGGCGTGCACCCGAAGAGCGGCCCAACACCCCACCACCGGGCGACGGGCTCACGTACGGTTGACGCATGACGAGCATCGGTGGTGCCGAGATGGTCGACTGGAATCTCGCGGTGGCGACCGCGACCCGGCTCGTACGGCCCGGGCCCGACATCAGCCGCGAGGAGGCCCGCGCCGTCGTCGCGGAGCTCCGGCGGCACGCCAAGGCCTCGGAGGAACACGTCCGGCTCTTCACCCGGATGATCCCCGAGGGGACCGAACCCGAGGACACCCCCGTCCTCGTCGTCGACCGGGCCGGCTGGATCAGGGCCAACGTCGCCGGCTTCCGCGAACTGCTGCGCCCCCTGCTCGCCAAGATGGAGAGCCGTCGCTCCGGCGGACCCGGCGGCGCCGTCCTCGGCGCGGTCGGCGGCAAGGTCACCGGTGTCGAGCTGGGCATGCTGCTCTCGTTCCTCGCCTCCCGGGTGCTCGGCCAGTACGAGACCTTCGCCCCGGCCACCCGCGACCTGCCCGCCTCCGCGAACGGCGGCGGCCGACTGCTCCTCGTCGCCCCGAACATCGTCCACGTCGAACGCGAGCTGGACGTCGACCCGCACGACTTCCGGCTCTGGGTCGCCCTCCACGAGGAGACCCACCGCACCCAGTTCACCGGCGTGCCCTGGCTCCGCGACCACCTCCAGGGCGAGATCCAGACCTTCCTCGAAGAGACCGACGTCGACCCGATGACCTTCCTGGAGCGGCTCCGCGAGGCCGCCCAGTCCCTGTCCGGCGCCGGACGCCCCGAGGGCGAACAGGGCGAGGACGGTGGCCGCGGCCTCGTCGACATCATCCAGACCCCCGCCCAGCGCGAGGTGCTCGGCCGCCTCACCGCCGTCATGTCCCTCCTGGAGGGCCACGCCGACTTCGTGATGGACGGCGTGGGCCCCGAGGTCGTCGGCTCCGTCGCCGAGATCCGGGAGAAGTTCCAGCAGCGCCGGGCCCAGGGCGCCGGCCGCCTCGACCAGGCCCTGCGCAAGCTCCTCGGCCTGGACGCCAAGCTCCGGCAGTACAAGGACGGTGAGAAGTTCGTACGGTCGGTCGTCGAAGAGGTCGGCATGGACGGCTTCAACCGCGTCTGGACCTCACCGAACACCCTCCCGACCAAGGCCGAGATCGCCAAGCCCGCCGACTGGGTCGCGCGGGTGCACCGTAAGGCCGACTCCTGACCGTCAGGCCGGCTGCGGACCCGAATTGGCCCTTCAATCACCCATCCGAGGGACCATAGGGGCATGGGAAGGCGTGCAATGCTCGATGAACAGCTTGCCTCTGTCACCATCGACGCACTCTGAGTGACGGGACTCACGCGTTCCGGCGCTCGACGCTCCTCCCGAACTCCACGAAGGGCACCGGACATGGGTCCCCATCCTGCGGTCGCGGCGATACGCCTGGCGGTCCGCCGCGTACTCCACGACGTACTCACCGAATTCCACCGGCACGCCGACCACGACCGGTCCGCCGAAGCGGCCAGGCGCCCCGCGCACGCCGCCCGCTCCCGCTACGCCGAGGCCGGCGCCGCGGGCAGCCCCCGCACAGCGCTCCCCGAACGGCCCGACACCCCGCTCGTGCTCGTCGCCTGCTCCGGCGGCGCCGACTCCATGGCGCTCGCCTCCGCGCTCGCGTTCGAGGCCCGCAAACTCGCCGTCCGGGCCGGCGGCATCACCGTCGACCACAACCTCCAGCCGGGATCCGCACTCCGCGCCGCCGAGGTCGTCACCCGGCTCACCGCCATGGACCTCGACCCCGTCGAGGCCGTCGCCGTGCACGTCGGACGCGAGGGCGGCCCCGAAGCCGCCGCCCGCGACGCCCGCTACGCCGCGCTGGACGCCGCCGCCGAACGCCACGGCGCCGCCGCCGTCCTGCTCGGCCACACCCGCGACGACCAGGCCGAGACCGTCCTCCTCGGCCTCGCCCGCGGCTCCGGCATCCGCTCGCTCTCCGGCATGGCCGCCGCCTCCGGACCGGCCGGCCGCTACCGCCGCCCCTTCCTCCAGCTCGACCGGCAGACCGCCCGCAAGGCCTGCCTGGTCCAGTCCCTGCCCGTCTGGGACGACCCGCACAACATCGACCCCGCCTACACCCGCTCCCGGCTCCGCCACGAAGGCCTGCCCGCCCTGGAGAAGGCGCTCGGCAAAGGCGTCGTCGAAGCCCTCGCCCGCACCGCCCGGCTCTCCCGCGACGACGCCGACGCCCTGGACACCTGGGCCGCCGAGGCCGAGCTGTCCGTACGCGACGACAGCGGCCGCCTGGAGTGCGCCAAGCTCAACGTCCTGCCGCCCGCGGTACGCCGCCGGGTGCTGCGCCGCGCACTGATCGAGGCCGGGGCCCCCGCCGGCTCCCTCTTCGCCCGGCACCTCGAAGAAGTCGACCGCCTGATCACCGGCTGGCGCGGCCAGCGGGCCATCAACCTGCCCGGCCGCGTCGAGGCGATGCGGCAGGGTGGCAGACTGGTCATTCGGCAGAGCTGACGCGCGAGCGGCTGAAGTGCAGGCGAACAGCCGGCCCGGCCCGGGGCGCTTTCCCGGGCCGGCAGGCAGAGAAAGAGACGTGGGTGAACGAGAAGGACATGGGTACCGACCTTCAGTCGGTGCTCCTCACCAAGGAAGAGATCGACGCGAAGCTCGTCGAGCTGGCCGCGAAGATCGACGCGGAGTACGCGGGCAAGGACCTGCTCCTCGTCGGCGTCCTCAAGGGCGCGGTGATGGTCATGGCGGACCTGGCCCGCGCGCTGTCCACCCCCGTCACGATGGACTGGATGGCCGTCTCCTCATACGGAGCGGGCACCCAGTCCTCCGGCGTCGTGCGGATCCTCAAGGACCTCGACACCGACATCAAGGGCAAGCACGTCCTGATCGTCGAGGACATCATCGACTCCGGGCTGACGCTGTCCTGGCTGCTGTCCAACCTGGGCTCCCGGGAGCCGGCCTCGCTCGAGGTCTGCACCCTGCTGCGCAAGCCGGATGCCGCAAAGGTCGCGATCGACGTCAAATGGATCGGTTTCGACATCCCCAACGAGTTCGTCGTCGGCTACGGGCTGGACTACGCGGAGAAGTACCGCAACCTGCCCTTCGTCGGCACGCTAGCCCCGCACGTCTACGGCGGCTGACCCCGGCCGACCCGCTGGGGAACCCTCACTGCCCTCGGGCCGTTGGAGCTTCGAAAGCAGGTTTCTCCGCCGTACCCCGCAGTCGCGGGTGACGATGCTGGGGTACCGTCCGAAGAACAGTCTTTTCAAACAGCAGCATTTACCTACGGGCAGGAGGGACGGGGCGTCTTCGCTCCGTATGGATGGACGTGAAGCGATACTTCCGTGGGCCGGTCATGTGGATCGTGCTGGCCGTCCTCGCCGTGGTCGTGTTGATGCAGGTCGTCGGCTCGTCGGGCGGCCACAAGACGGTGGACACCGGCAAGGTGATCCAGGCGATCAGCAAGGACCAGGTGGAGCAGGCCAAGCTGACCACCGGTGACGAACAAATCCTCAAGATCGAACTGAAGGACGGCCAGAAGCTCGAAGGCGAGTCCGGCAGCAAGTTCCAGGCGAGCTACATCGGCAACCAGGGCGTCGAGCTCGCCGACACGCTGCAGCAGAAGTTCGAGGCGGGTGACATCGAGAAGGGTTACACCGTCTCGCCGTCGAAGCAGTCCCCGTTCGTCTCGATCCTCCTCTCGCTGCTGCCCTTCGTCCTCATCGTGGTCGTCTTCCTGTTTCTGATGAATCAGATGCAGGGCGGCGGTTCCAAGGTCATGCAGTTCGGCAAGTCCAAGGCCAAGCTGATCACCAAGGACACCCCCAAGACGACCTTCTCCGATGTGGCGGGATCCGACGAGGCGGTCGAGGAGCTCCACGAGATCAAGGAGTTCCTCCAGGAGCCGGCGAAGTTCCAGGCCGTCGGCGCCAAGATCCCCAAGGGCGTCCTGCTCTACGGGCCGCCCGGTACGGGCAAGACGCTGCTCGCACGCGCCGTCGCCGGCGAAGCGGGCGTGCCGTTCTACTCGATCTCCGGTTCCGACTTCGTCGAGATGTTCGTCGGCGTCGGCGCCTCCCGGGTGCGCGACCTCTTCGAGCAGGCCAAGGCGAACGCCCCGGCGATCGTCTTCGTCGACGAGATCGACGCCGTCGGCCGCCACCGCGGCGCCGGCATGGGCGGCGGTCACGACGAGCGCGAGCAGACGCTCAACCAGCTGCTGGTGGAGATGGACGGGTTCGACGTGAAGGGCGGCGTCATTCTGATCGCCGCCACGAACCGCCCGGACATCCTCGACCCGGCGCTGCTGCGCCCGGGACGCTTCGACCGGCAGATCGCGGTCGACCGCCCGGACATGCAGGGCCGGCTGGAGATCCTCAAGGTGCACCAGAAGGGCAAGCCCGTGGCGGAGGGCGTCGACCTCGGCGCCGTCGCCCGACGCACGCCCGGCTTCACCGGTGCCGACCTGTCGAACGTGCTCAACGAGGCCGCGCTCCTGACGGCGCGCAGCAACAAGAAGCTCATCGACAACGAGAGCCTCGACGAGGCCATCGACCGCGTCGTGGCGGGCCCGCAGAAGCGGACCCGGATCATGTCCGAGAAGGAAAAGAAGATCACCGCGTACCACGAGGGCGGACACGCCCTGGTCGCGGCGGCCTCCCCCCAGTCGGACCCGGTCCACAAGATCACGATCCTCTCCCGCGGCCGCGCCCTCGGTTACACGATGGTGCTCCCTGAGGAGGACAAGTACTCCACGACCCGCAACGAGATGCTCGACCAGCTGGCGTACATGCTGGGCGGGCGTGCGGCCGAGGAGCTGGTCTTCCACGACCCGACCACCGGCGCTGCGAACGACATCGAGAAGGCCACGGCAACGGCCCGCGCGATGGTCACGCAGTACGGCATGACGGAGCGGCTCGGCGCGATCAAGTTCGGCGGCGACAACTCGGAGCCCTTCCTGGGCCGCGAGATGGGCCACCAGCGCGATTACTCGGAAGAGGTCGCGGCACTGGTCGACGAGGAGGTCAAGAAGCTCATCGAGACCGCCCACAACGACGCGTGGGAGATCCTCGTCGAGAACCGCGACATCCTCGACGCCCTGGTGCTCGAACTCCTGGAGAAGGAGACGCTGGGCAAGGACGAGATCGCGGAGATCTTCGCCCCCCTCGTCCGGCGCCCCGCTCGCCCGGCATGGACCGGATCCGCCCGACGCACCCCGTCGACGCGGCCCCCGGTGCTCTCTCCCAAGGAGCTGGCCCTCACCAACGGCGCTTCGGTCGCCAACGGTTCGGCCACCCCGCCGGAGATCGCCCCGACGGACCTGACGAAGGACATCGCCCCGTCCACCGAGGCGATCCCCGAGGAGCGTCCCGAGAGCTAGGGCGTGTTCCGATGAGACCCCCGTCACGGGGGCCGACCCGGTCCCGGAATGGATGCCGCGCCCCCCAGGTTTTAGCCTGTGGGGGCGCGGCTTTTCGGTATGCCTGCGAGGTCTGAGCGCGAACCCGCGCACGGGACAGCACAGAGGAACGAGGCACAGATGACCGACCCGGTGACGCTGGACGGCCAGGGTTCGATCGGCGAATTCGACGAGAAGCGGGCCGAGGCGGCCGTACGCGAACTGCTGATCGCCGTCGGGGAGGACCCGGACCGCGAGGGCCTGCGGGAGACGCCCGGGCGGGTGGCACGGGCGTACAAGGAGATATTCGCGGGCCTGTACCAGCAGCCCGAGGACGTCCTGACGACCACGTTCGACCTGGGCCACGACGAGATGGTGCTGGTCAAGGACATTGAGGTGTTCAGTACATGTGAACATCACCTGGTGCCGTTCAGGGGCGTCGCCCACGTCGGCTACATTCCGGCCTCCACCGGCAAGATCACCGGCCTGTCCAAGCTGGCCCGGCTCGTGGACGTCTATGCCCGGCGTCCGCAGGTACAGGAGCGGCTGACGACCCAGATCGCCGAGTCCCTCATGTCGATCCTGGAGCCGCGCGGAGTCGTCGTCGTCGTCGAGTGCGAGCACATGTGCATGTCGATGCGCGGGATCCGCAAGCCGGGCGCGAAGACCCTGACCTCCGCGGTGCGCGGCCAGCTCCGCGACCCCGCCACCCGCGCCGAGGCGATGAGCCTCATCATGGCGCGCTGACGCCCCGAGACGCGCGCTACGGGGGCGGCGACCGCTCTGAGAGCCTGTCGGGTGACCTCTGACCGGGCGGCCACGCCCTGGCACGCACGCTTCCGGGCGTTGCCGAGATGCCCTGGTAGCTCCGCTACGAGGACCTCTCGGCGCCTGGGAACCGTACGCACCGTACCGCGTCCGTTTTCCGGTCGAAGGCCACCCGGCACGCTCTACGCGGCCGCCGCCCCCGTGCCGTCGTGGTCGTTGCCGTCCTCGGGGAGGCGGCAGACGCGCTCCAGGAAGAGGGCGGCCGCGATGACCGCGATGCCGGCGACCACCGCCGCGCCCGCGTAGATGGCCTGGTCGCGGCGGGGCGGGATGTCGAGGTAGCTCAGGAGGAAGACGCCGGTGCCGCCGTACATTCCGGCGACCAGGGCGGCCACCAGGGCGCTCGCCTGGCCGAAGACGACCGCGCGGGCTGCGAACAGGGGCTCCACGCCCTTGGCGCCGGGGCGGCGTTCGCGCTGGGCGCGGAGGCGGGCACGGGTGGAGAGGGCGGTCGCCAGGAGGATCGCCGCGATCGCGGCGAGCACGATCGACGCGGCCAGCGGGACGCTCGGCAGGGTGCCGAGGGAGTCCCAGAGGCGGGCTCCGCCCCAGGAGAGGACGCCGGCGGCGGCGAAGAGGCCCGCCAGTACCCCGAGCCGTAGTTGCTTCACCGAGTGAGCCGCCCTTCGCGCCGCCTGTGCCCGGTCCGGCCGTGTGCCGGACCGCCGTCCGTCGAGCCTAACGATTACTCAGGCAGGCGCAGTTCCAGGTCGGCGCGGGGCAGCACGCTCTCGCGGCCGACCTCGGCGAGGAGCTGGGCCACCGGCCCGGCGCCGGGCAGCTGGGCCTCGGGGTCCACGTCGTGCCAGGGGGCGAGGACGAAGGCCCGCTCGTGGGCGCGCGGGTGGGGGAGCGTGAGCACCGGGTCGTCGGAGATGACGTCGGCGTACGCCACGATGTCGACGTCGATGGTGCGCGGGCCCCAGCGCTCCTCGCGGACCCGGTCGAAGGCCTCCTCGACGGCCTGACCGCGCTCCAGCAGGGAGGCGGGGGGCAGCGTCGTCTTCACGAGGATGACCGCGTTGAAGTACGAGGGCTGGGAGTTCGCCTCGACGCCCCAGGGCTCCGTCTCGTACACCGGGGAGACGGCCTTGACCCGGAGGCCCGGGGTGTCCTCCAGGGCGTCGACGGCCCCCTGGAGGGTCTCCAGGCGGTTGCCCAGGTTGGAGCCGAGGGAGATCACGGCCATCTTGGGGTTGGAGAGCGTGACGTCCGCGGCGTCCACCTGCCGGACGACGGCGGTCGGGACCGGCTGTACCGTCGGGTCGCTCTGCCCTTCGGTGGAAAATGCAGTCATGCTCGGCTCCGGGTGATGGTGATGGTCACGTCGTCGAAGGGAACGGTGATCGGCGCGTCCGGCTTGTGCACCACCACCTCGACCTCCTGGACGCCTTCGTGCTTCAGGCACTGCTGGGCGATGCGCTCGGCGAGCGTCTCGATCAGATCGACCGGTTCACCGGTCACCACGTCGACGACCTCCTCGGCCACCACGCCGTAGTGCACGGTGCGGGCCAGGTCGTCGGTGGCTGCCGCGGGGCGGGTGTCGAGGCCGAGCACCAGGTCGACGATGAAGGTCTGGCCCTCTTCCCGCTCCCGGGGGAAGACACCGTGGTGCCCACGGGCCTTGAGGCCGCGCAGCGCGACACGATCCACGCGAATCACTCCTGCTGTCGTTGGTCGAGAGGCACCCGGCCGCGTGCGGGCGGCGAGGTGCCTTGTTTCGAATCTACCTGCGAGCACCGACAGTGCCCGCCCGTGGGGGCCACGGACAGCGCCTCACCTGGCTGATAGCCGCCCATACCCGGTGGCCGTCGGTTCCAATCCTTGTCGGTCCCGTACCCACTCGGGAGTGTGTTTCCCCCTCAGGAGGGCGTTTCCTCGTCGTCGTCCTCGTCGGATTCCGTCAGGACGGGTGACCCGTGGTGGGACCAGAGCTTCCAGCCGTCGGCGGTGCGCTTGAACACGTTCGTGGCGACGACGAGCTGGCCCACGAGCGGGCCCAGGGCGTTGCCCTCCTCGGCCGGGCCGCCGCTGAGGATGTTCTCGGTGCAGGTGACCAGCGCGGTGTCGCCGGTCATCGAGACGTCGACGTCGGTCAGGAAGAACTGGATGTACTCGGTGTTCGCCATGATCAGGGCGTAACTGCGCAGCACCTCGCCCCGGCCCGTGAGCACCGGCCAGCCGGGGTGGACGCAGGAGACGGTGAGGTCCTCGCCCGGCAGCCAGCTGCCGGAGAGCGCGTCGTGGTCGCCGCGTTCCAGCGCCTCGTAGTAGGCGGTGTTGGCCGCCTCGACCTCGGCGATGTCGGCGGCGGCCTGTGCGTGTTCCTCGTTCACGCGGCTCCCTCGACCGCGCGGGCGACGCGGACCGCGTCGGCGGTGGCCCGTACCTCGTGGACCCGGACCGCCCAGGCGCCGGCCGCCGAGGCCAGCGCGGAGACGGCCGCGGTCGCCGCGTCGCGTTCGCGGGCGGGGGGCGGCGGGGCCGAGCCCGGACCGGCCAGGACGTGTCCGAGGAAGCGTTTGCGGGAGGCGGCCACCAGCAGCGGGCGGCCCAGTGTGTGCAGGTCGGCCAGGTGCGCGACGAGCGACAGGTCGTGGGCGGCGTCCTTCGCGAAGCCGAGGCCGGGGTCGATCACGACGCGCTCCGGGGCGACTCCGCCCGCGATCACCGCGTCCATCCGCTGCCGCAGCTCGTCGAGGACCTCGGCGACCACGTCCTCGTACACCGCGCGGCTGTTCATCGACTCGCTGAAACCGCGCCAGTGCATCACGACGAACGGGACCTCGGCGGCGGCGACGGCCGGGACCATGTCCGGGTCGGCGAGGCCACCGCTGACGTCGTTGACCAGGACGGCCCCGGCGGCGACGGCCTGCTCGGCGACGCGGGCGCGCATGGTGTCCACGGAGACGGTGACGCCCTCGGAGGCCAGCCCCCGCACGACCGGGACGACCCGGCGCAGCTCCTCGGCCTCGTCCACCCGGCTGGCGCCGGGACGGGTCGACTCACCGCCCACGTCCACCAGGTCCGCGCCCTCGGACACCAGGTGCAGACCGTGCTTGACCGCGGCGGTGGTGTCGAACCAGCGGCCGCCGTCGGAGAAGGAGTCGGGCGTGACGTTGACGACCCCCATGACCGCACAGCGGTCCCACTCCGGCAGTCCTCGGACCGTGCCCCGCGTGCGTGACGTACTCATACGACCAGACTAGGGCGTGTTTCGAAAGTAGCGCCGTCCGCCCGGAGGGCGGGCTCGGCGGCGTCTGGTGCGTGCGATCGCAAGGCGGAGGGTCGCCCCGATACTGGACGTTGAACTTGTACAGCGACTCGATCTGGAACCAGCGCGAGAGGAAGATCAGCAGCCCGCGCCAGCAGCGCAGCACCGGTCCCGCGCCGAGCCGCTCGCCGCGGGCCAGCGCGGAGCGGAACATCGCGAAGTTCAGCGAGACCCGGGCGACGCCGAGCTTCCCGGCGGCCTGGAGTGCGGCGACGATCAGCAGCTCGTTCATGCCGGGGTCGGCCGAGCGGTCGCGGCGCATCAGCTCCAGGGACATTCCGTCACGCCCCCAGGGGACGAAGTGGAGGACCGCCTTCAGGTCGCCGTGCGGGGAGCCCTCCGTACCGGAGCCGGGCAGGTGGGCGGTGGCGATCACGCAGTCGCCGTCGGCCGGGTCGCCGATCCGGCCCAGCGCCATGGAGAAGCCGCGTTCGGTGTCGGTGCCGCGCCAGTCGGCAGCGGCCCGGCGGATCCGGTCCAGTTCGGTGTCGCCGATGTCACGTGCCCGCCGGACCCGGGTCTCGTAGCCGCCCCGTTCGATGCGCTTGACCATCTGGCGCACGTTCCGCATGGCGCGCCCGGCGAGGGAGAAATCCGCCACGTCCACCACCGCCTCGTCGCCCAGTTCCAGGGCGGTGAGGCCGGTCTCGCGGGTCCAGACCTGGCCGCCGGTCTCGCTGCAGCCCATCACGGCGGGGGTCCAGGAGTGCGCCTGAGCCTCGTCCATGAAGCGCTCGATCGCGCCCGGCCAGGCTTCCACGTCGCCGATGGGGTCGCCGCCGGCCAGCATCACCCCGGAGACGACCCGGTAGCAGACGGCCGCCTTGCCGCTGGGGGAGAAGACGACGCCCTTGTCGCGGCGGAGCGCGAAGTGGCCGAGCGAGTCCCGGCCGCCGTGCCGCTCCAGCAGGGCCCGCAGCCGGCTCTCGTCGTCCTCGGTGAGCCGGGCGGCCGGGTGCTCGGGGCGGAAGGCGAGGTAGATGGTGGTGACGGCGGTCAGCAGGCCGAGCGCGCCCAGCGAGTAGGCGACCGTCCAGCTGGTCCGCCCGGCGTAGTCGACGGGCCCCTCGACGCCGAACAGGCCGTACAGCACGTGCTGGAGACGGTCGGCGATGGACGGGTAGCCGACGACCCGGCCGGGGTGGACGCTGACGATGATCAGCCCGAGCCCCAGCGAACCGGCCCCGAGCAGGACGAAGTTGGCGAGGGCGCGCCAGCGGCTGTGCGGGTCGGGGAGCGCCCGGAACTGGTCCCGGTGGCGCAGCAGCAGCCAGCAGAGGGTGAGGGAGACGAGCACCCCGACGATCGAGTGGCGGTACGCGAACTGGGCCACGGCCCCCGCGGGCAGCAGGGCCACCGCCGCCCGCCAGGCCCGCCGCTTGCGCCGCTTCAGTCCGTGCGCGAGCAGCAGCAGGAGCATGCCCGCGCTCAGCGAGAGCGCGGCGGCGAACGGACCGAGGGCGCCGGGGAGCACTTCGGCGACGGTGTGCATCCGGCTGTGGCGGAAGCGGGGGAAGACCCCGGCGGCGATGTCGATCAGCCCGACGACGGTGCAGGCGGTACCGACGATCGCCGGTACGGATTCGGGGCGCGGCCCGTGGAACAACCGGCGGACGCTCTGCGGAACCGACACCGATTTATCCCCATCTGGCGTGACAGACATCGCTTCCCGTGGCTTCGCGAGAGATTCGTTGAGTCCGCCGGCCGGAGCCCCACGGACGATGTGCGCCCTCTAGGACGTGGGTTGTGGAGCGAGGGTTCACCCACATTCCGGAAATTTCCTGCTCCCGGCCGTTGTACGGAATCGCAGAGAAAGCTCACTCATAGGTCTCACCAGCACAGCAGTGCTCGCCGTCGTGGCGGTGCTGGCCGTCGCGCTGTTCGCCGCCACGGTCCGGTTCTGGCCGCGCCTGGCCCGGCCCGGCTCCGCCGCGGTGTCGGGCCGGGCCGGGCTGCTGCCGGCGACCCAGCTGACGCTGTTCGCCGCGGTGGGTCCGGCGGCCGACAACGCCTTCCTCTTCTACGGTTCCTGGGCCGACCTCTTCGGCCGGCAGCAGGAACTCGGCGTGGTCACCGACCATGCGGGGAACGGGTCGGGCTCGCGGCACGTGGCGCGGATCGGCACCCAGCACCCGGACGTGCCGGGCGGCCGGGTCCCGGCTCAGCGAGAACTGAACCGGGACCGCGTTTTCGCGGTGGTGGCGACCGTCGCCACCGTCTCCACCGCGACCTCGGCGCGCGGTACGTCCTGGGCGTCCGCGTCGATGGAGCGGCGCAGGGCCTCGTGCAGCCGGGCGGGGGTCAGTACACCGAGGAAACGGCCCTCGCTCTCCTCGTCGATGACCGCGATCCAGCCCGCGTCGTGCTGGAGCATGGTGGCGAAGGCCTGCTTGAGGGGTGCGCCGAGCGGGAGCCAGGCCTCCATCCGGCGGGCGTGTTCGCGGACGGTGCTCCTGGCCGTCGCGTCGCCGGTGGCGTCGGCGGGGATCCAGCCGTGGAGGTTGTCCCGGCCGTCCAGGACGACCGCCCAGCGCGCGCCCTCGGACCTGAGCCGTTCGGTGGCGGTGGCCAGCGGGTCGTCGAGGTGGACGACCGGCGGCTGGTCGAGGTCGCTCTCCTCGATGGGCGTCACCGAGAGCCGCTTGAGCCCGCGGTCCGCGCCGACGAAGTCGGCCACGTACGGGGTCGCGGGGGCTCCGAGCACAGTGGCGGGGGAGTCGAACTGCTCGATGCGGCCCTGTCCGTAGACGGCGATCCGGTCGCCGAGGCGGACGGCCTCCTCGATGTCGTGCGTGACGAACAGCACGGTCTTACGGACCTGGGCCTGGAGTTTCAGGAATTCGTTCTGGAGGCGTTCGCGGACGACCGGGTCGACCGCCCCGAAAGGCTCGTCCATCAGGAGAACGGGCGGATCGGCGGCCAATGCGCGGGCCACACCCACGCGTTGGCGCTGCCCGCCGGAAAGCTGTTCCGGATAGCGGTCGCCATGAACGGAAGGGTCGAGTCCGACGAGGTCGAGGAGTTCCGCGGCGCGCTCGCGTCCCTTTCCGCGCCCCCAGCCCAGCAGATGGGGAACGGTCGCGGTGTTCTCCAGCACGGTCTTGTGCGGGAAGAGTCCCACCTGCTGGATCACATAGCCGATTCGGCGGCGCAGTTGGACGGGATCGATGGTGGATATGTCGTCCCCGCCGAGGAATATCCCGCCCTCGGTCGGTTCGATCAGCCGGTTCACCATCTTCATGGTGGTCGTCTTGCCACAACCCGAAGGCCCGACGAGCGTGACCAGTTCACCCTCGGCGACCTCGAAGGAAAGGTCGTCGACGGCGATGGTGCCGTCGGCGTACCGCTTGGTGACGTGCTCGAAACGGATCATGGTTCCCCATTGTGGAGGGCGTTGCGTGAAGGGCATCTTGCCGGAATGCGACAGCCTCCGCGATTGTCAGTGGTCGGGGATAGGCTCGCCAGTCATCAGTTCGATCCGGGGCGATCCGGGGGAGATCCGGGCGCGTGATCCCGGGCGACGAGGGAGAGCAGGAGGTGAGGGGCGGATGGCCGAGCAGAGCTGCCTGGTGACGAACGACTGGATCTGCGGGGAGTATCTCCGCTCCCGCAGCCAGGAGTTGACCGATGCGACCGTGCAGCACATCGGGATCACGGTGGTCTCGGTGCTGATCGGGCTCGCGGTGGCCCTTCCGCTGGCGCTGCTCGCCCGCAGGGGCCGGCGGTTCGCCGGACCGGTGCTCGGGCTGACGACCGTGCTCTACACCGTGCCCTCGCTGGCGATGTTCTCGCTGCTGCTGCCCCTGTTCGGGCTGTCGGCCGCGCTGGTCGTCACGGGCCTGGTGCTCTATTCGCTGACCATCCTCGTACGCAACATCCTGGCCGGGCTCGAAGCGGTGCCGCAGGAGGCCAGGGAGGCAGCCCGCGGCATGGGATACGGGCCGGCGCGGCTGCTGTGGGAGGTGGAGCTCCCGCTGGCCCTGCCCGCGGTGATGGCGGGGCTGCGGATGGCCACCGTGTCGACGGTCGCGCTGACCACGGTCGGCTCGCTCGTCGGCAAGGGAGGCCTCGGCAATCTCATCGAGGACGCGCTGCCCAGCTTCTTCAAGGCCCAGGTGCTCACCGCCTCGGTGCTGTGCGTGCTGCTCGCGGTGGCGGCCGACCTGTTGCTGCTCGGCGTCCAGCGGCTGCTGACGCCCTGGACCCGGATATCCGGGGCGGGCCGGGCCGCCGTGGCGAAGACGGACGCGGGACCCCCCGCCGTGGCGAAGGTGGAGGCGGGCTGACCCGTGGGAGTCATCGGCGGTGCCTGGACCTGGCTGACCACCGGGGCCAACTGGTCGGGGGACGGCGGGGCCGCGCACCGGCTCGGCGAGCATCTGTACGTGAGCGGGGTCGCCCTCGCGGTGGCCTGCGCGACAGCCCTGCCGCTCGCCCTGTATCTGGGGCACATCGGCAAGGGGGGCACGCTCGCGGTCAACATCTCCAACGTGGGTCGTGCCGTGCCGGTCTTCGCGGTGCTGGCCCTGTTCATGGTCACGCCCCTGCGCAACTCGGGGTACTGGCCCACGATCATCGCGCTGGTGCTGTTCGCGGTGCCGCCGCTGCTGACCAACGCCTACGTCGGGATGCGGGAGGTGGACCGGGCCGTGGTGGAGGCCGCGCGCGGCATGGGGATGTCGGGCGGGCAGCTCTTCGTCCGGGTCGAGCTGCCGCTCGCCCACCCGATGATCATGACCGGGCTGCGGTCCGCCGCCGTCCAGGTCGTGGCCACCGCGTCGATCGCCGCGATGGTCGGCCTCGGCGGTCTCGGCCGGATCATCACCGCCGGGTTCAACACCTACGACACCGCCCAGGTCTTCGCGGGCGCCGTCCTGGTCGCCGGTCTCGCCCTGCTGGTGGAAGGGGTGCTGGTGGGGCTGGACCGGCTGCTGTCACCGCTGCGCCGCCGGCGGCCCGCGTGAGCGCACACCTTTCTTCCGGTCACCCCACTTCTGATCACCTTTCTTCTGGTCACTTTTCCTCTGTTCGGATGGAGAACAACACATGAGCAGGACCTCGCGGATAGCCGGAGCGGTCATCGGCATGGTGGCGCTGGCCGGGTCGCTCGCGGCCTGCGGCGGCGACAGCCTGGAGAAGGAGAAGGGCGGCACCGGTTCCTCGGCCGGCGGCGAGAAGGGCTCCCTGGTCGTCGGCTCGGCCTCGTTCACCGAGTCCAAGGTGCTCGCCGAGCTGTACGCGCAGATCCTGGGCGACGCCGGATACAGCACCTCGATCACCACGGTGAAGAACCGTGAGCTGTACGAGCCGTCGCTGGAGAAGGGCGAGATCGACGTCGTACCGGAGTACGCCGCCACCATCGCCGAATTCCTCAACGCCAAGGTCAACGGGGCCGAGGCGGCCCAGGCGAAGCCGGTGGCCTCCGGGGACGTCGAAGCCACGGTCACCGCCCTGAGGGAGCTCGCCGCCCCGCTGGGTCTCACGGTCCTCCCGGCCGGGAAGGCCGTCGACCAGAACGCCTTCGCGGTCTCGAAGGAATTCGCCGAGAAGAACAGCCTCACCACCCTTTCCGATCTCGGGAAGTCGAAGCTCAAGGTCAAGATCGCGGCGGGTGACGAGTGCGAGGTGCGCCCGTTCTGCGCACCCGGTCTGAAGAAGACGTACGGCATCGACGTCACGGGTATCGACCCCAAGGGCGTCGGCACCCCGCAGTCCAAGCAGGCCGTCCGCGACGGCAAGGTCCAGCTGGTCCTGACGACCACCACGGACGCGGTGCTGGACGGGCTGGTGTTCCTGGAGGACGACAAGAAGCTCCAGAACGCGGACAACGTTCTTCCGGTGCTGAATGCCAAGGACGCGGGCGCGCCGGAGATCGCCGACGCCCTCGGCAAGCTCACGGCAGCGCTCACCACGGAAGATCTCGCCGAGCTGAACCGGAAGGTCGACGCCGAGCGCGCCAAGCCGGCCGACGTGGCCAAGGAGTATCTGCAGTCGAAGAACCTGATCAAGAAGTAGCTCCTGATCGAGAAGTAAAGGACCGGGAGAGGGCCTTCGGGGGGCCGCAAGGTAACCGGCGGGGAACAGATTGCCGGGCGGCCCCCCAAGTGGCGCGCACACACGGTAAATTTCAGGCCATGCCACGTGGACGCCACCGCCATTCGCCGCCCCTCCACAGAATCCTGCCGCCTTCCGTGGTGGCGGGAGTGTCGGTCGCCGGGGCCTCCGGCGCCTGGCTGCTGGCCGAACCCCTGCTCCTGCGCGGCCTGGTGGCCGCCGTGGCGGCCGCCGCCGTCACCGGCGCGTATCTGATGCGCAGCTGGGACCGGGCGGCGGGGCTGCGGGTCGCCGAGCTGACCCGGGCCCGCGCCAGTGACGAATGGCGGGCCGAGGAGCGGATAGCCGAGCTGGAGCAGGATCTGGAGGAGTCGCGCGAGCTGCGCACCCGTCTGGAGACCAAGCTCCGCCGCAAGCGGGTGGAGCTCGCGGGGCTGCGCGGGGAGCACGCCGGACTGCTGCGCCGCTACGCCAACGCCGAGACCGAGCGGGCCAGTGCGCTGGAAGGCCGCAGGCAGCTCGCCATCGAGGCCGCGGGCCCCAAGGAACTGCTGCCCGCGAGGTCCACGCCGACGCCGGAGTCGTACCGCCGCGCGGACGAGGCCCTGATGAACCTCACGCGCAACGCGGCGCTCCAGGAGACCCGCCGGACGGTGGAGGCGGTCCGGCAGCGTCAGTCGGCTGTCGAGGACCGGCACCGGGACGCGGAGGCGGAGGACCCGAAGGGGAAGCACGCGGCGGCCACCGGGGCGGGCGAGCACCTGGACCAGCAGCGCCGCCGCCCCACGACCACTCCGCCCGCCCCGGCCCCCGACACCCGGAACCCGAACACCCCGGCCCTCCCGGGCGTGAAGGCCCCGGCCTCCATCGCGCCGCTGCGGGCGCCGCGCGCGATCCCGGCCGCCTCGGCCGTCGTCCCGTACGCCGCGCGCCGCCAGCCGGCCCCCCAGGGCACCTTCGACTTCTTCGGCGCGCAGAGCGCCCAGAAGGCGAACGCCGCGATCGAGTCCGTGCAGAACGAGGACCTCGCGGACGTCGTCGGCGAGGAGGCGCTCGCCGCCCACCGCACGGGAGCGGTGCCGAACCAGGCCGTCGGCAAGGTCATCGACCTCACCGCGCACGACGAGACCGAACAGATCGACGTGGCCCGACTGCGCGGCGCGGTCTCCTGAGAGACGTTCCCGCCCGCTACTTGTCGATGTCGCCGACGACGAAGAACAGCGAGCCCAGGATCGCCACCATGTCGGCGACCAGGGTGCCCGGCAACAGCTCGGTGAGCGCCTGGATGTTGTTGAACGAGGCGGAGCGCAGCTTCAGCCGGTAGGGCGTCTTCTCGCCCTTGGACACCAGGTAGTAGCCGTTGACGCCGAGCGGGTTCTCCGTCCAGGCGTAGGTGTGGCCCTCCGGGGCCTTGAGCACCTTGGGCAGCCGCTGGTTGACCGGCCCCGGCGCCAGATGGGCCATCCGGTCCAGGCAGGCGTCGGCCAGGTCCAGGGCGCCCAGGGTCTGTTCCAGCAGGCACTCGAAGCGGGCCAGGCAGTCGCCCTCGGTCCGGGTGACGACCTTCAGGGTGTCCTGGAGCTCCCCGTAAGCGAGATACGGCTCGTCGCGCCGCAGGTCGAAGTCGACGCCCGAGGCGCGGGCGATCGGGCCCGACACCCCGTACGCGTGCACCGCCCCGGCGGACAGCACGCCCACGTCGCGGGTACGGCCCCGGAAGATCTCGTTGCCGAGGACGAGGTTCTCGTACACGTCCATGCGGGAGCGGACGGAGGCGACGGCGTCGCGGACCCGGCCGGCCCACCCCGCCGGGACGTCCTCCTTGAGCCCGCCGACCCGGTTGAACATGTAGTGCATCCGCCCGCCGGAGACCTCCTCCATCACCGCCTGGAGCTCCTCGCGCTCCCGGAAGGCGTGGAACACCGGGGTGATGCCGCCGAGTTCGAGGGGGTAGGAGCCGAGGAACATCAGGTGGTTGAGGACCCGGTTCAGCTCGGCGAGCAGCGTCCGCGTCCACACGGCGCGCTCGGGGACCTCCATGCCGAGCATCCGCTCGACGGCCATCACGACGCCCAGCTCGTTCGAGAACGCGGAGAGCCAGTCGTGGCGGTTGGCGAGCATGACGATCTGCCGGTAGTCGCGCGCCTCGAAGAGCTTCTCCGCGCCCCGGTGCATATAGCCGATGACCGGCTCCGCGTGCTGGACGCGCTCGCCGTCCAGCACGATCCGCAGCCGCAGGACGCCGTGTGTGGAGGGGTGCTGGGGACCGATGTTCAGCACCATGTCGGTGCTCTCCGCCGCTCCGCCGATGCCGATCGTCGTCTCCGTCATGCGGGACAGTATTCCCTGCGCCTCCCGCGCCGGGTTTCCCCGCGCCCGTTATTCGCCGCGCCTCCCGGGCGGGGGTCGCCCGCGCCCGTTCACCCGGCGGCGCCTCGTCACCGACCGGGTTCCGGGCCCACCCGGTGCAGCAGCCAGCCGAAGTCGCCGAGCCCGCCGCGGGCGGTCAGCTCCGCCGCCTCGCCGGCCGCCGCCAGCGCCCGTACGTAGCCCGCCGGGTCGGTGGTGGCCAGGCCCAGCGGCGGCCGGCCGCCGCCGACGCCCAGCCGGTGCAGCGCCGCGCGCTGGTCGGTGAGCTCGGTGCTCGCGTGCGCCCCCGACACCGCCGCCGCGCAGGCGTCCAGCGCCACATGCGCGGTCAGGTCGCAGGAGCCGTCCGGCACCGGGCGCACCTCGCGCCCGCCCCGGAAGCCGGTCAGCGTCCCGAAGGGCGGCCTCGCGCCCCGTACATGCGCGTAGTCCACCGCCACCGCGAGACCGGCGGCGAGCGAACCGGCCGCGCCCGCCCACGCCTCGTCCCTGGACAGCCCGATCTCCGCCCGCTCGCCCGGCGCGGACAGCGGCCACCAGCGCTCCAGCCACGCCGCGTCCGCCCCGGTCACCGCATCGCCGAGCCGCTCCGCGCCGTCGGAGGTCCGTACCTGGACGTACCGGGGGACACCGTCCGCGTCCACCTCCGCCACCTCGGCCGGAACGTTGTCGAGCCACTCGTTGGCGAACAGCAGCCCGGTGACCCCTGCGGGCGGCTCCGAGCACCACTCGATCCGGGGGTCCAGGCCTGTGGGCCGGGCGGCGACCTCGACGGCGTACGGAGTCACGTCCAGGCCCTCCGGCAGCGCGGCCAGCACCCCGGTCAACAGCTCGCCCCGCCCCGCCCCGACATCGACCAGCGCGACCGTGCCGGTGTCCAGCTCCCGGGCGATTCCGGTCAGCAGCCGGGCCACCGCCGCCGCGAAAAGGGGCGAGGCGTGGACCGACGTACGGAAGTGGCCCGCCGGTCCCTCCGGGCTCCGCAGCGGGCTGCGATAAAACCCCTCGTACCCGTACAGAGCGGCCTGAGCCGCCTCTCGCCACCCACGCCACTCGTCCGTCATGTAGGCAAGTCTCCACCTTGGGGAGTACGGTCCCAGGACCCGGATCGACCCTCCGGTTGACCCGGGCACCGATCTGCTGTCCCTACGCTGGGTCACGTGCAGCGCCTCTACGATTTCATCCGCAGACACCCGACGGGCGTCGACGTCTTCTGGGCCGTCTTCCTCCTCGGGCTCTCCGGCGTGTCGATGGTCTCGGGCATGTACGACGCCGGGCGCGAGGAGATCGTCGCCGTTCCGGTGGTGCTGGGGCTCTCCACGGTGGTGGCGCTGCGCCGCAAGGCCCCGGAGAAGATGCTGCTGCTCGCCATCCTGGTGGGCGTCGTGCAACTGGTGTTCGACGTCCGGCCGGGCATCGGGAACTTCGCGATGCTCGTGATCACGTACACCGTGGCCACGGTCGGGGAGCGCTGGGCTTCCCGGCTGGCCCTGGTCTGCAGCCTGAGCGCGGCGGCCCTCTCCCAGCTGCGGTGGGAGGCCGAGCCCGGGGGGTCCTGGCCCCAGGTGATCTTCGTGACGGTCATCATGACCGTGCCGTTCGTGCTGGCGTGGGTGCTCGGGGACTCGCTGCGGACCCGGCGCGCCTACTTCGACCAGCTGGAGGAGCGTGCCGCCCGCCTGGAGCGGGAACGCGAGGCGCAGTCCAAGGTCGCGGTCGCCGCCGAGCGGGCCCGGATCGCCCGCGAGCTGCACGACGTCGTCGCGCACAACGTGTCCGTGATGGTCGTCCAGGCCGACGGCGCCGCCTATGTCATGGACGCCGCCCCCGACCAGGCCAAGCAGGCCCTGGAGACCATCTCCAGCACCGGCCGCCAGGCGCTCGCCGAGATGCGCCGGCTGCTCGGCGTGCTGCGCACCGGTGACGCCCCGGAGAGCGGGGAGTATGTCCCCCAGCCCGATGTGGAGCAGATCGAGGACCTGGTCGAGCAGGTGCGGCAGACCGGCCTGGAGGTCGACTTCAAGGTCGAGGGCACCCCCCGCCCGCTGCCCAGCGGCGTGGAGCTGACCGCGTACCGCGTGGTGCAGGAAGCCCTGACGAACACCCGCAAGCACGGCGGACCCGACGCCGGGGCCAGCGTCCGGCTGGTCTACTTCGACGACGGCCTCGGGCTGCTGATCGAGGACGACGGCCGGGGCGCGGCGCACGAGCTGTACGAGGACGGCGGCGCGGACGGCGCCGGGCACGGGATGATCGGGATGCGGGAGCGGGTCGGCATGGTCGGAGGCACCCTGGACGCGGGGCCCCGGCCAGGCGGCGGCTTCCGGATCAGCGCCCTGCTGCCGCTCAAGCCCCCGGGCTGACCCGGCCCGTCCACGACCACCCCGCCCCCCCCGGACCGCTGACGACCCCACGACCGACCTCAGGACTGGACACGTACCCATGACCATGGCCATCCGCGTGATGCTCGTCGACGACCAGGTGCTGCTGCGGACCGGCTTCCGGATGGTGCTCGCCGCCCAGCCCGACATGGAGGTCGTGGCCGAGGCCGGGGACGGGGCGGAGGCGATCGAGATCCTGCGGTCCACCGCCGTCGACGTGGTCCTGATGGACGTCCGCATGCCCCGGCTGGACGGCGTCGAGGCGACCCGCCGCATCTGCGCGCAGCAGGACCCGCCGAAGGTGCTCATCCTGACCACGTTCGACCTCGACGAGTACGCCTTCTCCGGGCTGAAGGCGGGGGCCAGCGGCTTCATGCTCAAGGACGTGCCGCCCGCCGAGCTGCTCGCCGCGATCCGCTCGGTGCACAGCGGCGACGCGGTCGTCGCTCCGTCCACCACCCGCCGGCTGCTCGACCGCTTCTCGCCGATGCTGCCCAGCGGCGACAAGGAGCCGAAGAACAAGCACGTCAGCAAGCTCACCGAACGCGAACGGGAAGTCATGCTCCTGGTCGCCCAGGGCCTCTCGAACGGGGAGATCGCGGCCCGGCTGGTGCTCTCCGAGGCCACCGTCAAGACGCACGTCGGCCGCATCCTCACCAAGCTGAACCTCCGCGACCGGGTCCAGGTCGTCGTCCTCGCCTACGAGACCGGCCTGGTCCGGGCCGGCGGCGGCGCGGGCTGAGCGAAGCGGAGGCCGGTCGTGGGCAGGCTGCTGTGGATCAACGGGCCGTTCGGCGGCGGCAAGAAGCAGACGGCTGCGGCGGACCTGGACCGGTGTGCGGCACATCCGCTTCGACTGAGCACCCATCGGCGGCAGGCCGGCTCAGCGCAGGACGCCCTCCAGGAAGTCGCTGCCGAGCCGGGCCACGACCGTCAGGTCCAACTGGTGCAGGACATAGCGGCCCCGGCGGCGCGTCGTGACCAGGCCCGCCTTCTTGAGCACCGAGAGGTGGCGGGAGACCTCGGGGGAGGTGATGCCGTGGGAGTCGGCCAGCTCGCCGGTGGTGTAAGGGGAGCGGGCCAGGTTGCGGCAGAGCCGCATCCGCATCGGGTGGGCCAGGGCCTCCATCCGGAGCTGGAGCTGTTCCACGGAGGCGGGCGACGGCAGTTCGGGCAGGTGGACCGGGTAGTGGATCACCGGCCGCCAGCCCGGGGCGTGCAGCACCATCAGGTGCGGCCAGCCGAAGCTGGTCGGGACGAAGGTCAGGCCGTGGCCGACCCCCGGGTCGACGGCGGTGGTCCGGCCCTCGGACAGCTTGTCGACGTTGATCCGTCCCGCGTCCTCGTCCAGCGTCACGGCGGAGGACACCGCCCCGACCGCGTCGGCCAGCCCCTTGCGCCGCAGCAGCTCCGTCTTGTGCCGGGCGTCCGCCACCAGCTGCACGGAGACCCGGCGCCAGGTGTCGGCGAAGAACGCCTCGTCGCAGTCCTCGAAGAGCCGCCGGATCCAGCCGCGTACGGAGGCGGGGTCGGCCAGCAGCCGCCGGGTGAACTCCACTTGCTGCGGGCCGCGCGCCGCCGCCAGGTCCAGGGCGCGGCCCCGCATGGCCGCGTCGCTCAGCGGTGACGGTGCCCCGGCCCCGTAGTGGGTGGCGCAGGTGAACTCCAGGGCCGCGGCGACGAACCGCTCGTCGTCCATCTTGTCCAGCAGGTCCAGGTCCTCGGCGAGCGTCGCCCCGGTCCTGCCATCACCGCCCCGGATACCGGAGAACGGCATGAACACATCGGAGAAGGTGTTCCGCCAGAGGAACTCCGCCTCCAGCATCCGGTCCGCGAGGTCGGGCTCCAGAGCCGCCGCGGTGGCGGTGGCCCAGCCGTGCAGCCCCGGGTGGTGGCCGGGCTCGGAGAGCGCATGCAGGGCGAGGCCCAGTTCGGCCAGGGGGGAGGTCGCGAAAACGACGCGGTCGGCGGGCAGGCCCGCGATGTCTATGTGCACGCTCACCCCTCCATAGTGGGGGTACGCGCACGAGCCGTCGTGCCATTTGACGGGGGCAGTCAATCAACGCGGCGGCACCGCCGTGACCCGCGCAGGCTGTCGGCATGAGCGCCCTTCAGCAGCACATGCTCGACACCTGCCGCGCGGCCCGGCTGTCGGAGCCCGCGCCCCCGCCGCCGGGCCGGCACGACCGCTCGGTCCTGCGCGACCTGTACCGGCGGTTCAAGCTCGCCCGGCACACCCAGCCCGACCGGCATGTGGGGACGGAACCCTGACGCGGACGGCACATCCAGCCCTTCCGGCGTTCGAGGACGGAATCCTGACGCCGGGGGGCCGGCACCGGACAAGCCCCTCCGTGCCCGGTGGCCGCCCCTACGGCCAGGCCGCCCCCGCCACCAAGCAGCCCCGCCCCGCCCCGCCCCTACCCGAGATACCCCACGAACCCCGCCACCGCATCGCGCACGTCCTGGGCCGACCACTCGAGGCCCGCCCCCGCCACCGTCACCTCGGTGAACGAGACCCCGGGCGGCAGACCCGCCCCGCCCGCCCCCGCGAACCAGCGCCGGAAGAGGGCCACGCCCGTCTCCTCGGCCTGCCGCACCGACGCCTCGTCCAGCACCTCGGTCCCGTACGGCAGCCAGACCTGGAACTGATGCGTGTGCGGCGGCTCCGGTCGCACCCGGAACCACGGCACCCCCGACGCCGCGAACCCCTCCGCCAGCGCCCCGGCCACCACCTTCGCGTGGGCCACGTACGACGGCAGTCTCGGCAGCTCCCGCTCCAGGCCCAGCAGCGCGGACAGCGCCGCCGGGTACTGCTGGAAGACCTGGCCCCCGTACCGGTGGCGCCACACCCGGGCTTCCTCCACCAGCGTCGAAGGGCCCGCCAGCACCGCGCCCGACAGCCCGTCCAGGGACTTGTAGAACGACACGTACACGCTGTCCGCGAGCGCGGCGATCTCCGACAGCTCCCGCCCGAAGTGCGGACCGCACTCCCACAGCCGCGCCCCGTCGACGTGGACCACCGCGTCCCGCTCGCGGGCCGCCTCCACCACCGCCGTCAGCTCCTCCCAGGACGGCAGCACGAACCCGGCGTCCCGCAGCGGCAGCTCCAGCATCAGCGTGCCGAACGGCTCGGGGAACTCCCGGACCTCCTCCGCGCTCGGCAGCCTCGGCTCGGACGTCGGGTGCACCGTGCGCAGCCCGCTCACCGACCCCAGCGCCCCGCCCTCGTGCAGCTCCGGGTGGGACAGGGGGTGCAGCGCCACCGCCGCGTCGCCCGTACGCCCCGCCCAGCACCGCAGCGCGACCTGCTGGGCCATCGTCCCGGTCGGGAAGAACGCCGCCGCCTCCATCCCCAGCAGCCCGGCCACCCGCCGCTCCAGATCGGCGACGACCCCGCCCCCGTACACATCGGTCCAGTCCTCCGGGTCGTGTACGGAAGCGGCGCCGGCCGCCAGCGCCGCCAGCCGTTCGCCCAGCGTGCCGTCCGCGCCCACCCGGGCCAGCACCCGCCGGGACCCCCGCCACGCGGTCAGCCTGCGCCGCCGCTGCTCCTGCTCATCCATCGCTGCCATGGGACGATCATCACCCGGACCTCTGACAGCGCGCCCGCCTATTCCGACCCGGCCCGAGTCCGGCCCCAGTCCGGCCCGGGAAAGTTATCCACAGGCTGTGGGCGGTGGGGGAGCTCCGCCGAAACGCTGGCGTAGCATGCAGAGAAGTCGTCCGGTACCCCCCGCGGACTGGAACGGAAGGCCATCGCCGCGTGAACGCACCAGTTTCGAAGGAACCCCTCGACGCGAGGGACCGCCCCGCCCGACTCACGGTCGGCGTCGTCGGTGCGGGCCGGGTCGGACCCGCCCTCGCCGCAGCCCTCCAGCTCGCCGGGCACCGGCCGGTCGCCGTGTCCGGCGTCTCCGACGCCTCCCGGCGCCGCGCCGCCGAACTGCTCCCCGACGTGCCCCTGGTGGAGCCCGCCGAGGTGCTGGCCCGCGCCGAGCTGGTGCTGCTGACCGTCCCCGACGACGTGCTGCCCACGCTGGTCGAGGGCCTCGCCGAGACCGGTGCCGTACGCCCGGGGCAGTTGCTCGTCCACACCTCCGGGCGGTACGGGACGCGGGTGCTGGACCCCGCGCTGCGGGCCGGGGCCCTGCCGCTCGCGCTGCACCCCGCGATGACGTTCACCGGCACCGCCGTCGACGTCCAGCGGCTCGCGGGCTGCTCCTTCGGGGTCACCGCCCCCGTGGAGCTGCGGCTCGCAGCGGAGGCCCTGGTCATCGAGATGGGCGGCGAGCCCGAGTGGATCGCCGAGGAGTCCCGCCCGCTGTACCACGCGGCCCTCGCCCTCGGCGCGAACCACCTGGTCACCCTGGTCGCCCAGTCGATGGAGCTGCTGACCAAGGCCGGGGTCGCCGCCCCCGACCGGATGCTCGGCCCGCTGCTCGGCGCCGCCCTGGACAACGCCCTGCGCTCCGGCGACGCCGCACTGACCGGCCCGGTCGCCCGGGGGGACGCGGGCACGGTCGCCGCCCACATCGGCGAACTGCGCGAGCACGCCCCGCAGGCGGTGGCCGGATATCTCGCGATGGCCCGCGCCACGGCCGACCGGGCCCTCGCCCACGGCCTGCTCAGGGCCGAACTGGCCGAGGACCTGCTCGTCGTCCTGGCCGACCAGGAACGCCGTCCCGGCGGCCCCGGACCGGGGGAGTCCCGATGACGACGATCAACAGGTGTACGGGACCGGGAGAGACCTCGATGACGACGATCATCAGCCGTACGGGACCGGGAGAGACCCGATGACCACCACCAGCCGTACGGGAGACGAGGGCCACGCCCCCGCTCCGGCCCGCCGCCGCACCGCCCCGGCCCCCGCCCTCCTGCGCACCGCCGCCGAGCTCGACGCGCTGCCCCGCCCCGCCGGGGCCGAGCGGGCCGTCGTCATGACGATGGGCGCGCTCCACCAGGGCCACGCCGCCCTGATCCGCGCCGCCCGCGAAGCCGCGGGTGCGGACGGCCAGGTCGTCGTCACCGTCTTCGTGAACCCGCTGCAGTTCGGCGAGGCCGCCGACCTGGACCGTTATCCGCGCACCCTGGACGCCGACCTGGAGATCGCCGCGGCGGCGGGGGCCGACGCGGTCTTCGCCCCCGGCGTGGACGAGGTCTACCCCGGCGGTGAGCCCCAGGTCCGGATCACCGCGGGCCCCATGGGCGAGCGTCTCGAAGGCGCGGCCCGCCCCGGGCACTTCGACGGGATGCTCACCGTCGTCGCCAAGCTCCTCCACCTCACCCGCCCCGACGAGGCGTTCTACGGGCAGAAGGACGCCCAGCAGCTCGCCCTGGTCCGCCGCATGGTCCGCGACCTGAATTTCGGCGTCCGCATCACCGGCGTCCCCACCGTCCGGGACGCGGACGGCCTCGCGCTCTCCAGCCGCAACCGTTTCCTCTCCGCCGAGGAGCGGCGCACCGCGCTCGCCCTGCCCCGCGCCCTGTTCGCGGCCCGCGACCGGCTCGCCGCCCAGCAGGCCCTGCACGAGCGGGCCCTGGCCACCGCACCCGGCGGTGACCGGGCCGCCGGGCTCAACCGGCTCGGCGAGGCCCGCGCCGCCGCCGACGCCCAGGCCGTGGCGCTGGCCCGGCCCAACGGGGCGCCCGCGGCCGTCCGCGCCGCCGCCCGGACCGTGCTGGAGGAGGCCGCCGCCCGCGACCGGCTGCCGCTCGCCCTGGACTACCTGGCCCTGGTGGACCCGGCGGACTTCACCGAGATCCCGGACGACCGCGAGAGCGGGGAGGCGATCCTCGCCGTCGCGGCCCGGGTCGGGGACACCCGCCTCATCGACAACATCCCCCTCACCTTCGGAGCCCTGACGTGACCGGAATACGGCTGACCGCCCCCGCCCCCGGCTGGGCCATCGACGCGGACGTCGTGGTGGTCGGCTCCGGCGTGGCCGGGCTCACCACGGCGCTGCGCTGCGCCGCCGCCGGCCTGGACACCGTCGTCGTCACCAAGGCCCGCCTCGACGACGGCTCGACCCGCTGGGCCCAGGGCGGCATCGCCGCCGCGCTCGGCGAGGGCGACACCCCCGAGCAGCACCTCGACGACACCCTCGTCGCGGGCGCCGGTCTCTGCGACGAGGAGGCCGTGCGCACCCTGGTCACCGAGGGCCCCGACGCCGTACGCCGGCTGATCAACACCGGCGCGCACTTCGACACCACGGACAGCGGCGACATCGCGCTGACCCGCGAGGGCGGCCACCACCGCCGCCGCATCGCCCACGCGGGCGGCGACGCGACCGGCGCGGAGATCTCCCGCGCCCTGGTCGGGGCGGTCCGCGAGGCAGCCCTCCACACCATCGAGAACGCCCTGGTCCTGGACCTGCTCACGGACGCCGAAGGCCGTACGGCGGGTGTCTCGCTGCACGTCATGGGCGAGGGCCAGCACGACGGCGTCGGCGCGGTCCGGGCCCCCTCGGTGGTCCTCGCCACCGGCGGCATGGGCCAGGTCTTCTCCGCCACCACCAACCCATCCGTCTCGACCGGCGACGGGGTGGCGCTCGCGCTGCGGGCCGGGGCGGAGGTCTCCGACCTGGAGTTCGTCCAGTTCCACCCGACCGTCCTGTTCCTCGGCGCGGACTCCGAGGGCCAGCAGCCGCTGGTCTCCGAAGCCGTACGGGGCGAGGGGGCGCATCTCGTCGACGGCGACGGCGTCCGCTTCATGGCCGGGCAGCACGAGCTGGCCGAGCTGGCCCCCCGCGACATCGTCGCGAAGGCCATCACCCGCCGGATGCACGAGCACGGCACCGAGCACATGTACCTTGACGCACGGCACTTCGGGGCGCGGATGTGGGAGCAGCGCTTCCCCACCATCCTGGCCGCCTGCCGGGCCCACTCCATCGACCCGGTCACCGAGCCCATCCCGGTCGCCCCGGCCGCGCACTACGCCTCCGGCGGCGTCCGCACCGACCTGCGGGGCCGCACCACCGTCCCCGGCCTGTACGCCTGCGGCGAGGTCGCCTGCACCGGAGTGCACGGGGCCAACCGCCTCGCGTCGAACTCCCTCCTGGAGGGCCTGGTCTTCGCCGAGCGCATCGCCGCCGACATCGCCGAGGTCCGCCCGCCCCGCACCGAGCCGGCGGAGTCTCCCGGGGACGCGGGCGACACGGCCGACGCCCCGGCCCCGCTGCTGGCCCCCGAGGCCCGTACGGCGATCCAGCGCACCATGACCCGGGGCGCCGGAGTCCTGCGCTCCGCCGACAGCCTGGCCGCCGCCGCCGAGGAGCTGGAGGCCCTGCACCGCGACGCCGCCGCCGACGCGGACGGGTCCAAGGCGGTCGTCCCCGGGGTCGACGCCTGGGAGGTCACCAACCTGCTCCTGGTCTCCCGTGTCCTGGTCGCCGCCGCCCGGGAACGCGAGGAGACCCGCGGCTGCCACTGGCGCGAGGACCGGCCCGACCGCGACGACGCCCGCGGCCGCCGCCACCTGGTCGTCCGCATCGGGCCGGACCGCACCCCGCTCGTCCGCCGCACGGAGACCGCCGCGTTCCCGCCCGTACGCCCGTCGGATTGAGCAGACTGCCGGTGAGCAGCCGCACCGCCGGGCACCACAGGGCGGCACCGGCAGCACACGAGAAGCACCAGCCCTACCCGCACCACCCGCCACGCCCCCGAGGAGCCGACACCGTGAGCACGCCCGAAGAGAATCCGCGCCCCACACCCGTGGACGTACCGCTGATCAGCGTCGGCGCGCCCGCACCTTCCGCTCCGGCGGGAGGCGGCTGCGGCGACGCCTGCGGCTGCGGCGGTGACGACGGGTTCGACCCCGACGCCCTGGAGTGCGGCCTCGACCCCGCGCTCGCCCTGCTGCTGGCCCAGGCGGGGCTCGACCCCGTCCAGGTCGAGGACGTCGCCCATGTGGCGATCGAGGAGGACCTCGACGGCGGGGTCGACGTCACGACCGTGGCGACCGTTCCCGAGGACGCCGTGATCACCGGTGACTTCACCGCCCGCGAGGCCGGCGTGGTCGCCGGGCTCCGGGTCGCCGAGGCAGTCCTGTCGATCGTCTGTACGGAGGAGTTCGAGGTCGAGCGGCACGTCGAGGACGGCGACCGGATCGTCCCCGGGCAGAAGCTGCTGACCGTCACCACCCGCACCCGCGACCTGCTGACCGGCGAGCGCAGCGCGCTGAACCTGCTCTGCCGCCTCTCGGGCATCGCGACCGCCACCCGCGCCTGGGCGGACGTGCTGGAGGGCTCCAAGGCCAGGGTCCGCGACACCCGCAAGACGACGGCGGGCCTGCGCGCGCTGGAGAAGTACGCGGTGCGCTGCGGCGGCGGCGTCAACCACCGGATGTCGCTCTCCGACGCCGCCCTGGTCAAGGACAACCACGTGATCGCCGCGGGCGGTGTCGCCGAGGCGTTTCTGCGGGTCCGCGCCGAGTTCCCCGAGCTGCCCATCGAGGTCGAGGTCGACACGTTGGAGCAGGTCCGCGAGGTGCTGGACGCGGGCGTCGACCTGATCCTGCTGGACAACTTCACCCCGGCCGAGACCGCCGAGGCCGTCGCCCTGGTCGACGGCCGGGCGGTCCTGGAGTCCTCCGGCCGCCTCACCCTCGCATCGGCCCGCGCCTACGCCGACGCGGGCGTCGACTATCTCGCGGTCGGGGCGCTCACCCACTCCTCGCCGATCCTCGACATCGGCCTGGACTTCCGCGACGCGGACGCGTCCCCCTCCGCCGACGGGGCCGACGCCTGATGCTGCTCACCATCGACGTCGGCAACACGCACACGGTCCTCGGCCTCTTCGACGGCGAGGAGATCGTCGAGCACTGGCGGATCTCCACCGACGCCCGCCGCACCGCCGACGAGCTGGCCGTCCTGCTCCAGGGCCTGATGGGCATGCACCCGCTGCTCGGCATGGAGCTGGGCGACGGCATCGAGGGCATCGCGATCTGCGCCACCGTCCCCTCGGTCCTGCACGAGCTGCGCGAGGTCACCCGCCGCTACTACGGCGACGTCCCCGCCGTGCTGGTGGAGCCCGGCGTCAAGACGGGCGTGCCGATCCTGATGGACAACCCGAAGGAGGTCGGCGCGGACCGCATCATCAACGCGGCGGCGGCCGTCGAGCTGTACGGGGGCCCGGCGATCGTCGTCGACTTCGGCACCGCCACCACCTTCGACGCGGTCTCCCCGCGCGGCGAGTACGCGGGCGGGGTGATCGCCCCCGGCATCGAGATCTCGGTCGAGGCGCTCGGCGTCAAGGGCGCCCAGCTCCGCAAGATCGAGCTGGCCCGGCCGCGCAGCGTGATCGGCAAGAACACCGTCGAGGCCATGCAGTCCGGCATCATCTACGGCTTCGCGGGCCAGGTCGACGGGGTGGTGGCCCGGATGAAGAAGGAGCTGGCCGCCGACCCGGACGACGTCACGGTCATCGCGACGGGCGGGCTTGCTCCGATGGTGTTGGGGGAGTCCTCGGTCATCGACGAGCACGAGCCGTGGCTGACGCTCATCGGGCTGCGCCTGGTGTACGAGCGGAACGTGTCCCGGTCGTAAGGGTGTCGCGCGGAAGCCCGGCGTACCTGCGGGAACGGCCGGGGGCGGGGCCGGGGCACCGGGTCGGGCACGCCGCGCCACCGACGGCCAGTTAAACGGATTTTGTCCATTTAGCACGTATTGTCGCGTTATGCCCACGCCCTACGGTTCACGAGGCGGCATGGCGTTCAGCGCGGACGAGCTGCGGGTGCTCCGACGTGCCCTCGCCATCGCCCTCCACCCCATGCCCCTGTCCGACGAGGACGTCCAGGACTGCCTGCGGCTCGCCGGCTCCGTGGACGAGGCGGCCGGCGAGGCGGGTCGGCTGCGAGCGTTCCTCCTCGCCGACCTCGCCCGCTACCGCAACGCCCTCCCCGGCTCCGCCACCGGCTACCTGGAGCTGCTTCAGGACGCCCTGGCGGCCGGTTACGACCCCCGTCCGGACGATCTGGCCGCCCTGCGCGCGCTGCGCGGGGGGCGGCTCGCAGCGGCCCTCCTGGAGCGCTGTCAGGTGCTCGCCGAGCGGTCCGTACGGGCCCGGCTCGCCGGCCACTCCGCCGGACCCACGGCCCCGGGCCCCCGCAGCCGGCTGCTCGCCCTGCCCGGCGGCCGCGTCGCCGGCCGGGAACCGGACCGGCCCAGGACCCCGGCCGCGCCGAGCCACCCGCAGAAGCCCGGCGACCGCCCGATGCCCAAGCCCTCCGAGGTCTTCCCGCCGCGCCGCCGGCCCGCACCGCCCCCGTCCGAGGAGCGAGCGGCCGGCTGACCTTCTCCTCGACGTCCGACGCGGCGGCCTCCACCGGGAGGTCGCCGCGTCGGGGCGTTCGGGGCTCGCTACTCTGGACGGCATGGACTATGTATCCGCGCTCGTGCCGCCCGTGGTGATGGCCGTCTTCTTCATCTCTCTGATCGTGATCATCGTCAAGAGTCAGGGTGGTCCGAACAAGGCCAAGGAGGACGGCGCGGTGGACGCGGCGCTCGCCCGCGCGGAGACCGCAAAGCAGACCGCTCGTCCGGAGAACGTCTGACCGCTGGTGCGGTCCGCCCGCACCGCGTCCCTCCCGGAGCGCACGACTCGTCGGAGCCGTGCGCTCTTTTGCTGTGTAAATACCAGAACATTCGGGACATCTAGCACTAAAGTGATCTCGTGCCCCGTCAATTGGGAGACCTCGAAGACGCCGTGATGACACGCGTCTGGCAATGGAACCGACCGGTCACCGTGCGGGAAGTCCTTGAGGACCTTCAGCAGGAACGGTCCATCGCCTACACGACCGTGATGACGGTAATGGACAATCTCCATCAGAAGGGCTGGGTACGCAGGGAAGTCGACGGCCGCGCCTATCGATATACGGCCGTCTCCACCAGGGCCGCCTACTCGGCCGCACTGATGAACGAAGCCTGGTCGCGCAGTGACAACCCCGCCGCCGCGCTTGTCGCCTTCTTCGGCATGATGTCCGCCGAGCAGCGGGAAGCGCTGCAGGATGCCGTTCGTATGGTTTCCCCCAACCCTGCCGAAACCACCCCCGGCAACCCCGCCGAAACCACCCCCGGCAACCCCGCGGAACCGACCGCCGGCACCGCCGGAGATGACGCCCCGGCCGATGACGTGACGCCGGAGAGCGGGCGATAGCGTCGAGGCATGTCCTCAGAGCAGCCGCAAAGCGATCCCGAAACCGAACTCCATACCGACCCGTCGGTAAATAAGCCCGCGATCACCGTCCGGCGGGCCAGGACGAGTGATGTCACGTCGGTACGACGACTCCTCGACGGGTACGTGTCCGGGGGCATCCTGCTCGACAAAGCGACCGTCACCCTTTACGAGGACATCCAGGAGTTCTGGGTCGCGGAACGCGACGAGGACGCGACGGTCATCGGCTGCGGCGCACTTCATGTCATGTGGGAAGACCTGGCGGAAGTGCGGACCCTTGCCGTCGACCCCCGCGTCAAGGGCGCGGGAGTAGGGCATCACGTACTGGACAAGCTCTTGCAGACCGCGCGATGGCTCGGTGTCCGCAGGGTTTTCTGTCTCACCTTCGAAGTGGACTTCTTCGCGAAGCACGGCTTCGTCGAGATCGGGGAGACGCCCGTCGACACCGATGTCTACAGCGAGCTGCTGCGTTCCTACGACGAGGGTGTCGCGGAGTTCCTCGGCCTCGAACGAGTGAAGCCGAACACCTTGGGCAACAGCCGGATGCTTCTGCACCTGTGATCTGCAGAAGGACCTGCAACCCTATGTCCGAATCGCGCACGTTTCCCGTCTTCTCGGGCTGCTGAACCTCTCCCGAGGGTTTGTGTTTTCGAGGGAAAAGCGGTTTCCTTTCCGCGTACTCCATTTTCGATGAAAGGATATCCCGTGGCACAGAAGGTTCAGGTCCTTCTTGTCGATGACCTCGACGGTGTCGAGGCCGACGAGACCGTCACGTTCGCTCTTGACGGCAAGACGTACGAGATCGACCTCACCACGGCCAACGCGGACAAGCTTCGCGGCCTTCTCGAGCCCTACACCAAGGGTGGACGTCGCACCGGTGGCCGTGCCGCCACGGGCCGCGGCAAGGGCCGCGCCGCGGCCGGGGGTAACAAGGACACCGCGGAAATCCGCCGGTGGGCGCGGGAGAACGGCCACAACGTGAATGACCGCGGCCGCGTTCCCGCCGAGATCCGTGAGGCTTACGAGAAGGCCAACGGCTGATCTGCGGACCCCCTTGTCAGCACCCCGGAACGGGCGCGTGACAACCGGACGCGATGGCATTCCGTAGCCGCGGCGTCCACCAGGCGTACGAGATCGGGGGCATCCCCACCGCTGCTCCCGAAGCCCGCGAGGGCCGGCAGCGCCGGCTCGGGCGCACGCCTCGGCTCTGGGGGCCGCAGCCAGACGGCGGCCCCCGGCGAGTCCTCCGGGGCGCCGGGGAGAGGCGGGGCCGTGACGCGGCCCCCCACGCCCATGGCGGTCAGGTCCAGTGGGACCGGACCCCACTCCAGCCAGTCGAGCAGCCCCGGCAGCTCATCGGCGCCGCCCGCGGCGACCAGCAGCCCCATCCGCGCACCGGACAGCAGCACGGGACCGGTGCGCACACCGCGCCGCAGCACGGCGTGACCGGCCTCGGCGGGCAGCTCCAGCACATCGAAGCCCACCCCGGTGAGCAGCCGCAGCGGAGCGCTTCCAGCGGTCGCCCAGCCCAGCTCCCTCGCGTACCGCCGGGCGAGAGCGGCGTCGGCGGAACCCGGAGCGGCATCGGGCGACGATCGGGGCTGCGGGACGGTGGGGGTCATGCCCGATGAACCGCCGAACCACCCCCGGGGTTACGCAGGGTTCGCTACGCATCACGTTGTGTGCTGCCCTTGGGGGCGCGCGAGAGCGTTCAGCAGGGCAAGGTTGTTCGCCCGTAGCGGAGGGAACCGGCGCGCGCCGCATGGACTGTCAGTGATTGCGGGTAAGACTTTCCTAGTGGGAAGGGGCGAAACGCCGGCCGAGGCGTCTCACGTTCGCCATCGGCGTACTGGCGAAAGGGGTATCTGCCTGGCCTGCGGGAACATCGTCTCGCACCATCGGGTTGGAGCAGTTGTCAGCTGTTCGGCAGTAAGAGTCCCCGCCGGTGCGGGGGTGATCCGGACGGATGTCGGCAGTTGGAATGAGCTGTCCCGTCCTGCGGGACTAGCATGCGGAAGGACCGGGAGGGGACCGACCCCTCACTGACCGACCGCTCTGAGGAGCGATTAACGATGTTCGAGAGGTTCACCGACCGCGCGCGGCGGGTTGTCGTCCTGGCTCAGGAAGAAGCCCGGATGCTCAACCACAACTACATCGGCACCGAGCACATCCTCCTGGGCCTGATCCACGAGGGTGAGGGTGTCGCCGCTAAGGCCCTGGAGAGCCTCGGGATTTCGCTCGAGGCGGTCCGCCAGCAGGTGGAGGAGATCATCGGGCAGGGGCAGCAGGCTCCTTCCGGGCACATCCCCTTCACCCCGCGAGCCAAGAAGGTCCTGGAGCTGTCGCTCCGCGAGGCTCTTCAGCTGGGCCACAACTACATCGGCACCGAGCACATCCTGCTCGGCCTGATCCGCGAGGGCGAGGGCGTCGCCGCCCAGGTCCTCGTGAAGCTGGGCGCCGACCTGAACCGGGTCCGGCAGCAGGTCATCCAGCTGCTTTCCGGATACTCGGGCGGCAAGGAGACGGCGGCCGCAGGCGGCCCCGCGGAGGGCACGCCCTCCACGTCCCTGGTGCTCGACCAGTTCGGCCGGAATCTCACCCAGGCCGCTCGTGAGTCCAAGCTCGACCCGGTCATCGGGCGCGAGAAGGAGATCGAGCGGGTCATGCAGGTGCTGTCCCGCCGGACCAAGAACAACCCGGTCCTCATCGGCGAGCCCGGCGTCGGCAAGACGGCGGTCGTCGAGGGCCTGGCTCAGGCGATCGTCAAGGGCGAGGTGCCCGAGACCCTCAAGGACAAGCACCTCTACACCCTGGACCTCGGCGCCCTGGTCGCCGGTTCGCGGTACCGGGGTGACTTCGAGGAGCGCCTGAAGAAGGTCCTCAAGGAGATCCGCACCCGCGGCGACATCATCCTGTTCATCGACGAGCTCCACACGCTCGTCGGTGCGGGTGCCGCGGAAGGCGCCATCGACGCGGCTTCGATCCTGAAGCCCATGCTGGCGCGCGGTGAGCTCCAGACCATCGGTGCCACCACGCTCGACGAGTACCGCAAGCACCTGGAGAAGGACGCCGCTCTCGAGCGCCGCTTCCAGCCCATCCAGGTCGCGGAGCCGTCGCTGCCGCACACCATCGAGATCCTCAAGGGCCTGCGCGACCGTTACGAGGCCCACCACCGGGTCTCCATCACGGACGAGGCCCTCGTCCAGGCCGCGACCCTGGCCGACCGGTACATCTCGGACCGCTTCCTGCCGGACAAGGCGATCGACCTGATCGACGAGGCCGGATCCCGGATGCGCATCCGCCGGATGACCGCGCCGCCGGACCTCCGCGAGTTCGACGAGAAGATCGCGGGTGTCCGCCGCGACAAGGAGTCGGCCATCGACTCCCAGGACTTCGAGAAGGCGGCTTCCCTCCGCGACAAGGAGAAGCAGCTGCTGGCGGCGAAGGCCAAGCGGGAGAAGGAGTGGAAGGCCGGCGACATGGACGTCGTCGCCGAGGTCGACGGCGAGCTCATCGCCGAAGTCCTGGCCACGGCCACCGGAATCCCGGTCTTCAAGCTGACGGAGGAGGAGTCCTCCCGTCTGCTGCGCATGGAGGACGAGCTCCACAAGCGCGTCATCGGGCAGAAGGACGCCATCAAGGCCCTTTCGCAGGCGATCCGCCGTACGCGAGCCGGCCTGAAGGACCCGAAGCGCCCCGGTGGCTCGTTCATCTTCGCCGGCCCGTCCGGTGTCGGTAAGACCGAGCTCTCCAAGACGCTCGCCGAATTCCTCTTCGGCGACGAGGACGCGTTGATCTCCCTCGACATGTCGGAGTTCAGCGAGAAGCACACGGTTTCCCGCCTCTTCGGTTCGCCCCCCGGCTACGTGGGGTACGAGGAGGGCGGCCAGCTCACCGAGAAGGTGCGCCGCAAGCCGTTCTCCGTCGTCCTCTTCGACGAGGTCGAGAAGGCCCACCCCGATATCTTCAATTCCCTGCTCCAGATTCTGGAGGACGGTCGCCTGACCGACTCCCAGGGCCGGGTCGTGGACTTCAAGAACACGGTCATCATCATGACGACCAACCTCGGGACCCGGGACATCTCGAAGGGCTTCAACCTGGGCTTCGCCGCTCAGGGCGACGTCAAGACGAACTACGAGCGGATGAAGACCAAGGTCAACGAAGAGCTCAAGCAGCACTTCCGGCCGGAATTCCTCAACCGTGTCGACGACACGGTGGTCTTCCACCAGCTGACCGAGGAAGACATCATCCAGATCGTCGACCTCATGCTCGCCAAGGTCGACGAGCGGCTCAGGGACCGCGACATGGGCATCGAGCTCAGCTCCGAGGCCAAGTCGCTCCTGGCGAAGAAGGGCTACGACCCCGTGATGGGCGCCCGGCCGCTGCGCCGGACGATCCAGCGGCAGATCGAGGACATCCTCTCCGAGAAGATCCTCTTCGGTGAGCTGCGTCCCGGTCACATCGTGGTCGTGGGCACCGAGGGCGAGGGTGACGACCAGAAGTTCACCTTCCGCGGCGAGGAGAAGTCGGCGCTGCCCGACGTCCCGCCGATCGAGCAGGCGGCAGGCGGCGCCGGCCCGAACCTCACGAAGGACGCGTGACGCTCTCGTAGCGCACAGCTGAGGGGCTGCCCCGGAACCGGCTTTCAACGGCCGGTCCGGGGCAGCCCCTTTTCGGTGCTCAGGGGATCTCCTCGTGGATCAGGAGATGTCGATCTTCAGCCGGTCGCCCAGCTCGGCCGCCCCGACGAGTTTCGGGATATGCGGCCCGGCAACGGTCACCTGGAGGTCGGGCCATGCGTGCAGTGTGGTGAGGTCCAGCACCTCGGTGGTATCGCGCACCAGGAGGACCAGGTGGCCGAGCGCGGGGAAACTGTGCCGGACGGACGCCAGGTTCTCCCCGCGTGGGGGCGACGGCACGGTCAGGTCGGTGACCGACGGTACGTCTACGGGGACCGCCGCCGGGCTGCCCCAGGGAAACGCTGTCAGCTCAAGTCGGGTGATCCTCGGGTGCCCCCGCAGATCCGCCAAGGTGTCGAGGGACGCGCGAGTGCCCGAGAGCTCCAGTGAGGTCAGCGCCGGCCAGGCATGGAGGACGTCCAGCGCCAAGGGGTGCTCGGTCTCCACCGCCAGGCGTGTCACTTGCCGGTGGGCGGGTATGTCGCTGAGCTTCCGTACGTCCGGGCAGATCAGCCACAGTGCGGTCAGCGCGGGAATGTCCGCCAGCGGGCCCAGGAACGCCGGTGGCAGATGAGTGGCGTCGAGCTTCAGTGTCGTGAGGGCGCTCAGCGCCTGAAGCGGGCGAAGGTCCTTGATCTGCGGACACCAGCGGAAGAAGAGGTGCCGGAGGGTCTTCCCGCATCCGTTCAGCACGGAGAGGTCCGAGAACCGGTGGTTCTCGGCGAGGAAGAGGAACTCCAGCGTCCTCCCGCGAAGCGCCTCGCCCAGCTCCGCTTCGGAGATGTCGCCTCCGCAGGAGAGGTAGTCGGCGGACGGCAGATGGCGCAGGGCCTTCAACTGCTGGGAGTCGGTGATCGTGACCGATGCCCCGGCCAGGCAGTAGTGACTCAGCACTTCGACGGCGAAAGCTTCGGGAGGGAAGGCGTCCCAGCAGTCCGCCATCGTCTTGCCCAGGCCCGGATGCGCGCGTGCCCAGTCCCGGGCCACCGGGACCGCCTGCGCCCCGCCGATCAGGCCGAGGAGAAGCACCGCCTGCTCAGCGATCGCGCTGTCGACCGGCACGTCGCCCGGCTGCGGGAGGACGGCCAGCGCGTCCTGCCCGAGCAGTGCCAGGGCGTTCCGCTGATCCGCGCTGTGGGGCGGGAACAGCCTCGCGACGCTCACCCGGACCCGGTCCCGTACCGCCCCGTCCAGCCACGCCGCGTGCTGGGCGCACAGTGCGGCCAGGACGTGGAGGTCGGTCCGCTCGACCGACCCTGGCTCGCACCTCTCGCCCGCGTCCAGCAATCCGGTTACCAGAAGGCCCAGTTCGCGCCGCCCGCAATGCCCCGCAGCCAGGAGGATCACGTCCTGCCAGGGCTCCTCGTCCGCGTGGCGGAGCAGTTCGCCCAGGTGGTCGTCCTCGACGAGTTCCTTCGCGGCCAGGTAGTCCTGGAAGGTGCGGTGGATGAACTGGTAGGTGGCGTCGGCGCGTTCCTGGAGCAGGCCGCTGCGGTTGAGGAGGTGGGTGAGGATCCGCTCGGGTGGGCCCTGCGCGCTCACCCGTTCCATCCCCACCAGCGCACGGTCGAGTTGGCGCAGTGCCTGGTCCCGGGTGAACTCGGACTGGCCCTCGCGGACCAGCCAGACGGCGATCCGCTGGAGGAGCTGGGTGGATTCCTCGACGTCCAGGTCGATGCCCTCGGGGTTCCCGATCCGGCGGCGGTGGTCGCGGTGGCCCAGCAGCATCTCCAGGGCCGAGCGGTACAGCTGCCAGCGGGTCTCCGGCAGGAACCCGTCGCGGCGGCGGTGCAGGGCGCAGATCACCGCGCAGAGCAGCGGCGTACGGGCCAGGTCACGGAGCGTGGAGTTCTGGTCGAACTGGTGGGCCAGGTCGCGTTCCAGCCCGTCCAGCCGCTCGGCGTCGTCCTCCTCCGACAGCCGGGCGGCCCGGTGCCAGGAGGCCACGAATGCCTGGATGTCCTCGTTCCGCATCGGCAGGAGCCGTAACTCCGCGAAGCCTTCCGAGCGCAGCCAGTCCGGCTCGACGGCGAGTGGGCGTACGGTCGCGACGCAGCGGGTGTCCGGGTAGCGGGCCAGGAGCTGCGAGAGCCAGGTGTGCGCCTGCTCGCGCTCCTCCGGCGGCACCTCGTCCAGGCCGTCCACCAGCAACAGCGCCCGGCCGGACTCCAGAACCCGGCCCGCCCAGCCCTCCGGTGCCGTGTCGATCACCAGTCCCGCCGCGCCCGACAGCTCGGCCGGGCCCGGGAACGTCACCCCACGGGCCCGCAGGGTGCGCAGGGGGACGACGAAGGGGACCAGGCCGTTCAGCGGGGCCAGTTCGTCGTCCAGGGTGCGGGCCGAGGCGTGGGCGGCCAGCCACCAGAGCAGCGTCGTCTTGCCCGCGCCGGCCTCGCCGCGCAACAGGACCCGGGGGCGGTCGGTGAGGAGGGCGTCGATGCGCTGGGGGAGGGGCGGGGCGGCCTCCGTGATCCCTCGGTGCTGTGTGGCCCGGTCCTGGGCCTGCGCCTGGGCCTCCAGGCTGAGGTAGGCGGTGTCCAGATCCCACTCGGCGTCGTGCCGGCTCAGCTCGTCCAGGCCGAAGATCTTCGTACGGCGGTACGCCACTCCCAGCGCCTGCGCGTACTCCGCCTCGTACCGCAGGTCGCGCGGGAAGCTGCCGTGGACGCGCTCCTCGCGCGGGTCGACCCCGGTCCGCCGGTAGACGAGGCGGAAGGGCTTCGCCGCCAGGACCGGGGCGAGCGGGACGCACTCGACGCGGCGGCCGTCGCGCTGCTGCGGGACCTGCCGGGCGATGCCCAGCAGCACGTCTCCCATGAAGACCGGGCCGCCGGAGAGCCCGGACAGGGCGGCCGGCTCGTCGTCCGGGTGCGGCGCGGGCGGGCCGTCGAGATCGCAGACCAGAAGGTCGCGGACCCGGCCCGCCATGGGCAGGACCGTCGCCGTGTACTGGTCGGCCTCCAGGCGCTGGTCGCGGCCGTAGCGCTGGACGCGCGGGAAGCCGGTGATCTCGCACGCGGGTATCGCCTGGCGGGTGTCGACCACGCCGAGCCGCACGGGAGGGACCGGCCGCACCGGTTCGACGGCCTCCAGCAGGGCCGCGTCCAGCCGGTAGTCGATCCAGGCGACGGTGGCCCGTACGCGGTCCGGGAGGGCGGGGTGGGCGATCAGGACGGACCCGGACTTGACCACATGGGCGCAGGTCAGGACCAGCCGGTCGGTGAGCAGGACGCCGCTGCCCTGCTGGATCGCGGAGACGACCACCGTACGGTCGGCGGGGTGGACGACGGGCGGGCTCGGCAGGACCGTCGCGCTCACGGGCGTACGAGCCCGTCGCCGGAGCCCGCCGGGCCCTCTCCCCGGCCGTCCCCGTCACCGAACCCCGCCGTCGAGCCGTCGTCCTGGGTCCCGATCTCCCACGCCTCGCCCGTCGCGGCGTTGCGCGGGGTCAGGGTGAAGGCCACCTTGTGCGTGCGGCCCGTGGTGCGGGCGGCGTCCGCGCCCGCCTCGACCACCCAGGCCTTCACCTTGCCGCCCGCCCTGGCCTCACGGCGCAGTTCGAGCGTGAACTCCATCTGGATGTCGCCGACCGCGAAGGAGACGGGGTGGTCCGTGGCCCGGGTCGCCGCGTCGATGAGCTGGTTGCGGATGGACGCGACGGCATCGGCGAGCTCGATGCCGTCCAGTGCGTGGCTGTTCCCTGCCGTCATAAGGTCCCCCGGGGTGCGATGCCGCTTTCCCGCCAGCGTAGTGAAGGAGCAGGCCGAAGGTCCCGAATCGGAAGGACTCAGGTCCCACCGGCGGTGACAAGGCGCACAGCCCGAAACACGCCTACTACCCGGGGTAGGAGAAGCGGCCATGATCGGCCGCGGGACCTTCGGCCCGGCGCCGGCAGGCCCTTTCGGGGCTTTGGGCGATACGGTCGTTTCGCGGCTTCATGTCCGGAAAAGACCCCATGGGGCAGGGGTTAAACGTCTTCCGTGCGAAGGATTTCGTAGCCCGCGCCGACTCCTCGTAAGGGGACAAGAGCGACGTATTCCCCGGCCCTCTCTACGGCTTTTCTTCGTAGATGGGGTGTTTGAGTACCGGCGGGGATGCGGGTTACCAAGGTGGAGCAAGCCCGGACAGCACGCCGGGTCCACTCACCTTCGGAGGACTTCCTCGTATGAAGCGCGCAACGAACCAGCACACCATCCGCCCGTCCGCCTTCCGCGTCCGTGGCGCCGTCCTGGCCGCCGGCCTGGGGGCGTCCGTGGTGCTGGGTGCCGGTACGGCGTTCGCCTCCAGCGGCACCGGCGCCGCTGCGGCTCCGCTCGCCGCGAGCACCACCGCCGAAGCGGTCGCCCAGCAGGCGACCGCGCAGGGCAAGGCCGCCGACGCGGCCAAGAAGGCCTCCGCGAAGAAGGCCTCCGACGCGAAGAAGAAGGCCGAGGACAAGAAGAAGGCCGCGAAGAAGAACGCCGCCTCCTGGAAGTCCCCGGTCAAGAAGTACACGCTGAGCGCCAGCTACGGCACCGGCGGCGCCCGCTGGGCCGCCAAGCACTCCGGCCAGGACTTCGCCGTGCCGGTCGGCACCGACGTCGTGGCCGCCCACAAGGGCACCGTCGTGAAGGCCGGCCCGAACGGCGCCGGCGACGGCCCCGCGTACGGCAACGCCGTCGTGATCAAGCACTCCAACGGCAAGTACTCGCAGTACGCGCACCTGTCGAAGGTCGACGTGAAGATCGGCCAGACCGTGAAGACGGGCCAGAAGATCGCCCTGTCCGGCAACACCGGAAACTCCAGCGGCCCGCACCTGCACTTCGAGATCCGCACCACCCCGAACTACGGCTCGGCGCTGAACCCGGCCGCGTTCCTCCGCTCGGTGCACGTCTCCATCTGATCCGGCCGGCGTAACCGCGCGACCCCTGGCCGGGCGCCACCCGGCACCCGGCGGCCGCGCAGCAACAACCGAAAAGTGTCAGTGGACCCGTTACACCCCGGTACCCGGGGCGTGCGCCCGGGTCACCCGACCGACGGCGACGTCGAGGACAGCCTCACGGCTCACTCCTCGGGGTCGCCGTCGGCGTTCCCCGTTCACCGGGCGTGCGGCTCAGAGCCTGTCGGGTGGCCTTCGGCCGCCCGATCAGAGGTCACCCCACAGGCTCTCAGTCCGACGGCTGCCGCTGGTCCGCCATCCGCAGCACCGGGAAGCTCCCGGTCACCGTCGGCGCGTGCTCCGGCAGCCACAGCACCGCGATCGCCCCGCCCGTGCCCTCCGCCGCACCCGAGGGCGCCGCGTTGCGGAAGGTCAGCCGGGCCCCCAGCACCCTCGCCTGGCCCGCCGCGATCGTCAGGCCGAGCCCGTGCCCGTGCCCGGCCCGGTCCATGCTTCCGGTACGGAACCGGCTCGGCCCGTCCCGCAGCAGCGCCTCGGGGAACCCCGGACCGTGGTCGCGAACCCGTACCACCCGGCCCTCGACCGTGACCTCCACCGGGGTGGAGCCGTGCTTGGCGGCGTTGCCGAGCAGATTGCCGAGGATGCGCTCCAGCCGGCGCGGATCGGTCGAGACCCACGACTCGTGCACCACCTGTACGGTCACCTCGGGGTTCAGCAGCCCGATCCGGCGGCTGACGAACTCGCCGAGCGGCAGCTCCTGGAGCTCCGCCCGCTCCGACGCGCTGTCCAGGCGGGCCACCTCCAGGACGTCCTCGACCAGCGTGCGCATCGCCTGGGCCCGGTCCCGTACCAGCTCGGTGGGGCGGCCCGGCGGCAGCAGCTCGGCCGCCGTGAGCAGCCCGGTCACCGGGGTACGCAGCTCATGCGCGATGTCCGCGGTGACCCGGCGCTCCGCCTCGATCCGCTCGTTCAGCGCGTCGGTCAGCGCGTCGACCGCCCGCGCCAGCTCGTCGGTCTCGTCGCGGACGACCCCGCCGACGGCCTCCCTGACCCGCACGTCCGTCTGGCCCTGGGCGACCCGGCCCGCCGCGGCCGCCGCCTTGCGCAGCCGGCGCGAGAGCTGGCCGCCGATGAGGACGCCGAGCGCGCAGCCGCCGAAGACCACCGAGACCGAGCCGATGATCAGGGCCCGGTCCAGGTCGTCCATGATCGTGGCGGAGCGGTTCGCGAACCGGGTGTGCAGCGACAGCACGTCGCCGTTGGCCAGCGGCACGGCCGCCCAGACTTCGGGGACCCCGTCGGAGCCCTGTGTCACATGGGTGGCCCGGCGGTTCTTGCGGACCTCCTCGCGCAGGCTCGGCGGGATCGTCGGGTCGTTCAGCTTCGCCCCGAACTTCGGCCCGCCCTTCTGCATGCTCGTCGCCTCGTAGAAGCGCTGGGCGCCCAGCAGCCGCTCCAGCTGCACCTCGCGGGCGTTCTCGATCATCGAGACGCGGGCCGCGTTGTGCACCACGAGGCTCAGCGCCACCGCGATGAGCGCGCCGACCGCCGCGATGGCGATGCTGATCTTCCAGCGGACACCGGTCCGCAGGGCCAGCCGCTTCATCCGCGCCTCACCGGCCGCTCGATGCCCGCGTACCGCTGCATACCCGGGTAAGGCTGCATGCCCGCGTACCGCTCCCCGCCCGCCGCACGCCTCATCCGCGCAGCTTGTAGCCGAAGCCGCGGACCGTGTCGATCCGGTCCTGACCGATCTTGGTGCGCAGCCGCTGGACGTGGACGTCCACGACCCGGGTGTCACCGCCCCAGCCGTAGTCCCAGACCCGCTCCAGGAGCTTGTCGCGGGACAGGACGGTGCCCGGCGCGGACGAGAACTCCAGCAGCAGCCGCATCTCGGTGGGCGTCAGCGCCACCTGCTCACCGGCGCGCCGCACCTCCATACCGTCGGTGTCGACCTCCAGATCGCCGAAGACCAGCACCCCGCCGAGCGCCCCGGCGTCCCCCTCCGTACCGCCCTGACCCAGGCCGTCCGGCCCGGCCGCGTGACCGAAGCGGCGCAGCACCGCCCGGATGCGCGCGACCAGGACCGCGCCGTCGAAGGGCTTGGTGACGTAGTCGTCGGCCCCGGCCTCCAGGCCGAGCACCACGTCGATCGAGTCGGCCCGAGCGGAGAGCATGATCACCGGCACGGTCGACTCGTCCCGGATGCGGCGGCACAGACTCACCCCGTCCAGCCCCGGCACCATCACGTCGAGCAGGGCGATGTCCGGCCGGTCGGCGCGGAACGCCTCCAGACCGGAGAGCCCGTCGGGCATCGCGGTGACCGTGAAGCCGACCCGCTCCAGGGCGAGCTGGGTGGCCTCGCGGATGACGTCGTCGTCCTCGACGAAGAGGACATGGGTCTCGGCCATGGGGCTGCTTCTCGCTTTCCGTTCCTGCCCGGTTCCACCGGCACGACTTCGTTCCTGCCCGGGTTCAGTTCCTGCCCGGCTCCACCGGCCCGTCCGACGGGACCGGCTCCACCGGATCCAGCGGCTCGGACTGCACGGGCAGCTCACCGTCCGTGCCCTCGACGGCGCGGCTGAAGTCGTTGTGCACCCGGTCGTGCTCGGTGAAGCGGTCGCTCGCCCAACGGTAGGTGACCACCTCCGAGCCGGACGGGTACGCCAGCGGATCCTTCGACCCGTAGACCTGGGTGGTCACCACCAGGTCGCCCCGGTCGATCGTTCCGTAGACGGCGGGGACCTCGGCGGCGAAGACGTTCTTGTACGAGCCGTCGCCGTCCGCCCGGTACACGTACGTTCCGACGCCCACCGAGTCGGCGCAGCTCATCACGTTGACCACCACGTCGGCGGCCCGGCCGCCGGTCATCGACCCGTACGAGGTGTCGATCGGATAGGCCTTGCCCGCGCAGGGCCTGAGCCCGTCCCTGACCTGCTCGCCCACCTTGGGATCGCCCTTGAGGAGCCGCACGGCGTCGACCCGCCTGACGGGCGGGGTCGTGCCGGAAGGGCCGGCCTGCGGCGTGATCTGGGCGACCGGCTGACTGCCGGCGGGACCCTCGTCCCGGGTGCCGGTGCCGCCCGTGGAGCAGCCGACGCCGAACAGCCCGAAGGCGACGAGTCCGGCCAAGGCCGTGCCACTCGCCGCCATACCGCTCCGGAAGCTCCGGCTCCCGCTCCGGCCCGGTCTCCCCGGGTCGTCGTCGCCGTCCGAGCCGCTCAAGGAGCCGTCCCCGAAGGCGCCCCCGCCGCTGCTCCTGCCGCTCAGGCCGCGCACCGCTCCATCCCCCGCTCGTCGTGACGCCCGTTCCGCTGCGCCGGTGTGTGTGCCCTCGCCCCCGGCACCGCCGTGACCGGCGACCGCTGGGCGGGGACACGGGCGGAGGTGACCGGCGCCGTGCTCCGGTGGTCCCCGGTCTCCCGGGCGACCGCCTCGCGGCTGTCCAGCTCGCGGCTCTCCAGCTCCTGGCGCAGTCGTGCCAGGGCCCGGTGCAGCGTGCTCTTGACCGTACCGGCCGACATGCCGAGCGCCGCGGCCGTCTCCTCCGTGCTCATCTGCTCCCAGTGTCGCAGCACGACGACGCTGCGCTGCTTGGGAGCCAGGATGCCCAGAACGTCCATCAGAAGGGCGCGGTCGGCGCGCTGCTCGCTGCCGTCCTCGACGCTCGCGTCGGGCAGCTGCTCGGTCGGCACCTCTTCGAGCTTGCGCGCCCGCCACCACTCCGTACGGGTGTTGATCATGACGCGGCGCAGATAGGCGTCGGCCAGGGACTTGTCGGCGATGCCGTCCCAGCGGCCGTAGGTGCGCACCAGGGCGGTCTGCAGCAGGTCCTGGGCATCGACGGGGTCGGGAACCAGACGGCGCGCGCTGCGCAGCAGCGCCTCCTGCCGTGTGCGTACGTAGTCCTCGAACGCGAGCACCTCGCCCTGCGCCATGACAACCGCCTCCGTCCCCGGACATCCCCGTGTACCGCCGGGCCGCGGGGTGTTCCGCGGTCCGGCCGTCCTGCTGTCGAAGACGCTACGGAGGCGTTGTCACGGCGATGTGCGGAGCAGCCGTAGGCCGGTGCACGGCTGCCCATCGGTTGTGTAACAGCGGGACGAGGGTGGGGGTGTCAGGTCAGGGGAAGGCGGTACCGGCCATCGGCCAACGGCTCGACCAGCCCGTCCGCCACCAGCCCGTCCAGTGCGCGGGCGCGCTGCACCGGCTCCTCCCAGACCGCGTCCAGCGCGGCCTGCGGTACGGGATGCAACGCGTCCCGCAACACCGCCAGCAGCCGTCCGCGCACCTGGCGGTCGGTACCGGCGTACGTCTGGCCCTTGCGCGGCGGCCCCTGGTACGCGGGCTTACCGGCCAGCCGCCAGGCACACCGCGAGGCGATAGGGCACCGGTCGCAGTCCTCGTTGCGCGCGGTGCACACGAGCGCGCCCAGCTCCATCGTGGCCGCCGCCCAGCGCGCCGCCCGCTCGTCCTCCTCGGGCAGCAGCGCCCGCGCGAGCTTGCGCTCGGCGGCCGTGGTCGCGTTCGGCGGGTACTGGACCCCGGACGCGGCGCGGGCGAACACCCGGCGGACGTTCGTGTCGAGCACCGCGTGCCGTTGCCCGTACGCGAAGGAGGCCACGGCCGCCGCCGTGTACTCCCCGATCCCGGGCAGCGCCAGCAGTTGGGCGTGCTCGCTCGGCACGTCGCCGCCGTGCCGTTCCGTTATCGCCTGCGCGGCCCCGTGCAGCCGCAGCGCACGGCGCGGGTAGCCGAGCCGCCCCCAGGCGCGGACCGCCTCACCGGGCGCCTCGGCGGCCAGGTCGGCTGGGCGGGGCCAGCGGGCGAGCCACTGTTCGTACACCGGGAGGACCCGGCTCACCGGGGTCTGCTGCAGCATGAACTCGCTGACCATCACGGACCAGGCGCCCGCTTCGGGGCGGCGCCAGGGCAGATCGCGGGCATGCTGCTCGAACCACCCGATCACGGGGGTGTGGAGGGAGGCGGCGGCGGGGGGCGTCTGGGCTGAAGTCGAAGTCAAGGCAGTCATGGCACTGACGATCCTGGCACGGAAGAGGGGGCGGCGGTCCCGGGCGCGGGGGTGTCGGCCCACGCGGCGGCCCAGGAGGCGGCAACGCCACCCGTTCTGTCCCCTGTGACCGGCTCGTGACACCTTTCCCGTGATGATGATCGGCAAAACTTGTGAGGGGAGCGGCGGGTGGGGCCGGAGTCGGCCCGGATCTCTCGTAGAGTTCGGGCCGTGGGATCTATGCGCAATCCGGTCGGTCCGCTTCCCTCCAGCATCTACTGGCGACGAAGGGCGGTAGCGGGACTTCTGGTTGCGCTGCTCGCCGTGCTGATCGCCTGGGCGGTGACGTCCGGAGGCGGCGGCGGGACCCGTGACGACGGCAAGTCCGGCGGCTCCGGCCCGGCCAGGTCGATCGACCCCGGGCCGTCGAGCTCCGGCCCCGCGATCAGCCAACAGCCGGGCGGCCGCGACGAGTCGGGCGAGGACGGCGGCTCCGGAGGCTCCGACGGCGGCACGGGCGCGTCCTCCGGCGGCGCGAACGACGGCACCTCGTCCGATGGCGCGTCCTCGGGCGGCGCCGCGTCCGACGGGGCGTCAACAGACGGTGCGGACACGGCCGGTTCGGGTGCGGGCGGCGGCGGCACGGCGGGCCGACAGGTCCCGGCCGGCTCCCCGCTGCCCGAGTGCAAGCCCGCCGCGGTGCAGTTGAGCCTGCGGACGAAGGTCAGTTACGGCCCCGACGACAAGCCGAAGTTCGAACTGGTCGCGAAGAACACCTCGTCGACCACGTGCAAGGCCGACTTCGGGCCGAGGAGCGCGGTCCTCACGGTCACCGAGGCCGGTGGCGACGACGACGATCCGATCTGGTCCTCGAAGGACTGCCCCGCCGCGGCCGGACCGCTGTTCCTGCGGGTCCCGGCGGGCGCGACGGTGATCCACACGGTGGACTGGAACCGCACCCTGTCCGCCCCCGGCTGCGCCACCCCGCCGGCAGGCAAGGCCGGCCCGGGAACGTACCTCCTGGAGGCGAAGGCCCCGGGCGAACCGGTCCAGCGAGCATCCTTCGTCCTCGCCAAGGACTGACCGGCGCCCACTGACGCCCGTCCGGGACCACTCACGCCCGTCCGGCGTTCGAGGACGGATCCGTCCGCGAGCAGGAGCGACGCACTCCCGGGGGCGGGCAAGCCCGGCAGACGGCGTTCGAGGACGGACCCGTCGGCGTGGGCGGGCGACGCGGCCACGGGTTCGGGCAAGCCCGTAGGGCACCGCCCACCCCAGCTCGGGGTTCCGTCCTCGGACGCCGGACGGGCCGGGTTGCGAACGGGCAAGCCCGGCAGACCCAGCCCGCGCGGCACGCAAGGAGGGCGTCCACCAGGACGCCCTCCCGGCCCGCGCCCAGCCTCAGACGTACCGCTCCAGGATCGACGACTCCGCCAACCGCGAAAGCCCCTCCCGCACGCTCCGCGCCCGCGCCTCGCCGACGCCGTCCACCGTCTGGAGGTCGTCCACGCTCGCAGCCAGCAGCTTCTGCAGACCACCGAAGTGCTCCACCAGCCGCTCGATGATCGCCCCCGGCAGCCTCGGCACCTTGGCCAGCAGCCGGAAGCCCCGCGGGGAGACCGCCGAGTCCAGCGTCTCGGGCGAGCCGCTGTAGCCCAGCGCCCGCGCCACCACCGCCAGCTCCAGCAGCTCCGTGTGGCTCAGCGCGTCCAGCTCCGTCAGCGCCTCCGCCACCGTGCGCGACCGCTTCGCCGTCGGCTCGGGCACATAGTCCCGGACGACGAGCTCCCGCTCCGGCTCCACCCCGGCGATCAGCTCGTCCAGCTGGAGCGAGAGGAGCCGTCCGTCGGTGCCGAGCTCGACCACGTACTCCGCGATCTCCGTCGCGATCCGCCGCACCATCTCCAGCCGCTGCGCCACCGCCGTCACGTCCCGGACGGTGACCAGGTCCTCGATCTCCAGCGCGGACAGTGTGCCCGCGACCTCGTCGAGGCGGAGCTTGTACCGTTCCAGCGTGGCGAGCGCCTGGTTGGCCCGGGACAGGATCGCCGAGGACTCCTCCAGGACCCGCCGTTCCCCGTCCACGTACAGCGCGATCAGCCGCATCGACTGGGAGACCGAGACGACGGGGAAGCCGCACGCCTTGGAGACCCGGTCCGCCGTACGGTGGCGGGTGCCCGTCTCCTCCGTGTGGATCGAGGCGTCCGGCACCAGCTGCACACCGGCCCGCAGGATCTTGGTCATGTCCTTGTCGAGGATCAGCGCCCCGTCGAGCTTGCACAGCTCGCGCAGGCGCGTCGCCGTGAACTCCACGTCCAGCACGAATCCGCCGGTGCACATCGACTCGACGGTCTTGTCCATGCCCAGCACGATCAGCCCACCGGTATTGCCGCGGAGAATGCGCTCCAGGCCGTCCCGCAGGGCCATTCCGGGCGCGACCGCGCTCAACGAGGCGCGCATCAGCGCCTCGTTACCGGTGCCTTGGCCGGACTTTCCGGGCGTCGTCGCCCGGTCGTTGGCTGCCACTGCACTCCTCCGGTCACAGGTTTGCGGTGCCCTTGCGTCCCCCATGCCGTGTCCACGGGCGGGCGAGACCAGGGCAAAGTCTACCGGCGCGCGTTGTCTTCCTGACGAGGCTGCGGCGCCTCTTGACGAGACCGGCGCGGGAGGACCCGCAGAGCATCGCCCATGTCGGCGACTTCCGTGACCTTCATACCGGCCGGGACCCTTCCCGGGTCGGTCGGAACGAGCGCGTGGGTGAAGCCGAGACGGTGGGCCTCGGCCAGTCTCCGCTGCACCCCGGTGACCCTCCTGACCTCGCCCGCGAGCCCCACCTCACCGATCGCGACCAGGTTCTTCGGGAGCGGGGTGTCGCTGGCCGCGCTGGCCAGCGCGAGCGCGATCGCGAGGTCGGCGGCGGGCTCGGTGAGCTTCACGCCGCCCACCGTCGCGCTGTAGATGTCCCGCTTGCCGAGCGCGGTGATCCGGCCGCGCTGCTCCAGCACGGCGAGCATCATCGAGACCCGGGAGGTCTCCAGACCGGAGGTCGTGCGCCGGGGTGAAGGGATCTGCGAGTCGACGGTCAGTGCCTGCACCTCGGCGACCAGGGGCCGCTTGCCCTCCAGCGTCACCGTCAGACAGGTGCCCGGCACCGCCACGTCGCGGCGGGTCAGGAAGAGGCCCGAGGGGTCGGCGAGACCGGTGATGCCCTCGTCGTGCAACTCGAAGCAGCCGACCTCGTCGGTCGCCCCGTAACGGTTCTTGACGCCGCGTACCAGACGCAGCCGGGCATGGCGGTCGCCCTCGAAGGACAGCACGACGTCGACCAGGTGCTCCAGCAGCCGGGGCCCGGCGATCGCGCCGTCCTTCGTGACGTGGCCGACGAGCAGCGTGGCCATCCCGCGCTCCTTGGACGCCCGGATCAGCGCCCCGGCGACCTCCCGGACCTGGGCCATCCCGCCGGGCGCGCCGTCGATCTCGGGTGAGGCGACCGTCTGCACCGAGTCGAGGACGAGCAGCGAGGGCTTCACCGCGTCCAGATGGCCGAGCACCGCGGAGAGGTCGGTCTCCGCCGCGAGGTAGAGGTGGTCGTTGATCGCCCGGATCCGGTCGGCCCGCATCCGGACCTGGCTCGCGGACTCCTCGGCGGTCACATAGAGCGTGCGGTGGTCGTCGCTCGCCGCCTTGGCCGCCACGTCCAGCAGCAGCGTCGACTTGCCGACCCCCGGCTCGCCCGCCAGCAGCACGACCGCGCCCGGCACGAGCCCGCCGCCGAGCACCCGGTCCAGCTCGCCGACGCCGGTCGAACGGGCGGTGGCCTGCCGGCTGTCGACCTGGCCGATCGGCACGGCGGCGGTGGAGACCCGGCCGGCCGCGGTGGTGCGCACGGCGGGGGCGCCGCCGAACTCCTCGACCGTCCCCCACGCCTGGCACTCCGGGCAACGGCCGAGCCACTTGGCGGTGGTCCAGCCGCATTCGGTGCAGCGGTAGGACGGCCGGTCCTTCGCGGATTTCGTACGGGCAGCCATGGCGTCACCGTATAGGTGGGGTACGACAACGCCGCCCGCACGGTCGGCGGGCGCGGCCCGTCCGCGCGCAGGGCGCACGGGGGCACTTCCGGGCGCTCCCGCCCGAATCCATGATCTCTGTCCTCTTTCGAGGGATACGTTCACCCGTAAGGGTTAAATGTGCTCAAGGGGCACTTGGGGTATGCGCTCCTTTGCCTACGGTCGCCGGGTGACGAGCAGCAGACTGGAGACCCCCGCGCACACCACCGGCGCACACCGGGCGCACCGCCGAGCACCCCACGCCCCGGCACAGCGACCGCCCGCACGTTACGAGCCGTATCTCGACGGACTCTTCACCTACTGCCTCTCCGTGCTCTGCGATCACGACGCGGCCACCGAGGCGCTCGGTGCCGTCCTGTCGATCGCGGACCGGCAGGACGCCCGGGGCCCCACGGCCGAGGAGGAACGTAAATCCTGGCTGTACGCGCTGGCCCGGTGGACCTGTCTGCGCACCCTCACCGAGCGCAAGCACGGCCGCCAGGCCCACCGCCGCCCCTCCGGGACGGCCGAGACACCCCGAACGGCCGGAGCCTCCGATACCGGAAAGGGCTCCAAGGCCTCAGCCGTGCCCCGGCCCCAGGGGGCGCACACCGCCCGGCGCACGCCGGAGCACACCGCGCCCGCCACCCCCGAGGACGCCACCGCGCCCGCCCTCGCCGAGTCGCCGGCCGCCGAAGCCCGCCGCCGGGAGCTCGCCACGCTCGCCTGGCCCGAGGCCGCGGGCACCACCCCGGAGCAGCGCGAAGCCCTCGAACTGGCCGTACGCCACCGGCTCACCCCGCGCGCCGTCGCGGCCGTGCTCGGGCTGGAGCCGGCCACCGCCCGGGAGCTGCTGGCCGGCGCGGCCTGCGAGGTGGAGCGCACCCGCGCGGCCCTCGCGGTCGTCGAGGCCGGCGACTGCCCCACCGTCGCGCGGCTCACCGGCGACCACCAGGTGCTGCTCTCCGCCGCCCTGCGCCGCGAACTCGTCCGGCACGTCGACGACTGCCCCCGCTGCCGCCGCGCAGCCGAGCGGGCGGATGCCGCCGGACCCTGGCCCGGAGCGGCCCTGACCCCGGTCGCCGCCCTGCCCGTCGTCGAGGCCCCCCGCCCCTCCGTGTACGTCGCGACGGCCCAGGCCCAGCGCTCCCGCGCCGCAGGCCCGCGCTTCGACCGTTCCGGGTACCCGCTCGACCCCAAGGACCAGGCCGCCCGCCGGGACCGGCTGCGCGCCCGGGTCGTGACGACAACGGTCCTCGCGACGGTGGTCGCCGCCCCCGTGATCGCCCTGTGGGCCGCATACCGGGGAGCGCCGCAGACCGGCGAGGGCCACGACGGCACCCCGGTCACCGCCACGGAGGTGGAGGACGCCGGCGACATGAGCGGCGACCCGTACGTCCCCTACGAGAACACCGGCCACGGCCGGCCCGGCGACCGCTTCGGGGCCCGCGTCCCGGACGTCACCGCCGAGGTCGTCAGCACCGGCGGCGCGCAGCAGGGCGACGCCCGGGTGACGGTGACCGCCCGGACCTCCGGGGCCGTCACGACGCTCACGCTGACCGCCTCCGCCCGGGGGCCGGTCAGCTGGTCGGCGGCGACGGACGCCCCGTGGCTGCGCCTCAGCCGTACGTCCGGCACGCTCGCGGCCGGGCAGAGCACCACGATCGCGGTCTCGGTGATCCGGGACGCGCAGCCGGGCGGGCCGTGGCGGGCCCGGATCTCGCTGACCCCCTCGGGTTCCGCCGTGATCATCGACGGCCACGGGGTGACGTCCCCGACGACGGGCGGCCCGCGCCCCACGCGCCCGGGCACGGACCCGCCCCGCCCCACGGACCCGGGCACCACGGACCCCGGACCGGCCGATCCGGACCCCGACCCCACGGATCCCGGGCCCACCGACCCCGGCCCGACCGATCCCACCGACCCGCCGGACCCGACAGGACCGCCCGACCCCACGGACCCGCCCGACCCGACACCGGACCCCACCGACCCGACGGACCCCGGCCCCACGGACCCGGCCGACCCGGGCCCCTCCGGCCCGGACCCGACGGGCTGAGGGCCGCCCTTACGCCTCAGAGCCTGTCGGGTGGCCTCTGATCGGGCGGCCACGCCCTGGCACGCACGCTTCCGGCGTTGCCGAGATGCCCTGGCAGCTCCGCTACGAGGACCTCTCGGCGCCTTGGAACCGTGCGCCGGAGCGCGTCTGCTTTCCGGTCGAAGGCCACCCGACAGGCTCTCAGCCGCCCCGCTCCGTACGCCTCAGTGCTTCTTCTTCGGCGCGGGGAGCGGGTCCGCGGGGTGCGGGGCCATCGGCAGCAGCGAGGACAGCCGCTCCTCGCACAGCTCGACCAGCCGGTCGTACCCCTCCTTGCCCATCAGCTCGATCAGCTCAGGGCGGTAGGACACGTACACCGGGTCACCGGCCCCGTGTGCCGAGGTGGCCGAGGTGCACCACCAGTGCAGGTCGTGCCCGCCCGGACCCCAGCCCCGGCGGTCGTACTCCCCGATCGTCACCTGGAGGACCCGGGTGTCGTCGGGCCGGTCGATCCAGTCGTACGTCCGGCGCACCGGCAGCTGCCAGCACACGTCCGGCTTGGTCTCCAGGGGCTCCTTGCCCTCCCGAAGTGCCAGGATGTGCAGCGAGCAGCCTGCCCCGGCGGCGAACCCCGGGCGGTTCTGGAAGATGCAGGAGCCCTCCCAGCGGCGCGTCTGGCGCTCGCCGTCCTCGTCGACGCCGACCCAGCCCGTCTCCGTACCGACGTCGTGGAACTGCCACAGCTCCGGGGTGAGCCGCGCCACGTTCTCGGCGACCCGCTTCTCGTCGTCCTCGTCGGAGAAGTGCGCGCCCAGCGTGCAGCAGCCGTCGTCCGCGCGGCCCGCCTGGATGCCCTGGCAGCCGCTGCCGAAGACGCAGGTCCAACGGGAGGTCAGCCAGGTCAGATCGCACCGGAAGACCTGCTCGTCGTCGTCCGGGTCGGGGAACTCCACCCAGGCCCGCGCGAAGTCGATGCCCTTCTCGTCGGAGGGGTCCGGTCCGTTCGCCTCCGCCTGTGATGTCTGCTTGTTCGACTTCTGCTTCTTCGTGGCTTTGTCCGGCTTAGCCTTTTTCGTCTTTGGCACGCGCCCAGCGTAAGTCCGATGGAGCAGTAGCGTTCCCCTATGAGACTCGGAGTCCTCGACGTGGGATCGAACACGGTTCATCTGCTGGTGGTCGACGCCCACCCCAGCGCCCGCCCGCTGCCCGCGCACTCGCACAAGGCGGAGCTCAGGCTGGCCGAACTGCTCGACGAGGGCGGTGCGATCGGCCCGCTCGGCGTGGACCGGCTCGTGGCGACGATCGCCGGTGCGGCCCAGGCCGCCGAGGACAAGGGGTGCGAGGACGTGCTCGCCTTCGCGACCTCCGCGGTGCGCGAGGCGACCAACGCGGACCTGGTCCTGGAGCGCGTACGGGTCGAGACCGGTGTCGACCTCGCGGTCCTCAGCGGCGAGGACGAGGCCCGGCTGACCTTCCTGGCCGCCCGGCGCTGGTTCGGCTGGTCGGCGGGCAAGCTCCTCGTCCTGGACATCGGCGGCGGCTCCCTGGAGATCGCCTTCGGCATCGACGAGGAACCCGACACCGCCGTCTCCCTGCCGCTCGGCGCGGGCCGTCTCACCGGCGCCTGGCTCCCGGACGACCCGGCCGACCCGGAGCAGGTCAGGGCGCTGCGCCGGCACGTACGGGCCAGCATCGCGCGGACCGTGGGCGAGTTCAGCCGGGCCGGCCGCCCCGACCACGTCGTCGCCACCTCCAAGACCTTCAAGCAGCTCGCCCGGATCGCCGGCGCCGCCCGCTCCACCGAGGGCCTGTACATCCAGCGCTCGCTCAGCCGCAAGGCGCTGGAGGACTGGGTGCCCAAGCTGGCGGCGATGACGATCGAGGAGCGCGGCAGGCTCCCCGGAGTCTCGGAGGGCCGGGCCGCCCAACTGCTCGCCGGGGCGCTGGTGGCCGAGGGCGCGATGGACCTGTTCGGCATCGAGGAGCTGGAGATATGTCCGTGGGCCCTGCGCGAGGGCGTCATCCTGCGCCGCCTGGACCACCTCCCGGTGGAGCGGGCCGCGCTGCCGGGATGACGACAGGGCCGTAGGCACGCCAGGTACGCCCATGGTCCTGATCACTTTCCGCCACGGTCCCTCGGCGCGGCGCGCCACTGCCCGTACCCTGTCCAGGTGGCAGAACCAGTGGTGCGCATCCCCGATGCGAAGGTCGCCCTGTCAACGGCCTCGGTCTACCCCGAGTCCACCGCGACGGCCTTCGAGATCGCCGCGCGCCTGGGGTACGACGGCGTCGAGGTCATGGTCTGGACCGACCCCGTCAGCCAGGACATCGAGGCCCTGCGCCGGCTCTCCGACTACCACCGGGTGCCGATCCTCGCGGTGCACGCCCCCTGCCTCCTGATCACCCAGCGGGTCTGGTCCACCGACCCGTGGGTCAAGCTCCAGCGGGCCAGGGCCGCCGCCGAGAAGCTCGGGGCGTCCACCGTCGTGGTGCACCCGCCGTTCCGGTGGCAGCGCAACTACGCCAAGGACTTCGTGGCCGGGATCTGGCGGATGGCGGAGGAGACGGACGTCCGGTTCGCCGTCGAGAACATGTACCCCTGGCGCTACCGGGACCGCGAGATGCTCGCGTACGCCCCCGACTGGGACGTCACCAACGACGACTACCGGCACTTCACGGTCGACCTCTCGCACACCGCGACCGCCCGCACCGAGACGCTCGCCATGGTGGACCGGATGGGCGACCGGCTGGCCCACGTCCACCTCGCCGACGGCAAGGGCTCGGCCAAGGACGAGCACCTGGTGCCCGGCCGGGGTGACCAGCCGTGCGCGGAGCTGCTGGAGCGCCTGGCCCGTACGGGCTTCGACGGCCATGTCGTCATCGAGGTCAACACCCGCCGCGCGATGTCCTCCGCCGAACGTGAGGCCGACCTCGCGGAGGCGCTGGCCTTCACCCGTCTCCACCTGGCCACCGCGTCCGCCGCCGACCCGGCCTCCGAGATCCGCCGCCCGTGACCCCGGACCGCCCGTGACCGAGGACGCTCCCGCACCGCGCCGCCGGGGCCGGCCCCCCCGCCAGGACGCCGCCGACGGCCCCGACGCCCGTACGCGCATCCTCCGGGCGGCCCGTACGGAGTTCGCCGACCGCGGCTACGACAACACGTCGATCCGGGGCATCGCCAAGGCCGCCGGGGTCGACGCGGCCCTCGTCCACCACTACTTCGGTACGAAGGACGAGGTCTTCGCGGCCGCGGTCGAGCTCTCCTTCGAACCGGCCCTCGTCATCCCCACCATCCTCGGCGGCCCCCCGGAGGGCCTGGGGGAGCGGCTGGCCCGCTACTTCCTCTCCGTATGGGAGAACCCGGCCACCCGCGCCCCGCTCCTGGCGATCCTGCGCTCGGCGCTCACCCACGAGGCGGCGGCGAAGGTGCTGCGCGGCTTCGTCCTGCGGCGGCTGCTGGAGCGGATCGCGGCCGACCTCCACGTACCGGACGCGACGTTCCGCGCGGAGCTCGCCGCCTCGCACATGATCGGCATCGCGATGCTGCGGTACGTGATCCGCGCGGAGCCGCTCGCGTCGGCGGACCCGGAGGACATCGTCGCGATGGTCGCGCCGACGCTCCAGAGATACTTGACGGAGAGCTGAGCGCACCCGCCGAGGCTCCGACCGGGCTGCCCACCCAGCGGCCATCACGTCCCGCATTCCGGACAGCCTGTCCAGATCTTGGATCCGGGGCGTACGCTCGAAGACAGTCTTTTCTTTATCTGTCGGAGGCAGTCCCCCTGCCGAAGGAGCGAGCGACGATGCCGCAGCTGAGGTCCCGCACGGTCACCCACGGACGCAACATGGCGGGCGCGCGCGCCCTTATGCGCGCCTCGGGCGTAGCGAGCGCGGACATCGGCAAGCCGATCATCGCGGTCGCCAACTCGTTCACCGAGTTCGTCCCCGGCCACACCCACCTCGCCCCGGTCGGCCGGATCGTCTCCGAGGCGATCCTGGCGGCGGGCGCGGTCCCGCGCGAGTTCAACACCATCGCCGTGGACGACGGCATCGCGATGGGCCACGGCGGCATGCTCTACAGCCTGCCCTCCCGCGACCTGATCGCCGACTCCGTGGAGTACATGGTCGAGGCGCACTGCGCGGACGCGCTGATCTGCATCTCCAACTGCGACAAGATCACCCCGGGCATGCTGATGGCCGCGATGCGCCTCAACATCCCGACCGTCTTCGTCTCCGGCGGCCCGATGGAGGCCGGGAAGGCCACCCTCGTCGACGGCACGGTCCGCAAGCTCGACCTGGTCAACGCGATCAGCGACGCGGTCGACGAGTCCGTCTCCGACGAGGACATCCTCCGTATCGAGGAGAACGCCTGCCCCACCTGCGGCAGCTGTTCCGGCATGTTCACCGCCAACTCGATGAACTGCCTGACCGAGGTCCTCGGCCTCTCCCTCCCCGGCAACGGCTCGGTCCTCGCCACCCACACCGCCCGCAAGGCGCTGTACGAGGACGCCGGCCGCACGGTCGTCGAGATCACCAAGCGCTACTACGAGCAGGACGACGAGACGGTCCTGCCGCGCGCCATCGGCACCCGCGCCGCGTTCGACAACGCGATGGCGCTGGACATCGCCATGGGCGGCTCGACCAACACGATCCTGCACCTGCTGGCCGCCGCCGAGGAAGCGGAGCTGGCGTACGACCTGGACGACATCAACGAGGTCTCGCGCCGCGTCCCGTGCCTGTCCAAGGTCGCCCCGAACGTCGCCCCCGGCGGTACGTACTACATGGAGGACGTCCACCGCGCCGGCGGCATCCCCGCCCTCCTCGGCGAGCTCCACCGCGGCGGTCTGCTCAACGAGGACGTCCGCTCGGTGCACTCCGACACCCTCGCCGAGTGGCTGAAGAACTGGGACGTGCGCGGCGGCTCGCCTTCCCCCGAGGCCATCGAGCTGTGGCACGCCGCCCCCGGCTGCGTCCGCTCCGCCACCGCCTTCTCGCAGTCCGAGCGGTGGGACACCCTCGACCTGGACGCGGCGGGCGGCTGCATCCGCGACGTCGAGCACGCCTACTCCAAGGACGGCGGCCTCGCCGTCCTCAAGGGGAACCTCGCCGTGGACGGCTGTGTCGTGAAGACGGCAGGCGTCGACGAGTCGATCTGGACCTTCGAGGGCCCGGCCGTCGTCTGCGAGTCGCAGGACGAGGCCGTCGACAAGATCCTCCGCAAGGAGATCCGGCCGGGCGACGTCGTCGTCATCCGTTACGAGGGCCCGCGCGGCGGCCCCGGCATGCAGGAGATGCTCTACCCCACGTCCTTCCTCAAGGGCCGGGGCCTCGGCAAGGTCTGCGCGCTGGTCACCGACGGCCGCTTCTCCGGCGGTACGTCGGGCCTCTCCATCGGCCACGCCTCGCCCGAGGCGGCCTCCGGCGGCACCATCGCGCTCGTCGAGGACGGCGACCGGATCCGGATCGACATCCCGAACCGCTCCATCGAGCTGCTCGTCGACGACGCCGAACTGGCCACCCGCCGCGAGGCGCTGAACGGCGTGTACGCGCCGAAGAACCGCGACCGCAAGGTGTCGGCCGCACTGCGCGCCTACGCGGCGATGGCGACGAGCGCGGACCGCGGCGCGGTCAGGGACGTCTCGAAGCTGGGCTGACATTTCGGCTTTCCAGCCCGTCCGGCGTTCGAGGAGCGGGGGGGCGGGGCGGAGCCCCGGGGCAACCCCGCCCTCACCAGGCCCCCGGGTCCGCCCCGTCCACCGCGAAGACCGACCCGTCCGGAGCCGTTCCCACCACCGTCCGCCCCGCCGTCACAGGGGCGGGCAGGTCGGACGCATACGTCAGCTTCCCGCCGCTCAGCCGCGCCCGGGTCTGCCCCACGAGCGCCCCCCGAGCCGTGTCGACGGCCAGCAGCCGCCCGTCCGCGGCGGAGAAGTACAGGTGCCCGCCCTCCCCGAGCACCGGAGCGGAAGCCCGCCCGACCCCCGTCTCCAGCCGCCACAGGTCCGCCTTCGCCCCGTCCGCCGAGGTGTCGACGGCGAGCAGCGACCCGCCCCGCGCCAGCAGGTACGCGACGTCCCCGGCCATCACCACCTGCGGCCCGTCCAGCGTGAAGGGCAGCGGGACCCGGGCGGTCGCGCCGGTTCCGGGGGCGTACCGGACGAGCTCGGCGATGTCCGAGTTCTCGTCCATCGCCGTCAGCACCAGCTCTCCTGCGCCGACGGTGCCGACCGGGGTGAGTACCCCGTCCAGCCACCGCTGCCAGGAGGCCCGGCCGCTCACGGCGTCCACCGCGGTGACGAGGGTCGACCCGCCGGAGGGCGCGTGCTCGAAGGCGTAGGCGAGCCCTGACGCGCCGTCGTACAGGGCGAAGTCCGGCCGCGTGTGCCGCGCCAGCGGGCCCTTCCAGCGGGGCGTCCCGCTCGCGCCGTCCAGGGCCGTCACCGTGCCGTCGTCCGCGACGGCCAGCAGGGCGTCGCCCGCGGGGAACGCGCCACCGGGGCTCGCGGACAGCGCGGTGTCCCGGACGGCGGTGCCCTTCACCGGGTCGAACGCGCGCAGCTTCCCGTCCGGTCCGGTGGACAGCACGACCCCGCCCGAGACGATCGGAGCGTGGGCGGTCCGCGTCGAGGACGACCGGGCCGACCACACCACGCGCCCGTCCGCCGGATCGATCCTGGCCGTGCCGGTCCCGGCCACCGAGCAGTACAGCGCGCCCCCCGGTCCGGCGGTGGAACACACGGGCGTGGCACCGCCGGACGTCCGCAGCTCGGTACGCCACGGGGTGACGGCGTCGTCGCCCTCCACACCCCCGGCGCCCGCGCGTTCCGGCTCCGGGCGGCTCACGTCCGTACCACCGCCGCCCCACACGGCGTACGCCCCGGCGCCCGCCCCCGCCACCAGCAGGAGCAGCGCCGCCGCCACGAGTCGCCGGGCGCGCGGCAGCCGCCGACGCCGGACCGGGGGCGCGGCACGCACATGCGTGTCCTCCTCCGAACCGTCCCGTTCCTCCGCCGGCGGCACCGCCGCCGCGACCACGGCCCGGCGCCGCTGCGCCGGTATGAACGCGTCGGCCTCGTACGACGGGGGCAGCAGCGCCCCCATCACCTCGCCCGGCGTGGGCCTGTCGGCCGGGTCCTTCGCCAGGCAGCGGGCGACCAGCGGCACGAGATCCTCCGGCACCCCGCCGAGGTCCGGCTGGTCGTGCACCACCTGGTACGCCACGATGTACGGGCTGTCCGAGTCGAAGGGCCCCCGGCCCGTCGCGGCGTGGACGATCACGGCCCCCAGCGCGAACACGTCGGCCGGCGGCCCGACCTCGCGCGGCCGCTGGAACTGCTCGGGAGCCATGTAGGGCGGCGAGCCGATCAGCTTGCCCGTCTCGGTGCGCAGATCACTGTCGTACGGCCGGGAGATCCCGAAGTCGATGACCTTGGGGCCACCGTCGGTCAGCAGTACGTTGCCCGGCTTCAGATCGCGGTGGACCACACCCGCCCGATGGATGTCCCGCAGTGCCTCGGCCAGCCCGGCGGTCAGCCTGCGCAGCTCGGCGGGGGCCATCGGGCCGCTCCGCTTCACCTGCTCGGCGAGCGTGGGCCCGGGAACGTAGAGGGTGGCCATCCAGGGCCGCCCGGCCTCCGGATCGGCGTCGACGACGGGCGCGGTGAACGCCCCGCTGACCCGCCGCGCGGCCGCCACCTCCTGCCGGAACCGCGCCCTGAACTCTGGATCCGCCGCGTACGGCGCGTGCACCACCTTCACCGCGAGCTGCATCCCCGAGGCCGAGCGCGCCAGATGCACGACCCCCATGCCGCCCGAGCCGAGACGGGCCTCCAGGCGGTAGGCGCCGGCGTACTGCGGAAACTCCGCTTCCGGGGACGCTCCGGTTCCTCGCAGCGGCGGCATCGCCCACCCCCGTGTGTTCGTGCGCATGCGACGCACGGAGCCTAGTCGATGGTGCGTACGAGAGGCACGGAGCTTGCTAGCCTGCGCGGCGTACGCGTCCGGCGTACGCGTTTCTCAACGGGGGAGGCCCACATGGGCGTTGAAGAGCACACCGCAGAGCCCACCGGGAACGAGGTGGACGGCGCGACGGCCACGGCGGAGGCCGAGGTGACGGTGGAGACCACCGCGACCGGCACCCGCTACCCCATCGCCCCGGGCTACCGGGTCAACGTCCGCACCGGACCGGGGACCAGCTACCGCATCGTCAGGACCCTGCCCTACGGACAGAGCATCCCGATCTACTGCCAGAAGCCGGGAGAGCGGGTCACCGGCCCGTACGGCACGTCGAACCTCTGGGACAACATCGCCAACGGTCAGTTCGTCGCGGACGCCTACGTCTACACGGGACGTGACGGCTACATCGCACCGCGCTGCGACTGACGGCTCCGCCCGCCCAGCCGGGGGCAACGGGGATAATCGGCCCCGTGAGCGAGAACAGCGCAGCCCCCGGCACCCCGCCCGCCGGAGGGACACCCTCCGGCGGCGCCCCCACGGCCCCGGGCCCGCAGCCCGAGCCCATCCGCTTCTTCGGCACGACGTGGGTCGGCCACGACGGCGGCTACGGTCTCCGCCGCGCCGGCGTCGCCGTCGGCTCGCTGGCCGCAGCCGTGGCCGCCTGCTTCGTCCTGCGCTTCGCCTACGAGGGGCTGGAGATCGCCGAGGTCGGGAGCCTCGTCGGGATGCTGGTGATCGCGATGTTCTCCATCTGCAGCGCCATCGCGTTCCGCAAGACCTGGGAGGGCTTCGGCGCCCGCCCGAAGGACCCGGCCCGCGAGGACAACCTGCGCGGACTGAAGTCGATCGGCTTCATCGGCTCGCTCCTCGCCTACTTCGTCCGCTCGCTCACCGAGGCCCCGGGCGAGAAGCTGCGCCGCACCGAGTACGAGCAGGCCCGCGTCCGGTTCGAGAAGCGCCGCTCGACCCGCACCGGCAACCCGGCGGCCCGCAGGTCATCCGGCCGCAAGCGCCCCAGGCGCACCTGAGGCCCCGCCCGCCCCACGGACGATCCGCCCCACGGAGAACTCAGCCCGCCGACCGTGTCGGCGGGCTGATTCGTGCGTCCGCCTTCTGGCCCCTTGACGGACGGCGGCATCGGGCGAAGAATTCATCACATGATGAATTATGAACCCGGGCCGCCGTCGGCCGGCCCCACAGGCCCCCCGGACGCATCCCCGCCACCGGCCCCGCCATCGCCCCCGGCGATCGAAGCCCGCGACCTCACCGTCGTACGAGGCACCCGCACCGTCCTGCGCGCCCTCGACTTCACCGTCCGCCCCGGCAGCATCACCGGCCTCCTCGGCCCCTCGGGCTGCGGCAAGACCACCTTGATGCGCGCCGTGGTGGGCACCCAGGCCAAAGTCACCGGCACCCTCGATGTCCTGGGCCACCCTGCGGGAGACCCGGCCCTGCGCCACCGCATCGGGTACGTCACCCAGGCGCCCTCCGTCTACACCGACCTCACCGTCCGGCAGAACCTCGACTACTTCGCCGCCGTCCTGCACCCCGGCCGCGCACACAGGGCCGCCCGCCGCGACGCCGTCACCCGCGCCATCGGGGACGTCGACCTCACCAGCCACGCCGACGCCCTCGCCGGAGCGCTCTCCGGCGGCCAGCGCAGCCGCGTCCTGCTGGCCGTCGCCCTCCTCGGCACCCCGGCTCTCCTGGTCCTGGACGAACCGACCGTCGGGCTCGACCCCGTACTCCGCCGGGACCTCTGGGACCTCTTCCACCGCCTGGCCGCCGACCGCGGCACCACCCTCCTCATCTCCTCCCACGTCATGGACGAGGCCGAACGCTGCCACCGCCTCCTCCTGATGCGGGACGGCCGGATCCTCGCCGATGACACCCCCGACGCACTGCGCCGCCGCACCGGCACGGAGACCGTCGAGGACGCGTTCCTCCAGCTGGTCGAGGCCACGTCACCCACCCCGCCCCCCGACCAGGAGGCCTCCCGATGACGGCGACCGCTCCCACACCGACCCGCCCCGCGAACGAGGCTGCCCCGGCCCGCCCGCTGACCCCGTCCCGTACGACCGCCACAGCGGGCCGCGTCCTGCGCCAGCTGACCCACGACCCCCGCACGATCGCGCTCCTGTTGATCGTCCCGGTCCTGCTGATCACGCTGCTCCGTTACGTCTTCGACGGCAGCCCCGAGACCTTCGACTCCACCGGAGCCAGCCTCCTCGGCATCTTCCCGCTGATCACGATGTTCCTGGTGACCTCGATCGCCACCCTGCGCGAACGCACCTCGGGCACCCTCGAACGCCTCCTCGCCCTCCCGCTCGGCAAGGGCGACCTGATCGCGGGCTACGCCCTCGCGTTCGGCGCGGTCGCGGTCGTCCAGGCGGCGCTCGCGACGGCCGTCTCCATCTGGCTGCTGGGCCTGGACGTCATCGGCTCGCCCTGGCTGCTGCTCCTGGTCGCCCTGCTCGACGCTCTGCTCGGCACCGCACTCGGCCTGTTCGTCTCCGCGTTCGCCGCCTCCGAGTTCCAGGCGGTCCAGTTCATGCCGGCGGTGATCTTCCCCCAGCTCCTGCTCTGCGGCCTGTTCACGCCGCGCGAGGCGATGCACCCCGTCCTGGAGGCGATCTCGAACGTCCTGCCCATGTCGTACGCCGTCGACGGCATGGACCAGGTCCTCCACCACCCCGACATCACCGGCGACTTCGTCCGCGACGTGGCCGTGGTCGCGGGGAGCGCGCTCCTGGTCCTCTGCCTCGGCGCGATCACCCTCCGCCGCCGTACGCCGTGAAACCCCGATGCGAGGATGGCGGGGAGACGGTCACAACGTGGACCTGAGCACCGCCCGGAGGGTGAACGCATGACCCAGACAGTCGCAGTCCTCGGCACCGGCAAGATCGGCGAGGCCCTGCTCAGCGGCATGATCCGGGCGGGCTGGCGACCGGCCGACCTCCTGGTGACCACCCGACGCGGCGACCGGGCCCGGGAACTGCACACGCGGTACGGGGTCGAGTCCGTCAGCAACGCGGAGGCGGCCAGGAACGCCGACATCCTCATCCTCGCGGTCAAGCCGCAGGACATGGGCAAGCTCCTGGACGAACTCGCACCGCACGTCACCGCCGACCGTCTGGTCATCAGCGCCGCGGCCGGCATCACCACCGCGTTCATCGAGGACCGGCTCACCCCGGACACCCCGGTCGTCCGGGTCATGCCCAACACCCCGGTCCTCGTCGACGAGGGCATGTCCGTCATCTCGGCCGGCAGCCACGCCACCGGCGCGCACCTCGCCACCGCCGAGGAGATCTTCGGCGGCGTCGGCAAGACCCTGCGCGTCCCGGAGTCCCAGCAGGACGCGGCGACCGCCCTCTCGGGCTCCGGCCCCGCCTACTTCTACTTCCTGGTCGAGGCCATGACCGACGCGGGCATCCTGCTCGGCCTGCCCCGAGCCCAGGCCCACGACCTCATCGTCCAGGCCGCGATCGGCGCCGCCGTCATGCTGCGGGACAGCGGCGAGCACCCGGTCAAGCTCCGCGAGGCCGTCACCAGCCCGGCCGGCACGACCATCAGCGCGATCCGCGAACTGGAGAACCACGGAGTGCGCGCGGCCCTCATCGCCGCACTGGAGGCAGCCCGCGACCGCAGCCGCGAACTGGCCTCCGGCAACGGCTGACACCCAGCCCGGCCCCCATCCGCCCCCGGCCACCGGCACCACCGGCCGGGGGTTGACACACCCCGGACACATCCGTAGTGTGCTCCGAGTTGTCCGACGTGAGCGCCGACCCCGGTCGGTCCCCGGACAGCCATTCCGCAGTAACCACGACAGGACACGCGACCTCGTGTCGCATGCCTTTTCGTGTGCCTGCGCGAAATGAGGAATCCGCGTTCGAAGGAACGCACCCCGATTAGCGTCGGGGGGCAGGATTCCGCTAAAGTCTCACTCGTCGGAACGGCCCAACAGCCGGGAAGACAAGCCCCGCTGACTGGGAATCGGGTCCGAAAGGATCTGATAGAGTCGGACTCGCCGGAAAGGGAAAACGC
>NZ_JOEZ01000040.1 GCF_000721175.1 Streptomyces anulatus
GACGCCACCGGACCCCTCCCCACCCCCGAGGACTTCCAGAACATCCCCGGACTCGGCGTCCAGGGCATCGTCGAGGGCCACGCCCTCCTCGTCGGACGGCCCCGCCTTCTCGCCGACGCGGCGATCCCCCTCCCGCCCGGGTTGTCGCAGGCCCTGGCGGATGCCGGGGAGCACGGCCGTACGGCGGTCGTCGTGGCCTGGGACGGGGAGGCGCGGGGCGTGTTCGGGGTGGCGGACGCGGTCAAGGACAGCAGTGCGGCCGCCGTGACCGAGCTGCGCGCCCTGGGGCTGAGGCCCGTCCTCCTCACCGGCGACAACCGGGCCGTGGCGGAGTCGGTCGCGGCCGAGGTGGGCATCGACGAGGTCCACGCCGAGGTGCTTCCCGAGGACAAGGTGAACGTCGTGAAGCGCCTTCAGGCCGAGGGCCGGGTCGTCGCCATGGTCGGCGACGGGGTCAACGACGCCGCCGCGCTGGCCACGGCAGACCTGGGGCTGGCGATGGGCACCGGGACGGATGCGGCGATCGAAGCGAGCGACCTCACACTGGTTCGTGGAGATCTCAAGGTGACAGCTGACGCAATCCGCCTCTCCAGGCGTACGCTGGCCACCATCAGGGGCAACCTCTTCTGGGCCTTCGGGTACAACGTCGCGGCCTTGCCCCTGGCTGCAAGTGGCCTGCTCAACCCAATGATCGCGGGAGCCGCCATGGCGTTTTCGTCCGTGTTCGTCGTCACGAACAGCCTACGGTTGCGTGCCTTCACGTAACTTCCACAAAGAGATTTAGATCACACCGATTTCAGGGTAACCATCCGGTGGGTTCGCGAGTCTTAGAGTGCGATGCCAAGGATGTCTCGGGGGACGTCCGACGGAGTGTCTTGGGGGACGCTCCCGTGGCAAGCGTTTGGCCGGGGCACGTGCACCGGGGAGCTTTGAGCGGCCCTCTCGTGCGTGCGTACCCCGGCGGATCGCAGCACAAGGGAACACAACAGAACACGGGAGCTCCGGCTCCCTGCAGACGCCCGGCCGGATCCCGTGGGGGGAATCCGCTCCGGGATATGGGAAGCGCCCTGACCGTCGACCCGTGGGGGGATCGGCGGCGGGGCGTTTCTCGCTTTCCAGCCCCCTGCCCCTCCCGCCCCCCGGAACGCCGAATCGCCCCGGACACCGCGCTCTGTGCGAAGCGCGGTACGCGGGGCGAAGGCAGTCGGCCGAAGAGGCCGGGCACTACGGGCGTTGCGGGATCCGGCGGTGCGGGACCCTGCGGTACGAGGTCCGGGTCAGCGGCCCTCGACCGGGACGAAGTCGCGCAGGACCTCGCCGGTGTAGATCTGGCGCGGGCGGCCGATGCGGGAACCCGGCTCCTTGATCATCTCGTGCCACTGGGCGATCCAGCCGGGAAGGCGGCCGAGCGCGAAGAGCACGGTGAACATCTCGGTCGGGAAGCCCATGGCCCGGTAGATCAGACCGGTGTAGAAGTCCACGTTGGGGTAGAGGTTGCGCGAGACGAAGTAGTCGTCGGAGAGCGCGTGCTCCTCCAGCTTGAGCGCGATATCGAGCAGCTCGTCGGACTTGCCGAGCGCGGACAGCACGTCGTGGGCGGCGGCCTTGATGATCTTGGCGCGAGGGTCGAAGGACTTGTACACCCGGTGGCCGAAGCCCATCAGGCGGACGCCGTCCTCCTTGTTCTTCACCTTGCGGATGAAGGAGTCGACGTCGCCGCCGTTGGCCTGGATGCCTTCCAGCATCTCCAGCACCGACTGGTTGGCGCCACCGTGCAGGGGGCCCCACAGCGCCGAGATGCCGGCGGAGATCGAGGCGAACATGTTCGCCTGCGAGGAGCCGACCAGACGCACGGTGGAGGTCGAGCAGTTCTGCTCGTGGTCCGCGTGCAGGATGAGCAGCTTGTCCAGCGCCGAGACGACGACCGGGTCCAGCTCGTACTCCTGGGCGGGGACCGAGAAGGTCATGCGCAGGAAGTTCTCGACGTACCCGAGGTCGTTGCGCGGGTAGACGAAGGGGTGACCGATCGACTTCTTGTAGGCGTACGCCGCGATCGTCGGCAGCTTCGCCAGCAGGCGGATCGTCGACAGGTGACGCTGCTGCTCGTCGAACGGGTTGTGGCTGTCCTGGTAGAACGTGGACAGCGCGCTGACGACCGAGGACAGCATGGCCATCGGGTGGGCGTCGCGGGGGAAGCCGTCGAAGAACCGCTTGACGTCCTCGTGCAGCAGCGTGTGTTGGGTGATCTCGTTCTTGAAGGTCGCCAGTTGGTCGACCTGCGGAAGGTCACCGTTGATCAGCGTGTACGCGACCTCGAGGAACGACGAGCGCTCGGCGAGCTGCTCGATCGGGTATCCGCGGTAGCGCAGAATGCCCTGCTCACCGTCGAGGTACGTGACGGCGGATTTATAGGCGGCTGTGTTGCCGTATCCGCTGTCCAGCGTCACCAGGCCGGTATTGGCCCGGAGCTTCCCGATGTCGAAGCCCTTGTCGCCGACGGTGCTGTCGATCACCGGGTAGGTGTACTCGTCATCGCCGTACCGCAGTACTACAGCGTTGTTGGTGTGCTCGCTCACGTCATCCCTCACCGACGTAGTGCCTCTTCTTCGAGGTGCCCTGACTGTCTTCCACCCTCCCCCATTCGGCTCAGGAGAGTGCACTCGGGGTCGTCCATTGGACCTACTGACGGCACTGAGTGCCGCCAACTTACTCATCCTGCCCCCTTGACTGCGGTTCCGGAAGACCTCCGTGATGTTTCCCACCGATTTGATCGATCATTTTTGTGCAGGGGTCACACGAAGTCTTCGCCCGAGCCGCCCCGGAGCCGGAAATCCAGTGCCGTACAGCGTCTGCCTGCGGAAACCGTGCGGACCGCCTGGCCGATCGCCTTACGGGACCCGACGAGGACGACGAGCTTCCTGGCCCTCGTCACGGCCGTGTAGAGCAGATTGCGCTGGAGCATCATCCAGGCGCTGGTGGTGACGGGGATGACGACGGCCGGATACTCGCTGCCCTGGGAACGGTGGATGGTCATGGCGTACGCGTGGGCCAGCTCGTCCAGCTCGTCGAAGTCGTAGCCGATCTCCTCGTCCTCGTCGGTGCGGACGGTGAGCTTCTGTTCGTCCACGTCCAGGCCGGTGACGACGCCGACCGTGCCGTTGAAGACGCCGTTCTCGCCCTTGTCGTAGTTGTTGCGGATCTGGGTGACCTTGTCGCCGACCCGGAAGACCCGGCCGCCGAACCGCTTCTCGGGGAGGTCGGGACGGCCCGGGGTGATGGCCTGCTGGAGCAGCCCGTTCAAATGTCCGGCTCCGGCAGGGCCCCGGTGCATCGGGGCGAGGACCTGTACGTCACGGCGCGGGTCGAGACCGAACTTGGCCGGAACGCGGCGGGCCGCGACATCGACGGCGAGCTTGCCCGCGTCCTCCGTCTCGTCCTCCACGAAGAGGAAGAAGTCGCTCAGCCCCTCGGTGAGCGGGGGCTGCCCGGCGTTGATCCGGTGCGCGTTGGTCACGACGCCGGACTGCTGGGCCTGGCGGAAGATCCGGGTGAGCCGGACGGCGGGAACCGGGCCGCCCTCGGCGAGCAGATCGCTCAGCACCTCCCCCGCGCCGACCGAGGGCAGTTGGTCGACGTCACCCACCAGGAGGAGGTGGGCACCGGGTGCCACCGCCTTCACGAGCTTGTTGGCGAGCAGCAGGTCGAGCATCGACGCCTCGTCCACGACGACCAGATCGGCGTCCAGCGGACGGTCCCGGTCGTAGGCCGCGTCCCCGCCCGGCCTCAGCTCCAGGAGCCGGTGCACGGTGGACGCCTCGGCCCCGGTCAGCTCGGCGAGCCGCTTGGCTGCCCGACCGGTGGGCGCGGCCAGCACGACCTTGGCCCGCTTGGCCCGGGCCAGCTCGACGATGGACCGGACGGTGAACGACTTCCCGCAGCCGGGCCCACCGGTCAGGACGGCCACCTTCCGGCTGAGCGCGAGCCGTACGGCCTCCTCCTGCTCGGGCGCGAGCGAGGCCCCCGTACGCGTGGCGAGCCAGGCCAGGGCCTTGTCCCAGTCCACGTCCTGGAAGGCCGGCATCCGGTCCTCCCCGGTCCGCAGCAGCCGCCGGACCTGCCCGGCGAGGGACAGCTCGGCCCGGTGGAAGGGGACCAGGTAGACAGCCGTGATCGGTTCGCCGCCCTCGGGCGACGGCACCTTCTCCCGTACGACGCCCTCCGGGTCGGCGGCCAGCTCGGCCAGGCACTCGATGACCAGCCCGGTGTCGACCTGGAGCAGCTTGACGCCGTCCGCGATGAGCCGCTCCTCGGGGAGGTAGCAGTGCCCCTGGTCGGAGGACTGGGACAGGGCGTGCTGAAGGCCGGCCTTGACCCGCTCGGGGCTGTCGTGCGGAATGCCCACGGCCTGGGCGATCCGGTCGGCGGTGAGGAAGCCGATGCCCCAGACGTCGGCGGCCAGCCGGTAGGGCTGGTTCTTCACGACGGAGATCGAGGCGTCCTCGTACTTCTTGTAGATGCGGACGGCGATGGAGGTGGAGACGCCGACGCCCTGGAGGAAGACCATGACCTCCTTGATCGCCTTCTGTTCCTCCCAGGCCGCCGCGATCATCTTCGTGCGCTTGGGGCCGAGGCCGGGGACCTCGACGAGCCGCTTCGGCTCCTGCTCGATGACGTCGAGGGTGTCGACGCCGAAGTGGGTGGTGATCCGGTCGGCCATCACCGGCCCGATGCCCTTGATCAGCCCGGATCCGAGATAGCGGCGGATGCCCTGGATGGTGGCGGGCAGGACGGTGGTGTAGTTCTCCACGGTGAACTGCTTGCCGTACTGGGAGTGCGAGCCCCAACGGCCCTCCATCCGCAGCGACTCGCCGACCTGCGCGCCGAGCAGCGCACCGACCACGGTGAGGAGGTCGCCCGCCCCGCGCCCGGTGTCGACGCGGGCGACCGTGTACCCGTTCTCCTCGTTGGCGTAGGTGATCCGCTCCAGGACCCCTTCGAGGACGGCCATGTTGGACATGACCCGACGCTACCGGGTGGCACTGACGGTCCGGTTCGCGGCCCGGGTCCCCGTCACGGGGTACGGGGGCGCGGCCCGCCGTCCCGGTAGTCGTTCGCCAGTAGCGCGTCCATGGTGGAGCGCAGTCTGCCGAGGAAGTCCTCGAACTGCTGGATCTCCTGCGGCGAGTACGCCGACATCGCCTCGGCCATCCGCTCGGTGTACGGACCGAAGAACGCCTCGGCGCGCGGCCGGATGCCGGGGCTGCTGCGCAGGGTCACGACCCGGCGGTCGGTGCTCTCGCAGGGGGACCTGCCGGAGGGCGGCGGGCTCGGCGGCGCCCTGGCGGCGGCCGGCTGCTTCCTTCTCGCGGCCGCCTTCTTCGCGATCTGGGTCTACGGACTGGTGGCGCTGCTCGGCTGAGACGGGCCGTCAGGGCCCGCCGGGCCCTGACGCGGTCGCCCCGGCGACGGGCTCCTCGCCGTGGGCGCGGCCGTACGGGGCGGGCGCGGATGCCACTTCGCTGGTCCTGGCGCACGGCCGGCCGGGCAGCGTCGCCGACTCACGGAAGGTCCTCGTCCGTACGCGGTTCTGGCCGGTCCGGCAGGAGCGCGTCGAGCCGTGAGCCGCGGCTCTCCGCGACGCGCACGATCTGTTGCAGCGACTCGGTCAGCCTGCCGGCGAGAAAGCGGACCTGTGGTCCGGTGGACCCGTCGTCGGCCAACAGGTCGGCGGCGTGGCCGAGCAGTTCGTCCGCCATGTCGAGTTGGATGCTCTCCACGTCGTCGGCCATCCGCGAGACGTAGCCGGTGCCGTCTCCGACGACGTAACAGGGCTTTCCACCTGTGCCCGTCCACGGCAGCAGCCGCATCGCGGAGGCTTCGGCGCGGTCGGTGTGTTCGCTGCTCATCCTCATGCCGCGCCCCCGCTCACCCGGCCGAGGTGAACGCCGTGGGCGGCGATCAGCAGCGCCCCGTACCGGATCCGCCTCCGCCTCGCTTCGGTCGCCCGTTCCTCGGCCACACGCCGCTCGTGCGCCACGACGTACGGGCGCACCAACGGGCTGTCCTCGTCACGCGGAGGGCGCTCCCCGGTGCGGTAGACGGTCGGCCCGCCGACGTAGGCGCAGGAGTACGGGTGGACGTAGGCGTACGGCTCCAAGGGATGCCGTTGACGCCGTACGGGGATCAGCAATCGCCGTACCGACTTCAGAAGTCGGGCGATAACGTGCTTCATGTCAGCCTGCTTTCCGGGGATGGCCATGCCCCCGGACCGGTTACGTCGGTCGCGGGGGTCTCTTCGCACAAGTGCGGCCGCTTCTTTCCGTAGCGAACCCATCACAGAGTGGGGTCGCCCGTCGCTACGCTGCCAGGGGGTCGGGGATGACAGCGCGTCCGTCAAGACGAGGAGTTGGAGTGCATGGGAACGAAGCAGGGGCCGCGCACGCCGAGGCAGAAGTACGGCGAGGAGCTGCGGCTGCGACGTATCGCGACGGGGCTGACGCAGGAGGCCCTGAGCGAGATGGTCGTCTGCTCGCCCACCCTCATCAGCCATTACGAAGCGGGACGGCGGCTGCCTAGCCCGGAGGACGCGCGGCGGATCGACCAGGCGCTGCGTACGGATGGGTTCTTCGAGCGGTGGCTGCAAGACTTGGAGACGAAGTACGACGAAAACTTCGCTGCCGTGGCGGAGTTGGAGCAACAAGCGGTGCTCATCCAGCAGTTCGCGCTGACGCTCGTGCCCGGTCTGTTGCAGACGGACGACTACGCACGGGCCCTGTTCGAGGCATACCGCCCCAACCACCGCAAGGAGGATATTGACAAGGAGGTCGTCATTCGAACGGAGCGTGCCCGCGTACTCGACAGCCCGCTGAATCCGGTGGTGTGGACGCTGCTGGACGAGGCCGTGCTGCGGCGGCGGGTCGGCGGCCCACAGGTGATGGCCAGACAGTTGCGGAAGGTCGCCGACATGGCCGAGGCAGGGCGGCTGCGGCTGCACGTGCTGCCGTTCGAGGCCGGGGCTCACTCACTCCAACAGAGCCTGCTGACGCTGATGAGCTTTGCGGACTCCGCGCCGGTGGCCTACGTCGAAGCCTTCCAGACGGGCAACCTGATGGATGATCCACGCTTGGTGGCCTTTAGCCGCACGGCATACGATCTCGCTCTGGGCGACGCGTTGTCGCACCAGGAGTCAGTGGCCCGCGTGCGGGCCGCAGCGGAGGAGCACGTACATGGTCACCGGTAGGCGAAGCCTTACGGACGCGTCCACCCTCACGGGCTGGTTCAAGTCCACCTACAGCGGCGGGAACCAGGGCGAGTGCCTTGAGGTCGCCCGCGGTTACGCCACCGTCCCCGTCCGCGACAGCAAGGCCGCCGACGGCCCGGCAGTCGTCTTCTCCGCAGACGGCTGGTCTTCCTTCGTCACCGCGCTCAAAAGTGGCGACTTCTCCGCCTGATCGACCCTCTCTTGGAGCGGCCCCGCCGGCACCACGCGGCTGGGCCGCCGGGCGGTGTCAGGCGCGGGACAGGAACGCCGCGCGCAGGGCCCGGTCCCGCAGCAGCGCCAGAGTCTCTTCCTCGCCGACGAACAGCAGGTCCGCGACGCGATGGTCGGCCTGGTGGAACATCGCCGCCAGTACGTCCGCGAGCGGACGGTTCCAAGCCACCCTGACGATCTTCGCCGCCTTGTCGTGCTGCCCCCGATCCGTGGCGATGCGCCACAGCTCCACCGACTCCTTGGCGGTCTCGTAAGCAGTTCTGCGCCCGTCGACGAGGACACCACGCGCATTGAGCCCGAACACGGCCAAGCACGCCTCTCCACGGGGCGTCAGTCCCTTGTACTCACCCACCGGCAGGACCAGCCGCAGGTGGTCCAACGGTTCCTGGAGCGTGGGATCGAGAAGGAGCGGGCTGCCGTCCTCCTCGGATCGGGGGAATAGGTTCCGCTTCTGGTTGCTGTTGCAGTACGCGCAGGCCAGCAAGTGGTTGAGCCACTCGAAGGTACGCGCCGGGGCAAGGCTCTTCGGCTCGAAGTGGTCGATGTCCGTGCCCTGGCTGTCCCCGCAGTACATGCAGCGCTGGTGACCGGGCGCCATGCCCGCGAGGGCCGCCAGCAGACCGTCGCGTACGCGTCGGCGGACGGTGGTGTGAGCCCACAGCTCGGCCGCCCTGGCCTTGCGGTCCGACTCGACGGTCCGCTCGATCTGCTCGGTGTACGTCCTGAGATGAGCCACCGTGTCCGGGGGCAGCGGAGCCCGCTCCAGGCGAATCACTCCGCCTCGCCACCCTCTCCGTCCCCGATCTCCTCGGCGATGCGGTGGAGTTGGGCGGACATCTCGTGGACCCGTGCCGCCGGCGAGCTGGTGAGCAGGTCCTTGAGGCTCTTGTAGCGCGCGACGGTGCCCGGCGAGGTGTCACCCTCGTACACCTGGGACTCCAGGGCGACGAACTCGGCGCGGACGTGCTCGGCCCGTTCCGAGTACGGGGTGTCGAGACCGAAGAGGTCGGAGAGGACCGCGTCGTCGCCGCTGCCGTAGACCACTCGCTCGTACAGGTCCTTTGACACGACCTCGGGCGCCGCGTCCTCCCTCACCCCCGGCAGACGGATCAGACCGCCGGGGTCAGCCGCCTGGCAGATGTACGGGCTGTGGGTCGTCACGATGAACTGGACGTTGGGGAAGTGCGTGGTCAGCCAGGGGCCGATGCGGCGCTGCCAGGAGACGTGGAGGTGGGCGTCGATCTCATCGATGATCACGATGCCCGGGATCTTGTTGACGACGGTCTCGTCATCGATGGTCTCCACGGTGAGGTCACCGAAGACGTCATCGTCGATGCCTCCCAGGGCCAGGGCGTCGAAGGCGTCGTAGATCTGCTTGAGGATGTCGACCACCAGGGCGGCTACCGTCCGGAACCCGTCGCTCATCTCACGGAGCGGGAACCGATGGCCGTCGCGTCGGACCCACAACCCCTCGGAGTCGACGTCGTCCACCTCGTAGCCGTCCGGAAGCAGGCCGTCCTTGAGAATGGCCAGCGCGGCGGCCTTGAGGGCGGCGGCTCCCGGCCGTCCCTCCAGGGCCCTCAGGTGCTGCTCGATCAACCAGGTGACTCCCTCGGCGAGCGAGGCGTCCTCGTGGAAGAGGCTCGCCTGCCGGGCGACGGGGCCGGAGGCAAGCATGAGGCGCTGCACGTCTCCTGAACCTCCCGCCATCCGACGGAACGGCCCGTAGCCGGCACAGAACCAGCCGACCGGGTTGTCGGCCCACGGGCCCCGCCGTGCGGCACTGCTCTGCGCATCCGTATAGCGGATCTCCTCCAGCGACGGCTGGCTTCCCCTCCTGCTGTGGTGGGAGAAGCGGGTGTCCGCGGCCCCGTCCTGCGGTGCCCGCCACCGCAGACCGGCCGTGAACCCGGCATTCGGTGGCCGCCCGTAGGTGAACCGGTCGACGTCCGGGTCCCTGGCGATCTCCACCTCGGCCCGTCCCGCCGAGGTGCCCCGCGTCACCCAGTTGTCGAAGTCCGGCACGAGGCTGCGCGCCGCGGCCGGACCGCTCAGGGCCAGAGCCACGGCCCGGAGCAGAGTGGTCTTTCCCGCGCCGTTCCGTCCCGCGAGGACCGTCCAGCCGGCGTGGGAGCCGTCCGGGCGGGTCAGGGTCAGATCGACGACGCGCGGTCCGTGGAACGACTTGATGTTCTCGACGCGCACGCGGGAGACGTACATGGGTGACGGTTCCGTCCGGTGTGGGAGGTGCGGGGCAGACTGTTCCGGTTCCGCGTCGGCAGCCACTCGTCCATGCTGTTCCCACCCCGTTGCTGCCGCCGCGCAGATCGCTCAGGCGGTTGAGTCTACGAGACGTGAACCAGACAGCGCTTTCGGAAAGGGCCGGCCCGTGAGATGAACGGGACCTGCCCTACGGCGAACCCGCCCGAGAAGGGCGCATGGGGCAGGGGCCGGCAAGGAGAGCCCTGCACCGGCCGGAGGGCGGAAGCGCCTGCACCCGGCCTGCCGCCCGTGAACGGCAGGCCCTTCGGGAGCACTTTCGGCGCGTGGCCGATGAAGTGGTCGTCCTGCTGCCGGCCACCGCGCTGTCGCAGATGCGGAGCGAACTCGCCGGGGGCGTGGGGGATCGGATGCGACGTGGTCCGTCGCTCAGCCCATGCTCGCCGCGACCTCGCTGCGCAGTTGCGGCAGCTTGTCGTGCAGCACTCCCGGGCAGAGGGTGTCGCCGAAGTCCTTGTGCCCGTAGATGCGGCTCGGCGCGATGCCGTACTGGCCGCAGGTGTACGCACACAGCGTCACCAGTACCTCCCACTGTGCCCGGGGCGGCTGCGCTCCGTCGTGGTAGGCGCCCTCGTTGGCGATGCCGATGCCCTCCCCGTTACGGCCGGCGGTGTGTGCTCCCAGCACGAAGTCGCTGCCGCTCCGCAGCGTACTGAGGCTGCGGTGGCGGCCCTCGGTGATCCAGCCGCCCCGGCTGACGAGGAAGTGGTAGCCGGTGTCGGTCCATCCGTTCTTGTCCATGTGCAGGTCCTGGACCCAGTGGGCGTGCCGGTGGGCCTGGGCGCGGGAGACGTCGGAGGTGTTGGCGCTGACCGTGTGGTGCACGACGATCATGGACGGCCGCTTCCCCACCAGGCTCACCGAGCCTTGCGGTGGACGGGCTTTCCACTGGGCGGTGCTGTCGATGTCCGGTTCGACGACGCCGGAGGCGTGGGCCGTGCCCGGTAAGGCGGCGGCGGCGAGTCCGCCGGCGCCGGCGAGGAGGACGTGGCGACGGGACGGCTGCGGAAGGTTCACGGCGAGCTCCTGGCGTGGGGGCGGCGTACGCGCGGCGGTGATGGCGGTGGCCGGTGGGGGCGGTCGCGGTGCGGCCGGGTGAGTCGCCGACGGATTCACCCGGCCGCCGCGAGGGGCGGAGTTGCTAGGCCGAGTTGTTGGCGAGGGCCTGGAGCCGGGCGAAGCTGCCGTTGAACTTGTTGCGGTCCACGTCGCCGGAGACTCCGCCGACCCGACCGGTCGCCGTGTACTGCCAGATCGTCCACGTGGGGAAGCCGCTGGGGATGTTCGGGCTGCTGGTGCCCCAGTGCGCCACCCAGAGAGGCGACTTGGTGGCCATTCCGGTCCAGTTCCCGGTGCAGGTGTTCCACCAGCCGGCCGTCGTGTAGATGACGACGTCGCGGGTCGTACGGGCCTTGTACGTGTTGTAGAAGTCGTTGATCCACGTGCGCATCTGGGTCGTGGAGAGGCCGTAGCACATGGCGCCGTACGGGTTGTGCTCGATGTCCAGCACACCAGGGAGGGTCTTGCCGTCCCTGGACCACCCTCCGCCGCTGCTCGCGAAGTAGTTGGCCTGGGTCGCCCCGTTGGAGACGTTGGGGCGGGCGAAGTGGTAAGCGCCCCGGATCAGACCGGCGTTGTAGGAGCCGGTGTAGTTCGCGCTGAAGCGGCTGTCCTTGAAGGTCGTGCCCTCGGTGGCCTTCATGTAGGCGAAGTCGATGCCCGCGGCCTTGACCGAACCCCAGTTGATCGCCCCCTGCCAGTGGGAGACGTCGATGCCCTGGACGCCGCTGGTGTCCATCGGCGTGATCCCGCCCGCCACCGAGGACGCGGGGCCCTGCTCGATGCGGGTGCCCGCCCCCATCCAGGCCTGTCCGGACCGTATCGGCTTGTCGGGGCCGGGCGGCGCGGCGACGGCCGTGCCCGTGCCGGTCAGGATCAGCGCCACGGCACTGCCGAGAGCTCCTGCCAGCAGCGCTCCTCTGGATCTCTTGAGTCGGCGGGACGGAGAACGGTACGCGGGCATAGCCACCTCCGGGCACGTTGACGGGAAGAGATCCATGGCATCCGATTACCGGACGCCATGGACATGTCACGAGTAACGCACGAGCGGGGAAAGGCGTAAAGAGGCTGTTCGGTCTAGACCTGTGTCGCCGGGCCTCACCTGCGGAAACACGCCAGAACGGCGAGAAATTTTCACTCCTGAAGGTCTCCGGCGCCCGATCCCGTCCATGGACGCACACCCATGGACGCACGAAGACACACAGGAGCGGCGGCCGGCCGGCCGAGCGCACCTTGTCCCGAGTATTCAAATTTGACTATGCTGGACCAAAGAAAGGGAAGCTGCCGCCGACACGCAGGCCGGGCTCGCGGACCTGCGGAGCTGATCAGCCGAAGGGGGCGCCGGCCGTCCACGCCCCCTGACCCCCGCCTCGGTTCACCCCGGCGGGTCCTCGCCCGTCAGTCCGTCGACCGACTCCCGGATGAGGTCGGCGTGGCCGACATGGCGGGCGTACTCCTCGATGAGGTCCAGGAGGATGCGGCGAAGGTTCGGGCGTTCGCCGCTACGGGTGACGTGAGCGCCGAGCTGGTCCAGGCCGCCGCCCGCGCGGAGCGCCGCGTCGACCGTGGCCCGGGAGCGGGCCGCCGATTCCTCCCAGAGGGTGCGCAGTTGCCCGGGGGTGTCCTGGGCGGCGGTGCGGTAGGCCCAGTCGGGGTCGCTGTCCCAGTCGACCGTGTTCCAGGGCGCGCCGACCGGAACGCCGAGCCACAGGCGGGCGAAGTGGCTGTCCTCGACGTGCGCCAGGTGCTTGAGCAGGCCGCCCAGTGTGACGGCGGACGCGCCGACGGTGGCTTGCAGTCCGGCGGTGTCCAGACCGGAGCACTTCCAGGCCAGCGTGGCCCGCTGGCGCTCCAGGGCGCCGAGGACGGCTGCCGCCTCGGAACCGGCGAGGGGAGGTTCGGGCCAGGCTTCCACTGCGCTCTCCGTCATGGCGCAGAGGGTAGCGGAGCCGGAACAGCGGAATGGGGCCCGGCCTCGCGGCCGGACCCCCCTCGCTTTCCCCTCCCGTCGGGCCTTCCCGTTCCCCCCGGACCCCTCCCCGGAAGTCCCGACGCCATGTGTGACACGGGAGGGTACGCAAAGGTTGCAGCCCTTTGCGATCTCTTTACCCTCGACGGAGTGCGGGGCTCTCAGCAGGCATGTTGCACATAGCGGTCCGCCACTTCCGCCAACGCCTCCGACCCGTCGCGGGCCCACAGCGACTCGTTGAAGATCTCCACCTCGATCGGGCCGTCGAACCCGGCGGCCTCCACCTGGCGGCGGAACGCGCGGAAGTCCACACTTCCGTCGCCCAGTTGCCCCCGGCCGAGCAGGACGCCCGCCGGGAGCGGCGTGATCCAGTCGGCCAGCTGGAAGGAGTGGATGCGCCCGCCCGCACCCGCGCGGGCGATCTGGGCGGGCGCCCGGTCGTCCCACCAGAGGTGGTAGGTGTCGACGACCACCCCGACCTGCTCGGCCGGGAAGCGCTCCGCGAGGTCCAGGGCCTGGCCGAGCGTGGAGACCACGCAGCGGTCGGACGCGTACATCGGGTGCAGTGGTTCGATCGCCAGGCGTACGCCGCGTCCGGCCGCGTACGGAGCCAGTTCCGCCAGCGCCTCACCCACCCGCTCACGGGCCCCGTGCAGGTCGCGGCTGCCGGGCGGGAGGCCGCCGGAGACCAGGACCAGGGTGTCGGTGGACAGGGCCGCCGCCTCGTCGATCGCCGCCCGGTTGTCGGCCAGCGCGCGGGCGCGCTCGGCGGGGTCCAGGGCCGTGAAGAAGCCGCCCCGGCAGAGGCTGGTGACGGTGAGGCCGGCGTCGGACATGAGCCGTGCCGTGCGCTCGAGGCCGTACGCCTGCACCGGGGCCCGCCACAGGCCCACCTTGCCGATGCCGGCCTTGACGCAGCCCTCGGCGAGCTCCGGCAGCGACCACTGCTTGATGGTCTCCTGGTTGATCGAAAGGCGGGCGAGTGAATCGTTCGTCATCGCGCGCCTCCGTGGACCGCCAGCAGCGATCGCATGCGGTGCTCGGCCAGCTCCGGGTCGGGGAACAGGCCCAGGCCGTCCGCCAGTTCGTACGCCTTCGCCAGGTGCGGCAGCGAGCGCGCCGACTGGAGGCCGCCCACCATCGTGAAGTGGTCCTGGTGGCCGGCCAGCCAGGCCAGGAACACCACGCCCGTCTTGTAGAAGCGGGTCGGCGGCCGGAAGAGGTGACGGGAGAGTCCGACCGTGGGGTCCAGGAGGGCCCGGAAGCCGTCCACGTCGCCCGTGTCCAGCACCCGTACCGCGTGCGCCGCCAGCGGGCCCAGCGGATCGAAGATGCCCAACAGGGCGTGGCTGAAACCGCGTTCGTCGCCCGCGATGAGTTCCGGGTAGTTGAAGTCGTCGCCGGTGTAGCAGCGCACCCCGGCCGGGAGGCGGCGGCGGACGTCGATCTCGCGGGCCGCGTCCAGGAGGGAGATCTTGATGCCGTCGACCCTGTCCGGGTGTTCGGCGATGACCTTGAGGAAGGTGTCCGTGGCCTCGTCGAGGTCGGCGCTCCCCCAGTAGCCCTCCAGGGCCGGGTCGAACATCGGGCCCAGCCAGTGCAGGATCACCGGTTCGGATGCCTGGCGCAGGAGGTGGGCGTAGGTGGCGAGGTAGTCCTCCGGGCCGTTCGCCGCGCGGGCCAGGGCTCGCGATGCCATGAGGATCGGCTGGGCGCCGTGCTCCTCGGCCAGGGCCAGTTGCTGCTCGTACGCCGCCCTGACCTCGGCCAGGGTGGGCGTGCCGCCGTCGGGCAGCTGGTCGGTGCCCACGCCGCAGGCGATCCGGCCGCCCACCGCCTTCGCCTCGGCGGCCGAGCGGCGGATCAGCTCGGCCGCACCCGTCCAGTCCAGGCCCATGCCGCGCTGCGCGGTGTCCATGGCCTCCGCGACGCCCAGGCCGTGCGCCCACAGGTGGCGGCGGAAGGCGAGCGTGGACTCCCAGTCGACGGCCGCCGGGTCGTCCGGGCTGATGTCCGCGTACGGGTCCGCGACCACGTGCGCCGCCGAGAAGACCGTACGGGAGGTGGGGGCCACCGCTCCCGGAGCGAGGTCGAGCGGTGTGGCGCGGGGCGTGTAGGGGCCCTGCGGGAGGTGGATCGTCATGTCAGCGGCCCCCGGTGGTGCCGCGAACCGGTCGCGCGGGTCACAGGGTCAGCTCCGGGATGTCGAAGCGGCGGCCCTCGGCGGACGACTTCAGGCCCAGTTCGGCCAGTTGGACGCCCCGGGCGCCGGCCAGCAGGTCCCAGGCGTAGGGCTCGTCCAGGGCCACGTGGCGCAGGAACAGCTCCCACTGAGCCTTGAAGCCGTTGTCGAACTCCTGGTTGTCCGGCATCTCCTGCCACTGGTCACGGAACGACTCGGTGACCGGGAGGTCCGGGTTCCACACCGGCTTGGGGGTCGCCGAGCGATGCTGGACACGGCAGTTGCGCAGGCCCGCGACGGCGGATCCGTGCGTGCCGTCGACCTGGAACTCCACCAGCTCGTCGCGGTTGACCCGTACCGTCCAGGAGGAGTTGATCTGCGCGACCGCCCCGCCCGCCAGCTGGAAGATCCCGTACGCCGCGTCGTCGGCGGTCGCCTCGTACGGCTTGCCGTGCTCGTCCCAGCGCTGCGGAACGTGCGTCCGGACGTGGGCCGTCACGGAGGTGACCTGGCCGAACAGCTCGTGGAGCACGTACTCCCAGTGCGGGAACATGTCGACGACGATGCCGCCGCCGTCCTCCGCGCGGTAGTTCCAGGAGGGGCGCTGGGCCTCCTGCCAGTCCCCCTCGAAGACCCAGTAGCCGAACTCCCCGCGTACGGAGAGGATCTCGCCGAAGAAGCCGCCGTCGATCAGGCGCTTCAGCTTCAGCAGGCCCGGCAGGAAGATCTTGTCCTGGACGACGCCGTGCTTGATGCCCGCGTCCCGGGCGAGCCGGGCCAGGTCGAGGGCCCCCTCGACGTCCGTGGCGGTCGGCTTCTCGGTGTAGACGTGCTTGCCCGCCGCGATCGCCTTCTTGATCGCCTCCACCCGGGCCGAGGTGACCTGGGCGTCGAAGTAGATCTCGACCGTGTCGTCCGCGAGGACCGCGTCCAGGTCGGTCGACCACTCGGTGAGGCCGTGGCGCTCGGCGAGCTCCTCCAGGGCGTGGGCGCGGCGGCCGACGAGCACGGGCTCGGGCCACAGCACGTCGCCGTCGCCGAGATCCAGGCCTCCCTGCTCGCGGATCGCGAGGATCGAGCGCACCAGGTGCTGCCGGTATCCCATGCGTCCCGTGACGCCGTTCATGGCGATGCGCACTGTCCTGCGTGTCACGAAGGTCCCTCCATACAGCGGTAGCAAGCGCTTTCTATCGGGGATGACGCTAGCCTGCCGACAGCGGCCGGACAAGAGGGGGCCGCACGTGACCTCACGGAGGACAGCGATGACAGTCACCCTGGCGGATGTGGCGGCCCGCGCCCGGGTGTCCCCGGCCACCGTCTCGCGCGTGCTCAACGGCAACTACCCGGTGGCGGCGTCGACCCGCGAGCGGGTCCTGCGCGCGGTGGACGACCTGGACTACGTGCTCAACGGGCCGGCGAGCTCCCTCGCGGCGGCCACCTCGGACCTGGTCGGCATCCTGGTCAACGACATCGCCGACCCGTTCTTCGGGATCATGGCGGGGGCCGCCCAGACGCAGATCGGCGGGCCCGGGGACGGTTCCGGACGGGCGGGCGGCGAGAAGCTGGCCGTCATCTGCAACACCGGCGGCTCCCCGGAGCGCGAACTCACCTACCTCACCCTCCTCCAGCGCCAGCGCGCCGCCGCCGTCGTCCTCACCGGCGGCGCGGTCGAGGACCCGGCGCACCAGGCCGCGATGTCCGCGAAGCTGTCGAAGCTCGCGGACGCGGGCACCCGGATCGTCTTCTGCGGGCGGCCCCCGCTGCCCGAGGGGGACGCGCTCGTCGCCGCGCTCGCGTTCGACAACCGGGGCGGCGGACGCCGGCTCGCCGAGCACCTGATCTCGCTCGGCCACCGCAGGATCGGTTACGTCGCCGGACCCCCGGAGCGCACCACCACCCGGCACCGGCTGGAGGGCCACCGGGAGGCGCTGCGCGCCGCCGGGCTGGACGCCGCCCCGGCGGCCGGGGGCGATCAGGCCGGCTCCGGTGACCGGGCGTCCGCCGACCAGGACCGGCTCACCGTGCACGGGCCCTACGACCGGCGCTCCGGCTACGAGGCCACCCTCGAACTCCTGCGCAGGGCACCGGACGTGACCGCGGTCGTGGCCGCCAACGACACCGTGGCGCTGGGCGCGTGCGCGGCCGTACGGGACCAGGGGATGCGCATCCCCCAGGACATCTCGGTCGCGGGCTTCGACGACCTGCCGTTCTCGGTGGACGCGGTGCCGGCCCTCACGACGGTCCGGCTGCCGCTCTTCGAGGCGGGCGTCCGGGCGGGGCGGCTCGCGATGGGCAAGGAGAACCCGCCGCCCGGCGGCATCGCGACCATCGCGGCGGAGCTGATGATCCGGGGGTCCACGGCAGCTCCGCGGGGGTGAGCCGTCCTCGGACATCCGATTCCATCGCCCCCGGGAGGAGTTGACGCGCTGCGGTCGGCAGCGCCACTCCACGGGATTCGCTCAGCGCTCCGCCTCACCGCCCCTGCGCAGGTGATGGAGGCCCTGACTCCGGTCACCGAGGTGCCACAAGGGATACGCCTCCGGGCGCCCCCGTGGTCGGGGTCTGCGGGCCGGGGAGCGAAAAATGGGGGCCACTCCCCCATGCGCCCGCCCCGCCCCCCGAGCACGATGGACGCGGGCGGCCCGACCGGGGCCGGCCCGGGACCGGGGAGGTGCGGAGCGGTGTCGGAGAAGGATCTGATCGACAGAGGTACGAGCCGTTGCCTCGCTCCAACTGCTCCCGTCGCGTCCGGCGGTGCCCCGGCCCCCCTCTCGTCCACCTCCCACTCTCCCTCCGCCTCCCCCGCCCCCTCCCCCTCCGGGGGTGCGGACGGAGAGCCCTGGTGGCTTCCCGGTGTCGTCGGGAGCAGGCCCTCCGGCGAACCCCGCTGGGCCGCCTTCGCCCGGGAGGCCGTCGCATCGGCCCCGTGTGACGTGGCGGTCGCCGAGCAGGCGTACCCGGGGCTCAGCGGCTTCGGGCCGGTCGTCGCGCCCTTCGTCGAGGCGGCGGTGGGGCGGCTCCGGGACGCACTGACGCGGAACGCGCTCGCGGAGGAGGACGGCCCGGAGGAGGACGGCCCGGAGGTGGACGGTCCGGCCGTATGCGGTTCCGCCCCCGTCCTCGCGGATTTCCGGCGTCAGCTGACCCGCCGGCTGTCGCGGCTCGCGGCGCGCACCCTCGTCACCGAACTGCACGAGGCCCGGCTGCTCGGCCGGTTGAGCGGCGAAAGCCCCGAGGAGCGCTTCCGGGACTTCGTCACGCTGACCGCCCGCCGCGACGGCCTCGCCCACGTCATCACCGGCTACCCCGTGCTGGCCCGCCTCCTCGCGACGGCCTGCCTCAACGCGGGGGACGCGTTCGCGGAGATGGCCGCGCGGCTCGCCGCCGACCGGCGGCTGCTGGCCCCGGCGGGGGTGCTCGGCGACCGGGCGGGCTCCCCGGACGGCGTGCCCGGCGCGAGCCTGGGGCCCGGGGCGCTCACCGGCGTCGAAGCCGGTGCGGGCGACAGTCACCGCGGGGGCCGGTCGGTGATGCTGCTGCGGTTCGCCGACGGCACCCGGCTCGTCTACAAGCCGCGCCCGCTCGCTGCGCACCGGCACTTCAACACCCTTGCCGACTGGTTCGGTTCGCTGCCCGGCGCCCCGGAACTGCGGGTGCTGCGGGTCCTGGACCGGGGGGACTACGGCTGGGTCGAGTTCGTCGAGGAGCGGCCCTGCGCCACGGTGGCGGAGACCCGGGAGTTCTACCGGCGGCAGGGCGCGCTGCTGGCCCTGCTGCACACCCTGGACGGGACGGATCTGCACCACGAGAACCTGATCGCCTGCGGCCCGCACCCGGTTCTGGTCGATGTGGAGACACTGTTCCACCCGCCGCTGGGGCCCGCGCGGTCCGCCGATCCGGCCGCCCGTGCCCTGCACGACTCGGTCCACCGGGTCGGCCTGCTGCCCCAGTTGCTCGTCGGGGAGACGACCGCGCTCGACATGTCCGCCATCGGCGGGGGCCGGGCCGCCTCCTCCCCGATCGAGACCGCCGACTGGGCGGACGCCGGAACCGACCGCATGCGGCTGGTGCGGCGGGCGGGCCGGTTCACCGAGTCCGCCAACCGGCCCCGGCTGGGCGGCGTGGCCGCCGACCCCTCCGCGTACACCGAAGCCCTCTGCGGCGGATTCCGCGCCGGGTACACCGCGATCCACGAGAACCGGAGCGAACTCCTCGGCGGGGACGGGCTGTTGCGGCTCTTCGCCCAGGACGAGGTACGCGTCGTGCCCCGGCCGACCTGGACGTACACGACGCTGCTGGACGAGTCGACCCACCCCGACCTGATGCGGGACGCGACCGAACGTAACCGGGTGCTGTCGCTCCTGCGCACCCCGCTCCTGGGCGTGCCCGCGCTGCCCGGTCTGGAGGACGAGGAGATCGCGGAGCTGTGGTGCGGTGATGTGCCGGTGTTCTGCACCCGGCCGGGCGGCACGGAGCTGTGGAGCGGCACCGGCCGTACCGTTCCGGCGCCGGACGCCGCCGAGCCCGGGGACGACACGTCGGGGCACCCGCACGACGCCGTCGTTCCCACCGGGCTCGCCCGCGTCGAGGCGAAGGTGCGGGCGATGGACAGCGTCGACCGGCAGGACCAGGAACGGATCATCCGGGCCGCCATGGTGAGCACCTCGCCCGAGCCGCCGCACCGGGCGGGTCCGGGCGGCCGGGCGCGGAGCGCGGCGACCGCTCCGGAGCCCGAGCAACTGCTGTCCGCCGCACGGTCGGTGGGCGACCAGCTCGTCTCCCTCGCCTTCCGGCACGAGGGCCGCACCAACTGGATCGGCCTGGAGTTGCTCGGCGAGCGCTACTGGCGGCTCACGCCGATGGCGGCGGACCTCTCGGGCGGCTACACCGGCCCCGCGCTCTTCCTGGCCCAGCTGGCCGCGCTCACCGGCGCCGCCCGGTACGCGGAGGCGGCCCGCGAGGCGCTCACCCCGGTGCCGGGGCTGCTGGACGCGCTGCACGGGCAGGCCGATGACCTCGGGTCCCTGGGTTCCGGCGCCTTCGCGGGCCTCGGCGGCATCGCGTACGCGCTGACCGAGGTGGGCACACTGCTGGGCGACCGGGAGGTGCTGGACCTGGCGGGTCCGGCCGTCCGGCTGAGCTGCGCGGCGAGCGCGGCCGAGGACGGGTACGGGGTGCGCGGCGGTGCGGCGGGCGGGCTGGTCTCGCTGCTCGCGGTGTACCGCGCCACCGGCCGCCCGGAGGCCTGGCGTGGCGCCACGCACTGTGCAGAGCGGATCGCCGCCGCACCGCTCCCCCGCTCCGGGGGCTTCGCCGACGGGGCGGCGGGGATCGGCTGGGCGCTGCTGCGCTTCGTCGGGGCGGGCGGCGACGCCCGCCACCGGAGCGCCGGGCTGCGGGCCCTGCGCCGGGCGACGGCCGGGGCTGCCGGCGGGATGCCGGCCGGGGCGGCGCACGAGACGGCCTTTGAAGCGACGGCCCGTACGGCGGTCGCGGCGGCCACCGGGCCGGCCTGGTGCGGCGGCATCGCCGGCATCGCGCTGGCGATCGCGGACAGTCACGACGCGCTCGCGGACCCGGAGCTGGCAGGCTGGCTGGCGGCGCGCTCCGGAGAGCTGGCGGGCATCGGTCCGCTCGCCGACGACAGCCTGTGCCACGGGGAGTCGGGGCTGCTCGAACTCCTCGGCCACAGCGCGCTGCCCGCCGCACGGCCCGCGTGGGTGCGTCGGGCCGGGACGCTGCTGGCCGCCGCGGACCGGGCGGGACCGCAGTGCGGGACGCCCGGCCGCGTACCGCACCCGGGGCTGCTCACCGGCCTCTCGGGGATCGGGCACGGGCTCCTGCGGGCGGGGTTCCCCGACCGGATCGGCTCCGCCCTGCTCCTGCGCCCCTCCCGGGCGCCCTGACCGACCCACGGCTCCTTCCGACGACCACCGACCACCGACCACCGACCACCGACCACCGACCACCGACCACCGACCAGAGGATGAGGCAGAGATGAAGCAGTTCGGCGAATCGGCCCTGCAGGCGTCCGGCGACATCGCGCACGAGGGCACGCCCGAGCACCCGGCCGGGCAGATCTCCCTGGGCTCCACCGGAGGACTCGGTGCGCGCAGCAGACTTCTCAGCGCCTCGGAGGGCGAGAGCGGCTACAGCCACGACCTGCCCTGGACCACCATGACGTCCCCCTTCTGACCAGATCCGGCCAACTCAGCTGCAAATCAGCCGGATTGGCCCGCTGCCGTGGGAGTTGCGACTCCAGTAATCTGCGGCCATGCGAGCCACTTCGCCGGTCATCGTCGGGCGGGACGAGGAGATCGGACTGCTGAGCAGCGCCCTGGACGCCGTACGACGGCGTTCGGGGCGCGCGCTGTTCCTCCTCGGGGAAGCCGGTATCGGCAAGTCCCGGCTGGTGGGCGAATGCGCCTACCGGGCCTACGGGTTCGGCATGCCGGTGCTGCGTGGCCGGGCCACCTCGACCGGGCTCGTCGTCCCCTTCCGCCCGCTGGCGGAGGCGCTGGCCTCCCGGTTCCGGGCCGCGGGCACCCCGACCGATCCGGAGCTCGCGCCCTACCACCCGGCGCTGGCACGACTGGTCCCGGAGTGGCGCAGGGGCGGGTCGCCCGGCTATCCGGAGACGGTCGTGGAACTGGCCGAGGCGCTGCTGCGGCTGCTGTCCGTGCTGGGCAGGGAGGCGGGCTGCACGATCCTGCTGGAGGATCTGCACGACTGCGACACGGAGACCGTCGCGGTCGTCGAGTACGTCATCGACAACCTGGCGGACCTGCCCATCCTGTTCCTGGGCACCCTGCGCCCGGAGCCGGGCGCCGCCCTGGACCTCGTACGCTCCGCCGAGCGCCGCCACACCGCGACGGTGCGGGAGATGGGGCCGCTCCGCGACGCCCAGGTGCGGGCGTTGACGGGCGCGTGCCTGGAGGCGCGGCCGGAGGAGATACCCGAGGCGGTGCACCGCCGGCTGGCCGAACGCGCCGCGGGCAACCCGTACTTGCTGGAAGTGCTGCTGGCCGACCTGCTCGACACCGGGCGGCTCCGGCGGACGGACGACGGGTGGGAGGCGGCGGAGCAGCCGGACGGCTCGGTGCCCTCGGACATCGTCCGGAGCTGGGCCCGCAGGCTGGACCGGCTGGACGAGCCGGTGCGGGACCTCTTACTGGCGTCGGCCACCCTGGGCAGCCAGTTCTCGGTGACCGTGCTCCAGACCGTCACCGGTTTCGAGGACCGGGCCCTGTTCACGCATCTGCGGTCCGCGGTGGAGGCCGGCGTCATCGCCCCGGACGGCGCGGCCCCCGACCGCTACACCTTCCGGCACTCGCTCACCGCCGAGGCCCTGATCTCCTCACTGGCGCCGGCCGAGCGCGCCTCCCTGGCCCGCCGCGCCGCCGGGGCCATCGAGCACTCCGGGCAGCCGCTGGACGAGGACGGGCGGCAGCTCGTCGCCTCCCTGCAACTGGCCGCGGGCAACCGGGCGGGGGCGGCCCGCCAGTTCGCGGAGGCGGGAAGACGGATGCTCGCTTCGGGGGCGCACGGCTCCGCCGTGGTGCTGCTGGAGCGGGCGCACCCGCTGGCCGCCGAGAGCGACCGGGCCGCCGTCGCCGAGTCGTTGGCGGTCGCCCGTGCCGAGGGCGGCGATCTGGACGGCGCACTGGCGCTGGCGAACGCGCTGCCGCCGGTTCCGGCGCGTTCCGAGGCCGCCGCCCGGCGCGGCCGGATCCATGTCGAGCTCGCCTGGGCGGCGGTCATGGCGGAGCGCACCGCCGAAGCGGCCCTCCAGGTCGAAGCGGCCCGCCTCCTGCTCGGCGCGTCGCCGCCGCCGGGCCGCCGGGCCGCGCTGGTGGTGGTCGACAGATATCTGGCGCTGCTTCCCGGACACCGACCTGGACCCGGGCCCGGGCGGAGACCCCGGGATCCGGCGGAGGCGGAGCAGGCGGTGCGGGAGGCCGCGGAGACCGCCGAGGCAGAGGGGCTGCCCGTGGTGGCGTGCCAGGCCTGGCAGTTGCTGGCGCTGCTGCGGCGCGAGGAGGGCTTCGACGCCGCGGACGCCGCACTGGAGCGGATGCTGTCGATCTCCACCGAACACGCCCTGCCGGTCTGGCGGGTGGAGGCGCTGGTGCGGCTCGGGGCGAACGCCTTCATGCGGACCGGGGACGCCTCCCGGCTGCTCTCCGCGCGGGCGGCGGCCACCGAGCTGGGCGCGCTGCTGCTGACCCGTACGGTCGACGGGCTGCTCGCGATGAACGCGGTGATGTGCGCCCGGTGGGAGGAGGCACAGGAGATCATCGACCGCTCGGCGGAGGCCAGCGCCCGGGTGGGCGATCTGTCCGCCCATCGCTATCTGCTGCTGACCGGTGCGACGATGGCCGCGCACCGGGGGCGGCGGCGGGACATGGACCGGGCGCTGGCCGCGTTCCGGCGGGCCGGCGGCGAGCAGTCGCTGCTGGTGCCGCTCCGGTCGGGGCTGTGCCGGGCGTTCGGGGCGCTGTTGGAGGAGGACCGGGAGCGGGCGGCGGCGGGTCTGGACGAGGCGCTGGCCTGGGAGTCGGACCACCCGAGCTACTACTACCTGAGCGGCCGGTACGGGCTGCGCCCGCTGCTGCGGGTCCTGGCGGGCGAGGCGGACCGGGCGGAGCTGGAGGAGGCACGGGCGGCTCCCGGGGGCTGCCTCGCCTGGAACCGGCAGTTCCTGGAGCTGGCCGACGCGGTGCTGCTGGGCCGGGAGAAGGACCCGGACGGGGCCGCCCGGCTGATGGCGTCCTTCGACGCGCTCTCCGCTCCTTTCCCGGTCGCCCGCCACCTGGGCCTGCGACTGGTCGCGGACGCGGCTCTCGCGGACGGGTGGGGCGAGCCGGTGGCGTGGCTGCGGACCGCCGAGGAGTACTTCTACGGGGCCGGTGTGCAGCCGGTCGCCTCCGCGTGCCGGGCGGCGCTGCGGCAGGCCGGGGCGAGCGTGGGCCAGCACCGGGGCGGCTGGGACCGGATCCCGTCGCCGCTGCGGACCAGCGGGGTGACCCCGCGCGAGTACGAGGTGTTCGTCCTGCTGCCCGAGCGGCCCGGGAACCAGCAGATCGCCCGGCGGCTGTCCATCTCGCCGCGCACGGTGGAGAAGCACATGGCCAGTCTGCTGAGCAAGACCGGGCGCGCGGACCGGGCGGCCCTGTGCGAGTTCGCCTCCGAGTGCGCCGTCGAGTCGGCCTGAGGACACGGGGCCGGGCAGCTCGGGGCCGGGGAACCGGGGCGGTCGGGTGCGGGCCGGGGAGCCGGGGCGGGGCAGCCGGGTCGGGTGCCGGGGAGCCGGGGCCGGGCAGCTCGGGGCCGCGGAACCGGGGCGGTCGGGTGCGGGCCGGGCAGCCGGGGCGGGTGCCGGGCAGCCGGGGCGGGTGCCGGGCAGCCGGGGCCGGGCAGCCGGATGTCTGGGTGCCGGGGCGGGGCAGCCGGGTGCCCGGGAGCCTGGGTGCCGGGGCGGGCAACATGGGGGTGCCGGGCGGTTTCGGTCGGGTGCCGGGGCGGAAAATGCGGGCGGGGCCCCGATGTGCGGGGGCCGGCGCGGAAGCAGGATCGGGGCGTGCGTACGGCCCAGTCCGCCGCCCGTCCCCGCTCCCGGAGGCCCGCTGATGACCCGACCTCCCGCCCGTACCGGTTCCGCAGGTGCGGTGTACTTCTCCCTGCTCGGCCCGCTCACGGCCCGGCTGGACGGCCGTGAGCTGCCGCTCGGCCCGCGAAAGCAGCGCCTGGTCCTCGCCACCCTGCTGGCCCGCCCCAACACCCCCGTACCGGTCGACGTGTTGACCGACGCGGTGTGGCCGGACGATCCGCCCCGCACCGCCCGCAAGAACCTTCAGGTCTACGTCAGTGCCGCCCGGGCTCTCCTGGGGCCCGCCGGGGACGACGGGCGGGACCGGCTGGTGCACGGCTGCGGGGGCTATCTCCTGCGGATCGCCGAGGGCGAGCTGGACACCCTGCGCTTCGGGTCGCTGGCCCGTGCGGGGCGGGCGGAGGCCGGGAGGGGCGATCTGCGGTCCGCCGCCCGGCTGTTGCGCGAGGCGCTGGACCTGTGGGAGGGGCCGCCGCTGAACGACCTGCGGGACTCCGCCGGGGTCGCCGAGGAGGCGGACCGGCTGGAGGCCCGCTGTCTGACGGTGTACGAGGACTGGGCGGAGACCGAGATCGAGCTCGGCCGGGCGGCGGTCGCGGTGGACGGGCTGCGGGACCTGGTGGAGCGCCATCCGCTGCGGGAGCGGCTCCGGGCCGCGTGGATGAACTCCCTGCACCAGTCGGGCCGGCAGGCCGAGGCGCTGGCGGTGTACGACGACTACCGGCAGCTGATGGCCCGGGAGCTGGGGCTGGAGCCGAGTCCGGCGATGGCCGCGTTGTACCGCTCGATGCTCGGCCGGGGGCGCGGGGCCCGGCGGCCCGCCGCCGCCCGGGAGGCGGTGAGCGCGGTGGCGCTGCCCGCCCCCACCGGGGCCTTCACCGGGCGCCGCGACGAACTACGGGGCCTGCTCGACGTGCTGGGCGGCGGCGAGGAGCGCGTGGTGGTCGTCTCGGGCCCGGCCGGGGCGGGGAAGTCGGCGCTGGCGGTCCGGGCGGCGCATCTGCTCGCCGACCGCTTCCCCGACGGCCGCGTCCAGGTCCGGGTGCGCCGGGAGGACGGTACGGCACGTGGCCGGGCGGAGGTCCTGGCGGAGCTGGGGCGGCTGTGCGGGGTGACGGCGGGGGCCGCCGCCGCCCCTTCGGAGGGCGGGCGGACGGACGGCGGGCACGGGGGCACGGGCGCGGCGTCGGGCGCCCTCGCGGACGCCTGGCAGGAGTGGCTGGACCGGCACCGGGCGCTGGTCGTCCTGGACGACGTGCCGGACGAGGCGTCCGTACGGGGGCTGCTGCCCCGGTCCGGGAAGTGTTCCGTACTGGTCACCGCCCGGTGCCAGTTGGCCGGCCTCGCCCCGGTGCACCGGATCGCGCTGCCCGCGCTGGCGGACGGCGAGGCCCTGGAGCTGCTGGGGAAGCTGATCGGTGCCGGGCGGCTGCGGACGGACCCGGGGGCGGCGTTGCGGATCGTCCGGGCCTGCGGGTCGCTGCCGCTCGCGGTGGAGGTGAGCGGGATGCGGCTGGCGGTGCTGCGGCATCTGCCGCTGGCGGAGTACGCGGCCCGGCTGGAGGACCCGTCGGCCGCGCTGGACGAACTGGTCGCCGGGGACATCTCCGTACGGCACCGGATCGCGTCCGGCTGGCAGGACCTGGTGGACGGCGACCGGTGGGTGCTGGGGCGGCTGGCCGGGCTCGCCGAGGACGGGGGCTTCACCCTGGACCGGGCCACGGAGGCGCTGGGCTGCGGGGAGCGGGCGGCGATCCGGGCCGTCGAGTCGCTGATCGGCGCCGGTGCGGTGACCTCGCCGGCCGGGGAGGTCACCGCACACGCCGCGCTGTACGAGGTGCCGCGGCTGTTCGGCCTGTACGCCCGCGAGCGGGAGGCGCCCGCGCGGACCGGTGTACCGACCGGTCCGGCGCACACCGGCGCACCGGGCGCACCCGCGGGCACGTCCCTCGCACCGGTCGCACCCGACCGTGCCGGCGGACCGGCCGGCACCGGCGTACCGGTCGCGCCCGCGCACGCCGGCGTACCCGTCCACACCGCGTCGACGCACACCGGCACGTCGGCTCGCACGGCCGTGACGGCCGGTCCGCTCATCCCAGGGTGAGCAGCTTCAGCAGATCGTGCGGCCGGTGGCCGTCGTCCCCGGGGACGACGGCCGCATCGGCGTCCGCCCCGGCCAGGAAGTGCAGGGCGAGCAGCAGCCCGGCCGCCCCCGTGGCCAGGTCGGCGGAGCAGCGCCGCAGTCTGGCCCCGGGGACCAGCAGCCGGCCCCCGTCGGCGACCAGGTGCCAGGACAGGTTGCGTACGGAGGCGAGGACCTCGGGCCCGGCCGGGCCCCGCTCCAACTGGCGTGCGGTGGCGACGAGTCCGGCCCGTCCGGTGAACAGCCCCGGCTCGCGGACGAATTCGGCTGTGCAGCCCTTGTGCACCCCGGGCAGCAGGGCGGCGAGCGCGGGCGCTTCCTCCCGGGCCAGGTAGGCGCCGGCGACCAGGGCGAACCCGCCGCTGCCCTGGTCGAGGTAGAGCAGATGGCGGCGGCCGTCCTTGACCTGGACCGTGCCGTCGGGCATCGCCACGCAGTGACCGGAGTCCCGGTACAGGGCGGTGCGGGCGGCGCGCAGCAGCCACTCCTCGCCGGTGAGCGCGTGCAGTTCGAGGTGGAGCAGGGCGACGCCGCTCAGCCCGCGCAGCAGCCCGGCGGAGGGCGGGGCGGACAGTCCGCCGCCCGGCACCGCTTCGCCCCGCACCAGGCAGTCGAGGTCCCAGGCGGTGCGCAGGGCGGTGTCCACCAGCTCCGGGTCCGGGGCGGACGTGCCCGCCGTCGCCAGCCGGAGGGCGGCCAGGGCCGTGCCCGCGCGGCCGGTCAGCAGGTCGGCGGAGGGCGACGGGTGGGCGGCGGCGACGGCCCGCTCGAACAGCTCGCGCCCCTCGTCCCGGCGGCCGAGCAGGGCCAGCGCCACGGCGGTGCCCGGCAGCCCGTCGAACAGCCCGCCGGGCGAGGCGGGGTCGCGGCGGCGTGCGGCGGCGGCCAGCCAGTCGGTCCAGGCGTCCGGCACGGGGGCCCCGACGCGGTCGAGGGCGTACAGGACGCCGGCGGCCCCGTGCGCCAGGTCCGTGCCGCCGGTGGCGAAGGACCGGGGGTCGCCGGGGAAGAGCCGGTCGCGGCGCTCGGGCGTCGCGCCCGCGTGGATGCCCGCGAGCAGCCGGGCCCGCAGCCCGGCCCAGTCGGGCGCGGGGCCGTCGAGGAGCGCCGCGATCTCCCTCTCGCTCTCGCGGCCGGCGGCGCTCTCCGCCGCCCGCAGCAGGGCCGGCCGGGGCGGGCCGGCGTCGGGCGCGAGGCCGTAGCGCTCCCGGGCCCAGGACTCCAGCGAGAGCGCCTTCGCCCGGTCGTGGGCGGCCATCTCCGTCAGCGGCATCAGCATGGTGAGCCAGGTCGCCCACAGCGCGCAGGCGTCGGCCTCCGCGCCGGGTGTGCCGGGCGGGGCCTGGAGGCCGGGCGCTCCGGCCAGCGGGGTGCGGTCGTCGTCGAGCGCGGTGGCGTACTCGAAGTCGACGAGGGCGAGGCGCCCGTCGGGCCGCAGGATGATGTTGGAGGGGTGCAGGTCGCCGAAGCGCAGACCGCGGCCGTGAACTTCCGCGAGTGCGGCGGTCAGTTGGCCGGTCACCCGGTCCACCCACGCGGTGTACGGGGCGAGTTCGTCCGGGGTGCGGGCTCCGCGCACCAGTGCGAAGCGGGCGACGATCTCGTCGAGCAGGGTGGGGCCCTCCACGTACTCCGTCACCAGGAACCGGTGCTCCCACACGGTCCGTACGCCGTACACCTCCGGTACGCAGTCGAGCCCGGCGAGCGCCGTCAGGGCCCGGTGTTCGCGGTCCAGCCGGGTCACGGCGTCGTCGCCCACGGCGTCGAGTCCGCAGTGCGGGCGGGCTTCGCGCAGCACCACCCGGTGGCCGGTCTCCCGGTGCCGGGCGAGGTAGATGCCGCCCGCGTTGGAGAACTGGAGGGCATCGGTGACGGTGTACGGGAAGGAGTCGTCGCGGGCGGCCGCGCGGGCGGCGAGATGCGGCCGCAGCAGCTCGGGCACCCGCACCCACGCGGGCACCCGGAACACCACCCCGCGCTCGTCGGGCACGAGTTCACCGGAAGGGTGGCGCAGGGCGGGCACGCGCTCGCCCCGGGCGTCGCGGCACCAGCGGTCGACGAAGGCTCCGTACCGTACGTAGACGGGGGCGTCGCCGATGCGCAGGTCGCTCAGGATGTACGGGCCCCGGCGGCCGGCCAGGGCCTCGGTCAGCTCGTCGAGCACCCGGGTCAGAGCCGTCCCGTCCGGCGGGTAGAGGGTGAGGAACTTCCCCGCGCTGCCCCGGGACATGTACTTCCCCGACATCAGCAGGAGCGCCTGCTCGCTGCGGAGGAACTTGAACGGCACCTTGTGCCGGAGGCAGATCCGGGCGGTGTCGCGCAGGGTTCGCGCCGCCTCGCCGGGGACGGTGGAAACATGGACCTTCCAGCCCTGCTCGGCCGGTTCGCCGTCCTCGGGCAGCAGTGAGGTCCACAGGCCGCCCGCCACGCGCCGCCAGCCGGGGGGCGGCTCGGCCGCGTCGAGCGGGTAGCGGGTCTCCTGGTCGGGGAGCCGGGCCGGGGTGTCGTAGTACCTGCGGTCGGCGAGGCAGTACAGCTGGGTCTCGTGGATGCCGGGCACGGCGTTCCTCCTCAGGGTGTGCCGGGGCGGCCGGCGGTGTCGTGGGCGGGCCGGGCTTCCTCCGCGGGGCGGCCGGGCGGCGGGAGGGCCCCGGCCCGTACGGAGGGGGCCAGCGTCACCACCGCCGCCGAAACGGCCAGCACGCACCCGATCAGCCCGAAGGCGGTACTGGCGCCCAGGGCGGTCAGCAGGGCACCGCCCGCGAGCGGCCCGAACGGCTGGACGACCGAGGACAGGAAGGAGGCCGCGCTCTGCACCCGGCCGACCCGGTCCTCAGGGGTGACGATCAGCAGGGTCGAGAGGAAGCCGATGCTGGCGACCGTCGACAGGCCCATGCAGAGCGCGCACAGGAGCCCGGCCAGCAGCGGGCTGCTGACCCAGGCCAGCGCGGCGGCCGTCGAGACGCAGCTCCAGCAGGTGATGACGATGAGCGACCGGACATGGCGGTCGGGTGCCAGCCGGGGCGCGAGGAGCGCGCCGGCGAGGGCGCCCGCCGAGACGCAGGTGATGACGAAGCCGCCGCCGAGCCCGGAGCGTCCGCCCTCGGAGAAGACGGCGAGCGCCGTGAAGGTGAGAGCCCCGAACGCGAAGTTCATACCGAGGCCGAAGACCAGCAACACCGTTCGGAGATAGGGCAGTCGCCACAGGAAGGAGAGCCCGGCGGTGAGTTCCCGGCGGCTGAACACCGACCCGGCCTTGGTCCTGGCCTCCGAGCGGGTCCGCACGAGGGCCACGCAGACGGTCGAGAGGAGGAGCCCGAGGAACTGGGCGGTGAACGGCAGGGCTTCGTGCACGCCGAACAGCGCACCGCCGACGAGCGGGCCGACCAGCCGGACCGTGGAGGTGCGCGCCTGGAGGCGTGCGGTCGCCGTGCCCATCTGGTCCGGCGGCACGACCGCGCGCAGCAGGCCGAAGGCGGCGGGGGCGTAGACGCTGTTGAGGACGGCACCGGCGGTGGCGACCAGCAGGACGAGCGCCATGGGGGCACTGCCGTTCCACACGGCGACGGTCAGGGCGGTGACCGCGAGCAGGCTCCCCCCGTCGCACAGCCGCATCAGACGGCGGCGTTCGACCCGGTCGGCGACGACCCCGCCCGGCAGCATCGTGATCAGCACGGCGCAGACGGACACCGTCCCCACGGCGCCGGCCTGCACGGCGGAACCGGTCTCCTTGAGGATCAGCAGGGGCAGCGCGAGGGCGCTCATCTGGCTGCCCAGGACGGCGAAGAGGCCGCTCATCCAGAGCAGCCGGAAATCCCGGTTGGAGCGGAGCGACGTGGCCATCGGGGGGCTCCCGGAGATCGTCGGTCAGGGGATGTACGAAGCGCGGCGGGGCGGCTCCCGTGTTCGCGGAGCCGCCCCCGTACCGCCTGTCAGCCGGCCGGGCGCCGCGGAGGCGAGGCGTCGGCCTCGTCCCGCCGCGGCGCACGGCCCGGTGCGAGCAGCGCTGGACCTGTGCTGCGGTCAGCGCTGCGATTCGACGACGCTCAGCACGCTGATGCAGTTGCCGTCGGTCTGGTCGCCGCCCTGGACGGACGTGTCCTGGAGGTCCAGGACGGAGTGTGCCTCGACCTCGGGGGTCTCGTCGGCGTCGCCGGCGGCGGGCTTGGTGTTCTCGGACATGGTGATCTCCATCCACTCGTCACTGCGGGATCGATCGAGGCCCCGTGGGGTGTGCCGCCGGGTGCCCGGTACGTCAGGTCAGTTCTCGACGACGCTCAGCACGCTGATGCAGTTGCCGGGGGGCGCGATGATGTCGCGGTCGTTGTGGACGGACGTCTCCTGGAGGTCCAGCACGGAGTGCGCCTCGACCTCGGGGGTCTCGTCGGCGTCGCCGGCGGCGGGCTTGGTGTTCTCGGACATGGTGATCTCCATCCACTCGTCACTGCGGATCCGGGAGCCGGGTTCCGTGGGGCACACACCCCTCGGAGTCCGGTGCGGCGGCGGGCCGGTGCCCGCCGTTGCCGAGAAAGTTAGGAAGCCGGGCCTGGCGATCGCTTCGGCGGCGGTATGGCGCCGGTATCGGGCCAGTTCGGAGCGAGGGGAGCCGGTATCCCAGGTCCCGGTGGCGGCGCGGGGAGCCGCCCCGACCTGGGCCCATACCACCGCCGAAGCGCCGTCGGACCGTCCGTGAACCGGTACGGCACAGCCTGGGTACGCGCCCGACGCGCCCCGGCCCCGAAGGAGGCGGCCCGCATGGAACTCGCCGAACTCGTCGCACGACGGCCCTTCCCGGCCGCCGGCCTGCTCCTCGGCCTCACCCGGCGCTGCCCGCTGCGCTGCGCGCACTGCTCGACCGGGTCGGACCTGTTCACCCGGGAGGAACCGGACAGCGGCCGGCTGGAGCGGTTCGTCGGCTCGTTCACCGCGGAGAACCGGCCTGACGTCGTCATGCTCACCGGCGGGGAACCGCTGCTGCTGCCCGAGCTCGCCGAGCGGCTGAGCACGCTGGCGCGGCGCGCCGGGTCCCGTACCGCGCTGCTCAGCGGCATGTTCTTCGCCCGGAACAGGGGTCGGCGTGGCGGTCGGCGTGGCGCGGTGATTCCTCCCGCGATCCTGCGCGCGATCCGCTCGGTCGACCACTTCTCCGCCTCCCTCGACGTCCACCACGAACGCGAGGTCCCGCGCGCCGACGTCTTCCGCGCCCTGCACCGGATCCGGGACGAGGGCGTGGCGGTGAGCCTCCACCTCACCGGTACCGGCGCGTCCGACCCGTATCTCGCCGACCTCACCCGGGCGGTGGAGCAGGAGTTCGGTGGCCGGGTCCCGTGCCTGGTCAACGAGGTGCGGCCGTTCGGCCGGGCCGCCGCCTGGGCCCGGCCCGCCCGCACCGGCCCGGACCCGGCGGCGGCGGCGCCGTGCTCGATGGCCGCCTGGCCGGTGGTCGCCTTCGACGGCCGGGTGCTGGCCTGCTGCAACCAGGACACCGTCGACCGGCGCCCCGTACCGGCCCATCTGGACCTCGGCCACATCGCCGACGACGACTGGGGGACGGTGCGCCGCCGGGCGCTGGAGTCCCCGGTGCTGCGCATGCTCCGCACGGTCGGGCCCACGCATCTGGCCGCCCGGTACGGGTCCGGCCTCCGGGCGGGCTCCTACTGCGACGGCTGCCGCGCGCTGGGGGGCGACGAGGCGGTGGCGGCCGGGGCCCGTGCGGTGGCGGGCGGGGCCGCCGGGGCGCTGCTGGACCTGACGGCCGCGATGCGCGGCTCCCGGGAGGGTGCGCAGGGCGTCGTGCGCCGGCACGGCTGCGCGGCGTACGCGCCACTGGTCGTCGCGGGCGGTCCGCCCCTGCCGGAGTCCGACGCGGGGGACGTCCGATGAGCACGCGGACGGCCGGCGGCACACGGACGGCCGGCAGCAGGCGCGCGGTCGGCGGTACGCGCGCGGCCGACGTTGCGCGGCCCGGGTGTGCGGGGGCCTCCGCGCGTCTGCGGGTCAAACTGCTGCTGCTGGAGCCGGAGTTCCGGGGCGCGACACACCATATGTGGCGCGCCGAGGGGCTGTTGCCGCGCTACCGGACGTATCTGTGCACCATGCACGCCGTCATCCGCGCCTCCGTCCCGCTGATGCGTCTGGCCCTCGACCGCGCCCGCGCCCTGGCCGCCTCGGGCGACCCGCTCGCGGCGCCTCTCGCCGCGTACCTGGAGGAGCACATCCGGGAGGAGGAGGGCCACGACGCCTGGCTGCTGGAGGACCTCCGGGCGGCCGGCGGCTCCCCCGAGGACGCGCTCGGCCCGCTGCCCTCCCCCCTGGTCGCCTCGCTCGTCGGTGCCCAGTACTACTGGATCGAGCACCACCACCCGGTCGCCCTGCTCGGCTACATCGCCGTACTGGAGGGCTACGCGCCCGCCCCCGGCCTCACCGGCCGCATCGCCCGGCTGACCGGGCTGCCCGCCGCCGCGCTCCGGACCGTACGGGAGCACTCGGTGCTCGACACGGAGCACCTGGACGAGCTGTACGCGCTGCTGGACCGGCTGCCGCTCGGCCGGGACCAGGAAGCGGCCGTGGCGGTCGGTGCACTGCACTCCCTCGACGCGCTCACCCGGCTGTTCGTCCGGCTCGGGCGCTCCGCACCGGCGCCGTCGCTGCGGGGAGCCGGACCTGTCCCACCGATGGGAGTCACACCATGACCGGACCACCCGAGAACGGCGAACGGCCGCCGCTGCCCGCCGCGTTGTACGAGGCGGGCTTCCCCGTCGACCTGCTCAGCGAGGAACAGCGCGAGGTGCTGAACGAGCTGACACCGGCGGAACTGGCGGTGCTGCTCGACGTGAAGAGCAGGCTCGACGCCGTCGGTCCCGAGGTCCAGGCGCACGGCGAGATCGCCGGCGGCGCGCTGTTCTGACCGGCGACCGATCAGCGGTACGGGCCCGGCGCCGGCCACAAGCGCCGGAAGCGGGCCCGTACCCGCCCGACATCCCGGAGAGAAGGACCCGTCATGAACTGCCTCTCGTGCCAGCAGGACCTGCCGCCCACGGCCCGGTTCTGCTCGTCCTGCGGGACACCGTGCGCGACCGCCGCGACCTCCGGGTCCATCGGGACCGGACACGCCCCCGTCGCCCCGCCCGGTGACGAACGCAAGCCGGTGACCGTGCTGTTCTGCGATCTCGTCGGGTCCACCGCACTGTCCGGCGTGCTGGATCCGGAGACGCTGCGCACGGTGACCCTGCGGTACTTCGAGGCGATGAGCGCGGAGATCGTGGCGCGTGGCGGCACTCCGGAGAAGTTCATCGGGGACGCGGTGATGGCGGTGTTCGGCGTGCCGGTGGTCCGTGATGACGACGCCCGCCGGGCGCTGGCCGCGGCGCTCGGGATGCGCCGGGCGCTGGCCCGGCTGAACGAGGAGCTGGACGCCACCCTCGGCATCGAGCTGGCCACCCGGATCGGCGTCAACACCGGTCAGGTGGTAGCGGGTTCGGACACGACCACCCGGCAGGCCCTGGTCTCCGGGGAGACCGTCAACATCGCCGCCCGGCTGGAGCAGAACGCCGGCCGGGGCGAGATCCTCATCGGCCCGGGGACCCTGCTCGCCGCCGGTCCGACGGTGCGCGCCGAGCCCACCGGACCGCTGCGGCTGAAGGGCAAGCGGGACAGTGTGGCCGCCTACCGACTGCTCGCGCTGGGCGCGGACGACCCCGAGCTGCTGCGCCGCTTCGATCTCCCCTTCGTCGGCCGCGACGCCGAGCGGCAGGCGCTGGACACCGCCCTGGAGCAGGCCGTGCGCGGCGTCGGAGCCGGGCTGCTGCGGGTCACCGGGGAGGCGGGCATCGGCAAGACCCGGCTGATACGGGAGTGGCTGGCGGGGCCGTCGGCGTCCGGCGCGCTCGCGTACGGCGCGGGGCGGTGCCGCAGTTACGGGGACCACGGCACCCTCGCCCCGCTGGCCGACGCGGTGCGTTCGCTGGTGGCGGCCGGGACCGTGCCCACGCCTGGCCCCGGGCCCGGTCCCGTGTCCGGTCCGGCGGACGACGCGAAGGGCGCGGCCGGCGGGCTGGCGGTCGACGACGCGATGGCCCTGCTGTCCGGGGGTCTGCTGCGCGACGGCACACCGAACGCGCCCTTCGAGGACATGTGCGCGGCCCTGGCCGCGGTCCTGGAACGGGCGGCCCGGGCCCGGCCGGTCGTCCTGGTGCTGGACGACTGGCACGCGGCGGCCCCGCTGCTGGTCCGCACGGTGCACCGGCTGACGGACGGCTCGGGGTGCGCGGGAGTGCTGGTGCTCTGCGCCGGGCGACCGGACGGGCCGGACCGACCCGACGGGTCGGACGGGTCCGACGGGTCCGACGGGTCCGACGAAGGCTGCGCATCTCCCGCCGGGGCCGGGCATCTCCAGCTCACCGGCCTGCCGTACGAGGAGGCGGTGCGGCTCGCCGCCGGTCTCGCCGGCCCGGACGGCGCTGCGGGCCCGGTGGACGACCGGCTCCTGGCGCGGGCCGGGGGCAATCCGCTCTACCTGGAACAGCTCCTGGTCGGCGACCGGGCGGACCCGGCGGCCGCTCCCCGTCCCGGGGGCCCGGCCTCCGACGAGGATCTGCCGCCCACGCTCCAGGCCCTGCTGGGCGCGCGCATCGGGGCGCTGGCCAGGGCCGAGCGCGCGGTGGTGGACCTGGCCGCGGTCATCGGCCGGGAGTTCACCGCACCGGAACTGGCCCGGCTGGAGCTGTTGGTGGCGGCCGCGGAGGGCCACGCCACCGGGCACCGCACCGATTCGGCCGGGCCGCCCGGGCCGGACCCTGAGCACCGGCGGCGCGTCGAGGAGGCGTTGGCGGTGCTGGGCCGCCGCCGGCTGGTGGAGTCGGGGCCGTCGGGCAGCCGGGAGGAGGCGGCGTACCGGTTCAGCAGCGGGCTGGTGCACGAGGTCGCGTACGCCTCGCTTTCCAAGCGGGCCAAGGCCGAACGCCACGTCTGGGCGGCCGAGTTGCCCAGTGTGCTGCGCAGCGGCGACGGTGCGGTCGGCGGCCATCTGGAGCGCGCCTACCGCTACCGCGCCGAGCTGGGGCTGCTGGACGACCGGGCCCGGCGGCTGTGTGACCGGGCCGCCGCCGCGCTGGGCCGGGCCGGGGCGCAGGCCGCCGCCCGGTCCGACCTGCACTGGGCGCACGGTCTGCTGGAACGGGCGGTGGACCTGCGCCCCGGCGACCCGGCGGCGACGCGGCGGCTCGGCGAGGTACGGGTGGCGCTGGGCCGCACCGACGAGGGTGCCGAACTGCTGCGTCACGTACGGGACACGGGGCCCGATCCGGTGGAGGCCGCGCATGCCCGCCTCGCGCTCGCCGTGCTGGATCCGGGCGGCCCGGGCCCTGGCCCCGCCGCCGTGGCCCGTACCGTCCTCCCGGTGTTCGAGGCGGCCGGGGACTCGACCGGCCGGGCGCGGGCACATCTGCGGATCGCCCAGCAGTTCCAGCGGTCCGGCCGGCACGCGGAGGCGGAGCGGGACCAGGCGCGGGCCCTGGAGCACGCCGTGCTGGCCGGCGCGGAGCCGGAACGTGCCGGGGCGCTCGGCGCGATCGGCGTCTCCCTGTGGCGCGGGCCGGTTCCGGTGCCCGCCGCGGCGATCCGCTGCCGGACGCTGCTGGCGGCGCACGGTGCGGGCCGGCCCACGGTCCGGGTCACCCTCAACTGCCCGCTGGCGGTGCTGTACGCGCTCCAGGGCCGGCCCGAGGAGGCGCACCGCTGCCTGGCCGAGGCGGAGCGGCTGGCCGGGAAGCTGGGGTTCGCCGAGGCGGAGGTCTTCCTGCCGGTGTTCCGGGCGACGGTGGAGGCGCTGCTCGGCCGGAGTGCCGCCGCGCTGGAGCTGCTCGGCCGGGCGGACGCGGCGGCCCGGCGCACCGGGGCGGCCGGGATGCGGACGGCGGTGGCGCTGGACGCGGCCCGCCTGGAGCTGGACGAGGGCCACGAGGACCGGGCGGCCGCCCGGCTGGCGGGCGTCGGCGACGCCTCGGGGCTGAGCCGGGCGGACGCGGTGGACCTGGCGGGGCTGCGGGCCCGGCTGGCGGCGCGGGAGCACCCCGACGAGGCGGCCGGGCACGCGGACCGGGCGGTCCGGGCCTCGCTGCTCACCGATTCCCCGCTGGTGCGGGCGACGGCCGAGCTGGACCGGGCGCACACGCTCGCCGCCCTGGGCCGGTGGCCGGAGGCCGGGGCCTCGGCCCGGTCGGCCGGGGCGCACTTCACGGGCAAGGGGCATCTGCCGGGGGTGCGCCGGGTCTCCGGGTTCCTGGCGCACCCGCCCCGGTCCATGGCCACGACGAGGGAGAGGGGCTGAGCCGATGACGACCACCGATTCGGGACGGACACGGACGGGGCCGGGAGGGACGCGTACGGGGCCGGGAGGGACGCGTACGGGGCCGGGGCAGGGGCTGACCTGGAGTCTGCGCGGACGCGGCCCGCAGGACGTGCCGGTGCTGGCGGACGCCGGACCACCGCTCGGCCGCCCCGCCGGGCCCGCCACGGGGCGCGGCGTACGCGTGTGCGTGGTGGATTCGGGTGTGGAACGGGACCATCCGCTGGTCGGCCCGCTGGCCGGTTCCTGGGTGGTCGTCAAGGACGGGGAGAGCGGGGAGATCACGGTCGAGCCGACGACCACCGGGGACACCTGCGGGCACGGTACCGCGTGCGCGGGCATCGTCCGCCGGACCGCCCCGGACTGCGAGATCCACAGCGTACGGGTGCTCGGGGAGCGGTTCTCCGGCACCGGCGACGTCCTGATGGCCGGGCTGCGCTGGGCGGTGGAGCAGGGCTTCGACGTGGTCAACCTCAGCCTGTCGACGACCCGCACCCGGTTCGCGCAGGAGCTGCACAGCCTGGCCGACAGTGCCTACTTCGCGCGTACGGTGATCGTCGCCTCGGCCCACAACACCCCGGTGGAGAGCTTCCCCTGGCGGTTCGCGTCGGTGATCTCGGTGGGCAGCCACCAGGAGGACGACCCCGAACTGCATCTGTACAACCCGGATCCCCCGGTGGAGTTCTTCGGGCCGGGCCAGAACGTCACCGTGCCGTGGCTGGGCGGCCGGACGATCCGCACCACGGGGAACAGCTTCGCCACGCCGTACGTCGCCGGGCTCTGCGCCCGCGTCCTGTCCGCGCATCCGCGGATGACGGCCTTCCAGCTCAAGAACGCCCTCTATCTGTCCGCGGCCAACGTGCGTCACGCGCCGCGTCCTTCCACTGCGGCAGGAGATACCCGTGATGACTCCGAGAACTGATTCCGCGCCTTCCCTCTCCTCCACCACCCCCGCCCTCTCCGCCGCGGACGCGCCGCGCGGCGAGCTGCTCCAGTCGGTCGTCGACGTGGCCCGCGCCATCTTCGGGGCCGAGGCCAGTTCGGTCTTCCTGCTCGACGAGGAGGCGGACGAGCTGGTCTTCCAGGCCGTGTCCGGGCAGGGCGAGGAGTTCCTCGTTGGCCGCCGGTTCCCGGCCGGGCGCGGGATCGCCGGGTGGGTGGCGACCTCCGGCGAGCCGATGGTGGTGGACGACCTGAGCGCCGATCCGTCCTTCGACCGTTCGCTGGCGGAGTCGACCGCGTATGTGCCGAACGCCCTGATGGCGGCCCCGCTCATCAGCGATGCCCGGATCCTCGGCGTACTGGAGGTGCTGGACCCCTCCCCGCAGGCCCGGTCGGGCGTCCGGGAGCTGGATCTGCTCGCGATGTTCGCCCGGCAGGCCGCCGCCGCCCTGCGGGTGATCACCCCGGAGCGGGTGCGGGAGGCCGAGCACGGCGACGTGTTCGGCGGCGGCGGGCTGGGGGGTGCGCGGCGCGAGGACGCGCTGAAGCTGCTGGGTAGCCTGGAGCGGCTGCTGCGGGGCGCCGGCTGAGGAGGCCGGCGCCCGCACCCGTCGCCCGTCGCCCCGCACCCGTCGCCCGTGAGGGAGTAGCCACCGGCCCGGCGGGCAGGAGCGGGGCGTCGGCACAGGTCGTCGGCACAAGGGAAGGAAACGCACGATGAAGCTCGCTTTCTCCACCCTCGGGGTTCCGGGGACGCCGGTCGCCGAGGTCGTCCGGCTCGCCGCCGACAACGGCTACCGGGGGGTGGAGCTGCGCGTCCACCCCGAGGAGCCGGTGCACCTGGGGCTCTCGTCGTTGGAACGGGCCGATGTGGTCGAGGCGTTCAAGGACGGCGGGGTGGAGATCCTGGCTCTCGCCGGGTATGTGAAGGCGGCCGCCGAGGGCGACGACGAACCGGTCCTGGCGGAACTGGCCGAGCTGGTGAAGCTCGCCCGCGATCTGGGCGCGCCCTACGTCCGGGTGTTCCCCGGCGGCGGCGACCAGGAGCAGGCGGAGGCCGACGCGACGGCCGCCCGGCGGCTCGGGTCCGCCGCCCCGGCCGCCGCCGACATGGGCGTGAGCATCCTGCTGGAGACCCATGACTCGCACCGCGCGGGCCTCGACGCGGCCCGGGTCGTCGCCACGGTCGGGCACCCCCGGATCGGCGCGATCTGGGACGTGCTGCACACCTGGCTCGCCGGTGAGGAGCCGGCCGCCAGCCATGCGGTGCTGGCCCCGCATCTGGGATACGTCCAGGTGAAGGACGTGGCGTCGGCGGACGACCTGACCCCGCTGACGCCGGGCTCCGGGGTGCTTCCGCTGGCGGAGTGCCTGGACGGTCTGGATCCGGACACGTGGGTGTGCTGGGAGTACGAGAAGCGCTGGCACCCGGAGGCGGCGGAGCTGCCGGGCCTCCTGGGCGCGGGCCGCGAGCACCTGCTGCGGCTCGGAGCGCCGAAGCAGTAGCGCGGGGCGACGCGAGGGAGGGCTCCACGCGTCCGGGTCCACGCGTCCGGGTCCACGCGTCCGGGTCCACGCGTCCGGGTCCACGTGTCGGGGTCCGTTCGCGTGCGGGCCCGTTCGCGTGCGGTTCGCGCCGGGGGCGGCCCGGACCCTTGACCGGAAGTTACTTTCCCTATAAGCGTACTTCCTTGGAAGTTTCTTTCACCCCGGGAAGGAGCTCACGTGCCCCACCGCACCTCAAGACGCACCCTCCTCGCCGCCACCGCCGCCGCCACGGCAGCGGCGGCCACCGGCGCCCTCGCCACCCCCTCCGCAGCGTCCACGCACTCCTCGGACGCCTACACCGACCACCGGCTGCGCCGGATCATCGCCGGGATGAGCCTGGAGGAGAAGGTCGGCCAGCTCTTCGTGATGCGGGTCTACGGGCACTCGGCCACCGAACCCGACCAGGCCGACATCGACGCCAACCTCGCCGAGATCGGGGTCCGTACGGCCGCCGAGCTGATCTCCACGTACCACGTCGGCGGCATCATCTACTTCACCTGGGCGCACAACACCCGGGACCCGCACCAGATCGCCGACCTCTCCAACGGCCTCCAGCGCGCCGCGCTCGCCGGGCGCTCCCGGGTGCCGCTCCTCGTCTCCACCGACCAGGAACACGGCATCGTCTGCCGGGTCGGCGAACCCGCCACGCTGCTGCCGGGCGCGATGGCCCTGGGCGCGGGCGGCTCGCGCTCCGACACCCGGCGGGCCGCCCGGATCGCGGGCGCCGAACTGGCCGCCCTCGGCATCAACCAGAACTACGCGCCGGACGCCGACGTCAACGTCAACCCGGCCAACCCGGTCATCGGCGTACGGTCCTTCGGCTCCGACCCCGACGCGGTGGCCGGCCTGGTCGCCGAGCAGGTGAAGGGCTATCAGGGCGCGGGCATCGCCTCGACCGCCAAGCACTTCCCCGGTCACGGCGACACGAATACCGACAGCCACACCGGGCTGCCCGTCATCAACCACACCCGCGCGCAGTGGGAGGAGCTGGACGCCCCGCCCTTCCGCGCCGCGATCCGGACCCGTATCGACTCGATCATGACCGCGCACATCGTGGTCCCCGCACTCGACCCGTCCGAGGACCCGGCCACGCTCTCCCGGCCCATCCTCACCGGCATCCTCCGCGAGGAACTGGGCTACGACGGGGTGGTGGTCACCGACTCGCTCGGCATGGAGGGGGTGCGCACGAAGTACGGCGACGACCGCGTGCCGGTCCTCGCGCTGCTGGCGGGCGTGGACCAACTGCTGAACCCGCCGAACCTCTCCGTTGCCTGGAACGCCGTGCTGAAGGCGGTGCGCGGCGGTGAGATCAGCGAGGCGCGGATCGAGCAGTCGATCCTGAGGATCCTGCGGCTGAAGCGCCGACTGGGCCTGTTCCAGGACCCGTTCGTCAGCCACCGGGGCGTCGAGCGCACCGTCGGCAGCCGTGCCCACCGGGCCGCCGCCGACAGGATCGCCGAGCGCACGACGACCCTGCTCGCCGACCCCGGCACGCTGCTGCCGCTCTCCCGCCGCACCCACCGCAACCTGCTGGTGGTGGGCGCCGATCCGGCGTCCCCCTCCGGGACGACGGGCCCGCCGACCAGCACCCTGGCGCACGCCTTCGGTGAACTGGGCTTCACCGCAAGGGCGTTGTCGACCGGTACGGCTCCGGGCCAGGCGAAGATCGACGAAGCGGTCGCCGCCGCCGAGGGCAGGGACGTGGTGGTCGTGGCGACGTACAACGTCACGGCGAGCAGTTCGCAGCGCACGCTCGTCACGGCCCTCGTGGCGACCGGCGTCCCGGTGGTCACCGTCGCGATCCGCAACCCGTACGACATCGCCCACCTCACCGGCACCGGAGTCGCGGCGAGCCTCGCCGCGTACTCCTGGACGGACGTCGAACTGCGCGCCGCCGCCCGGGTGATCGCGGGCCGCGCCGACCCGGAGGGCACCCTCCCGGTTCCGGTGCAGCGCGCGGACGACCCGAAGCAGGTGCTGTACCCGGTGGGTCACGGGCTGTCGTACTAGCCCTACGGCGGCCGGATGAACCCGGCATCCGGCCGCAGACGCAAAGCACCCCGCGCACCCGGCGTGGCCCCGCTCCCGCGGGCCGCGCCGGGTGTACGTCTTTACGGACGCATCGGGGGTTTTCATGGACGAGCACGCTTCCCCGGGGGCCCGGCGTCGACGGCCGGCCCCACTGCCGGTCCAGGTCGCGGACCGGATCGCGCCACCGGTCCGGATCGCGGCACTGGCCGTGACCGTAGCGACGGCCGCGCTTCTGCTGACGGCCTGCCAGGTTTCGGACGGGACGGTCACCGACGACCGGGGGCCCGCCCCCGGATCGCCCGGCCCGTCCCCGTACGGGGTGGTGTTCCTCGGGCCCGGCGACTGCAGTTCGCGGGGCCCGGAGATCCGGGAGGTGTTCTGCCGCAGCGAGAAGGCCGCGGCCACCGTCCTCGCCCGGCACCTCGGCACCCCGTCGTCGGGCCCGCCCTGTCCTGACCCCACCGACTTCGTCCTGCATGTCTCCGAGACGGGCACCGGGGCCCGTTCCCGGCTCACCACCGGCTACGCCTGCATGCGGAATCTGGAGCCACCGCATCCGGGCGACCCGGGGCGGGGCGGCGGCCCGCTGACCGTGGTCGGGGACTGTGTCACGGGCTCCCGTGCGGGCGAGGTCACGGAGACCGCCTGCGAGGACGTGGGCGGACGCGCGCCTCGCTACCGGGTGGAATCGGCGGTGCAGCGGCGGGCGCAGTGCCCCGGCGCCACGGACCTGTTCGTCGCCCTGGGCGGGGACAGGCCGGTGGGCTGCGCCCGCCGGACACCGGGAAGGTGACCCGCGGGCGCAGCCCACGTACGTGCGGCCGGGGCGGCGGCGTGAGGGCTACCGGCGCAGCGTGGCCTCGTCGCGCTCGATCTCGCCGTTGCGCTTGTCCAGCCTGGTGTCGAACTTCGCCAGCGGCCTCGCCTTCGACGGGTCCGCCTCGACGGCCGCCGGAGCGACGCCCGCCCAGCGCAGGATCGCGGCGGTGGCCTTCGCCTTCTCGTCCTCGACGAGTCCGGATACCTTCGCGCCGTGGTTGCCGCCGGGGACGGTGTAGACGGCGCTGTCCTTCGCGCCGCGCCCGAGGCGGAACGGCTCCGCGCTCCAGGGGTCGTTCTCGCCGTTGACGTACATCATCCGCCGGGCGTTGTTCCTGACCCAGCGGTCGATGTCCCGCATCGCGCCCCGGTCGAACGTCATCGGGATGGAACGGGGCACGAAGTTGCGCGGGGGCTGGTAGCCGTAGCGGCTCAGGTTGCCGAGCCAGGGCTGCCTGATGTCCGGCGAACCGAGCTGGGTGCCCGCCTGGTAGTAGTACGGGGTGTACGGCTCCAGGCCCTGGTCCACGTAGAAGGAGAAGCCGGAGATGGAGTCGACGGAGTTCCAGATGTCGTCGTCGGTGGCCTTCTTGGCGTCGGCCGGGAGGTCCGCGCAGTCGGCGACCAGGCTGTACTGCCAGAACGCCCACGCGTAGTCCATGACCGTGGCCTCGTAGGCGCGGTCGAGGGAGCCGACGGTGTTGAAGGTCCAGCCGTTGGCGGCGGCCTGCTCCTTGTACTTCTTCTGGAGCGGGGCCCGGCGGATCAGCGCCTCGCGCTGCACGCCGGCCAGCTTGTCGCGGCACTCCTTCGTGCCGACGTCGCGGAAGAACCGGTCGTACGCCGAGTCCTCGTTGTTCACGACGTCGTTGGGCGCGACGTAGGCGACGACGCCGTCCATGTCCTTCGGGTAGAAGCGCTCGAAGTACGTGGCGGTCATGCCGCCCTTGGACCCGCCGGTGGCCAGCCACTTCTTGTCGTAGATCTTCTTCAGTGCCGTGAACACCCGGTGCTGGTCGCTGGCGGCCTGCCAGATGTCCAGCTTGGACCAGTCGGCCGGGGCCGGACGGGACGGGGTGAAGTAGCGGTACTCCAGCGAGACCTGGTTGCCGTCGATGATCTGCGTCGGCTCGCTGCGGCTGGGGTTGGTGGAGACGTTGTAGCCGCTGGTGAAGAAGACCGTCGGGCGGCTCACGTCCTTGTGCAGCAGGGTCAGGCGCTGCTGGAACGTGCCCTTGGACGGGCGCCGGTGGTCGACCGGCTGGGTGTAGCTGAGGACGAAGTAGCGGTAGCCCGCGTAAGGCTTCTCCTCGATCAGACTCATCCCCGGGATGGCCAGGATGCGGTCCTTGATGTCCTCGTTGCTCGCTTCGCCGCCTCCGGCAACGCCGCTGCTCCGCTTCGCGGCCGGCTCCGCGGCGGTGGCCGCACCGGCCGAGGCCCCCGTGGCTCCGACCGTGCCTATGAGCACGGCGAGCGAGAGAACCCCTGTGAGCGCCTTGCGCATGCACCCTCCCCTTGATTCACAACAGTCGCCGTGAACTTATCGGGGCAACACACGCCGCGCCAGACCCGGTTGTCCGTGTCAGCAGGGAAGGTCAGGGAAACGCCCGGGGAACGCCTGGGGAATCAGGGGAGTATCCGGGCGACATCAGCAGAGGATCCATCCGGTGGAGACGGACTTCCTGCCGATCGCACCGGTGGCCCGGACGCAGCGGTTCAGCGCGTTGACCGTGACCGGCCCGGCCATCTTCGTGTACGAGCCCTTGTCGGAGACGGTGCGTCCGCCGCGCGGCTGGAGCGTGACGCTCATCGTCCGCCGTTTGCCGGGCTTCTTCGCGACGGTGACGGCACAGACGTGGGCGCGGCTCTTGTAGACGCGCAGCTCCCCCGTGGAGAACCCGACCGTCTTCGCCGGGCGGCCGGTGCAGGCGGAGGCGGCCTGCGCGGTGCCGGGGGCGCCGAGCAGGGGGACGAGTCCGGCCAGCAGGGGCAGGACGAGGAGGCGGACCAGCAGCTGCCGCTTCCTCGCGACCGTCGGTCCCGTCGGCCTCACCGTTCCGTCGAACACATTCGCCCCCACCTGACGTCTGTACGCACCTACGCGTCCTTGGGTACGACGCAGCAGACCCGCGGGAGGTTGCACGGCCGGCTCAGAGCCTGTCGGGTGACCTCTGACCGGGCGGCCACGCCCCGGCATCCGGCGTTGCCGGAACGCCCTGGCAGCTCCGCCACGAGGACGTCTCGGCGCTTTGGAACCGCACGCACCGGGCCGCGTCCGCTTTCCGGTCGAAGGCCACCCGACGGGCTCTCAGACGCCCGCGGGCTCGTCCTCCCCTATGCCCTCGCCGATGAAGGTGCGCCACAGCCGGGCGTACCGCCCGCCCCGGGCGAGCAGCTCGTCGTGCGTGCCGTCCTCGACGACGCGCCCGTGGTCCATGACCACGACACGGTCGGCGCGGGCGGCGGTGGTCAGCCGGTGGGCCACCACCAGCGTGGTGCGGCGGCCGGTGAGCCGGTCGGTGGCCTGGTTGACCAGTGCCTCGGTGGCGAGGTCCAGGGCGGCGGTGGCCTCGTCCAGGAGCAGGACGTCCGGGTCGACGAGTTCGGCGCGGGCCAGTGCGATGAGCTGGCGCTGTCCGGCGGAGAGGTTGCGGCCGCGCTCGGCGACCTCGTGGAGGTAGCCGTCCTCCAGCGTGGCGATCATCTCGTGCGCGCCGACCGCGCGGGCCGCGGCCTCCACCCGGGCGTCGGTGGCGTCGGGCAGCCCGTAGGCGATGGCGTCGCGGACCGTGCCGGCGAAGAGGTACGCCTCCTGCGGGACGACGCCGAGGCGGTGCCGGTAGGCGGCCATGTCGAGACGGCGCAGATCGGTGCCGTCGGCGGTGACCCGGCCGCTCGTGGGGTCGTAGTACCGGGCGACGAGCTTGACCAGGGTCGACTTCCCGGCCCCCGTCTCCCCGACGAACGCCACCGTCTGGCCGGCCGGGATGCGCAGGTCGACGCCGGTGAGGGCCTCCTCGTCGGTGCCGTACGCGAAGGAGACGTCCTCGAACGCGATCTCGCCGCGCAGCGAGAGCACGTCGAGCGGCTCGTCCGGGTCGACGGTCGAGGTGGGCTCGCGCAGCAGCTCCTGGATGCGGCCCAGGGAGACGGTGGCCTGCTGGTAGCCGTCGAAGACCTGGGAGAGCTGCTGGACGGGGGCGAAGAACAGCTCGATGTAGAGGAGGTAGGCGACCAGGGCTCCGGTGGTCAGCGTGCCGTTGTCGATCCGGCCCGCGCCGACGATCATGACGGCGGCCGCGGCGACGGAGGCCAGCAGCTGGACGAACGGGAAGTAGACGGAGATCAGCCACTGGCCGCGCACCCGGGCCTGGCGGTAGTGGTCGCTGCGCTCCGCGAAGCGGGCGGCCCCGTCCTGCTCGCGGCCGAAGGCCTGGACGATACGGAGACCGGAGACGGACTCCTGGAGGTCGGCGTTGACGACGCTGATGCGGTTCCGGGCCAGTTCGTACGCCTTGACGCTGCTGCGCCGGAAGAAGACGGTGCCGATGATCAGCACGGGCAGGGTGGCGAAGACGACCAGGGCGAGCTGGACGTCCAGGACGAGCAGCGCGACCATGATGCCGAAGAAGGTGACCACGGAGACGAACGCGGTGACGAGACCGGTCTGGAGGAACGTGGAGAGCGCGTCCACGTCCGTCGTCATCCGGGTCATGATCCGGCCGGTCAGCTCGCGCTCGTAGTAGTCGAGGCCGAGGCGCTGGAGCTGGGCGAAGATCTTCAGGCGGAGCGAGTAGAGCACCCGCTCGCCGGTCCGGCCGGTCATCCGGATCTCGCCGGTCTGGGCCACCCACTGGACGAGCACGACGACGAGCGCGATCGCCGAGGCCGCCCACACCGCGCCGGTCGAGAGCTGGGTGACGCCCTCGTCGATGCCGTGCCGGATCAGGACCGGCAGCAGCAGGCCCATGCCCGCGTCCACGGCGACGAGCCCGAGGCTGATCAGGAGGACCGCGCCGAAGCCGCGCAGCAGCCGGCGCAGCCCGTAGGACTCCTCCGCCCGCACGGCGGCGGCCTCGTCGACCTGCGGGGTGTCCGTGGCGGGCGGCAGCGCCTCGACCTGCGCGAGCAGTTCGGGTGTCGCGGGCATGCCGGCGACGGTGGTGTCACGCTCCTCCTCCTCGCGGACCCACAGTGCGGGGGTGATGCCGCGCTCCGCGTCGAACTCGGCGTCCAGCTCCTCCTGGAGGGCGCGGTCGTCGTCCTCCGGGTCCGTGCCGGTGCGCGACGGCCGGTGGCCGGGCGAGGTGCCGCCGAGCTCGTCGGGGTCGGTGAGCAGGCGGCGGTAGAGCGCGGAGGTGCGCTCCAGCTCCTCGTGGGTGCCGATCGCGGCGAGCTTCCCGCCGTCCAGGACGGCGATGCGGTCGGCGAGCTGGAGGGTGGAGCGGCGGTGGGCGATGAGCAGCGTCGTGCGGCCCGCCATCACCTGCTTGAGGGCCTCGTGGATCTCGTGCTCGACGCGGGCGTCGACGGCGGAGGTCGCGTCGTCGAGGAGGAGGAGCCGGGGGTCGGTGAGGATGGCGCGGGCGAGGGCGACGCGCTGGCGCTGGCCGCCGGAGAGGGTGAGCCCGTGCTCGCCGACGGTGGTGTCGTACCCCTTCGGCAGGTCGGCGATGAACCGGTCGGCCTGGGCGGCGCGGGCGGCCTGTTCGATCTGCTCCTGGGTGGCGTCGGGGAAGCCGTAGGCGATGTTGGCGCGGACGGTGTCGGAGAACAGGAAGCTGTCCTCGGGGACGAGCCCGATGGCGGAGCGCAGGGACGCCTGGGTGAGCTCGCGGACGTCGTGGCCGCCGATGAGGACGGCCCCGTGGGACACGTCGTAGAAGCGGGGCAGCAGGAGCGAGACGGTGGACTTGCCGCTGCCGGACGCGCCGACGACGGCGACGGTCTCGCCGGGTTCGACGGTGAGCGAGAAGCCGTCCAGGACCGGCCGCTCGTCGTCGTAGCCGAAGCGGACGTCGTCGAACTCGATGCCCGCCGGGGCGTCGGCGGGCAGTTCCTTGGTGCCGTCCCGCATGGAGGGCTCGGTGTCGATGAGCTCCAGGACGCGTTCCACACCGGCGCGGGCCTGCTGGCCGACGGTGAGGACCATGGCGAGCATCCGGACCGGGCCGACGAGCTGGGCGAGGTAGGTGGAGAAGGCGACGAACGTGCCGAGGGTGATCTCGCCCCGGGTGGCCAGCCAGCCGCCGAGGGCGAGCATGGCGACCTGGCCGAGGGCGGGCACGGCCTGGAGGGCGGGGGTGTAGCGGGAGTTCAGCCGGATGGTGCGCAGCCGCCCGGCGAACAGCCGGCGCCCGACCTCGCGGAGCTTGCCGGTCTCCTGGTCCTCCTGGCCGAACCCCTTGACGACCCGGACACCGGAGACGGCCCCGTCGACGACTCCGGCGACGGCGGCGGCCTGACTCTGGGCGTACCAGGTGGCGGGGAAGAGGCGGGTGCGGGAGCGGCGGGCGATGAACCAGAGGGCGGGGGCGACGGCGAGGGCGACGAGGGTCAGGGGCAGCGAGAGCCACGCCATGATCACCAGCGAGATGAGGAAGAGCAGTACGTTCCCGATGGTCATCGGGAGCATGAACAGCAGCCCCTGGATCAGCTGGAGGTCGCTGGTGGCCCGGCCGACGACCTGCCCGGTGGACAGCTCGTCCTGACGCTTCCCGTCGAGCCGGGTGATGGTCGCGTACATGTCCGTACGCAGGTCGTGCTGGACGTCCAGGGCGAGCCGGCCGCCGTAGTAGCGGCGGATGTAGGTCGCTATGTAGACGAGGACGGCCGCGCCGATGAACAGCCCGGTCCAGACCGCGAGGGAGCGGGTGTGGTCGGTGACCACGTCGTCGATGATCACCTTGGTGATGAGCGGTACGAGGGCCATGACGGCCATCCCGGCGAGCGACGAGCCGAGAGCGAGCACGACGTTGCGCCGGTACCGCCACGCGTACCCGGTCAGCCGCCGGCCCCATCCCTGTTGCTCTGCGCCCGTCACGCTTTGCCTCCCGTTCCGGCCCGTCCGCCGGTCTGTCCGCTGCTCCGGATGTTCCGCCCGTGATCCAGCTGATCCAGCTGTTCCACCTGGTCTACCGGAAGGCACCAACGCCCGGGGCTGCGGATTTCATCCCGCCGCAGCGAGCCGCAACGAAGGGGGCGGCAAACGGTGCCGATGGTCCGAGGGGTGCGGTACCGGGGTCCCCGGGCCGGTTCGGGGCCCCGGCCGGGCGGGTAGTAATCCGCGGCGGAACCTCCGGCCCAGGGCCGGAGGGCATCTCGAAGGGGCAGGAACCATGGCGAACGACCGGCTCACCGAGGCCTACCGCTGCGGACAGCTCTACGCGGCGCTCGCCGCTCTGGAGCGCCTCAGCGTGGGCACGCACCACTCCTTGGGGAAGCCCGGGACGCGGCGGCAGCTGTCCACCGAGCCGCGCAAGCACCTCACCGTGCACCTGTGGCAGGCGGGCCGGTATCTGGCCGGGGCGACCAACCGGGACCAGGGGCCCGCCGCCGCGGTGATCTTCCGGCAGCTGCCGGACCTTCTGCCGCGCCGCCGGGAGCTGCCCGGGGAGATCCGGGACCCGGCGGAGCGGGCCCGGTTCCAGGAGGGCGTCCAGGCACAGGAGGCCGCGATCCAGAAGGCGCTCGCGGAGCTGTGAGCGGGCCCGGCCGGGCCGGGGCCCTCCGGCCCGGCCCGCCGCCACGGCCCTGTCGCCATGACCCGCCGCCACGGACCGTCACCACGGCCCCGTAGCGACGGCCGCGCGGCTCACAGGTGCGTCGGCTCGAACATCCGCAGCAGGGCCGGGAGCACCACGACGGACGGCCCGGGGGCAGCCAGTGCCTTGCTCAGATCCCCGGCGAGGGACTCCGGTGTCGTACGGACCGCGGGGACGCCGAAGGACTCGGCGAGGGCGACGAAGTCCGGGCGGGACAGCTCGGTGGCGGTGGCCTCGCCGAAGGCTCCCGTCATGTACTCGCGCAGGATGCCGTAGCCGCCGTCGTCGACGATCAGCCAGGTCAGCGGCAGGTCGTACTGGCGGGCGGTGGCCAGCTCCGCGATGGAGTACATCGCGCCGCCGTCGCCGGAGACCGCGAGCACGGGCTTCGTCGGGTCGGCGGCGGCGGCGCCGATGGCCGCCGGGAAGCCGTAGCCGAGGCCGCCCGCGCCCTGGGCGGAGTGCATGGTGTTGGGGCGGCGGGCGTCGAAGGCGGACCAGGCCCAGTACGCCAGGATCGTCATGTCCCAGAAGCTGGGCGCGGTGTCGGGCAGCGCCTCGCGGACGGCGGCGAGGACCTGCTGCTCCAGGGTGAGGTCCTGGGCGTCGATCCGGGCCCGTACCTTCTCCAGCACCGTCACCACGCGCTCGGCGGCTCCCGCGTCCTCGCGCCGTTCGACGGCCTCCAGGAGGTCGGACAGGGCCTCGCGGGCGTCGGAGTGGATGCCGAGGGCGGGGTGGTTGGACTCCAGCTTCCCGGCGTCCGCCTCGATCTGGATCACCCGGCCGCGCGGGCGGAAGGTGTGGTAGTTCGAGGAGAGTTCGCCGAGGCCCGAACCGACGACGAGGAGGACGTCGGCGTCCTCCAGGAAGTCGGTGGTGTGCCGGTCCTCCAGCCAGGAGCGCAGCGACAGCGGGTGCTCCCAGGGGAAGGCGCCCTTGCCGCCGAAGGTGGTGACGACCGGCGCGTCGATCCTCTCGGCCAGCGCGAGGAGCTTGCCGGAGGCGTCGGAGCGGACGACGCCACCGCCCGCGATGATCACGGGCCGCTCGGCGTTCGACAGCAGGTGGGCGGCGGCGATCGTCAGCTCGGGACGCGGGTGGAGCTCGCGCGGGGTGGCGTCCATGGCGCTGACGACCGGCAGCGTGGTCTCTGCCAGCAGCACGTCCTGCGGGATCTCCACCCAGACCGGCCCGTGCGGCGCGGTCAGCGCGGACTCCCAGGCGGCGGCGATCGCGGAGGGGATCTGCGAGGCGGACCGCACGGTGTGGACGGACTTCACGATGTCGCGGACGGAGGCCTGCTGGTCGCGCAGCTCGTGGAGATATCCGTGCCGCCCGCCGCCGAGTCCGGCCGTGGGGATCTGGCTGGAGATCGCGAGGACGGGCGCGGAGGCGGCCGCGGCCTCCTGGAGCGCGGCGAGCGAGGTGAGCGCGCCGGGCCCGGTCGAGAGCAGGAGCGGGGCTGCCTCACCGGTGATCCGGCCGTACGCGTCGGCGGCGAAGCCCGCGTTGTTCTCGACGCGGAGTCCGACGTAACGGAGGGAGGAGCGGCGCAGCGCGTCGAACATGCCGAGCGCGTGCTGGCCGGGCAGCCCGAAGACGGTGGTCGCGCCGAGCCCTTGGAGGGACTCGACGACGAGGTCGCCGCCGTTGCGGCCGGCCGGCGGATCCAGCACGGCGGCGGCCTGGGCGGCGGTGAGCCGCGGCCGGTCGTCGTGGTCGTGGCTCACTTGGCTGCGGCCTTCTTCGTCTCCTTCTCCGCCGCGATCTGGCGGGACATGATCGTCGTCAGCTCGTACGCGGCGTGCGAGGCGGCCACCGAGGTGATCTCGGCGTGGTCGTACGCGGGGGCGACCTCGACCAGGTCGGCGGAGACCAGGTGGCAGGAGGCGAGCCCGCGCAGGATCTCCAGCAGCTCGCGGGAGGTGAGGCCGCCTGCCTCGGGGGTGCCGGTGCCAGGGGCGTGCGCGGGGTCGAGCACGTCGATGTCGATGGAGATGTAGAGCGGCCGGTCGCCGATGCGCCGGCGCAGCTGGTCGGCGATCTCGTCGACGCCGCGCCGCATGACGTCGGCGGAGGTGACGATGCCGAAGCCCATCTTCTCGTCGTCGGTCAGGTCCTGCTTGCCGTACAGCGGGCCGCGCGTGCCGACGTGGGAGAGGGCGGAGGTGTCGAGGATGCCCTCCTCGACGGCCCGGCGGAACGGGGTGCCGTGGGTGTACTCGGCGCCGAAGTAGGTGTCCCAGGTGTCCAGGTGCGCGTCGAAGTGGAGCAGGGCGACGGGCCCGTGCTTCTTGGCGACGGAGCGCAGGAGGGGCAGGGCGATGGTGTGGTCGCCGCCGAGGGTCATCAGGCGTGCGCCGGTGCCCAGCAGGTCGTCGGCCGCGCCCTCGATGGTCTCGACGGCCTCGTTGATGTTGAACGGGTTCGCCGCGATGTCGCCGGCGTCGGCGACCTGGGCGAGGGCGAAGGGGGAGGCGTCCTGGGCGGGGTTGTACGGGCGCAGCAGCCGGGAGGCCTCACGGATGGCGTTGCCGCCGAAGCGGGCGCCGGGGCGGTAGGAGACACCGGAGTCGAAGGGCACGCCGACCACGGCGACGTCGGCACGGCCGACCTCGTCGAGCCGGGGCAGCCGGGCGAACGTCGCGGGCCCGGCGTACCGCGGGACGCGGGAGGAGTCGACGGGGCCGCGCGGCGCATCGGTGCTGCTCATGGGGGTGTGCCTTTCGTTTCAGGATTCGTACGGGTTTCGTACGGTGTCAAGTGTGCGGGAACCTCCAGCCGGGTCGGCCGAGCAGAGCCGGGTCGGCCAACCCGAGCCCGCCCGGCCACATCAAGCCCGCCCGGCGATCGAGGGCGCCCTTGGGCTCTCCCCGCACCAGCGGCAGGGTTCCGTCCTCGGACGCCGGACCGGCTGAGCTGCACGGACGGGCTGGGCTCGGCGGCCTCGGCCTCGGCCTCCGCGTCCGGACCACCCCGCCCCGCCGACCGCTCGCGCCAGGCGGCAAGCACCGCCGACGATCACGGCGTGGTCGACAGACATGGGCTCCCCTCCGTCTCGCGCAAGCAGATGTACGTACGAGGGAGACGGTAGGTGGCCGAACGCCGACGCTGAAGTGTACGTTTCCTCCACCTTCGACGCATTGAATGGATGAACCGTCCATGCCCACCCCTCCCTCAGACACCACGCAGGCGACTCCGCCGACCGGCCGCCCGCCCGGCCCGCCGACCCCGCCCATCCCGCTGGCGGAGCTCCTGGCGAGGGAGGAGCTGGGCCTGCGCCGGATCGCGGGTCCGGCCGACGCCGACCTGCTCTGGGTGCACACCTCGGAGATGGCCGACCCGTATCCGTACCTGCTCGGCGGCGAGCTGCTGCTGAGCGCCGGCGTGCTGCTGACGGACCCGGACCACTACGTCGGCCGGCTGGTGGAGGCGGGGGCGGCGGCGCTGGGGTTCGGGGTGCGCCCGGTGCACGAGACGGTGCCCCGGGCGCTGGTCGAGGCGTGCGACCGGTACGGCCTGCCCCTGCTGGAGGTGCCCCCCGAGACCCCGTTCACCACGATCGCGCGGGCGGTGTGGCGGCTGATGGCCGAGGCGCGCCACCGCGAGCTGCGCCGGGTGACCCGGGCCCAGCAGGCCCTGGCGACGGCGGCGGCCCGCCCCGACCCCGTACCGGCGGTCCTCCGTCAGCTCGCGACGCGGCTCGGCGGCCGGGCGGTGCTGCTGACGGCGCGGGGCGAGGAGGTCCACGCGGCGGGCCGCCGACCGCCCCCGGAAGCGGCGGGAGCCCTGACCCGCCTGGCCCGGGTGGTGGCCCGCGAACGCCCCGCCTCCCCCACCTCGGCCACCGACACCCACGGCGGCACGCACCTGGCCGCGTACGCGCTGGGCGGAGGCGAGGGCCTCGTCCTGGCGCTCGCGACCCGGCGCCGGGAGTCCGGCGACCACACGGTGGCGGGCATCGCGGTGGTCCTCCTCTCCCTCCTGGCCGCCCCCCACCAGGGCGCGGACGCGGCGGGCCGTTCGGCGGCCCTGGTCCGCATGTTCCTGGGCGCCTCCCCCGCCGAGGTGGCCCCGCTGCTCGGCTCCACCGGCCCCTGGACGGTGGTCCACGCCCGCCGCACGGACGGTGCCCCGGCGGACGCCCTGACCGCCGGCGCCCTGGGCGCGTCGCTGGGCACGGCCCTGGTCGACGCGGGACGCGGGGGCGACGAGCCGGTAAGGGTGCTGCTGCCGGGCGGCCCCGGAACGGAACCGGAACGGGCACCCGGCGAGGCAGGTTCACGGCCGGAGTCGGCACCCGGCGAGGCAGGTTCACGGCCCGAGCCGGCACCCGGCGCGTCAGGTCCACGGCCGGAACCCGGCACGCCGGGCGCGCGGCCGGGAGAACGGGGACCGGAACCGGCCCGGGTCACCCCGCAGCCCGGCTGGACGCTCGGCGCGTCCGCCCCCACGCCCGTCACCGCTCTCGACGCCGCCGACCAGCTGGCCGCCCGGGCCCTGGCCCACGCGCGGGCGACCCGCGCCCCGCTGACGGTGGCCGCCCCCGCGAGCGGCCTCGCCGCCCTGGTCCCGCCCGAACAGGCGGCCGCCCACGCCCGCGCCCTCCTCGCCCCCCTCACCGCGCCGCTGGCCGACACCCTGCGCTGCTGGCTGTCCCTCCACGGCAGCTGGGACCGTACGGCGGTGGCCCTGGCCGTCCACCGCAACACCGTGCGCCAACGCATCGGGCGGTGCGGACAGTTGCTGGGCATGGACCTGGACGACATGGACGTACGGGCGGAGTTGTGGTTCGCGCTGCGGCAGGGGTGAGCCGGGGAGGGACCGCCCGGCCCGGCCCGGTCGGCAACTGGTCTACGACGAAGGGGTCCCCGGCGGGTCACCTGGCCGTGGAGACGCTCGTCCGCGCCCCTCACGTAACGGCCCCCTGGCGTGCACGCCGTGACCGCCCCTCGGTATGTTGCAGTGGCAAAGGGGGATCGCGTGGCACGGGATTACGACAGTCAACTGCTGGAATCGGTGGGAGTACGCCGCCGCAGGATGCGAGATGCCCTGCTCTTCGGCGTGGGGCGCGCACGGCGCACCGCCGACGAGCGGCTCGGGAAGGTATTCGCGGGCATCGCCATCACCGCCGTGCTCTGCGCAGGGTGCGTCGGCTGGTCCTTCCTCCAGCACACGTTGGAGAAACAGAGGGCCGAGCAGGAGAAGCTGCAACAGCAGCGGCAGGCGCTGAGGTACGAAGCGCCGGCGCATTCTTCCGGTCCGGAGAAGGGCCCCTGATCAACTCCGGCCGAGGAACGACCAGATGGCTGGAAATTCACCGGGCACGCGTTGCGGGCGATATTCCGCCGAACTCGGAAATGCGCCGACCGTACGCTGCGCTTTGCCCAATTGGCCCGAAATATCGGAACATCACGATGATAGGTTTCCGTAAGAGCTCGTAACACGATCATGATCGGGACTTCTTGAGGCGTCTCCAGCAGATGAGGCTGCAGGCGAGGGAGACGAAGGCGTCGTGGAGTTCGGTGCG
>NZ_JOEZ01000041.1 GCF_000721175.1 Streptomyces anulatus
GGGTGGTGGAGGCGGAGGGGGAGGGGGAGGGGGCGGCGGGGGAAGCGGTGGTGGCGGTGGGGGTGGTGGCTTCGGCGGTGGCGGTGGCGGTGGTGGCTCCGGCTCGGACGCCGCGACGCAGCCCCCGTCGCCCGCCACGGCGACCGAGGAACTGCCGTCGCCCTGCCCGATCGAGGCCACCGCGCAGTTACCGGCGGTCGCCGGCAGCGGTACGGCTGTCAGCCAGAGGAGTGCGGCGGCTGTCGTCAGCCGCGCGATGCGTGATCCGTACACGACGGGGAGCATGATCCACGCCGCCGGAGGACACGTGGTACCCGCGGGTGATTCGCCTGATCGTGGGAATAGTCGGCCATTCGTGTTTGCCTCGCGATTTTCGACCGCCGAATTCTTCTCGGCCTTCCTTTGAACACGACCCCGTCGGCCCCCCGTACCTAGGGCCATGAACGGCGCGGTCCCGCGCCGGCATCACAAGCGGTACGACGAAGCACCACGGGAGTCGACATGAACACCTGGCGCAACGCCTCGCTCGCGGTCACCGCCGCGGCTCTGTTGACGCTCACGACGGCGTGCGGTCAGGAGCAGGGCACCGCATCGCCCAACGGCCAGTCGGTGGGCAACGCCGCCCCGGCCCAGCAGCCCGCCGACAGCGGGTACGGATCGGCCGGCGGTGGATACGGATCCGGGGCCGACAAGGAGGCGGCGGAACCGAGGGAAGCCGGTCAACTGGCCGTCCAGGAAAGCAAGAAGCTCGGAAAGGTGCTCACCGACAGCGAGGGCTTCACGCTCTACCGCTTCGACAAGGACACCGCGAACCCGCCGAAGTCGGCCTGCGAGGGCGCGTGCGCCGAGATCTGGCCGGTGGTGGCCGCGGGCGGCGCCACCGCCGCGGCCGGCACCGACGCCGATCTCCTCGGGGAGGTCAGCCGCGCCGACGGCACCAGCCAACTCACCGTCGACGGCTGGCCGATGTACCGGTACGCGAAGGACACCGCCCCGGGCCAGGTCAACGGGCAGGGGGTCGGCGGCACCTGGTTCGCCGCAGCCCCCGACGGCAAGAAGGCGGCGAAGAACGCCGACAGCGAGGGCGTGGCCGAACCGGCCGACCCCGCGGGCCTTTCGGTCCGCAAGGACCCGGAACTCGGCGACATCGTGGTGGACGGCCGGGGTATGACGGTTTACCGCTTCACCAAGGACTCCGCCTGGCCGATGAAGACCGCGTGCACGGGCGACTGCCTCAAGAAGTGGCCGGTAGTGGCTCCCATGGCCAAGAACGCGGTGGACGGGGTGACGACGAAGGGATTCGTCACCTTCGACCGCCCTGACGGTGTCAAGCAGCAGACCATCGACTGCTGGCCCATCTACACCTTCGCGGGCGACGCCAAGCCCGGCGACACCAACGGGCAGGGAGTCGGCGGCACCTGGTATGCCGTTTCCCCCGATTCCGGACTCGTCGGCGCTCCCAAGTAATCACGGGCCCCGGCGAACAATCGCCCAGGAGCCCCAAGTGGCCCCGAACCACCGGGAAACGGCGTCCGGAGTGCCGGTCCGTCGCTGCGCGCATACGCGCAGCGACGGACCGGCCGTTGATGCCACCGGAGTGTGACCAATAACGGATCGCTAATTTCCGTTTCCACTCGCTCTCTTGGCGGCCGATCAGTAGCCTCTGGTCAACACTGACCATGAACATGGCCGGATCGCCGTGGCGAACTTGTTGGAGACATCGATGGAGCGTCCCGCCTGGGCACCGCAAGGCATAGATATCTCGGTGCCGAGCGTGTCTCGCATGTACGACTTCTATCTGGGCGGATCGCACAATTTCGAGGTGGACCGGGAAGCCGCGCGCAAGGCCATGGAGTTCCTCCCGGGCCTTCCCAAGATCATGCAGGCCAATCGCGCCTTTATGCGCCGGGCCGTCCGCTACGCCGTCGACTCGGGCATCGACCAGTTCCTGGACATCGGCTCCGGCATACCGACCTTCGGCAACGTCCACGAGGTCGCCCAGGCCGCCGACCCCGCTGCCAAGGTGGCGTACGTCGACCACGACCCGGTCGCCGTCGCCCACAGTCAGGCCGTGCTGGAGGGCAACGACCGCGCGGTCATCGCCGCCGCCGACCTGCGCCGCCCCCAGGAGATCCTCGCCACCCCGGAGATCACCGGACTGCTCGACCTGGACCGCCCGGTGGCCCTGCTGCTGGTCGCGGTACTCCACTTCGTCGAGGACGCCGACGACCCGCGCGCCGCGGTCGCCGAACTGCGCGAGGCGCTGGCCCCCGGCAGCCTGATCGTTCTGACCCACGCCTCGTACGAGGGCATCCCGCGGTCCCGGGAGGAGGCGGCCGGCACGGTCGGCGTCTACCGGAACATCCGCAACCCGCTGGTCATGCGCTCGCGCGAGGAGATCGGTCAGTTCTTCGAGGGCTACGAGATGGTCGAGCCCGGCCTGGTGTCGATGCCCGCGTGGCGGCCCGACACCCCGCAGGCGCCGGAGCAGGAAGACCCGTACGCCTTCTCGGGCTTCGCAGGGGTTGGGCGCAAGGCGTGAGCATTCCCGCCCAGGCGTCCGGGGAGCCGGACGCGGAGCCCGACGGACCGGAAGGCCGGCTCCGGAGATTCGCCAGAATCTGGAGCCGGGCCATCTTCCCCCTGACGGCCACCTCTCTCACCCGGCCGGAGTTCGAACAGCATCTGCTGCCCCTGGCACGCGAGCTGAACGGCATCCTGCACGCCCGCCCCTTCGACGCCTCGCCCGCCCAGCGGATCGGCGCTGCCCTGGTCGACGTGCACTGCACCGACCCGGACGCCCTCAGCTCCACGCTCGGGGTCGTCGACTCCTACCTCGTCCTGTACTGCGGCGGCAACGGACCCGGCACGCTGTCCACCGAGGACGGCCGGGCCCGCTGCGCACGGATCCAGCACACGCTGGCCGCCGGATTCTCCGCGGCCCTGCGCGAGCGCACGCTCGCCGAGCAGGAGGCCATCGCCCGCTCGGCGCTGACCGCCCGCTCGCACGCCGAACAGGCCCTGCACGCCACGGAGGCACGGTTCCGCGCGGTCTTCAAGGACGCGGCCATCGGCATCGGCATCGCCGACCTGGACGGCAACATCCTGGAGATCAACGACACCCTCACCAAGATGTTCGGCGGTCTTGAGCACCACGTCCGCAGCCACAAGGTGAACGAGTGGGTCCACCCCGAGGACTCGCCGCAGGTGTGGAAGTACTACGACGAGCTGGTACGCGGCGAACGCGACCACTACCGGGTCGAGAAGGCGTACTACCGCAACGACGGCACCGTCCTGTGGACCAACCTCACCGTCTCCCTGCTGAGGGACTCCGAAGGGCGTCCCGAGTACCAGCTCGCGCTGATGGAGGACACCACCGAGCGGCGGCTGCTCAATCTGCGGCTGCGCTACGAGGCCACCCACGACGCGCTCACCGGACTGCCCAACCGGACGCTGTTCTTCGAACGTCTGGAGAAGGCACTCGCCGCCCAGGAGGGGATCCGCTTCGGCCTCTGCTACCTCGACCTCGACGGCTTCAAGGCCATCAACGACAGCCTCGGCCACGCCGCCGGCGACCGGCTGCTCGTCGAGATCGCGGACCGGCTGCAGAGCTGCGCGCCCGCGCCCGGCGAGATGGTCGCCCGGCTCGGCGGGGACGAGTTCGTAGCCCTCACCACCGGCCCGGACACCGCCGACGAGGTGGACGAACTGGCCGGCCGCATTCTGAACGCGCTCGCCTCCCCCATCCGCCTCGACGGCCGTGAGCTGACCGTCCGCGGCTCGATCGGCGTCGTCGAGGGGCCCTCCGGGGAGCGCAGCGCCGCCGAGGTGCTGCGCAGCGCCGACATCACGATGTACCGGGCCAAGGCGGCGGGCGGCAACCGCTTCCAGCTCGCCGACGCGGAGGCCGACGCGCGCGCCATCACCCGGCACGGGCTGACCACCGCGCTCCCGGCCGCCCTGGACCGGGGTGAGTTCTTCATCGAGTACCAGCCGCTCGTGCACCTGGGCGACGGCACCGTGCACGGTGCCGAGGCGCTCGTACGGTGGTGTCATCCGCAGCACGGAGTGCTCGGCCCCGACCGGTTCATCCCGCTCGCCGAGCACACCGGGCTCATCGTGCCGCTCGGGCGCTGGGTACTGGAGGAGTCCGTACGGCAGGCGAACTTCTGGCAGGAGCGGCACAGCGACGGAGGCCCGCTGCGGATCAACGTCAACCTCTCGCCGACCCAACTGCACCACCCCCGCCTCGTCGCCGAGACGGTCGACGTGCTGGAACGTTCCGGGCTGGAGCCGGGGGCGCTCTGCCTGGAGGTGACCGAGTCCGCGCTGATCGGCGCGGACGACGATCTCCTCAAGCCGCTGCGGCAGCTCGCGGAGATGGGCGTCGACATCGCGCTCGACGACTTCGGCACGGGCTACTCGAACCTGGCGAACCTGCGCCGGCTGCCGGTGAGCGTGCTGAAGCTGGACCGTTCCTTCACCCGGGGCATGCAGCAGCACCCGGCGGACCCGGTCGACATGAAGATCGTCGAGGGCATCGTGTCGCTGGCCCACAGCCTGGAGCTGGCCGTCACGGTGGAGGGCGTGGAGACGGGCGCCCAGGCCGAGCAACTGCGCCGGCTGGGCTGCGACACCGCCCAGGGCTGGTACTACGCCCGCCCCGGGGCCCCGGACCGCATCCACTCCCTGCTGCTGGCGGACGCGGTCTGAACCGTCGCCGGGCGGGGCCAGAGCGCCCGGCACACCGGCAGGCCGCCCGGCACACCGGCAGACCAGCAGCCCGTCCTCCCGGCAGACCGTCAGGCGGCGCGTGGCGTGCCGTCCCGCCCGCCCCGCCGTCCCGCCCCCAGGTCAGCCGGGGGCCGGCCCGTGCTCCAGCAGCATCCGCTGGAGTTCGCGCGCGGCCCGGGGCGGGGCCACGTCGCTGCGGTGCGCCAGCGCGATCGTGCGCCGCAGCCCGGGCCCGGCCAGCGGGGTCCTCCGCAGGTCGTGGCCGGCCCGGGCGGCGGCCATGCCCGGCACCACGGCGATGCCGAGCCCCGCCCGTACGAAACCGAGCACCGCGTCCATCTCGCCGCCCTCGACGGTGAACGAGGGCTCGAAGCCCTCCGCGCGGCAGGCGGCGAGCGTCAGCTCCCGCAGGTTGTACCCGTGCCGGAACATCACCAGCGGAGCCCCCTCCAGATCCGCGATCCGGATCGATCCGCCCCGCCCCGGGGCCGGCTCCGCAGCCGAGGACACCACCACCAGGTCCTCGTGCAGCAGCTCCACCGTGGTCAGCGCGGGGGAGGCGGCCGGCAGGGGCAGCACCACCAGCGCCAGATCGAGCGCTCCCCGTGCCAGCTGGCGTACGAGGTCGTGCGAGCCGCCCTCCTCCAGCAGCAGCCGCACCCCCGGGTGCCGGTCGTGGAAGGCGCGCAGCACATCCGGCAGCAGCCCGGTGCACAGGCTCGGCGTCGCCCCCAGCCGCACTCGGCCGCTGCGCAGCGAGACCAGTTCCTGGACCTCCTGGCGCGCCGTCTCCGCGTCGGCGAGGATCCGCCGGGCCAGCGGCAGCAGCGCCTCGCCCGCGTCGGTGAGGGCGATGTTGCCCCGGGCCCGGCTGAACAGATCGGCGCCCAACTCCGTCTCCAGCGCCCGGATCTGCTGGGAGAGCGAGGGCTGCGAGACATGCACCGCCTCGGCGGCCCGGGTGAAGTGCCGGGCCTCGGCGACGGCCACGAAGTAGGTGAGCTGCTGGAAGTGCATACGCCCACGATAACGTCTGTCGATAGTTGATACCTATGGAGATCAGCCGTTTCATGTCTTGGACTGATCGCTTCCTTCGCCCCTACCGTCGTGTCCATGGCATTGGCAACGCGGACGGACCGACGGCCGTCGATGACGCGTACGCTCTGGGACTCGACCGTCGGCAAGAAAACGATCATGGCGGTGTCCGGCCTGATCATGCTCGGGTACCTCGTCGCCCACATGGCGGGGAACCTGAAGATCTTCTTCGGGCCCGGTGAGTTCGACGGGTACGCCCACTGGCTGCGCACCATGGGTGAACCGATCCTGCACTACGAGTGGGCGTTGTGGATCGTCCGCGTGGGGCTCGTCGCCGCCGTGGTGCTGCACGGCGTCTCGGCGTACCAGCTGAGCCGCCGCGACATCAGGGCGCGCCCGGCCAAGTACGTCCACAGGAAGCCCCGTGCGAGCTACGCCACCCGGACCATGCGCTGGGGCGGGATCATCCTCGCCCTCTTCATCGTCTGGCACGTCCTCGACCTGACGACCGGCACCGTCCACACCGGCTTCGAGGCCGGGCACCCGTACCGGAACGTCATCGACACCTTCTCGACCTGGTACGGCAACGCCATCTACATCACCGCGGTGCTCGCCATGGGCCTGCACGTCCAGCACGGCTTCTGGAGCGCCGCGCAGACCCTGGGTGTCGGCAACGCGACCCGCGACCGCATCCTCAAGACCCTCGCCAACCTCCTCGCGGCAGTGCTGACGCTGGGCTTCATCTCCGTACCCGTCGCCGTCATGACCGGAGTGGTGAGCTGACATGCCCGACTACACGCAGTACCGCACGGGCGAGCCCGCCGTCGACACGAAGGCCCCCGCGGGCCCCGTCGCCGATCGCTGGGACACCCGCCGCTTCCAAGCGAAGCTCGTGAACCCCGCCAACCGGCGCAAACACACGGTCATCGTCGTCGGCACCGGACTGGCCGGCGGAGCGGCCGGCGCCACCCTCGCCGAACAGGGCTACCACGTCGTCCAGTTCTGCTTCCAGGACTCACCCCGGCGCGCGCACTCGGTGGCCGCCCAGGGCGGCATCAACGCCGCGAAGAACTACCGCAACGACGGCGACTCCATCCACCGGCTGTTCTACGACACCGTCAAGGGCGGCGACTTCCGCGCCCGGGAGTCCAACGTCCACCGGCTCGCCCAGATCTCCGTCGAGATCATCGACCAGTGCGTCGCCCAGGGCGTCCCCTTCGCCCGCGAGTACGGCGGGCTCCTCGACAACCGCTCCTTCGGCGGCGTCCAGGTGTCCCGTACGTTCTACGCGCGCGGCCAGACCGGGCAGCAGCTCCTCCTCGGCGCGTACCAGGCGCTGTCCCGGCAGATCGCCGCGGGCGGCGTCGAACTCCACGCCCGTACCGAGATGCTGGACCTGATCGTGGTCGACGGAAAGGCGCGCGGCATCGTCGCCCGGGACCTGGTCACCGGGAAGATCGACAGCTACTTCGCCGACGCGGTCGTCCTGGCCACCGGCGGCTACGGCAACGTCTTCTACCTGTCGACCAACGCGATGAACTCCAACGCCACCGCGGTCTGGCGGGCCCACCGGCGTGGCGCGTACTTCGCCAACCCCTGCTTCACCCAGATCCACCCCACCTGCATCCCACGCACCGGCGACCACCAGTCCAAGCTCACCCTGATGAGCGAGTCGCTGCGCAACGACGGCCGTATCTGGGTCCCCAGGGCCAAGGGCGACGACCGCCCCGCCAACCAGATCCCCGAGGACGAGCGCGACTACTACCTGGAGCGCCTCTACCCCGCCTTCGGCAACCTCGTGCCCCGCGACATCGCCTCCCGCGCCGCGAAGAACGTCTGCGACGAGGGACGCGGCGTCGGCCCGGGCGGGCAGGGCGTCTACCTGGACTTCGCCGAGGCCATCGGCCGGATGGGCCGCAAGGCCGTCGAAGCGAAGTACGGCAACCTCTTCGACATGTACCAGAGGATCACCGACGAGGACCCGTACACGGTCCCCATGCGGATCTACCCCGCCGTGCACTACACGATGGGCGGCCTCTGGGTCGACTACGACCTCCAGACCACCATCCCCGGCCTCTTCGCCATCGGCGAGGCCAACTTCTCCGACCACGGGGCCAACCGGCTCGGCGCCTCCGCCCTGATGCAGGGCCTCGCCGACGGCTACTTCGTCCTGCCCGCCACGATCAACGACTACCTCGCCCGCAATCCGCACACCGGGACGGTCGACGCCCAGCACCCCGCCGTCGCCGAGACCGTCGCCGAGACCGAGGACCGCATCAACCTGCTGCTCTCCGTCGACGGCGACCGCACCCCCGACTCCTTCCACCGCGAGATCGGTGAACTCATGTGGGAGTACTGCGGGATGGCCCGCACCGAGGACGGTCTGCGCACGGCGCTCGCCAGGATCCCGGAGATCCGGGAGGAGTTCTGGCGGCGCATCAAGGTCCCCGGCACCGGCGAGCAGTTCAACCAGTCGCTGGAGAAGGCGAACCGCATCGTCGACTACCTGGAGCTCGCCGAGCTCATGTGCCTCGACGCACTGCACCGCGCCGAGTCCTGCGGCGGCCACTTCCGCGCGGAGTCCCAGACCCCGGACGGTGAGGCCGAGCGGCGCGACGAGGAGTTCTCCTACGCCGCCGCCTGGGAGTTCACCGCCACCGGCGCCGCCCCCGTCCTGCACAAGGAAGACCTCGTCTTCGAGTACGTCCACCCCACCCAGCGGAGCTACGCATGAAGCTCACCCTGCGCGTCTGGCGCCAGCGCAACGCCGAAGAGCCCGGCGCCATGGCCACCTACGAAGTCGACGGCATCTCCGCCGACATGTCGTTCCTGGAGATGCTCGACACCCTCAACGAGGAACTCACCCTCGCCGGAGACGAGCCCGTGGCCTTCGACCACGACTGCCGCGAGGGCATCTGCGGCGCGTGCAGCCTCGTCATCAACGGCGACGCCCACGGCCCGGAGCGCACCACCACCTGCCAGCTCCACATGCGGTCCTTCGCCGACGGCGACACGATCGACATCGAGCCCTGGCGGGCCTCCGCCTTCCCGGTCATCAAGGACCTGGTCGTGGACCGCTCCTCGTTCGACCGGATCATCCAGTCCGGCGGCTACATCTCCGCCGCCACCGGCACCGCCCCGGACGCCCACGCCACCCCGGTGCCCAAGCCGGACGCCGACTTCGCCTTCGAGCACGCCGAGTGCATCGGCTGCGGAGCCTGCGTCGCCGCCTGCCCCAACGGCTCGGCGATGCTGTTCACCTCGGCGAAGGTCAACCACCTCAACGTCCTGCCGCAGGGGGCGCCGGAGCGCGAGACCCGCGTCCTGGACATGGTGGCCCAGATGGACGACGAGGGCTTCGGCGGCTGCACCCTGACCGGCGAGTGCGCCACGGCCTGCCCCAAGGGCATCCCACTGCCCTCGATCGCCGCGATGAACAGGGAGTGGCTGCGGGCGACCCGTAAAGTCCGCCGCTGAAAGAGGAGTTGATCCCGTACGACTCCGAACTCGTGGGAGGCGTACGGGATCAGCGCCGCAGCGCCTTCGCCAGAAACGGCGCCGTACGGCTGCCGGCCTCCCGTGCCACCTCCGCCGGCGTCCCGGCCGCCACGATCCGGCCGCCCCGGTCCCCGCCCTCGGGGCCCAGGTCGATGACATGGTCCGCGCCTGCCACCACGGCCATGTCGTGCTCCACGACCACCACCGTGCTCCCGGCGTCGACCAGGGAGTGCAACTGCCTCATCAGCACCTCCACATCGGCCGGATGCAGTCCCGTCGTCGGCTCGTCCAGCAGATACAGGGTGTGCCCGCGCCGGGTGCGCTGGAGCTCGGCGGCCAGCTTGATGCGCTGCGCCTCACCGCCGGACAGCTCCGTGGCGGGCTGGCCGAGCCGCAGATAGCCGAGCCCCACGTCCAGCAGGGTGGTCAGCGCACGCTCGGCGGCCGGCGTCCCGGCGAAGAACCCGGCGGCCGACTCCACGGTCAGATCCAGGACCTGAGCGATCGTCAGGCCCTCCAGGGTGACGTCCAGCGTCTCCGGGTTGTAGCGGGCGCCGTGACAGTCCGGGCAGGGTGCGTACGTGCTCGGCAGGAACAGCAGCTCCACCGAGACGAAGCCCTCGCCCTGGCAGGTCTCGCACCGGCCGCCGCTCACATTGAACGAGAACCGCCCCGCGCCGTAGCCTCGCTCCCGAGCCCTCTCCGTCCGCGCGAACAGCTTCCGTACGGCGTCGAACAGACCGGTGTACGTGGCCAGATTGGACCGGGGCGTACGGCCGATGGGCTTCTGGTCGACCTGGACGAGCCGGTCCACCGCCTCCAGACCGGTGGCCGCCGCGCAGTACAGCTCGCCCGCCCCGGCCTCCTCGCCCGCCTGCCGGTCCGCCAGCACCCCGGCGAGCACCTGGCCGACCAGGGTCGACTTGCCCGAGCCGGACACCCCGGTCACCGCCGTGAACACCCCGAGCGGGAACGCCGCGTCGACGCCCCGCACGTTGTGCCGCTCCACGCCGGCGAGCCGGATCCACCCGGACGGGGTGCGCGCCTCGCGCACCGGCTCGGTGTCCTGGCCGTCCTCGGGGAACAGGAAGCGGCGCGTCGCCGACTCCGGGACCTGGGCGAGTCCCTCCGGCGGCCCGCTGTGCAGCACCCGCCCGCCGTGCTCCCCGGCCAGCGGGCCCACGTCCACCAGCCAGTCCGCCCGCCGCACCACGTCCATCTGGTGCTCCACCACGAAGACCGAGTTCCCGGCCTCCTTCAACCGCCCCAGCACCCCGAGCAGCGCCTCGGTGTCCGCCGGATGCAGCCCGGCCGACGGCTCGTCCAGGACATAGACGACACCGAAGAGCCCCGACCGCAACTGCGTCGCCAGCCGCAGCCGTTGCAGCTCACCGGAGGAGAGCGTCGGGGCCGTCCGGTCCAGGCTCAGATAGCCGAGCCCCAGCTCCGTCACCGTCCCGATCCGCGCCAGCAGATCACCCGTCAGCACCCGGGCCGTCGCCTCACCGCCCGCCCCCGCCCCGGCCAGCACCTCGGCCAGTGCGGACAGCGGCAGCCCGGCCAGCTCCGCGATGGTCCGCCCGGCGAACGTCACCGCCATCGCCTCGGGCCGCAGGCGGCTCCCGCCGCACACGGGGCACGGGGCACTGGTCAGGAAGCGCTCCGCCTTCGCCCGCAGGGTACGGCTCCTGGTGTCGGCGAAGGTGTGCAGCACATAGCGCCGCGCGCTCATGTACGTACCCTGGTAAGGGCGTTGGATCCGGCCGGCGTCCCGCACCGGATGCACCGTCACCACCGGCTGCTCGTCGGTGAACAGGATCCACCGCCGGTCCTCGGGGTCCAGCTCGCGCCAGGGCCGGTCGACGTCGTACCCCAGCGCGTCCAGCACATCGCGGAGGTTCTTGCCCTGCCAGGCGCCCGGCCACGCGGCGATCGCCCCGTCCCGGACGGACAGCGAGGGGTCCGGGACGAGCAGTTCCTCGTCCGTCCGGTGGATCCGCCCCAGCCCGTGGCACTCCGGGCACGCGCCGACGGCGGTGTTGGGGGAGAAGGAGTCGGAATCCAGCCGCTCGGCCCCCGGCGGATAGTCCCCCGCACGGGAGAAGAGCATGCGCAGTGAGTTGGAGAGCGTGGTCACCGTCCCGACGGACGACCGGGCCCCCGGGGCGGAGCGCCGCTGCTCCAGCGAGACGGCGGGCGGCAGCCCGGTGATCTCCCCGACGGCGGGCGCGCCGACCTGATGGATCAGCCGCCGGGCGTACGGGGCCACGGACTCGAAGTAGCGTCGCTGGGCCTCGGCGTAGATGGTCCCGAAGGCCAGCGAGGACTTCCCCGACCCCGACACGCCCGTGAAGACGGTCAGGGTGTCGCGCGGGATGTCGACCCGGACGTCCTTCAGGTTGTGCTCGCGGGCGCCGTGCACCCGGACGTACGGATCGTGGGGGGAGGGCATGGGGCTCGGCTCCGTACGCGTGGGGTGCTGACACCGGAAGGGACGACCGCAAGAGACGACCGGAAGGGACAAACAGTCCGATTCTAGGCGTGTGCTCCGACGGTGGGCGCCCGGGATCCGGCGGCGCGCCTCACGGGGTGCAGGCGCGGACGACCGCGTCGGTGTCCCAGTAGAACGGCCGCACCTCGGTGATCCGGCCGTCCCGGACGGTGAGGGTCTGGAGGATGGGGAACGTCAGCTCCCGCGCGGTCGCCCGGGACCTGGCGCGGACGATGGTGCGTACCACCGACGTCTCCCCGGTGGCCAGGAAGTCCTGCTCCACCAGCTCGAACTCGGTCCAGGTGTCGCTCATCGCCCGGAAGAACCGCTCCAGGCCCCGGTGTCCGCGCCAGACTCCGCCGTACGGGAGCGCCGCCGCCTGATGCAGGACCACATCCGGTGCGAAGCAGGGGGCCAGCAGGTCGAAGGAGGCCGTGCCCGGCCCGCCGGCCGCCAGATACAGGGTCTCGGCTTCGTACATGGCGGTGAGGACCGCCCGGGTGTCCGTCGTCTGGGTGTGGGTCATGCCTCCCAGCCTTCCGGGTCGTCGCGCGTGGGTCCGGCGGCTATCGGACGTCGAGGCTCCGTCGCGGAACCCGCTCGTCGGCCCGGCCCCGCGGGCGGGTGATCCGGGCGAGCCGCCGCAACGAGTCCACCAGCCCTGCCCGGTCGTACGTGCTGGTCGTGACGAGCACCTCGTCCGCCCCGGTCTCCTCGATCGCCCGCTCCAGCTGACCGGTCACCTGGGCCTCGGTACCGTGGACATGGCCGTCGAGCCCTTGCTCGTACAGCCTCCGCTCCTTGGCCGTCATGGGAAGGGCCTCGACGCGCTCGGCCGGGGTCAGCGGCGGGAAGTCCCCGTGCGTACGGGAGTACGCCATGGCCCACGCCTCCGGTACGAGCAGCCGGCGGGCCGCCTCCTCGGTGCCCGCGACGGCCACCGTGCCCGCGACGATCACCTCGGGCCGCTCGGCGCGGGCGGAGGGGCGGAAGCGGCGGCGGTAGACCTCGATGGCGCGCAGCACCTTCGCCCGGCCGCGCAGATCGCCGATGACGAGGGGGAGCCCGGCGGCCGCGGCGACGGACGCGCCCTCGCCGATCGCCAGGACGTACGCGGGGATGCGCAGGCCCTCCGCCGGATGGGCGTGCACCCCGGGGTGGGCCTGCTGGGTGCCGTCGATCCAGCCGAGCAGTTCGGCGAGCCGGCCGGGGAAGTCCTCGGCGTCCTGCTTGCCGTGGCCGAGCGCCCGGCGGACGCCGTCGGTGAACCCGACGGAGCGGCCGAGCCCCATGTCGATCCGGCCGGGGAAGAGGGAGGCGAGCACCCCGAACTGCTCGGCGACGACCAGCGGCCGGTGGTTGGGCAGCATCACTCCGCCGGTGCCGACCCGGATGGTGGAGGTCGCGGCGGCCACGGCGGCCGCCAGCACCGTCGGCGCGGACCCCGCGACCCCCGGCACGCCGTGGTGCTCGGAGACCCAGAAGCGGTGGAATCCGAGCGCCTCCGCCTCCCGCGCGAGGTCGACGGTGTCGCGCAGCGCCCGGGGGGCCCCGTGCCCCTCACGGATGCGGGAACGGTCCAGGACGGAGAAGCGGGTCGAGGCGATCACAGAGCTCACGTCTTGTTCAACGCGCTCGTTCCGTAGGGATTCCCGGGGCGTTTCCTAAGCTGGGGGAGTGAACAACGACGCACGGCCGCTGGCCGTATTCGATCTGGACGGCACGCTCGCGGACACCGGTCACCGGCAGCACTTCCTGGAGGGCACGAAGCGCGACTGGGCCGGCTTCTTCGCCGCGGCCCCGGCCGACCCGCCGCTCCCGGAGGGCGTACGGATGGTGCTCGCCAGCGCCGAGGAGTGCGCGATCGTCTATCTGACCGGCCGGCCCGAGCGGTGCCGCCGCGACACCGTGCGCTGGCTGAACCGTCAGGGGCTGCCCGAGGGCACGCTGTTCATGCGGCGCAACGACGACCGGCGCCCCGCACGCCGGACGAAGCTGGACGTCCTCCGGCGGCTGGGGCGGACGGGGCGGGTGCGCATGCTCGTGGACGACGACGAGTTGGTCTGCGATGCGGCCGAGGTGGCCGGATTTGCTGTGGTGCGGGCCCGCTGGGCCGACCCGTCGGCGGCGCTGAAGGATGCGCAGGAGCGTGAGGGGCGTACCTGATCAGGTGCTTTCGTCGAGCCTGAAGCCCACCTTCAGGCAGACCTGATAGTGCGCGATTCGGCCATCTTCGATATGGCCGCGAATTTCACCGATCTCGAACCAATCGAGATTGTGCAACGTTTCCGCCGCTCTTGCGACACCGTTCCGGATCGCCGCGTCGATGCCCTCCTCGGAGGTTCCTACGATCTCGGTGACCCGATAAGTGTGATTCGGCATTGTTTGTCTCCTCTCCTGTGACCACGTTGCCCCAATGCATGGCGCCCCGCGAGGGGGAGGGTGGGGCGAGTCGGGACGAGCGCCCGCCTTGACCTACCCATTGGTCCATACCAAAATTCAGCCAACCGCCCGTGCGAGCGCCGCCCGCAATCCCCCACACCGGGTCCCGATTTCGTTGTGCCGTTTCGCAGAAGGTGACCACGTGAAGAACCGCATACTGGCCGGAGCCGTCGCGCTTGTCTCATCCGTCGCACTCTGCGGATGCGGCTACATATCGGGCTCGGACAGCGGTGACCGCACGGTGACGGTCTGGCTGATGAAGGACAGCGTCTCGCCCGGCTTCCTGGACAAGTTCACCCGCTCGTACGAGGAGGAGAACCCCTCGATCGAGCTGGACTTCAAGATCCAGGAATGGAGCGGCATCGGCCCCAAGGTCCTCTCCGCGCTGGAGGGCGACGACGCCCCGGACGTGATCGAGGTCGGAAACACGCAGGTCGCGCAGTACGCGGAGAGCGGCGGCCTGCGCGACCTGACCCTCGAGTCGATGCGTGACCTGGGCAGCGAGGACTGGCTGCCCGGCCTGGCCCAGCCCGGCAGCATCAACGGTGTGCAGTACGGCATCCCCTGGTACGCGGCCAACCGGGTGGTGATCTACAACAAGGACATCTTCGAGAAGGCGGGCATCGACTCCGTCCCGAAGACGCGCGCCGAGTGGATCGCCGACACCGAGAAGCTCAACAACGCGGGCGACCAGGGCATTTATCTGGCCGGTCAGAACTGGTACGTGCTCGCCGGATTCATCTGGGACGAGGGCGGCGAGCTCGCCGACGAGAACGGCGGCGACTGGCAGGGCGCCCTGGACACCCCGGAGGCCCTGGCGGGCATGCGGTTCTACCAGGAACTCCAGGCGCTCGGCGACGGCCCGACCGACGCCGACGAGGAGAAGCCCCCGCAGACCGACGTATTCGCCAGGGGTGATGTCGCGCAGATCATCTCGACGCCGGGCAGCGCCGCGCTCGTCGAGCAGAAGAATCCCGAACTCAAGGGAAGGCTCGGCTACTTCCCCATTCCCGGCAAGACCGCGAAAGCCCCCGGCTCGGTATTCACCGGCGGCTCCGACCTCATCGTCCCGAAGAACGCCGACGAGCGCAGCGCCGGCATCGCCGTCGTCAAGGCGCTGGCGAGCGAGAAGTGGCAGACGGAGCTCGCCCGGGGCATGAGCTACGTCCCGAACAAGCCGAGCCTCGCCCATGTCATCGAGGGCGACGAGGGCACCGCGGCGATGGCGGAGGGCGCCACCCGCGGCCGCGCCACTCCCAACTCGTCCCAGTGGGCCAGGGTCGAGGCGGAGAACCCGATCAAGCCCTACATGACGGCCGTCCTGGAAGGCGGCGACCCGGCCCGGGAGGCCAAGGCCGCCTCCGAGCGCATCACCGCCATGCTCACCGGCAGCGGCTGATCCCTTCCGGACGGGCCTGCCCGGGAGCGCCGCGTGCCCGGGAGCAACTCGTGCCCGGGAGCGCCGCCTGCCCAGGAACGCCGCGTGCCCGGGAGCACCGCGTCCCTGGGATTCAGCCGTCGCACATCCCCGCTCCCCACAGCGGTCACGTCGAATCCAGCCGGTGACGGAAGAAGTAAGGGGCCGGGCCGCCGCACTCCCGCGACGACCCGGTAGCGCCCCCTGCCGCTTCCGCCTTCGGAGACCGCCATGACCGTGCTGCCCGTCGCCCCTCACACCCCGCTCCCCGCCGCTCCCACGCCCGTCCCCGTGCCGGCCCCCGAACCGGCCGGCACCTCCGAACCGGCCTACCGGGTGTCCCTCGCCACCTGCCAGGAAGACGTACGCGCGGCCCAGCGGCTGCGCCACCTGGTGTTCGCCGGGGAGCTCGGAGCCCGGCTGGAGGGACCCGAACCCGGCCTGGACAGCGACGCCTTCGACGCGTACTGCGACCACCTCCTGGTCCGTGAGACCGCCACCGGGGAGGTCGTCGCCACCTATCGGCTGCTGCCGCCGGACCGCGCCCGGATCGCCGGCCGCCTTTACGCGGAGAGCGAGTTCGACCTCACCCGGCTCGCCCCGATCCGCGACGACCTCGTCGAGGTCGGCCGCTCCTGCGTCCACCCCGCACACCGCGACGGCGCGGTCATCGCCCTCGTCTGGGCCGGGCTCGCCCGCTACATGGAGCGCACCGGCCACACCTGGATCGCGGGCTGCTGCTCCCTGCCGCTGGCCGACGGCGGCGCCCTGGCCGCCCGGAGCTGGAACACCGTTCGCGCGGGACACCTCGCGCCGGAGAAGTACTGGGTCACCCCGCACCGCCTCTGGGACTCCTCCGCGCACGGCACGGAGACCGGCTCCCGGGCGGACCTCCCGCCCCTGCTGCGCGGCTACCTCCGGCTCGGCGCGCAGGTCTGCGGAGCCCCCGCGTACGACCCCGACTTCAACGTCGCCGACCTGTACGTCCTGCTCTCGCTGCGCCGTACCGACCCGCGCTACCTGCGCCACTTCCTCTCCCTGGCCCCGCTGCGATGAGCACCTGGCTGCCCTTCGCCCCGTGCACCCCGCACGGCTGCGCCCGGCACACCGGAGCCGTACGCGCCCCGCTGCCCGCCGTACTCCGGCTGCTGGCCGGCTGCACACTGGTGCTGCTGGGGGTGGTCTGCGTCCCGCTGGTCCGGCTGCTCGGGGCCGCCCCCCGCGAGCTGCTGGTGCGGCGCTGGGCGCACGCCGTGACCCGCGCCTTCGGCGTACGCCTCACGGCCCGGCGGCACGCGCCGGAACCGGCCACCGGCGGCGAGCTCGTCGTCGCCAACCACATCTCCTGGCTCGACGTCCCGCTGATCGCGTCCGTACTGCCCGGCCGGATGCTCGCCAAGAGCGAGATCCGGCGCTGGCCCCTGCTCGGCCCCCTAGCGGCGTCCGGTGGCACCCTGTTCATCGACCGCGACCGGCTGCGCGCCCTGCCCGCCGCCGTACGGACCGTCGCGACGGCCCTGCGCTCCGGCTCCCGGGTCGTGGTCTTCCCCGAGGGCAGCACCTGGTGCGGACGGGGCGGCGGCGCGTTCCGGCCCGCCGTGTTCCAGGCCGCGATCGACGCCGGCGCGACGGTCCGGCCGGTGCGCATCGCCTACCGCACCGCCGCGCACGCACCGGGACCGACCGCCGGCGCCGTGGCGTTCGTCGGGGACGATCCGCTCGCCGCCTCGCTCTGGCGCGTGGTGCGGGCGGCCGGGCTCACCGCCCGGGTCGACGTTCTCGCACCGATCCCGGTGAACGGCGAGGACGGCCGCCGCGCCCTGGCCCGCAGGGCGCGAGCGGCCGTCCTCGAACCCGGAGATCCGCTCCAGGCCTCTCAGAGCCTGTCGGGTGACCTCTGACCGGGCGGCCACGCCCTGGCACGCACGCTTCCGGCGTCGGCCGAAATGCCCTGGCAGCTCCGCTACGAGGACCTCTCGGCGCCTTGGAACCGCACGCACCGGACTGCGTCCGCTTTCCGGTCGAAGGCCCCCCGACAGGCTCTCAGACCGCCGTGGCCAGTGACAGGGCGAACCGCTCCGCCGAGTCCGTCCACCACTGAGCCAGCCGCATGCCGGCGGCGGCCAGCTCCTCGCGGACGTCCTCCTGACGGAACTTCGCCGACACCTCCGTACGCAGCTCCTCACCGGCCTCGAACGGCACCACGAGGTCCAGCTCCGGGATCTTGACGGTCAGCGCCCGGCGGGCCCGCAGCCGCATCTCGATCCACCGGTCCGCCGGATTCCACACCGCGCGGTGTTCGAAGTCGCCGAGCGGGAAATCGGCCCCCAGCTCCCGGTTGACGACGCTCAGGACGTTCTTGTTGAAGGCCGCCGTCACCCCGGCCGCGTCGTCGTACGCGGCCACCAGCGTCTCCTCCTCCTTCACCAGGTCCGTGCCGAGGAGCAGCGCGTCCCCCGGCGAGAGCAGCGAGCGCACCGACCGCAGGAACGCCGACCGCTCCTCCGGCAGCAGATTGCCGATCGTGCCCCCCAGGAACACCACCAGCCGGGGTCCCGGCGTCCCCGGCAGGGCCAGACCGCCGGTGAAGTCCGCGATCAGAGCGTGGACGGACAGCTCGGGGCGCTCGGCGAGCAGCGACTCGGCCGCCCCGGTCAGCGCGCTCTCGCTCACGTCCACCGGAACGTAACTGTGCAACCCGGGGAGGACGTCCAGCAGATGGCGGGTCTTCTCGGACGACCCCGAGCCCAGCTCGATCACGGTCCGGGCACCCGACGCCGCGGCGATCTCCTCGGCGCGCGCGGAGAGGATCTCCCGCTCCGCGCGGGTCGGGTAGTACTCCGGCAGCTGGGTGATCTCCTCGAACAGCTCGCTGCCGCGGGCGTCGTAGAACCACTTCGGCGGCAGGGTCTTGGGGTGCCGGGTCAGGCCGCTGAGGACGTCGGCGCGCAGCGCCGCGTCCGTCGCGTCCACCGGCAGGGTGCGGGTCAGCAGGAAAGGACTCACGCGTTGGGCTCCTTGAGCGGGGTGAGCAGGACGTCCGTGGAGGTGGCGACCAGCAGGGTGCGGTCGGGGACCTCGCGCCAGAGCGGGTCGTCGTCGTAGGGCTCCGAGGCGACCGCGGTGCGAAGGCCCGGCATCGTGAGGTACCAGAGGGTGTCGCCCCAGGCGGTCGCCGTGATCGTCTCCCCGTCGGTGAGGAGCAGATTCAGCCGGGATCCCGGCGCGGCGGCCGCGACCTCGCGGACGGTCTCCGCGACGGCGCGCGGCACATCGTCCCCGGCGTCGGTCCGGTGCCGGATCAGCGCCCAGACCAGCGCCGAGTCGTTACGGGCGGCCAGCGACAGGAGCCTCTCGGCGGGCAGGGCGGCGGCCGCGCCGGCGAGCGAACCGGGCCAGCCCCTGACCGCCCCGTTGTGGCTGAACAGCAGCCGTCCGGCGGCGTACGGCGCGGCTGCGGCCTCCCCGTCCGCACCCGCCTCGGTGGCGTCCCGTACGGCGGCGAGCAGCGCGGTGCTGCGGACCACCCGGGCCAGATCGGTGAAGGTCTCGTCGCCCCATATCGGGCCCTGACGGCGGTAGCGTCCTGGCACCGGGTCGCCGTCCGCGTACCAACCGACTCCGAAGCCGTCCGCGTTGACCGTGCCGTAGCGCTGGCGGCGCGGTTCCCAGGACTGCCGCACCAGCGAGTGCGGGGGCCGCAGGAGAAGCTCGCCGAGCGCCGCCGGCTCGCCCACATAGGCGATATGGCGGCACATCAGGCATCCCTCGCGGTGCGGAAACCGGAGAAGATCTGCCGACGCACCGGAAGGTCCCAGTTGCGGAACGTGCCCCGGCAGGCGACCTGGTCCACGGCGAACGAGCCGCCGCGCAGCACCTTGTGCCCGGGGCCGAAGAACACCTCCGAGTACTCCCGGTAGGGGAACGCCACGAACCCCGGGTAGGGCAGGAAGTCGCTGGAGGTCCACTCCCACACGTCGCCGATCAACTGCCCCGCCCCGGAGGGCGACCGGCCTCCCGGATACGCCCCGGACCGCGCCGGACGCAGATGGCGCTGCCCCAGATTGGCCCGCTCCGGCGTCGGGTCCTCGTCGCCCCAGGGGTAGCGCCGGGAGCGGCCGGAGACCGGATCGTGCCGGGCGGCCTTCTCCCACTCGGCCTCCGTGGGCAGCCGTCGTCCCGCCCAGCGGGCGTACGCGTCCGCCTCGTACCAGCTGACGTGCAGCACCGGCTCGTCGTCCGGCACCGGCTCGGTCACCCCGAACCGGCGGCGCAGCCACTGACCCGCCTCCCGCCGCCAGAACAGCGGTGCGGCCAGGTCGTGTCCACGAACCATCGCCCAGCCCTCGGGGGCCCACCAGCGTTCGTCGCCGTACCCGCCGTCCTCGATGAAGCGACGGTACGCGCCACAGGTGACCGGCGAGGTGTCCAGGTGGAACGCCGCCACGTCACGCCGGTGCGCGGGCCGCTCGTTGTCCAGGGCCCACGGCTCGGCGGAGGTCCCCATCGTGAACGGGCCCCCGGGGATCAGGACTTCGTCCGCAAGCGCCTCGGCGCCGTCGGGCGCGGGCGGGGCGGGAGCGGTGAGCGCCGCCGGTCCCGCACGCAGTTGATGAGTGATCAGCATCGTCTCGTCGTGCTGCTGTTCGTGCTGGGCGATCATCCCGAAGGCGAACCCGGCCCGTTCCAGCGGGCGTCCGCCCTCATGCAGGGCTGCGCCCTCCAGCAGGTCCAGCGCCCGCCCCCGTACGTCAAAGGCGTAGGCCCTGGCCTCGGCGGGAGCCAGCAGCGGCAGCGAGGGGCGTGCCGCGCGCGTGTGCTCGAAGGCGTTGTACAGCCCGTCGATCTCCGGGCGCAGTGCCTCCCGGCCGCCGACGGCGCGCAGCAGCCACTGCTCCTCCTGGTTGCCGATGTGCGCCAGGTCCCAGACCAGGGGCGACATCAACGGGGAGTGCTGGGCGGTCAGTTCACCATCATCCACACTGTCGGTGAGCTGGCTGGTGCGCTCGCGCGCGGTCAGCAGCGCGTCGAAGGCACGGCGGCGCAGGGTCTCCGGATCGATGCCGGGGGCGACGGGGAAGCCGTCCGAGGCGGTGGAACGGGCCGGATCGAAGGCGTCGGAATGCCCGCGGCCTTCTCGGTGCTGGGCGTCTTCACGGTGCTCGATCATGCGGAGGCCGCCTTTCCGGGACGCGGCGGGATCGTCGGCCGGCCGGGGAGAAGACCCTCGTGGACGCCCACGGGCCGCTCGGGCGGTCCGGTCCCCAGGTCGGGGCCGGAGAGCGGGCTCACCTCGGTCAGCAGGCTCAGATCGGTCAGGTCGCCGGGCTCCGGCAGGTCGTCGGCCGGACATCGGCCCCGGGCGACATAGCGGTCGGTGAAGGCCGCCACGGCGTCGCGCACCGCCTCGCTCGCGCCCATCCGCTCCAGCGCCGGGAGCGCCGCCGCGAAGCAGACGGTGGCCGCGGCCCGCAGCTCCGGGTCGGCGAGGCCCTCGCGGGCGGCCGTCGTCCAGAGCGGGTTGCGCGGGGCCGCCGGTGCGCCCGCCGTCTCGGCCAGCGGCTTCACGGTGCGGTACACGCTCTCGGCGGCCTCCGGGTCGTCGAACAGGGCCGTGGCGACGGCGAGCGGTACCAGCCACCCGTCGGGCCCGCTCTGCGCGTCGATCATGCGCAGTTCGAGATGACCACGCGGCCTGACGGGCGGGAACAGTGTGGTGAGGTGGTAGTCGAGATCCGCCTGCACCGGCGGGCGGGGCGAGCCGGTGCGGATCCACTCGCGGAAGGTGAGCCCCTCCGGCACGTCCCACGGGCCCGCCTCGCACCGGATGCACAGCACGGAGGTGTCCAGCACATGCGCGGCCCATGCCTCGCGCGGGGCGCGCCCGAAGCCCGGCGCGAGGGTCCGGCCCGGGTCGAGGTCCGCCCACAGCGACTGCCGGGTGGAGCGCCAGCCGGTCCGGCGGCCCTGCTGGAACGGCGAGTTCGCGAACGCCGCCACCAGCACCGCGCCCAGCAGGTGCGCGAGCTGCCAGCGCCGCCCGTAACCGAGCGGACCCGGCTCCTCCTCGCCCGCGTCCAGGCAGACCTGGACCGACGCGGAGGTGCACATCATCGCCCGCCCGGCCGGGCCCGTGCGGTCCAGCGCGGCCTCCATCGCCTCGTAACGCGGCTCCCGCAGCCTGCGGCGCGGCGGCTGCCAGGGGTCGACGCCGAGCCCCACCGGCACGAGCCCCGCCGCGCCCAGCGAGGTACGCACCGCCGCCAGATCGGCCGCGGTGGTGTCGACGCACTCCATGAGGGAGCCGGCCGGCTGTGAACTGAGCTCCAGCTGCCCGCCCGGCTCGAACGTCAGCGCCGCGCTGAGCGGCAGCGCACGGACCGCCGCGACGGCGCTGTCCAGCCGCTCCTGGCCGACCGGTAGGTCAGGACGTTCCCGGTCGTGGATGAGCCATTCGAGTTCCACCCCGACGGTTCGGGGAGGGCCCGTCTTGAAACATATGCCGCGCAGTAAATCCTCTGCCGCGCTCTCGTCGAGAGGCGCGGCGTCCGGGCGTGAGCCGGATACGCCGGGAATGTCCAAGCCCATGTGGGCCTCCTTCACAGCTGCTTACCTACCAGCCAAACCCGTACCCGGAGATCGCACAAGAGTGCCCCCGGGCCGGGAAATCCGGTTGCGCCCAAGCCGGGTTCCCCATCAGCATGCCCCGTATGCACCACACGGGGGAGCGCCGGTGAGCGCGCGGCTGCGCGGCATCGCGCGCGATACGGAAGCGGTCGTCGAGGCCGGGCGATATCGCAACGCGGCAGGTCAGGACGTGTCCATCGAGCGGGCCGTGACCGCCGCGCTGTCCGGCACCAGGCTCTACGGGCCGGACCCGGTGCCCGTCGCCGCCCTGGACACCGACCGCACCCCGCGCTTCGAGGTCACCGGCGAGAGCAGCCTCGCCGCCGCCCGACGGATGACCGGCGAGGCGCCCGGCCGGGTCGCCGTCCTCAGCTACGCCTCGGCCCGCAACCCCGGCGGCGGCTACCTCAACGGCGCCCAGGCCCAGGAGGAGGCCCTGTGCCGCGGATCCGCCCTCCACACGACCCTCCTGCGCGCCCCCGAGTACTACGCGCACCACCGCGCCGAACGCAGCGCCTTCTACACCGACCGGGTGATCCACTCGCCCGCGGTGCCGGTCTTCCGCGACGACCGGGGCCGCTTCCTGGACGCCCCGTACACCGTCGGGTTCCTCACCTCGCCCGCGCCCAACGCCGGGGTGATCCAGCGCCGGACCCCCGAGGAGGCGCACCGCATCCCGGCCACCCTGGCCTCCCGCGCCGAACGGGTGCTGGAGGTCGCGGCCGTACGGGGTTACCGCAGGCTCGTCCTGGGGGCCTGGGGCTGTGGAGTCTTCCGGAACGACCCGGCGCAGGTGGCGGAGGCGTTCCGGGAACTGCTCGGCGCGGGCGGCCGGTTCGGCGGCCACTTCGAGCAGATCGTCTTCGGGATCCTGGACCGGGACCCCGACTCCCCGGTCCGGGCCGCCTTCGCCCGGGCCTTCACGTGAGGCGGGTCCTGCCGGGCCCGCGCCGCGGCAGGACCGCTCGGCTCCAGCCGTGCCGTCGGCGCGGGGGTCGCGAGGCCCGCCTGCCATCCCCCGCCCCGTCGCCGCTCAGCTCCAGCCGTACCGCTCGCGCAGCCGCCCGGTTACCCGGTCGAAACGCTCCCGGTCCAGGGCGCACGCCTCCCGGCGCATCCCGTCCTCGTGGACCCGCAGCACTCGGTCCAGATCGACCCAGGACGGCCGCCCCGAGCTGTCCCACGGGCCCGCGCCCAGTGCCACCCACTCGTGGTCCCGGTCCTGCTGCTTGCTGGAGAGCTGGACGGCGAGCAGCGTGCCCGTCTCCTCGCGGGCCACGACGAGCACCGGCCGGTCCTTACCCCGCCCGTCGTTCTCCTCGAAAGGCACCCAGGTCCAGACGATCTCACCGGGGTCGGGATCGCCGTCGCGGTCGGGGGCGTAGGAAGTGCGCACGGGGCCCACGTCGTCGGGATCGGCCTGTGCGGTGGCGGTCGGCCCGCTGCTGCCGGGCACGTCAAAGGGGTTGTCGGATCGGTACGCGCTGTCGTGGAACGTCATCGCAACACCGTAGAACCTCCACCGCCCGGTCACGGGAGCGGGGCGTCGGGCCGGGGCCGTGGGGCGGCGTTCCGGCCCGCGTGACCGAAGCTGCGGGCCCCGGGCCGAAACCCGCTCCCACGGGTCTGGAAGACTGCCCGACGCCATGAGCCAGTTACCCAAGCAGCCCGCCGAAGTCTCCGTTCCGACCAGCGCCGATGTCGCGCGCCTCGCCGGAGTGTCCCGGGCCACCGTGTCGTACGTACTGAACAACAACGCCACCGTCCGGATCAGTGAACCCACCCGACGCCGGGTCAGGGAGGCCGCCCTCCAGCTCGGCTACGTTCCGCACGCGGCTGCCCGCAGCCTGCGCGCCGGACACAGCCGCATGGTCCTGCTGCCCTCGGGACACATACCGGCGGGACCGCTGCACCAGTACTTCTTCGAGGAACTCCAGTCGGGGCTGCGCCGCCTGGACTACACCGTCGTCCAGTACGGCAGCGTCGGTCTCACCGCCGACGAGGCGGCCACGGCCTGGGCCGAACTGCGGCCCGTCGCCGTCGTCGTACCGCCGGGGATCGCCCTCACCGCGCACGGCACGGGCATCCTGACCCGCTCCGGCGCCAAGGCGGTGATCACCCTGGGCCCCCACCCGGTGGCCGGGGCGCACGGCCTGGTCCTGGACCAACGCCAGGTCGGCGGCAGCGCGGTGGAACATCTGCTCGCCCGCGGCCGTCGCCACATCGGCGTGGTCATGCCGCAGGAACCGGGCCGGGCACTCTTCTCCGAACCCCGCCTCGCCGGGGCGCGGCGCGCCGCCGAACCGGCGGGGGCCCGCGTCTGCCCGCTCCCGCTGCGGTACGAGGAGGAGTCGGCTCACCAGTTGGCCGCCCGCTGGCCGGAACTGGGACTGGACGCGGTGTTCGCGTACAACGACGAGTACGCCATGCTGCTGATGCGGGCCCTCCAGGACGCGGGGGTCGCCGTACCCGCGGACACGGCGGTGATCGGCGCGGACGACTCCCTCATCGGCAGACTGCTGCGTCCGAGGCTGAGCACCGTCCGCATGGAGCTCGCCATTCCGCACCCGCTGGCCGAGACGATCGACCGCATGGTCCAGCACCCTGGCGGGCCGCCGGTCCACCACGACCTGCTCCGCACCAGCGCCGTACACCGGGAATCCAGCTGACCGCCTCCGGCGCGACGACATGCGCGGCGCGCGGCGGATGTCTAGCGTCGGAGGCATGAGCCATCCGCAGAGTTACGAACTCCTCCTGATCCCCGACCACAGCCGGACCCGGACGGGAGCCCCCGGCCGGCCGATCCGGTCCGCGGTCGTCGCCGCCACCGGCGAGACGGGGGCCTCGGGCTACCCCCGGTACGCGGGCGAGGGCATGGAGGCGGACGTCGACCCGGAGACCCGGACGGTGGAGGCGGTGCTCATCGACGGCGAGGAGCTGGACTACGGCATGTCGGTCCGCGTGGCGGGGGCCGAGGGCGGACGCCCGGCGTCCTGAGAGCGCGTGCTCGCCGCCGCGGGCACGCACGGACCGAGGGCCCCGACCGCGAACACCGTGTCCACGGTGTCGGTCAGGGCCCCTCACCCGGTGCGGTGCGCCGGACGGGTGGCTACTGGGGCTCCGGCCGGCCCTGCCCCGCCTCGGCCGCCCGCTTCTGCTCCTCGACGGACTTGTGGACCTCGTCCATGTCCAGCTTCCGGGCCTGTCCGATGACGTCCTCGAGAGCCGCCTCGGGCAGTGCGCCGGGCTGCGAGAAGACCGCGACGTTGTCGCGGACGATCATCAGTGTCGGGATGGACCGGATCTCGAAGGCCGCCGCCAGCTCCTGCTGCGCCTCCGTGTCGACCTTGGCGAAGACCAGGTCGGGGTGGCGCTCGGAGGCCGAGTCGTAGACGGGCGCGAACTGTCGGCAGGGGCCGCACCACGAAGCCCAGAAGTCGATCAGGACAAACGCGTTGTCACTGACGACCTGATCGAAGTTTTCCTTGGTGAGCTCGACGGTGCTCATGGTCGGGGTACCTCTTCCTGTGCCCGTGGGGGTCCTGTCGGGTCCTGTCCGGCACAACGGTGACTGCACGTGCGCTATTCCGCCTGCCCATGTGGCCGGGGCGCACACCCGCGACGACACTGTTTCCATGACTGACGCAGTGAAGAACTCCGAGCGCTCCGATTACGACGTCGTGGTCATCGGTGCGGGTCCGGTGGGGGAGAACGTGGCCGACCGGGCCCGCGCCGCCGGGCTTGCCACCGCGGTGGTGGAGTCCGAGCTGGTCGGCGGCGAATGCTCCTACTGGGCCTGCATGCCGAGCAAGGCGCTGCTGCGCCCCGTCGTCGCCCGCGCCGACGCCCGCCGGGTGCCGGGCCTGAGCTCCGCCGTACAGGGCACCCTGGACGTCCAGGCCGTCCTCGCCCACCGCGACGAGGAGACGAGCCACTGGAAGGACGACGGCCAGGTCGCCTGGCTGGAGAGCGTCGGCGCGGACGTCCACCGGGGCATGGGCCGCCTCACCGGCCCCCGCGCGGTCACCGTCACTGCCCCCGACGGCACGGAGCACCGGCTCTCCGCCCGGCATGCCGTCGCCGTCTGCACCGGCAGCCGGGCCGTCGTCCCCGCCCTCCCCGGCATCGAGGAGGCACGCCCCTGGACCAGCCGTGAGGCCACCAGCGCCAAGGAGGCTCCCCGCCGGCTCGTGGTCGTCGGCGGGGGAGTCGTGGGCGTGGAGATGGCGACCGTCTGGCAGGCGCTCGGCTCCGAGGTGACCCTGCTGATCCGGGGCAGCGGCCTGCTCCCGAAGATGGAGCCCTTCGCGGGCGAGCTGATCGCCGACGCCCTCACGGAGGCCGGGGCCCGGATCCGTACCGGCGTCTCCGTCACCGAGGTCCGGCGCCCCGCACCCGACGGCCCGGTCACCGTCGACCTGGACGACGGCGACCGCATCGAGGCCGACGAGATCCTCTTCGCCACCGGCCGGGCCCCGCGCACGGACGACCTGGGCCTGGAGACGATCGGCCTCGAACCCGGCTCCTGGCTCACCGTGGACGACAGCTGCCGTGTCGAGGGCACGGACTGGCTGTACGCGGTCGGGGACGTCAACCACCGCGCCCTGCTGACCCACCAGGGCAAGTACCAGGCCCGGATCGCGGGCGCGGCGATCGCCGCCCGCGCCCGGAAGGCCCCCCTCCTGGAGACCGGCCCCTGGGGCGCCCACGCGGCCACCGCCGACCACGCGGCCGTTCCCCAGGTCGTCTTCACCGACCCCGAGGCCGCATCCGTCGGCCTCACCCTCACCGACGCCGAACGCGCCGGCCACCGCGTACGCGCCGTCGACTACGACCTCGCCTCGGTCGCCGGCTCCGGCCTCTACGCCGACGGCTACCGGGGCCGCGCCCGGATGATCGTGGACCTGGACCGTGAGATCCTCCTCGGCGTCACCTTCGTCGGCCCGGGCATCGGGGAACTCCTGCACTCGGCGACGGTCGCGGTCGCGGGGGAGGTCCCCATCGACCGCCTGTGGCACGCGGTTCCGGCGTACCCGACCATCAGCGAGGTGTGGCTGCGGCTGCTGGAGACCTTCAGGGGGTAGGAACCGCCGTCGAGTGCACCCAGCGGGGAGACCGAGGTGGCCTTCTTGGGGTGGCTCCCCGCATTCCGTCCGCAGCCCACCCTCCGGGCGCTCGGCCTGTTTGCCCGCCATCTGCGGGCCACCGGCCGCGACATCGGTATACGGCCGACCGGCAAGGAGGGGGGACGGACCTGTCGCAGTGCGTCATGGGGTCGGCTTTCGTCTTCCGGGGAGCGGGGGAGGCATCAGGTGCCGGCGGGCCACGGCCACGAGCAGGACATAGGCGAGCACCACCAGCACGACCGTGATGATCCACGCACGCGATCCGGTCGGCCCGTAGACCCGTCCCGCGTTGCCCACGTCCACGGCCGGCGCCGTCTGTCCGGCCTCGAACGTGTCCCGGCCGCTCCCGTACAGCTTGACGCCCACGAGCTCCACAGTGCCGTCGTCGGACCGGAACGTGCCCGACCACTCGCACGTGGTGTGCCCGGAGTGACCCGCGCACACGAGACGGGCGGCGGTGAAGGTACCCCGCGGCCCGTCCGCCGTGGCGGCCCTGGCAGCGGTGCCGAGGTTCGGCACCGTCACCCAGAACAGCAGGACTCCGGCCAGCAGGAGCAGCAGGGACACGAACCCGGAGGGCCTGCTCCCGCCCGAGGCCATGCGTTCAGTCCTTCGGCGCGCAGGCACACCGTGCGGTGGCGTTGTCCGGCCGGTCCGCGCGGGTGTGCAGGTACATCGCCACCACCATGGGGATCGTCACCAGGGTGTTGTAGAAGAGGTGCAGTTCCACCCGGGGCATGATCAGCTGAACCAGGCTCATGGGAGCGGACTTGCCCAGCAGGTGTGCTCCCGCGAGCACTTGGACCAGGAGCAGCAGGTGCTCCAGGTGATGCCACACCTGGATCCCCAGCGACACCTTCCACCAGGTACCCGAGCGGCCGGTGAAGCCCGGGCGAAGGAGGAACAGGCCGACCATCATCACCAGGGCGTAGCCATAGTGCATCCACTCCGAAGTGACGAGCCACGGGAACGGCATCCCCAGCACGCCGCGCGCCTCCGGGATCGGCCAGCCCATGACGTAGATCTGGTACGCCTGGACCAGGTGTTCCGCCCAGTGCGCGACGACGATGAACATGAAGAGACGCAGGCCGAGTTGATGATGACGGCTGTTGAGCGAGTCGAGCCCGCCTCGCAGGATCTGTGGTGAGGCTCCCGTGCTGATGGCCATGCCTGAACCTCCACGGTCGGGGAACGGTGGCTCATTACATCAGCACCGCGCATGGGTGGGCTTCTCCCGGAGTGCTCTTCTTGAGGGCCGGTTCGCGGACGCCCGCGCCCCTGCCGAACGGCCCGGGGCACACCCGCGGTGTGCGCGGCGCCGGACGCCCCGGCAGCCGCCGAACAGATGCCGCTGCTCCGGGGCTTGATCGCAGGAGGACGGGGCGTCCCTTCCTTGTGCTCGGTCGGAGGTCCGGCCGTGACACCGGGTGTTCCCTTGTTCCGAGGCGCAGTTGCCACGGACAGGACGGTTCATTAGCTTCCTGGCATCACGAGGCCCGGTCGCTCCGCCGCCACTTGACCCTCGCCGGACGTCTGTCTCCCCCTTCTCCTGGAGGAAGAGCCATGCCCCATATCGCACTGAACAACGACCTCCCCGGAATCACCGGACTGATGGCCCACCGTCCCGGAACCGGCGGGCCGCTGGGCGACCTCGCGGACGCTCTGCTGAGGGCGCCGTCCTCGCTCGAAGCGGGAGAGCGTGAGCTGATCGCGGCGTACGTCTCGCGGCTCAACGGCACCGAATTCTGCTCCTCCTCGCACGGGGCTTTCGCCGCCGCGCAGTTGGCCGGCGGACAGGAGCTGGTCCGGGCCGTGCTGGCCGACCCCGAAACCGCACCGATCAGTGGCCGGCTGCGTGCGTTGCTGGGCGTGGCGGCCGAGGTCCGGAGTGCCGCGCGTCCGGTCTCCGACAAGGCGATCGCGGCGGCTCGCGCCGAGGGCGTGGACGACACTGACCTGCACGACACCGTTCTGATCGCCGCGGCGTTCTGCATGTACAACCGCTACGTCAGCTGCCTCGCAACGGAGCTGCCCAAGGACGACGAGTACTACCAGCACGCCGCCCGGCGGATCGTGGCCGACGGCTACCGGGCCGGGATCGTCCGGGGAAGCGGGTCTGCCGTATGACGGACAGGGCCGCTGAACCGCTGCCGGACACCGTCCACCACCTCACCTACCGCGCCTGTCGGGAGAACATCACCCGACTCGTCACCTCGGGCCCGTCGGTCGCGGAGCTCCCCGTGCCGGCCTGTCCCGGCTGGAGCGTGCGCGATCTCGTCGGACACCTCGTGGTGGTCTGCCGCATGGCCGTCGACGAGGAGCCGGGCGAGATCAGCGAGCCGCCGCCTCCCCCTCCGGACATACCTGTCGCCGAACTCGTCCTCACTTGGGCCGAGTTGGAGAAAGAGCTGCCAGGGGTGCTGCCGCGTGCGGACTGGCTGCGCCGCCGCATACTTCCTCTGGACGCGCTCTCGCACGAGCTCGATCTCCGTTCGGCCCTTGGCATACCCCCGCCCGACCGTTCCCCCGCCCTCGCCGACGCGCTGGATCTCGCCGTCATGGGCTTCACCCTGTCACTGAACGGGCATGGCCTGCCTCCGTTGCGTATCCGGACGCCCGACCGGGTGTGGACCGCGGGGGAGGGCGAACCGGCCGCCACGTTGCGCGGAGGGAGTCTGGAGATCTTCCGCGCTCTGACCGGGCGGCGTACGGTCCGGCAGGTCGGCGAGCTGTCCTGGAGCGCCCCGTCGGCCATGTGGCTGCCCGCGTTCACCTGGGGTCCCTTCACGCCGCCGACGCGCACCGTCGAGGGGGCGGCGCCCACCGGTCCGGCACCGGGCCTCCACTCCCGCAACTGATGATCGTCGCCAACCGGGAGGCCGAGTGGCGACGATCATCAGAGCCCGGGGCCGCGTACTCCCGTCGGCTCCCGCTCAGCCGGCTGTCTCCAGCCGGCGGCGCCGCTCGCCGGCGGGGCGGCCCGACGCCGCGCGGAAGACGATGGGGCGGGCGATGGCCTGGAAGTCCACGTCGGGGTCGAGACGGCGGACCGTCTGCTCCACCATGAGGAGCGCGAGGAGGGGGAACACGAACTCCGACGAGGCGTAGATGCCGTTGCGCCGTTGGCTGGCGAACAGCTCGGTGGAGAAGGCGATCAGGTCGAAGTCGCGGGCGGTGGTGCCGCCGTACCGGTCGACGAGGCGGGTCATGTCCGCGGTGAAGGCGGCGGTGTCGCTGCGCCGGTCGACCAGTTCGGCGCTGGCCAGGACCGCTTCGGCGCACCGGGGGCCGTTGCGGAAGCCGAGGTTGAGGAAGAACAGGGCCAGGTTCTCCCGTACGACTTCGGGGACGCGGTAGACGAATCCGGCGTCGAGTACGACCACGGAGCCGGAGCGGGTGAGACGCAGGTTGCCGGGGTGCAGGTCGCAATGGACCAGCCCGGTGCAGAACAGCATCTCGAAGACGGCCCGGAGAGTCTGGTCGGCGAGTGCCCGCCGGCGCTCCGTGCTCAGCTCGGCCACCTCGACGTGGTCGTGCACTCCGGGCACGAAGTCCATGACCACACAGGCCTCGCCGCTCAGCGCGGCTACGGGCGCGGGTACGGCGATGAACTCGAGGGTGGAGAGGTCGTCGTGGAGCAGGGCGAGGTTCCGCGCCTCGGAGTCGAGGTCGAGTTGGCGGAGCACGCTCGCCCCGACGGCGTGCGCCATGTCGGCGAGAGGGGCTCCGCGCAGGCCCGGCAGGCGTCCCGCGAGCGCGAAGACCGTGCTGAGGATGGTGACGTCGCGGCGGACCGTTTCGGTGAGTCCGGGCCGGCGGAGCTTGACCGCCACCCGGGTTCCGTCGCTCAGACGGGCCGGGTAGACGCAGGCGATGCTGCCCGACCCCAGGGGCTCGGGGTCGAAGTCCGTCAGCGACTGCGCCCAGCCGGGGCCGAGATGCTCCGCCAGCACGTGATGGACGTCCCGGGGCCGCATGGGTTCGACGCTGTCGTGGAGCCGTTTGAGCGCCGTGCAGGCGCGGGGCGGCAGGACGTCCTCGCGAGTGCTGGCGATCTGGGCGAACTTGATGAAGGCCGGGCCGAGTCGCTCGACGATCCGCGCGAGCTCCTCGGGCCAGTCCGCAGCGGTGACCGGCCGCCCCCTCAGGCGCCCCCAGGAGCGTCGCACCAGGTGGCGGGCGGTGCCCGCGGAGACGGTCGACAGGATCCGGCCGAGGCGCAGGAGGGCTGCGGTGGTGGTCACGGAGGGCAGATCAGGACGTTCAGCTCGTTCCATATGGCCACACGTTCCTTAAGTAGATGATCTACGGGACCCAGTATCCGCCAAGGCGCCCCTGGAGGCATCGTGCTTGACAGGTGGATGTGACTTAGTTTTCATATAACTACCTCGCACGGGGTGCACTACCTAACTGCGGAGGAAACATGACCCAATCGATCGAATCCCGGATGCAGGAAGGCCTGGTGGCCCTCACGCCGCCGCCGGCCGCCCGGTACAACGACCCCGCGGAGTACCTGGACTTCGCCCGGCCGATCACCGAGAAGTTCCTGCCGTACGACACCCGTAGCGACACTGAGCTCCGGGAGGTCACCGAAGGGCACGAGAGCCCCCTGGAGCGCGAGCGCGCGCTGTGGGAGTTCGCCGACCGCAACCCGGAGGAGAGCCTGGCGTTCATCTCCGACACGATCGGCACCGAGAAGGACCGCCTGGTCCGCTCGGGCGCGCTGTGGCTGGCCCTGCGTTCGGCCGGCCCGAGGGCCATGGACGTCCTCGCGAAGTACGCGACGGACGACGACCCCGAGGTCGCCGACTGGGCGCGCGTACTCACCGGTGACATCACCGGCGTGAAGCCGCAGCGGGTGTACAGCGAGGCCGAGGTCGAGGAGACCGGGTACTTCGACCAGACGGTGCCGCTCATCATCGGCGGCCGGGTCGTCATCATGACCCCTGGCGTCGGCGCGGTCCGTGCGGTGCTCTCGCCGCTGTGGTTCGACTCCATCCTCGGCCGTGTGCTCGCGAGCACCAACGTCGAGACGATCCGGACCGACCTCACCGTCGAGAAGGAGCTCAAGGGTCTGAACGAGGACGGCTCGTGCCACTACGAGATCTTCCCGTTCCGCGGGCTGAGCGTCGAGTACGACGGCAACAACCTGGAGCACAACTACCTCTCCGAGACGCTGCGTCCGTTCTACCCGAGCGGCTTCGTCGGCAAGGGTGAGATGGTCGAGGTGCCCGTGTCGCTCGGCCGTATCGCGCTCACCTCGCTCGCCCGCAAGGGCGAGGTGGCCATCCAGGGCGACGGTCCGCGTGCGCAGCGCCTGCGCGACGCCGACATGCCGTTCGTGGAGAGCGTGCGCGGTCGGTACTACGGCTGGGCCGCGGTCAACCTGGACCGCACCTTCGACCGTGGCACCGTCGGCGCCGGCGACGTGCAGCTGTCGAACCCGACGGACCCGATCGCGGGCCCGATGACCAACGCCAAGCTGTACGGCACGTTCCGCGGCAAGACGGGTGACTACACCGGCGCGGGCCGCTACACGCTCAACTCGATCAAGTGCCACGGCCGTCCCGACGGCAAGATCGACGTGGTCCAGGGCGGTGCCGAGCTGGCCGCCGAGTGACCTGTGTCGTGACGTGACGGTGCACCCCCACGAGGTGTGGGGGTGCACCGTTGTGTCGTGCCCGGACCGGTGCCGGGTGTCGAAGTGGCCGGGCCCGCGGGCCGGTCCGCCGGCCCGGGCGGCTCAGAGCCTGTCGGGTGACCTCTGACCGGGCGGCCACGCCCTGGCACGCACGCCTCCGGCGTTGCCGAAATGCCCTGGTGGCTCCGCTACGAGGACCTGTCGGCGCCTTGGAACCGCACGCACCGGACCGCGTCCGCTTTCCGGTCGAAGGCCACCCGACAGGCTCTCAGTCCAGGCCGAGCATCAGGGTGCAGCGGAGCACGGCATCCGGGTCGCCCTTGATCCGAACGTCGCCGGTGGCGAGGGCCTGGAACGGGGAGAGCAGCCGCGCCCCCACCCGGACGAACGTACCGGCGTCGCACTCGATGGTCAGCGCGGGCTCCGCAACCGCGCCGCGCTCGAAGGACACCAGGCCGTCGCGCACCAGGATCTGGAAGGTCTGCTCGCCGACCCTGAACTCGTAGACCTCGTCCACCTGGGGGACGGCGTCGTCGACGATCATCGCCTGCACGGCGAGGAAGCCCCACTCGGCGCGGGTCGCCCCGTCGGCATCCGACTCGTCGAGGAACTTCAGGCCCCAGCGCGCGAGCGTGAGGACGGGCTCCCGCAGCTCCTGTCCGGACTCGGTGAGCCGGTAGAGCCGGGCGCGCCCGTCGTCGGCCACGGACGTCTGCTCCACCAGGCCGTGGTCGCCGAGCATCCGCAGCCGGTCGGTGAGCAGGTTGGGGCCGATCCCGGGAAGGTTCTCCAGCAAGCTCTTGAAGCGGGCGGGACCGATCAGCAGCTCCCGCACGATGAGGAGTGTCCACCGCTCACCGATGACGTCCAGCCCGGCGGCCAGACCGCAGAACTGTCCGTATTCTCGTTTCACGGCGGCCTCCTTTACTCTCGTTGTCGATAGTAACATTCGTGCTCTTTACAAGGGAGTGCGGAGAGGCCGGTGGGCGGGCGGTGCGACGGCCGGCCGGGCTGGTGAGGCGATCCTCGCGTCGGGTCCGGGTGGGCGGGTGCGGCGGGGCAGTGCCGGGAGGCCGCGTCGAGCCGCTGCGGGGCCCCCGTCGGCCCGGTTGGTCCCGAGGGGGCCGACAGTCGCCACCACCCCTGCTGGACAAGGCAGTTCAGCTGTGGAGCGGAGGCGCCACGTCTCCCATGTCCGCCGTACCGTGGGCAGGCCGGGACGGCGGATCCCCGTCGGTCCGCCGTGGCGGGGGCATGTGCCGACGGCACGGTGCCCCGGCGGGCGGACCTGGTACGGATGCGACGTCATGCGGGTCGTGGGGCGCCCGACGTGATCCTTGCCACTCACTACGTATTCGTATAGCCTCCTGCCGGACAGCTCGATTCACAGGCCTCTTTTCCGGGGCTCAAATCTCGCTGGGGTGGTGGATTCCGTGTATCTCATCTGGTTCCTGCACAGGGTGCCCAGGTCACGCGAAGAGGATTTCCGCGCCGTCGTCCACGACGCCGTAGAAGTGTTCCGGCGGCACGGTGCCATCGGCGGCACCGTGATGGAGGTGAGCGACCCCGAGGCGAAATACGGCTGCTCGGACATCGCCTCCGGTGTCGACGTGGCGCCGGACGAGGTGATCTACGCCGAACTCACCTACTTCCACGACCGGGCGCACTACGACGAGGTCATGCCGAAGGTCGACGCCGATCCCGAGTTGGCGGAGCTCTACGAAAAGCTCGTGGAGACAGTCGATATCTCAAGGATTCTGCGCAGCGAGATGAGCACGGTATTCGAGCTGATGAACACCGAGGAGTACGCCAAGTACCGGCGGACTCCGCACAGGCATTGGCATCCGGCGCACCAGGAGACAGCGTGACGACTGAACACCAGGACGGGACCGATTCGGCGACAGCCGAACCCCCGTGGAACTTACGGGCCGTCACCTGGTTGTCCGGCACTCAGTTCTTCATGTTCGGCATCGCCATCGGTGTGATGACGGTCGCCTGGGCGGAGGTCATCCGCTCCCTCGACCTGAGTGACGGGTTCTTCGGCACCGCGCACCTGCTGCTTCCGGTCGTCGGACTGCTGACGCTGCTCGCCGCCAAGCGGATCTACCGCTACCTGGATCACCGCTGGATCGGCATCTACGGCCAACTCGCCCTCATCGGACTGCTCGTGATGCTGGCCGTGAGCGACCACTTCGTGGGTCTGCTGATCGCCTTCGTCCTCGCCGGCCTCGGGTCCGCGCTGGTCGACACCGCCACCAACAGCGTGTTCATGGAGATCCAGGCCCGCGGCGGCCGCGAAGTGATGAACATGATGTACGCGATCAACAGTGGCGGCACGGTCATCAGCGCCCTCGGCGCGGGCGCGCTGATCAGCCTGGGCATGGACTACCGCTGGGTCGCCGTGCTGTTCGCCGTCATCATGGCGCCGGTGCTCGTCGCCTCGTTCGTGATCAGGTACCCGCCGGTCAACCGGGACGAGCCCGAGGAGGCGCCGAGCGGCGCCGAGGCAGCCGAGGGCGACATCGGCCTCATCAAGCTGATGCGCAACCCGCTGTTCCGCGTGGTCTTCGTGATGACGGTCCTCGGCATCGCGGTCGAGAGCATCGTGCAGGTCTGGTCGGTCATCTACGTCGACCAGCTCCTCGACGCCCCCATCGTCTACGGCGGCGCGGCCTTCGCGCTCTTCAGCCTCACGATGATGATCGGGCGGATGATCAACGCCTGGCTGGTGGCCACCCTCGGCATCCGCAGGTCGTTCCTGATCTCCGCAGCCGGAACCGCCCTGTCCGGGGTGCTGCTGATGGCCGCCTTCGACCTGTGGCTGTCCGTCTTCGCCTTCCTGCTGATGGGCATCGCCGTCGCCGGCGTACAGCCCACGTGCCTCAGCGCCGCGGCCCGGGTGGCGCCCAGCCGCGTCAACATCGTCGCGGCGGCCATGATGGTGCCCGCGTACGCGGCGTTCATCGCGACGCCGACGGCCTACGGGTGGCTCTCCGATGCGACCTCCCTGAACACCGCCATGGTGCTCGTAGTGATCGCGGGCGTCGGCATCGGCGTGCTCGCCCTCGGCCGCCCGATCGCCGAGGCCGACCGCGCGGCAGCCCCGGCCGCGTCGGCCGAGTCCGGGGACTCCACGCTCACCGCCCAGACCTGACCGACCCGGCCCCGCCGTGTACCGCCCGCACATCCCTCCATCGCTGGTGCCGTGACCGGCGACGTCCGCCCCGTCGCGACGCCCGGCACGCTCGCTCCCCGCACCGGCCGGAATCCCGAGTACGTCCGGTACGAGGGCTTCCGGCCGGCACACCGGGAGCACGCACCGGACGCCACTCCTTGACGGGCAGATGTCGCCTGCCACGGCACCAGGACTCGCAATCCCCCTGCCCGCCCACGCACAGAAACGGAGTTCATGATGAGCGGATCGCTCAGCGCCCTCGGAACGGCATCGCGTACGGCACGCACGGCGAGGCTGGACCGGGTCCTTCCGGCGACGCCCGACGAGGTGTGGCGGGCCTGGACCGAACCGGACCGGCTGCCTCACTGGTTCGGCCCGGTCCTCGAGGGCATACCGGGGCCTGACGTGGAGTACGTCCTCGAGGGCCGCGGCGAGCACGGCGACACCATCGTCTGCCGTGTTCTCGCCTGGGAGCCCTCCACCCGGCTGCGCATGACCTGGCGCTACACCGGCGAGACCGAGTCCGAGCTGCGGCTGGACCTGTCCCCTGCGGACGACGGCGGCACCCGACTGGTCCTGGAGCACGTGGGGTTCGGACCGGAGGCCGACCCGGTCGACTACGCGGCCGGCTGGCACATGTACACCGACAACCTCGAAGCACACCTGGCCGGCACGCCCGGTGTGGCGGACTCCGACGCGCGCTGGATGGAACTGATGCCCGTCTACGCCGCCGCGTCCGCCGACTGAGTTCACAGAACCAAGGAGAGAGCACGGCATGAGCACCACCGACGAGAACGGCATTCCCCGGGGCGCCGTTCAGGTCCCTGACATCCTGCATTCCACGCTGGTCCGCGCGGCGCCCGAGGCCGTGTTCGACCTGCTGTCCAGTGGCACGGGCTGGGACAAGTGGTTCACCAACGGCTCAACCTTCGGCCCGTCCGAGGGCAGCCCGGTGCACCTGGTCTGGCGCGGGTGGTCGGACGACGGCAGCGATGTCACCGACGACGGGGTGGTCATGGAGTGCGTGCGATACGAACGCTTCGCGTTCACCTGGGGCACACCGCCCTCGCTGGTCACCTTCACCACCGCGGAGCACCCGGACGGCACCTGGCTCACGGTGGTGGAGAGCGGACTGCCGCAGACCGCGGCCGGTCTCGCCCGGTTCGGGGAGTGCGCGCCCGGATGGGGCGAGGCCCTGACGCTCGTCCGCTGCTACGCCGAACACGGAATCCGCCTGTCCACCTGAGCGGGCACCGCCCCCGCCGACACTGGAGCTGATGTCCATGACCGACCCCCGCACACCATCACGTGTCGCTCTGATCACCGGCGCCAGTACCGGACTCGGCGAGACCATCGCCGAGTTCCTCGGCGGTGCGGGCTGGCGACTGGTGCTCACCGCACGGACCGAGTCCGACCTGACGGCGGTCGCCAAGCGGCTCACCGACCGGGGCGCCACCGTCGTCGCGGTGGCGGGGGACGTGGGGGAGGCCGCGCACCGGGAACGGCTGATCACCGAGGCCGGCTCGCTCGGACGCCTCGACTGGCTGGTGAACAACGCCTCCCAGATGGGGGTCAGTCCGATCAGGCCGCTGCTCGACCACCCGGTGGACGTGTTCGAGAAGGTACTCCGCACCAATGTGGTCGCCCCCGTGGCACTGGCGCAGCTCGCTCTGCCGCTGCTGCGGGAGACCGGCGGGCTGGTGGTCAACCTGTCCAGCGAGGCGGCCGTGGACGTGTTCCCGTGCGCGGGTATCTACGGGGCCAGCAAGGCCGCCCTCGACCAGGCCTCGCGCATCATCGCGGAGGAACTGGCCGACACCGGCGTGGGGGTCACCTCCGTCGACCCGGGCGGCATACGCACGCGCGGCTACGCCGAGGCGGAGCCCGGCTTCGACCTGTCGGGCGTGCCGACCCCGGACGTGACGCTGCCGTTCTGGAAGTGGCTGGCACAGACCACGTCGGGGGAGGTCACCGGCCGGCGGTACATGGCGCAGGCCGGCCCGTGGGACGCGAGGTGAGCCCCCGGCCGGAGGCGAGCGACGGGTACGGGGCTCCGTACAGCGCGCTCGCCCAGGTCTACGACCGGTGGATGGCCGCGGACCGCGTCCCGTACGAGCAGTGGCTCGGTTTCACGGGGAAACGATTCGTCGAATCCGGTCTCGAGGTGCGGAACGTACTCGACGTCGCCTGCGGCACCGGTATGACGATCAAGGCGCTGCAGGACCACGGCTACGAGGTCACCGGGGTCGACGCGTCCGCCTCGATGCTGGACGTCGCCCGCACCCGCACCGCCCCCGGCACCGAACTGCTCTGCCTGGCAGTCCCCGACGAACGGCTCGCGGAACTGGGACCCTTCGACGCGGCCCTCGTCTGCTTCGACGGGGCGAACTACCTGACGGGCCAGGACGCCCTCGCCACCACCCTGCACCAGCTCGTCGGGGCGCTCCGGCCGGGCGGGGTGCTCGTGTTCGACCTGAGTACCCGGCGCACCTTCGAGGAGATCGCCGCCCTCGGCGAGTTCGGCGAGGACTTCGGCGACTTCGCCTACATCTGGAACACCCGGCACGAGCCGGACACACCCGTGTACGAATACCTCGTGTCCCTCTTCGTGCCCGAGGGAGAGCTGTTCCGGCGATCGGTCGAGCAGCACGCGCAGCGCCACTTCACCCGTGACGAGGTCCACAACGCGCTGCGCGCCACCGGGTTCACCGACATCGCCGTCTGGGACAACTACACCGAACGCGACGCGACCGACACCTCCCGGCGGGAGACCTGGAGCGCTCGCCGCACGACCGGCTCCATCCCACGATGACGCCCAGGAGGCTCTGATGCTGCACCGTTTGTGCACCGCCACGCTCGCCACCGCCATGTTCTGCGGACTGATGACCGGTGCCGCCTCGCAGGCCGGGGCCGGCGGACGGCTCGACGTGGTCGCCGAGAACCTGGTGACCCCGCGCGGGCTCACCTGGGACGCCCACGCCGGGCGCGTCCTGGTCACCGAGGCCGGCCGGGGTGGACCCGGCCCGTGCGCGCCAGGCGTGGGCGGGTACCCCGCCTGCTTCGGCGCCACCGGGGCCATCACTGCGTACACCCCGGGGAAGAAGCGCGGGACCGAGCGCATCGCCACCGGTCTCCCCTCGGTGATCAACGAGTTCAGTGTGCTCGGCCTGCACGACGTCGACGCGAGCCGCGGACGGATCTCCGTCGTCTTCGGCCTCGGCGGCGAGATGGCCACCCGTAACGGTCTGGGCCCGGCCGCGCGGGGGCTCGCGCAGACCGGCACCATCGACCGGAAGGGCCGCCTCCACCCGGTCGGAGACCTCCTCGCGTTCGAGCAGCGGTACAACCCGCACCGCGCTGACGTCAACGCCAACGCCTACGGGATCGTCCGGGTTCCGGGCGGGACGCTGGTGGCGGAGGCCGGCGGCAACAACATCCTGTCGGTGACCGACAACGGATCGGTCCGCATGGTGGCCCTGATGCCCGACCAGATCGTCGACGGCAAGACGATCGAGTCCGTGCCGTCGACCATCGTGAAGGGGCCCGACGGCGCCTTCTACATCAGCGAGTACAGCGGCGAGCCGACCCAGCTGGGCAAGGCCCGGATCTGGCGCATGGAGCCCGGACGGAAGCCGGTCGTCGTGACGAGCGGGTTCACCGGCATCATCGACCTCGCCTTCGACCGCCAGGGACGGATGCTGGTGCTCGAACTGGCCGAGAAGGGCTTCGATTCGCCCGACCGCACCGGGCGACTGGTGCGCGTCGAGAGGGACGGACGCCGGACGGTCCTGGCGCGCGAGGGGCTGGAGCACCCCGGCGGGGTCACCGTCGCTCCGAACGGCGACATCTACCTGACGAACCGGACGACCTCGCTCGGCGAGCCGGACGGACAGCTCCTGCGGCTGCGTCCGGGCCGATGACCCCCGGGGCCGCCGGCGACGGCGTGGACCGTCCCGCGGCGGCCCCGGCACCGGGCGGCGGCGTCAGGAGTCGCAGTGGCCGCAGCCGTCCTCTCCGGTCCCGTCGCCGTAGTCGTCGTGGTGACGGACCCAGTTCATGATCCCGGCCTCCTCCTGGCGCCCGAGGGGGGTCAGGTCCAGGTAATTGAAGGTGCCGTTGAGGAGATCGGTGCCACGCGAGTACGTCGAGTAGGTGTGGAACACACGGTCGTCCTCGCGGAGGAAGACGCTCAGACCGTGCTGCTCACCGCTCAGGGCCCAGGAACCGATTCCGGCCTCCCGCAGTTCTTCCTTCGTGCGGAAGTTGAAGAGAACGGGTGTCACGGATTCATCCATCGTGACGTGGAAATCGTAGTTGAACGACGTTCCGTGGGAGGAGAACCAGGGGAAAGTCCACCCCATGCGTTCGCGGAACTTCGTGATGTTCGAGAGAGGTGCGCGGGAGACCGCGGCGAATGACGTGCCGGCCGCGCGCAGATGGGCCAAGTGACCGATGTTGTCGGCGAGGAGCGAACACCCGGTACAGCCGGCGTCCCAGTCGGGCGCCAGCATGAAGTGATAGACGATGAGTTGACTGCGGCCGTCGAACAGGTCGATGAGGGTTGCCGCGCCGTCCGGTCCTTCGAAGACGTACGGCTCGGTGATCTCGACCATCGGCAGGGCCCGGCGCTGTGCGCTGAGCGCGTCCCGTTCCCGGTCGAACTGCTTCTCCCGAGCCAGCAGTTCCTTCCGGGCCGCTAACCATTCTTCCCGCGACACAATCGCCGGACCGTTCATTCTCCGGGCCTCGCCTTCGTCGTGCTTTCCCAGCAGGGCGAACCCTACCGGAAGAGCGACGGCCGCAGCGTTCGGTCTCCGCTGGTGGCGCCCGGTTCATTCACGCCCCGGACCGGGCGTCGAAACCGCGCTCCCACGCGCCGGTGTACGGGACCGGGAATAGGGAGCGCACATTTCGAGTAGACAGCGGACCGGAACCGCCGGGTACATTCGGCATTGCTTTTCCGCACCGGCTTGAGGCACCCAAACGAGGGGGTACCGCACAGTGACGGCTGGATTACGTGCGCTCCGGCGCAGAATATTGACCCCCGCCCTGTCCAGCACCAGTCTGGAAGTACGCGGATTCCGGAAGAAGAACCCCGCGGCCCAGGAACTGTTGGAAACCGTCGGCCGTAGCTTCCTCGAAGGCTACGGGCAGATCGCCGAGGCACCGGATGCGCGAGCCGCGGAACCCCGACTGGAAGCGATTCCCCGGGAGTTCCGGGGATTCGCCTACGAGGGTGCGGCCATGGCGTGCTCCGTCATGGACGCGCTGCCCGGCAGCAAGGGGCAGCGCCTGAGCGATCTGCTGGCCGGACGCGGCGGAGCACACACGTACATGGCCTACGTCGGTATCGGCTGGGCCATGGCCCGGCTGCCACGCATGCTGCACCCGGACACGGAGGACGCCGACCCGCTCCTGCGGTGGCTGATTCTGGACGGATACGGCTTTCACCAGGCCTACTTCCACACCGACCGCTACGTTCGCGGGCAGCATCGTGAGCGGAAGCTGCCATGGCCGCAGGACCAGGCCTCCTACGCGCACCGCGCGGTGGACCAGGGGATCGGCCGGGCGCTGTGGTTCGTCGGCGGCACCGACGTCGACGCCGTCCTGGCGCTCGTAGACGCCTTCCCGCCGGCCCGACGCGGAGACCTGTTCGGCGGGGTGGGCCTGGCCGCGACCTACGCGGGCGGCGCCGGTGCGGACGAGTTGCTGCGTCTGCGGGAGAGAGCCGGCGAGTACCGGCCGCAGCTCCTCCAGGGCTCGGCGTTCGCCGCGGAAGCACGCGAGCAGGCCGGGCTGACGGTGCCTCACACCCAGCTCGCCACCGAGGTGCTGTGCGGCATGAAACCGCACGAGGCGGCACGCGTCTGCCGGGAACTGCGGCCGGGCGCGTCCGACCGGGTGGACCCGCCCGCGTACGAGACATGGCGTCAACACATAGCCGGAGCACTCGTTTCCGAGGGAAGGAGCTAGTCACGTGTCAACCGTGCGATCCCGCCTCTATCTCAAGCTCCCCGGAATCGTCGCCGTCCTGCTCATGGTGGTGACCTATGTCGTGGTGCGCCCGGCGACACCGTCCGCGGCGCAGACGGACGAGCTGGCGAGCTCCTTCGCCTTCACCCCCAAGACCATCGCCATGCCCGCGGGCTACGACCAGCAGGAGATCCGCGAGGTCAACAAGGCCTACCGGCACATCGAGGCGTGGATCTCCTCGGTGGGCGCCGGCATCGCCATGAACGACGTCGACGGCGACGGCTTCTCCAACGACCTCTGCGTCACGGACCCCCGGATCGACCAGGTCGTCGTGACGCCCGCCCCCGACGAACGCGGCGACCGCTACACGCCGTTCGTCCTCGACCCCGCCCCGCTCCCCATGGACGACGTGATGGCCCCGATGGGCTGCGTCGCCGGGGACTTCAACGAGGACGGGCTCAGCGACCTGCTCGTCTACTACTGGGGCCGCACCCCGGTCGTCTTCCAGGCCCGGACCGGCCGTGACGACATGACCGCCGACCGCTTCGAACCCGTCGAGCTGGTCGCCGACGTGGGCGGGGCGCGGTACACCGGGCCCCGGTGGCACAGCAACGCGGTGACGATCGCCGACTTCGACGGTGACGGCCACGACGACGTCTTCATCGGCAACTACTTCCCGGACAGCCCCGTCCTCGACCCCTCCGTGCGGGGCGGCGTGGTCATGAACGACTCGCTGTCCAACGCCCTCAACGGCGGCGAGGACCACATCCTGCGGTGGACCGAGGACGGCTTCGTCGAGGCCGAGGACGTCATGCCCCGCGACATGCGCATCGGCTGGACGCTCGGCGCGGCCGCCACGGACCTGGACGGCGACCAGCTGCCCGAGCTCTACGTCGCCCACGACTTCGGCACCTCGCGACTGCTGCACAACAGGTCGAAGCCCGGCATCATCAAGTTCGGCGAGGTGAAGGGCGCGCACAACCCGATGGTGCCCAAGTCCAAGCGAATAGGCGCCAGTTCCTTCAAGGGGATGGGGATCGACTTCGGAGACCTGAACCAGGACGGGCTGTACGACATGTTCGTCTCCAACATCACCACCTCCTTCGGTCTCCAGGAGAGCAACTTCTCGTTCATGAGCACCGCCGACGACACGGACGACGTGCGCGCCCGGATGAGCCGGGGCGAGGCGCCGTACGTGGACCGCAGCGGTCCCCTCAACCTCGCATGGTCGGGCTGGGGCTGGGACGTGAAGATGGGCGACTTCGACAACGACAGTCAGCTGGAGATCACCCAGGCCACCGGTTTCGTCAAGGGCCGGAACAACCGCTGGGCCCAGCTGCAGGAGCTGGCCACCGCCAACGACGGCCTGGTCGCCCACCCCGGCTGGTGGCCCCACGTCAGGAAGGGCGACGACCTGGCCGGAGACCAGACCATGCGGTTCTTCGCCAGGACCCCGGACGGCGACTACGCGAACCTGTCGGACCGACTCGGCCTGGCCGTGCCCATCCCCACCCGTGGCATGGCCGTCGGGGACTCCAACGGCGACGGCAGGCTCGACCTGGCTGTGGCGCGGCAGTGGGGTGAGCCCGGCTTCTACCTGAACGAGAGCCCCGCCGCCGGCGACTTCCTGGGCCTGAAGCTGACCCACCCCTCCGGATCACCGGTCGTCGACGCCCAGGTGACCGTGACGCTGCCTGACGGCACCCGGCGGGTCAGCCGGGTCGACGGCGGCGGCGGCCACTCCGGCAAGCGCAGCCACGACGTGCACATCGGCCTCGGAGAGCAGAGCGGCACACCCCTGCCGGTACACCTGAAGTGGCGCGACCGCTCCGGCGCGGTCCACGAGAAGGACCTGCGGCTGGCCCCCGGCCGGCATGACCTCCAGCTCGCGTCCGACGTCAAGGAGAAGTGATCGCGATGACCGAGGCACCCACCACACCCCCACGGCACGACCCGAAGATCGTGACCGCGCTGCGTCGGTTCGCCATCTCGATCACCGTGCTCAACATCGCCGGCTACACCGTGCTCGGTTTCGAACAGCCCTGGCTGTGGCCCTTCATCGCGGTCGCCGTCGCCTACTCCGTCGAAACCGTCCTGGAGTTCATCGGAGCCCGGGTCGAGGGGCGCCGGCCGCGCTACGCCGGGGGCGGGGTGAAGGGGGGCCTGGAGTTCCTGTACCCCAGCCACATCACCGCGCTCGCCGTCAACATGCTGCTCTACGTGAACGACCGGCTGTGGGTGATGGTCCTCGGGGTCGTCATCGCGGTCTCCGCCAAGTGGGTCCTGCGCGCACCGGTACGGGGCAAGCCGCGGCACTTCATGAACCCGTCCAACTTCGGCATCGCTGTGGTGCTGCTGCTGTTCCCCTGGGCCAGCATCGCGCCCCCGTACCAGTTCACCGAGTACACCGACGGTGCGGTCGACTGGATCATCCCCGCGGTGATCGTCGTCCTGGGGACCCTGCTCAACGCGAAGCTCACCGGACGCATGTGGCTGATCGGCGGATGGCTGGTGGTCTTCGTGCTCCAGTCCGTGTTGCGGGGAGTGCTCTTCGACACCGCGATCCCCCCGGCCCTGGGCATGATGACCGGGGTGGCCTTCGTCCTGTTCACCAACTACATGGTCACGGACCCCGGCACCACGCCGTCGCGGCCCGTCGCGCAGGTCGCCTTCGGCGGCGGCGTCGCCGTGACGTACGGGATCATGACCGGGCTGGGCATCGCGTACGGGCTGTTCTTCGCCACCGCCGTGGTCTGCCTGGTGCGCGGCGGCTACCTCTGGCTGGTGCACCTGCGCACCGAGTCGGCCGCGACGACCGGCCCCGCCCCGGTGCAGGCCGTCGAGGGCCGGGACGTCCCGTCGGAGACCGGGAAGGCACCGGTGGCGGCATGACGCGCGTAGCGATCATCGGCATGGCCTGCCGGTTCCCGGACGCCGCGTCGCCCCGCGAGCTGTGGGAGAACGCGGTGGCAGGCCGGCGCGCCTTTCGCCGCATCCCCGACGTACGCATGCGCCTGGACGACTACTGGGATCCGGACCCGGCCGCACCCGACCGGTTCTACGCGCGTACGGCCGCCGTACTGGAGGGCTACGCCTTCGACCGCGTCGCGCACCGCGTCACCGGCAGCACCTACCGTTCGACGGACCTCACGCACTGGCTGGCCCTGGAGACGGCCGGCCGGGCGCTGGCCGACGCCGGATTCCCCGAGGGCGGCGGACTGCCGCGAGCCAGGACCGGTGTCGTCGTCGGCAACACTCTCACCGGGGAGTTCACCCGGGCCGGCGGAATGCGGCTGCGCTGGCCGTACGTACGCCGCGTGTTCGCGGAGGCGCTGCGAGGCCAGGGCTGGGACGAGGACCGGCTCGCCGTGTTCCTCAACGGCGTCGAGACTGCCTACAAGCAGCCGTTCCCCGCGATCGACGAGGACTCGCTCGCCGGAGCCCTGTCGAACACCATCGCCGGCCGGATCTGCAACTACTTCGGTCTGGGCGGTGGCGGCTACACCGTCGACGGAGCGTGCTCCTCCTCGCTGCTCTCGGTCACCTCCGCGGCCGGCTCCCTGCTGAGCGGGGATCTCGACGTCGCCGTCGCCGGCGGTGTCGACCTGTCCATCGACCCGTTCGAGATCGTCGGCTTCGCCAAGACCGGTGCCCTCGCCCGGTCCGAGATGCGCGTGTACGACCGCGGCTCCAACGGATTCTGGCCCGGCGAGGGTTGCGGCATGGTCGTGCTGATGCGTGAGGAGGACGCCCGCGCGGCCGGCCTGCGCCGCTACGCGACGATCGCGGGATGGGGTGTCTCCTCGGACGGGCAGGGAAGCATCACCCGCCCCGAGTCGGGCGGCTACCGGCTGGCCCTGGCACGCGCCTACGAACGGGCCGGGTTCGGGATCGAGACCGTGCCGTTCTTCGAGGGGCACGGCACCGGCACCCCGGTGGGCGACGCCAACGAGCTGGGCGCGCTCACCGCCGCCCGTGCTGAGGCCGACCCAAGCGCACCGGCCGCCGCCATCGGCTCCGCCAAGGCGATGATCGGCCACACCAAGGCCGCCGCCGGGGTCGCCGGACTGATCAAGGCCGTGATGGCGGTGGACGCGCGCCTCCTGCCCCCCACCATCGGCTGCCAGGAGCCGCACGAGCTGCTCACCGGACCAGAAGCGGGCCTGCGCGCGCTGCGTACCGCGGAGCCGTGGCCCCGGGACATGCCGCTGCGCGCCGGGGTCACCGCGATGGGCTTCGGCGGCATCAACACCCATGTCGTCATCGACAAGGAGGAGCCCCCGCGCCACCGGGCGCCCCATCGGCGCCATCTCACGCTCGCGGGCTCCCTCCAGGACTGCGAACTGCTCCTCCTGGACGGCGAGTCGTCGGCAGAGCTGCGTGAGCGTCTGGTCAAGGTGGCCGGCCTCGCGCCCCGCCTGTCCTACGCGCAACTCGGCGATCTGGCCCACAGCCTCCAACGCGACCTGCGGGAACTGCCGTGGCGCGCGGCCGTGGTGGTGACCTCGCCGGACGACGCGGAACGCCGGCTGAGGCAGTCGATCGACGCGCTGGACCAGGACCCGGGCCAACTGGTCACCGTCGACGACCGGGCCTTCATCGGGTGCGCGGGAGGCGAGGCCGGGAGCATCGGCTTTCTCTTCCCCGGCCAGGGTTCCGGCCGGGGCGCCGACGGCGGCGCACTCCGTCGGCGCTTCGCCCAGGCCGCCGAGGTCTACGAGCGGGCCGGGCTGCCCGGCGCCGGGGACCCGGTGGCGACCGACGTGGCGCAGCCGCGGATCGTCACCGCCGCCACCGCCGGACTGCGCGTGCTCGAGTGGCTGGGCGTGGAGGCCGATGCGGCGGTCGGGCACAGCCTGGGCGAACTCGTCGCCCTGCACTGGGCGGGAGCCCTGGACGAGGCGCGGCTGTCGGAGGCGGCCCGGGTGCGTGGCGAGGCCATGGCGACGTACGGCGAGCCCGGCACCATGGCGTCCCTGTCGGCGACCCCCGAGCGGGTACGGGAGCTGACGTACGGCATCGACGTGGTCATCGCCGGGTACAACGGTCCCGAGCGGACGGTCGTCGCCGGACCGGCCGAGGCCGTGGCAGCCGTGACGGAGCGGGCCTCCCGACAGAGCGTCGCCTGTACGCCGCTCGCGGTGTCCCATGCCTTCCACTCCCCGCTGGTCGCATCCGCCGCCGACGTCTTCGGGGGCTGGCTGGTCGACATACGGTTCGGGCCGGTGCGGCGCCGGGTGCTGTCCACCGTGACCGGGCGGGAACTGGCCGAGGACACCGACCTCTGCAAGCTGCTGCACCGGCAGATCACCGAGCCGGTGCTCTTCACCCGGGCGGTCCAGGAGGCGGCTCGGGACGTCGGCCTGTTCGTGGAGGTGGGGCCGGGCCAGGTGCTCAGCTCACTGGCCACCGGCGCGACCGGCGTTCCGTCCGTCGCGCTGGACACCGACGAGCAGTCCTTGCGAGGTCTGCTCCGGGTCGCCGGAGCCGCATACGTGATCGGCGCCCCGCTGATGCACGAGCGGCTGTTCACGGACCGGCTCACCCGGCCCCTGGACCTCGACGCCGAGTTCGACTTCCTGGCGAGTCCCTGCGAGAGCGTCGCGCCTGACGGGCTGTCGGCCGTGCCGTCCCCGGGGGAGCGGCGCGGGAACGCAGCCGGGTCGGCCGGCGGGGATCCGCACGCGAGCGGCGACGGCGGGCCGGCCGTCGGCGAACCGGTTGGCGGCGAGGGGCAGTCGGCCATCGAGGTGCTGCGCGCCCTGGTGGCCGAGCGGACCGAACTCCCCGTGGAGCTGGTGCGGGACGACAGCAGCCTCCTGGACGACCTGCACATGAGCTCCATCACCGTGGGGCAGATCGTCAACCAGGCGGCCACCCGCCTCGGCCTCGCCACCGCCCACGCCCCTGCCAACTTCGCCACCGCCACCTTGGCCGAACTCGGCGATGCACTGGAGTCGTTGGCCGGCATCAGCCCGGACGGCGGCGCCGGGACGGGCCCGGCCGTGCTGGGCGCCGCCTCCTGGGTCCGGGCCTTCGCCGTGGACCTGTCCGAGGAGCCGCCCGCGGCGGTCCAGGCCGAAGCATCCGACGGCGACTGGGAGTTGTTCGCGGAAGACGAGCACCCGTACGCAGAGGAGCTGCGGAGCGCGCTCCGCAGCGCCGGAGTGGGGCCCGGAGTCCTGGTGTGCCTGCCGCCGCGGTGTCCCCGCGACCGGCTGAGGGTGGCGCTCGACGGTGCGCGACGTGCCCTCGTGGGCGAGGCAGGGCAGCGGTTCGTCCTGGTCCAGGAAGGTCTCGGCGCGGCCGGTCTCGCCAAGTCCCTCCACCTGGAGGCCTCCCACCTGCGGACCACTGTCGTGGACACCCCGGCAGTGGACGGGGTCGTGGACCGGATCGTCGCCGAGGTGGCGGCGACCACGCGGTTCACGGAGGCGTGCTACGACGCCGCCGGGATCCGCCGGGTGCCCGTGCTGCGGATGCTGCCGGTGCGCGGTGAGCACACCGACCAGGTGCTGGACTCCTCCGACGTCCTCCTGGTGACCGGGGGCGGCAAGGGCATCACCGCTGAGTGCGCGCTCGCGGTGGCCGCCCGGACCGGGGCCGCCGTGGCGGTCGTGGGCCGCTCCGACCCGGCCCGCGACGAGGCCCTCGCCGCGAACCTGCGGCGGATGGCCGACCGGGGCGTCCGGGTGGGCTACGCCCGCGCGGACGTCACCGACCCGGAGCGGGTGAGCGCGGCGGTCGCCGAACTGACCGCCGAACTCGGGCCAGTCACCGCGGTGCTGCACGGCGCCGGACGCAACGAACCCGCCGCCCTCGCCGATCTGACCGAGGAGGACTTCGAGCGGACCCTCGCACCGAAGGTCGACGGGCTGCGGGCCGTCCTCGCGGCGGTCGACCAGAACGCCCTGAAGCTGCTGGTCTGCTTCGGCAGCGTGATCGGGCGTACCGGACTGCGCGGCGAGGCCCACTACGCCACCGCCAACGAACGGCTCGCCGACCTCGCCGAGCGGTTCGCCGACGCGTCGCCGCACTGCCGTGTGCGGTGTGTGGAGTGGTCCGTGTGGTCCGGTGTCGGCATGGGCGAGAAGCTGTCCGTCGTCGAGTCCCTGGCCCGCGAGGGCATCACCCCGATCTCCCCGGACCAGGGCGTGGAGGTGCTGCTGCGTCTGATCGCCGATCCGGACGTCCCGCCGGTCACCGTCGTCACCGGCCGCACGGGGGAGCTGGACACCCTGCGCCGGGAGCTGCCGCCGCTGCCCCTGCACCGGTTCACCGTCGCCCCGCTGGTCCGCTACCACGGCGCCGAGCTGGTCACGGAGGCGGAGCTGAACGTGGGCACCGACCCGTACCTCGGTGACCACCTGCTCGACGGCAACATGCTGCTCCCCGCCGTGATCGGCATGGAGGCGATGTGCCAGGTGGCCGCCGCGGCCACCGGGTGGAGCGGTGTCCCGGTCCTGGAAGACGTCCGGTTCCTGCGCCCCGTCGTGGTGCCCCCCGACGGCACGGCCCGGGTGCGGATCGCCGCCACCGTCACGGACGTGCACACGGTGGAGGTCGTCCTGCACGCCGAGGAGTCCGGCTTCGTCGCCGAGCACTTCCGGGCACGGCTGGTGTTCTCCGGCCCACCGGTGCCCGAAGGGCCTCCCGCGCCCTGCGGGCCGGGCCTCGGGGACGTACCGCTGGATCCGGCGGCGGACCTTTACGACGACGTGCTCTTCCAAGGCGACCGCTTCCGGCGGTTGCGCCGCTTCCACCGTGTTTCGGCGCGGCACGTGGACGCGGATCTGTCGGTGGACGAGGTGTCGGGCTGGTTCGCCGCCTACCTCCCGGGCGCGCTGCTCCTGGCCGATCCGGGAATGCGGGACGCGCTGATGCACGGCAATCAGGTGTGCGTCCCCGACGCCACCCTGCTGCCGTCGGGCATCGACCGGTTGTACCCGCTCGCCGCGGGCGCCGATGTACCGAAGGAGCTCCGCTACTGCGCGGTCGAGCGGGAACGCGAGGGTGACACGTACGTGTACGACGTCGCCGCCTACGCCCCCGACGGGCGCGTTGTGGAACGGTGGGAGGGGCTGCGCCTGGCGGCCGTGCGCAAGAGGACGCGGAACGGTCCGTGGGCCGCGCCCCTGCTCGCGTCCCATCTGGAACGAACTGTGGAGGAACTGACCGGGCAGCGGGTGGCCCTGGCGGTGGAACCCGACGAGGGGCAAGGGCCGGGCGGGGCATCGGCGGACGCTGGAGTGCGGCGTTCGCGGACGGCGCGGGCCGCGAGCCGTGCCCTGGGCGCTCCCGCCGCTGTCACCTACCGGCCGGACGGGCGGCCCGAGCTTTCGGACGGCTTGGTCATGTCCGCCTCGCACACGGCCGGATGGACGCTGTGCGCGGTGGCTGACGCCGCCGCTGTGGGCTGCGACATCGAACGCGTCGTGGCCAGGCCGACAGCCGAGTGGGAAGGGCTTCTCGGCGATCACGCCCCGCTGGCCGCGTTGGCGGCAAAGGAGACGGGAGACAGTTACGACACCGCGGCCACCACCGTGTGGACCGCCCTCGAAAGCATGCAGAAGGCCGGCCTCACCACGCACGCACCACTCTCGCTGACACCGCGCACCGTCGACGACTGGACGGTGTTCGCCTCGGGTGGACTGCGCGTGGCGGTCCTGGCCACCCGTCTCAAGGGCGTGCCGGACCCGGTGTCGGTCGCGGTCCTCGTCGCGGCGGAGCCACGCTCGTGACGGTCACCCCGGGCTCACGCGTACCCGCCGCACCCGTGCGGCCGGCTCCGCACCGCTCTGAAGGAAGGGAGAGGTTCGTGGCGGACCACTTCGAGTACCGGCATGTCGTCGGCTTCGAGGAGACCAACCTCGTCGGCAACGTCTACTACGTCAACTACCTCCGCTGGCAGGGGAGGTGCCGTGAGATGTTCCTGAAGACCCATGTCCCGGAGCTGCTCGCCGACATCCTCGCTGACCTCAAGCTGTTCACCCTGAAGGTCGACTGCGAGTTCTTTGCCGAGATCAGCGTGTTCGACGAGCTGTCCATCAGGATGAGACTGACCGAACTCCGCCAGACGCAGTTGGAGTTCACCTTCGACTATGTCCGACTCGATCCCGAGGGATCCGAGAGACTGGTCGCCCGGGGCCGGCAGCGGGTCGCGTTCATGCGAGGCCCGAACACGGCCACGGTCCCGACTCCCGTGCCCGGATCATTGGTCCGGGCACTGGAGGCGTACGCTCCGTCGTCCCGGCCCCGGACCGGGTGGAGCGCGTGACCGGCCGGCGCGAGATCGGCCTATCGCTGCCGAGGCGGCGGGACACGGACGCGAAGGAGTTGCGTCGCGCGTTCGCGGAGTTCGCCACCGGGGTGACCGTGGTGACGGTGGGCGGGCCCTCCCCGCGCGGCATGACGGCGAACTCCTTCACCTCCGTGTCCATGGGCCCGCCGCTGCTGCTCGTCTGCGTCAACAACGAAGCCGTCATGCGGCAGGCTCTCCTCCCCGCGCGGCACTTCGGAGTGTCGGTGCTCAGTGCCGCCCAGGAGGCCGTGGCCCGGCACTTCGCCGACGATTCCCGCCCTGCGGGCCTGCAGCAGTTCGACGCGGTCGGCTGGTCCCCCGGCACCACCACCTCGGTACCTCTGATCGATGGAGCGCTGGCGCGTTTCGAATGCGAGAAGTGGCGTGCGTACGACGGCGGTGATCACACCATCCTCGTCGGAGCAGTGGTCGGTTGGAACCGGCCGCCTGTGATGGATGCGGGGTCCACGGAGCCGGGAACGTCCGAGGACGCTCTGCTGTACTTCAGGGGCCGGTTCCGTGAGCACGGCCTCGGGGCCGAGGGGCCGCCCCTGTGAGGCGGGGACCGGGGCCGGTCGTGTCATGGACCGGCCGGGGCTGGGCGCAGCCCTTGCCCGGGTGCCGAGCAGAGACGAAGGGTGGCCAGGTTCACCCGGTACAGGCGGATCTCGACCGGTTCCAACGCGTGGTCCGCTGATGCGGTGATCGGACCGAAGCCGCCGACCGTCGGTGTGTGACGGGCCTGCCGCCCTTCGCCGGGCCTCTGCGTCACGGAGCGTGCCAGCACATGCCAGCTTCCCGTAGGGACGTTGTCGAGTACGAAGGCCCCAGGGCGGGGCAACACCGTGCACCGCACGGGGTGCCCCTGCGGGAAGGGGGCGGGGAAGAGCCCCACGAAGACCACCCCCGACTGATCCTCAGCGGGCGCTTGCACGTGTCCGTGGAGCGGTGTCGCCGCCGTCGGGGCGCCGATGGCCCGGTGCGGATCCCCTGTGGCGGCGAGGGGGTTCGCCGAGCGGAGCAGTCGGTACGCGGACGGGGTGATGCCCGTACAGGACTTGAAGCATGAGCTGAAGGTCCCGACACTGCTGTACCCGACTGTGTGGCTGATCTCCGCTATGTTGAGCCGGGATTCGGTGAGGAGCCGCTTCGCTTCCTCGAAGCGGATCGCTCTGAGGAAACGTCGGGGAGAGACCCCTACCAGGTGTGTGAACTCCCGGGTCAAGTGGAATCTGCTGAATCCGGCTGCCTGGGCTATGTCGTCAATGGTCAGATCTTCCCTGAAGTTGTGATACATATTCGCGATCACATGGACCACGGCTCGCGTAATTGCAGACTCCATAACCTCTCCCTCATCAGGAATTACAGTTATCGAAGATCTCGTCGTGCGATAGAGCGAGGTGAACGAGCGAATGTGTGGCAGGGTGTTTCAGATTAAAAATGGGGCAGCGCCCAGCCGCGTCCAGTTGGAGAACCCGTGCAAACGGACGAGGCGGTTGAAGATTGAATATCTGCTCCTCGGCTTGAAAGGGATGGAGGGTTTCCAGCCGATTCCGGTCTCCCTGCCCCGGCTTGGTCGATGTGATCATTGGAAGCCCTGACATCGTGACCGGATCTGATCAGCGGCGACAGGATGCCCTCTGTCCGGCGGCTGATTTCGACAGTTTTTCTGCCCGTCTCGCCCTGATACGTAGCGTAAAATTGGCTGAAAAATGCTGCAATATTCGGTCTCCGGTGGCTTGTGTCTGTGTGTCAGGAGTGGCGAATGTGGCAGGTGAGTAGAGAGAGGGGTGGGGCGGGCCGCCGGGCGCTTCAAGCCGACGGCCGACGCTCGCGATTCTTGGATTCCTGCTCATCCGACCCGTCCGGCGCAGTCTCGATTCAGTTGATTCCTGAGTGAGTTGGAGATTCGCATCTCCCGTGGCGGCTGGGCCCGGTGGGCCCTTGCAGGGGGCAGGAGGCGGCCGCGACGCCTGCAGTTCGGTACGCCGCGGGATCTGCCCCTAAGAGCTCGTAACACGATCATGATCGGGACTTCTTGAGGCGTCTCCAGCAGATGAGGCTGCAGGCGAGGGAGACGAAGGCGTCGTGGAGTTCGGTGCG
>NZ_JOEZ01000042.1 GCF_000721175.1 Streptomyces anulatus
CATCCGCAACTGGATCGCAGCCTGGAACACCGATCCGAAGCCCTACGTCTGGACCAAGACCGCCGACGAGATCCTCGAACGCCTCGCCTCATATCTGAACAGAATTCCTGACTCAGAAGACTAGGGCGTGTTTCGAAAGTCCCGCCTGCTCGGCCGGGCGGACGGCGCTCCTTTCGAAACACGCCCTACACGCCCGCGCCCGGTTCCATGCTGAGGGCGGGGGTGTAGCGGTTCACGCCACCTCCGGTCATGCCCGGGTACTTCTGGACGCGTTCCCAGAGCGGGGACGGGGATCCGACGCCCTCTCCGGGGGCGGCGAGGGCCGCGATGTGGTGTTCCGCGCTCTCCCACTCGGCGTAGTTGAGGACCCGGGTGCCGTCGGTGCTGATGTGGAAGTGCGCGGCGATGCCGCCCTCGGGCATGTCGACGTCGTCGCCGAGCGCCTCGAACACGGCGTCCACCCAGTCGCGTTGCCGGGCCGGATCGGGCCCGTCGAACTCGGCGTCGACGATGACGACGCAGCCGGGCCGGCGGGTGTCGCCCTCGGCCCGGAGTCCGGAGCGGTACAGCTCGTACGTGTGCAGTGCGATGCGTTCGATGCCGGGGACGGCGGCGTCGATCTCGGCGTTGCGGTCGTCGCGGTGCTCCCGTACGAAGTCCTGGTAGGCCTGTTCGCCGGTCCATTGGGAGTAGTGCAGCAGGGTCGCGCCGTCCTCCCCCGCGTGGACGCTGTAGGAGAGCAGCCCGGGGTGCGGCCATTCCCGGCTCTCCCAGGCCTTCCGGACGGCGTCGACGGCCTCTTGCTGCCGCTGCGGTGTACCGACGTCCCAGGTGCTGGCCTTGGCGATCGCGGCATCGCTGCGGGCCGGGTCGGGGCGGTCGGTGAAGTGCGTGGTCATGGCGGTGTTTCCCCTCTCACGCGCGCCGGTCGGTGCGTCGTGGTCACCACCGTGGCACCTCAAGTCCGGTCGAGGTCAAGGCCGTTCCGGCCGGCGCGCCCGCCGTCCCGTTCGCCCACGGCGTGGCGCGGGTGCGGCCGGAGGGAGCGGGGAAGGGTGAGGGACATGACTCCCTCCGTGGCGCACCCCAGCGACCCGCACCTCACCACCGGGCCCGGAGCGGCGGCCCCCGCGGCGGGGTTGCGGGCCGCCCTGCGCCGGGTGCTCGCCCTGGACCCGCTCCCGGACTGTGCCGTGATCACCGGCGATCTCACCGAGCGCGGGAGGCCCGACGAGTACGCGGCCCTGCGCGAGGTGGTCGGCGCGTTCCCGCTGCCGCTGCACCTGGTGGCGGGGAATCACGACGTGCCGGAGGCGCTCGTGGGTGTGTTCGGCGAGACGCGTTTCCTGGGCGGGGGGATGCTGACGTCGTACGTGGTGGAGCACCCGGGTCTCACGGTGGCGGTCCTGGACTCGCGGGTCGCCGGTGCGCCCGGCGGGCGGCTCGGTCCCGGTCAGTTGTCCCGGCTGGACCGGGCCCTCGCCCGGAGCCCCGGTGTACCGGCCCTCGTCTGCCTGCACCATCCTCCGGTGCATGTCGGCATTCCGTTCCTGGACGCCATGGGTCTGGCGGACGGGCCCGCGCTCGCAGAGGTGGTCGCCGCGCATCCCCGGGTCGCCCGGGTGCTGGCGGGCCATGTGCACCGCCCGGTCACGGCGTCGTTCGCGGGCAGCACGGTGGCCGTCGCGCCGAGCACGTACCGGCAGAGCGGGCTGGTGCTGCGGGAGGGCGTGCCCGGCTGTCCCGACGAGCCCGCCTCGTTTCTGCTGCACCTGATGCCGGAGGGGCCGCCCGGCACTGCCTGGGTCACCCACACGGTGCCGGTGGGCGGCGGGTGAAGGACCGGGCCGGCCCCGCCTGGGCGGTCACTCGGGCGGCTCCGCCCGCCAGGCCGTGGTGTTGAGTTCGTCCATCAGCCGGATGTCGTGGCCCTCCAGCGGGAAGACCCGCGCCGGGAGGCCGGGGGCGGCGGAGACCGCCAGGGCGTCGCCTTCGACGAGGTCGCCGCCCTCAGGGGTGGAGACCCAGGCGAGGATCGACTTCACGGTGAGGCCGGGGTCCAGCAGGAGCTTCTTCGGGCCCGGGTCGTTGCCGAAGTACGAGCCGTCCTCGTTGACCTTGACGGGGAGGGGGCGGCCGTCCTCGCCGAGGGCCCGGAGCCAGGGGTAGCCGTCGACGGCGTAGGGCTTGCGGCCGCAGTTGGTGAGGGTGAGCACGACGGCCCGGTGCATCATTCCGGTCTCCACCGGCCCCATGTCCACCACGACCCCGGAGGCGGGGCACTTCCCGGGCGGGGCGGAGGCCGGGGTGCGGGTCTGCGCGGGGGCACCCTGAGCCGGAGCGTCCCGCGCGGAAGCCTCCGCCCGGGGCGCGGAGGCGGACGGGGCTGGGTCCCGTTCGCCCTCGCCGGCCGGGACGAGGAAGCCGGAGCAGCCGGTCAGCGCCATCAGCATGGCCGTCGGCAGGACGACGGAGGCCTGTCTCCGCACCCGTATCCGTACCCGTACACCCATGTCCCCCACCCCTCGCCGCATCCTGCCGTCCGTGCGTTCGATCATGTCAGAATCCGCCGCCCCCTCCGGACCCTTCAGCATCCCTTGCCGGTTGCCCCAAGAAGATCTAAGTGGACCTACACGGTTCCGGGAGCCGACACTTCGGGCATGACCGCCACCGCACCGCGCCCCTTCGGCCGCACGCTCTGCGCCATGATCACGCCCTTCACCGCCACCGGGGCCCTGGACCCGGACGCCGCCCGTGCGCACGCCGCCCGCCTGGTGGCGGAGGGCTGCGACGGGATCGTCCTCAGCGGCACCACGGGCGAGTCCCCCACCACGACGGACGCCGAGAAGTCCGCTCTGCTGCGGGCCGTCCGGGCGGAGGTCGGCGACGGGGTGCCGCTGCTCTCCGGCGTCGGGGGCCCGGACACCGCGCACACCCTGCGTCTGGCGCGGGAGGCCGAGGAGGCGGGCGCGGACGGGCTGCTGGTGGTGAGCCCGTACTACAGCCGCCCCCCGCAGGCCGCCGTCGAGGCGTACTTCCTGCGGGTCGCGGACTCCACCGGCCTGCCGCTGATGCTGTACGACATCCCCGGCCGCACCGGCACCCGGATCGAGCCGGAGACCCTGCTGCGGCTGGCGGAGCACCCGCGGGTGGTGGCGGTGAAGGACTGTTCCTACGACCTGCTCGGCGCGACGAAGGTGATGGCCCGTACCTCGCTGGCGTACTACTCGGGCTGCGAGGAGCTGAACCTGCCGCTGTACGCGGTGGGCGGCGCGGGCTATGTCAGTACGGTCGCGAACGTGGCGCCGCGCCGGATGCGGGCGCCGCTGGACGCGTTCGACGCGGGCCGTACCGACGAGGCGGCCCGGCTCAACGGGCTCACGGTGCGCCTCACCGAACTGATGATGGCGAGCGGCCTCCCCGGAACCGTCACCGCGAAGGCGCTCCTGGACGCGGGACCGGTCCGGGAACCGCTGCAGCCCGCCGGGAGCGGGGCGGCCGACGGGCTGCGTGCGGCGTACGAGGAGCTCCTCGCGGCCTGAGGCCTTGCCGTACGACCAGTGCCGTGACGGGCGACGTTCGCCCCGTCACGACGCCCGGTGGCACGCACGCTCACCGCACCGCACGAAACCCGAGTACGTCCAGTACGAGGGCTTCCGGCCGGCACACCGGGAGCACGCACCGGACGCCACTCCTCGACGGGCGAACGTTTCCTGCCACGGCACTCGGGCGTGTTTCGAAGGAGCGCCGTCCGCCCGGAGGGCGGGCTCGGCGGCGTCTGGTGCGTGCGATCGCAAGGCGGAGGGTCGCCCCGATACCGGATGTGTCGGGGTGATCCCGACGGCCTTGACGACCTGGCCGTCCGGCAGCGTGACCCGCGTGCCGGCGGTGACGTACAGACCGGCCTCGACGACGCACTCGTCGCCGAGCGCGATCCCGACGCCCGCCTCCGCGCCGATCAGGCAGCGCTCGCCGATGACGATGCGGACGTTGCCGCCGCCGGAGAGGGTGCCCATGGTGGAGGCGCCGCCGCCGATGTCGGAGCCGTCGCCGACGACGACGCCCGCGGAGATCCGGCCCTCGACCATGGAGGTGCCGAGCGTGCCCGCGTTGAAGTTGACGAAGCCCTCGTGCATGACGGTGGTCCCGGCGGCGAGGTGGGCGCCGAGCCGGACCCGGTCGGCGTCGGCGATGCGTACGCCCTTGGGGGCGACGTAGTCCGTCATCCGCGGGAACTTGTCGACCGAGGTGACCTGGAGGTGCAGGCCCTCGGCGCGGGCGTTGAGCCGCACCCGCTCCAGGTCGTCGACGGCGACCGGGCCGAGCGAGGTCCAGGCGACGTTGGCGAGCAGCCCGAAGAGCCCGTCGAGGTTCTGGCCGTGCGGCTGGACGAGCCGGTGCGAGAGCAGGTGCAGGCGCAGGTAGGCGTCGTGCGCGTCGAGCGGCTTGTCGTCGAGCGAGGAGATGACCGTGGACACAGCGACGATCTCGACGCCGCGCCGGGCGTCCACGCCGATGGCCTTGGCGGCGCCTTCACCGAGCCGGTTGACGGCCTCGACCGGGCCGAGGCGCGTCGTACCGGACGGGCCGGGGTCCGAGGTCAGCTCGGGGGCGGGGAACCAGGTGTCGAGGACGGTGCCGTCACCGGCGACGGTGGCGAGGCCGGCGGCGACGGCGCCGGTGGTGCGGGCAGAACCCTGGGAAGTCGTGTCGGTCATGAACAGCAACCTAACCGGCCGGGGCCCGCTCGGGCGAACCGGTCTCGGCATGGGCCCCTTTCCCGTGAGCAGGCTCAAGCGGCTGACGCTGGTGGTGGACCGACTGAGAGCCTGTCGGGTGACCTCTGACCGGGCGGCCACGCCCTGGCACGCACGCTTCCGGTGTTGCCGAAATGCCCTGGCAGCTCCGCTACGAGGACCTCTCGGCGCCTTGGAACCGCACGCACCGGACCGCGTCCGCTTTCCGGTCGAAGGCCACCCGAGCCTCCTCGGTCCACTCGGCGGCGACGGGGCGCAGCGCGGGGCGGCGCAGGGCCGCGAGGTACAGCTCGTACTCCAGCTCGATCGCCCCGCGCTCGCCCGCGAACCACCGGTCCAGCAGCCGGGTCAGCTCCTCCGCGAGGCCGGCGGATGCGGCGGATCCGTCCGGTCCGGCGGATATGGGCCCCGGCGCGGCCAGGACCTCGCTGCCGCGCAGGGCCTGGACGAAGTTCTCGTTGCACCGGCGCAGGGCTGCGACCAGGAGTTCGTCGAGGGAGCCGAAGTGGTACGTGGTCGAGCCGAGCGGCACGTCGGCCTCGGCGGCCACGGTGCGATGGCTGAGCCCGGCCAGTCCGTCGGCCGCGATCACGCGCAGCGCCGCGTCGACGATCCTCGTCCGCCGCCCGGGGTCGTACCGCCGGGCCATCAGTGGGCCCCTCCCAGGTTGAGGACGACGACCCCGGCCACGATCAGGGCGATGCCCGCGATCTTGACGAAGCCGCTGGACTCCCCCAGGAACAGGATCCCGATGAGCGCGACGGCCGCGGTGCCGACGCCGGCCCAGATGGCGTACGCGGTGCCGACGGAGAGCGTCTTGAGGGTCTGGGCGAGCAGGGTGAAGGCGATGAGGTAGCCCACCGCGGTGCCGAGCGAGGGCCAGAGCCGGGTGAAGCCCTCGCTGTACTTCATGGCCGTCGTCCCGGCCACCTCCGCCGCGATGGCGGCGGCCAGCAGTCCGTATGCGTATCCCATGTGTACGACTGTACCCAACGTTGCGTACGGCCGTACATATCATCGGCCCGCTCCGGGGACGTTACGGTGTGCCGACCGACCACACGGCCCGCCGGTACGGGCCGACGACGCAACGGAGACGCAGTGGCGCAGGACGCAGGGTGGGGCGGCGGCCCGTACGGGGGCGCACCTCACGGTGGGGGGCCCTTCCACGGGGGCGCGCAGCGACCGGACGGCGGCTGGAACGGCGGGTGGGCCGCACCGCCCAAGCCCGGGGTGATACCCCTGGCGCCGCTGAGGATCTCGGACATGCTCAGCGGGGCCTTCTCGACGCTCGGGCGGTACTGGAAGCCGCTGATCGGCATGGCGCTGACGCTGTTCGGCGCGGCGACGCTCGTGATGATCGTCGCGCTGGTGGTCGCCGGCTCCGCCGTCGCGGGCCAGTGGGACGAGCTGACGTCCGACTCCTCGGGGTCCCCGGACGCGGCGGATCTGGTCCCGCTGGGCGTCGCGTTCGGCGTGCTGATGGTCATCGGCCTCATCGTCTACCTGCTGGCGTCGGCCGTGGTGCAGGCGGCGGTCCCCGTGGTCCTCCAGGAGGCCGTCCTGGGCCGCCCGATCCGCTTCGGCGCCGTCTGGAGCCGTGCCTGGTCGCGGGTCGGGTCCATCGTCGGCACGGTGTTCCTGACGGGGCTGATCGCGGTCATCCCGATGGCGCTCTTCACGACCGCCATCGCGGGGCTGACGATCTACACCGTCTCGCTGGGCGACGAGGACGGCTTCGTACCGCTGATCGTGGCCGGCCTCATCGGCACCCTGCTCGTCGCCCCCGTGGCGGTCTGGCTCTGGGTGCGGTTCTCCCTGGCCCCGACGGTCGTGGTCTTCGAGAACCAGCGCCCGGTCGCGGCCCTGCGCCGCTCGGCCCAACTGGTGCGCGACAGCTGGTGGCGGGTCTTCGGCGTCGGGCTGCTCGCCTACGCGCTGGCGTCCATGATCGGCTACATGATCCAGATGCCGTTCCAGATGATCGGCATGCTTCCCGGGCTGTTCGACCCCGCGGACGTCGACGCCGACCCGAGCGGCGGGGAGCTCATCGCGGTGCTCGGCGGCCTGATGCTGCTGTCGTTCATCAGCCAGATGGTCGCCCAGCTGTTCACGGCGGTCTTCCCGCCTCTGGTGGTCGGCCTGCTGTACGTCGACCGCCGGATGCGCACGGAGAACCTGGGCCCGGTCCTGGCCGAGGCGGCGGCGCAGACCCTGCCCGAGCAGTACGGCCCGCCGCCCGCCCGCGTCTGAGCGCGCGGTGGCCGGGCAGCCGGTCTCAGTCGGTCAGGGTCCGCTTGGGGCGCAGCACACAGAACTCGTTGCCCTCCGGATCGGCCATCACCACGAAGGTGGCGTCCGGCCCCTGCCCGACGTCCACCCGCCGGGCGCCGAGCGCGAGAATCCGCTCGACCTCGGCGTCCCGGTCGTCGGGGGTCAGGTCGATGTGCAGCCGGTTCTTGACGCTCTTCCCCTCCGGCACGGCGAGGAAGCACATGCCCGGAAGCGCGGTCTCGTGGGCGCCGATGACGATCTCCTCCTCGTCCTCGAAGAGCACCTGCCAGTCCAGCACCGCGCTCCAGAAGCGGGCGACCAGCGGCAGGTCGTGAGCGTCGACGGCGATGTGGTACATGGATACGGCCATGCCCGCCAGTGTGCCTGGCGGGCATGGCCTCTCTCCACTCCGGGGGACGTGTCAGAACCGACCGGAGGACGTGTCAGACGTTGAAGCCGAGCGCGCGGAGCTGCTCGCGTCCGTCGTCCGTGATCTTGTCCGGGCCCCACGGCGGCATCCAGACCCAGTTGATCCGGAGCTCGTTGACGATGCCGTCGGTGGCGGACTTCGCCTGGTCCTCGATGACGTCGGTCAGCGGGCAGGCCGCGGACGTCAGGGTCATGTCGAGGGTGGCGATGTTGGCGTCGTCGACGTGGATGCCGTAGATCAGGCCCAGGTTGACGACGTCGATGCCCAGCTCGGGGTCGACGACGTCGTACAGCGCCTCGCGGACCTCCTCCTCGGAGGCCGGCTTCATGGTCACGGTCTCGTTGTCGCTCATGCGGTCTTCCCTTCGGACAGCGCCTTGGCCGTCGCGTCCTTCCACGCCATCCAGCTCAGCAGCGCGCACTTGACCCGGGCGGGGTACTTGGAGACGCCGGCGAACGCGACGGCGTCCTCCAGCACCTCCTCCATCGCGTCGTCCGGCTCCAGCTGGCCCTTGGACTGCATCAGCTCCAGGAAGGTTTCCTGGATCTTCTGCGCCTGGGAGAGCTCCTTGCCGACGAGCAGCTCGTTCAGCACGGAGGCGCTGGCCTGGCTGATGGAGCAGCCCTGGCCCTCGTAGCTCACGTCGGCGATGGTCTCGCCGTCGTACTTCACCCGGAGCGTGATCTCGTCACCACACGTCGGATTGACGTGGTGCACCTCCGCGTCGCCGTCCCGCAGGCCGCGCCCGTGGGGGTGCTTGTAGTGGTCCAGGATCACTTCCTGGTACATGGATTCCAGCTTCACCAGTCAGCCCTCAGCCGAAGAAGTTCCGGACGTGCTCCAGACCGTCCACCAGGGCGTCGACCTCGGCGGGCGTGGAGTACAGATAGAACGACGCTCGCGTCGTCGCGGGAATTCCGTACCGCAGGCAGACCGGCCGCGCGCAGTGGTGGCCGACCCTGACGGCGATGCCCAGCTCGTCGAGGACCTGGCCCACGTCGTGCGGGTGGATGTCGCCGAGCGTGAAGGAGATCGCCGCCCCGCGGTCCTCGGCCGTCGCCGGACCGATGATCCGCAGGTCGGGGACGGCCAGGAGGCGCTTCACCGCGTACTCGGTGATCGCCTTCTCGTGCTGGTGGATCTTCTCCATGCCGATCGCCGAGAGGTAGTCCACGGCCGCGCCGAGGCCGACGGCCTGGGCGATCGGGGGCGTACCGGCCTCGAACTTGTGCGGCGCCGGAGCATACGTCGACGAGTGCATCGACACGGTCTCGATCATCTCGCCGCCGCCGAGGAACGGAGGCAGGTCCTCCAGGAGTTCCTGCCGTCCCCACAGCACGCCGATGCCCGTCGGGCCGACCATCTTGTGGCCGGTGAAGGCCACGAAGTCGGCCTGGAGCGCCTGCACGTCGAGCACCATGTGCGGGGCCGCCTGCGAGGCGTCGATGCAGACCAGCGCGCCGACCTGCTGGGCGCGGCGGATGATCTGCTCGACCGGGTTGACGGTGCCCAGGATGTTGGAGACCAGCGTGAAGGAGACGATCTTCGTCTTCTCGGTGATGATCTCGTCGATGTTCGACAGGTCGAGCCGGCCGTCGTCGGTGATGCCGAACCACTTCAGCTTCGCGCCGGTGCGCTGCGAGAGCAGCTGCCACGGCACGATGTTGGAGTGGTGCTCCATCTCCGTGGTGACGATCTCCGTGTCGCTGTCCACCCGATAGGGCTCGTCCGCCCAGCCGAGCATGTTCGCCACGAGGTTGAGCGACTCCGAGGCGTTCTTGGTGAAGATCACCTCGTCGCGGCTGGGTGCGTTGATGAAGGCGGCGACCTTGTCGCGGGCGCCCTCGTACAGCGCGGTGGCCTCCTCGGCGATCGTGTAGACGCCGCGGTGCACGTTCGCGTTGTGCCGCTCGTAGTACTCGTTGAGCGCGTCGAGGACCTGACGCGGCTTCTGCGAGGTCGCCGCGGAGTCCAGGTAAACGATCTTCTTTCCGTCGTGGACCGTGCGGTCCAGGATCGGGAAGTCCTTGCGGATCGCCTCGGTGTCGAGGAGGCCGGTGAGCCCCTGTCGGGCGTCAGTCACGCGGCTGCACCTCCTGAGTTCCCTCCGCTCACGGGGCCACCCTTCGTGTAGGCCTCGTAGCCCTCGTTCTCCAGCTGGTCGGCCAGCTCGGCACCGCCGGAGGCGGCGATGCGGCCGTTGGCGAAGACGTGCACGAAGTCGGGCTTGATGTACTTCAGGATGCGGGTGTAGTGCGTGATCAGCAGGGTGCCGACCTCGCCGCTCTCGCGGACCCGGTTGACGCCCTCGGAGACGGTCTTGAGCGCGTCGACGTCCAGACCGGAGTCGGTCTCGTCCAGGACGGCGATCTTCGGCTTGAGGAGCTCCAGCTGAAGGATCTCGTGGCGCTTCTTCTCACCGCCGGAGAAGCCCTCGTTGACGTTGCGCTCGGCGAAGGCCGGGTCCATCTGGAGGCCGGCCATCGTCTCCTTGACCTCCTTGACCCACGTACGCAGCTTGGGGGCCTCGCCGCGGATGGCGGTGGCGGAGGTGCGCAGGAAGTTGGAGACCGAGACACCGGGGATCTCGACCGGGTACTGCATGGCGAGGAACAGGCCGGCGCGGGCCCGCTCGTCGACGGACATCTCCAGGACGTCCTCGCCGTCCAGGGTGACCGTGCCACCGGTGACCGTGTACTTGGGGTGACCCGCCAGCGAGTACGCGAGGGTGGACTTGCCGGACCCGTTGGGGCCCATGATGGCGTGGGTCTCACCCTGCTTCACGGTCAGGTCGACGCCCTTGAGGATTTCCTTCGTGGCGTTGTCGGCCTCGACGGTGACGTGCAGATCGCGGATTTCAAGCGTTGCCATGGGTGACTCAGGACTCCTGGGTGACGGAGACGAGCACATCGTCCCCTTCGATCTTTACGGGGTATACGGGGACGGGGCGCGTCGCGGGAAGACCGGACGGCTTGCCGGTGCGGAGGTCGAACGACGAGCCGTGCAGCCAGCACTCGATCGAACAGTCCTCCACCTCGCCCTCCGAGAGGGAGACGTTCGCGTGCGAGCAGATGTCGTTGATCGCGAACACCTCGCCCTCGGTGCGGACGACGGAGACCGGTGTTCCGTCGAGCTCCACCCGTTTCGGGGTGTCGTCCTCCAGCTCACTCAGCGCACAGGCTCTGACGAAGGCCATCAGACGGACGCCTTCAGCTCGGTCTCGATCTTTTCGATGAGACGCGCTTCCAGGTCCGGCAGGCCGATCTGCTGGACCAGTTCGGCGAAGAAGCCGCGCACGACGAGACGGCGGGCCTCCTCGGCCGGGATGCCGCGGGACTGGAGGTAGAAGAGCTGCTCGTCGTCGAAGCGGCCGGTCGCCGAGGCGTGGCCGGCGCCGACGATCTCGCCGGTCTCGATCTCCAGGTTGGGCACGGAGTCGACCCGGGCGCCGTCGGTGAGGACGAGGTTCCGGTTCATCTCGTAGGTGTCGGTGCCCTCGGCCGCGGCCTGGATGAGGACGTCGCCGATCCAGACGGCGTGCGCGCCGTCGCCCTGGAGGGCGCCCTTGTACACCGCGTTGGACTTGCAGTGCGGGGTGTTGTGGTCGACCAGGAGGCGGTGCTCCTGGTGCTGGCCCTTGTCGGTGAAGTACAGGCCGAAGAGCTCCGCCTCGCCGCCGGTGGCCGCGTACGCCACCCGGGGGTGCAGGCGCACGAGGTCGCCGCCGAGGGTGACGACGATCGACTTGAAGGAGGCGTCCCGGCCGATCAGCGCGTTGTGCTGGCCGACGTGGACGGCCGTGTCGTCCCAGTCCTGGACGGAGACGACGGTCAGCTTCGCGCCGTCGCCCAGCACGTAGTCGACGTTGGCGGCGAGCACCGCGTCACCGGTGTGGTCGATGACGACGACGGCCTCGGCGAAGGCACCGAGTTCGATGAGCTGGTGGCCGTAGGCGACGCCGCCCTCGCCGTGCACGGCGATCCGGATCGGCTCGGTGAGCACGGCTTCCTTGGCGACCGTCACGACCGAGGCCTGCTCGAAGGAGCTGTACGCCTGGGCGGCGACCCGGTCCACCGGGGTGCCGGCCTTGCCGAGCCGGGAGTCGTCGCGGCCGACGGTCTCGACCGTGACGCCCTCGGGCGCCTCGATGGCGACCTTCACGCCTCCGCCGTTCGCGACGGCGGTGCCGTCGTGCAGTCCGCGCAGTCGCTCCAGCGGCGTGAAGCGCCACTCCTCCTCGCGGCCGTGCGGGACGGGGAAGTCCGCGACGTCGAAGGACGGGGGTGCGCTCATGCGGGTGGCGACGGTCGACTCGGCGGCCACCGCGATGGAGCCGGCGGTGGTGGAGCCCGCCGGAGTGTTCTGAGCCTCAGCCATGGCTGTCGTAGTGCTCGCTTTCTTAAGTCAAGAACTCGGGGGATTCGGTGGGTCGGGGACGGCCGCGAGGGGCCGTCCCGGCGGTCCTCGGGTGAGGACCTAGCCGACCGAACCCTCCATCTGCAGCTCGATCAGCCGGTTGAGCTCCAGGGCGTACTCCATGGGCAGCTCCTTGGCGATCGGCTCGACGAAGCCGCGCACGATCATCGCCATGGCCTCGAACTCGGTGAGTCCGCGGCTCATGAGGTAGAAGAGCTGGTCCTCGGAGACCTTGGAGACGGTCGCCTCGTGGCCCATCGACACGTCGTCCTCGCGGACGTCGACGTAGGGGTAGGTGTCCGAGCGGGAGATCGTGTCGACGAGCAGAGCGTCGCAGAGGACGTTGGACTTCGCGCCCGGCGCGCCCTCGCCGATCTCGATCAGTCCGCGGTAGGACGTCCGGCCACCGCCTCGCGCCACCGACTTGGAGACGATGTTGGAGGAGGTGTTCGGGGCCATGTGGACCATCTTGGCGCCGGCGTCCTGGTGCTGGCCCTCGCCCGCGAAGGCGATGGACAGGGTCTCGCCCTTGGCGTGCTCGCCCATCAGGTAGACCGCCGGGTACTTCATGGTCACCTTGGAGCCGATGTTGCCGTCGACCCACTCCATGGTCGCGCCCTCGTAGGCCACGGCCCGCTTGGTGACCAGGTTGTAGACGTTGTTCGACCAGTTCTGGATGGTCGTGTAGCGGCAGCGGCCGCCCTTCTTCACGATGATCTCCACCACGGCGCTGTGCAGCGAGTCCGAGGAGTAGATCGGGGCGGTGCAGCCCTCGACGTAGTGGACGTAGGCGTCCTCGTCGACGATGATCAGCGTCCGCTCGAACTGGCCCATGTTCTCCGTGTTGATACGGAAGTAGGCCTGGAGCGGGATGTCCACGTGGACGCCCTTGGGCACGTAGATGAACGAGCCGCCGGACCACACCGCGGAGTTCAGCGAGGCGAACTTGTTGTCACCGACGGGGATGACGGTGCCGAAGTACTCCTTGAAGAGTTCCGGGTGCTCCTTCAGCGCGGTGTCGGTGTCCATGAAGATGACACCCTGCGCCTCCAGCTCCTCGTTGATCTGGTGGTAGACGACCTCGGACTCGTACTGCGCGGCGACGCCGGCGACGAGGCGCTGCTTCTCCGCCTCGGGGATGCCGAGCTTGTCGTACGTGTTCTTGATGTCCTCGGGCAGGTCCTCCCAGGAGGCCGCCTGCTTCTCCGTGGACCGCACGAAGTACTTGATGTTGTCGAAGTCGATGCCCGACAGGTCGGAGCCCCAGTTCGGCATGGGCTTCTTGCCGAAGAGCTTGAGGCCCTTGAGCCGCAGCTTCAGCATCCACTCGGGCTCGTTCTTCTTGTCCGAGATGTCGCGGACGACAGCCTCGGACAGACCGCGCTTCGCCGCCGCGCCTGCCGCGTCGGAGTCGGCCCAGCCGAATTCGTACGTACCCAGACCCTCGAGCTCAGGGTGGGCAGTCTCCGTGGGGAGCGTCATGCGGGGTTCCTCCCGGCCGTGCTTGCAGATGCTGAATGGGTGGTCTGTGGGGGTGCCGCGTGGCCACTGCGTGGCACGTAGGTCGTGCACACACCGTCGCCGTGGGCGAGGGTGGCCAGACGCTGCACATGGGTCCCGAGGAGGCTGGAGAAGAACTCCGTCTCCGCCTCGCACAGCTGTGGGAACTGCTCGGCGACATGCGCCACCGGGCAGTGGTGCTGGCACAGCTGCTCGCCCTGCTGCGGGCCCGGCGCGCTTCGCGCCATAGCAGCGTACCCGTCGGCCGACAGGGCCTTGGCCAAGGCCTCGGTGCGCCCTTCGGGGTCCGCGGCCTCGACCGCGGCGCGGTACGCATCGCCCGTCGCGGCCATCCGGGCGCGGGCGAAGGCGAGGACCGCCTCGTCACCCCCGGACTCGGCGATGAAGCGCAGGGCGTCGGCGGCCAGCTTGTCGTAGGACTGGTCGAAGGCGTCCCTGCCGCAGTCCGTCAGGGCGAACACCTTGGCGGGCCTGCCGCGGGTCCGCGCCCCGTAGACCCGCTGTTCACGGGCTTCGACGACATCGTCGGAGACGAGGGCGTCCAGGTGGCGGCGGACGGCGGCCTGGGTGAGGCCTACACGCTTGGCGAGATCGGCGACGGTGGAGGGGCCGTGGTCCAGGATGGAGCGCGCGACCCGGTTGCGCGTCGAGCGCTCACCGGTCGCGAGTTCCTCCTGAGGAGCCCGTCCGCCGTATTTCACAACACCATTGTTGCGTAATTCATTCGCCCCTGACAACCACGGTCCGGAATGATCTACGGTGCGGTTCGTCACTTAGGGTTACCTAATCTGGCCCCGGGAGACGCCTGCTCCGGGACCCTGCCTAGACTTACGCGCCATGGAGAACGAGCCCGTCGTACAGGTCAAGGGCCTGGTGAAGCGGTACGGCGCGAAGACCGCGGTGAACGGCCTCGATCTGGTGGTCGCGACCGGCGCGGTGACCGCCGTCCTCGGCCCGAACGGTGCCGGGAAGACCACCACCGTCGAGACCTGCGAGGGCTACCGCCGCCCCGACGCCGGCACCGTACGGGTCCTCGGCCTCGACCCGGTCGCCGACGCGGAGCGGCTGCGCCCGCGGATCGGGGTGATGCTCCAGTCCGGCGGCGTCTACTCCGGCGCACGCGCCGACGAGATGCTCCGCCACATGGCGAAGCTGCACGCCCACCCCCTCGACGTGGACGCCCTGACCGAACGCCTCGGCCTCGGCGACTGCGGCCGCACCGCCTACCGCCGGCTCTCCGGCGGCCAGCAGCAGCGCCTCTCGCTGGCCATGGCGGTCGTCGGCCGGCCCGAGCTGGTCTTCCTGGACGAGCCGACCGCCGGTCTCGACCCGCAGGCCCGCCGCTCCACCTGGGACCTGGTGCGCGAGCTGCGCGCCGACGGGGTGTCCGTGGTGCTGACCACCCACTTCATGGACGAGGCCGAGGCACTCGCCGACGACGTGGCGATCATCGACGCGGGCCGGGTCATCGCCCAGGGCAGCCCGGAGCAGCTCTGCCGGGGCGGCGCGGAGAACACCCTGCGCTTCACCGGACGCACCGGGCTCGACCTCGGCTCCCTCGTCAAGGCGCTGCCCGACGGCTCCGAGGCCGCCGAGCCGCTGCCGGGGACGTACCGGATCACCGGGACCATCGACCCGCAGTTGCTGGCCACGGTGACCTCCTGGTGCGCCCAGCACGGGGTGATGCCCGAGGGCATCTCGGTGGAGCGGCACACCCTGGAGGACGTCTTCCTCGAACTGACCGGCAAAAAGCTGACCGGCAAGGAGCTGCGCGCATGAGCGCCGGTACGTACACCCCGCGCCCCGGCGCCGCCCCGCTCCCCCGGATGATCGCCGCGCAGACCGCGCTGGAGACCCGGATGCTGCTGCGCAACGGCGAGCAGCTGCTGCTGACGGTGATCATCCCGGCGCTGCTGCTGGTGCTGTTCAGCGCGGTCGACATCGTCGACACCGGCTCGGGCGCGTCGGTCGACTTCCTGGCCCCGGGCATCCTGGCGCTCGCCGTGATGTCCACCGCCTTCACCGGCCAGGCCATCGCCACCGGCTTCGAACGCCGTTACGGGGTCCTCAAGCGGCTCGGGGCCTCCCCGCTGCCCCGCTGGGCCCTGATGACCGCGAAGACGCTGTCGGTGCTGGTCACCGAGGTGCTCCAGATCGTGCTGCTGACGGCGATCGCCTTCGCCCTCGGCTGGTCGCCGCAAGGCAATCCGCTCTCGGTGCTGCTGCTGCTCGTCCTCGGGACCGCCGCGTTCTCCGGGCTCGGGCTGCTGATGGCCGGAACGCTGAAGGCGGAGGCGACGCTCGCCGCAGCCAACCTGGTCTTCCTGCTGCTGCTGGTCGGCGGCGGGGTCATCGTGCCGCTGGACAAGTTCCCGGACGCGGTGCAGTCGGTGCTGGGGCTGCTGCCCGTGTCGGCGCTCTCCGGGGGCCTGCGGGACGTCCTGCAGCACGGTGCGTCGATGCCGTGGGCCGAGGCCGGAGTCCTCGCGGTGTGGGCGGTGCTGGGGCTCGGCGCCGCGGCCAAGTTCTTTCGCTGGGAGTAGGCCGACCGGGGCATGTCCGGGGATGTTCACGGGCAACCGGGTACGAACCCACCCCTAGTGAAAACGTGCACAAGGCCCGTCCTACGATGGTCCGCGTGGAAACCCCCATCTCCCTCATCGCCAAGCGCTGGACGCCGTCCACCCGGATGGTGAAGCGCGCCGCGCTCTCCGCCGTCGTGATGAGCGTCTTCATCATCGTCACGGGCGGGGCCGTCCGGCTCACCGGCTCGGGCCTCGGCTGCGACACCTGGCCCAAGTGCACCGACGACAGCCTGTTCGCGACGCCCGAGCAGGGGCTGCACGGCGCGATCGAGTTCGGCAACCGGATGCTGACCTATGTGCTGTCGGCCGCCGTCGGCTGGGCGATCGTCGCCGTCAGCTCGGTCAAGCCGCGCCGCCGCAAGGTGACCCGGCTGGCCTGGTCCCAGTTCTGGATCGTGCTGGGCAACGCCGTCCTCGGCGGGATCACGGTCTGGGCGGGCCTCAACCCGTGGACGGTGGCCGGGCACTTCCTGCTGGCCAACGCGCTCCTCGCGGTCACCGTGATCACCTGGGTGCGGGTCGGCGAGGGCGACGGTCCGCCGCGCCCGCGGACCCCGCTGCCGGTGCGGCGCCTCGCATGGGCCATCGTGGCGACCACGGTGGTCCTGATCGTGCTGGGCACCTCGGTGACCGGTTCCGGCAAGCACGCCGGCGACAGCAGCGACGTGCCGCGCATGCCGTGGGACTGGTCGGCCGCCGCCCATGTGCACGCCATCGCCGCCTGGGCGGTCTGCGCCCTGGCCATCGCGATGTGGCTGGCCCTGCGGGCGGTCGACGCGCCCGCCGACACCCGGGCCCGCGCCCGCGACCTGCTGTTCGTGCTGCTCGCCCAGGGCGCGATCGGGTACGTCCAGTACTTCAGCGACGTCCCCGAGCTCCTGGTCGGGGTCCACATGTTCGGCTCGGCCATCATGTGGATCGCCGTGATCCGGCTGGTGCTGAGCATGCGCGAGCGCGGCGACGACGTGCCCGCACCGCTGCCCGGCCCGTCCGCCCAGCAGCAGGAGACGGCGCGGGCGACGACCGCCTGACGGACCGACGTACGACGGGTGAGGGGCGGCGGGCCGGTGGGCCCGCCGCCCCTCCCGTACGTCCCGGCCCCTCCCCCACGTAACCGGGCCATCACCCCAGCCGGTACACCCCGGCGCGCGTCGCCCGACCCGTGGTCCAGCAGCTCCGGCCCGACGGGCGCCCCGCCGCGCCCTGGTCCCCCGCGCCCGGGCGGCACGGTTCTCCGCCTCCCGCCGGGCCGGCCGGCCACCGCCCGCACCCGGACCGGCCCCGGCGGCTCGGGGCGCGCTCCCGGCGCCGGGCCGGACAGCGGGCGGGCGGTGCGCTTCGAGCCCGAGAAGAGGCGGGCACCAGCGGCGCACGGCGAAGCCGGTCCGGGTGTCGAAGAAGGTGGTGCCGGGGGCGGCCGGAGCGCCGTCGGCGGCGGTGAGCCGGGCCTCGAAGGGGCCGAGGCCCAGCTCGGTGCGCAGGACGCCGTGGCAGTTCTGGCCGACCAGGTCGGCCACGGGCACGGTGTCGGCCATCCGGGGCTCCCTGGGACGGCGTGCGTATGCACGGCCGGACGGGTGAGCCCCGGGTCGGGTTGCCCGACGGAGTGGAAAGAGCCGCCTCAGCGGTCGTTGGAGGGGCCGCCGACCTGGATCCCGGCCATTCGGGACCACTCGTACGGGCCGGTGCGGACCTTGAGCGCGAAATCGCCGTCGAACTCCTCGTGCATCGTGATGCCGGACTTCGCGGCCGCGCTCTCGGCCACCGCGTAGGTCGGGGCCACGAGGTCGCCCCAGGCGCCGTCCTCGCCGACCAGGACGATGCGGGCGCCGGCCTCGCCGATGTAGGCGAGCTGTCCCTCCGCACCGCCGTGCTCCTTGGCGAAGGCGCCGATCTGGCGGACGAGCTTCGCCGCCCTGCGTTCGGCGCGCGCCGCCTTCCTGGCCTCCGTCCGTGAGGTCTGCCCGGTGTCGCTCGTGTCTGCTGCCGTCTCTGCCATGAACAGGATGCTACCGACGGGTAGATGAACTGGCGACGGGCGGGTCGCGTGGCCTGTGCCACGCGACCCGCCCGTCGAAGAAGTCCTGAGGGCTGTCCCGCAATTCCCGGTGGATCAGCGCGCGGCGTCAGATGCGGTGCATCGCAAGGCGGAGGGGCATCCGCATACTGGATGTATGTGGATGTTCCCGGTTCTGCAGGCCGTGGGCCTCCCAGAGCCAGGCGCCGCCGGACAGCAGCGCCACCGCGGTGTAGAACCAGCCGGTGTAGCCGAGCGGGGTGAGCAGCAGCGAGACCGCGACCATCACCCAGCTGTAGAGGACGATCTGCTTGGCGACCACCCGGTTGGAGGCGACGACCGGAAGCATCGGGACGCCGACCCGGGCGTAGTCGTCCTTGACCTTCATCGACAGCGGCCAGTAGTGCGGCGGCGTCCAGAAGAAGATGACGGCGAAGAGGATGACGGCGGCCCAGGAGAGCGAGTTCGTCACGGCGGACCAGCCGATGAGGACCGGCATGCAGCCCGCGATGCCGCCCCAGACGATGTTCTGGGAGGTGCGGCGCTTCAGCAGCATCGTGTAGACGACGACGTAGAAGAGCAGCGCGCCGAGGGCGAGGGCGGCCGAGAGCCAGTTGACGAGCAGCCCGAACCAGACCGTGGAGACCACCGCGAGGGCGATGCCGAAGGCCAGGCATTCGCGGGGGCTGACCATGCCGGTGACCAGCGGGCGCTGGGACGTACGGTCCATCAGCGCGTCGATGTCCCGGTCGATGTACATGTTGAGCGCGTTGGCACCGCCGGCGGAGAGATATCCACCGATGGTGGTCGTGAGGACGAGCCACAGGTCGGGTACGCCCTGGGCGGCGAGGAACATCACCGGAACGGTGGTGATGAGCAACAGCTCGATGATCCGTGGCTTGGTAAGCGCCACGAATGCCTTGACGCGGGCCCCGAACGGGCGATGGCCCCCCGGGCTGGGAGTCAAGGCGACCCCTGCGGGTCGGGACTCGACGGCCGTCACGCACACCCCTGACAGAGAAATCCCAGCAAGCTCCGGGCGAGGAGGCCCGGTGAAGACTTGCGCGAACCCGTTCACTCTAGACGTTGCGGATACGCCGCCCTTCGCGGGGGTGGGGTCGTGTTGGGGGTGACTGTTCACCGGCGTACGCATTCCGCCGGGAGGCGAACTCCACAGGTCGCCCACACCCTGGAAAGCGCCCGGAAAGTGTGCCTGTCAACGGGGGTAGGCTCGACAGCGCCCGGTGCGGTAACAGTCACCGGTTTACGACAGTGGAGAGGAGCCCTGACTCAGGGTGAGCATCAAGCCGACCACCACAGACCTCCAGTGGACCGATTTGGACCAGCGGGCCGTGGACACCGCCCGCGTCCTCGCCGCGGACGCCGTACAGAAAGTCGGAAACGGCCACCCGGGCACGGCGATGAGCCTGGCTCCTGCCGCGTACACCCTCTTCCAGAAGGTGATGCGGCACGACCCCGCGGACGCGGAGTGGACCGGTCGTGACCGGTTCGTCCTGTCCGCCGGCCACTCCAGCCTGACGCTCTACATCCAGCTCTACCTCGCCGGTTACGGCCTGGAGCTGGACGACCTCAAGGCCTTCCGCACCTGGGGCTCGAAGACCCCCGGACACCCGGAGTACGGACACACGACCGGTGTCGAGACGACGACCGGGCCGCTGGGCCAGGGTGTCGCCAACGCGGTGGGCATGGCGATGGCCGCCCGCTACGAGCGCGGTCTCTTCGACCCCGAGGCGGCCCCGGGCACCTCCCCGTTCGACCACATGGTCTGGGTCGTCGCGGGTGACGGCTGCCTCCAGGAGGGCATCTCGGCCGAGGCGTCCTCGCTGGCCGGGCACCAGAAGCTGGGCAACCTGGTCCTGCTCTGGGACGACAACCACATCTCCATCGAGGGCGACACGGAGACCGCGGTCTCCGAGGACACCATCAAGCGGTACGAGGCGTACGGCTGGCACGTCCAGCGCGTCGACCAGCTCCCCAGCGGCGACCTGGACCCGGCGGGTCTGTACGCGGCGCTGCAGGCGGCCAAGGCCGAGACCGGGCGTCCGTCGTTCATCGCGGCCCGCTCGATCATCGCCTGGCCCGCCCCGAACGCGCAGAACACCGAGGCCGCGCACGGCTCGGCGCTCGGCGACGACGAAATCGCGGCGACCAAGCGGGTCCTCGGCTTCGACCCGGAGCAGACCTTCGAGGTCTCCGACGCGGTCATCGGCCACACCCGCGAGGCCCTGGACCGCGGCCGCGAGGCCCGCGCCGAGTGGGACAAGTCGTTCGCCGCGTGGCGCACGGCCAACCCGGAGCGCGCCGCCTCCTTCGACCGGATCGCCGCGGGCGAGCTGCCCGAGGGCTGGGAGGAGAAGCTCCCCGTCTTCGAGCCCGGCAAGGGCCTGGCCACCCGTGCCGCGTCCGGCAAGGTGCTCCAGGCGCTCGGCGAGATCGTGCCCGAGCTGTGGGGCGGCTCCGCCGACCTCGCGGGCTCGAACAACACCACGATCGACAAGACGTCGTCGTTCCTCCCGGCGGGCAACCCGCTGCCGGAGGCCGACCCGTACGGCCGCACGATCCACTTCGGGATCCGCGAGCACGCGATGGCCGCCGCCATGAACGGCATCGCGCTGCACGGCACCACCCGTGTCTACGGCGGCACCTTCCTGGTGTTCTCCGACTACATGCGCAACGCGGTGCGGCTCTCCGCTCTGATGCACCTGCCGGTGACGTACGTGTGGACGCACGACTCGATCGGCCTCGGCGAGGACGGACCGACCCACCAGCCGGTCGAGCACCTGGCCGCGCTGCGCGCCATCCCGGGCCTGAACATCGTGCGCCCGGCCGACGCGAACGAGACCGCCATCGCCTGGCGCGAGATCCTGCGCCGCTACACCAAGGTGTTCGGCAAGGGTGCGCCGCACGGTCTGGCGCTGACCCGGCAGGGCGTGCCGACGTACGAGGCGAACGAGGGCGCGGCCAAGGGCGGCTACGTCCTGTTCGAGGCCGAGGGCGGCGAGCCGCAGGTACTGCTCATCGCGACCGGCTCCGAGGTTCACGTCGCCGTCGAGGCGCGCGAGCAGCTCCAGGCGGCCGGGGTGCCGACCCGGGTGGTCTCGATGCCCTCCGTCGAGTGGTTCGAGGAGCAGGACCAGGCGTACAAGGACAGCGTGCTGCCGCCGTCGGTGAAGGCGCGCGTCGCGGTCGAGGCGGGCATCGGCCTGACCTGGCACCGGTACGTGGGCGACGCCGGCCGGATCATCTCGCTGGAGCACTTCGGGGCCTCGGCCGACGCGAAGGTGCTCTTCCGCGAGTTCGGGTTCACGCCCGAGAACGTGGCCGCCGCCGCGCGGGAATCCCTCGAAGCCGCAGCACGCTGACGCCGGTAGATACGACTAGTAGGAGATGCAACTCATGACAGACGCACTCAAGCGCCTCTCCGACGAGGGCGTGGCGATCTGGCTCGACGACCTGTCGCGCAAGCGGATCACGTCCGGCAACCTGGCCGAGCTGATCGACCAGAGCCACGTCGTCGGCGTCACCACCAACCCGTCGATCTTCCAGAAGGCGATCTCCTCGGGCGACGGTTACGAGCAGCAGCTCACCGACCTCGCCGCCCGCAGGGTCACCGTCGAGGAAGCCCTCCGCATGATCACGACGGCGGACGTCCGCGACGCCGCCGACATCCTGCGCCCGGTCTTCGACGCCACCGGCGGTCAGGACGGCCGGGTCTCCATCGAGGTGGACCCGCGCCTGGCGCACAACACCACGGCCACCGTCGCCGAGGCCAAGCAGCTGGCGTGGCTGGTCGACCGGCCGAACACGCTCATCAAGATCCCGGCGACCAAGGCCGGTCTGCCGGCGATCACCGAGACGATCGGCCGGGGCATCAGCGTCAATGTGACGCTGATCTTCTCGCTGGAGCGCTACCGCGCGGTCATGGACGCCTACCTGGCGGGCCTGGAGAAGGCGAAGGCCGCGGGCCTGGACCTCTCCGAGATCCACTCGGTGGCGTCCTTCTTCGTGTCCCGCGTGGACACCGAGATCGACAAGCGGCTGGACGCCATCGGCTCCGACGAGGCGAAGGCCGCCAAGGGCAAGTCCGCCCTGGCCAACGCCCGGCTGGCGTACGAGGCGTACGAGGAGGTCTTCGCGAGCGACCGCTGGGCCCCCCTGGACAAGGCGCAGGCCAACAAGCAGCGTCCGCTGTGGGCCTCCACCGGCGTCAAGGACCCGTCGCTCAAGGACACCCTGTACGTCGACGACCTGGTCGCCCCCAACACGGTGAACACCATGCCGGAGGCGACCCTGGAGGCCGTGGCCGACCACGGCGAGATCACCGGCAACACGGTCGCCGGCGGCTACGAGCAGGCCCGCGCCGACCTCGACGCGATCAAGAAGCTCGGCATCTCGTACGACGACGTCGTGCAGGTGCTGGAGGACGAGGGCGTCGAGAAGTTCGAAGCGTCCTGGACCGACCTGCTCAAGTCGACCGAGGCGGAGCTCCAGCGCCTCGCCCCCTCGGAGGGCTGACCACTTTGTCTGTTGTTCCCGGAGCCAACCCGCTCCGTGACGCACAGGACCGACGGCTCCCGCGTATCGCGGGGCCGTCGGGCCTGGTCATCTTTGGCGTCACGGGCGATTTGTCCCGTAAAAAGCTGATGCCCGCCGTCTACGACCTGGCCAACCGCGGCCTGCTGCCGCCGGGCTTCTCGCTCATCGGCTTCGCGCGCCGCGACTGGGAGGACGAGGACTTCGCCCAGGTCGTCCACGACGCCGTCAAGGAGCACGCCCGTACGCCGTTCCGCGAGGAGGTCTGGCAGCAGCTCATCCAGGGGATGCGCTTCGTCCAGGGCAACTTCGACGACGACGAGGCGTTCGAGACGCTGAAGGCGACCATCCAGGAGCTCGACCAGGCGCAGGGCACCGGGGGCAACTTCGCCTTCTACCTGTCCGTGCCGCCGAAGTTCTTCCCCAAGGTCGTGCAGCAGCTGAAGAAGCACGGTCTGGCCGACCAGAAGGAGGGCTCCTGGCGGCGTGCCGTCATCGAGAAGCCCTTCGGCCACGACCTGGCCAGCGCGCAGGAGCTCAACCAGCTCGTGCACGACGTCTTCCCGCCCAACGAGGTCTTCCGGATCGACCACTACCTGGGCAAGGAGACGGTCCAGAACATCCTGGCGCTGCGGTTCGCCAACACGATGTTCGAGCCGATCTGGAACCGGTCCTACGTCGACCACGTACAGATCACGATGGCCGAGGACATCGGCATCGGCGGCCGGGCCGGCTACTACGACGGCATCGGCGCCGCCCGTGACGTCATCCAGAACCACCTGCTCCAGCTGCTGGCGCTGACCGCGATGGAGGAGCCCGGCTCCTTCCACCCGAAGGCCCTGGTCGCCGAGAAGCTCAAGGTGCTCACCGCCGTCGAGCTGCCCGAGGACCTCGGCCTGCACACCGTGCGCGCCCAGTACGAGCACGCCTGGCAGGGCGGCCAGGAGGCCCTCGGCTACTGCGAGGAGGAGGGAATCGACCCCAAGTCGACGACCGACACCTACGCGGCGATCAAGCTGACGATCAACAACCGCCGCTGGGCGGGCGTGCCGTTCTACCTCCGTACCGGAAAGCGGCTCGGCCGCCGGGTCACGGAGATCGCGGTCGTCTTCAAGCGCGCGCCGTACCTGCCCTTCGAGTCCGGTGCGACCGAGGAGCTGGGCGGCAACGCCCTGGTCATCCGGGTCCAGCCGGACGAGGGCGTCACCGTGCGCTTCGGCTCCAAGGTGCCCGGCACCTCGATGGAGGTCCGGGACGTCACGATGGACTTCGCGTACGGCGAGTCGTTCACCGAGTCCAGCCCGGAGGCGTACGAGCGGCTCCTCCTGGACGTCCTGCTCGGCGACGCCAACCTCTTCCCGCGCCACCAGGAGGTCGAACTCTCCTGGACCATCCTCGACCCGATCGAGGAGTACTGGGGCAAGCACGGGAAGCCCGCGAAGTACGCGGCCGGCACCTGGGGTCCGGCCGAGGCCGACGAGATGCTCGCACGTGACGGACGGAGCTGGAGGCGGCCATGAAGATCGATCTCACGGAAACCACGTCCAGCAAGATCAACCAGGCGCTGGTCTCGGCCCGCCGGGCCATCGGCACCCCCGCCATCGGCATGGTGCTCACGCTGGTCATCGTCACCGACGAGGAGAACGCGTACGACGCGCTCAAGTCGGCCGGTGACGCCTCCCGCGAACACCCCTCGCGGATCATCGCGGTGATCAAGCGGGTCAGCCGCTCGCCGCGGGCCCGCCGCGACGCCCGCCTCGACGCCGAGGTCCGGGTCGGTTCCGACGCGGGCACCGGCGAGACCGTCGTGCTGCGGCTCCACGGCGAACTGGCCAACCACGCCCAGTCCGTGGTCCTTCCGCTGCTGCTGCCGGACGCCCCGGTCGTGGTGTGGTGGCCCGAGGGCGCGCCCGCCGACCCGGCGAAGGACCCGCTCGGGGCCCTCGCCCAGCGCCGGATCACCGACACCTACTCGGCCGAGCTCCCGCTCGACGAGCTGGCGGTGCGGGCGGCGGCGTACAGCCCAGGCGACACCGACCTGGCCTGGACCCGGATCACGCCGTGGCGTTCGATGCTGGCCGCCGCGCTGGACCAGCAGCCGGCCCAGGTCGTCGGCGCGACCGTCGAGGGCGAGAGCGACAACCCGAGCTGCGAGCTGCTCGCGATGTGGCTCGCCGACCGGCTCGGCGTCCCGGTGGAGCGCACGCTCTCCGGAGGGCCCGGTCTCACCGCGGTCCGGATGGAGACGAAGAACGGCGTCATCGTCCTGGACCGGGCCGACGGCACGCTGGCCACGCTCTCCATGCAGAACCAGCCGGACCGCGGGGTGGCGCTCAAGCGGCGCGACACCGCCGAGCTGCTCGCCGAGGAGCTGCGACGGCTCGACCCGGACAACACCTACGCGTCCGCGGTCAAGTTCGGTGTCGACCGGCTGCACGCGGGCGGCGAGGTCAAGGCGGCCGCGGCCGAGAGCGCCGGGGAGAAGGCCGCCGAGACCAAGGCGCCCGCCGCGAAGAAGGCCCCGGCCAAGAAGGCGGCCTCCAAGTGACGCCCCCTCAACTGGTCGTGCACCGCGACAAGGAGCTGATGGCGCAGGCCGCGGCGGCCCGGCTGATCACCAGGATCGTGGACGCCCAGGCCTCCCGGGGCCACGCCTCGGTGGTGCTGACCGGCGGGCGCAACGGCAACGGCGTCCTGGCCGCGCTCGCCACCGCGCCCGCCCGGGACGCGGTCGACTGGGCACGCCTGGACCTGTGGTGGGGCGACGAGCGCTACCTGCCCGAGGGCGATCCGGAGCGCAATGTCACCCAGGCCCGTGAGGCGCTGCTCGACGCGGTGCCGCTGGACCCGGCCCGGGTGCACGCGATGCCCGCGTCCGACGGCCCGTACGGCAAGGACGTGGACGAGGCGGCAGCCGGTTACGCCGCCGAACTGGCCGCCGCCGCAGGCCCCGAGGACCACGGCCCGGTGCCCACGTTCGACGTGCTGATGCTGGGCGTCGGCCCGGACACCCATGTGGCCTCGCTCTTCCCGGAGCTTCCAGCGGTACGGGAGACCGAGCGCACCGTCGTCGGTGTGCACGGGGCTCCCAAGCCGCCGCCGGTCCGCGTCTCGCTCACGCTGCCCGCGATCCGCGCGGCACGCGAGGTGTGGCTGCTGGCGGCCGGCGAGGACAAGGCCGAGGCCGCTGCCATCGCCCTGTCCGGGGCCGGGGAGATCCAGGCCCCGGCGGCGGGCGCGTACGGCCGCGGTCGCACGCTGTGGCTGCTGGACGCCGCGGCGGCCTCGCGGCTGCCGCGCGCGCTGTATCCGCCGGCCTCTGCCTGAGCCGCGTGAGCCCGCGCAGGCCCGGACCGCTCTTCCGAGCGGTCCGGGCCTGCTGCGTGAAAGGCTCACCCCATGGTGCATATCGGAACCGTGGTGATGGGCGCGAGCGACGTGAGGCGGGCCGCCGCCTTCTGGAAGGCGGCGCTCACGTACACCGAGCGCGAGCCGGGAACGGACGACTGGGTGGTCCTGGTCCCGGCCGAAGGGCCCGGCGTCGGCGTGGCGTTGGGGCGCTCCACCTCCCCCGTGCAGGAGGTCCCCCGGGTCCACCTCGACCTCTGCTCCGACACCCAGGAGGCCGAGGTGGAGCGGCTGATCGGGCTCGGTGCCGAAAGGGTCGCGTGGGAGCTGTACCCCCCGGACCCGGACTTCGTGGTGCTCGCCGACCCCGAGGGCAACCGCTTCTGCGTCATCGACACGACGCACGGCGGCTGAGCCTGAGAGCCTGTCGGGTGGCCTTCGAGCGTCTCCTGGAGCTCCTCAGCGCTCCACGCCGCAGCGTCGGGCGATTCCCTCAAGTCGTTCGAGCTCCCGGCGCGCCGCCGGCAGGTGGCCGAGATCGAGGGCCATCCCGGCGCGGGCCGATACGTAGAGGATGTCCTCGCGGGTGGCGGCGTCGAGGCCGGAAGCGGCCCCGAGGCGACGGCGCGTGACCCTCAGGTAGATCGCGACGCTGTCGAGATCCTCGCGCAGAGCCACGGAAAGCACCTGCCGCAGCTCGTCCTTGGCGTAGTCGCGGGCCTCCCGGTCCGCGGCGCGGGGGCCGGACGACACGGGAGCCCAGGGGAGGCCGGCGTCCCGGGCGTCGTCGTACATCTCCGCCACCAGGGCACGTGCGCGCGCGGACTCGCCCTCGGCGGCGGCCGTACGGGCCGACAGCAACGTGTCGCGCAGTCGTGCGCGGACCTGAGGGTCCTCGCCGGTCCGGGCGTTCAGATAGCCGGACCACACGTCGAACGCTCTGCTCAACTCGGCGTCCAGCATGATCCCGTACACGTCCGGCACTCCGCCGCCCCTCCGTAGGAGCCGTCCCGGCATGGACGGCGGCGGACAGAACAGGACGGGCGGCGGGCCGAACGCCTGCGATTCTCCCGATGTGGCCTGCGGGAGCGCGCCCATCGGCCGATCTCACGGGCCGGTGTGCTCGACGCGCTCCAGGAAGGGCTCCAGCAGCCCTGGTACGGCCTCGGCGGCGAAGGTGAGGCCCTCGGAAGCGTCGGTGTCGTACGCCGTGTACGCGCCCCCGCCGGCGGCCGTGGTGGCCGTGATGCTCAGCAGGCCGGCCCGCCGCTGGAAGACCGACTGCCTGACCGTCCAGCCGATCACCCCGGCCCGCTCCAGGGCGGCGGTGGAGCGGCGGACCGTACCGGAGCGGGTGACCAGGTAGCGCCCGGAGAGCGCGTGTCCGAGCCCCCGGTACGCGTCCAGGGCGAGCGCCACCGCGACGGGGACGAGGACCACCGTGCAGCCGAGCGCGATCCACAGCAGCACGGGGGTGAGCAGCGCCCCGAGGACGGTCAGGACGAGGACCGGGCCCAGGACCGCGGCGAGCGACCAGCGCACTCTGCGGCCCCGGGCGGCGCGCGGGTGAGGGGTGAGCGCGGCGCCGGTCGGGGTGGCCGTCTCGCGCAGGACATCGGCGGCGACGGCGTCGGCCCGGGTCCGGGGCGCGGCCGGGAGCAGGGTGTTGTGGTCGGCGTTCTTCGCCTCGTGGTCCTTGGCGAGGCCGGTGGTGATGGCGTCGAGGCGGGCCGCGCCGACCAGCCGCACGCCCAGCGGTTCGACCAGGTCGACGCCGCGCAGCCGGGCCTCCTCGACGGAGATGGACCGCGAGGTGAACAGTCCGCGCCGGACCCGCAGGGTGCCGCCCGGCTCGCGCTCCAGGCGGTAGTTCCACCACATCTCGATCCAGAGGCCGAGCGCTCCGACGACGCCCGCGACCAAGGCGGCCAGGACCAGGGCGATGACCACCCAGAGCAGCGGGGTCTCCCGGAAGCGGTCGCCGACCCACTCGATGACCTCGCCCTGGGCGCCGACCCAGTCGCTGACCTGGAGCACGGCGCCGACGGCGGCGCCGCCGAGCATCGGGGCGACGAAGGAGACCGGGGCGTAACGGATCCAGCGGGGGTCCAGGACGGCCAGTTCTCCCTCGCGGTGGATGCCGGGCGGTGCGGTGTGCTCCAGGAGGAGGCGGCGTAGCCGCTCGCCCTCGGTGCGGGTGACCGGGTCCAGTTCGAGGGTGGAGTCGTGGCCCTGTTCGCCGGTGCCGATCCTGACGGTGACCAGGCCGAGGAGGCGCAGCATCAGGTTGGCGGTGAGGTCGACCGTGCGGATGCGGGTCCGGGCCAGGGAGCGGCGCTTGACGAGAAGGAGGCCGGTGTGGAGTTCGACGCGCTCCTCGCCGACGCGGTAGCGGGTGCGGTGCCAGCGGACGCGGTCGGCGCCCGCCGCGGCCCCGATGACCAGGACGGCTCCGGCGAGCACCTGGAGCACGGCGGCCGGGAGGCCGAACCATCGGGTGAGCCCGAGCGTGACCGGGATCGCGGCGCCCGCGACGACGCCCGCCACGACGAGTGCGGTGACCAGGACCGTACGGGGGTCGAGGCGGCGCCAGTCGGCGGGCGGGGCGGCGGTGCTCATGTGGCGTCGCCGGGGGTGTCGCGGGTGATGCGGGTGAGCTGCTGGGCGAGGTCGGCGGCGACCTCGTGGTCGAGTCCCTGGATCCGGACCGCGCCCTTGGCGGAGGCGGTGGTGACCGTGACGGTGGCGAGCCGGTAGAGCTGCTCCAGCGGGCCGCGCACGGTGTCCACGGTCTGGATCCGGGACATCGGGGCGATCCGCCACTCCTGCCAGAAGAACCCGGTGCGGACGTACACCGCGTCCTCGGTGATCTCCCAGCGGTGCGTACGGAACCACCACAGGGGGAAGAGGACGGTGGCCGCCGCCCCCGCCACGGCCAGGACCGCGGCGGACAGCAGCAGCCAGAACCGGGCCGACCCGATCAGCGCGCCCAGCACCGCGAGCGGCAGGACGTGCACGGCCGTCATCAACAGCCACTGGACCCGCCACCAGCCGACGGCGCGCTCGTTCAGCGTGTTGCGCGGCGGCCGCAGCACTACCGCCGTCCCCTCCCCCTGTGGCATCGGCTCAGCGCCCGCGCAGGGTGCGGTAGGCGTCGACCAGGGCGGCTGTGGAGCTGTCCAGCTGCCCGGCGTCCGCGCCTTCGCTCCCGTCACCGGTCAGGAGCGGTTCGATCTTCTTGGCGAGGACCTTGCCGAGCTCGACGCCCCACTGGTCGAAGGAGTCGACGTTCCAGATGGCGCCCTGGACGAAGACCTTGTGCTCGTAGAGCGCGATGAGCTGGCCGAGGACCGAGGGGGTCAGCCTGTCGGCGAGGATCGTCGTCGTGGGGTGGTTGCCCCGGAACGTCTTGTGCGGGACGAGCTCCTCGGGCACGCCCTCCGCCCGGACCTCCTCCGGCGTCTTGCCGAAGGCGAGGGCCTGGGTCTGGGCGAAGAAGTTGGCCATCAGCAGGTCGTGCTGGCCGATCAGCCCGGGCAGCAGGTCGTGGACCGGGGCGGCGAAGCCGATGAAGTCCGCCGGGATCAGCTTGGTGCCCTGGTGGATCAACTGGTAGTACGCGTGCTGCCCGTTGGTGCCGGGCGTGCCCCAGACGACCGGTCCGGTCTGCCAGTCCACGGGGTTGCCGTCGCGGTCGACGGACTTGCCGTTGGACTCCATGTCGAGCTGCTGGAGGTACGCGGTGAACCGGGACAGGTAGTGGCTGTAGGGCAGCACCGCGTGTGACTGGGCGTCGAAGAAGTTGCCGTACCAGACGCCGAGGAGGCCGAGGAGGAGCGGGGCGTTCTCCTCGGGCGGGGCGGTGCGGAAGTGCTCGTCGACGAGGTGGAAACCGTCGAGCATCTCGCGGAAGCGGTCCGGGCCGATGGCGGCCATCAGCGAGAGGCCGATCGCCGAGTCGAAGGAATAGCGGCCGCCGACCCAGTCCCAGAACTCGAACATGTTGGCCGTGTCGATGCCGAACTCCTCGACCTTCCCGGCGTTGGTCGACAGCGCCACGAAGTGCCGGGCGACGGCGTCCTGACCGGCCTTCAGCTCGGTCAGCAGCCAGTCCCGGGCGGAGGTGGCGTTGGTGATGGTCTCGATCGTCGTGAACGTCTTCGAGGCGATGACGAACAGCGTCTCGGCCGGGTCGAGGTCGCGGACCGCCTCGTGCAGGTCGGCGCCGTCCACGTTGGAGACGAAGCGGACGGTGATCGCGCGGTCCGTGAAGGAGCGCAGCACCTCGTACGCCATGGCGGGTCCGAGGTCGGAGCCGCCGATGCCGATGTTGACGATGTTCTTGACGGGCTTTCCGGTGTGGCCGGTCCACTGCCCGGACCGGACCTTCTCGGCGAAACCGGCCATCTTGTCCAGGACGGCGTGCACGGCGGGTACGACGTTCTCGCCGTCGACCTCGACGACCGCGTCGCGCGGGGCGCGGAGCGCGGTGTGCAGGACCGCCCGGTCCTCGGTGGTGTTGATCTTCTCGCCGCGGAACATCGCGTCCCGCAGCTCCGCGACCCCGGTGGCGGCGGCGAGCTCGCGCAGCAGGCGCAGCGTCTCGTCGGTGACCAGGTGCTTGGAGTAGTCGAGGTGGAGGTCGCCGACCCGCAGGGTGTAGGCGGTGCCGCGGTCCTGCTGCCGCGCGAACAGCTCGCGCAGCTGGGGAGCGCCGAGCTCCTCACGGTGCTCCGCGAGAGCCGTCCACTCGGACGTCTGGTTGAGCTTGGTTCGGCTTGCTGCGTTCATCCCGGATATCAGCCCACTTCTTCTCGTCACTCAGCATCCCCGCTGCCCCTCCAACCTAATTGATCGAGGTGGCGGGCGGCGCGGAGGAGGGTGGTGGCGCGGGAACGCGATACGGCCGGACACCCGTGGGGTGCCCGGCCGGTGAACGACTGGGTGGTCCGTGCAGCTGTTACGAGGGGGAGGCGGCTGGTGCCGTGGCAGGCGCCGTTCGCCCGTCAAGGAGTGGCGTCCGGTGCGGGCTCTCGGTGTACTGGACGTACTTGGGGTTCGGCCGGTGCAGCGGAGGTGCGTGCCGGGCGTTCGCGACGGGGCGAACGTTGCCTGTCACGGCACTAGGGCGTGTTTCGAAAGGAGCGCCGTCCGCCCGGAGGGCGGGCTCGGCGGCGTCTGGTGCGTGCGATCGCAAGGCGGAGGGTCGCCCCGATACTGGAGGGCTGTCCTTGTCCTGGCCGGCCGGGAAGCCGCAGCGCGGGCAGTCCCAGATGTCCGGCACCTGCGCGTCATGGGCGAAGCTCGGCTGCGTCTCGTGCCCGTTCGAGCACCAGAAGGAGATGCGGGCGCGCGGCGCGGACTCGCCCCGCTCCGCCTCCCCCATCGGCCCCGCTCCGACCCGGCTTCCCCGGATCGCGTTGCCACTTGCCACGGTCGTAACTCCCTGCGTGATGGTGCTCGAGGATGCCCCAGTCTACGTAAGGCCCAACGCGCGTCCAGTGGAAGGAGTTACACCCTCACCGGGAATCGCGGACGACGGGTCAGCTGTCCAGCTTGATGAGCAGACCGAGGACGACAATGCACGCGAACCAGACCAGACCGACCACCACGGTGATCCGGTCGAGGTTACGTTCGGCGACCGAGGAGCCACCGACGGAGGACTGCATTCCGCCACCGAACATGTCGGAGAGACCGCCGCCCTTGCCCTTGTGCATGAGCACCAGCAGCATCAGCAGCAGGCTGAAGACGATCAGGGCGATCTGGAACGCCAGAATCACGGCTGGTCCCTACTTTCCGGATTTCTCGATTACTGCCTGTGCGTACAGCGGGGGCCGGAGGGTGACAACCCCCTCGGCCCCCGCAAGGGTACGACGGATCGGCGCTACCGCATACTCACTGGTCGCGGAAGCGGACGATCTTGACGAACTCGTCGGCGTCCAGTGCGGCGCCGCCGATGAGGGCGCCGTCCACGTCGGGCTGCGCCATGATGGCCGCGACGTTGCCGGACTTCACGGAGCCGCCGTACTGGATGCGGACGGCGTCGGCCAGCTCCTGCGAGTACAGCTCGGCCAGCCGGCGGCGGATCGCACCGCAGACCTCCTGGGCGTCCTCGGGGGTGGCGACCTCGCCGGTCCCGATGGCCCAGACCGGCTCGTAGGCGATGACGATGGACTCGGCCTGCTCGGCCGGGATGTCCTTGAGGGCGCCGTCGAGTTGCGCGAGCGTGTAGGAGACCTGGTCACCGGCCTTGCGGATGTCCAGGCCCTCGCCGACGCAGAGGATCGGGGTCAGGCCGTGCTGGTAGGCGGCCTTCACCTTGGCGTTGCAGATCTCGTCGTTCTCGCCGTGGTACTGGCGGCGCTCGCTGTGGCCGACGGCCACGTACGTGCAGCGCAGCTTGGCGAGCATCGAGCCGGAGATCTCACCGGTGTACGCGCCGGAGTCGTGCGCCGAGATGTCCTGGGCGCCGTACTTGATCTTCAGCTTGTCGCCGTCGACCAGGGTCTGCACGGAGCGCAGGTCGGTGAAGGGCGGGAGGACGGCGACCTCGACGTCCTCGTAGTCCTTGTCGGCCAGCGCGAAGGAGAGCTTCTGGACGTGGGCGATGGCCTCGAGGTGGTTGAGGTTCATCTTCCAGTTGCCCGCCATCAGCGGGGTGCGGGTGGTCATGAAAGGTCAGTCCTCCAGTGCGGCGAGGCCGGGAAGCGTCTTGCCCTCGAGGTACTCGAGACTCGCGCCGCCACCGGTCGAAATATGTCCGAAAGCATTCTCGTCGAAGCCCAGGATGCGAACGGCCGCGGCGGAGTCGCCACCGCCGACGACGCTGAAGGCCGACGAGTCGACGAGCGCCTGGGCGACCGCGCGGGTGCCGTCGGCGAAGTCGGGGTGTTCGAAGACGCCCATCGGGCCGTTCCAGAAGACGGTGGCCGCGTCGGCGAGCTTCGATGCGTAGAGCTTGTTGGTCTCGGGGCCGTTGTCCAGCCCCATCTGGCCGGCCGGAATGGCGTCGGCGGCGACGGTGCTGGGGTTGGCCGGGGCCTTGGTCTTCAGGTCAGGGAAGGCGGGGGCGACCACGACGTCGACGGGGAGGACGAACTCCACGCCCTTCGCCTCGGCGCGCCGCAGGTACTCCTGTACGGCCGGGATCTGGTCCTCCTGGAGCAGCGAGCTGCCGACCTCGTGGCCCTGGGCCTTGAGGAAGGTGTACGCCATGCCGCCGCCGATCAGGATGCGGTCGGCCCGCTCCAGCAGGTGGTCGATCACGCCGAGCTTGTCGGAGACCTTGGCGCCGCCGAGGACGACCGCGTACGGCCGCTTCACGTCGGTGGTGAGCTTCTTCAGGACACCGACCTCGGTGGCGATGAGGTAGCCCGCGTAGTGCGGGAGCCGCGCCGGGAGGTCGAAGACCGAGGCGTGCTTGCGGTGCACCGCACCGAAGCCGTCGCCCACGTAGACGTCGGCGAGCTCGGCCAGCTGATCGGCGAAGGCGCCGCGCTCGGCATCGTCCTTGGACGTCTCGCCGGCGTTGAAGCGGAGGTTCTCGATGACGGCGACCTCACCGTCGGTGAGGCCGGCGACCGTGGCGCGGGCGGACTCGCCGACCGTGTCGGCGGCGAAGGCGACCTCGGCGCCGAGGAGTTCACCCAGGCGTGCGGCGGCGGGCGCCAGCGAGTAGGCGGGGTCGGGGGCGCCCTTGGGGCGGCCGAGGTGCGAGGCGACGACGACGCGCGCGCCGGCCTCGGCGAGCTTGGCGACCGTCGGGACGACGGCGCGGATCCGGCCGTCGTCGGTGATCGTGGTGCCGTCCAGCGGCACGTTGAGGTCGGCGCGGACGAATACCCGCTTGCCCGCGACCCCTTCGGCGAGAAGTTCGTCGATCGTCTTCATCTGTTCCGTTCACTCCTTGGAAGGACCGATGAGCATGCTAGGGCGTGTCGGCAAAGGGGCTCGACCGGCGCGTCGTTGCACCGGTCGAGCCCCTTACATCGATGTGCCTGCCGATCCGAGGATCAGAGCTGCTCGCCGACGAAGACCGTGAGGTCGACGAGGCGGTTGGAGTAGCCCCACTCGTTGTCGTACCAGCCGAGGATCTTCACCGTGCTGCCCTCCTGGACCATGGTCAGGGAGGAGTCGAAGGTGCAGGACGACGGGTCGCCGACGATGTCCGAGGAGACGATCGGGTCCTCGGTGTACGTCAGGAAGCCCTTGAGGGACCCGTCGTCGGAGGCCTTCTTGAACGCGGCGTTGACCTCGTCCTTGGTGACCTCGCGCTGGAGGGTGACGACCAGGTCGGTGGCGGAGCCGGTCGGGACCGGGACACGCATCGCGATACCGTCGAGCTTGCCCTTGAGCTGCGGGAGGACCAGGGCCGTGGCCTTGGCGGCGCCGGTGGTGGTCGGGATGATGTTCTCGGCGGCGGCGCGGGCGCGACGCAGGTCCGAGTGCGGGAAGTCCAGGATCCGCTGGTCGTTGGTGTACGCGTGGACCGTCGTCATCAGACCCTTGACGATGCCGAAGTTCTCGTCGAGGACCTTGGCCATCGGCGCCACGCAGTTGGTGGTGCAGGAGGCGTTGGAGATGACGTTGTGGTTGGCCGCGTCGTACTGGTCCTGGTTGACGCCCATCACGATGGTGATGTCCTCGTCCTTGGCCGGAGCCGAGATGAGGACCTTCTTGGCGCCGCCCGCGATGTGCTCCTCGGCGTCGGCCTTCTTGGTGAAGATGCCGGTCGACTCGATGACGATGTCGACGCCCAGCTCACCCCAGGGGATGTCGGCCGGGTTGCGCTCGGAGAGCACCTTGACGGTGTGACCATCGACGGTGATGGTGTCGGCGGTGTGGCTGACCTCTGCCTTGAGGCGACCCAGAATGGTGTCGTACTTCAGCAGGTGGGCCGTGGTCGCAGTGTCACCCAGGTCGTTGACAGCCACGATCTCGATGTCCGCACCCTGCTCGAGCAGCGCGCGGAAGTAGTTGCGACCGATGCGGCCGAAGCCGTTGATGCCTACGCGGATCGTCACGAACCGATCTCCTCGTTAGGTACGCCGGTTTTCGACGCCGGCGAGTTGTATAGGGATGTCCCCGACCGCTTCCGACCCTACCTCTCCAAGGCCCCGGGAGTGACATCGAGAGGGCCCCTGTGCGCCACCGGCCAACGGCCGGAGGTCCGTACTCGCCAGTAGGAGTACGGACCTCCGTCACGCCCGTCGGGGCCTGGGTCGTGGTGGTGCGGGACCCGGGTCCCTGCGGGTCCGGGACCAACGCCCCCCGGCCGCCGCCGAGTCGGCCTCGTCAGCCGACCAGGCCGTCGGCGAGCTCCTCGCTGAGGGTCGACTCGGTCCCCGGGATGCCCAGATCCTGGGCCCGCTTGTCGGCCATCGCCAGCAGCCGGCGGATCCGGCCGGCGACCGCGTCCTTGGTCAGCGGCGGGTCGGCGAGCGCGCCCAGCTCCTCCAGGGATGCCTGCTTGTGCTCCATGCGCAGCCGTCCCGCTGCGGCGAGGTGCTCGGGGACCTCCTCGCCGAGGATCTCCAGCGCGCGCCCCACCCGGGCCCCGGCGGCGACCGCAGCGCGGGCCGAGCGACGCAGGTTCGCGTCGTCGAAATTGGCGAGCCGGTTGGCCGTGGCGCGGACCTCTCGCCGCATCCGGCGCTCCTCCCAGGCGAGGACCGCGTCATGGGCGCCGAGCCGGGTCAGCAGGGCGCCGATCGCGTCGCCGTCGCGGACCACGACGCGGTCCACGCCGCGCACCTCGCGGGCCTTGGCGGCGATGGAGAGCCGGCGCGCCGCCCCGACCAGGGCGAGGGCCGCCTCCGGTCCCGGGCAGGTGACCTCCAGCGAGGAGGAGCGGCCGGGCTCGGTGAGCGAGCCGTGGGCGAGGAAGGCACCGCGCCAGGCCGCCTCGGCGTCGCAGGTGGCCCCCGAGACCACCTGCGGGGGCAGCCCCCGGATCGGACGGCCGCGGCCGTCGACCAGACCGGTCTGGCGGGCCAGCTGGTCGCCGCCCGCCACCACCCGTACGACGAAGCGCGAGCCGCGCCGCAGTCCGCCGGGGGCCATCACGATCAGCTCCGAGCTGTGCCCGAAGATCTCCAGGATGTCGCGCTTGAGCCGGCGAGCCGCGTTCCCGGTGTCGAGCTCCGCCTCGATCACAATCCGGCCGCTCACCAGGTGCAGCCCGCCCGCGAACCGAAGAATCGCCGAGACCTCTGCTTTCCTGCAGCAGGTCCGGGTGACGGGAAGATGAGAGATTTCGTTCTTCACCGCTGGCGTCATCGCCATGGGCCGATCCTTCCATGCATCCGAAAAATACGGTCGTACGCGGCGGCCAACAGCTCCTGATCATGGACCGGAACGCCGTCGGGCGATGCCACCGGCGCCAGCTCGACCGCGGCTCCGAGCCGCCTGGCGGCATCGACGAGGGACTCACGGTCGGGCACGGCGGCCTCATCGGCCAGCACCACGTCCAAGGCGAGTTTAGGGGCGTGTCGCCCCAAAACCTCCAAATGACGCTGCGGTGAGAAGCCTTCTGTTTCACCGGGCTGGGGTGCGAGGTTCAACGAGAGGACCTTGCGGGCCTTCGTGGTGACCAGGGCGTCGAGCAGTTCCGGTACGAGCAGATGCGGGATCACGGAGGAGAACCAAGAGCCGGGACCGAGCACCACCCAGTCGGCGTCCAGGACCGCTTCCACGGCTTCCGGGACGGCCGGCGGGTCGGGCGGGACGACGTGCACCGACTGCACCTCGCCGGGTGTGAGCGCCACCGTGGCCTGGCCGCGCACGGTGACGATCGCGTCGGGCAGGTCGGGGTCGTGGCCCTTGACCAGCGCCTGGAGCTCCAGCGGGACGGCCGACATCGGCAGCACCCGCCCGTGCGCGCCGAGCAGCCTGCCGACCAGGTCGAGCGCCTGGACAGGGTCGCCGAGCTGCTCCCAGAGGGCCACGATCAGCAGATTGCCGACCGCGTGCTCGTGGAGGTCGCCCTTGGACTCGAAACGGTGCTGGATGACCCGGGACCAGGTGCGGCCCCAGTCGTCGTCGCCGCACAGCGCGGCGAGCGCCTTGCGCAGGTCGCCGGGGGGCAGGACGCCCAGCTCCTCGCGCAGCCGGCCGCTGGAGCCGCCGTCGTCGGCGACGGTGACCACGGCCGTGAGATCGCCGGTGATCCGGCGCAGCGCCGTCAGGGACGCCGAGAGACCCATGCCGCCGCCGAGCGCGACGACCTTGGGCTGAGCACCGCGCTTGCGGCCGGAGAGCGCCGAGGTGGCGCGGCTCAGGCGCCGCATCCGCAGATTGCGTCCGGTCACTCTCGCCCCATGTCCCGGTGCACGAGGACGGTCTCGACGCCTTCGGAGGCGAGGCGGGCCGAGAGCTTCTCCGACATGGCGACGGAGCGGTGCTTGCCGCCGGTGCAGCCGACCGCGATGGTGACGTACCGCTTGCCCTCGCGGCGGTAGCCCGCGGCGATCAGCTGGAGCAGCTCCGTGTACTGGTTGAGGAACTCCTTGGCGCCCGGCTGGTCGAAGACGTAGTCGGACACCTCCTCGTTGACGCCGGTGAAGGGGCGCAGCTCGGGGACCCAGTGCGGGTTGGGCAGGAAGCGGCAGTCGACGACCAGGTCGGCGTCGACGGGCAGGCCGTACTTGTAGCCGAAGGACATCACCGTGGCCCGCAGCTCCGGCTCCGAGTCGCCCGCGAACTGGGCGTCCATCTTGGCCCGCAGCTCGTGCACGTTGAGGCTGGAGGTGTCGATGACCAGGTCGGCGTCGCCGCGCAGCTCGCGCAGCAGGTCGCGCTCGGCCGCGATGCCGTCGACGATGCGGCCGTCGCCCTGGAGGGGGTGGGGGCGGCGGACGGACTCGAAGCGGCGCACGAGGGCGTCGTCGGAGGACTCCAGGAAGACGATCCGCCGGGTGACGTGCTTGGCCTCCAGGTCCGCGAGGGATTCGCGGAGGTTGTCGAAGAAGCGCCGGCCGCGCACGTCGACCACGACGGCGATGCGTGCCACGTTGCCCTGGGAGCGGGCGCCGAGCTCCACCATGGTGGGGATCAGCGCGGGCGGCAGGTTGTCGACGACGAACCAGCCGAGGTCCTCCAGACACTTGGCGGCGGTGCTGCGGCCGGCGCCCGACATCCCGGAGATGATCACCAGCTCGGGGATGGCCGCGTCACCCGTCTCGTTCGGGGTGTTCGTACTCACGTCTGCTGCTCCGTCTGCTCGGTCTGCGGTGTCTGCTGGTCCTGCGGTGTTCCGGTCGGCGTTGTTCCGCGCGGTCTCGTGGCTGTTCCCGGTCATGAGCTGCCCCCGTCGTCCTCTTCGATGATCTCTCCTGTGGCCGTGTTCACGGCCGGTGCCGCGGGAGCGGTCGAGGCGAGGGCCGCGGCCACCGATTCCGCCGTCCTCCGCCCTATCCCGGGGACCTCGCGGATCTCGTCGATTGTCGCTTGCCGGAGCTTCTTCACCGAGCCGAAATGCTTGATCAGCGCCTGCTTCCGGGTCTCGCCGAGGCCGGCCACGTCGTCAAGAGGGCTGGAGCGGATGCGCTTGGCGCGTTTGGCGCGCTGGTAGGTGATGGCGAAGCGGTGGGCCTCGTCCCGGACGCGCTGGAGGAGGTAGAGGCCCTCGCTGGAGCGGGGCAGGACCACGGGATCGTCGTCGTCGGGGAGCCAGACCTCTTCGAGGCGCTTGGCGAGGCCGCAGACGGCGATGTCGTCGATGCCCAGCTCGTCCAGGGCGCGCTTGGCGGCGGCGACCTGGGGCTGCCCGCCGTCGACGACGACGAGCTGCGGCGGGTAGGCGAACCGCTTGGGCCGGCCGTCGTCCTCCCGGGGCTCGCCGTCGTCGGCGGCCGGGACGACCGCGGGGACGGGGCCGGTGGCGGCGGGCCCGGCGGCCGGGGCGGCCGCCGGCTGCTCCTCCCACTCCCCCATGCGCTCCTTGTCCTGCAGGTAGCGCTTGAACCGCCGGCCGATCACCTCGTGCATCGAGCGGACGTCGTCCTGGCCCTCGAAGCCCTTGATCTGGAAGCGGCGGTACTCGCTCTTGCGGGCGAGGCCGTCCTCGAAGACCACCATGGAGGCCACCACGTCGTCGCCCTGGAGGTGGGAGATGTCGTAGCACTCGATGCGCAGCGGGGCGGTGTCCAGACCCAGCGCCTGGGCGATCTCCTCCAGGGCGCGGGAGCGGGTGGTCAGATCGGAGGCGCGCTTGGTCTTGTGCAGCCCGAGCGCCTGCTGGGCGTTGCGCTGGACCGTGGCCATGAGGTCCTTCTTGTCGCCGCGCTGCGGGATGCGCAGGCTGACCTGGGAGCCCCGGCGCTCGGCGAGCCACTGGGAGACCGCTTCGGTGTCCTCGGGCAGGGCGGGGACCAGGACCTCCTTGGGGACGGCGTCGCCGCGCTCCTCGCCGTACAGCTGCTGGAGGGCGTGCTCGACGAGGCCGGAGGTGTCGACCGCCTCGACCTTGTCGGTGACCCAGCCGCGCTGGCCGCGCACCCGGCCGCCGCGGACGTGGAAGATCTGGAGGGCGGCCTCCAGCTCGTCCTCGGCGACGGCGATCAGGTCGGCGTCGGTGGCGTCGGCGAGGACGACGGCGCTCTTCTCCATGGCCCGCTTGAGGGCCTCGGCGTCGTCGCGGAGGCGGGCGGCCCGCTCGTACTCCATCTCCTCGGCCGCCTGCATCATGTCCTTCTCCAGACGGCGGATGTAGGTGCCCGTGCGACCGGCCATGAAGTCGCAGAAGTCCTCGGCCAGCTCCCGGTGTTCCTCGGGGGTGACCCGGCCGACGCAGGGGGCCGAGCACTTGCCGATGTAGCCCAGCAGGCAGGGGCGGCCGGTGCGCGCGGCGTTCTTGAAGACCCCGGCGGAGCAGGTGCGGACGGGGAAGACCCGCAGCATCAGGTCGACCGTCTCGCGGATCGCCCAGGCGTGGCCGTAGGGACCGAAGTAGCGCACGCCCTTCTTCTTGGCGCCGCGCATGACCTGGACGCGGGGGAAGTCCTCGTTGAACGTGACCGCGAGGTAGGGATAGCTCTTGTCGTCGCGGTACTTGACGTTGAACCGGGGGTCGAACTCCTTGATCCAGGAGTATTCCAGCTGGAGCGCCTCGACCTCGGTGGAGACGACCGTCCACTCGACGGAGGCGGCGGTGGTGACCATCGTGCGCGTACGCGGATGGAGGCCGGCGAGGTCCTGGAAGTAGTTGGCCACGCGCTGGCGCAGGTTCTTGGCCTTCCCGACGTAGATCACCCGGCGGTGCTCGTCGCGGAATTTGTAGACCCCCGGGGAGTCGGGGATCTGTCCCGGCTTGGGGCGGTAGCTGGAGGGGTCTGCCATGTCTCACACCCTACTTGCGGGCAGTGACAGCGCGTCGTCCTCGGGTGTGCCGCGCTTCCGGGGTGCCGCGGGGTGTTCGCACCCCGGAGCGCGGTCCTGCGGGCCGGTGGGCCGCCGCTCAGGCGTCCGTGGCCGGGGATCGCCCGGTGCGGTTGTTGCGGCGTACGGCGGCGGCCCCGCGGAGGGCCAGGGCGAGCAGCGCCCCGGCCCCGGCGGTGGTGGAGACGGCGGTCGGGGCCGTGTCCGGCGAACCGGACGCCGTACCGGCGAGCGCGAAGCTCCCGACGGTGTCCGGGGCCCGGCCGGCCGCCGGGCCCCGGACCGGGGGCGGCCTGCGGGGCTCCCCCGCTGCCGGTGGCGGCCTCGGGGCCGTAGCCGCCCGCCTTGCCGGAGCGGGCGTATCCGGAGCCCGGCAGTTTGTCGCCGTACGCCTCCTGGACCCGCATCCGGTAGGCGCTGAGCGCGGTGCCCCTCGCTCCCACGGCGGCCTTCGCGTCCTCGTCCAGCGGGAGCACCCGGGAGTCGACGTGGGCGTACCAGGCGTCTATGTGCGGTTCGCGGAACACGGTGCCGCCGGGGAGCGCGCGGGCCCCCTGTGCGGTGTAGCGGGCCTCGTCGTCGCCGGTGGCGATGTTCACCACCTGCCACCGATCGCCCCCGTCCGCCCCGGGGACGGTCCACAGGGAGGCCTTCTGGCCGTCTGAGGAGACGGGGGGCGGCGCGCTGGGCTCGGGGGGGATCTCACGCTGACCGGTCGGCACCGGACCGTACACCTGGTGGAGGAGGGTGTGCGGCCGGGGCTGATCGGGATCGACTGGGGCTGGGAGTGAGAGCTTCGGCGGGGGCGCTCAGGCGTCGGGGCCCGCGACGAGCTTTCCGCCCTCGGCGGTGACCGGGACGGCGGGCAGCGGCACGGTGGCCGGGCCCTTCACCGGCTGGCCGGTGGTCATGTCGAAGAGGCTGCCGTGGCAGGGGCAGTGGCCCTCGGTGCCCTCGACCTTGTCCAGGACGCAGCCGCCGTGGGTGCACTGGGCGCTGAACGCCTTGTACTCGCCCTTCGCCGGGCAGACGACGACCAGGCGCTGCTCGCGGTAGAGCTTGGCTCCGCCGACGGGCACCTCGGACGCGGCCCCGAGGTCGACGGGCGCGGTGGGGGTGGGGTTCTTGGCGTGGCCGAGCTTGGAATCGGTGGAGCAGGCGGCCGCTCCCAGCCCGGCGGCACCAGCGAGCGCGGCACCCTTCAGGACGGTACGGCGGGCGGCGGGCAGACCGGGCATGCGGGCTCCACGGGTCGTTGTTCGGGGTGGATCACGGTGGATCGGGGCCGCCGGGCAGGGTGGTGCGACGACGGCGGCCCTGCGTGCGGTGACAGAACCGACGATACCGGCGGGGATCGGAAGCCCTGCGACCGGGCCGGAACGCGCCCCTTCGACGGGCGACGGCGGCCCCCATCTTGCTGAGGGGACCGCCGTCGGCGGCATAGGCGGTTCGACGAGAGGCCCGAGGGCCCTCGCTCAGGCCTTGCGGGCGCGGGTGGCCTTCTTCGCCGCGGCCGTCCTGGTCGTACCGGCCTTGGCCCCCGTGGCGTTCTTCGCCTTGGCCGTCGTGGCCTTCTTGGCCGCGGCGGCCGTCTTCTTCGCCGGGGCGGCCTTACGGGCGGCCGGCTTGCGGGCCGTCCCTCGCCCGGAGGGGACCGCGGCCTCGCTGACCCGGTCCGCGTCCAGGATGGACTGGAGGAACTTCCCGGTGTGGCTGGCGGGGACCGAGGCGACCTGCTCCGGCGTTCCCTCGGCGACGACCAGGCCACCGCCGTTGCCGCCCTCGGGGCCCATGTCGACGACCCAGTCGGCGGTCTTGATCACGTCGAGGTTGTGCTCGATGACGATCACCGTGTTGCCCTTGTCCACCAGGCCGGAGAGCACGGTGATCAGCTTGCTGATGTCCTCGAAGTGCAGACCGGTGGTCGGCTCGTCCAGGACGTAGACCGTGCGCCCGGTGGAGCGCTTCTGGAGCTCGCTCGCCAGCTTGACGCGCTGCGCCTCACCACCGGAAAGGGTCGGCGCGGACTGGCCCAGCCGCACGTATCCGAGGCCGACCTCGTTGAGCGTACGGAGGTGGCGGGCGATCGTCGGGACGGCCTCGAAGAACTCCAGGCCCTCCTCGATCGGCATGTCCAGCACCTCGGCGATGGACTTGCCCTTGTAGTGGACCTCCAGGGTCTCCCGGTTGTAGCGCGCTCCGTGGCAGACCTCGCACGGGACGTACACGTCGGGCAGGAAGTTCATCTCGATCTTGATGGTGCCGTCACCGGAGCAGTTCTCGCAGCGGCCGCCCTTGACGTTGAAGGAGAAGCGGCCCGGCAGATAGCCACGCACCTTCGCCTCCATCGTCTCGGCGAAGAGCCTGCGGACGTGGTCGAAGACTCCGGTGTAGGTCGCCGGGTTGGACCGGGGGGTCCGGCCGATCGGCGACTGGTCGACGTGCACCACCTTGTCGACGAGGTCGTCGCCGTCGACCCGGGTGTGCCGGCCGGGGACCGACTTGGCGCCGTTCAGCTCGCGGGCCAGGTGGGTGTAGAGGATGTCGTTGACCAGGGTCGACTTCCCGGAGCCGGAGACGCCGGTGACGGCGGTGAGGACGCCGAGCGGGAAGGAGACGTCGATGTCCTGGAGGTTGTTCTCCCGGGCGCCGTGCACGGTGAGTCTGCGGGCCGGGTCGACCGGGCGGCGGATGTCCGGGGTCGGGATGGCCCGCTTGCCGGACAGGTACTGGCCGGTGATCGAGTCCTTGTTGGCCAGCAGCTCCTTGAGCGAGCCGGAGTGGACGACCTTGCCGCCGTGCTCACCGGCGCCGGGGCCGATGTCGACGACCCAGTCGGCGACCTTGATGGTGTCCTCGTCGTGCTCGACGACGATGAGTGTGTTGCCCATGTCGCGGAGCCGGACCAGGGTCTCGATGAGCCGGTGGTTGTCGCGCTGGTGCAGGCCGATGGACGGCTCGTCCAGGACGTACAGCACGCCGACCAGGCCGGAGCCGATCTGGGTGGCCAGCCGGATGCGCTGGGCCTCGCCGCCGGACAGGGTGCCGGCCGCGCGGTTCAGCGAGAGGTAGTCGAGGCCGACGTCGACGAGGAACTTCAGCCGCTCGTTGACCTCCTTGAGCACCCGCTCGGCGATCTTCTTGTCGCGGGCGTTCAGCTTGAGGCGGCCGAGGAACTCGGCGCACTCGCTGATCGACATCGCGGCGACCTCGGCGATGGACTTCTCCATCACCGTCACCGCGAGCACGATCGGCTTGAGCCGGGTGCCCTCACAGGTCGGGCAGTGCACCTCGCGCATGTAGCCCTCGAAGCGCTCCCGGCTGGAGTCGCTCTCGGCCTCGGTGTGCCGCCGCTTGACGAACTGCACCGCGCCCTCGAAGGCGGGGGTGGTGTAGGCGCGCTCGCGCCCGTAGCGGTTGCGGTAGCGGACCTCGGTCTGGATCTTGTGGCCGAAGAGCAGGGCCTTCTTCGCCCGCTGCGGCAGCCCGGCCCAGGGGATGTCCGTACGGAAGCCGAGGGCTTCGGAGAGCGCGCCGATCAGGCGGCCGAAGTACTCCTTGGTGTGGCCGTGGGACCAGGGGTGGATCGCGCCCTCGTCGAGGGACTTCTCCTCGTCCGGGACGATCAGCTCCGGGTCGACCTCCATGCGCGTGCCGATGCCGGTGCAGTCGGGGCAGGCGCCGAAGGGCGAGTTGAAGGAGAAGGAGCGCGGCTCCAGCTCCTCGAAGGAGAGGTCGTCGTACGGGCAGTAGAGGTGCTCGGAGAACATCCGCTCGCGCTCGGGGTCGTCCTCGGGCAGGTCGACGAAGTCGAGCACGACCATGCCGCCGGAGAGGCCGAGCGCGGTCTCGACGGAGTCGGTCAGCCGGCGCTTGGCGCCGTCCTTGACGGTGAGGCGGTCGACGACCACCTCGATGGTGTGCTTCTCCTGCTTCTTGAGCGTGGGCGGCTCGGCGAGCTGGATCGTGGCGCCGTCCACCCTGGCCCGGCTGTAGCCCTTGGTCTGGAGGTCGGCGAAGAGGTCGACGAACTCGCCCTTGCGCTCGCGCACCAGCGGCGAGAGGACCTGGAAGCGGCTGCCCTCGGGCAGGCCGAGGACCTTGTCGACGATGGCCTGCGGCGACTGGCGGGAGATGGGGCGGTGGCACTCGGGGCAGTGCGGCTTGCCGATGCGGGCGAAGAGCAGCCGGAGGTAGTCGTAGACCTCGGTGATGGTGCCGACCGTCGAGCGCGGGTTGCGCGAGGTCGACTTCTGGTCGATGGAGACCGCCGGGGAGAGGCCTTCGATGAAGTCGACGTCCGGCTTGTCCATCTGGCCGAGGAACTGCCGGGCGTACGAGGAGAGCGACTCCACGTAGCGGCGCTGCCCCTCGGCGAAGATCGTGTCGAACGCGAGCGACGACTTGCCCGACCCGGAGAGCCCGGTGAAGACGATGAGGGAGTCACGGGGCAGGTCGAGCGAGACGTTCTTCAGGTTGTGCTCGCGCGCGCCACGGACGATGAGACGGTCGGCCACGCCGGTCCGCACCTTTCTAGAGAGAAGCGGGGGAACTGAGCCCCTCTCCCAGGGTATGGGGGGCGCCACAGCGGTGTAGGAAAGCTTTCGATTCCGAGCGTATAGCACGCACATTCGATTTACGGCCGACCTTCGCCTCCTTCACCCGAATGAGTGGCAGAGCTAGGCTCGGTCGCATGATTGATCATGCGCACGACCTGGGAGCTGTACGCGGGGCGACCGAACGGCTGCTCGACGCAGCCGGCGAACTGGACAACGCCTCGGTCGCCGAGGCGTCACGGTTGCCCGGATGGAGTCGGGGCCACGTACTGGCCCACTTGTCACGTAACGCCGACGCGCTCGGAAATGTTCTCCGGGGCCTCCCGATGTACGCGAGCAGCGAAACCCGGGACGCCGACATCGCCGACGGCGCCCCCCGCCCGGCGGCCGAGCAGCTGACCGACCTGCGGGAGAGCGCGGACGGCTTCCTCGCGGTCGCCGCCGAACCCGCCGACTGGTCCCGTACGGTCACCCTGCGCAACGGCGTGACGGACTCCGCGGCCCGGGTCCCGTTCCGGCGCTGGGTCGAGCTGGAGCTGCACCACGTCGACCTGGACATCGGCTACGAGCTGGAGGACCTGCCGGCGGAATTCGTGTCGCGGGAGATCGCCTTCCTGACCGACCGCTTCTCCGGCAACCAGGACGTGCCCGCCACCGCGCTGACCGACCGGGACGGCCGCACCTGGAGCACGGGCGGCGGCCCGCCGAGCGCCCTGGTGACGGTGCAGGGGCCCGCCGTCGAACTGCTGGGCTGGCTCTGCGGCCGTCGTGACGGCTCCGCCCTGACCGTGGCCGGAGGCCCCCTGCCCACGCTGCCCCCGCTATAGGCTGGGCCGCATGACGTACAGCGGAGCGGTGAAGGTCGGCGGACCGGCGAGCGTGCACGAACTGACGGATCTGATGATCTCCAAGGTGGCCGTCGGCGCGATGAACAACAACGCCTATCTGCTGCGCTGCCGGGCGACAGGCGAGCAGCTGCTGATCGACGCGGCCGCCGAGCCGGAGACCCTGCTCGCGCTGATCGGTGACGACGGCATCGCGTCCGTCGTCACCACGCATCAGCACGGGGACCACTGGCAGGCGCTGGCCCAGGTGGTCGGGGCGACCGGTGCCCGGACGTACGCGGGCCGCTACGACGCCGAGGGCATCCCGGTTCCGACCGACGTCCTGGTCGAGGACGGCGACACGATCACCGTCGGCCGGGTCGGGCTGACCGCCCGCCATCTGGCCGGTCACACCCCGGGCTCCATCGCCCTGGTCTACGACGACCCGCACGGCGCCCCGCACCTGTTCACCGGGGACTGCCTCTTCCCCGGCGGGGTCGGGAACACGAACCAGGATCCGAAGGCGTTCGCGAGCCTCCTGCGCGACGTCGAGACGAAGCTGTTCGACCGGCTGCCCGACGAGACGTGGGTCTACCCGGGCCACGGGCACGACACGACGCTCGGCGACGAGCGGCCCCAGCTGCCCGAGTGGCGCGCCCGCGGCTGGTAGCCCGCGCACACCACCCGTGCCCGTACGCACGCGAAAGCGGCCGGGGTGGACGGCCTTCGCCGTTACCACCCCGGCCGCTGCCGGTGTGTCCCTGTGCCGCTCGGGGCGGCCCCGGGTCAGCTGCTGACGCTCTTGCTCTCCTCGTCGGCCGGGCCGGCGGCCTCCGCCTTCGCGGTCTCCTCCGCCTCGGCCGCCGCCCGCTTCTTGTTGGCGATCAGGCTGGTGATCGTGGTGATCACCAGGACGCCGCAGATGACGGAGAGCGAGAACGGGATGGAGATCTCGGGCACGTGCACCCCGGACTCGTGCAGGGCGTGCAGCACCAGCTTGACGCCGATGAAGCCGAGGATCACCGACAGGCCGTAGCTGAGGTGGACCAGCTTCTTCAGCAGGCCGCCGATGAGGAAGTACAGCTGGCGCAGCCCCATCAGCGCGAACGCGTTGGCCGTGAAGACGATGTACGGGTCCTGGGTCAGGCCGAAGATCGCCGGGATGGAGTCCAGCGCGAACAGCACGTCCGTCATACCGATGGCGAGCATGACCACCATCAGCGGGGTCAGGACACGCTTGCCGTTGTTCTGGATGAAGAGCTTGGTGCCGTGGTACTTGTCGGCGACGCCGTAGCGGTGCTCGATCGACTTCAGGAGGCGGTTCTCCTCGAACTCCTCGTCCTCCTCGTCGGCACGCGCCTCCTGGATGAGCTTCCAGGCGGTGTAGATCAGGAACGCGCCGAAGATGTAGAACACCCACGAGAAGTTCGCGATCACGGCGGCGCCGGCGGCGATGAAGATCGCCCGGAGCACCAGGGCGATGAGCACACCGATGAGCAGCACGCGCTGCTGGAGGTGTGAGGGCACCGAGAACTTCGCCATGATCAGGACGAAGACGAAGAGGTTGTCGACGCTCAGCGACTTCTCGGTGATGAATCCCGCGAAGAACTCGCCGGAGGCCTGGGTCTCACCGAAGACCGCGAGACCGGCTCCGAAGAGGATTGCCAGCACGATCCAGACGATCGTCCAGATTCCGGCTTCCTTGGTCGACACGTCATGAGGCTTGCGCCCGATGAAGAAGTCGACGGCGATCAAGGCCGACAGACCAAAGATGGTCAGGGCCCAAAGGGTCCACGAAACGTCCACTGCGCCTCCGGCAGTTGCTACGGCTACTGATCAGCGTCGTCGCTGCCGGAGGTCTCTTCCATCCCTGCGCGCGGTGTGCGCGCCTGGACCGGCGCCCCGGGACCGAGAACGGTCCGTATTGACGGGACGTCGCGTAAGGAGTACTCCCCTCCGTCCCCCGAACAGTACAGGCATCACCAAGAAAAGGTAAAGAGAACGGTAAAGGAATCGTCAAAACCACAGGTCAGATAGATGTCGCATCAACGGCCAGCGGCCCGGCGGGCGGCAGCCACCGCCGCGAGCACCTCTTCCAGGACGCGGCTGCCCGGCGGGATCGCCAACGGCTCGTAGGTCCAGGCGTGCCCGACCCAGGGGTCGGCGAGGTGGCTGTCGGCGACCGGGGTGATCCGCAACAGCGAACGCCACAGCGGGTCGAGAACCGGCCCGTAGGCACTGGCCTCCTCCCGGTCCGCGACCATCAGCAGGTGCACCCCGGCCGAGGGGCCCTCGTCGGCGAGATAGCGGAGCTGGGTGACGGCCCGGTCGTCGAAGCCGTGCGGGAAGTCGTTGACCACCAGGAGCTGCTCGCCGGTGTCCAGGTCGGGCGGCAGCGAGTCGGCCGCCCCGGCCCGCACCGCCATCTGCACCAGGTCCACCCGCCGGATGAGGTGGGCCAGGACCGAGGCCACTCCCCCGGGCCCGGCGGCGGGCGGCCCGGCGAGGACGCCCGCGGCGACCAGCGGCGCGAGCGGACCGGCCGCCGAACCCGCCGGATCGATGACGTGCACCGCGAACTCCCCGGGCGGATACACCGCGAGCAGCCGCGCCGCGTGGGCGACCGCGGTCTCCACGGCCAGCTGACGCAGCCGGTCCGCGTCCATCAGGGCGGCCGCCTCGGACGCGGTCCGGCCGCTGTCCACCCAGATCCCCCGCTCCAGCGGCAGACGGACCAGGAGCGGGATGCGCAGGTCGGTGCGCTCGGGAAGGTGGAGGTCACCGATGCGCAGGGCCATCGGTATCTCCATGGGGACGCGGTGGGCGTGCCAGACGGGGTTGCCCCACCCGGCGTACGCGGCCGGGAGCGCGGGCTCGACGACGGCGGACTCGGCGGCCAACTGGGCCAGATCGCGGTCGAGGGCCTCCCGGGCCCGGGAGGCCAGCTCGTCGCGCTTGGCGCGGGCCTCCTCGCGGGCGCGGTCGCCGGCACCGCCGATCCGGTTGCGCGGGTCGGACAGGGCCCGGTCGAGCTCCTGGTCCATCCGGGACCCGGCGAAGTCGACGGCGCTGCGGTAGGCGGCGACGGCGCGGGCCAGATCCTCGAACATGCCCCAGATCTGGTTGTAGAGGCGCTCGTCCATCGACCAGCCGGTGGCGTCGCCCGCGACCGGCTGAGCGGCCTGTCCCGACGGGGCGGGAGGCGCGGTGGGCGGGGGCGACGGGGGTGCGGCGTGCTGCCGTCGCGGGTGCGCGTAGTTGACGGGCCCCTCGGCGGGGGTCCCCGCCGCGGCCGGTCCCGGGGCGGCGTGCGGCTGGGGAGTGTGCGCCGGTCCTGTGGTCGCCGCGTCGGTCAGCGGCTCGGGGGGCTCCGGGGCCGGGGGCAACGTCGGCGGGCGATGGCCCGCGGAGCCAGTCGCGTGCCGTACGCGGTCGCCTTCCGGAGTACGGGGCGGCGGCGGGGGCGCCGAGCGGGCCAGGCCCCGGGTGACGGCCTCCTGAATGGATCCGGCCAGCCCGGCGGACTCGGCCAGGCCTTGGTCGGCGAGCATCTCGGCGAGCCCGCCGGCATACCCCTGTCCGACGGCGCGGACCTTCCAGGCGTCCTGGCGGCGGTAGAGCTCCAGGGCGCTGACCGCGGACTCGGCGTCCAGGCCGGTGAGCGTGAAGGTGGCGATCTCGGTGCCGTCGAGCCCGGTGACAGAGACGAAGGGGGCGGGGACCGCGCCGAACCGCGCCGGGCCGCCGACCCCGACGGGGAGGGCGAGCAGCACGGTGACCCGGTGGGCACCGGCGGGCAGGGCCTCCAGGTCGACGGCGAGCCGGTGGTCGGCCGCCGCCTGCTGGGAGACCTCGAGCCCGGGGAGCTGGGGCGAGCCGGGGTGGGCGATCCACTCGACGCCGCGCACCGTGCCCCGCTCGTCGCCGAGGGTGGCTCCGGCGACGACGGGCGTGCCCGCGGATACCCGGATCTCCAGACGGGTCTGGGGCAAGGTGTGGTTCTGCCCCCGGACCAGTTCGGCCGTCAATGCCCTGTCCCCCTCGACCATGGCCCGCGCGCCCGTGGGCGCGGTGCCGTGCGATGCCGCGTTCGTGCTGTGCCGTGCGTGGCTGTGTACGTCAGTGCCGTGCGTGGGACAGCTCCCGGCGGCGGGTGCCGCCGGGAGCTGCTCCTGCCCGTCTCGATGCCGGGCCGTGCCGGCCGGTCCGGGTCCAGGGCGTGTTTCGAAAGTCCCGCCTGCTCGGCGACGCCTGGCACGCACGCTCGCCGCGTTGTCGGGATCACCCCGATACTCCAGTATCGGGGCGACCCTCCGCCTTGCGATCGCACGCACCAGACGCCGCCGAGCCCGCCCTCCGGGCGGACGGCGCTACCTTCGAAACACGCCCTAGAGGTGCGGGAGGATCGACGGCATCAGGTCCTGGAAGGTGCGGCCGTTGGCCGGGTTCCCGAGGGCCGTCATCTGCCATCCGCTGCCCGCGCGGTGCACCTTCGCCATGATCTGGGCGGTGTACTGGCCGCCGCCGTCGAGCGTGTACCGGGCGAGCTCCTGGCCGTTGGTCTCGTCGACGATGCGGCAGAAGGCGTGTCGGACCTCCTGGAACGTCTGCCCGGTGAAGGAGTTCACCGTGAAGACGATCTGGTCGATGTGGACCGGAACGCGCTGGAGGTCGACGAGGATCGCCTCGTCGTCGCCGCCGGAGCCCGCGCCGCCGACCAGGTTGTCACCGGTGTGCTTGACCGAGCCGTCATCGCTGACGAGGTGACGGAAGAACACGACGTCGACCGGCTGCTTGTCGGCGAAGAGCACCGCCGAGGCGTCCAGGTCGACCTCGCGGGTGCGCGAGCCGAACAGGCCGCGGCGCGGAGCCGCCTGCCAGCCGAGCCCCATCCGTACCGCGGTCAGGGTCCCCCCGTCGCCCTTCTGCAGGCTGATGGCCTGACCCTTGGTCATATTGACCGTCACGCGCTGTCCCCTCTCGGCATTGCCCCGCAACCATCCGTGTGCGGTTTCCCCGCACCCTACGCATTCCACCCCGGGCGGCAGCAGGCTCGGTCCGCTTTTGTGTCGGTCTTGCAACACACCCGGCGTGGCACGCCCGGTGCGGCGGACCCGGGTGCCGAGCCCGGTGCCGGAGACGGCGGCGAGGCCGGCCGCGGCGCCGGGATCAGGCGAGGCCCGCCTCCTTCATCTGACGCAGTTCCTTCTTCAGTTCACCGACCTCGTCGCGCAGCCGGGCGGCCACCTCGAACTGCAGGTCCGCCGCGGCGGCCCGCATCCGCTCGGTCATCTCCTCGATGATCCCGGCCAGTTCGGTCGCGGGCCGGTCACTGAGCACCGCGCCGGGCGAGGCCGCCCTGCCCTTCGCGCCGCCCTTGGCTGCCTTGCCGCCGAGCGCGGGCACCGGGGTCTTGGCCTCCTTGCCCTGTCGGTAGCCGGTGCCGAGGAGCTGCTCGGTGTCGACCTCCTCGCGGGCGATGGTCGCGACGATGTCGTTGATCTTCTTGCGCAGCGGCTGCGGGTCGAGGCCACGCTCGGTGTTGTAGGCGATCTGCTTCTCGCGGCGGCGGTTCGTCTCGTCGATCGCCTGCGCCATCGCCGGGGTGATCTTGTCGGCGTACATGTGGACCTGGCCGGAGACGTTACGGGCGGCGCGGCCGATGGTCTGGATGAGCGAGGTGCCGGAGCGCAGGAAGCCCTGCTTGTCGGCGTCGAGGATCGCCACGAGGGACACCTCGGGAAGGTCGAGGCCCTCGCGCAGGAGGTTGATGCCGACGAGCACGTCGTACTCGCCGGAGCGCAGCTCGCGCAGCAGCTCGATGCGGCGCAGGGTGTCGACGTCGCTGTGCAGGTAGCGGACCTGGATGCCGAGCTCCAGGAAGTAGTCGGTGAGGTCCTCCGACATCTTCTTGGTGAGCGTCGTGACCAGGACCCTCTCGTCGCGCTCGGTGCGCTTGCGGATCTCGTGGACCAGGTCGTCGATCTGGCCCTCGGTGGGCTTGACCACGACCTCGGGGTCGACGAGGCCGGTGGGACGGATGATCTGCTCGACGAACCCGTCGCCGCGCGAGAGCTCGTACTTCCCCGGGGTGGCGGAGAGATACACCGTCTGGTCGGTCCGCTTCAGGAACTCCTCCCACTTCAGCGGCCGGTTGTCCATCGCGGACGGCAGCCGGAAGCCGTGGTCGACGAGGGTCCGCTTGCGAGAGGCGTCCCCCTCGTACATCGCGCCGATCTGCGGGACCGTGACGTGGGACTCGTCCAGGACGAGGAGGAAGTCGTCCGGGAAGTAGTCGAGGAGGGTGTTGGGGGCGGTGCCGGGCGCACGGTCGTCGAAGTGCATCGAGTAGTTCTCGACGCCGGAGCAGGTGCCGATCTGGCGGAGCATCTCGATGTCGTACGTGGTGCGCATGCGCAGCCGCTGGGCCTCCAGCATCTTGCCCTGCTTCTCCAGCTCGGCCAGGCGCTGCTCCAGCTCCCGCTCGATGCCGCCGACGGCCTTCTCCATGCGCTCGGGCCCGGCGACGTAGTGGCTGGCGGGGAAGACGTGGACCGTGGGGTCCTCGCTGATGATCTCGCCGGTCAGCGGGTGGAGCGTGGACAGGGCCTCGATCTCGTCGCCGAACATCTCGATGCGGACGGCGAGCTCCTCGTAGACCGGGAAGATCTCGATGGTGTCGCCCCGGACCCGGAAGGTGCCGCGGGTGAAGGCCAGGTCGTTGCGGCTGTACTGCATCTCGACGAAGCGGCGCAGCAGCTGGTCGCGGTCGATCTCCTCGCCGACCTTGAGCTGGACCATGCGGTCCACGTACTCCTGGGGCGTGCCGAGGCCGTAGATGCAGGAGACGGAGGCGACCACCACGACGTCGCGCCGGGTGAGCAGCGAGTTCGTCGCCGAGTGGCGCAGCCGTTCGACCTCCTCGTTGATGGAGGAGTCCTTCTCGATGTAGGTGTCCGACTGCGGGACGTACGCCTCGGGCTGGTAGTAGTCGTAGTACGAGACGAAATACTCCACCGCGTTGTTCGGGAGGAGCTCACGGAACTCGTTGGCCAGCTGGGCTGCGAGGGTCTTGTTCGGTGCCATCACCAGGGTGGGGCGCTGCAGCTTCTCGATCATCCAGGCGGTGGTCGCCGACTTGCCGGTGCCGGTCGCGCCGAGCAGGACGACGTCCTTCTCATCTGCGCGGATACGCCGCTCCAGCTCGGCGATGGCCGCCGGCTGGTCACCGCTGGGCTGGTAGGGACTGACGACCTCGAAGGGCGCCACCGAACGTTCGATCTTGGAAACGGGCCGCATGCAACCACCGTACGGCTCGCCACTGACAACGGCCCCGGATCACCACCGACGACGGCCCCGGATCAGCGGTACCGGACCCCTCCCGCGCCTTCGCGGGCGGTTCTCCGCGGGTGCCCCCCCGGTCCGCGGGTCCGGGCCGGGTCCGCCCGTCACCGCCCTCGGGTCGAACATCAGCACCACCGCGGCGAGGAGCAGGAAACAGGCGGGGCCGGCCAGCATCGGGCCGATCATCTCGGTGGGCCGGTCGCCGGGCAGGACGTCGGCCAGGTCCGCCGGCAGGGTGGGCGGCAGGTGCAGGTGCACATCGAGCGCGGCCATGCCCGTGTAGTGCATCCCGGTCACCGCGACGGCCATCAGGATGCTCGCGCCGAGGCCGGAGAGGGCTCCTCGGAGGGTGACGGTCGCCCACAGCGCGCCCGTGGCGGCGCACCCGGCGATCAGCACCGAGAGGACGACGAGGGGCGTGTCGTACGCGAACCGCGCGTCCATGCGCATGCCCGCCATCCCGAGATAGTGCATGGAGGCGATGCCGAGGCCGGTGATCGTGCCGCCCGTGATCAACGCCATGCGGGTCGCGCCCCGGTACCCGACAATGAAGATGCCGATGCCGACCATCACCACGGCCACGGCCAGGCCGGCGAAGGTGAGGGGCTTGTCGTAGGAGATCGGAGCCTCCTGGACGGTGAAGCCCGTCATCGCGACGAAGTGCATGGTCCACACCCCGGAGCCGATGGACAGCGAGCCCAGCGCCAGCCAGCCGGCCCGGTGGGAGCGTGCGGTGTGGAGGGACCGGGTGGTGCAGCGGAGCCCGAGGGCGGCTCCCAGGGCGGCCATGAGGAATGCCGCGACCGGAGTCACCAGGCCGTGGGTGAATCCGTCGATCGTTCCCTGCATACGCGCACGCCCTTCGAGAAGGCCCGGGGTCGAGGAGGGTCCCCAAGGGGCGAGTCCCGGCGGGCAGACAAAGAAAGCCCATTTTATCGGCACGACCTCGTGCCCTGCTCCCGCGGTGGCCCCGGGACCGAAGGTTCCGTTCATTCCTCGGCCATCGCAGCCCCGCCGGGCGTTGGCGGGCCGCTGTCACTCTCTGCGTGTCCGCACACTCCCGACGTGAGGGGTCCCCGTGTTCGTCCGCACCGCAACCGCTTCCACCGCGGCCGCCGCCCTGCTCGGCGCCGGCGCCCTGCTCCCCGCCGACCGGCCCGAGGCTCCGGAGCGGCAGACGGCCCCGGTCGTCGTGGCCCACCGGGGGGCATCGGGCTACGCGCCGGAGAACACCCTCGCCGCCGCCGACGCCGCGGACGCCCTCGGCATCGACTGGGTCGAGAACGACGTCCACCGCACCCGCGACGGCGAGCTCGTCGTGCTGCACGACACCAACCTGAAGCGCACGACGGACGTCGAGCAGGTCTTCCCCGACCGGGCGCCGTGGGCGGTCAAGGACTTCACCGCGGCGGAGCTGGCGAAGCTCGACGCGGGCAGCTGGTTCGGAACGCAGTTCACCGGGGCCCGGGTGCCGACGCTCACCCAGTTCCTGCACCGCCTGGAGCGCAACCGGCAGAAGCTGCTCCTGGAGATCAAGAGCCCGGCGACCTACCCGGGCATCGAGCGGGACATCATCCGGGTGCTGGGGCGGTCGGGGTGGCTGGACCGCTCCCACGTGCGGAACCGGCTGGTCATCCAGAGCTTCGGCGCCGAAAGCGTGAAGAAGGTGCACGCCCTGCGCCCCGACATCACGACCGGCTTCCTGGGCACCCCGGCGGTGGCCGACCTGCCCTCGTACGCGGCGTTCACCGATCAGATCAACCCCTCGTACGCGACGATCGGCGCCGACTACGTGGCGGCCGTCCACCGGCTCAAGGGCCCGCACGGCAAGCGGCTGCGGGTGAACACGTGGACGGTCAACAAGGCGGCGGACGCGGTGAAGGCCCGTGACTACGGGGTCGACGGCATCATCACCAACTTCCCCGACGTGGTGCGCGACGCGACGAGCTGACGCGGCGCACCGCGTCGTGTCGGCGGTCCCGTCGGTCTTCCGCCGGTGGGACCGCCGCTGTCGCCGACGGGACCACCGCTGTCAGTGGCCGGTCGTACGGTGGTCGGCATGAAGAACTACGGGACCGGCGGCGAGCCGGCTGTCGAGTGGACCGTCGTGGACAGCGACATCGGCCCGCTGCTGCTCGCCGCGACCGGGGCGGGACTGGTGAGCGTGTCCTTCCACGCCCGTCCCGGCGTACGGGACGCGATGCTCGACCGGTTGCGGGCCCGGTTCGGCACGGAGCCGGTGGAGGCGCCCGGCTCGGCGCGGCTCGCCGAGCCCATACGCAGGCTCGCGGCGTATTTCGCCGGCGAGCGGGAGGACTTCGACCTCGATCTGGACTGGTCGCTGACCGCGGGGTTCCACCGTGAGGTGCTCCGCGAGCTGGCGTCCGGGGTGCCCTACGGCACGGTCGTCGGGTACGGGGAACTGGCCGCGCGGGTCGGCCGGCCGGAGGGGGCGCAGGCGGTGGGGGCGGCCATGGGGGCCAACCCGCTGCCGGTGGTGGTGCCGTGTCACCGGGTGGTGGAGAGCGACGGCGGCCTGGGCGGGTTCGGCGGCGGTCCGGAGACCAAGCGGCAGTTGCTGGCGCTGGAGGGGGTCCTGCCGCAGCCGCTGTTCTAGGGAAGGGCCGGACACCTCCCCGGAGCGTCCGGTCGGACATCGCCGGAGTCCGTTCACCCGCCCGGGTGAACGGCGGCCGCCGAGCGGTGGCACACTGCGCCGGTGACGACCCCTCTCCCCTCCCCTCAGGTCACGGCCGCCGGGCTGCCCGCTCTTCAGCGCCGGACGTCGGCCGTGCTCATCGTCAGCCAGATACTCGGCGGCCTCGGTGTGGCCGTCGGCATCGCCCTGGCCCCGATACTGGCCGCCGAGGTGAGCGGTTCCGAGGCGCTGTCCGGGCTGGCGCCGACCGCGTCCGTCGTCGGCACGGCGCTGCTGTCGCTGCCGCTGGCCGCCCTGATGACCTCCCGGGGCCGCCGGTCCGGCCTGGTGCTCGCCTATCTGATCGGTGCGCTGGGCGGTGGCCTGGTGGTCCTCGCCACGATGCTGCCCAGCTTCCCGCTGCTGCTGCTCGGCATGGCCGCGTTCGGCGCGGGGTCCCTGGCCGGTCTCCAGGCCCGGTTCGCGGCGGCCGACCTGGTGGGGCCGGAGCGGCGGGCGCGGGCGATCTCCACCGTCGTCTGGGCCACCACGATCGGCTCGGTGCTGGGCCCCAACATCTCGGCCCCGGCGAGCCGGCTGTTCCGCGGTACGCGGGTGCCCGAGGCGGCCGGGCCGTATCTGTGCTCGGCCGCCGTTTTCCTGCTCGCCGGGCTCGTCGTGGCGCTCGCGCTGCGCCCGGATCCGCTTCTCACCGCCCGCTCCCTGATCCCGGAGGGCCCGGCGGGGCCGCCGAAGCGATCCCTGCGCGCCGGGATCGAGGCGGTCCGGGAGTCGCCGATGGCGCGGCTGGCCCTGGTGACGGTCACCGTGTCGCACACCGCCATGGTGTCGATCATGGTCATGACCCCGGTCGACCTGGGCCGGCACGGCGCCGGTCTCCAGCTGATCGGGCTCGTCATCAGCGGACACATCGCGGGCATGTACGCGTTCTCGCCGGTGATGGGATGGCTGGCCGACCGGTTCGGCCGACTGGCCGTGATCGGCCTGGCCGTCGGACTGCTGAGCTTCGCCGCGCTGCTCGCGGGCACCGCCGGTCCCCGGCACGGGCAGACCGCCTTGGGCCTGTTCGTGCTGGGCCTCGGCTGGTCGGCGGGGATGATCGCCGGCTCGGCGCTGCTCACCGACGCGGTGCCGCAGTCCGCCCAGGCGGCGGTGCAGGGGCTGTCGGACCTGACGATGAACGCGGCGGCGGGCGTCGGCGGGGCGGCGGCCGGGGTGATCGTCGCCCAGTGGGGGTACGGCCCCCTGAACGCGATCGGTGCCGCTCTGCTGCTGCCGGTGGCCGCGCTCGCCCTGCGCCGGGGCCTGCGGCGGCCGGGCCCGGTCAGCGGCTGACCCGCCGCCGGACCGCCCCCGCGGCAGACTTCACAGAGCCAGAACCAGAACCAGCAACAGCCGTCAGAGGCTGATGTGGTACGCCTTGCGGAGCGTCTCGTGAACGGTCCAGGTCGTCCTGTCGCCCTCGCGCAGGACGCAGGCGTCCCCCGGGCCGATCTCCAGCGTCGCCCCGCCCTCGACCGCGACCGTCGCCCGGCCGCTGACGACCACGAACAGCTCGTTCGCCTCGGTGTCGGTGACCTCGCCGGGCGTGATCTGCCAGATCCCCCGGATCTGCTTGCCGTCGGCCGATTCCCACAGCACCTTGCCCGTCACCACGGGGTCGCCCGAGACGATCTGCGCCGGATCGAGGGGTTCCGGAACGAGCTCGGCGTCCGGGATGTGTACGGCGAAGGAGGCGGGGACCTGGTCGTTTGTCGTCATGGCCGGTCACCTTAGCGACCGCTTCCGGCCACACCGCGGCCAGGACCCACCACAGGAGGTCCGTCCGTGGTTTGCGCCCCTCCCGCCCGCGACAGGGATGGGGCATGCCTCAGAAATCACCGGAACCCTACGAGCCCGTGCTCCCGTCGGAGGTGCGCGCCGCCCTGAGCGCCGGACTGCCTGTCGTGGCGCTGGAGTCGACGATCATCGCGCACGGTCTGCCGCGCCCACGCAACCTGGCCGTGGCCCTGGAACTGGAGGGGCTCGTCCGGTCCGCCGGCGCTGTTCCGGCGACCGTCGCCGTTCTGGACGGGCGGGCCCATGTCGGCCTGAGCACGGAGCAGTTGGAGCGGGTAGCCGGTGATCAGGCGGTACGCAAGCTGGGGCACCGCGATCTGGCTCCGGCGCTCGCCTCCGGGGCGAGCGGGGCGACGACGGTGTCCGCGACGGCGTTCCTGGCGGCGCGGGCGGGCGTCGGCGTCTTCGCGACGGGCGGGCTGGGCGGCGTACACCGGGGATGGACCGACGACCAGGACGAGTCGGCCGATCTGCGGCTGCTCGCCCGCACCGGGATCACCGTGGTCTGCGCGGGGGTGAAGTCGATCCTCGACGTCCCGGCGACCCTCCAGCGGCTGGAGACCCTCGGCGTCGGCATCGTCGGCTACGGCACGGAGCTCTTCCCCGGCTTCTACCTGAGCAGCTCCGGCGAACCCGTCGACTGGACGGTGCACAGCCCCGAGGAGGTGGTGGAGGTGATCCGGGCGAAGGAGGCGCTGGGCGGCCCGGCGGCCGCGCTGATCGTCGCCAACCCCGTACCGGAGCGGGATCAGTTGGATCCGGCGCTGCACGACCGGGTGCTGGCGGAGGCGCTGGAGGTGTGCCGGGAGCGGGGCATCTCGGGGCAGGGCGTCACGCCGTTCCTGCTGGACCGGCTGATGCGGCGGACCGAGGGCGCGTCGCTGGAGGCGAACCTCGCGGCCGTACGCGGAAACGTGGCGCTGGCGGCGCGGATCGCCGTCGCGGCGGCGGGTGCCCGGTGAGTGGTCCTGCGGCGGGCGGCGGGCTGTTGGTGGTGGGGGACGTGGTCACGGACGTGGTGGCGCGTCATGGACCGGCGCTCGCGCACGGTACGGACACGGCGGCCCGGATCCGCACCCTGCCGGGCGGCGCGGGGGCCAATGTCGCCTGCTGGGCGGTGCGTTCGGGCTGCCCGGACGCCCGGCTGCTGGCCAGGGCGGGGGCGGAGTCCGCCGACTGGCACCGTCAGGCGCTGGAGCGGGCGGGGGTGCGGGCGTTCCTCGCGGTGGACGACGCGTTTCCGACGGCGACCGTCATCGCCCTGGTCGACGCGGCGGCCGAGCGCACCTTCCTGACGGACGGCGGGGCGGTGCTGCGGCTCGCCGCCGAGGACTTCGCGCCCTCGATGCTCGACGGTGCCGGGCGGCTGCATCTGTCCGGCTACCTCCTGTTCGCCGCGACGAGCCGGGCCGCCGCGCTCCTCGCCCTGCGCACCGCCGTGGAGCGGGGCGTTCCGGTGAGCGTGGATCCGGCGTCGGCCGGGTTCCTCGGCGAGCTGGGGCCGAAGCGGTTCCTGGAGTTCGCGGAGGGGGCGGAGCTGCTGCTGCCGAACGCGGACGAGGCCCGGCTCCTCACCGGGCTGCCCGGGCCGGAACCGGCGGCGGCCGCGTTGAGCCGGTGGTTCCCGCGCGTCGTCGTCACCCTGGGCGCGCGGGGAGCCGTGGTGGCCGCCGGGGGCGAGGTCGTCGGCCGCGTCCCCGCCCCTCCGGTGCGCGAGCCGGTCGACTCGACGGGGGCGGGCGACGCGTTCACCGGCGGGTTCCTCGCGGCGCTGCTGGCCGGGGCGGACGACCTGGCCGCGGCCGCCCAGGGCTGCCGGGCGGGGGCGGAGGCCGTGGCCACGGTGGGCGGGCGGCCGCCGCCCGGCAGGTGACGTCGGGCCACGCCCGTCGGCCGCGGGGCCGCACCGCGCGTCCGGTGACGACCGGTGACGCGCCGCCCGCCCGGTGATGAGGGGTGCGGCGCCCGTGCGCGGTTCACCCGCTCCCAGGCAGCCCCGACCAGGCCGGGTGCGAGGGGTCGTCCGCCCGGACCACCACGTCCGCCCGCTCCGTGGGCGACACCTCGTCCTCGTACCGGACGAAGGCGGGCAGGGTCCAGCGTTCCGACTCTTCCGTACGCCGTCGCAACGCCCCCGGGGACAGCCGCAGATGGACGCTCAGCGCGAACGGGAACCAGTGCCCCAGCAGGAACGGGCCGTGCACGACGACGACCCCGCCCTCGGGCAGCGAGTGGTACGGGGTGCGGGTCGCCCGGTCGGTCACCGGGTCCCACAGATCGGGCAGCACCCGGCCGGAGCCGCCCGCCTCCAGCGGCCGGAACACCTCGCGCCACAGCGCCCCGGTGTCGAACCAGCTGTCGGCGTACGCGTCCGGGTCCCGCTTCCCGTACTCGAAGCGCAGACTCGCCGGGCGCAGGAAGCCCTCGGTGGAGACCACGAGGACCGAGCGGCCGAGCAGCCGCAGCTCCTGGGCGAGGCGCTCGGCCGTCTCGCCGGTGCGGGCGGCCGGGGCGCCGTCGATGCCGAACGCGAGCCAGGGCCCGCCGTCGGCGGCGGACAGCCCGTCGCCGTACCTGGCCAGTTCGCCGGCCAGCCGTTGCCAGGTGATCGCTTCGAGTCGCACGGCTCCATCATCGCCGGACCGGCGGGCGGGCGCTTTTGTGCGGGGGTTCAGGCGCCCCGCAGTCCGGCGGCGAGCGGGCCCTCGCCGAGCACCTCGACTCGGCCGTCCTTCACCGCCTCCGCGAGGGTCACCCCACCCCGCGCGAGCTCCAGGCACACCCCGGCGTCGAGGACGATCCGGGCGTCGGGACGGTCGGCGGGGCCGTATCCGTACACCGGGCCGTACGCCTCGGCACCCGGGAGCACGGCCCCCGCTCCCCCGCCGACATGGAGGTGGAACTCGCCCTCTTCCAGGCGGACTTCGAGGACGCCCTCCTGGGTGAGTCCGGTGAGGGCGCCGAGCAGCGGCAGCGCGAACCAGTGGGCCCGCACCGCGTCGGTGGGCCGGCGCTCGGCGAGGGCGGGTGCTCCCCACTCGGCGAGGGCGGCGAGGACGGGCAGCAGGGCGTGTCCGCGCCCGGTCAGCTCGTAGACCGACGCGGCCGACGGGGGCGGCAGTCTGCGGCGCAGGGCGAGCCCGGTCTGTTCCATGTCCTTGAGCCGGGAGGCCAGCACATCCGTGCTGACGCCGGGCAGATCGGCGTGCAGGTCCGTGTACCGGCGGGGCCCGCCCAGCAGTTCACGCACGATCAGCAGCGTCCACCGGTCGCCGACGGAGTCGAGGGCGCGGGCGGTGGCGCAGAACTGGTCGTAGCTCCGGCGACGGACGGTGCGTGCTGCTGGCTGCTGCTGACGTGGCATGCGACGCAGTCTAGACATGTTGTTGGACTTTCCAAGCTGAAGCTTGGTAAAACCAAGTATCGCAATTCGGCTCGGGAGGCAGCGCATGGAGTTCCGGCAGTCCAGCAAGCTCAACGAGGTCTGCTACGAGATCCGGGGCCCGGTCATCGAGCACGCCAACGCCCTGGAGGAGGCGGGCCACAGCGTGCTCCGGCTCAACACGGGCAACCCGGCGCTCTTCGGCTTCGAGGCTCCCGAGGAGATCGTCCAGGACATGATCCGGATGCTGCCACAGGCGCACGGCTACACCGATTCACGCGGCATCCTCTCGGCCCGGCGCGCGGTGGTCCAGCGCTACCAGGCCATGGGGCTGACCGAGGTAGGCGTGGACGACGTGTTCCTCGGCAACGGGGTCTCCGAGCTGATCTCCATGGCCGTGCAGGCACTGCTGGAGGACGGCGACGAGGTGCTGATCCCGGCTCCGGACTTCCCGCTGTGGACGGCGGTGACCACGCTCGCGGGCGGCAAGGCCGTGCACTACGTCTGCGACGAGGAGTCCGACTGGAATCCGGATCTCGCCGACATGGCCGCCAAGATCACCGCCCGGACCAAGGCCGTCGTGATCATCAACCCGAACAACCCCACCGGCGCGGTCTATCCGCGCGAGATCCTCGAAGGAATTCTGGACCTGGCCCGGCAGCACGGGCTGATGGTGTTCGCCGACGAGATCTACGACCAGATCCTGTACGACGGGGCCGTGCACCACAGTGCGGCGGTCCTCGCCCCGGACCTGGTCTGCCTCACCTTCAGCGGCCTGTCGAAGACGTACCGGGTGGCGGGCTTCCGTTCCGGCTGGATGGTGGTGTCAGGACCGCGCCAGCACGCCCGCAACTACCTGGAGGGCCTCACCATGCTGGCCTCCATGCGGCTGTGCCCCAACGCCCCGGCGCAGTACGCCATTCAGGCCGCGCTCGGCGGGCGGCAGTCCATCCGGGAACTGGTCGCGCCGGGCGGCAGGCTGCACGAGCAGCGGGACCGGGCCTGGGAGCGGCTGAACGAGATCCCCGGCGTCTCGTGCGTGAAGCCGAAGGGCGCGCTGTACGCCTTCCCGCGCATCGATCCGAAGGTGCACCCGATCGTCGACGACGAGAAGTTCGTGCTGGACCTGCTGCTGCGGGAGAAGATCCAGGTGGTGCAGGGAACGGGCTTCAGCTGGCCGCGCCCGGACCACTTCCGCATTCTCACCCTCCCGTACGCCGATGACCTCGACGCGGCGATCAGCCGCATCGGCCGCTTCCTGAACGGGTACCGCCAGTGACCCGCCCGCCGTGTGCGGTCCCGGTCGGATGAGGCGGAAGAGGCCGGCGGCGGCGTGGACGTCGGTGAGGTCCCCGATGGAGCGCAGGTTGTCGCACAGGGCGTCCAGGACCGAGCCCGCGCCGGCGGCGCGGGAGGGCCCCGACGGCCGGGCCGAAGACGCGGAAGCCCAGCCGGCGCCGGGCATCCTCCCGAACGGGAGCGGGCCCGGAGGCGTAGCCGGCCTCCGGGCCCTGAGAGTGCCGCCCATCTGGCACGCCGGCACGTTTAAGGGTCCGGGTCAGTCATGATGTCGTCGCGTCCTGCCTTTGGACCACCGCAGATCGGAGCTCTGCGGGCCGGACTTGAACCGGCATCTCGACGCGCGCGGGCCCGGGCCCGTTCGATCCGGCGATCGGCGGCGAATGCTGAGTCTGGAGCAAGAGTCTGAGATTGACGGCGGCTGCCTCTGCCTGCTTGGGCTACTCCGGCCCGTGCCGGAGGGAGGAGTCGAACCTCCACTGGAACCGCGCCTTCACGACAAGCTTCAGTTTCAGCCTGCGCTCCTCGCGCACCCCGGCCGCCTTGAGCGGCGCCCGGGGAATCCATGGTCGGTCACCCGAAGAGGTAACCGAATACCGCATCACCCACCCGCTGGTCGGTGACCTCCGTGCCGTTGGCCTCCTCGCGGGCGAACTTCACGGCCTGCTGGAGCTTCTCGATCCGGTCCAGCAGTTCGTTGACGCGCCGCGCGGGCAGCGCCCCGGAGAACTTCACGGTCGTCCAGTAACCGATCGGGATGTCCTCGTAGTACACCTCGACCTGCGCCGGGTGCTTGTCGGTGGCCTCCGCCTTGACGTGGTTGCGGGGCACCTTCTTCGTGCGGAGCGTGCGGACCGGCTCGGTCTTCCAGGAGTCGGTCGACGGGTCCTGCACCCAGGCCTCGGCGGCGTCCAGCACGGGCAGCTTGCGGACGAAGGTGTTGAGGTCGGTCAGCTGCTTCTCCAGGAAGAGCAGGTACGACACCGGCACCTCGCTCACCAGCACCCGGCCGTCGACCTTCACATCAGCCCTGGCCGAGCAGTTCGCCCAGTCCTTCGTGGCGGTCACGTCGAAGAGCCGGGTCAGCGTGGCCGCGGTCTCCCGCAGCACGTCCTCGGCCTTGACCTGGACCAGCGTCGACTCGGGCGGAAGCTGCTCGCCCTCCTCGTCCTTGGGCTGGTAGGTCCGGGAGATGCCGGCCAGCAGTCCGGTCTTCTGGAGGCCGTGATGTGCCGCCGTCAGGTCCTGGTGTGCCTTGGACTTGACGCCCTTCTCCACTGCGATGATCTGATTGAGTTTCGCCACGTCGAGGACGCTAACAGGGACAACTCTCCTGCGGCCAAAGGTTTTACCGCACGTAGTGAGGGTCGGCCCCGGAGTCGTCCGGGACGGAGTCACCGGCCAGCAGCGCTTCGAGCCCGGACACCGGGTCGGGGTCGGGGGCGGCGCGCGGCCACCAGTCGTCGGCGCCGGGGTCGGATTCGTAGCCGTACCAGCGGTGGTCCCGGCCGAAGCGGAGCTGGAGCGAACCGGCCGGGTGGGTGAGGTGGTTGCGCCACGGCGTGAAGCGCGGGAAGCCGGCGGCGGCGAGCGCGGGCCTGGCCCGGTCGAAGGGGCCGGCCGGCGGATCCCAGGGCGTCTCCAGGACCGCGAGGCCCTCCACATCGCCCTGGCGCCAGGCGGCGACGGCGCGGGCGAGGTCGGTCGTGGTGCGGCCGGTGGCGTACGCCAGCTCCCGGTAGAGCGCGCGGGTCGTGGCGGTGAGCCCCGCGGTCGGGCGCGCGGCGGCCAGGCGGACGGCGTCCTGCCACGCGGTGAGCCCGGCCAGCGGATCGCGGCCCGTGGTCAGCAGGGCGTGGGCGCGGGCCGCGGCATCGGTGGCGAGGTGGTCCAGGCCCAGCGGATCGCGGGCGCCGGGCAGGTCCGGGTACGACGGTGGCTGGCCGGGGTGCGGCGGGACGGGGAGGGGCGCCGGGAGCGGGGGCAGGAAGCGTCCGGCGAAGGCCTCCTGCGCCCCGACCGACGGGACGGCAGGGGCGGCGGGGCGCTCGCGGGCGGAGTGCTCGGCGTTGCGCCGGCCCAGCTCGTCCAGCAGCTCGCGCTCACCCCGGCCCCGCATCAGCAGCAGGACGAACGGGTCGCTGTCGAGCAGCAGGGCCGTCTGGAAGCAGAGGGCGGCGACGTGTTTGCAGGGCCTCCCGTGGTCGGGGCAGGTGCAGCTGGGGTCGAGGTCGTCGGCGGCGGGCAGCAGCCGGACACCGGCCTCCTCGGCGGTGTGGGCCAGGGAGTGCGGCATCTCCTTGGCCAGCAGCGCGGACAGATGGCCGGGGTGGGCGGCGACCGCGTCGAGCAGGGTCTCCCAGCCGGGGTCGGTGAAGGTACGCAGTCGCAGTTCGGCGCGGTAGGGGCGGGCCCGGCTGCCGTGCACATAGGCGACGACGCGGCCGGGGGTGACGGTGATCGCCGCGACCTGGCCGTCGTCGGCGTACGCCCGGCCGCGGGCGAGCCGGGCCTCGTCCATCGACAGCGACTCCAGCGCGTCCACCCAGGCCCGGCCCCACCAGCTGGCCGCGAAGGGCTCGCCCTCGGCGGAGGCGCGGGCGGGCACCGCCTCGAAGGTGCGCCGCAGATCGTCCGGGCCGGGACGGGCACGGGGGGCCGGTCTCCGGGCGGCCGGGCCGGTGGTCGGGCGCGGGCTCATGCGGGCCTCCGCAGCGATACGAGGTCGGCGAGGTCACGGTCGCTGAGCTCGGTCAGGGCGCTCTCGCCGGTGCCGAGCACCGCGTCCGCCAAGGCCCGCTTGGACTCCAGCAGCTCACCGATCCGGTCCTCCACCGTGCCCTCGGCGATGATCCGGTGGACCTGGACGGGCTGGGTCTGGCCGATACGGTACGCCCGGTCGGTGGCCTGTTCCTCCACGGCGGGGTTCCACCAGCGGTCGAAGTGGACGACATGGGCGGCGCGGGTCAGGTTCAGTCCGGTGCCGGCCGCCTTGAGGGAGAGCAGGAAGACGGGGACCTCGGCGGACTGGAAGCGGTCCACCATCCTCTCCCGCTCGGGCACCGGCGTACCGCCGTGCAGGAGTTGGGAGGGGATCGCGCGGGCGGCCAGGTGGGCTGAGAGGAGCTTCGCCATCGTCACGTACTGGGTGAAGATCAGGACCGAGCCGTCCTCGGACAGGATCGTGTCGAGCAGTTCGTCGAGGAGGGCGAGCTTGCCGGAGCGGCCCGTGAGCCGGGTGGGCTCCTCCTTCAGATACTGGGCGGGGTGGTTGCAGATCTGCTTGAGCGAAGTCAGCAGCTTCATGACCAGTCCCCGGCGGGCGATGCCCTCCGCCGCCTCGATCTGCGCCATCGTCTCGCGGACGGCCGCCTCGTAGAGCGTGGCCTGCTCGCGGGTGAGCGAGACGGGGTGGTCGGTCTCCGTCTTGGGCGGCAGCTCGGGGGCGATGCCGGGGTCGGACTTCTTGCGCCGCAGGAGGAAGGGCCGCACCAGCCGGGACAGCCGCTCCACCGCCTCCTCGTTGCCCAGGCCCGCGGCGGTGCCGGTGTTCTCCACGATCCGGGCGTGCCGGGCCCGGAACGCCTTGAGCGGGCCGAGCAGTCCGGGAGTGGTCCAGTCGAGGAGCGCCCAGAGCTCGGAGAGGTTGTTCTCGACGGGGGTGCCGGTGAGGGCGACCCGGGCCGGGGCGGGGATGGTGCGCAGCGCCTTGGCCGTGGAGGAGTGCGGGTTCTTGACGTGCTGCGCCTCGTCGGCGACGACCAGGCCCCAGCTCTGCTCGGCCAGCTGGGCCGCACTGGAGCGCATGGTCCCGTAGGTGGTGAGGACGAAGCCGCCGTCCGGATCGCTCAGGGTGCGGTCGGTGCCGTGGAAGCGGCGCACGGGGACGCCGGGGGCGAAGCGGTTGATCTCCCGGTGCCAGTTGCCGAGGAGGGAGGCGGGGCAGACCACCAGGGTGGGCGAGGGGTGCGCCCGGTGCAGATGGAGGGCGATGAGGGTGATCGTCTTGCCGAGGCCCATGTCGTCGGCGAGGCAGCCGCCGAGCCCGAGCGAGGTCATCCGGTCCAGCCAGGCCAGGCCGCGCAGTTGGTAGTCGCGCAGGGTCGCGTCCAGGCCGGGCGGCGGCGCGATCGTCAGGTCCTGGCTGAGGATCCTCGTGCGGAGGGCGGCGAGCGCCCCGGCGGGGACGGCGTCCACCCGCTCGCCGTCCACCTCCGCACTGCCGGTGAGGGCGACGGCCAGCGCGTCCACCGGATCCAGGAGTCCCAGCTCCCGCTTGCGCGCCTTGCGTACGAGGGCGGGGTCGACGACCACCCACTGGTCGCGCAGCCGCACCACCGGGCGGTGGGCCTCGGCCAGGGTGTCCATCTCGGCCTCGGTCAGCCGCTCGTCCCCCAGGGACAGCTGCCAGTCGAAGGCGAAGAGGTGCTCGGCGTCGAAGAAGGACGTGCCGTCGGTGGCCGATCCGGGCGCGGGCCGCACGACGGCGGCCGCTGTGAGCGAACGGGCCAGCTCGCGCGGCCAGTGCACCCCGACCCCGGCGGCGGCCAGCCGGGATCCGGCGTCGCTCAGCAGCTCGTACAGCTCGTCCTCGGTGATCGCGAGCACATCGGGGACGGGCTGCCCCAGGAGTCGTTCCAGCGGGGCCCAGACGCGGGCGGCGCGGCGCAGGGCCAGCACCGCGTCGACCCGGGAGCGCGGCCCGAACGGCTCGCCCGCCGCGCCGTTCCACAGGGCGGCCGCGTCCACCACGTAGGTCGGGTCGGCGAGGCTGTGGACCTGTACGACGGCCGCGGCGGCATGGCGGACCGCCGGATCGTCCGTGTGGACCGCCGGTGCGGATCCGTCGGCGGCCTCCGCCTCCTCGCGGGCGGCCGTGACCGCGTAGGTGTCTGCGGTGTCGAACAGCTCGTACGCGGAGAGGTCCAGGCGCAGCGAGACCCGCACGCCCGCGTCCAGGCCCGAGGCCACCTCGACGGCCCAGGCGGCGGCGTGGGGCAGATGCTGGGCTTCTCGGGCGGCGAACGGGGCGCCCATCGCGAAAGCGGCGGCGGGCGTGCGCGGCAGCGTGTCGGCGACGGCGTCCAGGAACGACCCGGTCAACGCCTCGGGGTCGGGGAGCCGGGGCGGCTCCGAGGCGGGCACCGGCACCGCGTGCCCCTCGGGCGGCAGGGCGGCGGCGACCGCCCGCAGGTGCGCGACGTCCTCGGCGTCCCTCGGACCGGCCCGCCAGGCGTCGTGACCGTCCGCCGTGAGTCCGGGGAGGAGCCTGCCGCGTGCGACGAGCTGAAGGGCGTGCAGCGCGGCCGCGCCCCAGCAGCGGGTGGCGGGGTGGGCGGACGCCTGATGACGGGCCCGGACGAGCAGGGGCAGCGCGTCGGCCACGGACAGCACTGCCGCGGGCGCCTCGGTGGTGCGGACCCGCCCGGGGCCCGCCGCCGGGTCCGGCCGGACGACCGTGAGCCGGGCGTCGGTGTACGGGACGGGGTCGGGGCGCCCGGTGGCGTCCGCGTACGCGAAGGACGTGCCGCTCCGTGCCTGCGCACCGTCGTTGTGCCACGGGTCGCCGTCCGCGTGCGGGTCCCAGAAGGCGATGCGGCCGTCCCTGGGCACCGCGCCGGGCAGGAAGACCGCCGCGCAGCGCAGAAGGCGGCCGATGTCGGCGGTCCGGGGCGCGCTCTCGGTGTCCCGCGCCTCGCCCTCACTGGTCCGTGCCGTCATGTCCGCCACCCCCCTCCGCCTGATCCTGGTCCACGGCCTCCGCCGGCACGGAATGTGCTGACTCCGCGAGTCTAGGCGGGAGGTCTGACACTCCGGACTCCTGCCGCATCACCCCAGCTCAGCGACGGAGGGACGGGTCCGCCGCGGGTCCGGTTCCACGAGTGGAGCCGGACGCTCAGTGATGGGCGAACGGCTGCTCCGAGGAGGACGGCGCGGTCGGGCCGGGCGCGGCGGCAGGTTCGGTCGGGGCGGGGGGTGCGGCCGGTTCTCCGTCTTGTCCCGTCTCCGCGGCCGGCTGCTGCGCGCGCTCCAGGAAGCGGAGCAGCTCCACAGGGAAGGGCAGCACCAGTGTGGAGTTCTTCTCCGCCGCGACGGCGACCACGGTCTGCAACAGCCTCAGCTGGAGCGCCGCGGGCTGGGCGGACATCTCGCCGGCCGCCTGGGCCAGCTTCTTCGAGGCCTGGAGCTCCGCGTCGGCGTTGATCACCCTGGCACGCCGCTCCCGGTCGGCCTCGGCCTGCCGGGCCATGGACCGCTTCATGGTCTCCGGCAGAGAGACGTCCTTGATCTCCACCCGGTCGATCTGCACGCCCCAGCTGACGGCCGGGCTGTCGATCATGACCTCCAGCCCCTGGTTCAGCTTCTCGCGGTTGGACAGCAGATCGTCCAGGTCGCTCTTGCCGATGATCGACCGGAGCGAGGTCTGGGCCATCTGCGAGACGGCGAACCGGTAGTCCTCCACCGCGATGACGGCGTTCGTCGGGTCGACCACCTTGAAGTAGATGACCGCGTCCACGCGGACGGTGACGTTGTCCCGGGTGATGCCGTCCTGCGCCGGCACCGGCATGGTGACGATCTGCAGGTTCACCTTGCGCAGCCGGTCGATCCCCGGCACGACCATCGTGAAGCCCGGCCGCCGCACCTCGTCCCGCAGCCTGCCGAGCCGCAGCACGACACCCCTCTCGTACTGCCGGATCACCCGCGCCGCCAAGGCCACGTACAGCGCCGCGGCGCACAGCACCGCCACCGACGCGATCACTAGCTCCTGAGCCATCACGGCCCCCTGAGAGGAAGGGGAGCGGACAAACACGCACCCACATAGCACTTTTTGTAATTTTATGCCCTATTCGAGCGCATGGTGAACCCCCGTCGAACGGCGGCTCGCCCGGTCGGCTGCGCACGGGATGCCGGGGCGGCCCCGGGCGGGCAGGGTGGCCAGCGCCAGCACGTCTTCCCGACGTACCGATTCGCCGGACGAGCACCGGACGAGCAGACGAGGACCCGCCCATGTCCGTGACCGCCACCGTTCACCGCCGACGCCACCTCGGGATCGCCGCCGGAGTCACGCTCCTCGCCCTCGCCGTCTCGGGCTGCTCCGGGCTCGGCCGTACCGCGGTGGGCCCGGTGACGTACACCACGGAGCGCGAAGCGGTGCTGCAGGTGAACAGCCCGTCGGTACGCGGCTGCCACCGGATCGCCCCGGCGGGAGCCCACGAGGTGGAGAACGGGACGCTGGTCGACGTCATCATGTACCGCACACGTGACTGCACGGGCGGCCGGACGACCTATGTGCCGACCCGGTTCAGCGATGTGACGGCGCCGGGCAGCGGGCCGTGGCGCAGTTACAGCTTCGTGCACTGAGGTCCGCGGATACCGGCTTCGTGCACCGAGGTCAGAGCGCGGGGCGGGCCAGCAGCCAGGTGCCGTCGTCGGTGAGGGTGCGGTCCACCGTGAGCCCGGCCGTCGCGAGATGCCGGGCGAGGTCCTCGTCGGACAGCTCCCGCGACAGGAAGGTCTGCGTCCACCGGGCGTCGTCGAAGTGGTACTCCGCGCGCACGGAGCGCACGCCGTCGCCCACCGGATCCGCGGAGACGATCCGGATCAGGCCGCCCGACGGGTCGGTCCGCTCCCACGGCAGCTCCGAGCGGTGCGCCACGCCCTCGCGCTGGACGAGGACGATCCCGTCGTCCCGCACATGGGCCCGGCAGACGCGCAGCATCCCGTCGCGCACCCGGTGCTCGCCCGCGTGGACCAGGAAGGAGCCGAGCAGCACCACGTCGAACCGCTCACCGCCCAGGTCCAGCGACTCGATGGGGCTGCGCACCGTGCGTGCCCCGACGATCTGCTCCAGCATCTCCGGCGACTCGTCCACCGCCGTCACGCGGAACCCTTGCCGCACCAGCGGGTGTGTCACCCGGCCCGCCCCGCAGCCCAGTTCGAGGATGCTCGCCCCGGCGGGAGCAACGCCCGAGATCACGTCCGGCTCCTCGCCGGCGGACAGCCGTCGATAGAGCTCCACCGCGCACCCGTCCGGCGTGATGGCTCCGGGACCGGTCCCCTCGTACCCCTCGCGTACCAGTGATTCGCTCATGAAGGACGAACGAGCCGCCGCCGGAGGCGGTTCCCTGCCCGTCACGCCAGGTCAGCGCCGAGGGCCGCAGCGTAGCGCCCCCCTCTCCGCCCGGCCGCTCCCTGTTCCGTCCGCCGCCGGGCGGGTCCATGCTGGTGAGTGAGGTGATCGCCATGCGTACCGGCAGTGAACCCGCGACCGCCCGCAGTCCGCTGCGGATGCGGCTCTGGCTGAGCCTGTGGGGGATCTTCTGGACCCTCTTCGGCGTGGTGGCGTTCTCCCTGACCGGGCGGCCTGGCTGGGCGGCGGCCTGCGCGGTGGTGCTGCTGCTCGCGGTGGTGGACCTGGGCGTGATCACGTACCGCATGCGTCAGGGCCCGCACTACCAGCCGGGCCGTGACGTCCCGCCGTACGAGCCGGACCACGGCGACGGCCGTCCGCGACGGCCGGGGCCCGGCACGGACGGCGGCTGGAGGAACGGCGGACGGGCGGGCCCCACACCCTAGGTGTGTCGTCCACGCCGGTCCGGTCCGTCAGGCCCGCTCGTCGAACTTCGCGGCGCGGAGGTACTCCGGCTTCGGGTCGAGCGCCGCCGCCAGCCGGAAGTGCCGGGTCGCCTGCTCCGGGCGGCCGGCCCGCTCGAAGGTGCGGGCCAGGGCGAAGTGGGCGAAGGCGTTGTCCGGCTCGCGCTCCAGCACCAGCTCGAATTCCAGCTCGGCTGGGCGCAGTTGGGCGGCGGCGAAGAAGGCGCGGGCCCGCAGCAGCCGGGCGGCGGTGTTCTCCGGGTGGGCGGCGATCACCGAGTCGAGGAGCTTGACGGCACCCCGGGGGTCCCGGGCGTCGAGCAGATGCTCGGCCGCACGGTAGTCGATGACGTGGGTCTCCGGATTCCTCTCGGGCACGGTCGCATCCTTCCCTTCCCTCACGCGTTCCCCAACGCCCGCCCCGGCTCCGGTATTCCGGCCGGGGCGTTCGTGGGCGCGGACCGGCGGACCCGGCGGCCTCAGCGGGCGGCGGCCCTGCGGACCAACTCGTCCCAGAGCGTGCGGACCTGCGGTTCCAGCGCCTCCAGCGGCCCGTCGTTGTCCACGATCAGGTCGGCGATGGCCCGGCGCTGTTCGCGGGTGGCCTGGGCGGCCATCCTGGCACGGGCGTCGGACTCGGTCATCCCGCGCAGCGTCACGAGCCGGTGGAGCTGGGTCTCGGCGGATGCGTCCACCACCACGACCAGGTCGTAGAAGGGGGCGAGCCCGTTCTCGGCGAGGAGGGGGACGTCGTGGATGACGACGGCGTCCTGGGGAGCCGCCCGTTCCAGCTCGGCCGCGCGGGCGCCGACCAGGGGGTGGACGATCGCGTTGAGCGCGGCCCGCCGTTCGGCGTCGGCGAAGACGAGTGCGCCGAGCGCCGGACGGTCCAGGGTGCCTTCGGCGGTCAGGACGTCCGGCCCGAACTCCTCGACGACGGCAGCGAGTCCGGGCGTCCCGGGTTCGACGACCTCGCGGGAGATCCGGTCGGAGTCGATCAGGACGGCGCCGTACTCGACGAGCAGCCGCGACACTTCGCTCTTGCCGGCGCCGATGCCGCCGGTCAGGCCCACTTTCAGCATGGGCCGCAGCCTACGGGCCGGGCGGGGGCGCTCAGCCCTCGCCCTCCCGCTCGGCGAGGAAGCGCTCGAACTCGCGGCCGATCTCGTCGGCGGACGGCAGGTCGACCGGCTCGGCCACCAGGTTGCCGCGCGTCTCGGAACCGGCGACGGCGTCGTACTGGTGCTCAAGGCCCTCGACGAGGGAGACGAGCTCCTCGTCGCCCTGGCGGATCTGCCGGTCGATCTCGCTCTGTGTGCGGTGCGCCTCGGTGCGCAGGGTGTGCGCGAGGGCGGGCAGCACCAGACCGGTCGCCGCGGTGATCGCCTCCAGCGCGGTCAATGCCGCGTCCGGGTAGGAGGACCGGGCGACATAGTGCGGAACGTGGGTGGCGACCCCGAGGACGTCGTGGCCGGACTCCATCAGCCGGTATTCGACGAGTGCCTCGGCCGAACCGGGCACCTGGGCCTCGTCGAAGGGGCTGCGGTGGCCCGGCATCAGGTCGGTGCGGTTGCCGTGCGGGGTGATGCCGACGGGGCGGGTGTGCGGGACGCCCATCGGGATGCCGTGGAAGTTCACCGCGAGCCGGACGCCGAGGCGCTCGACGATCTGCTCGACGGCGGCAGCGAACCGCTCCCACTCCACGTCCGGCTCCGGGCCGGACAGCAGCAGGAAGGGCGCTCCGGTGGCGTCCTGGACCACCCGGACCTCCAGGGCCGGGGCCTCGAAGGACGTCCAGCGGTCGCGCCGGAAGGTGAGCAGGGGGCGCCGCGCGCGGTAGTCGACGAGCCGGTCGTGGTCGAAGCGCGCGACGACCTGGTGGGGCAGCGTTTCGAGCAGGCCGTCGACGATCTGCTCGCCGGTCTCGCCCGCGTCGATGTAGCCGTCGAAGTGGTAGAGCATGACCAGGCCGGCGGACTCCTGCGCCAGCGCCATGTCGACGACGGCCAGGCCCTTCGGCTCCCATTCGTACAAACTCTGCGGATCAGGCACGGTTACCGCTCCTCCTCGTGTTCCCTGGAAGAACACGACCGGCGGCACGAGCATTCCCCGCACCCGGACCTTTCCCCGGCGAGGACGGGTCACGGCCCGTCAGCTGCCCGTGCCGCGCGAGTGCTTCAGCGCGCCCGGCATCGCCCGCCGATCCTGGTCCAGACCTTGACGCGCCCTGCCGCCGTCCCTACCGTCACTGGACAGCACATTCAGACACACGTCTCGCATTCACGTACGGGAACGGACGGAATCTCTACGTCCGAACCCCTCCGTCCGGACCTCCACGTCTGGACTGCACAGTCCGGTCCCCCACGTCCGGACTGCTACGTCCGGACCCATACGACGGGAAGGCACCCCCATGCGCACCCGCTCCCCCCTCACCGTCCTGCTCGCCGCCGCCCTGGCCTCCGGCGGCCTCACCCTGGCCGGCGCCGGTCCCGCGAACGCCGCGGTCATCGACGTGAGCACTGCCGCCCAGCTCAAGTCGGCACTCACCACCGTCTCCCCCGGCGGCACGATCCGGCTCGCCGACGGCACGTACACCGGGAACTTCAAGGCCACCCGGCCCGGCACCGCCGGGGCGCGGATCACCCTCACCGGCTCCAGCAGGGCGGTCCTGACCGCGGGCGGCGGCTACGGGCTGCATCTGAACGGCGCCTCGTACTGGACGGTCCAGGGGGTCACGATCAAGGGCGGACAGAAGGGCATCATGACCGACGCGGCGAACGGTGTCGTGATCGACTCGGTGACCGTGCACGACCTGGACATGGAAGGCGTCCACTTCCGTAAGTCCAGCAAGGACGGCGTCCTGAAGAACTCCCGGATCTACGACACCGGGCAGAACGGGCGGGGCATGGGCGAGGGCGTGTACGTCGGTTCGGCGGGCGATCTCTCCGACCGCAGCGACAACGCGCAGATCCTGAACAACACCATCGGCCCCGATGTCGGCGGCGAGAGCATCGACATCAAGGAAGGCACGACCGGCGCGAGGATCATCGGCAACGCCTTCGACGGCCACGGGCTGACGGGCGCCAACTACGACGACTCCTGGGTCGACGTGAAGGGCAACAACGTCCTGGTCGAGGGCAACAAAGGGTCCCGCACCACCAACAACGGCTACGAGACCCACACCCAGCAGAGCGGCTGGGGCTGCGCCACCGTCTTCCGCGGCAACGCCTCGAACCTCTCCGGGGCCACCGGCGACAAGCGGCTCGCCATCAACGTCACCAACCACAGCTCCGGTTGCCGCACCACCGTGCACGCGAGCAACACCGTCACCGGCGGCAAGGGACTGACCAACATCGCCGTCACCCCGTAACCCCCGCCCCCGCACACGCACGTGAGGCCCGCCCCCCGAAGGGGACGGGCCTCACTCAACGCTCTACAGCTACTGCAGCCGATGAGCCGCCGGGGTCAGAGCGTCAGCTCTGGCCGCCCGCGAGCTTCTCGCGCAGCGCGGCAAGGGCCTCGTCCGACGCCAGGGCGCCGGAGTTGTCCGCCGACTCCGAGGAGTAGGAGCCGCCGCCGCCACCACCGCTGCCGCCGGAGGCGGCCGGAGCAGCGCCGGCCGGGGCAGCAGCGCCCTCGGCCGCAGCAGCCTCGTCGGCCTCGCGGGACTTGATGACCTGGGCCTGGTGCTGCTCGAAGCGCTGCTGCGCCTCGGCGTACTGGGTCTCCCAGACCTCGCGCTGCGCCTCGAAGCCCTCGAGCCAGTCGTTGGTCTCGGGGTCGAAGCCCTCGGGGTAGATGTAGTTCCCCTGGTCGTCGTACGACGCGGCCATGCCGTACAGCGTCGGGTCGAACTCGACCGAGGCCGGGTCGCCACCGAAGGACTCGTTGGCCTGCTTCAGCGAGAGGCTGATGCGGCGGCGCTCGAGGTCGATGTCGATGACCTTGACGAAGATCTCGTCGTTGACCTGGACGACCTGCTCCGGGATCTCCACGTGGCGCTCGGCCAGCTCGGAGATGTGGACCAGACCCTCGATGCCCTCGTCGACGCGCACGAACGCACCGAAGGGAACGAGCTTGGTGACCTTACCCGGGACGACCTGACCGATCTGGTGCGTCCGGGCGAACTGCTGCCACGGGTCTTCCTGCGTCGCCTTGAGCGACAGCGAGACGCGCTCGCGGTCCATGTCGACGTCGAGGACCTCGACGGTGACTTCCTGGCCGACCTCGACAACCTCGGAGGGGTGGTCGATGTGCTTCCAGGACAGCTCGGAGACGTGCACGAGACCGTCGACGCCACCCAGGTCCACGAAGGCACCGAAGTTGACGATCGAGGAGACGACGCCGGAGCGGACCTGGCCCTTCTGCAGGGTCGTGAGGAACGTCTGGCGAACCTCGGACTGGGTCTGCTCGAGCCAGGCGCGGCGGGACAGGACCACGTTGTTGCGGTTCTTGTCCAGCTCGATGATCTTCGCCTCGAGCTCCTTGCCCACGTAGGGCTGGAGGTCGCGGACACGACGCATCTCGACGAGCGACGCCGGGAGGAAGCCGCGGAGGCCGATGTCGAGGATGAGACCACCCTTGACGACCTCGATGACGGTACCGGTGACGATGCCGTCCTCTTCCTTGATCTTCTCGATGGTGCCCCAAGCACGCTCGTACTGAGCGCGCTTCTTCGAGAGAATCAGGCGGCCTTCCTTGTCCTCCTTCTGGAGAACCAGGGCCTCGATCTCGTCGCCGACCTTGACGACCTCGTTCGGGTCGACGTCGTGCTTGATCGAGAGCTCGCGGCTCGGGATGACACCTTCGGTCTTGTAACCGATGTCGAGGAGAACCTCGTCCCGGTCAACCTTGACGATGACACCGTCAACGATGTCGCCGTCGTTGAAGTACTTGATCGTCTCGTCGATCGCCGCGAGGAACGCGTCCGCGTCGCCGATGTCGTTGACCGCAACCTGCGGAGTGGTGGCGGTGGTCTCGGTGCTGCTCGTCATGTGGGAAAGGGCTCCGGTACGGACAGAGAGTCGTAGGTACTGCTACGCCGAAAGCCCGTATCGCCTCTGCAGAAGCCGGACAGCCTGGAAAGCGCGCAATCCGTTTCCGGAGAGGCACCTCGACAACCGAGGGGACATGCAACAGACGCGAGCGCGGCCTGCTAGGTCTGAGGCGCGCAGGCTCGCAGCGCAACTTGTAGCATACGGGGGCAGCCGGACAGGGTCAATGCGCGAAGGCGCACACCCGGGGCACATGGCCCCAAACCCGGCACAACTCGTGTTCGCCGAGGCCACATCGGCCCGGGAACACTACGGCACGGCGCCGCGGACGCGCGTCCGTACCCCCGGGGTACGCCCCCTGGTACGTAGCGCTCGCGGCGGGTGAAGGCAAACTACAACGACGGGCACGATGAGCCAAGAGATCCACGGGACCTACTCCTCAGGACCCGCAGAAACCGCGGAGCCCGAGGCCACCCGCCGCGCCGCGGACGAGGCGGAGAGCAGCCGGGCCAGCCGCGGCTGGTGGGACCGGAACGCGGACGAGTACCAGTCGGACCACGGCGGCTTCCTGGGGGACGACCGCTTCGTCTGGGGTCCGGAGGGGCTGGACGAGGCGGAGGCCGCGCTGCTGGGGCCCGCCTCCTCCCTCAAGGACCTCGACGTCCTGGAGATCGGGGCCGGGGCCGCCCAGTGCTCGCGCTGGCTGGCCGGCCAGGGCGCGCGCCCGGTCGCGCTCGACCTCTCCCACCGCCAGCTCCAGCACGCCCTGCGGATCGGCGAGGACGTCCCGCTGGTCGAGGCGGACGCGGGCCGGCTCCCGTTCCGCGACGGCTCCTTCGACCTGGCCTGCTCCGCGTACGGGGCGGTCCCGTTCGTCGCCGACCCCGTCCAGGTCTTCCGCGAGGTCCACCGGGTGCTGCGGCCCGGCGGGCGCTGGGTGTTCTCCGTGACGCACCCGATCCGGTGGGCGTTCCCGGACGAGCCCGGGCCCGAGGGCCTGTCCGTCGCCGCCTCCTACTTCGACCGTGTCCCCTATGTGGAGCAGGACGAGAACGGCGACGCCGTCTATGTGGAACACCACCGCACCCTGGGCGACCGGGTCCGGGACGTGGTGGCGGGCGGTTTCCGGCTGGTCGACCTGGTCGAACCGGAATGGCCCGCCTGGAACAACCAGGAGTGGGGCGGCTGGTCCCCGCTGCGCGGCAACCTGATCCCGGGCACGGCGATCTTCGTCTGCGAGCGGAGCTGACGGTCTTCGCCGGCGGGGCTGACGGACCGGCGTTTCCCCCTCCCGTACGACACTGGGGGCGTGATCCGTACCGAGGCCCTGGACCGTCTGCCCGTCCGCACCGCCGTGCCCGCCCTGGAGCGCGCGCTCGACGACCGGGGCGTCGCCGTCCTGTGCGCCCCTCCCGGCACCGGCAAGACGACGCTCGTCCCGCTGGTCCTGGCCGGGCTGACCGGCGAGGGCCCGGTGCGCCGGGTCGTGGTCGCCGAGCCGCGGCGGATCGCCGCGCGGGCGGCGGCGCGGCGGATGGCGTGGCTGCTGGGCGAGCAGCCGGGCGGCCGGATCGGCTTCACTGTCCGCGGCGAGCGCGTGGTGGGGCGGGAGACGGTGGTGGAGGTCGTGACCACCGGGGTGCTGCTCCAGCGGCTCCAGCGGGACCAGGAGCTGGCCGGGGTCGATGTGGTGATCATCGACGAATGCCACGAGCGGCATCTGGACGCCGACACGGTCGCCGCGTTCCTCCTGGACGTACGCGAGGCGATCCGGCCCGATCTGCGGCTGGTGGCGGCGTCCGCGACGACGGACGCGGAGGGCTGGGCGCGGCTGCTCGGCGACGCCCCCGTGGTCGAGGCGCAGGGCGTGTCGCACCCGGTGGAGGTGGTCTGGGCGCCGCCCGCCCGTCCGGTGAAGCCGCCGCACGGGATGCGCGTGGATCCGGCGCTGCTGACGCATGTGGCCGCGACCGTGCGCCGGGCGCTCGCGGAGCGGGAGGGGGACGTGCTCTGCTTCCTGCCCGGCGTCGGGGAGATCTCGCGGGTGGCCGGGCAGCTCGCCGGAGTGGCCGCCGAGGTGCTCCAGGTGCACGGGCGGGCTCCTGCCGCCGTGCAGGACGCGGTACTGGCCGGCTCTTCCGAGGGACGGCGGGTGGTCCTGGCGACCGCGGTGGCGGAGTCGTCCCTGACGGTGCCGGGTGTGCGGGTCGTCGTCGACTCGGGTCTCGCACGGGAACCCCGTACCGACCATGCCCGGGGCCTGAGCGCCCTGACGACCGTACGGGCGTCCCAGGCGGCCGGGCGGCAGCGTGCCGGGCGGGCGGGGCGGGAGGCTCCGGGGGCGGTGTACCGGTGCTGGGACCAGGCCGAGGACGGACGGCTCGCGCGCTTCCCGTCGCCGGAGATCAAGGTCGCCGACCTCGCGGCGTTCGCGTTGCAGGCGGCGTGCTGGGGCGATCCGGGCGCGTCCTCGCTCGCGCTGCTGGACCCGCCGCCCGCCGGGGCGATGGGCGCGGCCCGGGAGGTGCTGGACGCGATCGGCGCCGTGGACGGCGAGGGCCGGGTGACCGACCGGGGCGTACGGATGTCCCGGCTCGGGCTGCATCCGCGGCTGGCGCGGGCCCTGCTGGACGGCGCGCGGGAGGTCGGGGCGCGGCGGGCCGCGGAGGTGGTGGCCCTGCTGAGCGAGGAGCCGCCGAGGGAGTACGGGGACGATCTCGCGGCGGCGCTGCGGACCGCCCGCCGGGGCCAGGACGGGTACGCGGCGCGCTGGAAGCAGGAGGTGCGCCGGCTGTCGTCGTCGCTGGGGAGCGGTGCCGGTTCCGGCGGCGGGAAGGGCGGTGGTTCCGACGACGCGGCCGTGGGGCTCGTCGCCGCGCTGGCGTTTCCGGAGCGGGTGGCGCGGGCCCGGGGCGACGGGGCCTTCCTGATGGCGTCGGGCACGGGCGCGGAACTGCGGGACGGATCGCGGCTGCGCAGCGCGCCCTGGCTGGCCGTGGCGGTCGCGGACCGGCCCTCCCACGCGGCTTCGGCGCGGGTGCGGCTGGCGGCGGTCGTCGACGAGTCCACCGCGCTGCTGGCCGCCGGGCATCTGCGGGTGCGGGGCGAGGAGGTCCGCTGGGTGGACGGTGAGGTGGTGGCCAGGTCCGTGGACCGGCTGGGGGCGGTCGAGCTGGCGGTACGGCCGCTGAGGCAGCCCGATCCGGATCTGGTGCGCGGGGCCCTGGTCGAGGGCCTGCGGCGGGAGGGGCTCGGGCTGCTGCGGTGGACCCGGGACAGTGAGCAGCTGCGGCTGCGGCTGGCGTTCCTGCACCGGGTGCTGGGGGCGCCGTGGCCGGACGTCTCGGACGGGGCGCTGCTCGCGGAGACCGGGGCGTGGCTGGAGCCGGAGCTGTCGCGGGCCCGGCGCCGTTCTGATCTGGGCCGGATCGACGCCGGCCAGGCGTTGCGGCGGCTGCTGCCCTGGGCGACCGGGGAAGGCGCCCGGCTGGACGAGCTGGCGCCGGAGCGGATCGAGGTGCCGAGCGGTTCGCGGATCCGGGTGGAGTACGGCGGGGAGCAGCCCGTGCTGGCGGTGAAGCTCCAGGAGCTGTTCGGGCTGGGCGAGACGCCCCAGGTGGCCGGGGTGCCGGTCCTGGTCCACCTGCTCTCCCCCGCCGGGCGGCCCGCGGCCGTCACGGCGGACCTGGCGTCGTTCTGGCAGGAGGGCTACAAGGCGGTGCGGGCGGAGCTGCGCGGCCGCTACCCGAAGCATCCGTGGCCGGAGGACCCCGCGACCGTACCGGCGACGCGGTTCACCTCGGCCCGGCTCAAGCGCTCGTAGGGCCTTCAGTTGTTCGGGACCGGGCCTCCAGCCACAGGGCGAGCGCGAACAGCGCGATGCCGAGGCCGAGGAGGCCCCAGGGCAGGTACGAGGTGAGCAGGAGGACCAGGACGCGCTGGGACTTCACCAGGTCGACGGTGTCCACGATGTAGTCCTCGCGCATCTTCACATGGCCGGAGAACGCGGTGACGGTGTCCTCGGACATGCCCATCTTCTTGGCGTTGCGCAGCTCTTCCTGGTGGATCTCCTCGCCGTTGACGGGGGCTCCGGTGACCGGGTCGACCCAGAACATGCGCTTCGTCGTGTACCAGCGGGTCATGCCGGTCTGCGCGATCTGCTCGGCGGTGACGCCCTTGATGGGCATCTTCCTGGGCATCGGGACCTTGGTCCACGGAATGGTCTGCTCGAAGTAGTAGACCTCCAGGCCACGGAAGGTGCGGGTGCCCTGGTAGTGGATGGGGGCGGTGGTGCGGCTCTGGGCGTCGAAGTACTCGTAGTCCCGCTTCTCGGTGAGGAAGGGCCACTTGAACTCGATGCCCGTGCGCCGGACCGGGTCGCCGTCGACCATCTCGCCGGTGGCGTTGACGGGGGCCTGGGTGTGGGCGTCGAAGATGTAGCGCTCGGGGATCTCGGAGACCATCTTGCCGTCGGGGCCCTGGATGTAGGAGAGCGCGTCCCAGACGACGACGTCGCGTCCGGCGCTGCGTTCGATCTTCTCGGACTCCTCCACGTTGCCCTTGAGCGTCTGGACGATGGTGACCTTCTCGACCTTCTTCGCCTTGAGGGTGGTGTAGTCGAGGAGGGTCGCGGGGGACGCCTCCAGGACGACCTCCTGGTACTGGCCCGGCGGGACCTTGGCCAGGCGTGGGAAGGCGTACCAGCGCATCAGCGGCGACATGGCGGCGAAGAACACGGCGAAGGCCAGGAGGACGAGACCGGCTCGGCGGCGCATGGTGGTGACCTCTTCCCTCTGCGGCGGCTATCTCTTCGGGCCCGGGACGGTGGTCAGCAGGGGTTCGGGCGAGGTCTCCCCGGCCGGGGAGCCGACGGCGGAGATGGTGAACACGAGCGCGAGGGCGGCGGCCAGTCCGATGGCGGCGGCGACGAGGGCACGCATGCTCGGCCTCCCGGGGCGGTGATCCGACGACGGCGACCTGATGGGCCGTCAGTGCTGGGGCACCGTAGCAACCGGGGCGCGAGATGAGAACACGGCGGACAGCCCCTCGGCCGGGTGGCCAAGGGGCTGTCCGCCACAGCTGTGCGCTGCCGCGGGGTCAGGCTTCGGGGGTTGCCGTCTTCCCCGGGGCCGTCTCCTCCGAGGCGGGCCCCTCGGGAGCCGTCTCCTCGGGAGCCGTCTCCTCCGGGGCCGTCTCCTCGGGAGCCGTCTCCTCCGGGGCCGTCTCCTCCGGGGCCGTCTCCTCCGGGGCCTGGATGGTGAGCTCGATGACGACCGAGGCGCCGCCCTCGGTGGTGAGGCGCAGCAGATACGTGCCCTCGGTGTCGTCGGCGAAGATCTCCGGGAGCCGGAGCACGCCGTCGGCGTCCGTCGTCAGGGTGGTGAGGGTGCGGACCGGCTTGCCGTCCGCGTCCTTGAAGTAAGGGCCCTCGTCGTTGTCGATGAGCCCCAGGGGGTCCTTGACCATCGTGGCGGTGACGGCCACTCCGGCCGCGGCGGCGTCCTTGTACGTGGCCTTGACGGTGACGGCGTCCGCGAACTTCTCGCCGGGGGCGGCGACGAGCGCCTTCTCATCGGTCCGGGCGATCGCGTCGGCCTGGCGGGCGGTGACGGTCGCCGCGTAGGTCAGGGTGCGCGGCCTGCCGGTGCCGGCGACGGCGGTGACCGTGAACTTCCCGGCCTCCTCGCCGGCCTGGAGCGCCGGCGCGGTGGCGGTGCCGTCGGCCCCGGTGGTCACCGTGACGGTCTTCCTGCCGCCGGTGAAGAGCGTGCCGGTGCTCCCGGTGACGGTGAAGGTGACGGGCACCTTGGCGAGCGGGGCGCCCAGCGCGTTGCGGGCACGGACGGAGACCCGCTCGTCGAACGTCTGGCCCGCGGTGGCGCGCAGCGGGCCGGTGCCCGCGTTCTCCAGGGAGCCGAAGGTCTCGGACGGCGGCGTCGGCTCGGGCGTGGGCGGCTTCGGCTTCGGGCTGGTGGAGCCGTCGCCACCGGGCTTCGAGGGGCCCGGACTCGGCTTTCCGCCCGGCTTGTGCGGGGAGGGCTTCGGGCTGGGGGTTCCGGTCGGGCCGGTGCTGGTGCCCGGACGCGGGCTCGGGGAGGGGGTGCTCGGGGAGGGGGTGCTTGGGGAGGTGGGCAGCGTTCCGGTGCCGTCGGGGATCTCGTGCGTACCGCGCTGGTAGTAGGAGAACCACGAGCGGACCGTGCGCAGATACTCCGTCGAGCGGTTGTAGCTCAGCACGGCCTTGTCCAGGTCGGCGGCGAGCGCCAGATCCCGGTCGTTGGCGCAGAGGTAGCGGCCGGCGGCGAGCGCCGCGTCGAAGATGTTGTTGGGATCCTTGCGGCCGTCGCTGTTGGCGTCCTGGCCCCAGGAGGCCCAGGTCGACGGGATGAACTGCATCGGGCCGACCGCGCGGTCGTGGACCGCGTCACTGTCGTACGCCCCGCCGTCGGTGTCCTTGATCAGCGCGAAACCCTGGCCGTTGAGGGCCGGGCCGAGGATCGGGGAGGTGGTGGTGCCGTCGGCGTCGACCCGCCCGCCGCGGGCCTGGCCGGACTCGACCTTGCCGATCGCCGCGAGGAGCTGCCAGGGCAGCCGGCAGTTCGGGTCGGTGGCCGCGACGGTCCGCTCGGCCTGCTTGTACGCGGCCAGGATCGACGCCGGAATGCCCGCTTCCGCACTACCGGTGGCCGGCAGATTGCTGGAGGATCCGGGCTTGTCTGGTGTGACCAGGGGCGGAAGGTCCGTGTAGTAGGGCGAGTTGCCGGTCGCGGCGCCGTCGTCCCCGGCACTCGCGGTGTCCTCACCGGCCGCCTTCGGGTCACCGCCGGCGGTTCCTTCGGTCAGGGTCGCCGCGGGCGCCTGCGAGGCTGCGAGCGCCGCCACGGCGGCTGCCGCCACCGCGGTGGTCGTGGCCCCCTTGCGCAGACGTCGGCGAATGTGCGCTGCCATACGTTCCGGTCCCTCCCCCTCGAAGGCTTCGCGCTCCCCAGCGCGAGGACTCCAGCGACCCTACGGCAACTTGTGTCGCCCGGACACCGAGCCCTGACCGCTTCTTACTGTTTTCTCACCTTCCCGCGCGCACCTTGTCCGGTCGGCCACGGAAGGGTGCCCTGACGGTCCCGCATACTTGCCGCCATGCCGTTCACGCTCAGTCATGCCGCCGCCGTGCTCCCGGCGATCCGCCGGGACGGGACCGCCCGGTGGCCGCTGTTCCCCTCGGCGCTCGTCGCCGGTTCGTTCGCACCCGACATCACCTACTTCGCGGATACCGTGATCCCCGGGGCGATGGAGTTCGGTTCGTTCACGCACACCTTCCTCGGGGTGGTCACGGTGAACCTGGCCATCGCCGCCATGCTGGTGGCGGTGTGGGCCCTGCTGCGGGAGCCGCTGGTGGCGCTGTTGCCGGTACGCGTACGGGGCCGCGTCCACGCCTTCGTCCGGGGGCAGCGGTGGACGCGCGCCTCCTTCGGGCCGTCCGCCTGGCTGTGGTTCGCCGTCTCCGGCGCGCTGGGCGCGGCCACCCACGTGGTGTGGGACGCGTTCACCCACCACAGCCGGTGGGGGACGGAGCTGCTGCCGGTGCTCAGCCGCAGCGTCGCCGGCTTCCCGGTGTTCCAGCTCGTCCAGTACGGCAGTTCGGCCCTCGCCCTCATGGCCGTCTGCTGGTTCGCCGCCACCGGGCTGCGGCGCACCGCGCCGGCCCCCGCGCCTGATGGGGTACCCGTGCTCGGCCGCCGGGAACGGTGGGGCGCGATCTGCCTGCTGGCCCTGTGCGTGCTGATCGGCGTCGTCCACCGGTGCGCCCGCTGGTACGCCCACTTCGGCCGGGTGGAGAGCCCGCTCGACATCATCCCCACGGCCTGCTTCGGCGCGGGCGCCGGGCTGGCCGCCGGACTCCTGCTGTACGGGGTGTGGACGCGCCTGTTGCGGAGGCGGCGGCCGGGGCCGGAGGGCCCGGGGCATACCGTGTCCGTACCGGAGAAGGCCGGGTCCCGCACGGGCGTGCCCGCCGGCCGGGAGCACTAGGTGTATTGCCCCGGGAGGTTGTGGACGGGTGATGCAGCTCTCGGCTGAGGGATCTTGAACGGGTGAGGGCCTTCCGGGTTCGGTGTGGATTGCGACGTCT
>NZ_JOEZ01000043.1 GCF_000721175.1 Streptomyces anulatus
CGACTCCTCCTTCTTCTTAGGCGATGCCGAAGGCGCCGGCGACGAGGGTGCCGATCTTCGTGATGACCCAGGCCAGAACTCCCTGGACGCCCTCGCCGATCGGGCCGGGGATCGTGGAGGCCAGCACCGGCAGGACCGCGCCCAGGGCGAGCGTGCGGTGCTCGACCTTCCGGGTCACCAGGTCGTTGGCGAACATGAAGGTGACGAACAGCGCCGGGAAGCCGGTGATGATCAGCCCGGTCCACTCGCCGACCGATGAGGTCGCCCAGGGGACACGGTTGGGGGTTTGACAGAACGTCACAGAGCGTCGTAACCTCGCGCGCGCCCGCACGCGCTCGTGCGCGCAGGTACGCGTGGGCGTACGGGTGAGGGTTTTTTGGGCGGTCACAGGGCTTGTCACAGCTCCGGTCACAGCGGCTGTCACAGCCGGGCCGGTTACTGTGCGTGGCGCTCGCGGATCTGGTCCAGCGTGCTGACCGCGTCCTCGAACGCCCTCTCGCGGGCGTCCGCGGGGAGCGTGTCGAGGGCCTTGCGGAGCCGGTCGAAAGCGACCGCGGCGACCATGTCGGGGCCCTCCTGGCGGGCCTCTTCCAGGCGCCGGCCCCAGTGCTCGGCACGGCGGGCCAGCTTCTCCGCGCGCTTGCGGCGCAGCGGCTTCGCCCGCTCCGGCGGGTTGTTCCACGGGGCGCCCTGGGTGCTGTTCATGTGTTCTCACCTCCTTCTCGCGGGCTGGGGTGGCAGGGTGGGACCGGCGCTTCGGCGCCTTCACCGAGCTCCCGGGGCGCTGTCTTCGTCCCGGGGGCCGGTGGAACCGTCGAAACAGGTCGTTTGTGCAGGTCACACCGTCAGGCGGTAGCCGTCGGCGATGAGGATCGCGGCTTCCTGGCGGTACTTGGACGCGGTGTCGGTGGAGGACACATCGCACTCGCGCTGGACGTCGGCGATCGAGACCAGCTCGTTCAGCTCGTACTGCACGTCCTCCAGGGCCAAGCCGTCGTGGAAGATCCCGGCGGTGAGGGCCATCCGTGCGACCTTGCGCACGGAGCGCTCGCGCGGGTGGAGCTTGGCCTCGTCCTCGATTTCGACCGCGCGCCGCTCGATTTCGGCAGCGGCCCGCCGCGTTTCGGCAGCAGCCTTCTCCGCTTCGGCAGCAGCCTTGCGGGCGACCTCCACACCGGCTTCGGCGCGCGCCGTCCGCTCGATCTCCTCGGCCTCCTTCCGCGCCGTTTCGGCAGCGGCCCGACGCGTTTCGGCAGCAGCCACTTCGATTTCGGCAGCGGCCCGGTCGGCTTCGGCCGTGGCCTTGCGGGCTTCGGCGATGGCCTGGGTCTCGACCGCCTGCGCTTCGGCGGCGGCGACCCGGTCGGCCTCCGCCGCCTCCTTCCGCTTCTGCGCCGCCTGCCGTTCCAGCTCGGCCGTACGGAGGTCGGCGTCGGCCGTTGCCTCGCGGGCTTCGGCCTCCTGGCGCTCGGCCTCGGCCCGGCGGGTGCGGGCCTCGGCCTGGACCGCCGTCTCCAGCGCCGCCTCGTCCCGCTCGACGGCCTTCTCGGCGGCGCTGATCTGTGCCTTGGAGTGCGCGCGGGCCATCCCCTTCTCGCCCTCCACCCGGGCCCGGACCGATTCGAGCTTGCCGTCGGCTTCCAGGCGCTCGGCCTCGGCCAGCTTCTCGGCGAGCTCCTGGCGCGTCGTCGCTTCCAGGCGCCGCTGCTCGGCCTCCTCCTTCCGTGCGTCCGCTGCGGCTTCCTGCTGGTCAGGCATGGCGAGGGCCTCGCTGACGGTGTAGCCGTAGGGCGCCATCTTCATCGGCAGCCGCTCATCGTCGGTGGCCTTGGACAGGTCACCCTTGTACTTGCGCTTGAGCCACTGCTCGTACGCCAGGAGGTCCTGCTCACGGCGGACCATCTCCGGGTAGGAGGCCACCCCCCACAGCCGCATCCGCCGGTAGATCCGGGGAGTCGCGACCGGTGCCAGCACCCAGCGGATCAGCGGGATCGCATCGCGTCCCTCCCGGTCGGGGCGCACGATCCGGTCGATCGCGTCCCGGCCGACCTCCACGATCATGATGAACAGGACCGGGACGACGCCGTGCGCGAACGCGGCAACGTAGTCCAGCAGCGCCCACTGCTTGTCCTTGGGAGTGGCAGAGGCCGCGTTCAGGACGACAGTTGCGCTGGTCAGGAGCCATACCGGGTAGCGGACCCAGGTGATGGGGCGCTTGAGCCAGGCCATCAGCAGGTCGACCGCGATCATCACCATGATCCCGACGTCGACACCGACCGCGAACAGCTGGCCCTTTTCCAGCGACCCGAAGCGGAGCTCCTTGTGCGCGAAGCTCGCGACGTGCGCGAACGACAGGTAGAGGCCGATGCCGGCGAGGATCAGCGCGAAGGCCACGATCCCGCCGACGGCCAGCTTCTGCATACCCGTCAGCGGGCCGCGCGGGACGGCGGGAGCGGTCTCGTCCGGATTCCGCTTCTGCGTCTCCGAAACGAAATCCGGTGTCTCCGAAACGATGCCGGGTGTTGCCGAAACGGCGGCCGGTGTCTCCGAAACGACAGTCGGTGCGGGCGAAACGGGGTCGGGTGCGGCCGCGGTCTGCGGCCACTCGGTAATCGTCATGAGGGCCTCCGGAATGAGGGATTCAGGGCGTGAACGAAACGGGAGGCGCTGCCCCCGAAACGCGGGCGGCTGCCCCCGAAACGGGGTGGGATGGAACCGAAACAGGGGCCGTGCGGCTCACCGGCCGCAGCCCGGAGTTCCGTCTCCGCCGGGTCCAGCGCGGCGGGAACACCGGTGCCCGGAGGCGGGCGGCCGGTGCTCCCGAAACGCTGTCGGGCGGAGGCGAAACGCAGAGTGCGTGGGGACGAAACGCGGGGCGGCTCGGATACCGAGAGGGTCAGGCCGGCCGCGAGGCGCCGGTCGCCATCGCCGCGTGGAGCGCGGCCGTGTTGGTCTTGCCGCTGCGGGTCGTGCCCCCGATGAACGTGCCGGTGTCCGTGAACCGGAGGAGCAGGGCCCCGTCGACGCTGTCGGTGGGCCGGTGCGGGGCAACGACCTGGCCGTCGGGGAGCAGCGCTCCGGTGTCCTCCCAGAGCAGCAACGCGTTGCACAAAAGGCTCCAGCCCTGCTCCGGGCGGGCAGCCACCACCTTCGCGGCCTCCCGGTCGGGGCTGTCGGCGCTCGGGCACCTGGGGGTGTGCTGGCACAGCGAGTCCGGCAGCACCGTGGTGGTGGTCGGGGTGGTGGGGTGGCTGCTTTCCATGGGGCTCTCCTCGAGGAGGGAAGCGGTCCCGGGAGTGTCCCGGGCTGGAGGCGTGCGAAAGGGCCGGCGGCCCGTGGTGCGGGCGGCCGGTGCGAGCGTTCAGCGTGGGGCGGGAGAGGAGTTGGGATCCTGTCCCGTGGTGCGGTCAGGCGCGCTTCGTCTTCTGCTGGGCGAGGTAGTCGTCCTGGAGCCGGACGAGCTCGCCGTACAGGCGGCGGCCGGTGGTGCAGCGGCGGTCCGGCGAGCACGTGGTGCAGGTGGCGTCGTGCTGCCGGACCGCCGCTGCGGCGTCCATGTAGAGGTCGTACAGGCTGCGCTTCGTCACGCGGCGGCCCGCTGCTCCTTGAGGCGGAGGCGAGCGGCCCGCCGGTGGATCCGGCGCCGGTCTTCCTCGTCGGTGCCGCCCCACACGCCGTGGTCCTGGCCGGACTCCAGCGCCCAGTCCAGGCAGGCCTCCATGACCGGGCAGGTACGGCACACGGCCTTGGCTTCCTCGGCCTGGGCGATGGCCGGGCCGGTGGTGCCGATAGGGAAGAAAAGGTCGGGGTCCTCGTCCCGGCACACCGCGCTGACCCGCCAGTTGGTGTTGACCGGCAGGTTCGCGGAGGGCGCGTAGACGGCGTTGACGATGGTGCTCTGCATCAAGGGCTCCGGAGGGTGTGTGCGGAGCAGGCCGGGGAGTTGGCTCCCGGGCTGCTCACGGTGTTGGCGGGGTGGATGTCCGTCACGCGGTGGCCGGCCTCCCACGCCCTGGCGGCCGTCGTGGAGGCGGCCGCCAGGAGCGCGAGGGTGAGCGGGTGGGCCAGGCCGTGCGCGGTGAGGGCCCGGACCGCGAGGTGCTGCGCGGTCCGGGCGGCGCGTATGAGCGGCACCTACTTCGGGCGAGACTCGCTGCGCTTGTTGGCCTCGCCAACCTTGCGCGAGAGGTCCTCGCGCTCCTGCTGGTCGGAGAGGTCCTTGCACTCCGGCCTGGTCGCGGTGACGGCGGGCGGGCAGTCGTGCCCGCCGCAGTTCCACCGCAAGCAGAGCGGGCACTGGCCCATCACCGGCCGGTGCAGGATCAGCACCGGCTGACGGTCGTAGCCGGGGGCCATTTCCTGGAGCGTGCGCCGCGCCCGGCGGCCTGCCCCGGCGGCACGGTCGTCGCCGTCATCCACGAGCTGCTGCACGAGCTGGCGGAACTGTTCGGTCTCGTCGCGCTCCGGTCCGCGGTTGTTGTCGTCCTCGGTCATGTCGTCGTAGATACCGAACGACGGAGTCGGGATCGTGCGTGTCATGCTGAGCTGCATCAGGTCCTCCGATTCAGGTCCTGGACAGTCCGAGGGCCGTAATCCCAAGGGCTGTCGCGATCACTCCCCATTTGGGGAGTCGACTGCGTCGAGCAGCCGAGGCCCCGGCCGACCCTGTGATGGGTCGGCCGGGGCCTCGGTCGTTCGTCGCAAGGTCAGGCGGGCAGAGTCGCCGTGGTCTTCCGCTGCGCGTACTGCATGCCCAGCTCGGCCTGCCGCCGGTCGAAGGCCTCGAAGTCGTACGGCTCCGTCGGCACGCTGGGGGCCTCGGCCTGGGCGGGCGCCTCGGGCCGGGCGGGAGGAACGGGAACGACCGCACGGCGGGTGTCGGCATCCTGCACCGCCGGGAGTACGGCGGCCCACCCGGCCTCACGCTTCGGAGCGGCCGCGCGACCGCCCCGCTGGCGCTCCTGGTGCTTCAGCTGCTCGCGGGCGATCGTGCAGGACGCCTGGGTCTCAGCGGCGCGGACCTCTAGGGCGCGGCCCGTCTCGCACCGTCCGCCAGCCGTGCAGCAGGAGCAGGCGGCACGGTGCTGGTCGACGGCGTGGCGAGCGCGCTGCAGCAGCGGGAGCAGGCGGTGCAGGGTCGGCGTGCCCTGCAGTCCCCGGTCAGCGAGGCGGTAGATCGGGGTGGGCGGCTGCGCCAGCGGCTTGTAGTGCTGGCGGGCGGAGCGGCGGCCTGTCGCCGTGCTGTCGGCGGCGAGCATCCTCTCGCCCCACTGCTCGACGCTGATGTCCATGTCGATCAGCTGCGCGCTGCCGGGGCAGCGGGGAGCGCGGCCGCCGCGGACCTCGCGGTCCAGGTGGTGGGTTTTGATCATCTTGCGGTAGAGCGGGTGCCACGAGTCGCAGTCGGGACAGACGATCGACTGGCGCTCGCCCTCGCGGAGGTTGAGGTTCTGGGGCGGGATCTCGCTCGCCTTGAGGGCAGGCCGACGGCTGGGACGCATCAGGAACTCCCTGGTCAACAAGAAAGAAGCTCGGGTCCGGACTTGGTTGCGTTCTCCGCCCGCCACGGGCGTACGAGGGGCCGTGGAGAGGGGGCAGCGCAACTGCTGTGGGTGGTGCGCGCAAAGGGCCGGCACGGGGACCTCGTCGTTCGTCACCCGGCATCCCGCCAGTTGAGGCGGGCATCCACATAGCTCTCTGCGGTAGTGCTCTTCGGTTGTGGGTGGTGCAGGGGACCGAGGTTCCGGCTCCCTCATCCGGCCGCGTGCTAGACGGCGTCCGGGTGGGGGAGCCGGGTCCGTGAAGACCCGGCTGGAGCTAGGCCGCGAGCGGCATGGGCTCCGTGGCGGTGACGGGCGGCGTGATGCGCAGCTGCTCGGCGTAGGGGAGAAGGACGTCGACCAGGCGCTCGCGCACCAACTCGGTGGTGGTCGGATCGACGGCGACGATGTCGCGGGCGGCGAGCATGCGGTTCTCGCGGGCCTCGATCGCGGCGATGGCGGCGGTGATGTCCAGGCCGTCCAGCCGCTCGTGGGGGAGGGGGCCGGCCTCGTACATCTCCAGCGGTGTACCGAAGGCGACGTCCAGGTCGAGGTCGGCGAAGTCGGGGAGCGGCACTTCGACGGCCTCCAGGAGCGCGAGCGTCTCCGCGTCGAAGGTCTCGGTGGTAAGGCTGGCGGCGGGGCGGCTGGTGGTGTTCATGAGGTGGTGCTCCCTTCGGAGGTGCTGAGCTCGGGAGGCGTCCCGATGGCGTGTGGGCAGGGCGAAGCAGCACCTCTTCGGCGCCCGCCCCGACCTCGTTACCGAGGTTCGGTGCGTCTTCAGTACACCTATCCTCGTTAACGATGTCAAGAAGTACGTTAACGAGGTACGCTCGCCCGGTGGCTGCCTCACACACCGGGGTGCCCTGCCGGTTCCTCGATAGCCAGCGGCCGTAGGATCGCTAACGAGGTAGGGAGATGCATGGCGAAGGACACGGGCGAACAGCGGCCCAAGTACCAGCGGATTGCCGACGACCTGAAAGCGGCGATCGAGTCCGGCGCGTACGGCCCCGGCGATCGGCTGCCGGGGGAGAGCGCACTTGCCGCCAAGTACGAGGTCGCTGTGCTTACCGCCCGCCAGGCGCTGAAGATCCTGCGGATCGAAGGCTTGGTGGAGACGAAGAAGGGTGCCGGCGCTCGAGTCATCGAGTTCCGCCCGATCCGGCGTCACGGCATCCAGCGGCTCGCACGCGAGCAGTGGGGCGCTGGCAAGTCCATCTGGTCCGCCGACGAGGAACGCCCGGTCACGATCGATGTCCGCGTGGACACCGTGGCCGCGCCCGCACACATCGCCCGAATGCTGGACATTGAGGAGGGCGAACTCCTCTGCGCTCGGTCCCGACGCTTCGTGCTGGCTGACAGGCCCGTCATGCTCGCTACCTCGTACCTGCCTCTCAGCCTGGCCGAAGGCACAGCGATCATGCGCGTAGACACCGGCGAGGGCGGCACGTACGCCCGGCTCGCTGAGCTCGGGCACGCGCCCGCTCACTTCCGCGAAGAGATCCGGTGCCGCCTGCCCATCGCTGGGGAGGCCAAAGGGCTGGCCATGCCCCTGGAGCGTCCGGTCATCAAGCTGTGTCGCACCGCCTTCGACGCCGGGCTTGAGGCCGTCGAAGTGAACGAGATGACCATGGACAGCGCGGCCTACGTGCTGGAGTACGCGTTCGATGCCTAAGCGGCTCAGCTCGTCCATGTCGTGCCCCCTGATGACTGGTCGTCTTGTGGGGGCCATCACACTCGCGAGCGCCGCTCCGCAACATCACAAAGCCTTGTCGAAGCTCGTGCACACCCGTGTTCACGGGTTTTCAACATCTACGTACACATGGGATTTGGAGCGTGAGCTCTAGGCTCGCGGCCATGACGATGACGGAGGAGCAGAGGGTGGGGAAGCAGCGAGCAGGGTGGAGGCCAGACCGGCTCCGGGAGCAGCGTGAGGCCCACGGCCTGACCCTGGAGAAGGCTGGCGAGCGTCTTCGGGCGGTTGCCGAGCAAGCGAAGCTCAAGGGCATCCCCGCCGCAAATCCTCAGACCCTGTGGCAGCACGAGCAGGGCGAGGTCTTCCCCGGCCCCCACTACCGGCGGGCCTACTGCCTCCTCTACCGGGCCACTGAACCTGACTTGGGATTCCGTACGGCCCTGCCCGGTGAGGAGTCCTCCTTCAAGCTCACGCCGCTGGACGACCGCCTTAACGGATCACACGTCCTGGCTGTTGAGCGCGCTATCCACCGCATCGCGCCGGGCTCGGACGAGGCTGACCACTTCGACCTGCAGCAGCGGATCATCGATGCGTGGAAGCGTCGGCACACGGGCGGAGACCCTCACCGTCCGGTGCTCATCCTGGTCGGCGGCTTCGCCGGCAGTGGAAAGACCGAGCTCGCCCGCTTTTTCGTCCAGCTCACCGGCTGGCCGCTGCTCGACAAGGACCCGCTCACCCGCCCGCTCGTTGAGCGCCTCCTCGTCGCCCTGGGCGGCGACGCGAACGACAGGCACACCGACCTCTACCGCGAGCAAGTCCGGCCGGTGGAGTACGACTGCCTGATGCAGTCGGCCATGGCCAACATCAGGTGCGGCATCTCCACCGTGCTCACCGCGCCGTTCATTGCGGAGATGACCGACCCGGCCTGGATGCAGCGCCTGACCAACCGGGCCGGCTCCATGGGCGTCGACGTCTTCCCCGTGTGGGTGCGTTGCGACGAAGAATCGATGCGCGAATACATCGGATTCCGGTCCGCGGCCCGCGATGCGTGGAAGCTGGCGCGCTGGGACGAGTACATAGCGACCATCGACCTAGACCTGCGCCCTGCGGTGCCGCACCTGGTGGTGGACAACCGGCTGGGCACAGCGGTGACGCTCGCAGACCAGGCCCGGCAGGCGATGGGAGCGATGTACACGTGACCCCGAAACTGGGCGTGATCCTGTACGGCCCGCCGGCATCAGGCAAGGACACTGTCACCACCGCGCTCACCGAGCTGGACCCGAAGTACGCGCAGTTCGCGCGGCTCAAGGTGGGGACGGGTAAGGCCACCGGCTACCGAATGGGCACACCCGAGCAGCTGCACGAGCTGGAGTCCGTAGGCGACGTCGTCTACGCGAACTCCCGGTATGGCAACACGTACGCGATCGACCGGCCTGGCGTCGACGCGGCGTTCGCGGCCGGGGTGCCGGTGATGCACCTCGGGCAGATCGACGGCATTCGCGCGCTGGTCGACGGCTACCCGGCCGACTGGTCGGTGGTGCTGCTGTGGTGCCCGCGCGAGGTGACCGCGCAGCGGTCGGCGGGGCGCGGCGACAGCGACACCGCAGCACGCCTGGCGGCGTGGGACGCGACCCGTGCAGACCTGGACGCGCACCCCGGTGCGACCTGGGACCTGACCGTGGACACCACGGCGGCGGCCCCGCAGGACGCGGCTCGACTCATCGACCAGCTGCTGGCGCAGCGGGCGGGGGCGGCGTCGGTATGACCGTGGGCTACGGGTGGGCGAGTCGGTCTAGGGCGTCGGTGAGCGTGAGCGCGCTGTCGTCCTTGACCTCATGCCACCGTGCCAGCGTGGACGCGGCCGCGCGCAGCATCTCCGGGGGAAGGCCGGCGGCCGCGAGGGCGTCGGCGGCTTCCTCGAGCTCCGGCCCCCAGCGCCAGGCGCGGGCTGCGGTCTTGGCGACGTACTGCGGCTCGGACAGGTACGAGTCGGTGCGCCGTGAGGCGACCTCGATGAGCTCCTGGTCGACGCCGTGCTCGCGCGCCATCCCGACCGCAAGCGCCACCAGCACCCGCGAGGTCTTCTGGAAGCTGGCGTACGACAGCTTCAGCGCGGACGCCTTCCCCACCTCCGTGCCCAGCACCGAAGTCTGGACGGCGGTGTCCGTGAACAGCGCCTCGATGCGGGCGGTCGCGTCAGCGGGCCCGGACAGATACAGGGTCGGCGCCTTGCCTCCGACCGGCGGGGAACCGACTACGCCGCCGTCCACGACGGTCGCGGTCGGTGCGAGCAGGGCGGCGATTCGCTGCACGCGCGTGGGATTGATGGCGTTCGCCTCCACGTACACCCCGGCGAAGCGGTGCTCGGCGACGTCGCGGGCCAGGTCCTCGGCAAAGGCCGGCGGGCAGAGGCTGATGACAATGTCGCTGCGGTCAAGCAGTTCGGCCAACGCGACCACCGGTGTCAGGCCGAACTCGGCGGCGCGCGCCGCCGACGCGGTGCTGCGCCCCGTCTCGCACCAGAGGACTGCGGTCGCGTTGGTCGCGGCGCAGGCGGCGACGGCGGCGCCCATGCTGCCGGGGTGGAGGATACCGACAGTCGGCTGGTCCACAGTGCTACTCCGAGTTCTCGTTGAGCAGGATGGTGATGGCGTCGGTGACGTCGTCGACGACGTGGTGCGCGGCGGGAAGTCCGTCAGGCCAGGGGCGTCCGCGCAGCCAGATGGTGCGCAGGCCAGCCTGGTGGCCACCGCCGATGTCTCCGGTCGGGTTGTCACCGACCATCCAGCCGCCATCCGCGAGGTTCGCGCCGCAACGGGCGGCTGCGAGTTGGAAGAGGCGCAGGTCCGGCTTGCGGACCTCCAGGTCGCCCGAGACCGCAAGGCCGTCGACCAGGACGTCGAGGCCGGTCGCGGCGAGTTTGGCGCGCTGGATGTCACCGGCCCCGTTGGTGATGATGCCGATCGTCCAGGCAGCCGCGCGCAGGCGGACCAAGCCCTCGATGACCTCGGGGCGGCAAGTGACGGCGGACGACATGAGGTCGACGTACTCCTCCCACAGGTCCGCAGCCGACGCCTTCAGGGTGAAGGCATTCCGCAGCCGGGCGAAGTCGTTGACGGTCGCGCGGTCGGCCAGCTCGATGCGCAGCCACCGCTCGGCGTCTGGGGAGAGCGCGCGGGAGCGGCACAGGCAGGTCAACGCGTCGCTGAGCGCCGCCTGTCGGTCGGTCAGCGTGCCGTCCAGATCGAAAAGCGCGAGTCGGTGCACGGTCCCGGACCCTACCGGGCGTCGGGCGCATCGCCGTTCACGGCAGCAGCGCACCCCCACTCTAGATCAAATGGTGTATGTTTCGGAGATCCATCGATCATGGGAGCCTGCGCTATGTCCGACCCGGACCGCCTGAAGCGGGTTGATGCCCTGCTGGACGGCCCACCACAGGGGCTTCGCGGTTCACCGGCCAAACGAAGGAAGAGAGGTGATCCCCACTCGCCTGATCGGTGTCCAACCTCATCTGCACATCCAGACCGGGCCCGAGGGCTCTGGTATGTCCGCGCATCTGAAAGCTGGTCAACGTCATAGTGCCCGATCTCCCGGTTTATGAAAAGCCGACCCATGTCCGTTTCGAGTTCGACGGCATACCGGTCAGTCACCCGGTATAGCGGTGGTGCCCTGTGAGCGCGGGCGCGGCGTCAGCCGCCGTGCTGGACCACCCCCTGCGTGAGGACGTCGACAACTCGGTCGACGAGCTGCGGGGAGAGATTCCCGGGCAGCGGAATGAGGTGCTGCCGAAGGCGCCCGAGGCGGGCTCGCCGGAGGTGCGGCATGCCCGTGTGGTGGGCCGGGAGCAGGACATCGTCTGGACGCGGTCGCGGCGGGCTGAGCCGCGGGCGTGGCTGCGTGCGGTGGTGTGGCTGGTGGCTGCCGGGCTGCATGACGGTGCCGGTCCGACGACGCTCGTGGTCGCTCGGGATCTCGCGGCCCGGATGGACTACCGGCGCGGGATCGTCGTCTACGACCTGGCGGGCGCGGCCCGGCGGACTGATACGTCGGAGGCGACGGTGAAGCGGCACGTGAAGGTGCTGCGCGAGCTGGGCGCGCTGGTGTGGCTGGTCCACGGCAGCAAGCGCAACCTGGCGTCACCGGGGGAGCCGTACATGGCGACGGCAACGATCTACGGTGCGGTCATTCCGGCCGTGTTCGACGAGGCGATGGGTCACCGGCTGACCGGGACGGGCTACGAGGGCCGGGTGTGCGGGGTGACCGAGGCCGGGCGGGAGCGTGCGGTCGCGCAGGCGACGGTGCGCAGCGAGGCCCGGCACCAGGGCCGGCGGCGTACGGACCGGCAGCGGCCCTCCGGTCGGCGTGGTGCCCGGGTCCGCACGGCCCGCCCTGTGGATAACCCGGCTGTGGATAACCGCAGCTCGCAGCCGCGTGAGCCCCATTCTCCTGGTCGTTACCACCGAGCACCTGCAGTTCAGGTTGATGGTGGTTGTAAAGACACCTCGCGCGAGCGCGCGACCTGCCGAACCTCTCCCCGCCCCTTCTTCAAGATCAGCTACAACCCGGACGGGAGCCGCCGTACAGCGGGCCAGACGCAGCGGGCGATCGGCATCATCCAGCAGGTCAGGCCCCGGGTCACCTGGACCCAGCGGGCCAGCCAGCGGGAGCTGGAAGTCGCGCTTCGGCCGTTCACGGACGCCGGGTGGGACTGGCCGACGATCACAGCGGAGCTCCACTCCTGGCACCTGACCTGGCGCCCGGCCCGGCCCGCCGCCTACATCTGCTCCCGCCTGGCCCAGCAGGCCACCGCTGAGCACCAGACGGCAGCAGCAGAGATGGCCGAGGGCTGGGACGAGCAGGCAGCCTCCGGCCCGCTCGCCGCCCCCAGCCCCGACCTGGTGCGCAACGTGATGCACGGCCTCGCCGAAGGCCTCGCCAAGCACTCCGCCCGCCAGGCCGAACTCGGCCTGGACGACCTCACCGACCACAGCGCGGCCGCCACCATGGCCGCCTTCCTCAACAGCGGGACGGGAGCCCCGGCATGAACGAAACCACCACCGCGAGCGGCGCCGACCTGGCCCGCATCGCCCTCCAGACCGCCCGCGCCGCCGCGAAGATCACACCCCAGCCCAAGCGCACCCGGACCACGACCACCCGCACCCAGCGCAGCGGCGGCCGCGAACCGCTGCCCTTCGCCGACGCCCTGTCCCGGATGATCGCTGAGCGCGGCTGGGCCTCTCCGGCGGCCGCGGCCGCGACGGCGGACAGCGTCATCGACCAGTGGCCGGCCATCGCCCCCGAGCTCACCGGGAAGGTCAACGCCGTCCACTTCGACACCACCACCCGCACCCTGCACCTGCGCCCCGCCACCCCCGCCTACCGCACCCAGCTAACCCTCCACCAGAAGCAGATCACCGCCAAGGTCAACGCCTCGGTCGGCCCGGACACCGTCCGGCACCTGGAGATCCTGCGCCCCGCCGCACTCACCCCGCCCAGCGATGCCCGGACACCTGCGTCCGCTGCCACTCCGCAACCTGTTGCCGTATCCGGCGAGCTGCCTGCCCGGCAAGAGACGCCGGACGGCTACCGCGAGGCCATCGCCGCCCACCGCGCCACCTGGGCCACCACCCGGCAGCACTCCAACCCACAGATCCAGAAGGCGGCCGAACGGCAGCTCCGGGAACGGCTCCGGGAACCGGAGGAGCACTTCGCCGACGGCCGCCAGGCCCTCGAGGAGCTCCGCGCGAAAGCTGCCGCCCAGCAGCAGGTGCGCCCCAGCGACACGTCCCGGGCACGGGCCCTGCAACGTCTGGCCGCCGAACGGGCCGGGCTGGCCACCATCACCCCGGCGGCGGACGCGCCGCAGCGGCTGGACCGTACGGCGTGAACGAAGACCACAGAGGCGAGAAGATCTCTGAGGCAGAGAGCTGAATTCCCAAGACGGGCCAGCGTCGTTGTACTGAACGAAGGCGCCAGAGAGAAGAGGACGGGCAGTGCCGAAGAAGCGTAAGAAGAACCGCAAGACGTCCCGAGGCTCGGCCGCCACCGTGATGTCACGTGCCTTGCTGCCCGCCCAGCTTGCGGACGTCCCGGATTGCGATGCCGAGTGCTGCGACGACGAGAACTTCCCCGTGGACGAAGACTTTCCCACGTCCGCCTTCCGGGAACAGTTCGCAAGCCCAGCCGACGCTGCTGCGGCGGTACGGGAAGACAAACGGTGGGAATGGGTCGGATGCATCGACGGCTCACGCATGCGCCACCGCATCCTGGCGTCTGACGACGGCACTGCGGCAGTCGAGCAGGCCGTCTTCCTGGGCACCACCCAGGAAGGCGCGATCCTGTGCGCCTGGCACGAAACCCCCGACGGCGAGCGTCCAGCGCTCAAGAAGAACATCCTCAGTGCCCTGGACCGGTTGCAAGGAGCGCTCCGGCCGCACCTGGAAGCAGAGATCAGGGAAGGCCGCGACGACGACGACTACACCGCCCTCGTCCCAGAAGCGTTCTGCGACGCCCCGGAACCGTACGGAGCGGGCATCCCGCTCTTCGGCTGGCGCATCCTGCACCCCGTGACCCCCGAGACCACCTGGGAAGACACCCTCGACATCGCCCTGTGGAACAGCTCAATTGCCATCGGAGACTGGTCAGGCCACTACGACCACGTCGACGAGATCAGCCTGGACGGCTTCACCCGACTGCTGCGCCACCATGGAATCCCCGCCGTCCTGTGCGCCGAGTGCGAGAACCCCATCACCTCCCGCCACCCACGCTGGCCCGGGATCTGGGCCACACCCACGGACGAGGGCGGCGGCGCTAGCTGTGAAGGCAAGGGCACGGGACCGTTCCCTCCTGCGCCTCGTCTCGGCTGGTACACCGACAGCGAATTCGGCACACCCCACCAGCCGCAGTCGGCCAGTTGACCACCGAGGTACAGGCGACCGCCGAACGGCACCTCCATGACCAGCTCCGGAAGCCAAAGAAGAACTTCGCCGACGGCCGCCAGGCTCTCGAGGAACTCCGCGCCAAAGCGGCCGCCCAACAGCAGGCGCGCCCCAGCGACGCATCCCGGACACGGGCCCTGCAACGCCTCGCCGCCGAACGCGCTGGACTGGCCACCATCGCCCCGACGTCTGGACCGTACGGCGTGAGGTTAGGTGCCGACGCGTCCATGGCGTCGGGTGGCTCCAGGTCGAACAGGAGCTTCGGCGGCCGGAAGCGCGGTGTTCTGGGAGGGCGAGGCCCGATGCGCTGCGCGGCTGCCGCCGGGCGGGCCGCCTCACGAGTCCTGCGGGCGGTCGGGTCTGGTTGTCTGCGTGCCATGCCTGCGCAACGGCTGGTCTTCGGCCGGGTTTCGGGTCGCGCTGTCCTCGCCGTGCCGGACCTGGGGCCGCCGGGGGGTGTGCCGGTGTCGACGACGCTGGGCCCGGCTACTAGATTCCCGAATGGAGGTTCGAATGCTGATGTTACAAAAGGTGACCGGAAGCTTACGAATATCGAGGCGCGCAGCCCGAATCCCCGGGCGAGCGGGCATCGTTGGGCACCACAGCGCGTCGTTGGTATTGCGACGGCGCGGGAGTCGTGCACGGCAGGAGGAAACCGGTGAGTGACCGCAGCGCCATCGAGTGGACCGAGGCGACCTGGAACCCCACGACCGGGTGCGACAGGGTATCGGTCGGCTGCGACAACTGCTATGCCCTGGCGCTGGCGAAACGGCTCAAGGCGATGGGCGCGGCGAAGTATCAGAACGACGGGGACCCGCGGACATCCGGACCCGGGTTCGATGTGACGCTTCACCCGGACGCGTTGGACGTCCCGTACGGGTGGAAGGCGCCGCGGGTAGTGTTCGTCAACTCGATGTCGGACCTGTTCCACGCCCGCGTCCCGCTGGCTTTCGTGCGCCAGGTATTCCAGGTCATGGCCGATACTCCGCAGCACACCTACCAGGTACTGACGAAGCGGGCGCGGCGGCTGCGCCAGATCGCGCCGAAGCTGGACTGGCCGGCGAACCTCTGGATGGGCGTCTCCGTCGAGTCCGAGGCCGAGCTGCCGCGTATCGACGACCTGCGCCAGGTGCCCGCCGCCGTGCGGTTCCTGTCCTGCGAGCCGCTGCTGGGCCCGCTGCCCGGCCTCGACCTGGACGGGATCCACTGGGTCATCGCCGGCGGCGAGTCCGGGCCCAGCCACCGGATGCTGGACGAGGCATGGGTGACGCAGATCCGCGACACCTGTCAGAAGGCGGATGTGGCCTTCTTCTTCAAGCAGTGGGGCGGGCGCACCCCGAAGGCCGGCGGCCGCCTCCTGGAGGGCCGGACCTGGGACCAGATGCCGCTGCTCGTCCCGGCCTGACCCCGTACGTGCAACGTGTGGCCGGGCCCCGGGAGAGCAGGGGCCTGGCCACACGTGCGTCAGACCAGGAGAGAGCCGGGGGCGACGGTGATTTCCCGGGTCCGTTTTACGCCGACCCCATTGCTGGGCGTCTTGCCCTGTTCGTGCAGGAGCCGCACCGCCTGGCGGGCCACCTTTTCGGTCACCTGCCCGTAGAAGGACCCGAAAATCTCCAGCGTGTGGTCGACGAGCTTCACCTGGCGCCGGGACCGGATCAGCAGCTTCTCCAGGTTGGCCGCGATCTCCGGCAGGGCTTTCGCCTCGACTTCCTTCGGGTCCGGGGCCAGGGAGAACAGGGCGTCCTCCTCGCGCTCCTCCAGCTCTTTCCACCACTCGGCCCTCGCCCGGGCCACGGCGTCGCCGAACACCCATAGGCCGTACGGGCTGCGGGTCGCGAACACCAGCCGGTAGACGGCGCGCTGGCGCGGCGAGTGCGATACCGGAACCGACTGCACCACCATGCCGGTGCGCTGCTCCAGCCGGCGGGCGTACTCGGCCGCCACCGCTTCGATGGCGTCCTCGGCCGCACCGTTCCTGCCGCGGGAGGCGACCGCGTCGGCGAAGTACTCCCGCCACCAGGTCCCGCCGCACACGTCGTCGAACCGCTGCAGCGACCGCTCATTTCCCTTAGGGGAGCGGACGTGGCCGCCCAGGCGCCACACCGCCATCATGCTGAAGTTCATCAGCAGCTCCGTCGCCGGCCGTTTCTGCGGGCGCTTGCGGGCGAGCACCTCCACCAGGCGGTCCTGCGGCAGGACGAGCCCGCACGGGTCCAGGAACAGGAACAGCGGCTCGCGTACCGCCCGTTCGACGACCTGGTCCAGGACGCTGTCGACCTCTCCGCGGTGGGCATGCGCCCGGACCCCTCTGGACCGGTACTGCTGGACCACTTCGCTCAGCCGGTCATGCGACTTCGCCTGCGCTTCCGAGAAGAAGCACTCCAGGGTGAGCCCCGCCTTGGCCCGCAGATGTGAGGCCACGCGCAGGGCGATCTCGCCCGAGGCCGGCTGACCGTTCTCGTAGCGGCCCTCGCCCGCGTACCCGTCCAGGTAGACCACCCGCTTGTCGTGGGACTGCGTGCCCGTCATCCCGCCGAACTGCGGCAGATACCGCCGCAGCAGGTCGTGCTTGAACACACTGGGCAATGCCTTGTCCGCCCAGTACTCTCCGCTCGTGCCTGACGACATCGCAACCCCCGACTTCACCGTATCCAATTGATCACAGATAGTGAGGCACGAGGGCGGGGTTGAGCACAAGAGCACCACCGGGCGACAAGGCCGAACGGGCGGAGCGGGCACGGGCTGCCCTGGAGGAGTGGAACGGCTACGCCCCTACTCCCGCCGAGCAGGACGACCTGGACCACGAGCTGGACCGGCGCCTGGCCCAGGTGGCCGGCCGGTGACCGACACCCTGCACATCGTCCTGGACGACACCGCGATGACAGCGGCGGGACAGGGCAACGTCCTGACCTCCCGCCTCATCCATCGCGCCCATGTGGAACCGGGATGGTTCTTATACGCCCCGGCCTGCGCTCTCGTCGAAGCCGACCGGACCCGCCCCGGCACCGCCGAACACCTGGCCTCCCTGCCCGGCGTCACCGTCCTGGACCTCGACCTGGCCGCCGCCCTGGCCATCGCCCAGCAGCAGACCTGGGCCACCGCCCACAGCCAGTACGCCGCCCAGCCCACCGCCGACCGCCCCGACGGAGCGGTCATCGCCACCACCGCCCCGCACCGGTGGGCAAGCAAACCGGTCCGAGTGCTGGACCTGACCCCGTGATCGCAGCGGCGGAGGACCTGACGTGTCCTCGGTGCGAAGCACCGCCTCACAGCCCGTGCGTACGAAGGAACGGAAGGAAGCGGAAGCCGCACCTCACCCGGCGCACGCTCACCGCCGCTGTATCGCTGGTGCTACGCCGCCTCAGGCACCATCCGCCGACGGAGCGCACCCGAGTGGCCGGCGAGCTGCTGGCCCTCGGGAAGAGGGACAAGCTCAGCCGGGCGGGCTATGCCTGGCATGACGCAGGCAGCGAGTTGCGGACACTGCAACGGCTGGTCGAGGACGCCGGGCGTCACGCCGAAGTCGCCGTCGACGCCTGGCTTGACGGCGAGGAGCTGCGCAGCGGGGCCGATGCCCTGGCTTGGCAGCTGAAGCGCACGGCGGTCCTCCTGGAGGAACTGCATCGAGACGACGGGCAGAATCCCGTCGACGAGGAGCTCCTGGCCGGTGTGCTCAAGCCCGCTCCCTCACTGGTCGACCGGGCGAGGAGGCGTGGTGATCTGTGTCAGCTGCGGCGTGAGCTGGCCCGGCGCAGTAGCCGGCTCACGGTGGCCGGTGATCGGTGGCAGGCCACGTGGCATCAAGGCCAGGTGACGGCCCGGAGTGAGGACGGGCGCGTGGTGCGGGGCTACGCGGCGGCTCCCGAAGCTGTGGAGCAGTTCCTGCAGCCGTTCGAGGCGACCAGTTGTCACCGGCCACGGGCCAGGGTCGTGGTGGTGGACGAGCGGCCCGAGCACCGGGTCACTGACCGTCATACGGCCGGGACTTCCTATACCGACCGGGCGGCGGCCTTCGACGCCGATTCAGCTGCTCTCGCCGGCGTTGTCGCGGCCCTGAACGGGTTACGACAGCAGTGGCCTGCCGAAGCGGTGGCCGAGCGTGTTCACAGTGCCGCGGAGGAGCTGCAGCTTGTCGCGCCGCCCGCCCCCAGCTTCAGCCTGTATCGGGGGACCTGGCCCTACTGGGCGACGAGTACCAGCGCGGGCTGGGTCTCCACCCCGGCCGTCGTCTCCGGCATCGACCCGATATGGGGCGTCTTCGACCGTGCCGAAGAACTGCGGGGAGCGGGGTGGGTCTCACGCGCCGCGAGTGAACTGCTGGCCACCGACCCGGGCGACCTGCCCGGCTTCCTGCGCCACCACCTGCTGGCCGGCGGATCGGTCGACCTGACCGTCATCAACGGTCCGGCCGGCCCGCTCTACACCGTCTCCAGCGGTGGAGCACACCGTACTCACCTGTTCAAGATTCTTGGCCTGCCGTTCCTGTTCGCCCACCTCACCGCCCGCATCGCACCGAGCCGGATCGACGTCACGTCCGTCATCGACACGTCCAAGGGCGTAGCCGAGGCCAAGCGTGTAGCCGAGGGATGGCATCTGCTGATCGAACGAGGCCTGGTGCACGGCACCGTCAGCTACCAGGGAGAGTTCGCCACCCTGCACATCGACTTCGCCCCCGCACCATGGCTCCTCGGTAACGACGCCTTCGTCACCGCCTACAACCAGGCCTACGAACGGGTCTACCCCGGAGCGCTGGCACAGCTCGGCGTCCCCACCCACGCCCTGGCCGATGAGCAGACCTGGCGAGCCTGGCTGCACACCTGAACTGCGCCTCGGACGTCTCCGGCCGTCACGGCACCGGCCCAGCCAGGGTGTTACCCGGGTGGCGCCTCGAAGAAGTCGGAGTCAGGGCGGCATGCCTGCACCCATCGGTTCAGAAGCGGCAATTCCGTGGAGTGGTCACGCAGATGCGACCCGCGCTTGACGTAGAGGGTCACCACATCAGTGTTCGCCCGCTCGCTCCACCGGTTCTCCCGTGCCGCCTCACAGACCGCGTAGTAACTGATATCCAAACCCGACATCCTGGGCGAGCGGCCGAAATCGACAGCCGGTTCCAGATCGGCGAAGAACACCCAGCTCGCAGGAAGCCCGATGCCCACCTGCCCTGCGAACTCCACCACGTAGCCGCGCCGCACGATGCGCTCGTCGGTGTAGCACGCCAGGGGGAGGCGGTCGACGGTGTGGATGTGGTCGTAGTGCGACTGCCCCGAGCAATCGGTGCACGCAGGGGCGGAACCAGCGGGAAGCACGCCGGGAGCCCTCCGACTCGTCGTTGCCTTCTCCTTCTTCAACGACACCCGGTACGCGTAGGTACGCCCACAGCAGGGGGCGATGTCGGGTGGGCTGCCGGGGGCATCGTGACTTTGTCTGCGCTGGCAACCCGGGGAGCGCGGCAGCGGTGGGGGGATTTACGCCATCCTTCGCCAAGGTCCAGCGGGGGCTGTGAGGCTCTCGCGATACTCGGTCCGCTCGTCCCCCGAAGACCTGGGGCGGGCGTGGAGCGAGGGGGGACCGGTGGGCGAAACGCAGACGGAGCACCTAGTGCACCAGCGGCATCAGGAGCTGGTCCGTGCTGTGGCTGACCAGCACGCCCGTACCGTCACCCAGGATCACGGTGACGGTGTTCCGGACGAGGCGTTCGACGCGCTGATGGAAAGCGCGCAGACGCTGATGACGTATGAGAAGCAGATGCCGGCTCTCCTGGCCGAACCGGAGCGGGCCCGCAGCGAGAGGATCATTTTCTGGTCTTGGCGGATCCAGAGCTCGGTGGCCTTCACTTTGATCGTCACCATGTATCTGCTGGGGTCTGCGGGCGGCTGGTACTTCCTCGTGGTGCCGTATCTGCTGGCCACGTTCTTCGGCTGGCCGCTCAAGGCGGCGGTGAACAACCACCTGGCCCGGCGTAACGCCTCCTTCGCTCTGCACGTGCTCGGGGTGCTGCTCGCCCTGGTCGTTCTGGGCGTGGTGGTGCCGTGGCTCGTCGCCGTGCTGGTGATCGGCTGGTTCGTCGTGGCCGTAGCCGCCGCGGACGGGCAGGAGGCGGGGAAGTGAGCGAAGCGCTGGACGCCCAGTTCCGGGCCACCGACCGGCGGGTCCGCACCATCGACATGCAGGTGAGCGGCCTCGACAGCCGGCTGGACGATCTGGAGGGCGAGCACGAGCGGCTGAAGTCCCGGTTCGGCTACACCGAGGACCTGGACCACGAACTACGCTCCCTGCGCGACGACGTCTCCGGCCTGGAGACCACGACCGAGGAAGTCGACGGCCGGGTCGACGACCTCGAGGACCGCGTCGACACCGCAGAGCGGACAGTGAAGAGGCTCACCCAGCACGTGCGGCTGCTGGAAGGCCAGATCATGGCCACCGGGAACATCCCCCCGGCAGACCTGGACACCTTCACCAAGGACCAGCACACCCTGGCCGCCACCATGGCATCCGGCTGGGACGCCGCCGACGCCCTCCTCACCCCCACCCTGCGCTCCCACCACCAAGGGCGGGTACAACGCTTCCGCACCGCCCAGGCCGAACACCACGCCACCCGCCAGGAAGCCGTCGCCCTCGTCGCCACCCTGCTGGGCACCACCCACAACACCCAGGCCCACAAAAAGATAGGCACCAGGCTGCGCTCGCTCATTGACCGGGAGTCCACCGAGCGCCAGGCCCTCGCCCGACAGACCGCTGAGGCTCGCGCGGCAACTGCGGCGCTCGCCGCGGACCAGGCCGCGACCGCGGACAAGCAGCCGGCCATCGCCGCCGGACAGCGCGCAGAGCAACGCCTCACCCTGGCACTGCGCAGCAAACTCGCCGACGCGATCAGCAACCGCCTGCTCCTGCCCGCCTGGTTCACAACCGTCCTTGGCCCGGCCCCACCCGCCCGAACACCGACCGCTGGCTCGAATGCGCCACGCGCGTCCTGCTCTACCGCCTCACCTACCGCGTCACCGACCAGGTCCTCGCCCTCGGCACCCGCCCCGACCCCGAAGACGAACACCGCCACGAACGGTGGGAGGAACTACGCACCACGCTCCGCCCCTGGTGAACCGCGCTGACTGCTGGCCCGCCGGTCCGCCCCCGCGAGCGCAGCACCCCCGGCACGCACGGCGGTGCGCCCGGCGCAGAGCAGCGCCTGGCCGGCCCCACCTTGACGGGCGGCCGAGCCGGAGTCCGGGGGCTGTTCGCGGTTGTTTGCCGGGCGTACGCTCCCGTCCATGACACCTACCGCAGTGTTTGCCGCACACCGCCAGGAGCCGGACCCCGGCTGGGGTTTCACCCCCACGTCCGGCGAGCTGGTTGTTCTCGTAGATGGTGACCATCGGCACGAACAACGGCATCTGCTCCCGCAGCCGCCCAGCCACCGAATGCGTCAGTCACCCGCCGTTTACCAGCACCTGACCGCTACGGCCCTCAGCCACGGATAGCACCCCGCCGTCAGGGGTGAAGTGGTACTTCTTCTCCGCACCGTCCGTTATCAGCCCCGCGTCGATCGCCCGGTCTCAGGCGGCCGAGACCCGGACGAACTCCGCCTGGAAGATCTGCTGCAGTCCGTCCAAGCCGAGAACTTCCTTGCTCGGCGCTTGTCCCGCCGGGCCTGCTTGGCGTCCCGTCCCACCGCTGTCCTCCTTCTGCACGCCCCCCCACTACCGGACAACGAGCAGACGGGGCAGCGGGGAGCGCGTTCTCGGTATCGCTGAGAAACGGGTCAAAGGGGCATCAGTGGATGTTGAACGCGGAAAATCCCAGGTCACGACCGCAGATCTCTGGCAGGTTTCTGGGCCAGATACGAAGCAGGAACTGTGTTCTCCCTGCTCAACGCCCCGCCCCCAAACGACTACCTTGCGCCCCGCCCAGTGCCTTCAGAAGAAACGGGCTGAGATCCTCCAGCGCGATCCATGCTCCTTCGTAGTCAATGCCCGACCCGATCCGCGCCACGGGCCTCACACGCTGCGGAACTGCCCGATGCTCCCGAGCAACCCGGGCGAGCGCGTGCCCTAGTTCCGCCGCGTTGGCAAGCACCTGCCCACCCGCATGGCTGCTCAGCCTGAAAGGCAGCTGGACCTTCCGTCCAGGCCCGACGGGAGGGAAGAGGTACGGCAGCACGGGGGCTTCGCCACCGTAGTCGACCTCGATGCGTACGTCCTCAATCTGCACCTCGTGAACACCACGGTTGGCGGCCCGCACAACAAGGTAATACGGCTCGGAGAAGCCCTGTCGCCCCTCCTGGCCTGCGAGCCCCACGGGAACGCTGATGATCCCGCCAGCCTCCAGCGTGCACCCGGCCAGCAGATCCACGCCGATGTCCGGCTTGCCAGCATCTCCGCCAGGGGAACCGACGTCCTGTGCGGCAGGGCTCCCAGACGGAAGCAGACCCCGGGCATTCAGCAGATTCACCAGAATCCTATACGCGCTCAGGAGCTCATCCCGGGCTTGGCATGCCTGCCGGTTGAGCTCGTTGCGCTCGGCTGTGGTGCCCGGGTAGCTCATCTCCAGAAACGGTCGGCCTTCATCGGAGACATCGTGCATGCCGTTCAGCTCGTCGTGGAACGCCTGCAGACGAACCAGGACGACCTCGTGGGCCTCTTGCATAGCCGGATCGACGTAGTCGAACACGTCACCTTCCAGCCCCGCATAGGCGTCACAAACGACGTGGCTCACCCAGAGGGGAACCCGGAACAGAGCTGCTGCCTTGCGAAGCCAGGCATTCCAAGGCCCGTCAGGAGGCAGCAGATCTAGCAACCGGACCGCCTTGAGCCGGTCGGAGTCAGACGGTGGACCGGACGGTGCGGCAGAAGCGCCGTTCACGACGGTCTGCGGCGGAGGCGCAGTGTCGTTCGAGCCCGACGGCAGGAAGCGACGCTCCTCAGACGCCGCCTTGCGCAGCAGCTCCCACCTGCCCACCCCCTGCTTCGGACGCCCGACTTTTCGGAAGGCCCGGTCCTCAAGCAACCCAACCAAGGTGTTGAAAGGCCGTCCGGGCTCCGGCACGGACTTCCCGTTGAACCACGGGCTGGTCTTGCTCTTACCGAGGTTCACTGGCGGCGTCTGTGTTTTCCCGTAGCTCTCGATCTGCCCCCGTGACAGGCCTGTCACTTCCAAGAGCTGCTTCAGCCCGGTGGCGAGCCGATCAACCGCCGGCGTGTCACTCATGCGCCCCTCCTGTTCAGTCCGAACGTTCGCTGAACGGCAATTCCACCAGGTCTGACCTGGCTGAACACCCCGTTCAGCGGGGTTCAGCCGACGACGAGATGCACATCCGACCGACTCCATGGGGCTATCGACCGCACGGGTCGACCTCAAGGAGGGGACACGATGAACAAGTTCACGGCCGCCTGGCGCGACAAGGAGCTGCGGCGCGATGCGGCGAAGGCTGCCAGCAGGTGGATCGCGTGGCAGGTGGTGAAGGTCGTCCTGCGCCTTGCGTTGGAGCTCTGGCTCCAGACTTGATCGATCGCCACCGAGCGTCGAGGCTGTGATGCCCCGACTCGGACCAGCACCGTGACCTGGGACTTCCCGCGGTCAAGATCTGCTGATTGTCCCTCTGGCCCATATCTCGGCGGTACCCGGTTCTCGCCCGGACAGCCGGACGCTGGGCCGTCCGGTCAGCGGCGTGCGTCACCAGGCGCGAGGAGAATGGTCAGCTCGGAGATCGCTTCGTGGGAGGGCTTGAAGTAGCGGCGGACGTTCTCCGGCTTCTTGACGCCCGGACCTTGTCTTCAGCATCAGTAGGGAGGCTCCTTGCAGACCGAGTTCGGTCAACTCAGAATGCCGATACTCGTGCAGGTCCCAGCCGGTCCCCGGCCCGCGTACGGGGGTGTGCTCATCGAGGAGGGCGCGGGCCTGGCCGTAGGAGAGGCGGGCCATGTCGGTGTCCCGGCACACATCGCGCGGGCTGACGACCTTCCCGCCCCGGGCGTCGGTGGGTGACGAAAACCGGGCCTTGGGAGCGGCCCTTGAGCAGCCGGAACAGGAGCCGGGCGGTGCCCGCGTCCCAGTAGACGGTCTCGACCACGAAGTCCTCCCGTGTCTGCCCGCGCCGCCGGCCCTTGATCCGGGCACCCTTGGCCTTCAGCAGGCAGCGGCGGGCGGCGAGGTCCAGGTCCTCGATGTTCACGCCGAGGACTTCCTCCGCGTGGGCGCACGTCTCGTAGAGCATCCGCCACAGCGTCCTCTCCCGCAGGTGGACCTCCCGGCGGGCGATGAGCCGGACCACAGCCATTTTTGAGCGGGCCCGGGGTCTCCGAGTCCGGCAGGGCCAGCCGCTTCGTCCAGGCCGGGACGGACGGACTGTCGTAGCCGTACTCCGCGCACCAACCAGGACGGCACCGCGCCCCGGCGAACTCTCCAGGTGTTGACCCCAGCGGTGCCCCACAGGAGTTCCAGGGCCTCGCCCATCTCGTCCTCCGCGTCCGACCCGAGCGGGCGGGTTTCCCCGAGCCGCTCGGCGGTCTGCCGACCCCGACTCCGTAACTGCGGATGGTGTTCGGGTTACGGAGCAAGTCGAGGGAGGCGTCGGCCGCCGCGCGCACGGTCAACACCTTCCCGGCTGGCAGCTGCACAACGGTGGGGCACTGAGCCCTTTCCGAGTGGCCACCGATCGGGTGACGGTCCGGTGCCCCGCAACGCAGGAGGCTACTGTGCCGTTGAGAGAGGTGTTCGACATCTCAAATCATCATCGCAGGAGCCTCGTTGGTTCCCGATTCTGACCCTCACTCGACCTGCCTCAAACTCTGGTCAAATGGGTAACCATGCTCATCGCCACCCGTGAGGGTGACCGCCGCTGCAAGCTCCCGCCACATCAGCGTGCTCTTGTCGCCTTGATCTACCTCCGTCGGCACGACCCGCTCACGCAGATCGCCGCCGGCTTCAACATTTCCGTGGGCACCGCCACGCCTATGTCACCGGCCACCTCGCCCGCCGGGCGCCGGGCCTGCTGCGGGTTCTGGGGGAGACCGACCCTGATCACGTTCTGCTCGACGGGACACTCGCCGAATGCGACCGGGTCGGCGACAGCCGGGCCGACTTCTCCCAGAAGCACCGCCGCCGCAGCGTGAACATGCAGGCCGTCGCCGACCCCGCGGGCAACCTGCTGTGGATCTCGCCGGCCCTGCCCGGCCGCACCCACGACCTGACCGCGGCCCGCACCCACCACATCATCCGGATCTGCGAACGCCAGGGCGTTCCCGTCCTCGCCGACGGCGCCTACATCGGCACCGACCCCTGGGTGACCACACCGATCAGGCGGCTCCCGCACCAGGACCTCAACCTGACCCAGCGGACGATTAAGCGAGCACTGTCAGCGGCACGAGCACCCGTCGAACGAAGCGTCGCGTGGCTCAAGTCCTGGCGCATCTTCCGCCGGTCCCGTTGCAGCCCGAATCGTATGTCCGTCATCGCCGCCGCCGTCATCACCCTGGAGACGCAGCGCTGAAAACGCTCGCTGCTTCCCTCCTTGCCACGGATAACAGGGCCGCTTCATGTACGGCCCGGAGAACGTCACCGCAGGTGACAAACCACGATCCCCAGATAAAAGGGCGCTATCCGTGGAAGAATTCAGGCCGTCCCCCATGACTGACGCGCCGTCAGCCGCCCACTAGAGCCGACGAGGGCTTAGCCCTCGGGTCCACCGCCATGTCGTCGACAGCGTGTTACACCACCGGCTACACCCTGGACGCCGAGGAGATCGTCACCTCCCAGGCCCAGGCCCGGTACGACGAAAGCTCCGTGTGGCTGAACCTCCGAGGACGCCGCAGCCGCCATGCCCGTTTTCGAAGCGCGCATCGGCGCGGCCGAAGCCGGGAAATTTACGGAAGACAGCGGTTGCACCAGCCTGACTGGCGCGGGATCCGCTTGGATTTGGGCTTTAAGGGAGAAGTCTGGAAGCGTGATTTCGCCGGCAGGGGCTTTCACTTGATCCAGTGGTAGCGGCGTTCGGGTCTTCCGGGAGAACCATACCGAAGACACAGCTTGACGCGGCCGGCATCGTGGAAGTGTTCAAGATATCGCCGCGCGCTCACCCGTGAAAGCCCGGTCAACGCTGCACATTCTGCGGCGGAAAGATTTTCAACAGAACCACGCAGGGCACTTTCCACCAGCTTCGCGGTTTCTGTACTCATGCCTTTCGGCAGCACGAAGTTCGATGCCGGTGGCTGCCTCTGGAGGAGCGCTCTGTCTATGTCCGTCTGATCTCGTACGACTGCTGCGAGCAGACTTTCGCGCTGCGCTGCATAGTGCATGAGTCTCAAGCGTAGGTCTTCGAACTCGAACGGCTTCAAGAGAAAGTTGACAACGCCCTGACGCAAGGAGCTCCGCACCTCATCAGCATTGCGCGACCCACTAATCACCATTATGTCGCAGTTGTGCCCTTCGATCCTCAATTGCGGAATTATATCCAGGCCAAACATATCCGGAAGATAGAGATCGAGCAGAATCAGATGAGGGTGCATTCTGCGGATCGCCGCCAGCGCTTGTTCTCCGGTATTGACTGCACCGACTACCTTAAAGGGGGCAACGCGATCGACGTACGACTGATGGATCCCGGCCACCATGAAGTCGTCTTCCACTATCAGGACATCAATCACTGGAAAACACTTCGCCTTGCTTCTTCGAAAGAAAAACGACGTTTAGCACTGCCCTGAAAACAGTTTCATTGCTCGAAGTTGTAAACGCTACTTCGCCCCCTCTACGCTCACATATCGCCCGGGTGAGCGCCAACCCAATTCCACGTTCCCCCTTCTCGGCCGATTTCGTGGTATAGCCGTTACGAAATATATTCTGCGCGCACTCAAGGGGAATTCTCGAACCTGAATTACGTACGACAATTGTCACTTTAGAGCCATCCTGCCGAATCCCGACTTCCACCCAGGCGCTTCCTCCTCGTGAATCCTGTGCCGCATCGACTGCATTGTCGACGAGGTTTCCAATAACAGTCACCACATCGATCGCTGCCGTCGGATCCAGCGGATCGAGCACTGTACTTTCGGCGACACTGAGCACAACATGTTGTTGGGCTGCGAACGAAGACTTAGCGATTAGCAGACCGCTCACGCAACTATCATGAACTCGTGCACCCAAGTCTTCTTCCAGAAGGCGATCTTGTTTATTGAGTGACCGAATATAACGGATAGCTTCGCCATGCCTACCCATTTGAAGCATTCCAGATATTGCGTGCAGCTGATTGTTGAACTCGTGCACCTGCGCACGCAAAAAGCTGTTGGACCTGCGCAGGGATTTTAGCTCGCGCTCCAGCTGCACAAGTTCGGCAGTGTCTCTCTTCGGCGTGACGAGAGAGCCGATGTTTTGTCCACCCCTGTTTACGCGAATTCGATTCAAAACCGTCACTCTACCTTTGCGCACTGAAATCAATTAGTACTGCATAATCTCGTCGCGAGAATCGCAAGAGATCGGCCCATAAGCGTAAACTCTAGATTTCCATAAAGGTGCACTCTCTGCAGCTTGCAGTGATTTACGAAGATGGAATGCGTGATTTACGCAAAGCGCTTTTTTGGAGGCTGATGCAGATTCGCAGTCCAGCACGATAGGGGCTAGTAGGCGGCTCGCCGGCGGCAGCGGAGACACAGGACCATGATGACCCACGTCTTTCGAAAGAACAGATCAGCGATGCGGTTGCGAACCTCCTCAGAAGATCATCCGGAACCTCGGACAAGGTTGACAGAATGTTGCCAGTGAGAGTGAACCGGCGAACAGTCATGACCACAATCAACTCAATCTTCAGTTTCAACTTAAGGCAGACCTGGCGTGAAATACATCGGATAATTGCGTAGATCGGAACTTCGAGTACCCAAAGTAGATGCGAGATGCAATGAGAACGCGTAGAGCCTGTTTCATCAGTGCCTTGACTGCTATGTCTCTGCTCGTGGTTGGTGGCTGCAGCATCATAGGAGAGAAGGAAGAGGCCGCTGAGCCTGTCGGCCTGAAGATCATGGTCCCCAACACTAAGGGAGGTGGCTACGACACCACAGCACGTACGGCTGCGAAAGTTCTGCAAGAAACTGAGATTGCTAGAAATATCCAGGTGTTCAATCTCCCTGGGGCAGGTGGCACGCGCGGACTGCAGGAGACGGTAAAAGAAAAGGGAAATGGCAAGCTTGCAATGCAAATGGGATTGGGGGTTGTCGGAGCAGTTTATGCTTCAAAATCGCGTGTATCTTTCGCCGAAACGACACCGATCGCTAAACTAATGGAAGAAGCTGGCGCGATCGTTGTACCGAGAGACTCACCCTACAGATCGATCAGAGAGCTCATCGCTGCTTGGCAGTCCAGCCCTAAAGACATCTCCGTCGGAGGTGGTTCGTCCGTAGGGGGCCCTGACCACCTTCTGTCGATGATGCTCGCCAAGACGATCGGAATTTCCGCAAAAAGGGTCAAATATGTGCGCCACGACGGCGGTGGTGAACTTCTCCCAGCAGTCCTCGGGGGAGAAGTTTCCTTCGGTGTCAGCGGATTCGGAGAGTTTCTTGAGCAGATCAACTCTGGAGAAGTTCGCGTACTTGCGGTAACCAGCGAAAATCCGATCGACGTTTTGCCGAATATTCCGACGTTGCAGTCCGTGGGGCTAAATCTGACGTTCACCAATTGGCGTGGCATTGTAGCACCTCCCGGAATAAGCATGGCCGAAAGGAAGGTCTGGATTGAATCGCTGACCGCGATGCATGACTCCCGGGAATGGAAATCCGAACTGGCCAAACACGGCTGGACAGACGCGTTCATGACGGGTTTCGAGTTCGCCGGCTACCTGACCGACCAAGATAGGCAAGTAGCTGAAATTCTGGCTGAGCTGGACCTGGCCTAGCCGCTGAGAACCGCAGGTGAAAATGGCCGGCAGTAGGGTGCGAGCCTCCTTCTTGGACATCAATTCGCATCTCATGCATCGCGTCTTTACGTGCATCCAAGTCGTCAGAGTGTGCACTGGGTGGGAACGTCGGATCGATGGGCGCACCTCACAATCTGGCCAAGTGCTGTCCCATTATGCGCATGCTCGGGCACCACAAGACTGGCCGACCCGGCTCGCTCGAAAGTCTTATGCCTGAACCCGCCCAACTGTTATGCCCTGGCCCGATCGATGCCGGATCGGCAGCTCCTTCCCCTTCTACCAGGAGCTCTTGCTCTGAGCTGTGCCAATACTTGGGGCCGTCGTGCACCCACTGGCAACCACGCATTTGTCCAGACGGCTTCCGCTCCTCATGTGGTCTGTGTCATGGTCCGTCTCCCAGAGCGTGGCCATGCCAAGTCGTGCACCGCTCTGACCCCCACCACGTCGGCACGGGCACTCCCGCTGCCCACGTCCTCTCCAGCGTTCCCCGGCTACGCAACGCATAGCCAGATCCCCCTCACATGGGAGGCGTAGTGAATCTTCCACTTCTCCGGCGAAGTCTGGGCGCGGCCATGCCGCTCGCCCTGACTCTCGCCCTGAGCGCAGGCCTGCTGGCTCAGTCAGCCGCTGTACCTGAAAAGGCAGAGGCCGTCGCCTACACCGTGAAGGGAGAGCCGGACCAGACGGGGACGCCACCCGTCGCACAAAGCGTCGCAACCGAAAAGGAGCACGTCGCGACGGGGCGCATGAAGGCGTCCCAGCTTCCGCCCCTGGCAGCGAACAAGGATTCGCTCAGGGAGGTCTACGGCGATTCCGCGAAGCCCCCTCTGCAGCTCTCCAAGAAGACGCCCCTGCGAACCAGTGGAACGAAGAACGCGGCTGCCTGCAACACCTCCGACTTCACCAGCCGCACCGGCAGCGCTCTCGTGCAGCAGATCAAGGACTCCACGACCGACTGCATCAACACGCTGTTCAACCTGACCGGGAACGATGCGTACTACGCCTTCCGCGAGGCGCAGATGGCCTCTGTCGCCTATGCCGTGCGCGATGCTTCGGCCTCGTACCCCGGCAACGCAAGCACCGGCATGCCGCAGCTGATGCTCTACCTGCGAGCCGGCTACTACGTGCACTACTACAACGAAGCCACGGTCGGCAGCTACGGGAGCACGCTGCAGACCGCGATCCGCTCGGGTCTCGACGGCTTCTTCGCGAGTTCGCACTCTCGCGATGTCAATGACGCAAACGGTGAGGCACTCGCGGAGGCCGTCACGCTCATCGACAGCGCCGAGGAGAACGCTCGCTACATCTACGTCGTCAAGCGGATGCTGACGAGCTACGACTCCTCCTGGAACAGCTCCTGGTGGATGCTCAACGCGGTCAACAACGTCTACACGGTGACCTTCCGCGGCCACCAGGTGCCCGCGTTCGTGACCGCGGTCCAGTCCGACCCCAGCCTGGTCGATGCGCTGTACAACTTCACCAACAGTCACATAGCCCTGCTGGGGACCGACCAGTCCTACCTGGTCTCCAACGCAGGACGTGAACTGGGCAGATTTCTCCAGCACTCACCACTGCAGTCCAAGGTTCGGCCCCTCGCCCGTGGTCTGCTGAACGCCAGCTCGATCAAGGGCACCACTGCACCGCTCTGGGTCGGTGTGGCTGAGATGACCGACTACTACGACAAGGCGAACTGTACAACCTACGGCACCTGCAACCTGCAGTCGCAGCTGGCCAAAGCTGTCCTGCCTGTGACCTACCCGTGCAGCTCCAGCATCACCATCAAGGCCCAGCAGATCAGCTCCGCTGAGCTCTCCTCCAGCTGCGACAGCCTGCGCAGCCAGGACGCGTACTTCCACAACATCGTCCGTGACAACGGTCCCGTAGCAAACGACAAGAACAGCACCATCGAGGTCGTGGTCTTCGACTCCAGTACCGACTACCAGACCTACGCCGGCGCGATGTACGGGATCGACACCAACAACGGCGGCATGTACCTGGAAGGGGACCCGGCGGCTGCCGGCAACCAGCCCCGGTTCATCGCCTACGAGGCCGAGTGGTTGCGACCGGACTTCCAGATCTGGAACCTCAACCACGAGTACACGCACTACCTCGACGGCCGCTTCAACATGCACGGCGACTTCGGCGCCAACATCACCACCCCGACCATCTGGTGGATCGAAGGCTTCGCAGAGTACGTCTCCTACTCCTACCGCGGTGTCCCCTACACGGAGGCGATGACGGAAGCCGGGCGTCGCACCTACGCCCTGAGCACCCTCTTCGACACCACCTACAGCCACGACACCACGCGCATCTACCGCTGGGGCTACCTCGCCACCCGGTACATGCTGGAAAAGCACCGCTCAGACATGGACACGGTCCTCGGCCACTACCGTTCCGGAAACTGGAACGCCGCCCGTACCTACCTGAGCAGCACCATCGGTTCCCGATACGACAGCGACTGGTACACCTGGCTGGCGGGCTGCGCAGCCGGCGACTGCGGCGGAGGCACCAACCCGCCCGGCAACCAGGCACCCACCGCCGCGTTCACCACCGCCATCCAAGGGCTGAAGGCCACCTTCACCGACCAGTCCACAGACGCCGACGGCACCATCGCCAAACGCTCCTGGAACTTCGGCGACGGCACCACCTCCACCGCCACCAACCCCAGCAAGACCTACACCACGGCCGGAACCTACACGGTGAAACTCACCGTCACCGACGACAAAGGCACCACCTCCACTGCCACAAGGACCGTCACCGCCAGCAGCAGCGGAGGCACCGGCACCGAGTGCACCGCCGCGGACACGCGTGAGCTCGGTCAGAACTGCCAGCGCAGCAACCAGTCCGCCACCACCGGCAACTACGCCTACCTCTACCTCTACGTCCCCGCCGGCACCACCCAACTCAAGATCACCGCTTCCGGCGGCACCGGCGACGCCGACCTGTACTACAGCCGCAGCGGCTGGCCCGCCACCACCAGCTACACGCAGCGAGCGGCAGGCACTGGCAACAGCCACACCTTCACCATCAAGAACCCGTCGCCAGGCGCCCAGTACATCAGCCTCTACGCGGTGAACAGTTTCAGCGGAGTAACCGTCAGTACCAGCTACTGACAGGCGAAGAACCGGGAGGATCACATCTCCGCTAGGGCCCGGGGCGGCTTTCCGCCTCGGGCCTTGCCGTAGAAAAATTTTCCAGTGTATTACCTCGCGGCACCCGAGCATAGAAGCGTATCGCTACGAATCGATATTGACGCACCCATCGCCTCCAAGCCGCGATTACCTTCCCGGCCCGATACCCCCCTTTCATCGCAGCTTGCATGCTGGATTCCGAGATAGGCAACTACACCGGTACCACCCTTTGTCTGCACCCAAGAGGCAAAGAGGAAACCTGCCCTATAGGTTGTCTCGCAATTCTTAAAGACACCTATGTGTACCTGTTTCGAGCCGGTCCTCTTCACCGCGGCCGATGCTGCGGTTCACATAGGAGCCGAACAAACTGCCCAGCGCCGGTAGTTCGCCAGCCGGTGAGCCGCGATGCAGGATAGCCTTTGCCTTTCGCAAGGACACCTTGGCCGCCGTCACCCGGTAACTTCCCCGCTAACGAAGCCGGCGCTCAACGTTGACGGATCGTGTCTGCCACGGCGGCACCCTTCCTGGTTCAGCCAGAGCACCTGCTCCCGCGCAGGCAGGCCAGAGGCCAGCCGAGGTTGAAGACAGTAGGTCATACATCGGGATTACGACTCTCAGACGATAGTAAATAACCCCGTGTAGCTTTCTTCCCAGCAGCGGTTAAGCAGGGAGGGGAAACGCACCGATGAAAACATCGTGCTGGAACACCTCGGTCAACGCTCATCAGCTCAATTCGCCCAGCGCGGGCAAGGCCAGTCACCCACATCATGTGCAGTTCCCTCATAAACAAATCAGCCCCCGCAGACCTCACAGCCTTACACGCAAGAGAGCAGGAAATCCAGGTGTTCCCCGAGACTCCGATATACCACCGCCTCGTCGAGGAGCTAGGCGACGTCCCAGCCCAAGTACGCGGCGAGGCCGAGCAACTGTATGCCGATCTAGAACGCGTCAGCTTCTTTGCTCCTCAAGCGGCCGACACCGCGTATGACGCTGCTGATCAGCCGAACACCAGGAATTCGAGCCGAAAGCCTTAAAAGTCATCTCACTTAAACGGCACGGTGGAGCAGACCGTGGGTAGATCAGTTGCGCAACTGGCGCCGGAACAGCCGTTGCAGATGTTCCAGCGAACGGTCCGTGACCTGCCGTCCAAGCCGGAAATCAGATTTCTGCGCCAGCACGGCGATCAGGAGATGCTGCCCGCAGGCGACCTCGGGCTGCGCGTGGCAGCGCCTTCCGAAACCCTCCGGAAACCTCGAAGAACAGCGGGCAGCCCGGCCTCACCGCAACGCGTTCATCCACGCCTCGACCGCGTCCGCGTCGCGTGGTAGGTCCGACGACAGGCACAACGCACCGTCGGTAGTGATGACAAAGTCGTCCTCGATGCGCACGCCGATGCCACGCAGTTCCTCGGGGATCGTCAAGTCGTCGGGCTGGAAGTACAGTCCCGGCTCGACGGTAAGCACATGCCCCTCCTCCAGCACACCGCCCAGGTACGTCTCGCTGCGGGCCGCAGCGCAGTCGTGGCAGTCGAGACCAAGCATGTGGCCGGTGCCGCACACGGTGTAGCGACGGTAGAGGTCGGACTCGTGCGCGATCGCCGCGCCACCGGGCCGCAGGCCCCAGGCATCGAGCCCCTGGGCGATGACCCGCGTCGCTGCATCGTGGAAGGCGCTGTACGGTGCTCCGGGCCGCAGGGCGGCGATGCCCGCCGACTGGGCGGCGAGCACCAGGTCGTAGACGCGGCGCTGCACATCCGTGAAGCGCCCGCCGACCGGCAGGGTCCGGGTGACATCCCCGGTGTAGAACGAGTCGGCTTCGACGCCCGCGTCCAGCAGGAGCAGCTCCCCTTCCCGCACCGGGCCGTCGTTGTGCATCCAGTGGAGCACGCACGCGTGCGCGCCGGCCGCCGCGATGGTCTCGAACCCCAGGCCGTAACCCTCCAGCCGGGCCCGCCGGTTGAAGGTGCCCTCCACCCACCGCTCCCCGCGGGCGAGGCGGGTGGCGTGGGGCAGTTCACCGGCGACGTCGTGGAAGCCCGCAACCGTGTGCCCCACGGCGGCACGCAGCTGCTCAATCTCCCACGCATCCTTGACCAGCCGCGACTCGGACAAGAAGGCGAGCAGTTCGGCGTCGGCCGGTGCGGACGGTGGGACGGTCGCGTCGACGAGCGCGTCCTCGCCGCGCACCACGCGGGTCGGAACGTCGCCGACGAGTGCCCGCTCCAGACCCTCCCGGGGGGCAGCCTCGACGCCGAGGGCTTCGGCGGTCTCCCGGAGCGTCCGGCGCCGACCGACCCAGAACTCGCCGTGCTGCCGGTCACTGTAGAACTCAGCACCGAACAGACCGGCGTCGCGCGGTGACCGGGGCCGGATGAACACGGTGATCTCGTGCCCGTTGCCGGTGGGCTCGAAGAGGAGCACACTGTCCGGCACCGCCGACGTCCCCTGTTCGGCTGTGAGGTGGATGTAGGCGGAATGCGGGCGGAAAGCATAGTCGAAGTCGTTGCTGCGGGCCTTGAGCCCGCCCGACGGGACGACGATCCGCTCGCCGGGGAACCGCGTCGACAGCACCGCGCGCCGCTTGGCCGCATATGCGGCGCCGGACACGGGCGAAAGCCTCCTGTCTGTGTCGGCCCACCCCTGCCGAAAGACTTCCGCCACTGCCTCCGGTGCTCGACGATCGTGACTCCGTGCCCCACGCGGGCCGTCCTGCCGTTCCATCGCATGCCTCCTCGTCATACCGTTTCGTGGTGGTGCGCTCTCACTCCACAGGGAGAGCGCACCTGTTAGAGCCGCGGCGCCGAGGGGCCGCGGCGGCCGATGTCAGCCGCGGAGCCGGGCCATCCATGCCTCCACTTCGTCGGCCGCCCGGGGAAGGTCGGCCGAGAGGTTCTCGTTGCCCTCGTCGGTGACCAGCAAATCGTCCTCGATCCGCACGCCGATGCCGCGGAACTCCGCGGGCACGGTCAGGTCATCCAGCTGGAAGTACAGGCCGGGCTCGACGGTAAGCACCATGCCCGTCTCCAGCGTCCCCTCCACATAAAGCTCGGTGCGGGCCTTCGCGCAGTCGTGGACGTCCAGGCCGATCATGTGGCCCGTGCCGGCCAGCGTCCAGCGGCGGTACAGCCCGAGTTCGTACGCCTCGTCCACCGACCGCTCACCGAACAGGCCCCAGGAGGCGAGGTGCTCGGTCAGCACCCGCTGGGCGGCGTGGTGGAAGTCCCGGTACTTCGCGCCGGGCCGGACCGCGGCTATACCGGCCGACTGCGCCGCGTATACAGCGTCGTACACCTTGCGCTGGACCGGTGTGAAACGGCCGTCGACGGGGAACGTGCGGGTGACATCGGCGGTGTAGAGGTTGCTGCTCTCCACTCCGGCGTCAATCAGTAGCAGTTCACCCGGCCGGGCCTCACCGTCGTTGCGGACCCAGTGAAGCGTCGTGGCGTGGGCTCCCGCAGCGCAGACCGACGCGTACCCCACGTCGTTGCCCTCGGTCCGCGCACGCATCCAGAACCTGCCCTCGATGGCCCGCTCAGCAGTCGGTGCGTCCGTACCGAGAAAGCGGACCACGTCCTCGAAACCACGCGCCGTCGCCTGACAGGCGTGGCGCAGGTCGGCGATCTCGAACTCGTCCTTGAGCAGGCGCATCTCGGACAGGGCGACGCGGAACTCGGCGTCGCGCTCGGCGGTCACCTTGTGGTCCAGGGCGGCGTCGACGCCCGTGTCGTAGCCGCGCAGCAGACGGATCGGGCCGGTGGCCTCGGCAAGCCGCTTTGCAAGCGTGCGTATATCGCGGCAAGGCAGGCCCAGGAGCCGCTCGTTCTCGGTGAGGCTGTTGCGGCGGCCGTCCCAGAGCTCCCCGTGGTAGTCGCGCCAGAACTCCCCGTTCTCGCGGTCCGACCGGGGCAGCAGATAGGCGACCGCCAGGTGCTTGCCGTCCGCATCGGGTTGCAGGACCAGAACGGAGTCCTGGGACTGGTCACCTGTCAGGTAGGCGTAGTCCGAGGACGGGCGGAACGGATAGTCTGTGTCATTGGCACGGACCTTCGGGTTTCCGGCCGGCACCACCAGCAGTTCACCGGGGAACCGCGCGGAGAGTGCCGCCCGTCGGCGCGCGGTGTACGGTGCCTGGGCGATGGGTTCGAGGTCACAGCGCTCGGTGTCGGCCCAACCCTGCTTCATGTTCTCGGCCAGCTCGACACTCACGTCCACGTACAGACCGTTCTTCCGCGTCTTGTTCTCATCCGTCTCATCAGCCACGACGTCCTCCTGATGCGAATCTGTCACGCGTATTCCTCTCCATCGCGGAAGTCAGTGCCCGCCCGGAACCGATCAGAGAATCTGCAAGAAGCCAGCGCGTTGCAACTGTGACGTGTTCGAGTGCACGCTCTGAGCCAGGAGAGCGGGATGTGCGGTTGGCCCGGTCGTCCGCGCTGCTTCGGTACAGGCCTCGCGCGGTGGTGCAATTGCCGCCATTGCGGCGGCCTCGAGTCCGCCGGCAACAAGGCTTTGTGCGACAGCCACACTCTGGCAGCCCCTCCCCTTCCCCCCTTCATACAAATGCTTAGAATCTCGCTGAGATTCTTGCGTCATTTGTCGCTGGGCGAGCCCAACCGCCCTCGTGAGGTCTGGGTCGGTAGCCCCCTGAACGCCGGGTAGTCATCACAGACCTGCGTCTGCCAGTACTGACTGCCGGACAGCCCTCGGCCGGCGGGGGAGGCCAGCGTAGACCGTGTCCTATGTGGGGCTGGCTCTCTGGGCCGGGGTACGTGAAGTTGGATTGTTCCGGACGGGCTGTAGGAGATCGCGGAGCCGCTGATCCCGCTGCCGAAGGTGCAGCCGCAGGGCAGCGGGATGCAGGACACGCCCGATGAGACGCTGTTCGCCGCGATCATCTACGTCCTGGTCAGCGGATGCGCCTGGCGGGCACTGCCGCCGTGCTTCGGGATATCGAAGTCGACTGGCCACCGAAGGTTCCTGATCGGGTCCAGAGCCGGTGTCTGGGCCCGGCTGCACGAGGAGGTCCTGCACCGCCTGGACGACGCGGCTTCCTCGACCTCTCCAGGGCCGTTCTCGACTCCGCCCACGTGAGGGCCAAAAAGGACGAACTCACAGGTACGAGCCCCGTGGACCGGGGCAAGCAGGGTTCCGGGATGCATGTCCTGTCGGACGCGAACGGATTGCCCCTCCTTGTCGGGATATCCGCAGCCAACGACCACGACAGCCTCGCGCTGAAGCCCGTGGTTCAGGGCCACCAAACGAGACACGACCCCCACCGCGGCCGCTACCTCAAACCCCAGCGCCTGTACGCCGACAAAGCCTACGACGCTCCTCACCTGCGGAAATGGCTACGGGGCAAGCACATCGGCGTCCGCACCGCCTGCAAGGGAGCCGAATCCAGCGAACGGTTGGGCCGCCGCAAATGGGTCATCGAGCGGACCATGTCCTGGCTGACCGGCCACCGCAGGCTCAACCATCACTGCGAACGCTATCCCCGCAACCACCTGGCCTTCCTCGGCCTCGCCGCCGCCCTCTGCTGCCACAAACGACTCGCTCGACTCACCACATAGGACACGGTTTAACTGATCGTTTCAGAATGAAGCGCTTGGCCAGAGAGTTATGCGCTGCGATGATGCGAATTCGACTGGGTGGTGGGGGACGGGGACACCAGATGACGCGGTGGCAGCTCTTGCAGGGAGACGTCCTGGTCGGTGAGCTCAGTGAGTACGGCTGTGATCAGCCGTTCTTCCTGGCGCGCTTCACCCCGGGACCTGGCTGGGAGAGCGTGAGGCCGTTGTTTGAGGCATTGGCGACCTACAGGGGCCCGGACCCGGATGGGCTCAGGTTCGTCGCCCTGGCCAAGCCGTTGCAGGATTTGGGGCTCACACTGGCTCCGGTTGACGGTCAGCAGACTCCGTTGCAGCTCTTCAAGGACTGCATGGTGCGTATCTATGGGGCTGAAGCTCGCCTCCGCAACTGACTGAGCGATTGGCCGTCCGTGGGAGTCGGCGTAGGCATATGAGGCTGCAGGCCAGGTCGAGCAGTCCCTGGTGGAGGTCGGCGCGTCGTTCGTAGCGGGTGCGGAGTCGTTTGAACTGGTGCAGCCAGGCGAAGGTGCGCTCGACGACCCACCGCACCTTGCCCAGTCCGGAGCCGTGGGCGACGCCGCGTCGGGCGATCAGGGGTTTGATGCCGCGTTTCCACAGCAGGCGGCGGTACTTGTCGAAGTCGTAGCCCCGGTCGGCATACAGGCGCCGGGGCTTGCGGCGTGGACGTCCCCGCCTGCCCCGGATCGGCGGGACGGCGTCGAGCAGCGGCAGGAGCTGGGTGACGTCGTGCCGGTTGCCGCCGGTGAGGGTGACGGCGAGCGGGGTTCCGTGCCGGTCGACGATCAGGTGGTGCTTGGAACCGGGGCGGGCGCGGTCGACGGGCGAGGGGCCGACGTGATCCCCCCTTTGAGGGCCCGGACATGTGATCCGTCCACGGAGCAGTCATCCAGGTCCAGCAAGTCGGCGCGGCGCAGTTCGGTCAGCAGGGCGGCGTGCAGGCGGGGCCAGACACCGGCCTCGGTCCAGTCCCGCAGCCGGCGCCAGGCCGTCACACCGGAGCAGCCCACCGTCTCCGCCGGGACATCCCGCCAGGCGACGCCGGTCCGCAGGACGTACATGATGCCCGCGAGAGCCGCCCGGTCCGGAACGCGAAGCCGCCCGGGATGCCGGCGGCGCCGTTCGGGAGGTGGCGGCAGCAGCGGGGCCACCCGCTCCCACAGGTCGTCAGGAACAAGATCAGCACGCACCTGGACACCCTGCCGACCAAGATCGGCAAGCGCAAGACCCGCAGCTCAACTCATTCTGAAACGATCAGTAAGTCGGGACGTCGATGCTTCTCAGGAGGTCTCGGCGCACAGGTGACCGGCACGTCTGCGCCGTTCGTGCGCAAGCGCGAGCCGAGAACCCTCCGGCCGGCCTTCACCTCGAGCCTCCGTATGAACTCGGAACACGGACTGAGGAAGGCGGATCTGGTCTGGTCCGGTTGCAGAGCCACTCCTGCAAAACTCACGAACCAGAGGCCCAGACCGAGCACTGCATCCTTGAGCAGGCCAGCGTCGAGCAGAAGACTGACCATGGGCGCGCAGCTGTTACGTGGAGGGCACCGTCCCACGGGCGATCCAACCGTTTGGCATGCGAAGCCTTCGCTACCGCAGGCTCGCGAAGCCCCAGATGCTGCACCACTTCGTCGGTGCCGCCATAAAGACTCGGAACACCATCGCGGATCACCGACAGGCCGGTCGCCAGGGCCCGAGCTTCACCCTTCGCAAGGCTCCGCCCTGCTGGATGTGGTCCAGCAGGGCGGAGTTCATGAACCGCGTCCTGGGCAGGGCGGGCTCAATAGATGACGCGGGACGGGGCATACGGCCTCGAAACCTGCTCCGTCTCGCAACATGCCTGCGGTCTCAGGTTCTTCTCACCCCTGCCAGTCTGCAGATGCCAACGGCGAAGACAGTGTCTGCACCCAGATCATTCCGCTCGGGCCGACCACGGCTGCTACGCCCGTGTCCTTATAGCGGCAGTCGAGCATGTTCTGCTGATGGATCGATCCATCCATCCAGTCGTTGACGACTGTCTCTGGGTTCGTTGTGCCACGGTCAAGATTCTCAGCCCACAGGCCTACGGGGTAACCTGCGCTCCGCATCCGGTGGTCGGGGTTGTGGCCTTCTGTATCCACGTGATCAAAGTACGAGCGCTTCACCATGTCCTGAGCATGGTTGCGGGCTGCGGTACTGAGCCGAGGATCGGTCCGCAGAGCTGCGCACCCGGCTTCCAGCCGTCGGGCATTGACCAGTCCAGTGAGCTGCTGCTCCGGTGTGTGTGGCGGGGAGGGAGGCCGAGTAGGAGTTGTTGGGGTTGGTAGTGCCGAGCGACTCGGGGGAGGGCTGGGCACGCTCGTGCGCGAGGGTTCAACGTCCGCAGCGGGAGAAGAAGCAGCGTGTTGAGGTGGAGTGTGCTCATGCGAGGGTGCCGATGAGGGTTTCGGTGCTGTTGGCGTGCTGGACGGCCATAGGAGTACGAGGAGGATGCAGCTGATGACCACGGTGCCACCTGCGATCGCCCGTTTTCTCAACCGTCCTCGTGGCGCGGCGGAAGACTGGTCAGTGGGGTTCGAGGTAGTGACTTGAAGGGCAACTTCCGCTGAGTCGAGGGGGCGGTTGCTATCAGAAGCCGCTGGAAACTGGGCTGCGACTGCACTGCCTGGGGCACTCGAGGTGTTGACAGCCATCGCTACCAGGTCGGGTAGCCACGACGAAACGTTGTAGCCGAACAAGGGGGCTACCAAGGCGACACCGACAAGCAGCCCCTCCGCGGGGACAAGGTTCGACCAGTGGCCTGAACATGCCGAGCAGGCGCGTGCATGACGCACGATGCGTTTACGCCAGACGGGCGCGGGGCGGCCATCCCAGACCGACAACAGTGAGGAAAGTTCTGAGCAGCGCGGCTCGATGCTGAGTGCCCGAACAACTACACGACTGGTATCGAGACTGGACTTCATCCGCTGGATACGCACTGCGGCGTGCTGGGGAGAAACGTCCAGGACCGTGGCCATTTCAGCTCGTGTCAGCCGCCCTCCGACCTCCTGCCACCAGAGCGCCAGAAGGTAGCGGTCGTCATCATCGAGCCAGCGAGTGGCCTCGGCGACTTCCTGGCGCTGTCCGGTCAACCCCAACTGCAGGATCGTAAGGTTCACAAAGTCACCCATGGGATCGGGGACCTCTGCTAGATGCTCGATGGGCGTAGCCGTCTTCTGCCGCTCCGTCCAACGCTGGCGCACCTGATTCATCGCGATGGCGACCAGCCACGACCGAAAACTGGACGGTTCACGAAGTCCGCCGAGGTTTTGAAGGGCGCGGTACATGGTTTCTTGCACGACGTCGTCGACGTCTGGATGTCCGTTCATGGAACGCCCGACAATGTTGTAAATCAGCGGCAAATAGGTTGCAATCAGACCTTCCAGAGCGTACTGGTCACCTGCTTGCGCCGATCTCACCAGACTTGATATGTCGCTATCATCCTGGTACACGATTTAATCCTTTGTTTGCCGCTTGCGTGCGCTTCCGCGAGGATCTCGCCCCCCTTGGGGGCAGAGTCTGAGTCATCCGGCTCTCGGCGCGATCACGGTCGCGTTCCCGGTAGAGGGCTGGGCTGTAAGGGTGTGACCCAAGGTTCGTCTGGGAGATCAACGGCCGATGACTGCTACCAACTTTTCGATGGCCTTCCCTTCATACCTGTCGTCGGCGGTCGTAACGGACTATCGCGCTGACCGTCGGGGCGGAGGTCCCGCTCACCATCGCGCTTGCGTCCAATGCCCGATCAAGAGACGGACTCAGTCAGCAGCGCGCAACCAGTACCGAAGCGATTGGTGAACCCGCTGTGCGGGCGCACCGCAGCCTTGGGTGCGCCCGCACAGCCAGCCATCAGCTCTTCGTGCCGAAGTTCTGCACCCACCAGGGGCCGTTAGCCGTCAGATTGACGCCGGCGCCGAAGTCCTTGTAGGAGCAGTCCAGGATGTTGGTGCGATGCGCGGGGCTGTTCATCCAATCCCGCATGGCGGTTTTGGGGTCCTTGGGGCCCTTGTGAATGTTCTCGCCCCACGAACCTATGGGGTAGCCGGCCTTTCGCATCCGCTCCCCAGGGCCCTCCCCCTCGGGGCTGACATGGTCGTAGTAGTTTCGGGCGGCCATGTCCCCGGCGTGAGCTCGCGCAGCGGCGCGCAACTTCTTGTCCAACTTCAGCGGACGACAGCCCGCGTTCGCCCGCTCGACGTTGACCAGTGCCAACACATCGTCCTCGAAGCGGGCCGCCGTCCCAGCCGGCTGGGATTCCGATGGCGACACGGAAGCGGGCGTCGCGCTGGCCGGCATCACGCCGCCGGACGGATTGGCCAGCGCCAGCGTACCGATCGAGGCGAGCGCCGCGGCGGCTACGGCGCCCCCGGCCAGGACTCGAATCTTCACGCTGCGGTTGCCGCGGCGGTGGCGGCTCGGCGAACCGTCCTCGCTGCTGGCACCAAGCCCTGAAAGGGTTCTCTGAGCGTGTTCGTCGTGATCGTTTGCGTGCATGGGAGCTCCGTTCTTCTGCTTGTCGGCAGGTCCGACTCACAGGAGATAGGGCAGTGCCGCCAGGACAACACTTTTTCGCAGAAGAATCTGCTGGGGCGCTGGAGAGGCCACGCGCATGCCGCTGCGGGTGTTGCTGCACACCAGCTCAGGCACCCGGATCTCTCGTCAGCGCAGCTTCTCCACCGGCGGCGGACCGACGATGCCACGGGAGCTCAGCGAGCGCGGAATACCACCAAGGCTTGGACCGCTCTCCCCGCGACGACAGCTGGCGATGAGGGGCCAGAGACGGTCAACTCACGGGAAAAACAGCACGGTTCACCGGCTTTGGGCCGATTTAATGCAGCGAGATGTGCAGCAACTAAGCTCAATATGTGATGAGTTGGTGAAGGACTTGATCCGAGGGCGCGCTTCGAGCATGGTTTCGAAGCGCCCCCGGAAGTCTTCCGGCTGAGGCCCTTTCTGCGAGAAAATTTACGAGAAGAGCTCTCTTCCATGGCAAATCACAAACGTGCGCGTCGGCTCAAACTCACCGCCGCCATCGCCGCCGTAGCTGCGGCTGCTGGTGCCGCCCTGTTCGGCACATCGTTCGCGAATGCGACGCCAGAGCCCAAGATGGGGACCATCTACGGGGCGGATGCGGCAACCGCTGTATCGGGCAGCTACATCGTCATGCTGAGCGAGAAGGCGGACAAGGCCGAACTCGCCAAGCAGTACGGGGGCAAGCTCCAGCGAAGCTTCAGCTCGACCATCAACGGGTTCTCGGCCAACAAGCTGTCCGAGACTGAGGCCAAGCGTCTGGCTGCAGACCCTGCCGTCGCGAAGGTCGTGCAGAACAAAACGTTCCGAATCAGTGCCACACAGCAGCGGCCTCCGTCCTGGGGACTGGACCGGATCGACCAGGCCCAGACACCTGGTGACAACGCCTACACCTATCCGGATTCGGCCGGCGATGGCGTGACCGCCTATGTCATCGACACTGGCGTCCGAGTCACGCACAAGGACTTCGGCGGCCGAGCCTCCTCGGGCTTCGACGCCGTGGACCGGGACAATGACGCCAATGACGGCAACGGCCACGGGACTCATGTGGCTGGCACGATCGCCGGCACATCCCACGGCGTCGCCAAGAAGGCAAAGATCGTGGGAGTCCGTGTACTGAATGACTCAGGCTCCGGCACCACGGACCAGGTCATAGCTGGCATCGACTGGGTCGTAGCCAACCGCAAGGGCCCCGCCGTCGCGAACATGAGCCTCGGCGGCGGCGTGGACCCTGCTCTCGACGCCGCAGTCCGAAAGGCCGTCGCGTCCGGCGTCACCTTCGCGATCGCAGCCGGCAATGAGGCCCGGGACGCAACCCAAAGCTCCCCCGCGCGGGTTGCCGAGGCCATAACCGTCGCTTCGTCCACCGTCACCGACGGACAGTCGTCGTTCTCGAACTACGGACCGGTGGTGGACATCTACGCCCCGGGGTCGAACATCACGTCCACCTGGCACGGAAGTGACAGCGCAACGAACGTCATGTCAGGAACATCGATGGCAACTCCGCACGTCGCTGGCGTGGCAGCTCTCTACCTGGCTGGCCACCCAGAGGCCACACCCGGTGAAGTCGCTGCGGCGCTTACTCGCGGAGCGACTCAGGGCGCAATATCCAATGCGACCCCGGGGACGACGAATAAACTGCTGAAGGTCATCAAGTAAAGCGACCCTGGGCAGAAGGCAGCGGCCGCGCATCGGCCAATAAATCCGATGCGCGGCCGCTCCTCATCTGCACAGCACCCGTTGATCGACCATTCGGAAACCGATGGCCGAATTGCACATGCGGCCAATCCTGCTGGAGATCACAGGACCGCGCGACCCTAATATCCCCGCATGGGAGGCCACCAGCTTATGCATGTGTTCTCAGGATGAACGCCAGAAATGTCGGCTAGCAGACTGACGATCTTTCAAGGGGTAGGAAAAAGACGGGACATCAGCCCTTTCCCAAACGGGGAGAGTGACCAGCGTACGTCGTCGGTTGCAGAGCCATTGCACTCCTCCTCTCGCGGCTGCACCTCAGCAGCCCGAGCGGGTGCGGTCTCCACAGAGAGAATTGCCCAGCAGCGTTTCCCGCTATCTGTTGTCTCAGCCCCCTGAAGCAGACAGAGATCCTCTATCAGCATGAGTCCCCGCCCGCACTCGTCATCGATCTGCGTCAATCTAGGCCGCGGCAGATCCCTGCTCCCGTCGAAGACCTCGACGACAGCAAGACCATGCACGAGTGCCACCTGGGCTGTCATACGCCCACAGGCATGCCGCAAACCATTGGTAAGCAGCTCCGACGTCACCAACTCCAAGTTGAAGTACAGGTCTTCGTCCAGATGCCCCACCCACCCCCTGACCGCACTCGACACACGGCGGCGGGCACTGTGAACCCCTGCTTCGGTTGCTTCGACGGTGAAGCTGATCGAGGGGTGAGGCATGGTATCGCTCCTCAGTTGCGGGTCCGCTGCAAGCTCCACGATCGCGTCAGCGGAACAACAAGCGATTTCAAGACTTGCACCACACCTCATCAAAAACAACAAATCGGTGCATACTGGAACGCGAGGTCAGCCCATAACACCTACCAGAACGAGGCGATGGCGAGCTCAGGAGTAGTCACCGCCAAGTGGTGCCTATTCAGTATCTTCTGGCGCATAATGGCCCTCCGCTCGCCCGGAACGAGGTTTCGCCATGGATCTTGAGTTGCGCCACCTGCGGGTACTCTGCGCGCTAGCAGACTCAGGGAGCGTCGGCAAGGCAGCCACTGCTCTCGGATACACCCAGCCAGCGATGAGTACGCAGCTGCGCCGAATCGAGGGACTGCTCGGAGAAGGAGTATTCGTTCGCAGCAATAGCGGGATCGAACTCACTCCCTTCGGCGCGCAGGTCGTGAGCCAGGCTCGGGAGGTCCTGGCACTCACAGATAACCTCACGCGCCTACGCCGTCATTCAACATCTACGGAAGCGCATCGACTGCGACTCGGTGTTATCAACACACCAGCGGTACCCATGCTCCTGGACGCCCTCCGCGATGCCTGTCCAGACCTCGTTGTATCAATCAGCAGCGTGTACGCCACCGGAGAGCTAATCAGTCTTCTGGAATCCGGGGAACTAGATGCGGGCCTTGGGTGCGACTACCCCGGAATGCCAATCCGCCACTCTCCGAACCTAGAGCATAGGGCGATCAAAACCGTCCCAGTCTTCGTCGCCACCCATGCCAGCCACCCGCTGTCGCATCGCCTGGAGATTCCCCTGGAAGGACTTTCTGAAGACACGTGGTTCGTCTCTTCTGACGACGGAGTAGGTTGGCCTGGAGCTTTCTACGACGCTTGCCGGGCTGCAGGGTTCAAACCTGCGGTTACCCACGAGTTTCATATGCTTGATCAATTGCTGTCGATGATCTCCCGAGGACTTGGTGTGACAGCAGTTCAGCCCACTGTATGCCCAACAAGCGGGGTCTTGATCAAGCCCCTGGCAGGCGACCCGCTGTGGCAGCGGCATCTACTTCTCTGGCGTCGAGACCTGATCGAAGCTTCGGTCGTGGAAACCCTGCACCATCACGCCGTCCGTACCCACCGTCACCTTCTCGCTCAGGCTCCACACTTTCAGAAATGGGTAGCTCGCTCGTATGCAACCCCCCGCTCCAATGACGGCCCGGGATAAATTCACCGAACTCCGCACCCGCGCAGCCGCTCAGCAGCGAGTCCAGCCGAGCGACGTGTCCAGGCACGGGGCCCTGCAACGGCTTGCCGCCGAACGAGCTGGGCTGGCCACCATCACCCCAGCGTCCATGCCGCACCGGCTGGACCGTACGGCGCGAGATGTCAGGGCATGTCGCCTTCCCAGCCCCATGGGCCGTCGGGGTAACTGATGGTCGGCGCGTACGAGGCGCGCCCACCCTGCCCATACGTGCTGTGCAGCGTGATCAGGTAAGCGCCGGTGGTGTCTCTTCGTCCGTCCAGCCGGTGACGTCGATCAGCTGCCCGTCCAGGGGTCCGCCGGTCAGCACCCGGTAGGTGCGGCCGGGCTGCGGTCCGGCCGCGGGAAGGTCGTGCTCGGTGCCGTACACCCGGGCGGGGTGCCTGCGTCATGGAGCCCAGTCTGGTCCGCCACCCGTGCACCCGGCAGCGAGTTCCGGGGAAGTCGCCCCTGGCGGGGGACCAGGAGCAGCGAGGTGCCAGGCCGGCCTTTCGGTCGGGCTCGGCCTGAGCAGACCGGCCGTAGACGCGGCAGGGACTGAGGTGACCGTGTCGGTGGTCCAGGCAGTTGTCGATGCGTACTTCCGCAGAATCGATCAGGGCGACGATTCGAGGCACGTATCCGACTTCGCGGGGGGAGCGACGCATCGACTGCTCGGGAACGACGGCGCGCCGCATCACCCGTGACGCGCCCAGCGCGGGCCGGGGGCAGACCTGTCGGTAGCGAAGCCCTCGCACGACGAGCTTGATCTTGACGTTCCGTGCTGTGACGGAGACCGCTGGCGGATCACCACGAGTAAAGTCAGCAAGATCAACCCGAAACCATGGGATCCCTGTCACGCACGGGATCCGTTCCCAGAAACCGTTCGGTGTAGTCGAGCTGGCCTTGCTGGGCGGGGTCGGCTCACTGGCGGCGGGGCGGCAGCCGGTGACGATGACGAAGATCGCGTTCGGAAGCAGTCACACCTTGCTGGATCAGGCGTTCCAGGCTCAGTGGGTGCGGTCGCCGACGTCCTTGAACGACTACGACAGCGTGCCTGCGCCGGATCCGATACCGCAGCTGCCTCATCGATGGATGCCTTATCGGAACAGAGTTCACCCTGACGACATCGCGACTACAACCTCAGTACGGGGTGAGCCGGCGCTGAAAGGGCCGCCGTGCCTCGCGGACGGCGGCCTTTTTACGATGCGTGGACTTGCTACTTTCCGGGTTCCACCTGGAGGTGGCTGCCATGGGACGCTAGCGGGTCGGTTTGGTCCCGCTTCAGCCCTGGTGTGGGCTCAAGGCCGGTGGTCTCTCTGGTCAGCAGGACACCGCGGCCGAGACGGTCGCGGTCGAGGGGGGCCAGCCCCACTGGTCGACGGAGAAGCTGCCGTTGACCGTGGAGCCGCATGGCGCGGTGGTGACAATGCTGCCGACCGAGGTCGCGCCCGCCTGTATGAGCACGGTCGGGTTGATGGGCGCTATCGGGGCACCGCCGACGACTGTGCCGGAGACCGTGAAGCCGACCTGCTGGGGTTGCCAACCGGAGTTGGTCGTGGCCGCGACCCCATAGAAACGGACCTGGTTGCCGGTCACCTCGACACAGGCTCGGGTCAGTAAGATTCCGGGCGCACCGGGGGCGCCGCAGGTTGTGACGGCGCTTACCGGGGCGGTCGGCGCGGCGACGGCTTCTTGGCCGGTGGCCAGAGTGGCCAGGGTCGCAGCGGCGACCGCAGCAGTGGCAAGACTCTTCATGAGGTACCTCCCTCTTCCGCTGCCCTCACCAGAGAGCAATGTGAAATGTCACATGTTCGTCGGGTAGATCATGGCAGCAAACCGAGACGGGTAGCGCCTAACTCCAGGGAAACAGCATTTTTCTACTGGTTCCGACTAAAAAATGGCTGATTCCAGTGCAAATGACCACGAGAGAAGTCGCCGCACTCACGCCGATGTCAGCGATGAAGGAGGCAGCCGCACCTGGACACGTTCCAGAGACGCGGAGATCGTCACCGCCCTCTCGCAGGAACACGCCCTGTAGCTACCGGCATCACCCCGCGGCTATACGGAAGCCCGGCCTGCGCAGCCGGGCCGCTGCGGGCAAGCTCAGGCGGCAGGTTCAGAAGGCTCCGGCTGTGGCTGGAGAGCGAGCCACAGCCGTTGCTGGCGCCGATCGCCCTGACCGAAACAGGTTCACGTTCTAACGAGCTCGTGCGTGGTAAGCGGTGAGACGTCGAGGGCTTCGGTGGGACCGGTGCTCATCTCTGTCGTCGGGGTTCCAGGTCCGCGGTCTGCTGGTGGGACAGTAGGCCGGCGACGGCCTGGACGGTGTCGCTGATGTGCTCGCGACGGCCGAGGCGGCGGGCGAGAGCTCGCCAGTTCTTCAGGTGGGCGATGCCGTGCTCGACCCGGATGCGGCGTGAGGAGTGTGCCTTGCGCTGTCGCTCGTGCATCTCCTCGTACCAGTCCGGGGCGTCCTTCTTGAACTTCCGGTGCGGTGGCGTCACCACGCGTCCGCCGGTCTGGGCGCCGAGCCCCTGGTAGCCGGCATCGGCAAGGATCTCGACGACGGGCCCGTCGGCCAGGAGCTTGACCAGCCCTAACTGGCGGGCGTGAGTGATGTCCGCGCAGCTGCCTGGTCTGGCTGGGCTGCTGAAGATCACCCTTCCGTTCTGGTCGGTGAGGACCATGGTCTTGACGGCGTTCTGCTTGCCCGGGCCAAACCGGGCAGTGCGCGAGTGCGCTGGATCTGTGGTGACGCGACAGCCCTCCCGCCGCTGCGGGTCGACCTGGCAACGATGACAGCGAATGTCGCCCAGGAGATCGTTGATCCGGACACCTGGCAGAAGACGCTCCAGGGAGCCTACGATGCGCTACGGCCGGGCGGGCACCTGGTGTTCGAGACCCGAGATCCCGCCAGACGCGCCTGGGAAGAGTGGACCCGCGAGCACTCCTACCGCGTGACACGGATCCCGGGCACCGGCACTGTGGAGAGCTGGGTCCAGCTGATCGACGTGAGCCCGCCCCTGGTGACCTTCCGCTGGACCTACGTCTTCGCCGCGGACGGACAGGTGCTCACCTCGGACTCGACACTGCGCTTCCGGGAGCGCGACGAGGTCGAGACGGATCTAGTCGCCCACGGGTACGTGGTGCACGACGTGCGCGATGCGCCTGACCGGCCAGGCAGAGAGTTCGTCTTCCTCGCACGACGCCCCTGACCTAGTGATCCACGCCACTCAAACTTCGATGGCACATGCTCAAAGTTCAATGGCACAGGACAGCCGGGCGGCCTTCCCGCATGTCCACCCCACACCTTCAGGATAGTTCGCACGGGTTAAAAAACAGGATAAACTTCAGGGTAAACGGTGCTAGGGTGCGGGTGCGAAAGGAGACCCACCCATGGCATCCGAGCAAGAACTGTTCGCGAACATCGACGCCCTGCTGGAGGAGGAGCCGCAGCTGCCGCCCCCGGCGGAGCGTGCCCGGCTGCGTGAGGCCGCCGGTATCACCCAGGCCCGTCTCGCGACCGCGTTGAAGTCGACCGTGCAGACGGTGAAGAACTACGAGAACGGGCGCTCCGAGCCGAAGTCGCCGCGCCTGGAGGCCTACCAGCGGCTGCTGAACGGGTGGGCCGCGCGGTACCCCGCCCACGCCATCTCCACCGCTCCTACTCCGGTCGCCGCGCCGCATCCGGTGCCGGAAACGTTCACCGGCCCTGCCACCCCAAAGGCGTCTGAACTGGAGACCGTCGCACCGGTTCAGGCCCCCGCTGCCCCGGAACGCCCCGTCACCCGTCCGGCAACGTCGTCACGTCGCCCGGCACGCAAGCGCGTAGTTCCGAACATCGCCGCCCCGCCCTACCAGCATGGCCCGCTGGCCGTGTTGGACGGCGACGGTTCCGCGTACGGCGTCGACGGCATCGTGCTGGACTGCCCGGCGACCACAGTGGTGGAGCTGGTGGAGTGGACGCTGCGCGAGGCCGGCCTCGGTGCGCCGAAGCTGCACCGCAACGGCAAGGACTCCGACCCGCTGATCGTCCTGACCACGGCGGCCGCCGTGAAGCTCGGGCTGCCCGAGCGCCTGGAAGACCGCCGCGGGCTGCGCCTGGAGGAGAACCACCCGGTCGTCAAGCAGATCCTCAAGGCCAAGTGGCAGCTCACCCAACGCGGGTTCGGCCCCTGGGCCCGTATCTACCGCAAGGCGACCGGTGCCCAGCGCCAGTGCGTGCAGCTCGCGATCCTGCCCTGGGACGCCCTCGACACCCGCTCCTGGCCCGGCGTCGCCGACATGGACCCGGCCGCCATCGCCCAGGTCCTCGGCCTCTACGCCCAGCGGGTCGCCACCCCGCGCGGCTCCACCGCCGTCTCCGGCCTGGAACTGATGACCGCGCTGCGCCCGCCGACCCGCCCCGTGCGCAACGAGGAGACCGGCAACTGGGTCTCCGGCCACAACCCCGGCAGCCTCGGTACGGAGCCGATGGACCCGGCCCCGCCGGAGGGCCAGATCGAGCACCCCGCAGTCCACCGCATCGGCTGGAAGGGCGGCTTCCTCCGGGAAGAGGCGTACCAGTGGGTGCGGTCGGTGGACACCCTGTCCGATGAGGAGTGCCTGCTCCCGTACGCGGTGGGCCTCGACCTCAACACGGCGTTCCTCGCGGCCGCGGCACGGCTCACCGTCGGCCTGTCCGCCCCCGACCACTTCGTGGCCCCGAAGTTCAACCCGAAGATTCCCGGGTCCTGGCTCGTCGACCTCTCCCACGTGGAGATCGACGAGCGCCTGCCCTCCCCGTTCACACCGGACGGCGAGCGCCCGACGGGACCGGCCTGGTACCAGACGCACACCGTCGCCTACGCCCAGGAGCTCGGCTACAACGTCGAGATCCTGGAGGCGTACCTGCGCCGCGAGACCGGGGCGTACCTCGACCCGTGGCACGACCGGCTCAAGGCCGCCTACGTCGACACCCTCGCCGACATGGGCGTCACCAAGGACCTCACCGACCCGGAGTTCCTCGCGGCGATGGAGGAGCACAAGCAGGTCGACCCGGTGCTGACCGCCGTGCTCGCCGCGATCAAGGGCACCATCAAGGGCGGCATCGGGAAGCTGTTCGAGAACCCGCAGGGCAAGGGCCACAAGGACGGCGAGCCGTGGCCGGCCATGATGCGCCCGACCTGGCGCCCCGACATCCGGGCCGCCGTCATCAGCAAGGCCCGGGTCAACATGCACCGCAAGCTGGCGAACATGGCGAAGATGACCGGCATGTACCCGCTGGCCGTGCTGTCGGACTGCGTCGTCTACCCGGCCCCCAGCGACAGCCCGCTGGACTTCCTCCCCTACGCCGCGTCCGGCAAGCCGCAGCCCGGCGCTTTCCGCCTGGGCCCCACGCCGGGCCTGGCGAAGCTGGAGGGCGTCCAGGAGATGGCGTGGGCGGTCGACCTGATGGAAAAGGGCTTCAACCCGGCCCGCCACATCAAGGGTGACGGCCACGACGCCGTCCTGGACGAAGGGAAGTGACCGTGGGGGAGATCGAGGACGCGATCGAGCGGGCCGACCGGGAGAGCTTCACCCGCGAACCACCGAAGACGCTCAAGGGCCAGATCAGCTACCTGCTCAAGCAAATGGGCAGCGCCAAGGCCGTCGCCCAGGAGCTCGGGGTGACCGCCGACTCCGTCAACCGCTACCGGCGCGGGGCCCGCAAGCACGCCCGCGCCGATGTCGCCTCGAAGATCGACGACGCCGTACGACAGCGGTGGCAGCCCATGGTGCGCAAGCGCCGGCAGAAGCAGGCCGCCGCATCCGGTGGGATCACGGTGGAGACCCGGGCCCGGTTCGGCTACACCTCGTCCGCCGGATCGACCGACGACGGCCGGTTCCGGCGACTCACCGTGAAGCTCCCCGCCGCGTACGCGCAGCGCCTCTTCGACGCCCGCGACACGGGGGCTAGCGACCAGCAGATGCGTGAAATCATCGCCGACGGGTTCAAAGAAGTGTATTTCCAGGACGGCGGCGGTCGCGCTATGGGACTGGCGGACGTGGAAATCAACGACATTGATTACCTCGATCTGGACTACTGAATAGGAGCGGAAAGTATGACCACGCAATTCCTGTGACTGAGCGCTCCAGTTGGCGAGTGAGCGTGATATCTGGCAGCAGAGGCAGGAATTTCCGGGCGCAGAGCGCCTCGCCGATGTCACAGTGGCATTCGAATCGGCGATCAAATGGGAGTAATCATGACAGAGCGGGACGAGTGGCAGCCTTTGTCGCGTCGCAGCCACATCACGACTCGTGAACAGGCTCTGCTCGAAGGGGTACCGAATCATTTGATTCGCCCGCTGAAGACTTGGATTGTCGAGTATCTCGCCGCCCATCCGAAGCTCACGGGACGAGTCGCTCTGCAGATGCGCATTGCTCTCGACACCCCAGATCCTGAGCAGCTTGTCGAGGCCGTTGAGGCCAGCGATCCCTCGCTGCTCCTTGATGTTGTCGACGTGGTGCTGCACCTTGACAAGGGGCTGTGGTGGGAACTTGATGTCGTAGGCCCTGAACGAACGATGGAAGGCGGCCTGGCCGACTGGCTCCCGGAGTTCTCCTGGCCGAAGGGAAGCAAGGCAGCAGCGGTCGAAGGGCTCGACGACATGCTCATGGACGCTGGCTCGGCTTTCGAGGTCGATTGGCGTCAGCGGCGCTTGCAGCGCCGAGTCGACGCCACGGTGGCTCTCGCTGCCGAAGAGGCAATGGGCCTGGAGGCCGGAACGCATCTTCGGGCGGCGTGGGTCGCTACGTACGGGCGGCACCCGGATCCGTCGAAAGCCTACGATGAAGCGATCCGAGCCGTTGAGGCTGCAGCCATCCCGGTCGTGCTGCCGAAAGGCACGAAAGAGACCCTTGGCAAAGTCCACGGGCACCTCAAGACTGCCAGTCACAAGTGGGAACTCGCGATCGAGGGAAGAGGTGGCGGCTCTGTTGCTCCTCTGACCGAGCTGATCGGTCTGCTCTGGACGGGGCACGTCGCTCGACATGCTGGCGGCCCCACCTTCCGCCCGCAGCGTCAAGACGAAGCGCAGATGGCGGTCCATCTGGCTGCAACGCTGGTGCACTGGTTCATAACCGGTGCGGTTCGGCCGCGAACGTCAGAGTGAACATGGAGCACCTGCCCGCCAGCACGCGGGCAGGCGGCTTTGCTCAACTCGCCAACTGAAGCGCTCAGTCACAATTCCCGCCCACCGACCTCATCGACCTCGACAAGAGCCCGCTGATCGACGCCGACCACGACCCCGAGCGCATCGCCGACGCGCTGCGCAACAGCCCGCACTTCCTCGGCGCCGACGGCGAGGCCGGCGGGGACACCGTCACCTTCAGCACCCCGGCCGGTGTCGGCTACGTCCTGACCCTGAAGGACGCCGAACCCACCGACGACGACCTCCTGCCCGAGGCCGTCGCCGCCGCGATCCTTAACCACCCGAACTTCGTGGTCGCCGACGCCGACAGCCCCCGCGAGGACACCATCACCGTCCAGAGCCGGGGCGGCATCCGCTACCAGCTGGCCCTGGCCTACGACCGCACCGTCGACCCCGGCGCCGGAAAGGTGTCGACCCCGGCCGCCGACGTCGCGGCCGCCGCCGACCAGGTCCTCATCAGCAACCCCAGCGACGTCGACCGCTCCGTGGCCGGACTCCTCAACTACGTCGCGGCGACCTGGGAGAAGCAGGACATCGCCCTGCGCGAGCACGCCCAAGCAGTCGCCCGTGACCTGACGGGCTCCCGCACCCGGTAGAACCCCGGCCTCAGCCCGGCCCCGGCCCGGCTGACCGCCCCTCCTACGGCTCGGGTCCCCGGCATGTCAGCTGCCGGGGACCCGAGCCATCAGTGTCCCCCAGCCCACCAGCACACACACCCCACCCCCTCATCAGGAGGAAGCCGTGCCGTACGACCACGATGACGACCTGGACGACGCCTTCCGCACCAGGCGCCGCCAGGCCCACGAGCTCGGCTACATCAACACCTACTACCGGCTGCCCGAACGGCTCGGCGTCCGCGGCACCATCGGCGGCCGGGTCCGCTGGACCGACCGGGAAGGCGCGATCGTCGACACCTCCGGGGCCTACCTCCAGGTCCTCCTGGACGGCGACACCGACCCGGTCCCCTGCCACCCCACCTCGAACATGGCCTACTGGACGCCGACCGGCTAGGTACAGGCCACCCGGCTGCCCGACCCGTACGCCACGGCCAGCAGCGCCGGGGGAGCGTCCCGGTGACCGCGCCCGCCGACACCAAGCAGGCACCGGCCATGCCGATCGGATCAGCCTCGTGACCACAAGCAACCTCGAAGAGTTCGCCGATCGCGTCCGGTTCGACCTGCAGAGCGCCGGCCTGCTCCAGCCCCCGCCCCCGGCCATGCCCTCTGCCGATGACGCGGTCCAGGGCAGGCCAGTGGTCTACATCGACGACGGCCAGGTCCACGTGGACTGGCTGTGCCACGCCCGCCTCAACGCCGCCTCGCTCGACATGGTTGAAGCAGGCCGCGACGAGGACGACGTCGTACGTCGCTATGACGCGGTGCGCGTCGCCATGCACACCGCCCTCGGAGCCATCCTCCACGGCTTCGATTACCAGCTCGACGCCCCGCACTTCGGGTACGGCTACACGATTCGGCCCTGACCTTCCGGAGCACTCCCATGCCTGAGCCTGACCACAACCCCGGACCACCCCAGGCCCACGTCGTCGCCTACCAGCACCCTGAACTGGCCGGTGTCCTGCTGTGCCACGAGCACGGCGAGAGCTGGGCGGGCTTGGTCCCGCTCACCGCCGGCGACCTGCCGCACGGCGGGTTCTGCGGCTGGGGAACGTCCGACTCGCACGTGTGCGGCCGCGCCCTTGCCACGAAGAAGCCCCGGCAGTGACCCACCCCCAACCCTCACCGGAAGAAGACATGCGCATGCCCACCGAACCCGCAGCCATCGACCGCGACAAGAGCCCGCTGCCCGACGCCGACCACGACCCGGTCCGTATCGCCGACGCCCTGCGCCGCAGCCCGCACATCACCTTCGTCGCCCCGGCCGCGCCCGGCGACGAGACCGTCCGTTTCCGCGACGCAGACGGCATCGGCTTCGAGCTGTCCCTGTCCACCGTTGAGCCGGAACCCGATGCTGAGCGGGTCGCGTACGCCCATGACGCCGTCGCGGCCGCGATCGGCAACCACCCGCACTTCATCCGCGCCGTCCTGGAACAGCCGTCCTTCGGGCCGCTCAACCTCGACGCGATCACCGCGCTCACCCGCACCGGCAACGAGTACACCCTCACCCTGACCGCCGCGTACCACCCCGCCCGCGACCAGGAGCACGGCGTCCCGGCCGAGGCCATCGCCTACGCCGCCGACCGGCTGCTCTCCAGCGACCCGAGCGACTCGGAGCGCGCGACGGCCAAACTCCTCAACTACGTGGCCGCCACCTGGGACACCCAGGACCAGCCGCTACGCGAGCACGCCCAGGCCCTCGCCCGCGCCCTGCACACCCGGTAGGAGGGGATCACCGCATGCCCCCTTCCATGGCCACCCGGCGCGCGTACGGTGAGGTGACGACCCGCCGGGAGGACCAAATGAGCGCGCAGCCCGACCACGCCCCCCTCACCCCGTACGCCCCCGCGCCCGGGGCACCGGCCGAACTTCTCCACCAGCTGCGCGCCGACCGGCGCGCCGCGCAGTGGGTGCCGGCCTTCGAGCAGGAGTGGGCGGCCGCCCTGGAGGAGTCCCGCCGGACGTTCTCCCTCGGCGGGCTGTACGCGGTCCTCCAGGACTGGCAGGGCCGACTCGCGCACGCCCCGGCCGTCGACGCGTTCGTCGCCTCCGGCTACGACGACAGCGACGCCATCGACATGGCGGAGCTCCGGGGAAGGCGAAGGCGCCGGTGAGCGGACAGCCGTACGCGGTCCGCTTCTCCACCCCGGCCGCGAAGGTCCTCACCACCCTGCCCGAACATGTCGAAGACACCGTGTGGGACGTCCTGGAGGCCGCGGCCGCCGACCCGTGGGGGTTCCGGCAGTGGAACGCGCAGGACCTCGAGGGCGAGGACGTCCGCTACGCGTCCGTCGGCCAGCTCTCCCTCACCTACTGGATCAACCGGCCGCTGCGCCGGCTGACCGTGCTGAACATCGTCTGGCTCGGGTAGCCACCCGCTGACAACGCCACGACCCCGGCATCGCAACTGCCGGGGTCGTGGCGTTCCGCATCGTAGCCACGGCCGTAGCCACCCGGACGGCACCGTGGATCCGCGCCGTGGTCACGAGGTGCCGCGGGGACGGTCGGCACCGAGCTGGACCTCCCGCCGGCACTCGCGGCAGTCCGGCAAGCCGCTCACACGCCGCCCTTCCCCCTCCGCCCATCTGAAGCCGCACAGCGACATGGTCAGATCCTCGGCGGGATCGGTGACGTGCGAGCCGTGGCCCGGCACGTTCCACGTGACCGTCGTCCCGCCCTCGTAGGGCGCGCCCTCCGGCCATTCGTAGACGTCTTCGGTCGTGGTGCAGCGCATCCGGAGGTCGGGGCCTTCCCAGCGGGCGCCCTGCCGGGTTGCGGCGCCGGTGTCCACGGCATCGGCCAGGCGCTCGAAGGACAAGTCGTAGTCACTCATGTGCTCCCAGCTGCCGGGCGCCTGCTGGCTGACCAGCGAGCGGAACTCCAGCAACAGCCGCTCCAGGTCATGCCGCCCGACGCGGACCGTGTCGCTCTCGGGGTCGTACGCGTCATCCGGGGCGGTCATCTTGGGCATCGCACTTCTCCTCGTCCACACGGGCTGGTGGGCTGAGTGTGCCGGGAACCCTGCGGTCCAAGGGGCCGTATCCACCAGTTGCCACCCGGGCGGCAACACCTATCCGCCCGGTAGTCACCAGCGGCCGCGGGGCCGTTCGGCACCGAGCTGGACCTCGCGCCGGCACTCGGGGCAGTCCGGCAGGTCCTCCGTCCGGCGCGGCCTGTCGTCCTTCGTCCAGCTGAACCCGCACAGCGCCGTGTGCATGATTCCCCGGAAGAGTTCGTCCTTCGTGGCGTGCGAGCCGTAGCCCGGCACCTTCGAGGTGAACGTCGCCTCCCCGTCGTACGGTGCGCCGCCGGGCCACTTGTAGACCGGCTCGGTCGTGGTGCAACGCATCCGCAGATCAGGGCCCTTCCAGTGCTTGCCGTACCGGATCTCCGAGCTGGCATCGACCGCGTCCGCAAGGCGCTCGAAGGACAGGTCGTAGTCGTCCATGTGCTTCCACTTGCCGGGCGGCTCCTCGCGCATCAGCTTGCGGAACATCAGCAGCAGCCGCGCCAGGTCGTGCTGGCCGACCCGGACAGTCGTCGTCTCCGGGTCGTAGCCGTACGTCGCGTCGTGTGCGGGCTTCTTCGGCATCGATCCTCGATCGCTCGGTACAGCGCACGGCGCAGTCGGGGGGTACGTCACGGTCGCTTCCACCTGCCCAACGAGCCAGCCCCGGCAAGTGAAGGCGTACGACAGGGAGACAGGGCTCAGCGGGAACAGTGCGCGCAGACAGGAGCGCCAGCGAACGCCTGATCCGCTGCGGCGACATCGCGGCCGGTGACGTGAGCTGCCGCGTCCAGGGAAGCTGACAACGGCCGGCCCCCGGCGGGGCCGATACGCCCCAGGTTGCCTGTGGCGATGCACTCGTCGGCGGCTGCCGCAAAGTACCCAGGGTCCTTGCGATAGACGCTGGTGACGGGGGTCTCGCGACGCCATCTCGCTTCCGCGCCGCCCCACTCCTTCTCCGCCTCTTCCGAAGTCACCCCAAGGGCCTCTGCAAGGACCTCCCAGCTCGTACCGCGGACCCGCTCGGCAATCACCGCCTCCTTCAGCAGGGAGTCATTCGCGTAGTGGACCTTCGCCAGACGTACGTAGTCACCCGCCTGTGCTTGGTCCTCGCCCACCATCTGCACGTAGCGAACGAGGCGGCGTGCGATGGAAACGGCCGAGCTCCCCAGCTCGATCCTGACGATGTCGGAGTCGGTGAAGCTGTCAGCCGGCAACTGTCGCGGGCCCACCTGGACCGCGTCGGTCTCGTTGTTCATGACGCGGATCGTAGAACGGCGCTGATGCCCCTCAACCACCTGTGGGGGTGTGAGGCTCACACCTCGTTTCCCCAGGTGAACGCGCTGACCTGTAAGGCTATGAGCCTGTGAGGTCCAGCCACGCGATGCATCGTCACCCTCCCCGCCGTCAGCATCCAGCACGCCCACCCCTCGATCCGGTGAACCGCTGATCAGCGGAGCCGTGAGACCGACTCGTCGACTTGCTGCCGCACGCCTGGTGGCACGTCCTCCGTGGGGGAGGACGCTTGTCGGCCAGGGAGTCGAAGAGGTCCGCGAGCAGCCAGAGTACGAAGCCGTGGACCATGGCCTCCTTCGGCTCGATCGTTCCGAACCGGTCGCGCCAGGCCACTCACCATGGCGGCCGGCTACTCACCATGTGGCCGCGGTACTCACCACGCCACTCACCACGCGGTGGTGAGTGGGCTGGGCCACCGCCTGCGGCGGCCGGGTTCGGCCCCGCGTTCCGCCGGCTCCTCGCACTGGCCGCACCCTGCCTGTCCGTTCGGGCCGCACGCGGGGGTGCAAAGGGGGGTGCGTAGAGGGGTGCACGGGAGGGTGCGAAGGGGGGTGCACAGAGGGGTGCGAAGGGGGGTGCGCTCGTCCTGGGCGGCCGTTCCCGTTTCCCCAGGTCAGGCCCTGGTTTCTGTGTGGTGAGTGGTCAGACTTCCTCTTCTGCTGCCCTTCCTGCTCCCGGTGTTGTGGGGGGAGTGGTGGGTGGTTTGGGGCGGTGGCGGTCATCGGAGCCGGCGGGGCGCTGCGCTGGCCGTTGGGGGCCGCGTCGGCCGGTGGCCGCCGCGCCCGGTGGGAGGCGCGGGGCGCGGCGTTCAGCAGCCCTCCGGGCACCGTTCCGCGCCTCTCCTGCCCGTCGGGCCCCTGGGTGGTCTGGCGGGCGCTGTAGGAGCCGCCAGGGCTCACTGGGCCCTCCGCCCCCGGCCGCTCTCGTGGTTGCAAAGGGGGTTGCTAAGGGGGTTGCGCAGGAGGTTGCTAAGGGGGTTGCAGAGGGGGTTGCTAAGGGGGTTGCACTCGTTTTGGACGGCCTCTCCGGTTTCCCCAGGTCAGGCCCTGGTTTCTGTGTGGTGAGTGGTCAGACTTCCTCTTCTGCTGCCCTTGGCCCTGGTGGTGGGTGGGTGGACGGGTGGGGGCGGTGGCAGTCACCGGAAGCCGGCGGGGCGCTGCGCTGGCCGTAGAGGGGATCGCGTCGGCCGGTGGCCGCCGCGCCCCGGGGGCGGCCGGGGCACCGTCCTGTTCACCGGTCCAACTCCGATGGCAAACGGTCCAGGTTCGATGTCTCAGGACACTCCGGCACCATCCTGTAGCCGACGATCGAGCCTGCTCCTGTGTGGCACACAGCCTGTTTCCCCAGGTGGGCGAGGCTCGCTGTGAGGGTGTGAGGTGTGAGGCGAGGGCCTGCGGCAGCGGGATGCCGCTGCTCCTGGTCGTGCTACTCGCCGTGGTGTGCAGCGGGTGCTGCTCGATGGGCAGCGCGGCGGGCGGTGGGGGGCTGCTCGTGGTCCTGGTGGTGGTCGCTGGGGTTGCAGCACGGTGGTGTCGTGGGTGCAGCGCAGCGCAGCACAGGATTTGCATGGGGCAGGCGGCACACGGGTGCTGCACAGGTGTCTGGCATAGCCCGGCCGGTGCAGCACGGCCAGCTGCTGCGCGCAGCCCGAGGCCCTCGCTGCAAGCTGCAGACGGCGGTCGGTCGTCCTCCCGCTTGTTCTGGAGAACTAGAACAAGACGGTTCCCCTGGTGCTACCGACGTTGCTCCGTCCCGGCCGGGAACAACGACGACGCCCTCCCGGGATCGGGGGGCGCCGTGGTGGTGCGCGACGTGCGGCGGCGGTTCGCGGCGCCGGAACATACCTCATGAGTGATCTTATGCGTGAGATCTATTCACCCCAGGCGGGTGCATTCAGCAGAGCTGCGGATCCGTGCAGCGGAAACCACCAGCTGCTACGCGTCGGCTCCGAGCCGAGCTGCTGCATACAGCGAGCGCCCGCGAACCGAGGAGGCCGCCGTTTGTTCTGCTCCTCCAGAACAAGCCGGTTCACCTGGTGCTACCGCCACGGGCACGAGAACGGCGTCACACCCTCGGGTGTGACGCCGTGTTGCCGTGATCGGCTGTTTCAGCGGACGCTCTTGAGGCGGGTCGTCTTGGTGATGGAAGTGACGTTCCCCTTGGCTCTGGCTTCGGCCTTGCGGGCCTTCTCATCCAGGTGGAGCTGGAAGCGGCGTTCGTACTCATCCTCGAAGTCGCCGACGTCCAGGCGCATGTCCCGGGGCAGAGCCTTGACTGCGCGCTGCTGCTCGCGGGGGTCGTGGAACGCGGCGATCATCGGGTGGAGCTGGAAGCGCCCGCGGCGGATTACGGTGACGAGCCGGGCGGCGACCAAGTGCTGCATGGCCCGGCTGATCACGCCACGCTCCATCGCGAGGCCAGTGGCCAATTCGTCGTGCGTGGCGACGACCAGGCCGCCCGGCTCCTGCTCGCTCATCATGTGAAGCAGCAGCGTGTAGGCGGTGGGAGGCAGGCGCGGCACGTACGCGAGACCGTTGAAGCTGCCCCACAGCACGTTGCGGCGCGGAACCCATTCCTCGGCAGCGGACGTCATGACGTGGCCTTCCCTTCCCCATCCGACTCCTTGCGCACTTCCAGTTTCGCGCCGGGAGCGGCCATCGCCCTGAACGCGTCGGGCGCGTCCGGGTCCTCCATGATCTCGCGCAGCAGGTCCAACTGCTCCACCCTGTCGCTCATACCCGTCTTAGCGCGCTTCTTCTCGCCCTTGCGCGGCTCCCTGAGCCCGCCCCGCAGAGAGGCCGCCGGGTTGAGCTGGTAGACGCCCCGCTGGACCTTCCGCAGAGCCCCGTCGGCCTCCAGGACGTTGAAGACGCGGCTGATGTGAGGCCGGCTGTATCCGAGATCGGCGGACACGTCCTCGTGGGTGGCCTCGATCAGGCCGCCGGGCTTCTGGGAGCCCATCAGGTGGAACAGCACCACGAGCACGAACCGGTCGCCGTCGTAGCGGACAGCGGCCCAGCGCATGAACTCCAGGCTGTCCATGGAGAACGCCTCGCCGATGAACCCCGTGCTGGAGCCGACGGGGAAGACCTGGGCAGCATGTCCGGCAGGCAGCTCAAGGGTGGAGCCGACGGACCGGTTGTACGCGGTGGGCGGCGGCTTCGGGCGGCGCCGGCGACGGGACGGCGCATCGGGCAGCTTCGGCGCTGCGCTGCCGTCCAGGGGCCCTGAGCTCATGGGGTTGCTGCCTCCTTGATCGTCGTGACGTCAGCACCATAGCGGAGATCCGTGGCAGTAGTGCCACCAAAACGCAGCAGCGCCAACACGAAAGTCACCCGTACGTCAGCCCTGGACTGACCATCGGGTCCGAGGCGACTCCGACGGCACCGCTGACGCACCGTGCGTAGATCCGTGGCAGTACTGCCACGAAACGATGTTGATGGGTCAGGACCGACTGACATCCCGACCGAGATATGTCAGTCCTGGGCTGACATATCTCTCCAAACTCAACGCCCTGACCTGCGAAAACGTGCAGCTCTTACCTCTAGAGCGTGCGCGCGCGTGATACCGGATCTCCCCACCGTGATCAAGTACCGCCACGCCGTGGGATCCGCCCCTCTGCAGCAGTATCAGAGCCCGCCGCACGGGCCCCGTCGTGGCGCGCGCGGCTTCGCGTGCGGCGCCGTGCTCCGGTGCGGGTCGGGGACGGCAGCAGCAGCTCTGAGTCTCGGGTGGTGCCGACCGTGACGATCAAAAACCGGGAAGCGTAGCCGGTGCCGGTGGGCGGTTCCGCCCTCCGGCCCTGGGGGGCCGGACGGCTCCGGTACCTCCGCACGTTGAATTCAACCAGTCCCATATCTGAGCTTCCTTTCCGTGGCTGAGCTATTTCGGTCCGCGCAATTCTGAATTCAACCGGTAGTTTATTGGCCGGTCAGGGGTGGCGCAGCCAGGACCCAAACGCTACACAGCGCACGCACCTGATGCATCATCCACGTGACGTGTTCACCCTCGCGAATGACGTCTCATCGGATTCCGCCCCACAGTGGTGGGTTGGCGTGTATGCTGACGGGGTATTGGTGAACGTGAGCGGGCAAGCTCGGGGGTCAGGGTGGAGCGCAGCGGAACCCGTCACTGCGGTGGGGCCGGCACCCATGCGACCCGACGATCCGTCACCGTCGTTGCGGGGGTGGTGGCTGGGAATCCCAAGCCCTACACAGTCCCGCACGTGATGCATCTTCCCCCATAGCCAGCCCCGGTGATCGCGCTTGCGCGGTCGCCTCCAATTCGCGCTTGCGCGAATTGCATTCCGTCCAGAATTCCGTTTACGGAATTCCATTCCAGCGCTTGCGCTGGAATTCGAATTGCGCTTGCGCAATTCGCGCTCTATGCCCCGGCTTGCCGGGGCATATCCCGCTC
>NZ_JOEZ01000044.1 GCF_000721175.1 Streptomyces anulatus
CCTCGGTGCGATGTTGCCGCCCGCCGCCTCCGGCCGCGCCCGCGGCCCCCACCGCTCCCGGCCTGCCCCCGCACGTCGGTTCCGCCGCCTCTGGCCGGGACGGACGGCGGCGTGTTACGAAGGTGCATGCCCGCACCCCAGTCACCCGCATCCCGGACACCCGCAGGTCAGCCCGGAGCCCGGGAGCCCTCCGGCCCCGGCGCGCCCGCCCGGGACCGCTACGACGCCGTGATCGTCGGCGGTGGACACAACGGCCTGGTCGCCGCCGCCTACCTCGCGCGCGCCGGACAGTCGGTCCTCGTCCTGGAACGCCTCGGCACCACCGGGGGAGCGGCGATCTCGACCCGCCCCTTCGCCGGGGTCGACGCCCGGCTCTCGCGCTACTCGTATCTGGTGTCCCTGCTGCCGGACAAGATCGTCCGGGACCTCGGCCTCGACTTCGCCGTACGCAAGCGGACCGTGTCCTCCTACACCCCCGCCGTACGCGACGGACGCCCCACCGGGCTGCTCGTCGCGGGCGACCGCACCCGGGAGTCCTTCGCCGCACTCACCGGCGGCGAGCGCGAGTACGCGGCCTGGCAGCGGTTCTACGGCATGACGCAGCGGGTCGCCGAGCGCGTCTTCCCGACCCTCACCGAGCCGCTGCCCGGCCGGGACGCGCTGCGCGAGCGGATCGACGACGCCGACGCCTGGCGGATGCTGTTCGAGGAACCGCTCGGAGTGGCCGTCGAGGAGAACTTCACCGACGACCTGGTGCGCGGCGTCGTCCTCACCGACGCCCTGATCGGCACCTTCGCCGACGCCCACGACACCTCGCTCCTCCAGAACCGGTGCTTCCTCTACCACGTGATCGGCGGCGGCACCGGCGACTGGGACGTCCCCGTCGGCGGCATGGGCGCGCTCACCGACGCGCTGGCCGGGGCCGCCCGCGCGGCGGGCGCCGAGATCCGCGTACGGCACGAGGCGACCCGGATCGAGACCGACGGTGAGGCCGCCGAAGTCACGGTCCGCACCCCGGACGGCGAACACCTCGTCGCCGCCCGCCGGGTGCTCGTCAACGCCTCCCCTCAGGCGCTCGCCGCCCTCCTCGGTGACACCCCGCCCCCTCCCGCGGAGGGCGCCCAGCTCAAGGTGAACATGCTGCTCACCCGGCTGCCGGGACTCCGCGACCGTTCCGTCGATCCCCGGCAGGCGTTCGCGGGTACGTTCCACATCGCCGAGGGGTACGAGCAGCTCGCCGACGCCTACCGGGACGCGGCGGCGGGCAGGCTGCCCGCCGCCCCGCCGTCCGAGATCTACTGCCACTCACTGACCGACCCCTCGATCCTCGGCCCCGGCCTCGCCGCGCGCGGCTACCAGACCCTCACCCTCTTCGGCCTGCACACCCCGGCCCGGCTGTTCGCCGCCGACAACGACGCCGCCCGCGCGGACCTGCTGAAGGCGACCCTGGCCGAACTGGACGCGCACCTGGCGGAGCCGGTCACCGACTGCCTGGCCCTCGACGAGAGAGGCGAGCCCTGCATCGAGGCGAAGACCCCGCTCGACCTGGAGCGCGATCTGCGGCTGCCCGGCGGCCACATCTTCCACCGCGACCTCTCCTTCCCGTACGCCGACGAGGGCACCGGGCGCTGGGGCGTGGAGACCGCGCACGCCAATGTGCTGCTCTGCGGGGCGGGCGCCGTGCGCGGCGGCGGTGTCAGCGGGGTCCCCGGCCACAACGCGGCGATGGCGGCGCTGGGCCGGTGACCAGGGCCGGCCCGGCGCCGCTCAGTCCGCCGACGGAACCCAGCCCGTCGCCTCGATCCGGCCCGCGTCCCGGGGCCGTTCCGCGTCGAAGACCGTGCGGACGCCGTCGCGGACCCGCAGGCCGTCCACGTACGCGCCGCGTCCCACGTACAGCCGGTCGGTGGTGTAGCGCCAGCGCAGGCGGACGTCCTGGCCGCGCCAGGCCGTCAGGTCCGCCTCCAGCCGGTGCCAGACGCGCCCCGACCAGCCGGTCGCCGAGCCCGCCGGGTGCGGCCGTGGGTCCGGGCCGTGGTGGCCTGAAGCCGGCGCGAACGTGGTGAACGGCACCGGCTGCCAGTCCCGGCCACCCGCCGACGCCTCCAGGAAGAGGCCGTCGGCGGCCGGTTCGGTGTCCCACCACAGCGCGCACTCCAGGCGGGCCCGCGCGGAGTTCGGACGCAGCGTCGGCAGGGTGAGGGTGGCGGTGGACGCGCTCGCCATCCCGGCGAACCAGGCGGTGCGCCCCCGCTCGGGCCGGACCGGAACGGCGCGCGCGAGCTGGTTGGCGGCCGCCACCCGGGGCGCGCTGCCCGAGCGCCAACTGCGCACGGGATGAACCGAGTTGCCCAGAACGATGAGGAAGGTGTCGGTCGACGGGTCGAGCACCAGGCTGGTCCCGGTGAATCCGGTGTGCCCCGCACTGCGCGGAGTCGCCATCGCCCCCATGTACCAGTGCTGGTAGAGCTCGAAGCCTAGGCCGTGCTCGTCGCCCGGGAACGCGGTGTTGAAGTCGGTGAACAGGAGGTCGACCGAGTCCTCGGACAGGATCCGGGAGCGGCCGTAGACCCCGCCGTTGAGGAGCGTCCGGGCGAGGATCGCGAGATCCCAGGCGCAGGAGAACACCCCGGCGTGGCCGGCCACCCCGTCCAGGCTGAAGGCGTTCTCGTCGTGCACCTCGCCCCAGACCAGCCCGCGTTCGAGGCCGGACCAGGGCAGCCGGGCGTCCTCGGTGGCCGCGATCTTCGGCTTCCAGGAGGCGGGCGGGTTGTAGCGGGTGCGGTGCATCCCGAGCGGGGCGGTGATCTCCTCGCGGAGCAGGGCGTCCAGCGGCCGGCCGGTGATCTTCTCCAGGATCAGTTGCAGCGAGACCAGGTTGAGGTCGGAGTAGAGGTAGGCGCTGCCCGGCGTGCTCGCGGGAACCTCCTCCCACAGCATCCGGAGCTTCCCTTCCCGGGTCGGCTCCTTGTACAGCGGGATCCACGCCCGGAAACCCGAGGTGTGGGTGAGCAGTTGGCGGACCGTGATGTCCTGCTTGCCGCCGCCCGCGAAGTCCGGGAGGTACGAGGCGACCGCCGCATCCAGCTCCAGTTCGCCGCGCTCGATCTGCTGGACCGCCAGGAGCGAGGTGAACAGCTTGGAGATCGAGGCCAGGTCGAAGACGGTGTCCTCGGCCATCGCGATCTGCTGGTCCGCCGGGAACTCCACCCCGGTGTCGGTCTTCTCGTCGTACGCGCAATAGCGCACCGCCTTGCCGATCGGCCGGTGCAGCGCCACCGTGCCGCCCCGCCCGGCGAGCAGTACCGCGCCGGCGTACCAGGGGTGCTCGGGGGAGTCGGCGAGATAGGCCTCGGCGTCCCGGACGAGCTGGTCCAGCGGCCCTTGGAGCAGCCCGGCGCGCGCGGCGCTCCCGCGCCGCAGCGTGGGCCGGTGTGCCCCTGACTCCATGCCCGCTCCCGTGTCCGCCGCTCCGTCCGTCGCCCCCGCGTCCCGCCCGCTCCGGGCGGCCGCGCCCGCGAGCGGAATCGGCGTCAGCGCGAGCGCGCCGCCCAGCGCCAGTATCCCGCTGCCCAGCCGGCGCCTGGCGATGCCGCTCCCGGCCGCGCCGGTGCCGGTCGCGGAGTCGCGGCTCGCGGTCCGCTCCCCGCCTCCTCGCGCGCGCCGGCCGCCCGGACCGTCCTGGCCGTCCTGGCCGCCCGGACCGTCCTGGCCGTCCTGGCCGTCCTGGCCGTCCCGGCCGTTCCGGCCGTCCCGGCCGTCCGCCGTCCGCCTGTTCCCCTGCGTGTCCCCGGTCATTCGTAACTCCTTCCCGCGCCCGACGCCCGGTCACCGGGCCGTACCCGGGTTCCGGCGCCCGCACGAAAGTAACTTCCGAAATCTCGCCGAGCAGTGAAGGTTCCTGCCGCCGCAGAGGTTACTGTCACCCCCGCGCTCCCGTGCGCGTCCCGGCCCGCAAAGAATCTGACACAGCATCAGAAAAGCTCTTCCCTCGGCTGCCCCGCTGCGGCATCCTGCCGCCCATGGAGACGGAACTGAGCCGGCAACTGGGAATCGAGCACGCCATATTCGGCTTCACGCCGTTCCCCGAGGTCGCCGCGGCCATCACCAGAGCCGGCGGCTTCGGCGTGCTCGGGGCGGTCCGCTACACCGCGCCCGAGGACCTCGCGCGTGACCTGGACCGCCTGCACGAACACGCCGACGGCAAGCCCTACGGCCTTGACGTCGTCATGCCGGCCAAGAAGGTCGAAGGTGTCACCGAAGCGGACGTCGAGGCGATGATCCCGGCCGAACACCGCGGATTCGTGCAGGACCTCCTGGCCCGATACGGCGTGCCCGAACTCGCCGAGGGAGAGGCGTCCGGCTGGCGCATCACCGGCTGGATGGAGGAGGTCGCCCGGGGCCAGCTCGACGTGGCCTTCGACTACCCGATCAAGCTGCTGGCCAACGCCCTCGGCTCACCGCCCGCCGACGTCATCGAGCGGGCCCACGAGCACGGGGTCCTCGTCGCCGCCCTGGCCGGGAGCGCCCGGCACGCCCGGCGGCACGCGGAGGCGGGCATCGACGTCGTCGTCGCCCAGGGGTACGAGGCGGGCGGCCACACCGGGGAGATCGGCTCCATGGTGCTGGTCCCCGAAGTCGTCGAGGCCGTCGCCCCGCTGCCCGTGCTCGCCGCCGGAGGCATCGGCAGCGGCGAACAGGTGGCCGCCGGGATCGCCCTCGGCGCGCAGGGCGTCTGGCTCGGCTCCCTCTGGCTCACCACGGAGGAGGCCGACCTGCACTCCCCGGCCCTGACCGCCAAGCTCCTGGCCGCCGGCTCCGGCGACACCGTCCGCTCCCGCGCCCTCACGGGGAAACCCGCACGCCAGCTCCGTACCGCGTGGACCGACGCCTGGGAGGACGGGGCCGGACCCGGCGCCCTGCCGATGCCGCTCCAGGGGCTGCTGGTCGCCGAGGCCGTCTCCCGGATCCAGAAGTACGAGGTCGGGGAGCTGCTCGGCACACCCGTCGGGCAGATCGTGGGCCGGATGACCGGCGAACGCAGCGTCCAGGCCGTCGTCGACGACCTGACCAGCGGCTTCGAACGGGCCGTCACCCGCTTGAACCGCATCGCCGGAAGGAGCGCCACGTGAGCCAGCTGCCCAACGGCTTCTGGGCCCAGGCCGCCGCCGACCCCCACCGCACCGTCCTGATCGCCCCCGACGGCGAGGAGTGGAGCGCGGGCCGGCTGCACGCCGACGTCAACCGCATGGTCCACGGACTGCGCGCGGCGGGGCTGCGCGAGGGCGACGCGTTCGCCGTCGTGCTGCCCAACGGCGTCGAACTCCTCACCGCCTACCTCGCAGCCTTGCAGGCGGGCCTCTACCTCGTCCCGGTCAACCACCACCTCGTCGGCCCCGAGATCGCCTGGATCGTCGCCGACTCGGGCGCCCGTGTCCTGATCTCCCAGGAACGCTTCGCGGCCACAGCCACGGCCGCCGCCGACGAGGCGGAACTGCCCGGCACCCACCGCTACGGGGTCGGAGACGTCCCCGGCAGCCGCCCGTACGCCGAACTCCTCGACGGCCACCCCGCAACCCCGCCCGACGACCGGACCCTCGGCTGGGTCATGAACTACACCTCGGGCACCACCGGCCGCCCGCGCGGCATCCGGCGCCCGCTGCCCGGCAAACGGCCCGAGGAGACCTATCTCGGCGGGTTCCTCGGCATCTTCGGCATCCGGCCGTTCGACGACAACGTCCACCTGGTCTGCTCACCGCTCTACCACACCGCCGTACTCCAGTTCGCGGGCGCCGCACTCCACATCGGCCACCCGCTGGTCCTGATGGACGGCTGGGACCCGGAGGAGATGCTGCGCGCCATCGACGCCCACCGGTGCACCCACACCCACATGGTCCCGACCCAGTTCCACCGCCTGCTCGCGCTGCCCGACGAGGTGAAGGAGCGCTACGACGTCTCCTCCATGCGGCACGCCGTCCACGGGGCCGCCCCCTGCCCCGACCACGTCAAGCGTGCCATGATCGACTGGTGGGGGAGCTGTGTCGAGGAGTACTACGCGGCCAGCGAGGGAGGCGGAGCGTTCGCCACCGCCGAGGACTGGCTGAAGAAGCCCGGCACCGTCGGCAAGGCCTGGCCGATCAGCGAGCTGGCCGTCTTCGACGACGAAGGCAACCGGCTCCCGGCGGGCGAACTGGGCACCGTCTACATGAAGATGAGCACCGGCGGCTTCAGCTACCACAAGGACGAGACCAAGACCCGCACGAACCGCATCGGTGACTTCTTCACCGTCGGCGACCTCGGGGTACTGGACGCGGACGGCTACCTCTTCCTCCGCGACCGCAAGATCGACATGATCATCGCGGGCGGCGTCAACATCTACCCCGCGGAGATCGAGGCGGCCCTGCTCACCCACCCCGCCGTCGCGGACGCCGCCGCCTTCGGCATCCCGCACGCCGACCGGGGCGAGGAGGTCAAGGCCGTCGTCGAACCGGCCGAGGGCCACGAGCCGTCGGACGCGCTCGCCGCCGCGATCCTCGCCCACTGCGAGGGGCGGCTCGCCGGGTACAAACGGCCCCGGAGCCTCGACTTCATCACCGCCATGCCCCGCGACCCCAACGGCAAGCTCTACAAACGGCGGCTGCGCGAACCGTACTGGGAGGGCTTCGAGCGCCCGCTGTAGCGGCGACCAGGGCCGGGAGGGCCCGCCGCTCCTGTAGCCGGCCCCGGCACCGGGCCGGCGCGCTCAGCGATAGCCGCCCAGACCGTCCGCCAGCTCTTCCTCGTCACGTCGCGTCCGGCGCCCGTGGCTCCGGTGTGCGGAAGCCACGGCCGAGCCTGGTGAGGGCGCGCAGGCTACGTGGAGAACTCCAACGACAGCGCGTGGCTGACCAACGCCGATCAGCAGCTGGCCGCGATCGTGTTCACCCACGGCATGCGCTGGGCCCGGTGCAGCGACCGGGTCGGTATCCAGCCCCTTGACCCCGGGGCCCGGGCCGCACAGGATCACGCCATGACAGGTGTACGCAGCAGCACAGTCGACGGCGTCCTCACCCGCAGCGCCCGGCGCACCCCCGCCCGGACCGCCGTACGGTACGCCGGCCGGGCCTGGACCTACCGCTCCCTCGACGCCGCCGTCTCCACGGCCGCCGCCGTCCTCACCCAGGAACACGGCCTCGCCCCCGGCGACCGGGTGGCCGCCTACGCGCACAACTCCGACGCCTATCTCATCGGCTTCCTCGCCTGCGCCCGCGCCGGGCTCGTCCACGTACCGGTCAATCAGAACCTCACCGGCGAGGACCTGACCTACCTCCTCGACCAGTCCGGCTCCTCCCTCGTCCTGACCGACCCGGACCTCGCCGCGCGGCTCCCCGCCGGACTCCCGGTGCGGGCCCTGCGCGACGCTCCCGGCTCACTGCTCGACGCCCTGACCACTGAACGGCCGTTCACCCCGGAGCGCCCTCCCGCCTCCGACGACCTGGTGCAACTGCTCTACACCTCCGGCACCACCGCCCTGCCCAAGGGCGCGATGATGACGCACGGAGCCCTGGTCCACGAGTACGTCAGCGCGATCACCGCGCTCGGCCTCGACGCCGCCGACCGGCCCGTGCACTCCCTGCCGCTCTACCACTCGGCCCAGATGCATGTGTTCCTGCTGCCCTATCTCGCGGTGGGAGCGGAGAACACCATCCTGGACGCGCCGGATGCCGCGTCGGTCTTCGACCTCGTCGAAGCGGGTCTGGCCGACAGCCTGTTCGCCCCGCCCACCGTCTGGATCGGCCTCGCCAACCACCCGGAGTTCGCCACCCGAGACCTCGGCGGCCTGCGCAAGGCGTTCTACGGGGCCTCGATCATGCCCGTACCCGTCCTGGAACGGCTGCGTGAACGTCTCCCGCACCTGGCCTTCTTCAACTGCTTCGGCCAGAGCGAGATCGGGCCCCTGGCCACCGTGCTGGGCCCCGACGAGCACGAGGGCCGCATGGAGTCCTGCGGCCGGCCGGTCCTCTTCGTGGAGGCCCGCGTCGTCGACGACAAGGGCGAGGACACCCCCGACGGCACCCCTGGCGAGGTCGTCTACCGATCACCCCAACTCTGCTCCGGATACTGGGACAAGCCCGAGGAGACGGCGGCAGCCTTCCGCGACGGCTGGTTCCACTCCGGCGACCTCGCGGTCCGTGACGCCGAGGGCTTCCTCACCGTCGTCGACCGGGTCAAGGACGTCATCAACTCCGGCGGCGTCCTCGTCGCCTCCCGCCAGGTCGAGGACGCCCTCTACACCCATCCGGCCGTCGCGGAGACCGCCGTCATCGGCCTGCCGGACGACCGCTGGATCGAGGCCGTCACCGCCGTGGTCGTCCTGCGCGGCGAGGCGAGCGACACCGAACTCATCGCCCACGCCCGTGAGAAGCTCACCGGCTTCAAGGCGCCCAAGCGCGTGGTGTTCGTGGACTCACTGCCGCGCAACGCCAGCGGGAAGATCCTCAAGCGGCAGTTGCGGGACGAGCTGGCCTGACCCGGTCTCCTACTCGGTGCGCAGCGCCGTGGCCGTCCGGGCCCCGGCGCCCCCCCGGCGGGCAGGAGCGCACCGACGACGGCGATGAGCAGGCCGCCCGGTGTCAGCGGGAGCAACGCGGCGGCCCGGTGGACGTCGATGACGGAACCCGGGAGGCGGAGCCCCGCACCGTCGCCCGTCGCGGGCATGACCCAGCCGTGCGGGGCCACGCCGAGCGGCACCTGCTCCTCCGCTCGCGGGGCGCATCCCGTGAGGGCGGCGGTGGGGCAAAGGGCGGTGACCTGGGACCGGTTGGTGAGCTGCGCAGCGGGAGAGTCGCAGTCCCCGGCCCTCTCCGTCGAGATTGTCGAGCAGTTGTCCGTGTAGTGGGAGCGGGTGTTGCGGTGGTGTGAACACGCCCGTCACCGACGCTGTTCACCCGGTGCCGGACTCCCGCAGATCCACGATCCGCCGGATCTTGCCCACCGAGCGTTCCAGCGATTCCGGGTCCACGATCTCGACCCCCACCGACACCCCGACGCCGTCCTTCACCGCCGCCGCGATGGCCAGCGCGGCCTTCTCCCGGTCGGCCGCCGTGGCGTCCGCCCGCGCTTCCGCCCGGACGGTGAGCGCGTCGAGCCGCCCCTGCCGGGTCAGCCGCAGCTGGAAGTGCGGGGCGACGGCGGGAGTGCGCAGCACGATCTCCTCGATCTGGGTGGGGAAGAGATTGACCCCGCGCAGGATCACCATGTCGTCGCTGCGGCCGGTGACCTTCTCCATCCGGCGGAACGTCCGCGCAGTCCCCGGCAGCAGCCGCGTCAGGTCCCGGGTGCGGTAGCGGATCACCGGCATCGCCTCCTTGGTCAGTGAGGTGAAGACCAGCTCCCCCTCCTCACCGTCCGGCAGTACCTCACCGGTGAACGGGTCCACCACCTCCGGATAGAAGTGGTCCTCCCAGATGTGCAGCCCGTCCTTCGTCTCCACACACTCCTGCGCGACCCCCGGGCCCATCACCTCCGAGAGCCCGTATATGTCGACCGCGTCGATGGCGAACCGGTCCTCGATCTCCCGGCGCATCGCCTCGGTCCACGGCTCCGCGCCGAAGATCCCGACCTTCAGCGACGTCGACCGCGGATCGACGCCCTGCCGCTCGAACTCGTCCAGCAGCGTCAGCATGTACGACGGCGTGATCATGATGATCTCGGGCCGGAAGTCCTGGATCAGCTGGACCTGGCGCCCGGTCATGCCCCCGGAGGCCGGGATCACCGTGCAGCCGAGCCGCTCCGCCCCGTAGTGCGCCCCAAGCCCGCCGGTGAACAGCCCGTATCCGTACGCCACATGGACCTTGTGGCCGGGACGCCCGCCCGCCGCCCGTATCGAACGGGCCACCACGTCCGCCCAGGTGTCCAGGTCCCGTTCGGTGTACCCGACGACCGTCGGACGCCCGGTCGTGCCGCTGGAGGCGTGGATCCTGCGCACCTCGTGCTCCGGTACGGCGAACATCCCGAAGGGGTAGTTGTCCCGCAGATCCGTCTTCGCGGTGAACGGGAACCGGGCCAGATCGGCGAGTGTCCGGCAGTCGTCGGGCCGCGGCCCCGCGCGGTCGAAAGCCGCCCGGTAGAAGGGGACGTTGTCGTACGCGTGCTGCAGTGTGGCCCGGAGCCGCTCCAGCTGCAGGGCCTCCAGTTCGGCCCGGCCTAGCCGTTCCGCCGCGTCCAGCATGGCCGTCATCAGGACCCTTCCTCTCCCGAAGTGGGCGACCGATCATTCGGTCGATCTTCCTGGGAGCAGTAATTCAGGAGGCCGGGGGCGCTGGCAAGAGGGGCGCACGCATCGCTCCGGATCAGCTCCCCGCGAAGTCCGGTGCGCGCGCTCACGGGTTCCTGTTTGGATGGAGCGTATGCCGATCTTCTCCGCGTACGACAAGACGCCGCTCGCCTGTCACCTGGTGGGGGAGGGGGATCCGCTGATCTGTCTGCCCGGCGGGCCGATGCGGGCGAGCGCCTATCTCGGGGACCTCGGAGGCCTCGCCGACCGGCGGCAGCTCGTCCTGCTGGATCTGCGCGGCACCGGCGACTCCGGTGTGCCCGAGGACCCCTCGACGTACCGCTGCGACCGCCTCGTCGCCGACGTGGAGGCACTGCGCGAACACCTGGGCCTCGAACGGATCGACGTGCTGACGCACTCCGCGGGCGCGGACCTCGCCCTGCTGTACGCCGCCCGCCACCCGGCCCGGCTGCGCACCCTGACACTCGTCACGCCCAGCACCCGGGCCGTGGGCATCGAGGTGACCGACCAGGACCTGCGCGAGGCCGCCGAGCTGCGGCGCGACGAGCCCTGGTACCCCGAGGCCCGGGCCGCCCAGGAGGCGCTGCTCGCCGGCGGGCCGTTCGCCGAGCTGTGGCCCGCCGTCCAGCCCTTCACCTACGGCCGCTGGGACGAGACGGCCCGCGCCCACGCCGAAGCCTCCGCCGCGCAGACCAACGCGGAGGCACGCGGCCACTACGCCGGGGACGGCGCGTTCGACCCCGCCGCCACGGCCGCCGCCCTGCGCGAACTGGCCGTGCCGGTGCTCGTCCTCGCCGGGGAGCTGGACGGCCACCCGAGCCCGGACCGGGCCACCGAGCTCGCCGCGCTCTTCCCGGGCGCCGAGTTCGTCGTCCAGCGCGGCGCGGGCCACTTCCCGTGGCTCGACGACCCCGGCGCCTTCGCCCGGACGGTGGCGGCCTTCCTCGACCCGGAGGTCCTCACCGTGCAGGCGGGCGGGGTCCGGCTGGCGTACCGGGCGTGGGGCGACGAGGCGTCCCCGCCCGTCGTCCTCCTGCACGGCCGGGCCGGCACCGGCGAGACGTGGACCCGGATCGCGGAGGACCTGGCCGCCGACCACCGGGTGTACGCCCCCGACTTCCGGGGCCACGGGCTGAGCGACTGGCCCGGCCGCTACTCCTTCGAGCTGTTCCGCGACGACCTGCACGCCTTCCTGGAGGCCCGCAACCTGGCCGGCGCGACCGTCGTCGGACACTCCATGGGCGGGGTCGCCGCCTACCTCCTGGCCCAGCGGGAACCGGGCCTGATCGGGCGGCTGGTCATAGAGGACGCGCCGCCCCTTCTCCCGCTCGACCCGCCCCGGCCGCGCGCCGTCCGCCCGGAGGGCACCCTCGACTTCGACTGGCCCGTCGTCCCCGACATCGACGTCCAGCTCAACGCCCCCGACCCGGACGTCCCCGCGCGGTTCCCGGAGATCACCGCACCCACCCTCGTCATCGGTGGCGGCCCCACCAGCCATATCGACCAGGGCCAACTCGCCCGGATGGCCGGGGCCATGGCGGACGCCGAACTGGTCACCATCGACGCAGGGCATCTGATCCACACGGACCGGCCGGAGGAATTCCTCGCGGCGATCCGTGAGTTCGGCCTCGCCTGCGGGGAAGGCGGCGGCACGTGCTGACCGAAGGAGGAATCCGGACCGACACGATGCCGCTGAGTGACCGCTTCGCACGCTGGCGGGCGTGCATGGCCGACGTCATCGCGCCCATGGAGATCAGCAGCCCCCACGCCGACGACTTCCGGGCCGACTGCCGGCTCCTGCGCATCGAGGACACCGCGCTGTGGCCCACCCGCGCCCAGGCGTCCCACTACCGGCGCACTCCTCGGCTGATCCGCCGGTCCGACCCGGGAACCATCCATATGACCCTGGTCGGGCCCGGCAGCGGGCCCGTGCGGGTCGAGCACTGCGGGGTGCGCGAGACCGTCACGGCGCACGACCTCTACTTCGTCGACACGTCGAAGCCCTGCGAGGCGGGGACCGTCGACGAGCCCATCGTGGGCATCGGCCTCGACTTCCACCGCTCGCTGCTGCCCCTGCCGCCGAGCACGTCCCTGGACGGCGTGCTGGGACGACGGATCTCCGGCCGTCACGGGTTCGGTGCGCTGCTCTCCCAGTTCCTCCGGCACCTGGTGGACCAGACGGAGGCCTACGGTCCGGCCGACGGGCCCCGGCTGCACCGGGTCCTGCTCGACCTGAGTGCCGGACTGCTCGCCGGTGGGCTCGACCAGGAGGCGGCCCTTCCACCGGAGGCCCGTAGCCGCAACCTCGTCCGGGCCATCCGCTCCTTCATCGGCGGCAACCTCCACGATCCGCGGCTCACGCCCGCAGCCGTCGCCGCCGCGCACCACATCTCCACCCGGCAGCTGCACCGGCTGTTCCAGCAGGAGGGCACCACGGTGGCCGCCCTCATCCGCGACCGCCGGCTGGAGCGGGCCTGCCGGGACCTCGTCGACCCCGGCCTCGCCGACACGCCGGTCCACGCGATCGCCGCGCGGTGCGGCTTCGGAGCACCGGCCCACTTCAGCCGGGTGTTCCGCGCCGCCCACGGGATGTCGCCCAGTGACTACCGGTACGCCAAGCTCCGGGAGAACAAGGAGCCTTCGCGCTGAGCGGCCGGGCCGGGCCCGTCGCCCCGGTCTCTCAGCACAGGCTCCGGTACGGCGCGTCGGGAACGTACGTACGCCACTCATCCGGAGTGATGTCGCGCCCGGCGCGCCGGCACACCTGCTCCGCCAGCCGGTCCGGCGAGAGGTCCAGTTCATGGGCCGCGGGGCCCGTCACGGTACGCAGGACCGTGCCGTCGAACGTGAGGGAGTCCACCCTGCGTCCCGTGATGGGCAGAGGCTTCCCGAGGGGCGTCCTCGTGTTCGTGTCCCAGAGTTGGACGGCCTCGCCCCGCACCACGACGGCGAGCAGGCCGCCGTCGTCGGAGAAGGCCATGTCTCCGAGCGGCTGCCCGAACCGGGTCGCCCCCGGCACCAGTTCGCTCGGCAGCACCCCCTTCCGCTCGCGCACCGCGCCGTCCCACAGCTCCAGCCAGCCGGACGTCTTGAGCACCGCCAGGAACCGCCCGTCGCGGGAGAAGGCCGGCCGGCCGCCGGGGTCCCGGGCGAGCCGGGTCTTGCGCACCGCCCCGCCGTCCAGGGTGACCTCCATCCCGGAGGCGGTCACCAGCCGTTCGCTGTCGTGGGTGAACACGGCTTCCGCGGTGCGGTCGTTGAACTGCCGTATCTTCTCGCGCTTCCCGATGTCCCAGACCTCGTGGATGTGGGACATCGAACTGTTCACCCCGAACTTCATCGACACCAGGGACAGATGGCGGCCGTTCGGGGAGACGGCCAGATGCAGGGGACGGTGGTTCGTGGCGACGGGGACGCGGTGGAGGTCCCTTCCCTTCCTGACGTCGCGCACCACCACCTCGTGGTCCCTCTCGTAGCGGGAGACCCTTTCGCTGTACGAGTACGCCACGACGCGGCCCTCGTCGGGCGCCCGGCGCACCCCCGTGGCGCCGCACGTCCCGACGCCCACCAGTCTGCGGTTCGCTTCCCTTTCAGTCCTTGACGATCGGCGACGGGGCGTTGACGATCAGCGACCGGGGCAGGTGGGGCCGAGGTCGCTCAGCTCCGGTCGGCCCTCGCCGCCACCGCCTTCGCCCACCGGTAGTCCGCCTTGCCGCTCGGCGAGCGCTGGATTCGGTCGGCGAGCACCAGCGCGCGCGGGATCTTGTAGCCGGCGAGCCGCGTCCGGCAGTGCGCCTGCACCGCCTCCAGGGTCAAGGTCGCCGAGCCCTCGCGCAGTTGGACCACGGCGGCGACCCGGTTGCCCCAGCGCTCGTCGGGGACGCCCGCGACGAGCGCGTCGTACACGTCCGGATGGGACTTGAGCGCCTGCTCGACCTCCTCCGGATACACCTTCTCGCCGCCGGTGTTGATGCACTGGGAGCCCCGGCCGAGCACGGTGACGATGCCCTCAGCGTCCACGGTCGCCATGTCGCCCAGCAGCACCCACCGCTCCTCGCCCCTGCGGAAGAAGGTGTCGGCGGTCTTGGCCGGGTCGTTGTAGTAGCCGAGCGGAACATGTCCGCGCTGGGCGATGCGGCCCGGCTCGCCCGGGCCCACCGGCTCGTACGTCACCGGATCGACCACCGCCGTACGGGCGTTGACCTGCACCCTGAAGCCCTTCTCCGGTCCTGAGTCGGCGGTGGCCGTACCGTTGAAGCCGGACTCGGAGGAGCCGAAGTTGTTCAGCAGCATCACCGTCGGCACCAGGGCCTGGAACTCCGCCCGCACCGAGTCCGACATGATCGCCCCAGAGCTGGAGACGGAGAACAGCGACGAGCAGTCCGTCCCGCGCAGCGGCCCCTTCAGGCAGTCGATCAGCGGGCGCAGCATCGCGTCGCCGACCAGTGACACGCTGGTGACCTTCTCCTTCTCGATCGTCCGCAGCACCTCTTCAGGCACGAACTTGCGATGTAAGACAACGCGTTGGCCGAAGTTGAAGCCGATGAACGCGGTCAGCGTCGAGGTGCCGTGCATCAGCGGAGGGGTGGGGAAGAAGGTGATCCCGTCACCGCCCGCGGCGACCCGCTCCGCCAGTTCCTGCGGGGTTCTCACCGGCTCGCCGGTCGGCGCTCCACCGCCCAGGCCCGAGAAGAACAGGTCCTCCTGACGCCACATCACACCCTTCGGCATGCCGGTCGTTCCGCCGGTGTAGATGATGAACTGGTCGTCGGCCGAACGGGGTGCGAAACCGCGCCCGGCGTCGCCCGACTCCTCCGCCTCGGTGAAGGACACGACCCGGACGGCCGGGGGAGCGTCGGCAGACCCCACCCGGACCAGATGGCGCAGGCCCGGGGCCTGCGGGGCGGCCGCCGCGACCCGCTCGTCGAACTCGCCGTCGAAGACCAGCGCCGCCAGGTCCGCGTCCCGGTAGAGATAGACCAACTCTGCTTCGACATAGCGGTAGTTGACGTTCACCGGCACGATCCGGGCCTTGAGTGCGCCCAGGACCGTCTGGAGGTACTCGACCCCGTTGTAGAGGTGCAGCCCCAGATGCTCGCCCGGCCGGATCCCCGCGTCGATCAGGTGGTGGGCGATCCGGTTGGCGGCGGCGTCCAGCTCCGCGTAGGTGAGCCGCCGCTCCGCGCCCGTACCGGGATGGTCGACGTACAGGAGCGCCTGGCGGTCGGGCACCGCGTCGACGACCGATTCGAACAGGTCGGCAAGGTTGTACTCCACCGTTCCTCCTGACCCCGGATGACTGGCGACTCGGCCGTCATTAGAGCGCCGGGCGGCACAAGTGGGAAGAGGTGGCGTCGAAACAATCTGACGAGCTGTCAGAAATCTATTGAACTGCGTCCCCTCCTCCTGCAACCTGTTCCAGGTCTGGAGAACAGGAGTCGGTCATGGGCGGTACGGAACACCTCACCGTGCGGCGCGAAGGCGCCACGCTGGTGCTCACCTTGAACAGACCACAGGCCAGGAACGCGCTCTCGCTGCCGATGCTCGTCGGCCTGTACGACGGCTGGCTCGAGGCCGACGCCGACGACACGGTCCGCTCCGTCGTCCTGACGGGTGCGGGCGGCGCGTTCTGCGCCGGCATGGACCTCAAGGCCCTGGCGTCCGGCGGAATGGAGGGAGAGGAGTACCGGGATCGGATGACGGCCGACCCGGACCTCCACTGGAAGGCGATGCTGCGCCACCACCGCCCGCGCAAACCCGTGATCGCCGCCGTGGAGGGCCCTTGTGTCGCGGGCGGCACCGAGATCCTCCAGGGAACGGACATCCGCATCGCCGGAGCGGGAGCCACCTTCGGGCTCTTCGAGGTCCGCCGGGGCCTCTTCCCGATCGGCGGCTCCACCGTCCGGCTGCCCCGCCAGGTCCCCCGCACCCACGCCCTCGAAATGCTCCTCACCGGCCGCCCGTACACCGCCGAGGAGGCCGCCGCCATCGGACTCATCGGCAGGGTCGTCCCCGACGGGACCGCCCTGGAGGAGGCCCTGGCCGTCGCCGAGCGGGTCAACGCCTGCGGGCCGCTCGCCGTCGAGGCCGTCAAGGCGTCGGTCTACGAGGGCGCCGAGCTGACCGAGAGCGAGGCCCTGGCCGCCGAACTCAAGCGCGGTTGGCCCGTGTTCGCCACCGAGGACGCCAAGGAGGGCGCGCGGGCCTTCGCCGAGAAGCGCCCGCCCGTCTACCGGCGCGCCTGAGAGCCTGTCGGGTGACCTCTGACCGGGCGGACACGCCCTGGCACGCACGCTTCCGGTGTTGCCGAAATGCCCTGGCAGCTCCGCTACGAGGACCTCTCGGCGCCTGGGAACCGCACGCACCGGACCGCGTCCGCTCTTTCGATCGAAGACCACCCGACAGGCTCTGAGCGCTCAGCTCCCGGCCCTCAGTCCTGGGCCCTCGGCCCTGAACCAAGGAGGCAGCAGCCATGACCGACGTCCTCAGCGCCCCGCTGGTGGTCGAATTCCCCTTCACCCGCTCGCTCGGGCCCGTGCAGAGTGCCTTCCTCACCGGACTGCGCGAACGCACCGTCCTGGGCGTCCGCACGGAGGACGGCACGGTACTCGTGCCGCCCGTCGAGTACGACCCCGTCACCGCGAACGAGATCCGCGACCTCGTCGAGGTCGCCCCCACCGGCACCGTCACCACCTGGGCCTGGAACCCGGCCCCCCGCCGCGACCAGCCTCTCGACACCCCCTTCGCCTGGGTACTCGTCCGCCTCGACGGAGCCGGCACCGCGCTCCTGCACGCCCTCGACGCACCGGGCCCGGACGCCGTGCACACCGGCATGCGCGTCCGGATCCGCTGGGCCGCGACGCGCACCGGCGCCATCACGGACATCGCCTGCTTCGAACCGTACGAAGGCGAGTCCGGCGGATCCGAACCCGCCCCGCACACCGGCCGGTTCGCCGACCCCGTCACCGGCATCGTCACCCCGGCCCGCCTCGACTACGTCCACACCCCGGGCCGCGCACAGAGCGCCTACCTCACCGCCCTCGAAGGACACCGCACCGTCGGCGAACGCTGCCCCGCCTGCCGCAAGGTCTACGTCCCGCCGCGCGGAGCCTGCCCCACCTGCGGGGTCGCCACCGCCGAACAGGTCGAGGTCGGCCCGCGTGGCACGGTCACCACGTTCTGCATCGTCAACATCAAGGCTGCTCACACGGCGAACGACATCGAAGTCCCCTACGTCTACGCCCACATCGCCCTCGACGGCGCGGACCTCGCCCTGCACGGACGCATCGCCGGAATCCCGTACGACCAGGTGCGCATGGGGCTGCGCGTCGAGCCCGTCTGGACAGAAGGCGCCCGTCACCCCGACCACTACCGGCCCACCGGGGAGCCCGACGCCGGCTACGACACGTACAAGGAGCTGGTGTAGATGCGGGACGTGGCCATCGTCGCCTTCGCCCAGACCACGCACCGGCGGCGCACCGACGAACTCTCCGAGGTCGACCTGCTGATGCCGGTCCTCCACGAGGTCCTGGGCGCGACCGGCCTCAAGGCGAACGAGATCGGGTTCACCTGCTCCGGCTCCGCCGACTACCTCGCCGGGCGGGCCTTCTCCTTCACCATGGCGCTCGACGGCGTCGGCGCCCATCCGCCCATCTCCGAGTCGCACGTCGAGATGGACGGGGCCTGGGCGCTGTACGAGGCCTGGGTGAAGATCCAGACCGGCGAGGCGGACACCGCGCTCGTCTACTCCTGGGGCAAGTCCTCGCCCGGCCGGGTCCGCGACGTCCTCACCCGCCAGCTCGACCCCTACTACCTCGCCCCCCTCTGGCCGGACTCCGTCGCCCTCGCCGCCCTCCAGGCGCAAGCCCTCATCGACGCGGGCGCCACCGACGAACGCGCCCTCGCCGAGGTGGCCGCCCGCAACCGCACCGCCGCCTCCGACAACCCGCACGCCCAGCTCACCGGCGACGTCCCCGCCGGTGACCACCTCGTCCATCCGCTGCGCACCGGCGACTGCCCGCCCATCGGCGACGGCGCCGCCGCCGTGGTCCTCGCCGCCGGGGACACCGCCCGCGCCCTGTGCGAACGGCCCGCCTGGATCCGCGGCATCGACCACCGCATCGAGGCGCACGGCCTCGGCGTCCGCGACCTGACCGACTCGCCGTCCGCCCGGCTCGCCGCGGAACGCGCCGGAGCCTTCGAACGACCCGTCGACACCGCCGAGTTGCACGCCCCGTTCACCTCGCAGGAGGTCGTCCTGCGCAAGGCCCTCGACCTCGGCGACGACGTCCGCGTCAACCCCTCCGGCGGGGCCCTCGCAGCCAACCCCGTGATGGCCGCCGGACTGATCCGGCTCGGCGAGGCCGCCGCCCGCATCCACCGCGGCGAGTCCGACCGGGCGCTCGCCCACGCCACCTCCGGACCCTGCCTGCAGCAGAACCTGGTCGCCGTCCTGGAAGGGGAGAGTGCGCATGTCTGAGGAGCCCGTCGCCGTCGTCGGCATCGGCCAGACCAAACACGTCGCCGCCCGGCACGACGTGTCGATCGCCGGACTGGTCCGGGAGGCCGCTGTCCGGGCGCTGGAGGACGCCGGGCTGACCTGGAGCGACATCGACGCCGTCGTCATCGGCAAGGCGCCCGACTTCTTCGAGGGCGTCATGATGCCGGAGCTCTACCTCGCCGACGCGCTGGGCGCCGTAGGCAAACCCATGCTCCGCGTCCACACGGCGGGCTCGGTCGGCGGCTCCACCGCCCTGGTCGCCGCCAACCTCGTCGCCGCCCGGGTGCACCGCACCGTCCTCACCCTCGCCTTCGAGAAGCAGTCCGAGTCCAACGCCATGTGGGGGCTCTCCCTGCCCGTCCCCTTCCAACAGCCGCTGCTGGCCGGTGCGGGCGGCTTCTTCGCCCCGCACGTGCGCGCGTACATGCGGCGTACCAAAGCGCCCGACGAGGTCGGATCGCTCGTCGCGTACAAGGACCGCCGCAACGCGCTGAAGAACCCCTACGCACACCTCCACGACCACGACATCACCCTGGAGAAGGTCAGGGCAGCCCCCATGCTCTGGGACCCGATCCGGTACTCCGAGACCTGCCCCTCCTCCGACGGGGCCTGCGCCATGATCCTCACCGACCGGGACGGCGCGGCCCGCTCGCCGCACCCGCCCGCCTGGGTGCACGGCGGGGCGATGCGCAGCGAGCCGACCCTGTTCGCGGGCAAGGACTTCGTCTCCCCGCAGGCCGGCAAGGACTGCGCCGCCGACGTCTACCGGCAGGCCCGGATCACCGACCCGCGCCGGGAGATCGACGCCGTCGAGATGTACGTGCCGTTCTCCTGGTACGAGCCGATGTGGCTGGAGAACCTCGGCTTCGCCGACGAGGGCGAGGGCTGGAAACTCACCGAGGCCGGCGTCACCGAACTCGACGGCGACCTGCCCGTCAACCCGTCGGGCGGCGTGCTGTCCACCAACCCCATCGGCGCGTCCGGCATGATCCGCTTCGCCGAGGCGGCCCTCCAGGTACGTGGGAGAGCCGGGGAGCACCAGATCGACGGGGCCACCAGGGCGCTCGGCCACGCCTACGGCGGAGGGGCGCAGTTCTTCGCCATGTGGCTCGTGGGAGCGGCGCCGCCGCCCGGTTGAGGGAGCGCGGCGGGGCCCGGTCCTGCGGGACCGGGCCCGGGCCCCGCGACGTGAGCCGGGACACGTAACATGGCAGCATGTCCTTCCTCCGCCGCCGTAGCGCCGCAACACCCGCGGGCCCGGACTTCGACGTCCTGGCCATGGACCCCGGGGACTGGCCCGGCAACCTCGGCGCCGGTCTGCTCCCCGCCCCCGACGGCAGCTGTCAGGGCGTCTTCCTCCGCTACGACCTGTACGGCGGCCGGGGCCCGGCGATGATCATCGGCAACCTCCCGGAAGGCTCGCCCGCTCGCGAGACCGAGGAGGGCCAGGTCCCCTTCGAGGTGGCCCAACTGCTCCTCGCCCTGGAGAACGACGAGCCGATCGAGGTCGTCAGCTCCGAGGACGTCCCCGTCATGCAGGGCGACAATCTGCTGATCGTCCGCCGGGTCAAGCTCTCCGAGAGCCGTATCGCCTGCGTCCAGTTCGACCGCAGCGACGGCGTCCTCGTGACCATCGCCAGCTGGGACCGGCCGATCACCGACGACCTCTACACCCTGCTCAAGCCCCTGCCCGCAGAGCTGTTCCAGCAGGGCTGAAACGTCCCTGCGCAAGGCCGTCCGGATCCTTCCGGGCGGCCTTTCCCTATGCCCGTCTCCCTGCCCGGGCGACCTCTGAGGGGCTGATTCCCGCCCTGAGCGCGACCGGAAATGCGCGTTGACACGGATGGCGGGGGACCGGCTACGGTGAGAAAATGTAACGACCGTTCAATGTGTAACAGTCGTTCATCTTATTCTTCTCCCCCGTCCGGAGATCCATCCCCATGGCCAACCCCTATGGCGCCCTCTTCAAGGCACCGGGCTCCGTAGCCTTCTCCGCCGCCGGCTTCGTCGCCCGTATGCCCCTCTCGATGGCCGCATCGGGATCATCACCATGCTGTCCCAGATGAAGGGGGAGTACGGCCTGGCAGGAGCCGTCTCCGCCGCCTTCACCCTCTCCACGGCACTTTTCGGCCCCCAGATCTCCCGCGTGGTCGACCGCCGGGGCCAGAGCGAGGTGCTCCTGCCCGCCACCGGACTCAGCGTCATCGCCATGGGCGTGCTGCTCCTCTGCGCCCGCTACGAAGCTCCCGTCTGGACGCTGTTCGCCGGCGCCGTGGTGGCCGGGACGATGCCCAACATGGCCGCGATGGTCCGCGCCCGGTGGACCCACCTCTACTGCGGCTCCGACCGGCTGCACACCGCCCACTCGCTGGAATCGTCGACGAGCTCACCTTCGTGGTGGGACCCGCGCTCTCGGTCGCGCTGAGCATGGCGCTCTTCCCGGAGGCCGGACTCCTGGTGGCGGCGGTGCTGCTCACTCTCGGCGTCCTCATGTTCGTCCCGCAGAGGCGCACCGAACCGCCGGTGATCCAGCCGGCCGCCGACGGCGCCCCGAGCGTCTCGGCGCTGCGGGGCGGGCCGCTCGTCCCGCTGGCCCTCACCCTTGTCGCGGGCGGCACGATCGTCGGCACCGTGGACGTGGTCAGCGTCGCGTTCGCCGAGGAGCAGGGCTCCCCGGCCGGCGCGGGCATCGCGCTCTCCCGCAGACCAACCCGCCGACGAGGGGCACGCGAAGTCCGCCCCGTAGCCGCCGGGCCCGGCAGCCGCGGCAGAGGGTGCGGTCCGCCGTTCCCGTCCCGCTCCGACCACGACGCCCGGAGGGCACGATGCACACACCGAAGACCGACGGACGCCTGCTCAAGGGGGAGCGGCGGCGGCAGGAACTCATCGAGGCCACCCTCCAGGTGGTGGCCCGCGAGGGCGTCGCCGGCGTCAGCCACCGGGCGGTGGCGCGCGAGGCCAACCAGCCCGCCACCGCCGCCGCCTACTACTTCAAGAGCATCGACGACCTGCTCACCGCCGCGCTCACCGTCTGTATGGACCAGGACGCCGAACGGATGCGGCTTCTGGCGGAAAAGGCCGACGGCAGCCCCGAGGGCCTGACCGCCCTCGCCGACCTGCTCGCAGACGCAGTGTCGGGCCCCGGCCGCCTGCTCGCCGAGTACGAGCTCTATCTGCTCGCCGCCCGCCGGCCGGAGCTGCGCACCTCCACCGGGCACTGGCTGGACGCCATCGCCGGGTACGCCCACCGCTACACCACGGATCCGGTCCGGGTGCAGGTCTTCAAGGGCGTCATCGACGGCCTGCTCCTCCAGGGGCTGCTGACCGACACACCGCCGACGGCGGCCGAGTTCGAGGCCGTACTGCGCCACGTTCTGCTCTGACCGCCGGCCGCGGCCCGGGGTTCAACTCGGCCGAACCCGCCCGCGATCCGGGCCATGACCTGGTCGAACATCGCACGCCGGCGAGCAAAGTCCATGATTTGGCCCGCGGCCACCGCACGATCTTCAGGAGTCCACACAACCCCCGATGATCACGCGATGGCCGTACCCGTTCCCGGCCGGGGCCACGACAAGTTCGCGAAGTCAGGCTGGAGTGCGGACCCTGCTGCGTGCCGGTTCGGCCATCATCCGGGTCACCTGCGCCGCAGCCGTGCCAAGCCCCTTGGGGCCGCTCAGATGCCAGGGGGTGTCGTAGCCCCGCCGCAGGTCCTCCTCGCGGTAGCGGCGGCAGCCCCGGTGCCAGATCAGGATCCCCGCGATCCAGTGCCTGAGCTCCCGCACATAGCCCTCCAGGACCTCCCGCGCCTCGGCGTCCAGGCCGAAGTCGTCGTACAGAACCGGGAGTTCGACCTCGGCGACATGCAGGAACTGCCGCAGCCGCGAGTTCATCAGGTCGTGCACGATCGCCACGCCCGTCGGATAGTCCACGCCGAAGAAGTTCTGCACGACCAGGACACCGTTGTGCACCTCTCCCTCGTACTCGATCTCCTTCTGGTACGAGAAGAGGTCGTTCATCAGGCACGCGTAGTCCGCCGCCGCGTTCTCCAGGGAACGCATCGGACCGCTGCGGTAGACCTCGTCCGGAACCTTCCTGCCGTGCCCGAGCCGGCACAGGCTCATCGTCAGGTCCGAACCGAACGTCGCCCGCCGCATCTCCACGTAGTCCACCGGATCGGGGATACGGTTCTGCGCCTGGTTCGCCAGCTCCCACAGCCAGCTCTCGGTCATCGACTCGATCGCGGTCCGGAAGGTACGCCGCCCGCCCGCGTCCATCGGAGTGGCCGTCCTGCGCCAGAGATCGGCCAGACTCCGCTCCAGGGCGTTCACCGGCTCCGGCGTCCCCTCACCGTCCAGCGGCATGAACAGCGACAGCCGCTCGTTGGCCAGGCGCGCCCCCGCCAGATCCCGGGCCCGCCCGTGCACGACCGGGAACCAGTCGTCGCCGTACGTCCCCCAGGCCAGCCAGCCCGAGGAGAGGTCCAGTTCGTCCGGGGTCGCGTCCGGATGCAGGCCCGCCGCGCACAGCGGCAGGTCGATCGCGACGATCCGGCGCTCGTCCCAGATGTGCGAACCCGGCACACCCGGCTGGGCCTCCAGGATGCCCATCCGTCGCGCCCACTCGACGAGCCGGACCCGGGCCCCCTCCAGATGAGGGCTCAGCGTGGTGCCGAACGGCAGGTCGAAGTCCGGCAGCAGCGAGGGCCCCACGTGCTGGTACGGCACGTGGCTGTGGCTGCGAGCCCGGGCGGTCTCCGAGCGGAGTGTGAACCGGATGGAGGCGGCAGACATGCCGAGGCCGCCCACGGCCTCGCCCGCGCCGCCGCCGTTCATGTAGCGGCTGGAGCGCATGTGCCATTCGTGGCCGCCGGACTGCCAGTCCTGGAGCCCTTTGACGTACGCCAGCACGGCGGCGGTCTGTGCGGGGTCCAGGCCCTTCTCGGCGCAGAGCGGGCCGAGTTCGGTCAGGGCGGTGTTCTCGAACTGCTGGAGCCGTGAGGTCAGCAGGTCGTTGACGGCCTCGGCGGCCTCCTGCGTGGAGCAGCCGAGGAACTTCTCCAGCACCAGCACGCCGTTGCTGTTCTCCCCCTCGTCCTCCACCTCACGCTGGTAGGAGAAGAGGTCGTTGCGCAGGTGCACGCCGTCGGAGAAGGCGTCCCGCAGCACCCGCAGCGGGCGGGCGTCGGCGACCGACGCGGGCACCTCGGCGTTCGCCGCGTACTCCACCAGCCCGGCGGACCAGGGCGCGCCGCCCACTTTGCGGCGCATCTCGATGTACTCGACGGGGTTCGCGATGCGGCCCTCGTGGATGTTGGCGAGCTCCCACAGGGACTCGTTGAGGAGGTTCTCCGTCGCCTCCGCGAACCGGACCCGCCAGGCGTCCGTCATCGCCGGGACCGTCCGGGCCCACAGATCGGCGAGCCCCGCCTCGACGGGGCTCGAAGGCTCCGGTGTCGGGGCGCCACGCTCCATCGGCATGAAGGCGGGCAGCCGGTCCAGACAACGCTTGCCGCCCTCCCGGTCGGGCGTGCGCTTGAACAACTCCAGGAAGTGGTCGTCGAAGAAGAAGACCCACACGTACCAGTCGGTGACCAGGGAGAGCGCCTCGGCCGAGCAGTCGGGGTGGGTGTAGGCGCACAGGAGGGCGTAGTCGTGCGCCTCCAGGTCCTTCTCCTCCCAGATGCCGGATCCCTCCAGCATCCCCATGGAGCGGGCCCACGCCCGGGTGTGCGTGCGTGCCGCCTCCACATGAGGGTTGAGCCGCGCCGGATACGGAACATAGAAGTCCGGCAGTGAGAAGGGCTGTGCCATGTGCGTCAGGCCTTTCCAGAAGCCTCCGCGCGGGGAAACGCGCGGACCGGTGGTGTCCGCGCAGCACTACCCTTCGGCCATACGGAGCACGCACGACGGCGATCAGTCACATAATCGCGGCCTGGCCCGTGCGTGCTCGGAAGTCGGTCGCTCAGTAGGCGGAGTCGACGTTGTCGATCGAGCCGTACCGGTCCGCGGCGTAGTTCGCGGCGGCGGTGATGTTGGCGACCGGGTCGGTGAGCTTCTTCGGGGTGCCCTTGACGTGGTAGGCGTCGAAGGTGGGCTGGATCACCTGGAGGAGACCCTTGGAGGGAATGCCGTTCTGCGCGTTGATGTCCCAGTCGTTGACGGCGTTCGGGTTGCCGCTGGACTCCCGCATGATGTTGCGGTGCAGTCCCTCGTAGGAGCCGGGGATGTTCTTCTTCTTCATGATGTCGAGCGACTCGCGGATCCAGCCGTCGAGGTTGTTCGCGAACTTCTTGGGCGTGACGGCCTTGCGCTCGGTGGAGCGGTTGGCGGCCTGCTTCTCGGACCGCTCCTTGGCGGCGTCCTTCTCCGCGGCCGCCTTACGGTCGGCTGCGGCCTTCTTCGCCGCGGCTTCCTTGGCGGCGTTCTCCTGAGCGGCCTTCCTGGCCGCCGCGTCCTTCGCCGTGGGGATGCCCGCGGCGGCGACCGGCTCCACGGAGACGGAGGAGCGGGCCTGGGTGGTCTGCGCTTCGCTCGGACCGCCGGTGGCGGTTATGGCGGTGACCGAACCGGCCGCGACGAGCACGGCGGTGGCGATCTTGTGCGAGCGGGTGATGCGCAGGGTGGAGATGCGGGGCATGCGTGAGCTCTTCCTATGGGGGACGGGCTTCGCGGCCTTCGCGCCGCGTCGGCAGGAACCGGGGTGTCCGGGCCGCGGTCGCCGGTGGGCGATCGGCGCCGACTCGTACTCGGTGCTTGCCGGGATCCATGGTTAGCGCTGACCGACATAGGAAGCAATGACCGCCTTTACTACTCTTCATCGTGAGATGCCAATTTATGAGCCATATGGGCTGCTTGTTACGCCGGATGGGAGGGCTCACGCCTACTACCGGAGGCCGTAGGTGACGCGGGTCTCGTGGCGGGCCTCACCCGTCGGGGACCCCGGGACAGCACAGGGTCGAGGTCCGGTCACAGGGAGGCAGGGCCCGGAAGAGCGGTTCGAGACCCGCCGCACGAGCCCCGGAACGCAGGACAGCGCGCTGCGGGACCGGTGTGTCGGCACCGGTCCCGCAGCGCGCTTCTTCTTCACAGTGGTCTGGTCACTGTGGTTCTCGGCAGGCGGGCCGTTCGCCCGCGTCGTCGTTCGGTCTCGTCGTTCGGTCTCGTCGTGCGGTCCGGTCTCAGCGTGTGCCGACCGCGGCCCGCACCGCCCGCCGCGCCATGGCGCAGTCGTCGTGCAGCCTCCGCAGCAGCAGCCGCTGCTCCTCGCCCGAGGAGAGCGCACCGGGGCGGTCCTGCCCCCCACCCACCGAGGGCGCCTCCCGCATGGTGCGCTGCACCGCCGTCTCGTAATTGCGGATCTCGCGGGTCAGCACCAGCATCAGGTTCACCAGGAACGCGTCCCGCGCGGCCGGGCCCCTGGCCTGGGCCAGCTGACTGATCTGACGTCGCGCCACCGGCGCGTCGCCCAGGACCGCCCACAGTGTCGCCAGGTCGTACCCCGGGAGATACCAGCCGGCGTGCTCCCAGTCGACCAGCACCGGTCCGGTCGGCGACAGCAGGATGTTGGAGAGCAGCGCGTCCCCGTGGCAGAACTGCCCCATGCCCTGCCGGCCGCCCGCGTGCGCCAGGCCGTGCAGGAGCTTCTGCAGGTCACCGAGGTCACGGTCGGTGAACAGGCCGAGCTCGTGATAGCGCGCGATCCGCGAGGCGTAGTCGAGCGGCGCCTCGAACAGTCCGGGCGGCGGCCGCCAGGCGTTCACCCGGGCGATCGCGCCCAGCGCGGCGCGGATGTCGGCCCGCGGCGGCGCCTCCGCCGGATGCCGGGTGAGGGCGGCGACCCGGCCGGGCATCCGCTCGATCACCAGCGTGCAGTTCTCCGGGTCCGCCGCGATCAGCCGGGGCACCCGAACCGGGGGGCGGTGCCGGACGAACGCGCGGTACGCCGCTATTTCGTGCCGGAACCGCTCGGTCCACGCCGGCGAGTGGTCCAGTAAACACTTCGCGACGGCGGTGGCCCGGCCGGTCGTTCCGACGATCAGGACCGAGCGGCCGCTGCGGCGCAGCACCTGGACAGGGTTGAACTCGGGGCAGATGCGCTGCACGGAGGCGATGGCCATCCGCACCTGCGCGCCCTGCGGCCCGGACAGGTCGATTCTTCCGCTGAGGGGTCCGGCGCCCGGCCCCGGGGCCCGTCGGGCCCGGCCCGGACCCTGCGCCGGTGCGCCGGCGTGAGGAGCGAGATAGGGTCCGCCGCCCGCGCCCATCGGGCGGAGCGGACGGGGCGGGGCGGACACGGAGGACGATGCTGTGTACATGGGCGAGACAGATCCCTTCGTGCGCCGACAAGGTACGTGCGCCAACCCGGCCGACGGCCGTTCGGCACCCTGGGGAGTACCTAGGGCTGCCGGGCGGGGTGGCGCTTTCCTACCTGACACCGGAGCGCGGGTGGCAGACCATCTGGCGGACCCTGGCGAACCCTGGCGAATAGTCACAGCGCATCTGACAGGGGGTTAGTGTCAAGTCAGCCGAGAACCTGGGGGCTTGAAGTGACCGGAGAACCCAACACCCGCCTTTCGGACCTGTTCGGCCTGGCCGGCTGGTCCAAGGGCGAACTCGCGAGAATGGTGAACCGGCAGGCGGCGGCCATGGGCCACCCGCAGCTGGCCACCGACACCTCGCGCGTCAGGCGCTGGATCGACATGGGGGAGTCCCCCCGTGATCCCGTGCCCGAAGTGCTGGCGGCTCTGTTCACCGAGCGGCTCGGCCGTGTCGTGACCATCGAGGACCTCGGGTTCGGCCGACGCGGGCGTGTGGGGAAGCGGCGTGACTCCGGGACGGAACACAATCCCGATCAGTTGCCGTGGGCGCCCGATCGGACGGCAGCGGTCCTCACCGAATTCACGGGAATGGACCTCATGCTCAACCGACGCGGCTTGGTGGGTGCGGGCGCCGCGCTCGCCGCCGGCTCAACCATCACCGGCCCCATGCACGACTGGCTGCACAGCGACCCCGCTCCGGCGGCCGATGTTCCGCGTACCAACGATCCCCTGCACGCCGATCCCGCCGGTTTCGACCGGTACGAGGCAGCTCCGGTCGGCTCCGAGGAGATCGAGGCCCTGGAGCATTCGGTCGAGGTGTTCCGCGCCTGGGACGCTTCCCGGGGCGGCGGACTGCAGCGTAAAGCGGTCGTGGGCCAGCTCAACGAGGTGGGCGGCATGCTCGCCTACCGCCACCCCGACCATCTCCAGCGCCGCCTGTGGGGTGTCGCCGCCAACCTCGCCGTCCTGGCGGGCTGGATGTCCCACGACGTCGGCCTCGAACCCACCGCCCAGAAGTACTTCGTCATCGCCGCCCACGCGGCTCGCGAGGGCGGCGACCGGCCACGCGCCGGAGAGGCGCTCTCCCGGGCGGCACGCCAGATGGTGCACCTGGGCCGGCCCGACGACGCACTCGACCTGATGAAGCTCGCCAAGTCCGGCTCGGGCGACGAGACCCTGCCCCGTACGCAGGCGATGCTGCGCACCATCGAGGCCTGGGCACAGGCGTCGATGGGCCGGGGCCAGGCCATGCGGCGCACCCTCGGTGAGGCCGAGGAGCTCTTCGTATCGGACAAGAGCGATGTGCCGCCGCCGAGTTGGATGCAGATGTTCGACGAGGCCGATATGCACGGCATGCAGGCGCTCGCCTTCCGTACTCTGGCCGAGCACGACCCGAGGGCCGCGATCGTCGCCCAGCGCCATGCCAAGCAGGCGCTGGAGCTGCGGATCAACGGGCGCCAGCGGTCGAAGATCTTCGACTACATCTCGCTGGCCTCGGCCTGCTTCATCGCCAACGACCCCGAACAGGCCGACCGTTACGCCCGGCTCGCGCTGGTGTCGATGGGGGAGACCTCCTCGCACCGCACGTGGGACCGGCTCCGCGAAATGTACCGGCTCACCGGTCAGTTCGCCGGATACGCCGGGATCCAGGATCTGCGCGAGGAGATCGAGCTCTCGATGCCGCCGAGCCAGAAGAAGGCCAGGGGCACGCAGATCTGAACCGGCCCGGCCGCGCCGGTCCGCGCTCCCTCACACCCTGATACGTCCGCGCTCCCTCACGCCCCGATACGGGCGACCAGCACACACGCGTCGTCCGGCCGCTCGGCCCCGCCGAACTCCTCGACGACGCTCCGGACGCACTCCTGTGCCGTACGGGCCTCTGCGAACCGGGGGGCGAGGGTGAGCAGTGCATCCGGGCCCGCACCCCGGTCGCCGCGTCGTGTCAGGCCGTCGGTGTACAGAACGAGCACGTCGCCGGAGAGCAGCCGTACCTCGTCCTGCTCGAAGACGGCTTGGGACGCGGCGCCGAGCAGCATGCCGTCCGGCGGCGGCAGGAGCCGTCCCGAACCGCCGCGGAAGAGCAGTGGTGCGGGGTGTCCGGCCTGCGCCCAGGACAGAAGGGAGGTGGCGGGGTCGAAGCGGCAGCACAGGGCACTGCCGAGCGCGGGCTGAATCGACGTTTCGAGGACCTGGTTGAGGTGGCCGAGCAGCGCGCCCGGCTCGATGCCGGCGACGGCCATGCCGCGCAGTGCGCCCAGCATCATCGCCATCGCGGAGGTGGCGGGGATGCCGTGCCCGGTGAGGTCGCCTACGGTGAGGAGGGTGCGTCCGTCCGGGAGCTCCATCGCGTCGTACCAGTCGCCGCCGATGAGTCCGCTCGACTCGGATGGGAGGTAGTGCGCGGCGATGTCCAGGGCGCCGGGGCCCTGCTTCGGGAGGCGCAGTGTCCCGCGCCACGGCGGCAGGACGGTCTCCTGGAACTGCACCGCCATGCGGTGCTCGGTGCGCTCGATGTGCTCCTCGCGCCGCACCGATGCCCGGCTCCTGCTCACGGCCTGCTCACTGCGGCGCAGCTCGCTGACGTCCCGGAGTACCGCCCACATCGAGGCGGTGCAGCCCTCGGCGTCGAGCACCGGCTCGCCCGTCATGTGCAGGGTGCGTGTGCGGCCGTCGGGACGCACGATGCGGAACTCGCCGTCCATCGGCCGGCCGTCGACGAGACAGCCCGTCACCATGGCGGTCAGCTGCGGCTGGTCCTCGGGCAACAGCACGGACGGCAGGTCGTCCAGGGAGAGGGGAGCCGCCCCGGGCGGCCTGCCGAAGATCTCGTACAGCTCCTCGGACCAGCTGGACTCGTCGGTGAGGAGGTTCCACTCGGCGCTGCCCACCCGGTTCAGCAGGGAACCGGGCCTCGGGCCCTTTGGTGCCTCGTCGCTCCGGGGGGCGGAGTCCTCGGCGCGGGGGTGCGCTGCGAGGCCCGGCAGGCCCTCCTTGAGCTGGCCCAGGTGCTCGTCGAGGTTGTCCAGGTGGTGCACGGCCAGCTCGCACAGGGCGCGCTGCCAGCGCAGCTGGGGGTCGTCCTCGTCGAACGCGACGGCGTCCCGCCGCACCGCGTCCACGTCCCCCCGCAGCCGGCGCGTCCGATGGATCAGGTCGTCGACGGCGTCATGCGCGGGAAGCTGTGGTGCGGGGCGGTCCGCGAAGAGGGGGGACGGCATCTCGTACTCCGATACAGGCGCGGCCTAGCCGGTTCTGAAGGGTGGATCGCTACCGACTGTCGCACAGGCCACGGTGGGTCGTAAGGGATTTGGCAACACTCGATGCGTTGTTGCACCTGGCATATGTCAGCGGCTGCCCAGGGTGACGGCAATCCGAACAGGCTTACGTTTAGGGCGAGTTGGCCTGCGGTTCGGGGGGCGCGGTGGGGGGGATGCCGTGGGGGTGGCTCGCGTTATCCCACCAGAACGAAAACGAATCCCATTCCCGATATGGGGTGAGGTCGTCAGAAGCATCAGGAGGCGACCATGGCGCGCAGCGAGATCAGGCCCGTCGTCACCCTCCGGTCCACCCTCGGAACGGGGCGGAGCTATGTGACGCGCAAGAACCGCCGCAACACCCCCGACCGGCTGGAGCTCTGCAAGTTCGACTCCGCCGCCGGCCGCCACGTCCTGTTCCGCGAGGCCCGCTGACCGCCCGGAAGAGGCTCGTCCCCCTGTACGTCACCGCTGTCCGCGGTGAGGGAGGAAGGCATCGATGCAGTCCCGTATCCACCCCGTGTCCCGGCCCGTGGTCTTCCGCGACCGCGCGGCCGACGTCGCCTTCCTGACCCGCTCGACCGTCGACTCCGGTGAGCGCGTGGAGTGGCAGGACGGCAACACCTACCCCGTCATCGACGTCAAGACCTCGTCGGCGAGCCACCCGTTCTGCACCGGTGGCGGCCAGGTGCTCGACACGGTCGGCCGCGTCGAGCGGTTCCGGCGCCGCTACGGCACCGGCGAGGCGTCCGGAAGCTGACCTGACGCGACCTGACCAGGGAAGGAGCGGGAATCGCGTGCCGTGGATCACATCCGCGGGGGCGAATTCCCGGGAACGGCTCTGGATGGTTTATCGTTCATCTATACGTGGGTGTGAGAGGGGCAGTGTCCCCGGGCCTCACCTGCAGCGCATGGGGAAGACCGCACCGCCAAAGCCCCATGGAGCTGCCCGCCGAGAGGCGACCGCCCTTCACGCCCGCACTCAAGCCGCCCCGGCTGGATTCCCCCGATCCGGCCGGGGCTTCCCCTTGTCCGGCCGGATCCGGCCGCCCCGGCGCGGGACCGTCCCAGGGTCGGCGCACCGGCGGCCGTCACCACCGCGCCCAGCGCTGCCCCGGGGCTCCACCACCGGTCGGCCGGCGCCGCGGCCGCCACCGCGGTCAGCCGCCCCAGCACCCAGCCGTCCCCGCCGCGCAGCTCCCGCAACGCCACGCGACCCGCGAGCGACGTCAGCGTCCCGGTGAAGTAGTCCGTCGGCGTCACCCGTACGCGCCCGCGGACGCCCATCGCGACCGCCACCAGCGCCGGCAGCCCGAGCCGGTCCCCGTACGACGTGACCGACTCCGGCACCCACAGCACGTCCGCCGCCCCCAGCAGCACCAGATTCCCGGTCGTCACTCCGGCGAAGACCTGCCCCACACAGGTAGACGAAGGCGTCCGCCGCCCCGGAGGCCGCGTACAGCAGAGGCAGCGCCCCCTCGACCCGCCACGGCACATCACCTGCCGGGGATACGCGGGAGGAGGGCGAGGAGGGCGGCGACGGCGGGGGAGTGGTGGACACCCGAGCTTCTCGGCACCCGCCGCTCCCGGACCGGCGCGCCGCCCGCGACGCGACGCGGCGCGGCGAAGCGTACGAAGACCGCTCGGGGACCGCACCCCGCCCCGCACGGGTCACATGGTCTCGTCGAGGTCCTTCGCGTAGTGCTCGATCGCCCGCCGGTACTGCTGGACGTACGGGTCCTGGCTGGTCGTGGCCGTCAACTCCAGCAACAACCGCATCGCCTCATGGTGCTCGTCGGTGTTGTACAGGGCCATCGCCAGGAACGTCCGCAGCGCACCGTCGTCCGGGAACTCCTCGACGCCCCGGCCCAGTGTCTCGACCGCCTGCCCGTACCGGCCGAGGATCCGGTACGTACTGCCCAGCCCCAGGAGCGCCCCGCGCCGGTCCTCCACTGAAAGCTCCGGATTCGCCAGAGCGCGCTCGTAGTACGGCACCGCCTCCGACTCCAGGCCCAGCGTGTCGTGGATCCACGCCGTCCGGTAGGCCACCTCCGCATCGTCGGGGTACTGGGCGGTCAGCGCGAGGAGCCGCACGCGCGCCTCCTCGGGCCGGCCCTCCGTACGCAACCGGTCGGCGTCGTCCAGCAGGTCCCTCTTCTCAGGTGTGCTCATGCGCACATCGTCGCAGGCGCTCGCGGACGGCTGAGTGAGTTTTCGCTCCGCGCCCCGCCCGGGCGTGTGTTCCAGCCGGTCTGGGGCATCCGTCGGCCATGACAACAGAGGCGAAGCCCCGGACACGCCAGGGGACATGGGTACGTGTGCTGGTGCGCGGGGCGGTCCTGGCGGTTGTGCTGCTGGGGCTGGTGGTGTTCTCCGTGCTGCTGGCCAAGGTGACGCTCACGCCCTCACCGGCCTCCGAGGACCTCGTGACCTCGAATCTCCGACCCGGCCGCTCGCTGCGCCAGTACGCGGAGGACTACACCTTCCTCGCCGCGTGCAAACAGGCGGGCGGAAACCTGCTGCTCGGCGTGCCGTTCGGCCTCCTGCTGCCGTTCTTCGGTCCGCGCCGCCTGCGCATGATCAGGATGACACTGCTGACGGCCGTCGTCATGGCCGTCGTCGAACTGATCCAGGGGGCGCTGGTGTCGGGCCGCGCCTTCGACATCGACGACGTCATCCTCAACACGGCGGGCGCGCTGCTGGGGTACTTCGTGCTGGGCCGCCGGATCAGCCACCGCTACTACACCTACGCCGACGTTCCCGGCGCGTCCGAACGGCCGGAAGAGCCCGAGGCGGCCGATCCGAAGCACGCTCCGGCGAAGACCGCTCGTACGAAGGCGGCCCGCTCCCCGCTCGACCGCTTCCGCGGGCGCTGAGCCTGGGCACCCGTTCGGGCCCGGGCCGTTTGCGGGCGGCCCGGACCGGACGCACGGTGGGGACACGTCCTGCGCGCGGATGCCGCACGGATCCCCTGCCGAGGAGGAGCGACATGGCCGAAGGCCAGTGGAGCCCGGGCCGCACGGACATGGACGCGGACGAGTTCAGGCCCGTCCTGGACATCGTCGAACCGGCACGTCAGCGACGGCTGACCGTCCTCCTGCGACTCCTGCTGCTCGTCCCGCACTTCATCGTGCTGTTCGTCCTGCACATCGCGGCGTTCTTCACCGTCATCGTGGGATGGTTCGCGGCCCTGGTGCTCGGGCGGCTGCCCGACCCCGTCTTCCGCTTCCTGAGCGGCGTCCTCGGCTACGACATGCGCGTGTCGGCGAGCGGCATGCTGCTCATCGACCGCTATCCGCCCTTCGCCCTGACCCCGCCGGCCGACTACCCGGTGCAGATCGAGGTGCGGCCCACCCCGCTCAACCGCCTGGCGGTGCTGTTCCGCGTCTTCCTGATGATCCCGGCGGCGATCGTGCAGAGCCTCGCCGTGTCCGGGTGGTGGGCGCTGGCCTTCGTCTGGTGGCTGATCACGCTGTGCCTCGGCCGGATGCCCCGGCCGCTGTTCGAGGCGACGGCGGCCACCCTGCGCTACCGGATGCGGTTCTCCGCGTACGGCATGATGCTCACCCCGGCCTACCCCAAGGGCCTGTTCGGCGACGACGACCTCGCCGTGGCCCAGGGCCCGTCGCGCTCCGCCACCCGCCCGCTGGTCCTGAGCAGCGCCGCGAAGTGGCTCGTGGTGCTCTTCCTGGTGCTGGGTCTCGCGGGGCACATCACCTCGTCCCTGACCGCCCCGACGACCGACGACACCACCGACACCCGCCTCGTCGGACGCTAGCGCCGTGGCAGGCGACGTCTGCCCGTAAAGGAGTGGCGTCCGGTGCGTGCTCCCGGTGTGCCGGCCGGAAGCCCTCGTACCGGACGTACTCGGGATTCCGGCCGGTGCGGCGAGCGTGCGTGCCGGGCGTCGCGACGGGGCGAACGTCGCCGGTCACGGTACCGAGCGACGCGAGGCATACCCCACCTGGCTGCACACCTACAATCACCACCGCGGACACACCGCGCTCAAGGGCCAACCACCCGCCAGCCGCGTCCCCAACCTCCCGGGACAGAAGACCTAGCCGGCTTCTTCGGGCCCCGTGTCCGCCGCTTCGGCGTAGCGGCGGGCCAGGTGCGCGAAGGCGTCCCTGAGCTCGTCAGGCCCGACGACCTCGATGTCCACGTCGAACCTGCCGAGTTCGGCGGCCAGCCCGGGCCACGACCAGGCGCCCAGGACCACCCGGCAGCGGTCCGGGCCGCACTCCTCGACGATCCCGTCGCGGACATGGCCGGCCACCTCGGAGGCCGGCGCGGCGAGGATCACCTCGCCGCTGCAGGGCCACTCCCCGGGGGACTCGGAGCCCTGGAACCGGGCGGCGACGAAGGCGGCCACATCACCCCCGGGTACCTCGCGCGGCGTGAACCGGGGGCCCGTGGGGGCGCGCGGGGTGATCCGGTCCGCGCGGAAGGTCCGCCAGTCCTCGCGGTCCAGGTCCCAGGCGACGAGATACCAGCGCCCGCCCCAGGTGACCAGGCGGTGCGGCTCCACCCGCCGCACCGCGGGCGCGGCATCGGCGGTGGGCGGAACATACGCGGGGGAGTGGTCGAAGCGCAGCACCTCGCAGGCGTGCACCGCCGCGCTGAGCGTGACGAGCACGCGCGGATCGGCTTGCGGCCGACTCTGCTCCCCGGTGCGCTCGACGGCGGTGACCTGCAGTGCGTCCACGCGATGGCGCAGCCGGGCGGGCATGACCTGCCGGACGGTGGTGAGCGCGCGGGCCGCGGCCTCACCGATCCCGGCTCCGGTCGCGGCGGCGGTCCGCAGAGCGACGGCGAGCGCGACGGCCTGATCGTCGTCGAACAGCAACGGCGGCAACTGTGCGCCCGCGTCCAGCCGGTACCCGCCGTCAGGCCCCTTGAAGGCCGCGATGGGGTAGCCCAGCTCCCGCAGCCGGTCGACGTCACGCCGCACCGTGCGCGGACTGACCTCCAGCCGCTCGGCCAGCAACCGGCCCGGCCAGTCCCGGCGCGCCTGGAGCAGGGAGAGCAGCGCCAGCAGTCGCGCTGAAGTCTTCGGCATGACACGAGTATGACCCGAGAAGAGGCCACACCCTGGCCGCTTCCCTTGCGAAGGTTGATCCGTACCGCACGACGGAAACACCGGAAGGACCTGATCACCATGACCCCAGCCGCCATGCCCCTCGACGCCGAACGCACCGACCTGCTCGCCGCCCTCGCCACCGCGCGAGCCGCCCTGATCCGCTCGGTCGAAGGCCTCAGCGACGAGCAGGCCGGTGAGCGCCCGACGGTCAGCGCCCTGTGCCTGGGCGGTCTCGTCAAGCACGTCACGGCCATGGAGGACAGCTGGCTGCGCTTCGTGACCGAGGGGCCGTCGGCGATGTCCTTCGCCCTGCCTGACGGCGTCACCTGGGACGACCTGGCGGCCGGTACCGCACGCGAGCTCCCGAAGTGGGCGGTCGACCGGGACAAGGAGTTCCGGATGCTGCCCGGCGAGACGACGGCCGGCATCCTCCACGCCTACGAGCAGGTCGCCGCCCGCAGCGAGAAGATCATCCTCGCGGTCCCCGACCTCTCGGCCGCGCACCCGCTCCCCGAGGCCCCCTGGAACGAACCCGGTGGGGAGTGGAGCGTACGGCGGGTGCTGACCCACGTCCTCACCGAGACCGCACAGCACGCCGGCCACGCGGACATCCTGCGCGAGACGCTCGACGGGCGGCAGGCGACCTGACCGACCAGGCATCGGGGCGCCGGGGCGCCGGAGGAAACGGCGCCTCGCGTGAGGGTGTGCGAGGAACCGACAGCGACGACCGAGATGGAGAAGCGACACGATGACCGTCCTCGACAACCGGGCGCTGAACCGCGCCATGCTGGGGCGGCAGTTGCTGCTCGACCGGGCCGACCTGCCGGTCGAGGACGCCGTGGCCCACCTCTGCGGCCTCCAGGCGCAGGAGCCGCAGGAGCCCTTCGTCGGGCTCTGGTCCCGGCTGACCGCCTTCGATCCGAAGACGCTCTCGGACCTGCTGACCCGGCGGAGGGTGGTGCGCACCCATCTCATGCGCCGCACGGTCCATCTCGTCACCGCCGACGACGTCCTCGCCTGGCGGGCCCGCCACGAGGCGATGCTGCGCCAACGGGTGCTCGGCGTCTACCGCGACGAGCTGAAAGGGGTCAACCTCGACGAACTAGCTTCAGAAGCGCGAGAGTTGATGGCCGACGGGAAACTCCGCACCGCGGCCGAGATCGTGCGGGAGCTCGCCCCGGGCCGGCCCGGTCCGGGGCCCCGGGCTCTTGGGGAGATGGTGGTCGCCGCCCTCGTCCCGATGGCCCAGGCGCCGCCGCGCGGACTGTGGCGAGCGAAGGGCGGAGTGCGTAACGTCGCGCTCTCCTCCTGGCTCGGCCGCCCGGTCGACCCGCCCGCTCCCGACGGCTCCGACCCGGTCGGCCAAGCGCTGGTCCGGCGCTATCTGGCCGCCCACGGTCCCGCCGCCACGGCAGACCTGCGCGCCTGGTCCGGCCTGGCCGGCCTGCCCGGCGCGGTGGCCGCCGTACGCGACGAGCTGGTCGCCTTCCGCGACGAGCGGGGACGGGAGCTGCTCGACCTGCCCGGCGCGCCGCGCCCGGACCCGGACACCCCTGCCCCGGTACGGTTCCTGCCGGCCTTCGACAACGCGATCCTCGGCTATCAGGACCGCAGCCGGATCATCGACGACGCCCACCGCGGCCTCTCGGTCGCCGGTGAGCGCGTCGTGCTGGTCGACGGCCGGGCCGCCGCCACCTGGAACATCACCGACGGCACCGTCACGGTGGATCCCCTGCGCACCTTCTCCCGGACCGACCGTGCCGCCGTGGCCGACCAGGGCCGGGAGCTGGCGTCGTTCCTCTCCGGCGGCGAGAGCGACCGCGTACGGGTGGCGGCCTCGCCGCGCTGAGCGGACCCGGCCGCCGGGAGAACCCTCGCGTCTGCCCGCGCGTACCGGAACGGGCCCATTTTGTGCGGGAGTTCGTACGAGAAGCGGGGGAGACGGACTGAAAGCACCGGGCGCGGGTCACACGCAGAACATGACGTCCAGCGACGTAACCACAGAGCCCGCGCCGCACGGCGACGGAAAGCGGAACGCACGCCCCTCCCGGGGGTGGCTGACGGTCCTCGGCATCGGCGCGGCCGTACTGGTCCTGGTGTTCGCCGGCAGCCGGCTCAGTCTGCTGCCGGGGCTCGACGACCTCTTCGGCGAAGAGACCCACGACCGGTCGGGCCCCGCCGTGCTCAAGTCGATCCAGGACATGAGCGCGTACGAGGCCGCCTCGGGCAACTTCCAGGTCGTCGTCGATCTGGAGAAGGACGCGAAGTTCCTGCCCGACGCGGTGCGTGGCACCCGCACCCTGTTCGTCGGCGCGGGCACGGTCGGCGCCTCCGTCGACCTGGGCAAGGTCACCGGGGACGGCGTCGTGGTCGACGAGGACCGGACCACGGCCGAACTCAGGCTGCCGCGCGCGGTGCTGGGCAAACCGGCGCTGGATCCCGACCGTTCCTACACGGTGTCCAAGCAGCGAGGTCTCCTCGATCGGCTGGGCGACCTCTTCTCCGACAACCCCGGCAGTGAGCAGGCGGTCAACAAGCTCGCCGCCCAGCACATCTCGGAGGCGGCGAAGGAGAGCGAACTGACCGTCCGCGCGGAGAAGAACACCGCCGCCATGCTGAAGGGGCTGCTCGGCTCCCTCGGCTTCGAGCACGTCACGGTCCGCTACGGCGACGACCAGGGGTGATCGCGTCACCCGGGCGGCCGCACCGGTTGCGTGCGGCCGCCCCGCGCGGATCCGGAGGGCGGGCGCCCCCTGCCCACCACCCTTGACGTGAACGCGCCGGTACGGTCAGCTGCGGCGCGATCAAGTACGAACCGCAGAGCGTCGAGGGCCCCAAGGGGCTCAGCAGCTGCAGCGGCGGCAACAGCGGCTTCGCCGAGCCGGACGGCGACTCCAAGGGCTGGTCGGTCACTCCGGTGAACCGCTCCCAGCGGTTCGAGTGGAAGCTCACCGCACGCCACTCGACGAGCACCTGGCAGTACTTCGTCGGCGGCGAGAAGATCGCCGGGCTCGACGACGGCGGCGCGCAGCCCGGCGCGACCGTGACCCACCGGGTCGACTTCGGCAACAAGACCGGCCGGCAGAAGGTCCTCGCCGTCTGGAACATCGCGGACACGACGAACGCCTTCTGCGCCTGCATCGACGTCAACGTCAGCCAGCAGCCGCGCAGGTCGGGGTCCACGACCCTGCGTCCACCACGCCCCGGTCGCGCTGCGACGCGGCCGGGGCGCGGAGCTGTTCACGGTGGCCGGAAAGCGGCATGGCGCGGAAGTCTGGCGTAGTCGAGCGGTTACCCTACGTCAGCTGTCCTGATTGGTCATCAGTGCTCGAGGGGACTCCTGAATGAACCGCATGCCTACCGTTCTCGCCGCGCTCGGCATCACCACCGGACTGATCTCCGCCCCCGCGGCGAGCGCCGCGCCGGGACCCGCCAAGCCGGCGCCGGCCGCCGAGCGCCACGAACCCTGCACCGGAGAGTTCCGCGGCGACGCCCGCCTCGGCCCCAAGTGGCTGCCGAACAAGCGGCTCGCCCCGGTCGGCCCGCTCCTCAAGGGCTACCAGCGCACCGGTGACCTCGCACCGAAGGACTTCCTGAAGAAGTACTGGGAGGGGCCCGCGGACACCGGCAGCTGGAAGTATCCGCCCAACGACGGCTTCGCCGAGGTGAACGGCCAGATCGACAAGGAGCCCGTCAAGCTCCGCACCGGCCAGCGCCTGGACCGCTTCGGTTCGGAGTACGGCGGCTATTTGGCCCCCGCGGGCGACGCCTACGCCGAGCGCTCCCTGCCCCCGCAGAACCTCAGCACCCGTGACGCGGACACCCCTTGCGACTACCGCGTCTACAAGGTCGCCAAGCCCTTCTGGGTCTGGCAGGGTGGCATCGCCCCGTGGTTCGAGCAGCCCGGCGGCGGTCAGCAGATCAAGCTCGACGCCGTGTTCCTCGACCCGGGCGCGGGGCAGCGGCTCAATGTGAAGTGGCTGCTGGACAACGCCTACCTGACAGCCGCAGGCGCGTAACCCACCGTGGAGCGCCGGGCACTGCACGCCGCACTCGTCGAGGCACGGATCCCTGGCGGCTACTACCGGATCGAGGGCGTCCACGAGCCCGCCCCCACCCCGCCGGACTTCCTCTTCGTCCGGCGGGGAGCCGACGAAGGCTGGGAGACCGGGGCGTTCGAGCGCGGCACATACGAAGTCATCGCCCGCCACCCGGACGAGGCCGCCGCCTGCACCCACCTGCTGAGCCTGCTGGTCTGACACCCTCCCCGCACGGGGGTTCCGCCGGACCGCCGGCTTCTACGCGGGCCTCTCCGGCGACACCCTCGCCCCCGCCGACCGCGGAAGCCTCTTCTTCGCACCGCCGGGCGTGCGCATGGCCGACCGGTTCCCCACCGACAAGCTCCCCGGCCGGCTGGACGAGCGGGACCTCGACGTCTACAGCGAGGAGTTCGAACGCACCGGCCTGACCGGCGCGCTCAACCGCCACCGCACTGTCGACCGGGACTGGGAAGACCTCACCGCCTGCGACGGAACACCCATCACCCAAGCCTCGATCTTCATCGGCGGCGCCCTGGACACCTCCACCACCTGGATGTCCGACGCCATCGACGCCTACCCACGGACCCTCCCCGGCCCGTCCGCCGCCCACATCCTCGAAGGCTGCGGCCACTGGATCCAGCAGGAACGCCCCGACGAGTTCAACCGCCTGCTGACCGACAGGCTGCACGGCCTGCGCTGAGGGACCGCGGTCCGCGAGGCCCCCGCGTCAGCAGGCCGTGCCGCGCGTCGCCGCCGTAGCCCGCCGTAGATCACGGACGGGCGTGAAGTCGATCTTCTGCGGGTCGCGGAAGCGCAGACAGTTGTCGCCCCTGTCGTGGGATGCCGGCCGGTCCGCGAACGCGTTGCGGACGTCCGTGCGCAGCAGGTAGAACGAGATGTGCAGCTTCTGGTCGGCGGAGGCGATCTCGCTCGTCCCCGCCCCCCGCTCATAGGCGGCCATGCCCTACGCCATCACCTCGCGGAACCCCGTCGGCTCCTCCCGGCACAGCGCGTGCAGGGCCGTACGGGCCTCCCGGTGGGCCTCCGAGGCCTCGGCGAGGTACCGATCGGCATTCTCCGCGCGGCTCCGGACCAGGAGGAGATCGAACGGCGACTCCCGCCGCCCGGCGGTGTGTCGCGTCCCGGGGCCGCGGAGCCTTCGGGCGAAGGTGGGCGGATGAACACTGCAGGCATGCTGGCCGAAGCGTTCGACCGGATCGGGGAAGCTGTCCACGCGGCGGTCGAGGGACTCTCGCCCGACGACCTCAACGCCCGTGTCGACGTGGGGGCGAACTCGATCTCCTGGCTGGTCTGGCATCTCACCCGCGTCCAGGACGACCACATCGCCGATGCCGGCGGAACCGGACAGATCTGGCTCACCCAAGGCTGGGCCGACCGCTTCGCGCTGCCCTTCGACGAGACCGCGACCGGCTACGGGCACACCGGCGACGAGGTCGCCGCCGTCCGCGTGGACTCCGCCGAGCCCCTCATCGGCTACTTCGACGCGGTGCACGAGCGCACCCTGGACTTCGTCGCGGGACTGGAGGGCCACGCGCTGGACCGGATCGTCGACGAGGGCTGGTCACCCCCGGTGACGCTGGGCGTCCGCTTGATCAGCGTCATCGCCGAGGATCTGCAGCACGCGGGCCAGGCCGCCTTCGTCCGAGGGATGCTGGAACGCGCCTGAGAACCGGCGGCGGGACCGGGCCCGCGCACACCCGTGCACAGTCCCACCGGCGGTGCCATACTCGGAAGGAGTCGGCTGGACAGGCTTGCCATCGTCCGAAAGGTGACCGTAATGAGCTGGGCATCTTGGACGACCAGCGGAGTGTTCGCGGGAACCGGCGGCGTACGCACCGAGGAAGCGGGCATCCTGAGCGGCGACCTCACGGTCCACACGACCTGGTCCGACGGACAGGCGTCGGTGGCCGTGCAGTACAGCGGCTCCTCCGACTGGTTCACCCTCACCGGCAGCCCCGTGCCGTGCCCCTCCGAGGAGGAGAGCCGCATCTTCCACCAGAGCGTGGTCGAAGCCGTCCGCGCCGGCGAGGGCGCGACCGTCCCACCGGTGGGAGTGGGACCCGCCTAGGGCCAATGCCGTTCGGTTAGCCGTCTGACGGGTTTGGCAACGTGCTGGATCTCGATGTGGACGGTGGTCCTGTGGGTGCGGTGGTCGATGGCGC
>NZ_JOEZ01000045.1 GCF_000721175.1 Streptomyces anulatus
GCGCAACGCCGGGGAGCGCTACACCTACGACCCCGACCGGTTCGACGACACCCCGGCCGCGCCCGCCGCGCCGCCGGTGAGCACCAGGAAGAAGGCCACAGTGCCCGCGCAGGCAACCGCGCAGGCGCCGGAGCCCGTGCCCGTCGCCGTCGAACCGGTCAAGCCGGGCCTGTCGGCGACCGGGAAGAAGGTCGTGGCGTTCCTCCAGCAGCACGGCAAGCCGGTCTCCCCGGCGATCATCGCCAAGAGCCTGGGGATGCCCGGCCCGCAGGTACGCACCGCGCTCAAGCGGATGAAAGACGACCCGACCATCCCGGTCGTCAACGTCGGCCACGGGGCGTGGGTCCACCAGGACCACGCCGCCGACTACATGGCCGCCGCCTGACCCGCCCGCCCTCGACCCACACCACGGCGAAGGCCGGCCCCGTACGTACCTGGGGCCGGCCTTCGCCGTGATCCCCCAACCCACCCTGGAGCCCCGCGTGAATACCGAGCAGCACCCGGTCGGCCAGGCGGCCGCCCACCTCACCCGCACACCCGCCGTTCCCACCGCGATCTGGCAGCCCGCCCCACAGGCCCCCGCCCCGGCGCCGGCGCTGACGCTCTACCAGGTGCCGGTGCCCGGTGCCGTCCAGGTCCAGCTGCCCGACGGACGCATCGCCTGGGGCCGCCCCGTCGACCACCACCTGGACCCCGTGCCCGCCCAGGCCGCCCCCACCGAGGCGATGCCGGGCTGGGCCAAGGCGGTCTCCCTCATCGCCGGAAGCCTCACCGTCATGGCCCTGGGCAGCGCCACCGCCCTCCGGATCGCCGCCCCCGCCCTCGGAGGACTCGTGGACCTGCTCGACATGCTCTGGAAGGTCGCCCTGACCCTCGCGGTCATTCTTTTCGGCCTCTCCCTCACCGGCCGGTTCCTCTTCACCGCCGCGCGCCGTACGGACACCGCCACCCCGGCCGCCGAACAGCAGCAGCCGATGGTGTTCGCCCCGCAGATCGACACCGGCGGCACCCGGGTGTTCGGCCGCAGCGGCGACGTCAACATCCAGTTCGGCGACCGCAACCACATCGTCCCCGCACCACGGGGCCCGGGGCGGAGACCGGGCAGGCCGCCCGGCCCCACCACCACCTGTCACGAAGGAGTCCACCTCTTGTCCCCCAACAGCGCTGCGGAGATCCGGTACTGCGAGCACGCCGCCCGCGTCATCCGCATCGAAGCGCCCGCCATCACCGAGCTCGTCGCCGCGATGGCCCACCTCGACAAAGCCCTCGCCGCCGACCCCGCCCGGACCACCGGCCACTACACCCCGCAGAACCGGCAGCACCTCGTCCCCGACTGGATCCACGGCAACGCCGACCAGATCCGCGCCCGGCTGGATGCCCTCACCAGCCGCTACCCCCGCCCCGACACCCCGCCCGCCTCCTGACCCGTCCGCACACCCTCACCGCACCGTCCGATCACCGACCCCTCGAAGGAGAGCAGTCGCTTTGGCGAAAGCCGCACCCAAGGTCATAGGCGTTCTGACCGCGCCCGCCCCGCCCACCTGGTGGGGCGCCAACCGCCTACCTGGGCACCCACAACGCCTCCACCGACGCCGCTTCCCGCGAGGACCGGCCCCGCCCGGCCCACACCGCACCCGACACCCGCCCCACCGCCCCGGAAGGCACCCGCCCATGAAGACGTCCACCCTCGCCTACCGCGGGCTCCAGATCCTCGGCTGGCTCCGGGACCGCGCCGACGACATCAGCAGCGCGTTCACGCTCGGCTGGTCGCACACCGCCCTGTGGCTCAAGGCGGCCGCAGTCGTCGGCGGCCTCGCCACGGCGGCCCTCCTGCTCGGCTGGGCCGGCGGCCTGGGCCTTCAGGCGGCCCACGCCCTGCCCTGGCCCACGCAGAAGGTTGCCGATCCCACCGGGCTGCTCGCCACGGTCGATCAGCCCGTGCGGCACTACCTGAACACCCACACCGCCCAGCTTCCCGTCACCGCCACCACCGCCTACGCCCTGTGGCAGGCCATCGGGGCGCTCGCCCTGGTCCTCGGCTTCTGCCGCTCCAGCGGCGGCCGGATCCTCTGGCTCCTGTGGGGCGCCTTCACCGTCGCCGCAGCCTTCACCGGCACCCCGGCCCCCGGCCGGGAAGTCGCCGCCGGGATCGCCGCCTTGGGCTGGGCCGCACTGAGCCTGCTCGCGCTGCGCGGCATCAGCCTCTCCCCGACCGCTCTTATCCACGTTCACGTCCAGGCCCCGCCGGCCCCGCCCGCACCGCAGGTCCACACCGCCATCCACGTCCCCCACCCGGCCCCCGCCTCGCCCGTCCTCAAGCCCTTCGACCCCCAGCAGCCTCCCTCCCTCAACTGACCGGACGCTCCGCCTGGTCCTCGCCCACCCCCACCCGGGGGCCGGGCCAGGGCCGGACAGGCCGCCCGGCCACCGCGCCCGCCCGGCGCCCGGCACCAAGTACGGCCGCCCCCCATTACCTGCCGCGCCCCGCAGACGGACCGTCTGCGGGGCGCGGTGCTGCCCGCACACCTCCCGCATGCGAAGGAGCACAACCCATGGCACTCAGCGACCTCTTCACCCGCAGGCCCGCCGCCCCCGCGCCCGCCCCGCCGACGGAGGCCCCCGAGCCGAGGGCGTGGCCGGAGATCGGCGAGACGTGGAAGCCCGAAGGTCTCCCCGTCGCCGAGCGGTACTACAACCAGGCCAACGCCGTCGTCCTCGTCGCCAGCACCGGCCACAACCCCTACGGCACCACCTACTACCTGGTCGCCTGCCTGGGCTGCCACTTCCTGAGCACCCGCACCAAGTACCACGACTCGCACATCCAGTACACGCTGACGACGGCCGCGGGCGCCGCCAACGATCACGCGGCAACCTGCCGGGCACTTCCCCGCGAGCTCCCGGCCCGCCCCGACGAGAGCGCGGCCCGCCGTCTCCTGCACTCCTGGGTGCGCACCATGCTGCGCCGCCGGGACCTGCAGTACACCGACTTCGACGTCCACGACCTCGACTCCGGACGCCTGGAGCTCCAGCGCACCAACGAGTGGATCCAGACCGAGCTGGAAGCGCTCGCGATCGAGGAGAGCGGCCTCCTGTCCGCCCGACCCGACGAGCACACCGGCACCGTCCGCTTCCGGATCCTGCCCCAGCTGCCCGCCGCCCGCACCGCGGGCCACTGAACGCCCGGGGCGGCCGCCGGCACTTGGCCCGGCCGCCCCGGAGCACCCCCCGCCCGGGGGCCGCGTCACCGCCTGCCCGCACCACATCGCGCTCTCTGGAGGTTTCTTCGTGCTCATCCCCCGCCCGCGCCGCCGGATCGGCCGTCCCCGCCCGCAGCGCCCCGGAACCCGCTACCCGCTTCCCCAGCGCCGCCTCCCCGGCACCTGGAGCCGGTAATGGGGCGCACCCGCAAGCAGCGGCGCGAGGTGGTCCGGGTGCCGCGCGGCGAGACGCTCCTGCCCGAGTACGACCGCGGCGCAGTGCCCGAGGGCCTCGTCACCCGGCGCACTTTGCGGGATATGGGACTGAGCCCCGGTGACAACGAGGGCCCGGTCGCGATCCTGCGGTGCCGACTGTGCGCCACCCGCCCGAACTGGTCCTGCCGCCACCCCACCCGCGGCTTCCTTCTCCGGGTCGACCTGGCCCGCCCCAAGCGCGTCCCGACGCTGGCTCAGGAGCTCGCGCTGGACCGTGCGATGGCCGCCAGGAGCACCTGCTCGAAGTGCTCGCGCCGGTACTACTACTGCCTCCCCCTGCACACCGTGGGCTCCTGTGACCCCTGCGCCCAGGGATACGAACCCACCCCCGGCACCTACGTCCACACCACCACCACGCCGGTCACGCACCGCCTGGCCGCCTGAACAACCACTTCTTGAAGGAGCAGCACACGATGACCGAGACCCTCACGCCGCCCGCCGCCGGCTCCCCGCTGGCGCTGCTGTTCGGCATCACCACCGCCGCGCAGCTGGCCGCCCGCGTCGTCCAGGACGAGGAGCGCGACATGGCGGCGACCGCGGCCGCCGACCACGTCTACGCCGCCTACCCGAACACCCTGGGCCGGGCGGTCGACCACGACGCGTGGACCGGCTTCCCTACCCTGCGGGACCACGGACTGCAGCCCAGCGCGGTGGCCTACCTTGACGGCGGGCTTTGGCTCCACCACACCATCCCCGCCCTCGGCGACTTCCGCGACGTCCTCACCCTGCTCGTGCCGTGCGACTGCGGCCACGGCTACGTCCCCTCGCTCCTCGAGGACGAGAACGACCTCCTGGAGCTCCTCAGGGAACTGCGCCTTGCCGGCGGGCGCGCGGTGCACCGTGGTGACACCGGCGGCCCGTACTGCGCCAGCATCCCGGCCCGCTGAGCAGGTGCGCACTCCGCCCCGCTCGCTGATGGCGGCCGTTGCGGTGCCTCTGGCGCTCGCAGCGGCCACCGCAGTCCTCAAGGCCGGTCACTGGAAGCTGTACGCCGACCGGCACCGCATCCACCTCACCCCCGTCGCCCGCCGCTCCTGCCCCGACTGCCGGGGCACGGGCGGCTGGTGGACCGGCGGGCCGTTCCCGGAGATGGAGGCGTGCGGCTGCTGGGCCGAGCGGCCCGAGCTCTGCATCCGGCTCCTGCCCCTCCCGGCCCCGGCCGACGAACCGCCGTTCTGAAACGGCCTCCGCCCCGGCCACCAAGGCCGGGGCGGAGGTTCGCGCCCGGGCGGCCGCAGCACCGGCAAAGGCCGGCCGCCCGCTCCCTCACCCCTTCGAGATCAGGAGAACCCCAGCATGCACGCTCACCGTCCCGCCGTCTTCGCCGCCCTGCTCGGCCTGGGCCGCGCCGGAAGCGCCATCGGCGATTTTTGGATGCAGAACGATTTCTGCGCCCGTGTGAAGGGCGCCTCGGATGACCACCCGGTCACCTACGAGGACCCGGCCACGAAGGAGAAGACGACCCACGGCACGGCTGCTGGCCGTTCCGCGTGCCTTCACCACTGCCTGACCTATACGGCCACGCAGGCGATCGTGGCCGGGGCCGGGGCCCGCGCGCTCGGCATCCGGGTCCACCCGGCCGCCGCCGCGGCCGCGCTCGCCCTCTCGTTCGGCACGCACTACGCCGCGGACCGCAGGGTCCCCGGCAAGGGACTGCTGGAGAGCATCGCCACCAAGACCGGCAAGGGCGGCTTCTACCAGCTGGCCTCGCACGGAATCAACGGGGCGTTCCAGCTCGACTCCGCCTGGCACCACGGCTGGGAAACGGTCGCCGCGCTGATCGCCACCACCAAGGCCACTCCGCGGTGACCGGCCGCTCCCGCACCCGCCTGGAGCGTGTCCGCGGCTCGCTCGGCATCGCCCAGCTCGCCCTCCAGCAGATCGAGGACGACCTGACCGCCGACGACATCGACGCCCCCGAGCTCGCCGCGATCCTGCACGAGCTCCAGGAGGACATCGACGTCCCCGGCGGCCTCTTCCCCGCGCTCGCGCAGCTGGTCTCCACCGCCGCCCACAAGGCGGAGCAGATCGAGCCGGACCGCGACGGCAACGCCTCCTGCTCCCTGCACGAGGCAGCCGCCCTGCTCACCGACAACGCCGGGCAGCGCATGAACTGGGCCGCCCGCGCCCTTCACCCGCAAGGAGAGCTCGCATGACCTCGCTGACCTATCCGGACCTGCCAGAACGCTGCCTCGTGGTCCTCATCGGTGCCTCCGGTGCGGGCAAGTCGACGCTGGCCGCGACCTGGCCCGCCTCCCAGGTCCTGTCCCTGGACGCACTGCGCGAAGCGGTGAGCGACGACGCCGGCGAGCAGGACGCGACCGGCGACGCCGTCGACGCCCTGCACCTGATCCTGGAGCGACGGATGGCCCGGCGCCGCTTCACGGTCATCGACGCCACGAACGTCTCCAGGGCGGCGAGGGAGCCCCTGATCGCCGCCGCCAAGCGGCACAACATGCCCGCCGTCGCGGTCATGGTCACCACCCCCGCCTCCGTCTGTGTCGAGCGACAGGACCCGCGGCCGGCCAACCGGACCGTCCCCAACGACACGGTCCACCAGCAGCACAAAGCCATGGTCCACTCGCACCCGCAACTCAAGGCGGAGGGCTTCAACGAGGTCGTCTTCGCCGACAGCCTCTACCGGCTGCTGCCCTTCCTGGAACGCCTCAGCCAGACACGGAACGCCGCCCTCGGTCTGGACGGCGGCGACGGCCTGGGCGACCTGCTGCTCGTACGCCGGACGTTCGGCGACGAGATCCTGCCGCTGTGGCAGTGGAAGCCCGGCTCGGACGTCGCCGGCGGCGACCGCGTCGCGGAGATCCGCCTCGGTCAGATGTACCTCACCCTCGCTCTGCGCACCGACGTGGACGGCGAGGGCGACCTCGGGTTCGACGTCATGCTGCCCTGCCCGCACGACGACGAATGCACCGGCTACGCCTGGGCGCCCGCCTACAGCATCAGCTGCCTCTTCCGGGCGCTGAGCGGCGGACTGGACGACGACGAGGACATCGTCTGCACCGTCCACGGCCCCAACGGCGAGGACGACCAGGACGACGACCCCGAGGGCCGCGCGGACCTGGAAGAGCAGTTCGCGGCCGCGGTCCGCGAGTGAGCCGCGCTGCCGACGGTCCGCACCCGCTCACCCCGGCCGGTCTCCCGGCCGGGGATGAGTGGGCGCGCGGGTGCCCGGACTGCCACCTTCCGATCCAGGGCGGAAGCGCCGGCCTCGCCGCGCACCGCCGCACCAGCGCGGGCGACCCGCGCCGCCAGATCAACATCCAGTTATGAGCGGCCCGGCCGCTCTCACCCCTTCACGGAGGCCCGCATGGCCCGCAAGCCCATCACCTGGTACATCGCCACTCCCGCCGACGGCATCATCGAGAAGTCCCGGCACGCCGGAACCCCGGTGAACCTCGCCGCCAACATCGGCCAGATCATCGACCACCCCCAGCCCTGCACCAACCTGTGGTTCGACGAGAGCGAGTTCTCGTACTTCCGCATGGTCAAGCGCGTCGGCGAGGTCCTGGAGGACACCGGTATCTGGCCCGGCACCTGGCCCGTGCGGCTGTGGATCGTGGAACCGCTCGGTGAGACCGGCAACTGGAGCCAGCGCTACTACCCCTACCGGCTGCTCTCCCACCAGATCCGCGTCCTCGAGGAGACCGACGCCCACCCCGCTCTCGGGGCCGCCGGCCGCGACGTCCTGAACGTCATCCAGCAGGAGATCCCCGAGCGCGCCGGGCGCTGGGCCGCGGACTGGGACGCCGACCCCGAGGGCATGCGCGACCGGACGTGGAACTGGGAGCAGTGCGGCGGCCCCACCTGCGGCAGCGGCCGGTGGGCGGACTCCATCGCCATGGCGGTATCGCACAACCGCCGCGAGTCGGCCGCCCAGACCTGGATCGAGCACCTCGCACGGAACACCGTCGACCAGGCCCTCGCCGACACCGACGCCAGCATGATGGCCCGCTGCTACGCCTACGGCCGCGCCACCGGCTGCGCGGTCGCCGCCCAGCACCAGGCCCGCTTCGAGCCGTACGTCCTGGACGCGCTGCGCGGCATCGGCCTCGACTCCCCCGCCCCGGCCGTGTCCGCCTGACCTGCACGAACAGAAAACGCATCCTCAGAAGATGCCAAACGCTTGAAACGCATCCTTCAAGGATGCATTATTGGTTGTGCGGGGGTCATTCGGCCCCCGCACTCTCCGACCAAGGAGCAGCTTTGAGTAGCGAGAAGATCCACCTCATGACCACCCGCGGAGCCGTCGATCTGGACCTCTCGGTCTCGGACGGCACGGTCAACGTCACCGTCGACCCCAAGGCCGTCTACGGCCGGATCCGCGTACACACCTGCGACACCGAGGGCCCCGTCGCCGACGCGGTGAACGACACGAAGATCACCGAGCGCGGCAACGAGCTCACCATCTCCGTCCCGGACGGCGGGATCAGCGGCACCAACGTGGTGCAGGTCAACGGCTCCAGGTACAGCTTCAACAGCGTCGTGAACACCGGGACCATGACCGGCATGACGATCAGACCTGGAGACCATCCGCTTCGACGCCCGCAACGGCTCGTTGCAGGCGGGCGGGATGAAGGTCCTGGAGGCGGAGACCCACAACGGCTCGGTCCTGGTCGACACCGTCGACGAGGAGATGGAGGCATCCACGCACAACGGCTCCATCACCGTCGGCGCCTACAACGGCCGCCGCGGCTCCGCCCGCACCCACAACGGCGGCGTAACCATCAGCGCCACCCCGGCCGCCTCCGGCCGCCTCGCCGCCCGCACCCACAACGGCAACATCCAGGTGCGCGGGGCCGGCCACCTGGACCTCAAGACGTCCACCCACCACGGCCGGGTCTGGTAGCTCCGCCCCGGGGCGGCCGCCAGGTCGCCAAACTCAACCGGCCGCCCCGGGCCTCCCAACCCGCTCCACGTGAAGCAGGGGGCAGACACATCGTCCCTCAACTCCCCCTGGAGCCCAGCATGAGCCCCCGCCCCGACGACCAGGCCCGCACCGAACTGCGCGACCTGGTCGCCAAAGCCGCCCAGCACCGCGACGCAGAACACGAGCGCATCGAGGCCGAGTTCTGGCAGGAGATCGACCGCCTGCAGAAGCGGTACCACGGCGCTCAGCAGGACGTCGCCGACGTCCTGGACGTCAAGCGCAACCAGGTCCTGCGGCAGACCAAGCGCTACCGGCCTGCCGCCCCGGACACCACCAACGACTGACAACGACTGACGGAGAAACCCGCATGAGCAAGACCACCGAGACCGTCGGGGCCGTCCCCGCCGCACTGCGTGACTGGTCGGTGAGCTGGCCGCAGTACACGCCGACCGACGCCACCCCCTCCGAGCTGCTGCCCGCGGCTCTGGCCCGCCACGTGCCCGACTGGGCCGAGGCCGCCCCCACCCCGGCCGACGTCCCGGACTGGGACCGCCGCCAGGCCAACGCGCTCGTCCCCTACCAGCTGGATGGGCGGGGCCGGCCGCTGAACCCGCACGGGCGCACCGGCCGCACCGGCCGGAACCTGGGCCGGTGGGGCGAGAACGCGGCCGCCGACCCGATCGTGGTCGCGGGCACCGGCCGGCAGCGCCAGGTGCTGCTGATCACCCGCGACGACATCCACGTGGAAGCCATCCCCGGCGGCATGGTCGATCCCGGCGAGACCGCCCCGGCAGCCCTCATTCGCGAGCTACGGGAGGAGACCGGGATCGACCTCTCCAACCACGTGCCGGAGATCCTCGGCCGGCAGCTCGTGGACGACTGGCGCAACACGGATTTCGCCTGGGTCGCCTCCACCAGCGCGCTCTACCAGCTGCCCGCCACCGTGACCGCGACCGCCGGAGACGACGCGCTCGACGCGAACTGGTGGCCGTTCGGCAGCCTCACCCAGCTCGACGCCGCGGTCACCGGTGCCGGGCGCACCCTGTACGACGCGCACCGGCCCCTGCTGCAGCGCGCCTTGGACCACCTTGACCAGGCGGCGGCCACCGCGCCCGCCACCTCGATCGCCGAGCTGGTCGCGTAGCACGCCCCGCACCTCGCCCACCTCACCGAGGAGCCCCTCGCCGCGACCGGGTCCGACCTCATCGACCAGCTGCGGGAGGGCGAGGAACGCCTCGTCCGGGCCGGTATCCAGGGCGGCGACGCGCTGGGCGTTGCCGCCGGGCTGCTGGACCAGGCGCTCGATGTGGAGCTGGACGGAGGTACCCAGCTGGACCAGGAGGTGTCCGTCGTCCACGCCGCGAGCCTGCTGCGCGGCCTCGCGGACATGACCGCCGAATACCGCCGCACAGCTGCCTGACCCCGGACCCTGAGCGGCGCCCCCGCCTTCCGGCCGGGGCCGCCCGCCGCACTGGAAGGAACCGATGAACCGCCTGACCCTCGCCGTCGGCACTATTTGCACGCTGATCGGGCCGCCTGGCTCCGGCAAGTCCACCTTCGCCGCCCAGTGGCCCGACTCCTGGCGCGTATCGCTGGATCTCTACCGCAAGCTCGCCGCCGACACCGAAACCGATCAGTCCGCGACACCGGTCGCCGTACAGATCCAGGCCCTGCTCCTGGACGCCCGCCTGGCCCGAGGACTGACCACGATCGTCGACTCCACCAACCTCCGCGCACCCGCCAGGGCCGGGCTGCTGGCCCGCGCAGCCCACTGGCAGCGCCCGACCGTCGCCGTCCTGTTCGACGTACCCCTGGCGACGGTGGAGGCGCAGAACGCGGGACGCGACCGGGTCGTGCCCGCCCACGTCGTGCGCGAGTTCCACAGCCTGATGCCCACCGCGGACCAGCTGCACGACGAGGGCTGGGACACGGTCCACCTCTCCTCTGCCTTCACTACCCGGCCCACCCGATGACCGGCACCGGCACACGCGAGGACCCTGTCGTCACCACCCCTGACACCGTGCCGCGCGGGTGCTCCTGGTTCACCGACCCCGACGGAGCGCTGTGCCTGGCACCGGGCTGCATGGCTCGGATCCAGGACCCCGACGCGCAGTGCCTGTGCGACACCCTTACTGCCCGCCTCGACCTGCTTACCGAACAGCTGCGGGACCTGGAGGAGCGCCAGAGGTACGCGAACGTCTGGTGGCACGCACTCACCTCCGTCGTACGCGACCACCCCGACGGGCGGGCCATCGTCACCGAGACCCGCACCCGCACCGGCCGCTGACGGCACGAAGACCAGCCGCACCACCACACCAAAACGCTCGGGACCGCCGACGCAACGGCGGTCCCGAGCTGACCCCACCCGTGTCTCAGACGAGAGAGGGAACCTCAGTATGAACTCCACCCTGCGCTTACCGGGCCGGATCGGCCCGAACGCCCTCCTGATTACCACCGCCGCCGTGCCGCTGACTGGCTGGGCCGTCCACGCCCTGACGCTCCACCGGCGCCTGGCCGACGCCCGCCGCGACCTGCTCACCGGCCTGCCGTGCCGACCGGAGTTCGTCGCCTACGGCGAGCGGCTCCTGCGAACCCGCCGCCGGCACGCCGACGTGAATGTCCTGATGCTGGACGGGGTCGGCTTCAAGGCCGTCAACGACACCTACGGGCACGCCGCGGGCGACACCGTCATCCAGACCCTGGGCCGACGCCTCGCCCGGTGGAGTTCGACCCGGCAGGCGCTCGCGGCCCGGATGGGCGGCGACGAATTCGCCGTCTGCGCCGTCATCCCGCCCTCTGCCGCCCTCGCGGAGATCACCGCGCTGCGCGAGCACCTGCGACAGCCCCTCCAGCACGAAGGGCACACCCTGCGCCTGGACGTCTCGATCGGCATCGCCCGCGCAGCGGACCTGCCCGGCGAGAGCATGAGCCAGATCCTGCGTGGCGCGGACACCGCCATGTACAGGGTCAAGACGGGCGGAGCTTCGTTCCCGTACTGCGCGACGCGGGACGACGCCTACGCGGAGACGGTCAACGGCCGCCGCGCCGGCCGCCGTGGGACACACTTTCTGGCGAGTGCCGCGTGAGCGCCGCCGGACTCGAGGGCGGCGACTGGATCCGGGGCATCACCATCCGCCAGCCCTGGGCGACCTGCATCCTGGCGGGCAAGTCCCCGGAGAACAGGCCCAAGCCCTGGAGCTGGCGAGGCTGGGTTCTCCTCCACGCCGGGAAGGCCAAGCCGCAACCCGCCCTGCTGCGCGACCCGCTGGTCGCCACCGCGATCTGTGGCCGCGAACTCCCCCTCGGTGCGGTCATCGGCCTTGCCCGGCTTGCCGACTGCCACCTGGACCAGGGGCCCGCCCGCTGCTCCAGCCCGTGGGCACAGCGCGACGTGCACCACCTGGTCCTGACCGACGTCCACCAGCTGCCGCTGCCCGTGCCCGCCACAGGCGCCCTCCCGGCCTGGAAGCCGACACAGGACCTCGTGGACCAGGTCCTCCAGCAGCTGCCCGACTTCCGGCCGTGACCCGCACCCGAGGCAAGAAGCCGTCGGTGGAGCCGGGACTGATCCCGTCCCCCGGCGGCCTGCTCGACTGGCGCGACGCCAGCCACTTCGACCGCTGGCAGGACCGCCCCTGCGCCCTGTGCGACCAGCCCACACCGATGCGCTCCCACGCGGGAGAGCCCGTTCACAAGTGCTGCGCCGAAACGTGGATCGCGGCCAACCCTGTCGAAGCCCGCCTCGGGCGGTTCGCCTCCGACGTCCAGGCCGGACGCCGCCGCGGCGACGACCACGCCTGACCCGCACCGCGCACACCACACCTTGTCTCGCTCCCCTTTGAGGAGGCTCCTCATGCCCGGCTCCCGTACCGGCACGGCGACGCTCGTCCCGGCCGACACCCGGATCCCCTTCCCCATCTCCGACCAGCCCCTGGCCTGCCGCACCAAGCCCGCCCTGTTCGCCATCGAGGACGTCAGCACGGCGGACGACCCGCGCGCCCGGGAGAAGGCCACCACCGAGGCCAAGCAGGCCTGCTCCGGCTGCCCGGTCGTCACCGAGTGCCTCAAGTGGGCGCTCGCCAACCCCGACCTGACGCCGACCGGGGTGTGGGCGGCGAGCACCAAGCGCGACCGCACCCGGCTCCGCAAGCAGCTCGTCGCCCGGCTCGGTGCCGACTGGCCCGGCGTCGTCGCCGAGCAGGAGCGCCGCCGACGCGAGCGTGAGCGCACGGTGCGCGTCGCCCCGCCGACCGTCCGGGACCGGGCGTTCGCCCGTCTGGAGCTGGAGCTCGTGCCCACTCGACCCGAGCCCTACAACCCGTGGAAGCAGCCGATCACCCCTCAGCAGGCGGCAGCCAACCGGCGCGTGCTGGAACTCGCCCTCACCGGCAAGGCGGCCTGAACGGTGTTCACCGACTGGTCCGAAGCCCTCGAAGCCGAGTCCCTGCCCCTGGACCCCACCTCCGCGCAGCAGCTCGCCGCCGCGGCCCGGGTCACCGCCCGCCACTCCCACGACAAGGACGACCTCGCGTTGCTCCTGGACGTCCTCGGGCTGCCCACCGGCCCCGACACCCTCACCGCCCTGCTCCCCCTCATCCCGGAAACCGGAGACGCACCCACCATGACGACCACCCCCGCCGCCCCGGCCGTGTCCGCGCACGAGGCCATGGCGATCTCCATGCACACCAACGGCGACACCGACCAGGCCATCCGCGAGGCCACCGGCCTCAGCGAGACCGAACTCAGCACCCTCATCGCCGACCAGGCCCTCACGCTGCCCCGCACGGCCGCCGCCACCCCGGCCATCGACGTCCCCGTCATCCGGCTGCCCGTCTCCAGCCGGGTTCAGGAGCTCCTCGACTGGGCCTCCGCCCACCCGGCCGCCGCGCTCCGTAACCGTGCCGTCCGCATCACCGCCGACCTCGCCGAGCTGACCGAGCGCCGCGACAGCGAGGCAGCCCAGCGCGAGGCCGAGGAGAAGGTCGCCAGGGCCAAGGCCGAACTGGAGCGGGCGCAGGAGGAGCTGCGCACCGTGAAGGCCGGCACCCGCACCACGACGGCCGCGCCCACGCCGATCCGGGCGGGGTCGGGCAGCGGCCGCACCCGGGAAGAGCTCGCCGCCATCCGGGCCTGGGCGCGGGAGACCGGCCACCAGGTCGCCGACGCGGGCATGGTGCGCAGGTCCGTCCTGGAGGCGTTCGACGCCGCGCACCAGGCGCCGGCCCGGAAGGCCGGCTGACCCATGACCACCACCGAACCGCTGGTCCTGGACGGGTTCCTGGACGAGGAGACCGTGCCCGGCGACCTCCACGGATCGACCGCACGGCTCCGCCTCACCGTCTCCCCCACCGACGAGCGCACCGACGAGATGATCCTGCCCTGCACCGTCACCGACCCGGAGCTGGCCCACGTCGTCATCCACGACCTGGTCCCCGGCGACAAGCTCCGCGTCACCGGCTACCTCCAGCTCCCCCGCACACCGGACGAGCCGATGTGGCTCGTCATCAGCACGCTCGCCGTACTGGAGACCGCACCGGTGCTGTCCGACCCGGCCACCGCCACCACGGCCGCGCTGGAGCGGTACGGGCCGTACGTCTGCTGGCTCGACGCCGACACCCCCGACGTGGAGGTGTTCACCGCAACCGGCGCCTGGGTCGGCACCGCACCCGAGCCGAACGCGATCAGCGAGCTCCTCGAAGCCTTCGAGCAGCGCCAGGCCACCAACAGCAACTGACCCGGCCACACCCACAGGGCGCCGCGACCACGTTCAGCGCGGCGCCCCGCTGCCCCGGTCTTCCGGCCGGGCAGCGCTCCTCACCCCATCCCATTTCGACCTGGAGGCACCGTGACAACCTCTGACCCGAACTGTGTCTTCTGCGCCATCGTCTCCGAGCGGGCGCCCGCCACGATCCTGCGCGAGTGGGACGACGCACTAGCCATCAAGCCGCGCGGCGGCGTCAACGACGGGCACACCCTCGTCATCCCGCGCACCCACGTCGCGGACGCCATCGAGGACCCGGAGATCACCGCCGACACCGTGCGCCGCGCCGCCCAGTACGCGGCCGAGACCGGCGCTGACCTGAACCTCATCACCAACGTCGGGCCGGACGCCACGCAGACGGTGTTCCACCTGCACTGGCACATCGTTCCCCGGGCCAAGAAGGACGGCCTGCTACTCCCCTGGACGAAGCCCGCCGCCTGCACCGCCTGTGCCACCACTCGAGCCGGAGGGACCCGATGAGCGCCGTTCGCCTCGTCATGGCCCGCGAGCCCATCCCCGCCGGCCCCACGGTGTTCCTGGCCGGACCCACCCCCGACAAGAGCACCCCGGCCCCGTCCTGGCGGCCGGAAGCCACCCGACTCCTGGCCGAGCAGTGGACGGGCCAGACACCGCTGACCGTTCTGAGCCCCGAATCCCGACACGGCGAACGCGCCGACCGGTACGAGACCCAGGTCGACTGGGAGACCGCCGCCCGCGCGGAGGCGACGGCGATCCTGTTCTGGATTCCCCGCGACCTGCGCACCCTGCCGGGCATGACCACGAACGTGGAATTCGGGCTGGACGCCACGACGGGGCGGGCGATCCTCGGCTGCCCGCCCGACTGCCCCAACCCCGAGCGCAACCGGTACCTGATCTACGTGGCCCACCGCCACGGCGTCCCGGTGTGCGAGACCCTGACCGACACCGTGGCGGCGGCCCTCGCACTGGTTACAGCAACCACCCCGGTAATCCGCCCCGAGCAGGAGACCGCCCGATGAAACTCCCCTCCTTCCGCCGCTGCGGCCACGCCCCCGGCCCCCTTACTCCCCAGGACCAAGCCGCCCTCGACACGTTCCGCGCTAACCTCGCGGCCATCGCCGCCGTGCGCGACCCGGAGCCCTGGACCCCCGGCCGCTATCAGGCCCTCGCCGTGAGGGTCGGGCCGTTCATCGAGCGGGCGCGCACCCGGCCCGGTGACGACCACGGCCCCGACCTCATCGCCGTCTCCCTCGAGAACTCGGGAGGCCCGTACGCGCCCTACGGTGCCCGCTACCGGAAGCTGGGGTGGCTGCGCTGCGAAACAACCAAGATCCTCGGAGTCTGGAACTCCGCCTACACGCCGCTCACCCACGCGGCGGCGGGACTGGACCTCCCCGACGACATCGGCATGGAACCCGCCCACTACGCCCTCTACATCGAGGCCCGCCGGCGCGACGGCAGCCTCGACGGCCACACCCTGCTGCGCCTCGGCCCGTACACCCAGACCCGCCACGCCCAGCAGGACGGCGACCGGCTCACCGCCGCACTGGACGGACGGGAGACCACCCTCGCGCCCGGGTTCCGCGTCACTATGAGGTTCGGGCCGTTCAACGTGAGCGACCACCAGTTGTTCACCGACCCGTACGAGACCGATGTCGTCGCGCTCCTGAACGCCGCCGTCGCGGAGTGAACGGGTGACCGCTCAGGCGCCCCGATGCTCACTCTGAAGGCCCGTACCCCGCCGCGAAAGCTGTGGCGGGGTACGGGCCTTCTTGCGTTTCCGTGCGGCTCCAGAACCTCTCTGAACGGCACCCAGGTGGCTGCAGCCCCTGCGGTGCCTGGTGTGCGAAATTTCCGACACGCTTTCCGCATACGTCAGCCGACGACCTCAGCGTCCACGAGATCCTCGGAACAGCAGCAGCCGTACCTGCGATCCGTTTTCCGGCCGCCACCATGAGCTTGTTGACCGCGGTCAACGCACGTGGACTTGTTGACCGCGGTCAACACACCGTGGTGCCTGTCATGACCAGGCCCATGATGTACGGGTCACGTCGTCCGCTAGACGTGCTCTCGAAGCGCCTCGATCAAGGCAGTCAGTTCGGTCGCAGAGAGAGCCGAAGCGATCGTTGCCGCTTGAGCTGCCGGAGTCTCCCCGAGCTCCTTCATAAGGACCTGCGCGTACTCCTCAGCCTCCCCGGTGTGCTGCGCCGAGCGGCCCTGGGACGGTACGGACGACTGAGCGGGCGGTTCGGAGACTGCGGAGCCCGAGTCGGCCGACCCCTTCCGCTCGGGCACCGGCGGGGGAGCGGAGGTGTTGACCACGGTCAACACCTCGGGCGTCTCCTCGTCTGGCTTCGCGGGTTCTGCCAACGGCTCCGACGTGTTGACCGCGGTCAACACTGATGGCTGCCCATTCGCGGGGCCACCCTCGCCGACGGTCTCCGTGTTGACCGCGGTCAACACGCCTCCGCTCTTGGCTGCCCGCAACAGCTTCTTCTCTTCGTCCCGCTTCTTTGCTTCCGCCTCCCGGTGCGAGGCCAGGTACTCCATGAGGGCAGAGATGCTCAACCCCGGGTATGCCTTGAGGTGACGAGCCAGCAGACGGCCTTCTCTTTCGGGCAGGACGCCAGCACTGAGCTTCTCCTGAATGCCTTCAGGCAGGGTGAGCAGGGCCAGCTGGTTGGTCACCCAGGCCTTGGACTTACCCAGCCGCTCAGCCGCCCGAGTCTGGGCGCCGGCATCGCCCTCCCCAGCGCAGACCTCTACCAAAGCTTGGACACCACGAGCCCGTTCAACGAGATCGAAGTCCTCCCGGTCGAGATTCTCCTTGAGGAGGAAATCGACGAAGTCTTCCCTCGACGAGGCGAGGTCGTTCCGCACGACGAAATCGAGCGCCTCGAGCCCCACGTGATCCGCACTGCGGTAGCGGCGCTCCCCGTTAACGAGCACGTAGTCGGCCACGCCGACGTGATCAGCGTGCTCGGGCCACAGAGACAGGTACGCATCGCGCGACACAGCGACACACGCTGCGAGCTGCACAGCCCGCAGCTCCTCACCGAACCGGGCCTTCTGATCGTCCGTACCGAAATTCCGGCGAGGGTTCAGGGGAGTGGGCGTCACCTCGCTCAGGCGGAGCCGCACCAGCTCGTAGGTCGGCACATCGCCCTGCGCAACAGCCTTGGCCCGCCCTCGGTCACTCCGACCACGCGGCACCTTGTTGAACGACGACCCATTCCCCAGGCGGTCTGCGGCCTTCATCCCTTCACCGCCCGAGCAACGGCGCGCATCGCCTCAGACTGCTCACACTCCGGCGCCGAGGACAGCAGCGGAGCTTTGAGACGGTTGGCCTCACGCTGCTCCTTCCGTTCAGGGACCACCGCCAGAACCGGCGGATCACCGATGCCCTTCCAGCTTTCGAGGGATGACGTAGCGATGAAGCCCTTGCGGCTGTCGTACATGTTGACGACGAACCCCAACTTGGTGATGGCCACGTCCAGGTCCTCCGAGAGATCCTCGATCTGGTCGTACAGCATGTCGTAGGCGTCAGCCGAGCTGTCCTCTGCCAACACCGGGATCACCACGCCTGACGCACTGGGTTCCTCACCGCCCCGCGTACGGGCGTAGTAGAGGGCCGTGTCCATGGAGTAGCCCAGGCTGGGCGGGCAGTCGATGACGATGAAGTCGAACTCGCTCTCCAAGGGCTCCAGCGCCTTCTCCAGGGCGATCTCCTTGATACGGACATGACGTGTCGTCGCCAGCTTCGCATCGAGCAGGAACGCGTCCTTGCACCCAGGCAGAAGGAATAGCCGGCCGCCGAAAGCACCCTCCTCTATCGGCACCAGCAGGTCACGCAGCGCGCCCTTTCCCTCGCCCAGCATGTGCTTGGCCAGACTGGGCTCATCGATGGCGAGCATCTCGTAGCCAAGCTGCTTAGTCAGGTGGCACTGGGGGTCGAAGTCGACGAGCAGGACGCGCTGGCCGATCTCCGCGAGAGCCTCCGCCACGCCGGCTGACGTCGCCGTCTTGCCGACACCACCCTTCTGGTTCCCGAACACGAGACGCCTCGCACCGGTTGTGCGGGGGACACGACGGGGCGAAGGGTGGCTGTCGAGCCACAGCCGGATCGACTGGGCGATGCCCTGGTTGAACGGGATACCCCGGGTCTTGCAGACGTCCTTGAACTCCCCGTACAAGCCCGTCGGGAGGTACGTAGCGAACGAACCGCCGCCCGACGTATCGACTTGAGGGCGAGGCGTGTCTGCGCTACGCCAGGCATGGACGCCTTCCGTGACGGCATCCTTGATGTCCACGCCCAACTCTGCGGCTCGGACCTTCAGTTCTTGCCGCAGTGGGGCTGGGAGCTTAGCAACTACCTTTTCCCGATCATCGGGACTGTATGGGGCGGTCATGCGGATACCTTACTCACCCATGTGCGGGTCCGATCGAGCAACACTCGTCAGGAACCGGCGATGGCCGCAGCACCCAGGAAGAAGCTCGCCTACGACTTCAAGCGAAGCGATGGCCCTCACCAGCTCAAGGGAGGACCATCAGCAGATGCCGAAGAAGTCCCCGCCGCCCACCTACGTCGACCAACTGCTGTCCGAGCTGGCCGCCATCGAATCCGCCTACGCCACCGTCCTGAGCAACTCGCAGGTGCGTGAACGGCAAATGGACCTGGGGGCGGTACAGATCTTCGGACATCCGTGGTCGTGGGTGCCGAGCACGCCCGAAGTTGAGGCCAGCCGGATGGAACTTCTGCGGCAGGTACGCGACTGGGCTCCGCGGTTCCGGCTGCTCTTTCCTCACCCCACACCAGCTGTGCAGCGAGGCATGGACGACGGACTCCGACTGCTGGAGGACTGGCTGGTCCGCGAGGGCCGGGTGAAGCACCGTGCACCCCAGGACATCCCGGAGGCGGTGACGCAGTTGAAGAACTCGCTGACGGCGCTGCGTGAGCTGGTACAGCTGCTGCCACAGGACGACTGGGCGGTGCGCGTGGTCGTCGACACCAACTGCTTGATCGACGACCCCGACGTCACGGTCTACCGGGACGCGCTGGGCAGCCCGCGCTACATGGTTCACCTCCTGCCTGTTGTGCTACGCGAGATCGACGACCTCAAGCGCGGCCACAACCGCCTGGAGGGCCGGGAGGCAGCGCAAAGGGCAAACCGGAGGCTGAAGGCAATGCGCGACAACGGGGACGTCCGTAAAGGCGCCCGCATCGCCGGCGACGTCTATGCCGTCTTCGAGCACACCGAACCCCGCGGAGAAGGCCTCCCCACCTGGCTGGACCTGGACGTCCCTGACGACCGCTTCATCGCCTCAGCGCTCTTGCTGCAGTCCGCCCACCCTGGCTCCAAGCTGTACGCCGCGACCAGCGACATCAACCTGCAGACCAAACTTGCGGCGGTGGGCCTCCCCTACGTCGAAGGCCCCGACGCCGTGTGAGATCGATGTCTGAGCATCTGCCACTGGGTGGGGCTGCGGTGGCGAGCACTGCTCACGAGACCACGGTGGCGACATGTACGCGCCTCGCCGCGATCAGGGCGCGTACACGAACGGGTGACGGTGGCACCCAACACGGCGGTCACTGGCTAAGCTCTGTCCAACGGCCGTGGTTGGGCCGGGCCCCCTGGACTGCTCTCGGCCCATTCGAGCGTCCCAAGAGGGGGTAAAGGAGGCCAGCTTCACACCACGGCAGTGCACGCACACGCATGACTCCGGTAGCGGCTTCGTCTCGCCGTACCGCAGGGCCGACGGTACGGGGAAACAGGACCTCCTCATGCGCCGTGACCGAATCAGCAAGCACACAAAACGCCGCACCCTCTACACGAACGAGACCTACACCCAGGCGCGCTCCTCCCTGCGACCTAACCAGCCGCCCATCCCGCCCGCAGAAGGCGATGAGCAGCGTCACTTCGAAGCCGACCTCTTCCACGAGGTACTCGAATCGCACACAGACTTCACGGAGTTCGCCTTCGGAATCCGCCGGGTGCAGCCGCAGCCGACCACCATCGAGCTGGTGGTGGAGAGCGACCAGCGTGCAGGCCGGCTGCTCAGCCGGATCCTGCCGTCGTACGAACCCGACGGCGAAGTCCACTGCATGCCAGGGCTGCGGATCCGGAAGTACACCCAGCGCGGCATCGAGATCCATGTCGCAGGACGCCGGACCTCCGCCTGGCTGACGGGCGTGCCGTCAGGGGCCTGGAAGCGGCATGAACTCTCTGCTTTGGGTCACCTGTCCGACATGGGATGGCGTCCACTGTGGCGCGGACCTCAGCAGTGGTCAGACGAAGAACTTGCTTTCGAGCAGCGATGGAACACAGGAAGCTGGAATCAGTACTGGCAAGCCGGTGCCTGGTGTAGCAGCGGCTTGCTGCGGCGCCTGGGGATCTTCCAAACGACCACCCCAGCTGACGCGGTCACCGGATACAAAGGACTCGGCATCAACGGGTACGAAGGACTGGGCCCCGTGCGCTGGTGCATCGACATCATCCACCGGAGCGGCATCCCGTACCGCAGGGAACCACTGGTGGCTGCACTCACTGACCCCGAGTTCGGCTTGCCGGTCGCCCCCGCGCGCCACCTCGACGCGATCTACGCAGAGCAGAAAGACACCTGCATCCGCTTGGACGACGAAATCCGCACGGGCCTGATCGAGCTGCGCTTCCAGACCTTCAACTACCCCGAGCTGCAGCTCCATTTGTGCGCGCCTGAGCATCGGAAGATCGCGGAAGGCATCGAACGACGTATCGATCAAGCCCTGTCCCACGGCACTGAGGCTCGCTGGTCAGTGCTACCCGCACTCGAGCCAGCTGCCGACTACCGAAGCTGACGTCCAGTATCGGATTCCCCGATCGCAGCTGAGCGCCGTTTCCAATGGAAACGGCGTGGGGCCCGGCCACCCCTCGGGGTGGCCGGGCCTTTCCGCGTTCCACCGGGTCAGCGTCCGGCGTCGATTCCCTTCCACCCGTGCCCGAGCCCGCGGCGCTGTGGCCGCGACGCCGGGCCGGAGGGGGGCGGGCGAGTATTCAGCGCGTCCGTTACCTGCCGGGCAGCCGTCAAGGTGAGCCCTGCGGTTACGTGCCCGGAGGCGAGAACCCGGGCGTACGTCCCCGGCCCGTAGGCGGCCAGAGCCACCGCGAGCGCGGCCGCAGCCGTCTCTGCCGGCCCGGCGCCCCATCGGGGTTCGTCTTCGGCGGCGGGTGCCTGGCGGGGGAGTTCGCGGCGTGCGGCGAGGAGTACGGCGAGGGCCTGGGCGCGGGCTGCGTCCAGAGTGACGGTCAGCAGGGCGGGGCCGAGCTGGTGGACCCGGTGCCCGGCGAGGTTGTGCGCGGCCAGAGCCCGCCGCAGGCCAGTGCTCAGCACCGCCGGGTGCTCCTCTGTGCGCTCGGTCAAGCGGGGCGGTGCGGCTGCGTCCGGCGTGGACTCGACGCGTTCACGAAGCGCGGCGACGGCGGCCGGAATGACCTCCAAGAGCTCTGCGGCCTCCGGGCTGAGCTCGGACAGCGCTCCAGCGAGCACCTCCAACGCCGTGGCCGCGTCCTCAACGGCGCCGTCGCTCCACCGGTCAGGACCGGAGGCGTCGGCAAGAGCACACGCGGCGACAACCGCGCTTTCGGCCAGCGGTTCCAGGAGGGTGGTGGAGAGTTTCATGTCCCGCCCAACGAGTACGGCCAGTCCGCGTGATGCTGGCACTCCATGATCGCGGCTGGTCCGGCTCGACGGCCACAGCGGCCCACCAACCACTGAGTGGTGGGCCGCTGGCGCGTGGGCTCATCGCAGGGGCGAGGTACTTCAACGCAAGCGCTCCCGCTCGATTCGGCCCGAACGCTCGCGTGCGGATTCGCACGCCGCGCCATCCGGATCAGGGCCCGGTGAGGATGTCGTGAGTGCCGATGCGGCGCCAGATCACGTGGGGGGTGTTGGGGCGGAGTGCAGGCCCGTATTGCCAGGTAGCGCGTCCTGCGGGTCCAGTGCCCATGGACCAGGTGAGCTCGTAGATGCCTGATGCGCGTTGGACGCGCTTGATGCGGAGGCCGGTGCGGAAGCGTCCTCCGGTGCGCAGGTCGTCGACGAAGGCTGTCACGGTGCGGCGGAAACGGTGGCGTTGTTCTGGGGTGAGGCGGTCCAGGTCGGTGGTGAAGCGGGTCGTGGTCTCGTAGGTCGGCACGTCGGTCCTCCAGGAAGCACGAAGCCCCCGGGGCTGCCGGGGGCGATGGGTGGCCTACTCGTCGTGAAGGGAGTCGGTGACGTGGTGCAGTGCGCGGCGTTCTTGGCAGTTGGGTGGGGGAGCGGTGCGTAGGTGTACGTGTTGTGGCGGTAGAGGCGTCTGCTGTCGAACTTCGGGGCGTGTGAGGTGTGTGTGACTGGGTACCGCGCAGCATTTACATGGCCTTGGTGGTGTCCGCCGGGCGGGCACGACGTCGCCGCGAGTGCCCGCCGTAGGGGATCGGCCGTGAGGTTCCGGTGAACTCTCCCGCCCCACGGGATCGGTCTTTTGTGCAGGTCAGAGCCGGTGTCCTCTGTGGGGATGCTGAGTGTTGCGAAGGTGCAGAGGCGGAACGCGTGGCGGTACTACGTGCGCGGGGTGGCGTACGGGGACGGTCGCCGTCCGGTGGGCCAGTCGTTGAAGGACGCCCAGGCGGTGGCCGGTCTCCCGCCCGGGAGGTGGTGGGGACGCGGCCTGTCCGGCCTCGGGCTGACCGAGGGCGCGGAGGTGTCCGAGCGGCAGCTGGAGCTGCTGTTCGGGCAGGGCCGGCACCCGGACGCCGACCGGATCGAGCGTGGCCTCCTGGACGACGGAGCCGACCCGGCCACGGCACGGCTGGCCACCGTGCTCGGGCAGCCGATCGAGGAGATCGAGGCCCGCAAGCAGATCCCCCTGCTCGCTCTCGACTTCAGCTACCGGCCGCAGGCGTCCCTGATCGTGCTGTGGGCGCTGGGAGATGCTCACACGCGGCGGGTCATCGAGCGGGCGCACGAGCGGGCCGTCGCCCAGGCGCTGCGCTGGCTCGAGGACGAGGTAGCGGAGACTCGGTGGTCCTCGGGCCGCGGCCGCGCGAAGACCCCGGCCCTCGTGGTCGCCGCGTTCCGGCACTACGACAACCGGGACGGATTCCCGCTCCTGCACGACCACTGCCTGATCCTGAACCGCGTGCAGCGCAGGGACGCTGACGGCGAGCCGGTGTGGGGCGCCCTGGACACCCGCCGCCTCTACCGGCATGTGGTGGCCGCCGGAACGCTCTACACCCTGACGATGACGACGGAGGTGTGCGAGGAGCTGGGACTGGCAACGGCCCCCAGGGAAGTGACGCCGGGCCTGCGCCCGGTGATGGAGATAGCCGGTGTCGACTCCGAGCTCATCGGCTGGTCCTCCACTCGCCGCCAGCGGATCGAGGACGTCCTGGAGGGCCTCACCTACACCTACGTTCAGGAGCACGGGCGGCTGCCCGGCGAGAAGGCCCGGCACGGTCTCGGGTGGTGGGCGGCGCAGGACACCCGCCCCGAGAAGAAGACCTCGCGCCCCCTGGAGCAGCTGCTCGCCTGGTGGAAGGCGTCCGCGCTCCTCAAGTTCGGCCGGCAGATGGTCGACGGGCTCCTTGAGCGCTGCCGTACGGCGGGAGCGGCGATCCGGGCCCGGGTCGATCCGCACGTGGACGCCGTACTCGCCGCCGTTGACGTCGCGGCGGTCGTCTTCACCGTCCGAGGTAAGTTCGCCCGCCGCCATGTCCTGGCCGAAGCCCGCCGGCATCTGCTGGAGACTCTGCGCGGCCAGGAGTTCAGCCGCGGCCTGGACGACTACATCGCAGACCGTGCCCTGGCCGCCCACGGCCGTCAGTCCACCGTCGTCCAGCCCGGCCGCCGGACCCCGGCCGCCGACCAGCTCTTCTACACCGCCGACTTCGCCGAGCCCGACCGGTGGTGGATCGCCGGGACCGACGGCAAGCCGCCCCGGGAGTCGAGCCGGTACGAGCGGGCCCGGGTCGCCAGCCTCGCCGTCCAGAACGCGATCCGCGCCGCCCGCCCCGCACCCGCCGCACAGGACGACGCCCCGGCCGCGACGGCCGCCGCGCACTCCGGCGACCACCAGCACGACCAGACGTCGGACGCGCCGCACGCCGTCGACCTCACGGCCCGGGATGCCGCGCTCACCCCGGCGCAGCGGGCCGCCGCCATCCACACCCACCAGCAGGCCGCGATGCCCGAGGAGTACCTGGAGGGCCGTACGGCCGCCCCGGCGACGTCGCGCACACCGCAGGACCCGGAGGGCCGTACGACCGACCCGGAGACGTGGGCGCGCACACCGGAGAACCTGGAACGGTTCGCGGCCTTCACCCGAGAGGCCAACGCCCGCCGCCGCGCCATCGAGGAGCGGGAGCTCCCGGCCGCCGCCGATCCGCCCGGACCGGCCGACCAGCGCCGCCAGGAGCACGAGCAGCAGCACCAGCAGCCCGGCCAGGGCCAGGGCCTCCAGCCGTGACAGCCCGCCTGGGCCCGTCGGGCGGGACGGGCGGCGAAGTCACCGGGCCAGACGCCGGGACGCAACCGGTCCGCCACCGCCGAGACCACGCAGGAGCAGCGAGGGTGAGGGGGACCGCTCCCTTCGAGCACGGAGACCTCATGGTTGCCCCGACGCTGCCGCACCTGTCACCGGCGCAGCGTGAGCGTCTGGAGCAGCTCGCCGAGGCGGCCCGGCTGCACGCGGCGCTCTACCCGGTACCGAAGCCACCAGCCGTCCAGCGCCGTTCCCGCTCACGGCAGTACCCCGGCGGCCGGCCGAGCCCGTGGCGCACCGCACGGGGCCGCCGCCGGGGATGAGTGGCCACGGTGGAGTTCACCGCGCGCCCTGTGAGTGGATCGTTGGCCGGGGGAGTGGAGACCACGGTGGAGCGCATCGGGTGGCCCACTTGGTGCGCTCCACCCGGTGGGGGAGTGCGGAACAGCCCGGCATCCGGTGCGCTCGGTGCGGTGCATCGGGCGCACCGGTGCGCCCGCCGACGATGCCGTGCACTCCCACCCACCGCACCGCCGCACCGCACGCTCCACCGGCGCGCGTCGGAGTGGCCGCCACTCCCGCTCGCTCCACCGGATGCGTGCACAGAGGGTGACGGCGAATCGGATGCGGTGCACTCGATGCGGACCCCTTGACCAGGTCCGCCGCCGGATTCCACCCAGCCCATCGGGTGGAAAGCAACCCTTGTCCAGCTACGAGTTCCCGAGCGATCTTCGACGTTTCTCCTTGACCACGTCCGCTACCCCTTCGCGGGCGGCACGCACCGAGCCCACGATGCACGGTGGCGGAGGGGAGATCTCTCCCTCCCGGCACGCCGCTCACCGTCACCGTCCGTAGGAGCGGTGCGCGGCGCGAATGATGCCGTGCGCGGTGCGTTCCACCGGGTGGAAGCGCACGACATCGTCCGCATCGAGTGGAGAGTGGAGGCCATCGCGAAGCGCACCAGAGCGGGTGGAGTCCACTCGGTGCGCTCCTCTGGGTGGGGGAGTGCGTTACATCGCGCGCAACTCAACGCACCGTGCGCGCGCCGGTCCGCACTCCCATGCCACCGCCTGGGACCTCCGGTGCGCGTGGCGCGTGCCGCCCACCGCACGGCCCGGCCTCTACGATCCGCGCGTGGGACAGACCCCGGCACAGAAGGCCGCCAAGGCGGCACGCGGGCAGCAGCCGAAGAAGCGGCCCGGCAAGGCGGAGCGCGAGGCGATCAAGCGGGCGCAGGCGGCGAAGAAGAAGACGGGCGGCGGGAAGCCGGCGGCGAAGAAGACGGTGCCGCTGCCGCGCGGTTCGGTACGGGCCGCGTACCCGGGCACCTGCCCGGCCTGCTTCAAGGGCTACGCCAAGGGCGAGATCATCACGAAGGTGACCGACGGCTGGGGACACCCCGGCTGCGCGCCCAGGAAACTGTCGGCAGCCGAGCGCGAGTTCGCCCGGAACAAGGCCCGCATCGAGAGCGGCGAGACATTCCGCGGCCAGAAGCCCTCGGACTGGCGGCGTGGATCCTCGCCGTCCAGCACCCGGCCCGCCCGCTGAACTCCAGCCGGAAGATGTGGCGTCGGTCACGGATAAATCGCCAAGGGCAAGGCGTTTCTGGGGCATAGAAGACGCCGATCGGTGCTGAGCGTCAGACAGCGGACAAGGGGGTCTTTCCGACGGTGGCTTCGGCTCGTGCGCGCATCGGCGTGCGGGCCGGACGCTCACCGTCCCGGCCAGCCGGCCGGAGAAATGCGAGGACACCGTGCCCGCTGACTTCATGCCCGACCCCGCCCGCGAACCGCACGACACCGGCCACCAGGCGCCCGCCGGCGACGTCGACCAGGTCCCGCAGGCCCCCTCCACGGGCCCCTCCATCACCCCCTCCACGCACTCTTCGCCCGCCCGACGTGTATCCGCAGGTCAGCCCCGGCGGAACAGGGCTCGCGTCGCGTTCGACAACCCGTCTAAGTCTTCTAAACAGACATGGAAGCCAACCCACACCCGAAAGAAGGAAGTGCTGAAGGCTCTCGGGATCTTCCAGAGGGCTACCGCTGAACACCTGTGGCGGATGCTGCGCCCCGGAGACAGCCACGACCGGATCACGAGGGACACCCTCAACGCCCTCAAGGGCGACGGGAAGGTCCGGGTGGAGACGCGGCTGGAGTCGAACCACCAGCTGTGGGTGCTTACCGAGCGAGGACACAAGGAAGCCAAGCAGCTGCTGCCGGGAACCGTGCGGGTCTCCGCGCTGCGCAAGCTCGAGTTCGACGACGACGGGGAGCCGGTCACCGGCGAGGGCTTCGACGAACACGCGGCCGCCGTCACGATGACCGCAGCCGTCCTCACCGGGGCCGGGTACGGCACACCGCTGTCCTGGCAGACCGAGATCGCCCACCGCCTCCCGTACGGGTACACCCAGTACGCCGACCTGACGATGCGCGCCCCGGACGTCGACGTGCCCGCGATGCTCCTGGAGGTCGACCGCGTGAACGAGCCCGTCGACGTCCTGGTGGCCAAGGTGCGCCGCTACACCGAATGGTTTGAGCTCCTGGTGCCGAAGGCCGACAAGGCCAAGGCGCACGCGGCCCGGCGCGACGGGGCGACGGTGCATGACTTCCGGCTGTGGTCGCGGATCTACCCGGCGACCGGCCGCGAGGGCTATGTGCCCCTCGCGTTCGTGTTCACCGGTAAGACCAAGGCGCAGCGGGCCAGCAGGATGCGACGGCTGGAGCAGGCCGCTCGTTCCTACTTCGCCGGCGCCAAGTACGCGGGCGGTGACATCACGGCCGTCGACTACCACCAGGCGCTGCCCGTGGTCGTCACCGAGTTGGAGCGGATCACGGCCGATCCGAAGGGGGCGGCGGGGAAGGTGTGGCGCAGGCTCGGGCGCGAGAAGTGGCAGACGCTGACGGAGGCCCTGGACAACCCCGACGGTGACCGGCTGTACGTGGTGCAGGCGGAGCAGTCCCGCGAGCGCCAGAAGGAGCGTGAAGCCGCGGCACGTGAGGCGCAGCGGCCCGTGTGCAGGCGCTGCGGAGCGAAGTTCACCGACGTCCGGTGGCAAATGGTCCGGCAGTACCGGGCTGAGCAGTTCAACGAGCTGTGCGGGCCGTGCCTGACCGAACACCATCAACAGGAGAAGGCGGAACAAGCCGCGGAACGCCGGGCGGAGGAAGCCGCCGCCCGGGAGGCGGCCGAAGCGGAGGCGAAGAAGAACCGCGGCCTGTTCGGCCGCCGCCGGTAGGCGCAGGACGCGACGCTAACGAACTCGGTGCTCTACGTTCTCGCCCGCTTGGTCCCGCGACCGCGTCTCCAACCGGGAGACCAGCGGGGCCGGGCGGAAAGGACCGTCACCATGACCTTCATTGAGCCCGGCCTGTACGTACGCAACGGCTTCGCCGAAGGGCCGCTCGCCGACGCCGCGCTGTCCCGCGCGGCCCGCGCCGGGCAGCTCCTCGACGAACTGCAGGAGCGGGCGTCCACGATGACCGACGGCCAGCTGCGCGACGGCGTCTACCGGGCACTGCGCCGCTTCACCGAGGAGCAGCCGTCCACGTGCCAGGTCGACAGCATCACCGCGCTGATCCGCCACGGGGTGCGCATCGACTGGCCCGCCTCCGACCGTCTGCCCTGCGCCTGACGCCCGCCCTGCGGGAAGGGCACCCCTGCACCCTCCCGCAGGGCGGGAGGGGCCGGACTGTCGGTCGCCGCCGGCCTTCCGCTGTCGGGGTGGCTGGGAGGCTGGTCGGATGAACGCCGGTGATGAGCAACTGCTGCGCGGCCGGGTGTACGGCCACGACCACGACGACCCCAACCCGGGCCCGCTGCCGCACCAGACGTACGCCGTGCTCGTCGGCGGGCCGCTGGACGGCCTGCTGCTCGACATCACCGGCTGGCGGCCGGAGGAGATCCAGGACGGCGTCGCCCTGATGACCGAGCTGGGGCGGTGGCCCGGCGGCCGGGCACTGTACGACCCGCTCTCCGGCGAGCCGCGCCCGCCGGGCGGCCCGGGTGTGGTGTGCCGCTTCCACTACTCCGGCGACACACCCTGACGCCCGCTGTCTACGGCTTGCCTTCGGTCAGCGGGCCGGCGGTGTTCTCGATCCACAGCAGCGTCCACTCGACTCCGGCCCGCCACCCGGGTTCCGCGCTGTCGTAGCGGCCTTCGGCGTCGGCGCGGATGTTCGCGGCGAGGGCGCGCAGGTCTTTCTGCAGGGCCTGCCGCTTGGCGGTGTCCATCGCCTGGATCATTTCGTCGGTGATATCACCGGGTCGCAGTGTGCTCATCGCCCCACTTTGGACGACGTCCCCCGCTGATGGCCACATCTTCAGGGCGCTGACCTGTGACGTGCGGTGGCGATAGCGTCCTGCCTCATGACCACCACCGACACGATCGCGGCCCTGGCTCTGTCCGTCGCGGTCGTCGCTGCCGTTGCCGCCATCGGTTCCTGGAGGGCAGCGCGCAACTCCAACGGGGCCGCGCAGACCCTGTCCCGGATCGAGCAGCAGCGCCTGCACGCCGATCTCACCCCGCACTTCCGCTGCATGGTCGTGGCCAACGAGGCCCGCTCCACCGCCATGCTGCGGGTCCACCTCGAAGGACCGCCCGGCCTGCTGTCCCACGGCGCCATCGAGATCACCACTTCCCTGCGCAACGACAACCCGCACCGGGGCGATGGACCTCACCTCGCAGGCACCCCGACTCCCGAAGAGGTCCGCGCCCACATCTGGGGGCCGTGGAAGTTCAGCGCGGACGGCCGCGACGACACCGGCCGCACGGTCGCCCCGCAGCAGCTGACGATCGGTGAGTGGACGCGCTACGGCCTCACCCCCACTACGCCGCCGTCGTGGTCGGCGGACACCGCGGACGCCTGGCGCCGCGACTACGCGAACGAGCCGGTACGCCTGAGCATCACCGCCAGGTCCAAGGGCAGCGAGTGGACCGTGCCGCTGGAGGTCCCAGTCACCATCGAGGCCGCTTCCTGAGCACGGCGGGCCAGGAGTCGGTGATGTGGTCGAAGCCGCTCATCGTCGGCGTGAGATCGTGAGCGCACCCCACAGCGTGCACAGCCGCGTCCCCGGGTTCTCCGCGAGGTTCAGCGCCTGCTCCACACTGAGCAGCGGCGCGCCCTGCGGCGCTTCCTCGCAGTCTGGCGCGTGCAGCACCCCCGGGCCGGGCCCCGCCCCTCCCGTACCTTCGCCAGCACCCAGTCCGAAGGCCGATGCTCCCCGAGGACCTCACGGACCACCGACTGGGGCGCTGGCGGAAGGTGCTCGCGCCTGGTCGTAGTCGACGCTGTCGACCGGCTGCACATGGTCGGGAGTTCTCACCCAAACCCGGTACTCCGCCGTCTCTAGGCTGCCGTCCTACTGATGAAGAGGCGGAACTGCGTCCGTGCATAATTCGGCCTTCCGTGGTCATCGGCGGCTGCTACGGTTCCGGCCTGAGCGAAGTGGCTGGGGGTGCCCGTGTCCAAGACTTCGGGTCGATCGAGCTTGGCATCGGCTCATCGTGCGGTGCGTGCAACTGCGGGAGAAGACGTTAGAGAGGGGTGGGTATGAGCGGCACCCATCTGCCGGGCGCACGAAGTGGCGAGGACCCGAAGCTCCCCGGCGAGCGGCAACAGAACGAGGAACTGATCCGGTTGGTGATGAGCGACCCTGGCCCGGCGGCCGAGCTTGCTTACCCTGCCCTCCTGAACGGCATCGACTACCTCTTCAGTGTTATTGACCTGCTCGACGGCCCCGACCCGGCGCCTCGCGCGCTCAAGTTCGCCGTCCTCCACCTTCAGGCTGCGACGGAGGTGCTGTTGAAGGCGTGCCTCGCGGGCATCGATTGGCGACTCGTCTTTACCAAGCCTGAGGAGGCGGACGAGATCAGCTACAAGACTGGGGACTTTGCGAGCTGTGGAATCGCCGACACCGTCAAGCGGCTGCGCCAGCACGGAGTGACCATCTCGCCAGAGGAGAAAGGGGCGATCACCGCCTTCTCCAAAGAGCGCAACAAGCTCCAGCATTTCGGCGCCACGCTTAGCGCGGCCGCGATCGAGGCCCGTGCCGGCGTCGTCCTCGAAATCCTCATGCGTTTCATCGACACTCACCTGTGGCGAGGGATCGACGCCGATCATGTCGATGCGTACTTCGAAGACATGAAGACGATCCGTGCCAGTGTGCCCCGGATCCGGGGCTACGCCACCGCCCGGATGACTCAGCTCACTCCCGAGCTGGAGCCCTTCAAGAGCACCACCCTGCGCTGCCCCGCCTGCGGCATGTGGGCAGTGGTCGCGGAAGTGGATGAGAGCCACTGCCGCCTCTGCTTCACCCACTGGGAGTACGACACGGCGCTCCTCGTCGACTACGCGGTCGGCGTCCTCGGCCTGTCGGTGAAGGACTTCCTTGACGACGACGGGGGCGCCCAGGCTTGCCCGGAGTGCCAGAGGCACAGCCTGCTCACCGAAGCGTACTTGGCCGACGCGCCGGACAAGCCGCGCTCCTTTTGCTTCAACTGCGCGAGGCCCTTCGACGGCCTCGTCACGTGCACCCGCTGCACCCTGCCCTTCCAAATGGAAGGAAACGGCGACCTGGTGTGCAGCAACTGCTTGACCGCTGCGCTGGCTTCGGACTGATCAAGGACACAGAGAAGAAGAGTCATTCCTTGTCACGTTCGGGCTGCGAGGTAGAGGGTCCAACTGTCCCGGAACGACGGCAGCCCCCGCGAGGGACGCCCAGCCCGTTTCGCTGCCGCCGCCTCCACAGCCGCGCGACGATCTCCTGTGCCCCGGGCGGTCGGCAGGGGGCGTCACGTTCCTACCGTAAGCAGCTGCTGTGTGCAGCCTTCTAGGCTCCAGGCAGACACGATCCAGAGGAGGGGGTAGGCGTGACGACGTACAGCGCTGACTATTTGAAGCGGCTGTGGGCCGCTGTGGAGCGGTTCGAGGAAGTCTTCGGGCGTTGGACGGAGACCCAGGAGGAGTTGGATCACGCCCAAACGCGCGGGCTGTTCCCCACGGTCCGGCCCAAGGACGGGCAGGACCAGGCGGTCATACGCAGGCTCGAGCTGGACGTGGCGGAGGCTGCGGGGGCCGCTGCCCGAGCGGTCAGCGTCACGGGGGCGCAGATCGCCGTGGCTGGGGTCGGCGTCCTTGACCCGATCGAGAACTGGTCGCTGATGTCGGCCCCCAAGGCGCTCTTCACACCCCAGGAGGTCCGCACCACGGCGGCCAGAGTCCGGGGCCGTCTGAGCATGATGATCAGCGAGGCGGAGGCAGCGGCGGAGTCAGCGACGCCAGGATTCGCCCCCTCCGAACTCCATGAGGTCATCTGGACGGCGGCAGCTGCCCACTGGACGACCCACCAGTACCGGGTCGCGGTGCGCGAGGCGTCGGAGGCGCTGACCGTGCACTGGAAGAAACGCCTGGGTCGCAACGACGTGGACGACACCGTGTTCTGGCAGCAAACTCTCTGTCCAGGCGAGCCTGAGCACGGTAGGCCCAAACTCGCATGGCCGGGCGACCCCACGGACAAGACGAACAGAAGCATGCGAGGCGGGCTGGAGCCTCTGGCCAAGGCACTCAACCATTTTGCGACCGGACTGAACCTCACAGTCAGGAACGTCACGACGCACACCCGCGATGAGCTCACTGAACAGGAAGGGATGGAGCGACTCGCGGCGTACAGCTACTTCGCCCGCCTGCTCGATCAGTGCGAGATCCGTCGGAGCGAGGAGGCGGGCACCTGACCCGGCCTTTGCTGGCCACGCCCACCTCCTATGAGCCGGACGGCGCCCCCGCTCGGCTCATAGGCTCTCGGCATGACGATGACACCGGCTGAAATCGAAGCGCAGACGGACACCCTGGAGCTCCTCAACAACGAGGTGACTTCGCGTCTGGCGCGGCAGTCGGAATCGCTGGCGAAGATCGACACCAAGGCAGTTTTCCTCATCGGTTTTGCTGCGACCGCCGCGCAGTTCCTGGCGACGCACCAGCGCCACGAGGTCCTCGCCTACTGCGCCTTCGCCGCGTACGCCATCGCCTTGGTCACGGGTGTGCTGACGTTCCGGGTAGCGGAGCACAAGGATCTGGAGCCCCGCCCGATGCTGGCGGCACACGTCGGGTCCCCCAAGGGGCGGGTCATGGCTGAGCTGGCGGCGTCCCGGGCGGTCATCTTCGAGAAGAACAAGGAACGTCACGAGGAGAAGGTCCGGTACTGGGCGGTCAGCCTCTGGTCGCTGGGCGCAGGCCTTTGCCTGTCGACTGTCGCGCTGCTGCTGCACACTTGAGGACCATGAGCAACGAACCGAACCAGGGGAGCGGCCAGCCCGACCCCGCGCCCACCGCACCCGCCCCGGCGCCTCAGCCGGACTTCGTCGACGCCTTCGCCAACCAGGCGCTGATCGGCACCGACAAGAAGAGCGACACCAACCCCACCTTCACCACGGCGGTGCGGCCGCAGGGGAACACCGAGACCCGCTGAGACAGCACCTCAAGATCGTCGGGCCCGGACCTCCACAAGGAGGCCCGGGCCCGACGCGTGACCGGCAGTTCCGGCCTGCCGCTGTCAGAGCAGGCGAGTGATGTGCCGCTCCCACCGATGCTGCCAGTCGCCGTGCTCACCCTCGCCGGGGGCCGGTACGGACTCCAGGTCCTCGGGCAGGGTGATTTCTTCCGGTGCGTACGTGCCGTCGTTGAAGTAGCAGGCCCATACGGCCTGGCGGCCGGAGTTGATGACGACGGCCGCCACCGCACCGTCGTCGGTGAGGCCGCCTTCGTCCACGGCGGTGCGCCCGGCCTCGATTGCCTTACTGCTGCTGCGGAACACCTGGACGGACCTGCCGTGCGGGTGGCGCTTGCCGGTCAGGAGGTAGAGAGCCCAGTGGGTGCCGACAGCCTCCGGCCACCGCTTGCGGGCGGCTTGCCGGGTGATCCCGGCCGCTTCGCCCAGCTCCGCGTAGGAAGCAGCAGCCCGGCCCGCACGGGTCGCGGCGTCGTTGGCCAGCTCCCGCGCGGAGATACCGGCTTCCGTGGCGACCTCCAGGTAAGCGAGGTGCAACACCTTGGCGGCCGCAGATGCAGGGGCGAGCGCATTCGGGCTGGTAGGTCCCCCGTCTTCGCTGAGACCCAGGAAGCTCACGCGCCGCCTCGTCTCGTTCCACACCAGATCACGCACCTGCGCCCGGAAGGCGACCTGCGCCTCGAAGGACTCGCTGTCGAGCTCCCACATATCAACCATGCTGAAACTATACGGCACGTAAGTCTGATGCGACAATTAAAGTTTCGGACAGGTTGGGGCGGCAGTAAGCGAGGAGCACGTCGGCAGGGCAGGAGTCGGTGTGCGATGCACACGCACCGAACGGCCACCACGGACAGGCATTCGCCGTGGCCGTCGCCCTGCTCCTTGCGGGGCCGCCGTCCACAGATCTGCAGCTCAGGGCTCGCCAATCGCCAGAACTTATGCACAGGGCGGAGCTTCTACGGTCGGTGTCCGCTTCCGGGTGTGAGGTGCCGGGACGCAGACCGAAAGGGCACGGCCATGGCGCAGACGAAGTTCGACAAGCAGGTGGATGAGTCCGCCGATTCCCTCGCGCGCGGGATCGCCCGGGTGCTGGCCGGCCGGGACCTGGACGGGGTCCGCCGTACGGATGCGACGTTCTGGCGGTCGGGTACCCGGGTCCTGCCGAAGGTGGAGGGCAAGGTCCGCCGCCGCTCCTACAAGCCGGGGTGGCGCCGGTTGTCTTTCCGGCTCGCTCTCGGTGGCGGTGTCGCGGAGAGCGGCTACCTGACCACCCGGGACCTGGACGCCACCCGCGAAACGCTCCAGGAGTTGTGGGAGAACCGGGAGACGGCGCTCGCGACGCTGGAGCCCGGCGGGATTGCCGCGGCCTCCGTCCTCACGGTGGGCACCGCGACGTACATGGTCCTGACCCGTGAGCGCCGGGAGCTGATGCGCGAGTGGGTGGGCCCGCTGCATGAGGCCCTGCATCAGCCGCTGGGTCTGGCGGAGCAGACCGACCCGCGCCGCTACCTCCACATCCCGAAGAACTTCTCCGACGACGACGCGCAGATACGCATCGACCTGCCCACCCGGCTCGGGTTCTCCCGCGACGTGGTGGCCGACCTCATCACCCAGAAACTCGCCCTCCAGGGCGTCACGTTCTCCTGGCACCCGGAGGGCCGCAAGCCGTACGTGCTGGTGAAGAAGACCCGCAAGCCCCCGGCCACGGCCCTCTTCAAGGACCCCAAGATGCGGGACCTGGTGGCCAAGGCCAAGGAGTCCGCGCCGATCATCGGGTTCGGGGCCGGCGGGCGGATCGTCTCCGTCGACCTGGACGCCGAATCCCCGCACATCCTCGTCAACGCCAGTACGGGTGGCGGCAAGTCGGTGGTCCTGCGGTGCATCGCGTGCCAGATGCTCCACCACGGCTCACGCGTGTTCGTCCTGGACACCAAGCGGATCTCCCACCTCTGGGCGCGCGGCCTGCCCGGCGTCACCTACTGCGCCGACGTCGCCGACATCCACGACCAGCTCATCGCCCTCGGCAGGGAAGGCCGGCGCCGCACCCAGGTCGCCGACGACCTCGGTATCGGCGCCGACCCGAAGGCCATCGGCCCCCGGCTGCTGATCCTCCTCGAAGAGGTCAACGCGACGATGAAGCAGCTGGCCCGCTACTGGGAGAAGATCCGCGAGTCCGGCGACCCGAAGGTCTCCCCGGCCGTCGACGCCCTCAACGAGATCCTCTACATGGGCCGCCAGCTGCGCATGCACGTCCTCCTGGTCGCCCAGTCGGCCACCGCCCGCGCACTGGGGGGCCCGGAGGTCCGCGAGCAGTTCTCCACCCGCATCCTCGCCCGCTACAGCGTCAACGCCTGGCGGATGCTCGCCCCCGAGGTCCACCCCGCCCCGAAGTCCACCAAGCACGCCGGCCGCGCCCAGGTCGTCACCGGCGGCAGCGCCACCGAGACGCAGGTGCTGTTCTTCACCGAGGCCGAAGCCCACGAATGGGCCAGCACAGGCAAGACGACCGCGGCCGAACCGCAGCACCCGGGCCTCCCCGAACAGCCTGGTCCACCCGTGTTCCACAAGCCTGCCCCGCCCGCCGACTCCCCGCCCCCCGACGTCTGGAGCAGCGACGCTTCCCTGCCGCCGATCGCCCCCGACCCGGCCCTGGCCGCCGAGCCCTTCACCGTCCCGGCGACGCCGCCCGCGGATCCGGCACCTGATGACGACGACCAGGCGGTGGGACTGCGCCAAGCCGCCGAGCACCACCTGCCCGGCATCACCCTGGCCGCGCTGCGCTTCGCCCGCGCCAATGACCCGACCTTCCCCACCTCGGCCGCCAAGCGCGGCACCGAACTCCTCTACAGCGTCCACGACCTCAAGAGGTGGGCCCGCAACCGGCCCCGCGCCCCCACCGGCACCACCGACCTCGACTGACCCCCGGGACCACGGCGGGTCAGAAATCTGACCCGCCCCTCGATCCGGACCTGTCCGCTTTCACCGACACGATCCCCAGGACCCGGAAGAACCCCGGGCTCTCCCCGGCACCACACAGAATGGAACACCGCCCCATGAAGAAGACCGCGCTGCTCACGATGCTCAGCTTCGCCGACCCGGACCTGCGCCAGCAGATAGAGGTCATGCCCGAGGGAACCGCCCTCATCGGCATCAGCACCACCGGACAGGCCATCGCCGTCGACCTGGACGGCGAATCCCCGCACGTCCTGGTCTGCACCGCCAGCGGCGGCGGCAGCACCACCATGCTGCGCTCCCTGACCGCCCAGTTCCTCCACCAGGGCGCCCACGCCCTGGTCCTGGACACCAAGCGGATCTCCCACCTGTGGGCGAAGGCCCTGCCGACCGTCACCCACCGCGGCAACATCGCCGGCATCCACGACGCCCTGGTCCACCTCGCCACCGAGCTGGAGCGCCGCCTCGACCTCGACGGCGACCTGGACACCGTGCCCCGCCTGATCGTCGCCATCGACGAAGCCAACGCCACGCTGCCCCGCCTCGCCCGCTACTGGGAGACCTTCCGGCAGAAGGACGACCCGAAGACGTCACCGGCCATCGCCGCCCTGGAGCAAGCGCTCTGGGTCGGGCGCGCGGCCCGCGTCCACGTCATCTTCGACGGACGCCCCCAGGCCACCGTCCTCAAGGGCGCGGCCCGCGAACTGTTCGCCACGGTGATCCTGGCGCGGTTCACGACCGACACCTGGCAGGTCCTCGCCCCGGACGCCGGACCCGCCCCCAAGCAGCGCCACCCCCAGCAGGGCCACTTCCACGTCATCCAGCACGGCGAGGTCGACGAGACACAGGCGATCCGGATGACCGACGCCGACGTCGTCACCTGGCTTACCGACCCGGACGACCCCACCGCCTGACCGAACGACCGAAACACCACGGGCCCCGGGGGATCGCCACGACACCCCCGGGGCCCGGTCGGGTTCGCACGGTTCAACAACAGTGGAGCTCCCCGCCGGTCACGCGTTCCGCGACCGCCTGCGACACGGCCGGACCGGAGCAGGGGGAATGAAGCGCCGAACCTGCTGTACACCAGAACCATGGAAACCACCCAGGAAGTGTTCTGCGTCCGATGCGGCAGCGCAGACACCCGAGTTACCCGCCTTGACCCCACCAGCGCGGAAGGCACCTGCTTCCGCTGCGACAAACCCTTCCACGCCACCCCGTGCCAGAACTGCGGAGGCTTCCGCATCGACGGCTCCTTCGGCGTCTCCGGCACACGATTCGAGAACCTCCCCGAAACGGTGCGGTGCTGGGACTGCCCCCACCCCAACCCGCTGCGCGACCCCGGCCCGGAGGAGACGGCGGGCGCACGGTGACCTGAGAGGAGATAAGTCGGTTAGCCCGGCGTGACGATCACGCACCTGCCCGCCGGGCCCACCGACGATGTTCCCTACCAGCCGTGGGACGGCGAGGAAGAAGCACTCGCCGCGGCCGCAGCAGCCGGCCGCCGTACGGCGGAATGGATCCGCTCCCTGCCCCAGGCCTCTGCCCCCGGCCCGGTCGGCACCTGGCTCCTCAGGGACCTGCCGGAGACGATCGAGACGGCGACGGCCTCCCTGGACCCACAGGACTGCGACCGCATGGAACCCGACGGCGTGATGGTCGACGGCACGGGCGGCATCGATGAAGAGACCCGCAGCGCGCTGGCGGCCGTGCCGTGCGCGGTCCAGGACGCGCGGTGGCTCACCGCGGACCAGCAGATCCGGCTCGTGGCGGTCGCCTCCCTGATCACGGGGGCGGCACGGCTGCTCGCGGAAGACCCCGGCACCGCCATCACGACCGGCGAACTGTCCCGGATGTGGGACCTCCTGGATCACGCCATCGCATAGGCCCGGCGCCTGAAATGTTGTGCCCAGATCCGCACCCGTCCGGCCCTCAACAAGCGGCAGGGAGACATCCACGAGGCAGGATCTGGATAGCCGACGCGAACGTCGTCAACCCGCTCATCGGCCCGGAGGACACCGAGCGCTGACTTCAGGCCGGGCCCCCGCCGGGGGAGGCGCCCACCCCCACGACGGGCACCCCCACGGCGTACTGGAAAACAAAAGACCCACTGTCGGACCCGGTCCGTACCCTTGGCTGAGGTACCTGAGACAGGAGGGCAACGTGGCCCGCAACGGCATCAACAAGCGCGAGCTGGACAAGTGGGCGAAGAACTTCGTCAAGGAGTCCAACAAGAGCCTGGAGCGCGCTCAACGGCAAAACCCTCTTCGTGTGTCTGCCCAGCTGAATGCCACTGCCAGCGTCAGCGCGGGCCCCGGCGGCGAGGCGATTGAGGGCAGCGGGCTCCTGGCCCGGCTGCTGCTGTGGCTGGACGTGCGGGCACAACAGAATCCGCACTACATCAACGTGAGCCAGTTCCTCGCAGAAGCACAACTGCCTGACGAGGACCCTTCGGTGCTCGCCTTCGAGCTGGAGCAGCGCGATCTCGTCAAGGTCCTGCGGAACTGGGGAGGGCCGCCCGAGGTCCATCTCACCGACGCCGGCCGCGCCGCGATCCACCGGATGAAGAAGCTCCGTCTGGACCGAGCCGCCCGCCTCCGATACACCATGGACGCCTTCCACCGGTGGCTGTTCGACACCGCGGCCGACCAGGCACCCGTGACCCCGGAGCTGTTCCTCACCACGCACGCCGCCTACTTCGCCGGATCCGAGATCACCGAGACCGAGCTGGACGAAGCGCTCGCCCACCTGACGCAGTACGAGCTGGTCGAATACCTCGACACCGAACCCGTCACCGTCGCCATCACACCCCAGGGCGCCAGCTGCGCCCTGACCGGAGGAAGCGTGCAGGACCACATCAACCAGCCCCGCACCGGCACCACGTACAACAACTACCTGCCGAACGCCAAGGGCGTCATCATCGGCGAGCAGCAGCACTTCACCCAGAACAACACCGACGGCATCGACCCCACGCTCTTCGTCCAGCTCGCCGGATACATCGGCCAGGTCAGCCCCATCCTGGGCCTGCCCGAGGCGGACCGCGTGGAACTGGAGCGCGTCGCCCAGGACCTCCACGATGAGGCGACCTCCGACAACCCCGAGCAGGGCCGCCTGCGCCAGTTCGCCACCCAGCTCAAGGACAAGCTCCTGGAGGGCGCCTCCACCATGGCGGCCACGCAGGGCATCCAGATGGCTGAGCAGGCACTCACCACGCTCATGTAGCCGGCGGTTCCACACCACCACGGGCCCCGGGGAATCAGTCATGACTTCCCGGGGCCCCACTTACGGGTTCAGACGGGTCAACGACGCCGCGCCCCAGGCACTACGTCGCGGCCAGCTCCGGCACTTCGAGAACTTCCGCCACCCGGCGAGCCATCAAGGCCACCTGCGGCGGCAGATAGCTGTCCAGCGAGTCGACGTCCTCGCACAGCCGCGCCTTCAGCCCGTGCAGGACCGCCTCGGTGAACAGCCTCTGCGGGTCGTCCTCCGGACGCTGCGCCCGCTCAGCCTCGAGCTGGCCTTCGCGGTGCTCCTCACGGTTCGTCGACGCTCGCATCGCCTCGTACGAGAGCGCCTCGCCCAGCAGGCCCGCTACGTGCGCGCGGCTTTCCTCCTGCGGTCCGGCGGAACGGAGCTCCTGCTGACCGACCTGGAGGTAGCTCTGCAGCGTCTCGGGAGCCATACCGGTGCGCTCGCAGTACGCCGCGATCAACATGGCCACGAAGTTCATGGTGTCGGCCGCGTCCGTGGCGCGGTACAGCGTCATCCGCTTCCAGGTGTGCGCCTGGTCGGGCTCGGTGTACCGCAGCACCTCCTGGCAGTTCTGCACGCCCTCGGAGACCAGCTGGTGGATCGCCCGGCGCAGCGGCTCAGGCATCGGGGTGGTGTTCATGGCCGCACGGTAGGGGGAGTGCCTCTCACCTCACGGTAGTTGCGGCCCCCGGTCACCCGGACGGATCAGAAGCACCGGGCAGCCGACGCGCTCTTGACGTCCGCTGCCCGGCGCGGGACGGTCGGCGCAACTACGCGCAACTGAGTCCCAGGGGAGTACGTGATGACGTTACGGTTCGTCGGGATCGACCCCAACACCGGCGGTGAGGGATCAGCGACGGTGTGGGTGGAAGAGGAGAGCGCGGACCTGGTCCTCCAGGGCGAGGAAGCCGACGCCCTCCTCAAGTCCCTGGTCGGCTCCACCGAGTGGGTGCCCGGCCACAAGACGGGGATCCCGCCGCACGAGCGGGTGATCCGGATTCCGTTCCACATGGTGCAGATCTTGAGGGAGGCGTGCGATGCCGCTGAACGCGCAGCAGCTGAACACCGCGACGTTCGCTGAGCTGCTCGCCGACACCCACCACACGGCGGTCCACCTGGAGATGCGTGACCTGTACGCCGTCGGTGACGAGACGGACGACTACGCCGCCTTCCTGGCCACCGGCGTCCCCAACCTCGACCCGGCCCGCTCCTTCTGGCCGCAGTGGATGCCGCTCGTGAAGGACGCGGTCGCCCGCGGCGTGGTGATGCGCCGGGCCCGGATCGTCTCCGAGCCGGTCACCGACTACATCCGCTACGAGCACGCCATCACCCCGCTCAACCTCCAGGCCGGGGAAGACGTGCGCTGGCTGCCCCGCCGCCGCGCGAGCGACATCGCGCTGCCCGGCAACGACTTCTGGCTCCTGGACGACCGGCTCGTGCAGTTCCACCACTTCACCGGCACCGGCGACTGGGCCACCGACGGCAAGGAACGCACCACCGACCCGGCCGCCGTCGCGCTCTGCCGCGCCGCCTTCGAGACCGTGTGGGAGCGCGGTGTCCCGCACGAGAAGTACACCGTCCAGAACCACTGAGCAGAGCACCGTGAGCGCATCCCCATCGTCCAGCGCACAGGCCGCCCGCGAGGCCCTGGCCGTGCGCCTCAGCCACCTGCGCAAGGACGCCGGCCTTTCCGGGAAGGACCTCTCCGCCCGGTGCGGCTGGCACCCGGCGAAGACCACCCGCATCCAGAAGGCCGACGCCCCGCCCTCCGACGCGGACATCCGCGCCTGGTGCGCGGCGTGCGGCGCGGACGACCAGGCCGACGACCTCATCGCCACCGCCCGCGCCGTCGACTCCATGTACCTGGAGTGGCGCCGCCTCCATAAGGACGGGATGCGCAAGGTCCAGCAGAACTGGAACACCCTGCACGAACGGACCCGCCTCTGCCGGGTCTACGTCTCCAACGTCTTCCCGGGCTTCTTCCAGACCCCCGGCTTCGCCACCGCCCTGATGAGCCAGATCACGACGTTCCAGGGGACGCCGAACGACGTCTCCGAAGCCGTCGCCGCCCGGGTCGCGCGCTCCCGGTACCTCTACGAGGGCGGGCACCGCTACGTCGTGCTCATGGAGGAGTCCGTCCTGCGCTACCGCACCGCCGACCCCGAGGCGATGCGCGGGCAGCTGCGCCACCTCCTGGCGGTGATGCCGCTCGCCTCGGTCTCGCTGGGCATCATCCCGTTCACCGCACAGCGCACCGTCTGGCCGCTGGAGGCGTTCTACCTCCACGACGACACCGTGGCCGTGGTGGAGACGCTGACGGCGGAGATCAAGGTGACGCAGCCGCGCGAGCTCGCTGACTACGCCAGGGCGTTCGCCGGCCTCGCGGAGTTGGCCGTGTACGGCGACGCCGCCCGTGACCTCATCGCGGCCGCGACCGACGCCCTGGAGTGAACTTCCGCAATTTCCAGCAATTTTCTTGAGGCCGGAGCGGCAGCCTCCGTAGCGTCGAACGACACCGACGCGACCACTCAGCACACGGAGGCGGTGCCCATGAGCGCACCCACACCCGCCGGACCCGCACCCGACGGACCCGGCCTCCAACCGCCCGACTTCGGCCGACCTTCCCCCGCGCTACTCGAGCGCGCGGTACGTGGCTACGCGCGCTTTCTCACCGACTCGGCCGCCGGCCCCGGCGACTACGACCAGGCCGACGACGCGGCGGACATGCGGTGAGCGGGGCCCACGCCGCGCTCCACGACCCCCAGGGCCTGCTGGACGCCGAACTACCGCTGGACCGCGCCCCGCACGAGGCACTCGTCACGGCCGTCCTCGCCTGGAAGGCCCCGGACCTCGCACCCCGCGATTATGAGCAGATCGCCCTCCAGCTCACCGGGCACGCCCGCGAGCTCGCCGCCGACGTCCGGCGTCTCGTTGCCGTCCTGCCCAAGAGTGACGGCCGCGGCGCCCTCGCCGAAGTCGTCCTTCGCGAAGCCGACGGCCGCCTCTCCGCCCCACTCAAAGGCACCGCGTGCTGCGTCCAGAAGCGCGCCCGCCTCGTACAGGCTCTCTACACCCGGCTGGACCGCCTCACCGCCCCCCCCGGCCACCCCCTAGCGCCGCCGGAGGACCGTTGGCAAGGATTTGCAGGGCTGGTCGCGAGACGGACATGTCAGGGCTCCGCCGAACGTGCCGTAGTCGGCCGTTCGCTCAAACAGGGTGAAGCTCGTCGGTGGTGAACCAGGGATCTTCGGTCTGGCGAAAAGGAGGACCGCTGTCAGTGCGGGCGAGTACTTTCCTGCCAAAGCGCACGCAAGAGACAGAAGGTCATCCATGGCACTTGGCGACGACATCCGCTCCGATCTGGACAAGATGGTGGGCAACCCTTGGAGCATCCGGAACGGCAACGTCGTTCCGGGCACGGACGACGTAGGGCTCTACAACAACGACGCGGTCAAGCTGGAAGCCGTCTACCTCTACGCCGACCTCCTGGGTTCCACCAAGCTGGCCCGCGACTTCACCCCCGAGGTCGCCGGCAAGGTAATCCGTTCCTCGCTGCGCACCGCGTCCACGATCATCAAGAAGTTCGACGGCGAGATCCGCAGCTACGACGGCGACCGCGTCATGGGGATCTTCATCGGCGACTCCAAGAACACCAACGCCGGAACGGTTGCACTGAAGATCAACGCCGCGATGCAGGAGATCGTCCAGCCTGCCCTCTACGCCAAGCTGCCGATTCTGCAGAGCAAGGGCTACCTGCCTCGAATGTGTGTCGGGGTCGCATCCGGGGAGGCGTTCATCGCGCGAGCCGGCGTACGGGGCAGCAGCGACCTGGTATCTATCGGCCGAGCCCCGAACGTTGCCGCCAAGCTCAGTGACATCCGCGAGCCGGGGCACTACCGGACGTACATCACCACGCAGGTCTACCACAGGCTTAGAGAAGACGTGAAGTTTTCCGAGGGCGCCAACATGTGGGAGGAGCGCAGTGCCGAGGTCGGCGGGGAACAGATGACGATCTTCCGATCCAATTACCGGTGGTCGGTATGACTGCGCCAGAGCTGGCCCCGGCCGAGGCTCACGCGAGAGCCGTCGAGACTGCCTGGCGGATCCATGCGGAGCTCGGCAGTTGGACAGCGAAGGTGGACGCTAAGGCGTCCTTCGCGCTCACCCTTGAATCGGCGGCAACCGCTGGCGTCATCGCGCTCTCAACCGACGACCACGTCCTCGCAAACCTTCACGGATGGGGTACCCGCTCTCTTCTTTGGATCGGGACCATTCTCATACTTACCTCTGGCGTCTTTTCGATGCTGGTCGTTGTCCCCCGCCTCCGCGCCCGAAAGGTCAGAGCGGAAGCCCCCTCGAACTTCATCTACTTCGGCCATCTCATGCACCGAGAGTCCGCCGAACTCACCACAGCCCTGAAGCAGGCGGACATACTTCCGGTGCTGAGCCGCCAGCTCATCGCAATGAGCAAGATCGCGTGGGGCAAGCACCGCCATGTCCAGATGTCCTTCAGCATCTTCGCAGTGGGCGCCACCCTCGTCTTCCTTGCAGGGTTGCTTAACTGACCCGATCACCACAACAGGCCACGGCACGCCGCTCGTCGCGGCCTGGATGAGGGAGCGGCCCGAAGATCCCAGGCCCTACGCACTCGCACTGGGACGCGATGCCGTGGCTCGGAACCCCCGGCATCGCGTCCCAGTGCGTGTAGGGCCTGGGATGGGTGCCGCTGCCCCGGGGTCCTTCGCCGATCTCTCGCGGTTGATCACCAGTCATCGCCGGTAGGGCCAGCAGGAGCCGGGCTAGCTCTGTAGGCCATTGGCTTCGCTCACGGAGTCCTCGACCAGGTCGACTTGTATACGGTGATCGTCTGTCCGCCAACCTCACGGGTGTACGGACCTGCCCACATCAACTTTTTCGTACTGGAGTATTTGGCACTGTCCAACATGCCGTTGAAAACGTCCTCGGTAATGTAGCTGTGGTTGTTCCCGTTGCGGATGTCGCTGAGTTTGGCTGCCACATTGGGCGCACGGCCGATAGAGACAAGGTCGTTGTTCCCACGCACGCCGCCTCGGACAATTAGTGCCGTACCGGTGTCGATACCGACGCAGTGCTTAACCTGAAACCCCCGAGTTACGATTGAGGACAGGTTGGCCTCGACTTTGGGGCGAACAATTTTCGTCACTACGTGATTGATCTTGAGCGCGCAGTCAGCGGCGGCTGTGTTCTTGGTGCCCCCCATGAAGATTGCCATGACCCGGTCCCCATCGAAACTGCGGATCTCGCCCCCACACGCCCTGATGACCCTACAAGTGGCATCGAGATAGGCCCGGATGACTTTGGCTGCGGTTGTGCGGCTAAAGTCCCTGGCCAATCCAGTGGAATCCGCCAAGTCTGCATAGAGGTAAACGGCATTGACCTCGACGGCACCGTTCCCCAAAGCGACGGTGTCGGTGGAGGGGACTGCTGTCCCCTTGCGGCTGTTCCAGTCGGAACAAACAACCTTCGTGACAGCCGCGCTGATGTCGTCAGCGAGCCCCATGGTGCCCCCAGCCTGAGACGAAACAAGAGGGTGAAATCTAACAGGAACCGCTGACAACACGGCAGTTGATGCAATATGCAGCCGTTTCCACACCCATCACACGCCCGAGTGTGAAGACCGTTCGGCCTGCTGGCAGGCATCGCCTGCTGAGTTCCAAAACCGTGCATACTTCGCCTGGGCCCTCCGCTCGCGGCTGGCCCATCCACCGAACCGCTCCGGGCCCAGATAGCTCCGCCGGGGCTGAGCCCGAAACCCCAGGGGTTACACGCACACCAGTGCGATGCCGCAGCTCAGAACCCCCGGGCATCGCACCCCAGTGCGTGTAGGACCTGGGAGCGGCACCATGGCCCCGGACAGCGAAGTACCTCGAGCGCCCGTGCGCCCGGGGTCCTGTCGCCTCTCTCACCGCCGCTCACCAGCCGTCAGGAGCACTGCCCACCCACGCGATCGGCCGGCCCTCGCTGGTGCGGCCCCAGTGCGGTTCCTCCATCGACGTCTCGTGCCCGTCGGGCAGGACGCAGATCCGCCCCCAGCGGCCGTGCTTGCCCGCACAGAGCCCGGCGAGGCCGCCCGCGTCGCCTTCCGCCACGGCCTGGTCGTAGCGGTCCTGGAACGGCTGGAGACGGGCGCCCAGCTCCATGCCCATCTCCGCCCTCTCCACCCGCTCCCGCGCCTCCTGGACGCCGGGGTCGGACAGCACAGCCGAGATGACGTCCTCCGCCTCCGCGAAGGCCCTGGTGCGGGCGTGCCGCCGCACGGCGTCCCGCACCCGCTGATCCCCGGCCTCGTGCTCGTCCGTGCTCATCACGCCGCTCCTTCCGTGGCCGCCCACTCCAGCCCGAGGCCGGCGAGCGCGGCGAGCTTGTCGACGGTCAGCTTGGCCCGGCGGCTCCTGCTGTTGGACAGGAACACCCCGAGCTTGACCTCCGTCCCGTCCGGCAGCGCCTCTAGGTGGGCCCTGGGGACCGTCACAGAGCCCGTACGGGCCTTGTACTGCGCCAGGGCCGCAACGCCCCTCTCGAAGGCGCTCACGGGCGCCGTGGACGCCTCCGGCGGCGCGGCCTGCTCCACCGGGGCCGGAGCGGCGAGCGGGGCGACGCCGACGGCCTCCAGGCGCTCGCGCTGCCCGTCGGCCAGGGCCGCCCATACCTCGGGCTTCCGCTGCCGGGCCAGCCACTTGCCGACATCCATGCCGTGCACGGTGAAGCCGGGCAGGACCTCCGCCGGGCCTTCCTCGTCACGCACCAGCTCGCGCAGCGCGGCGTAATGCCGCTGCCACTCGGTCGGCCACGACGGGTTCCAGTCCTCGTCCACGGCCAGGAGCGCGGCCTCCCACTCCGGGTGCCCCTCCAGCGCACCCGGACGGCGCAGGTTGCTCAACCACTGCCCCACCGGCTTGTCGAGCGCGGCCGCCGCCCGGGGAGCGCACAGCGTCCAGTGCTCCGCGAAGTACACCCGGGCCGCCGCCAGGTTCTCCTGGAACCGCGCGTCGGCCGCCGACCAGGCCATGCCCAGCTTCTCCAGCCGCGCCGCCCGCCGGCCGCTCATCTGCCCCGCCCCGAACGCCCGTCGCTGCTCCGCGACCCACTGACCGAGCGGGAACGCGCCCTCCTTGTGCTCGTACGGCACCCGGGCGTGGCCCTCGCGTTCCGCGTAGTCCTTGAGCTTTGCCCAGCCGCGCGCCCAGTCCTGCCGCTCGGTGTCGATCACGTTGAAGGACACCCAGTTCGCGACCATCACCGGATCACGCGGAGCCGCGAACCGGAGCAGGAGACGGGTTTCTTCCTCGTTATCGGCGGGCGCGGCACCGATGTATTCGGAGGGCTGCGCGATGTCCTTCTGAGGCTCCTGCGGAATGGCCAGCAATTCCACGGCCTCTTCGTCGTGAGCCCGAAGACCCTCAAGGACCTTCACCAACGGCTTATACGAACCGGAGGTGAACATGTCTTCCGGGCTTTCATCGGGCTGGAGAAATACCGGCACGATCAGAGAGGCCAGCTTTCCCTGTCCGGGCTTCTGGCGCAGTGCGCGGCCGATGGCCTGGACGATGTCGTGCGGCGCGCCCTTGGGGTCCAGGAGCGCCACGGAGTCCACGGCCCGGATGTCCACGCCCTCCCCGAGGACGCGGCAGTTGGAGAGCACGGCCCGCCGGGCGGTGGAGCCGAACTTCCCCAGCACGTCCCGCCGGCGCTCGGGGACGTGCTCCCCGCACAGCCAGTCCGCCCAGATCTCGGAGGGGTACTTCTCGGGCTGGTCTGCGTGCAGCCGCTTGGCCACGCGCTGAAGGCCCTCCGCGTACGCCGCGGCCTCTATGGTCCGGTGGTGGAAGGTGATGCAGCTCTGGAGGTTGTGCTGCTCCATCGTGTGCAGGAGAGCGGCCTGGAGCGCCCCGAGGCGCTGCCCGCGGACTTCCTCGGTGTGCCGCTCCTCGCCCATCAGACGCTCGGGCGTGACGACCGGGTCCTGGAGCTCCAGGACGATGATCTGGTACCGCGCCAGCAGCTTCCTGGACACCGCCGACGCCAACGAGAGCTTGTACAGGACCGGCCCGAAGACGTGCTCGTCATCCATGGAAGCCGCCATCTCGCGCGGCAGCGGGTCACGCACCCCCTCGGCGACCTCGCGGTTCAGCCGCTCCTCCCAGATCCGCGGCGTCGCCGTCAGGTACAGCCGGCGGTGCGCCGGGATCTTCGTCTGGTCGTGGATGTCCGCCCACGCCTTACCCATCGAGCCACTGGTCCGGTGCGCCTCATCGACCACCGCCAGGTCCACCGGCGCGAGCTTCTGCCCGTAGGCGCCCTCGAACGCCTCCACCAGCACGCCCAGCGACGCGTAGGTGGCGTAGATGGTCACCGGCCCGGTGCTGTGCCACAGGGCCAGCTGCACGGGGTTGGTGGTGCTCCGGACCCCCAGATGGAACAGCTCCGGGTCGTCCAGGGGCGAGCACACCATCACGGCCGGCCCCTTGTGCCCGGCGTCGCTCCACGCCTTCACGGTCTGCGCCAGGAGATCCAGGGTCGGCACCACCACGAGAATGCGGCCCTTGGGCACAATGCGCTTTGCGGAGGCCGCCGCGATGATGGTCTTTCCCGTCCCGCAGGCGGCGTGCACCTGCCCGCGCAGGCCATTCCAGGGAATGCCGCCCGGCGGGATATCGAGGCCGCGCACGATGGCGGCTACGGCCTCAATCTGGTGTTCACGCAGTTTCACGGCCATTCCCGTGTTCTCCTTTTCGCGGAATGCGACGCGTAATAGGAATGAGAGTCCGGCGCGGTGTCTGGCGGGCCGGGGTGGTGGTGTCTGGTCCCAGACTCTACACACTCAGCACCCGTGATGCATCACCCACGCGACAGCTTCCCCCTGTAGGCTGATACTTGGCCGAATATCGCCCCACACGCACGGTTCCTAGGGTATGCTGGCGGGGTATTGGTGAACGTGAGCGGTCGGTTTCGAGGGTGGGGGAGTGGTCAGGGTGGAGCGCAGCGGAGCCCGTCACTGCGGTGGGGCCGGCACCCGATCGGGCCGACGGTCCGTCACTCTCGTTGCGGGGGTGGTGGGCAGGAACCCCCAGCCCTACACAGGCCCGCGCGCGATGCACTTCCCCTCGTAGCCAGCCCGGGTGATCGCGCTTGCGCGGTCGCCTCCAATTCGCGCTTGCGCGAATTGGATTCCGTTCGGAATTCCGCTTGCGGAATTCCATTCCCCCGCTTGCGGGGGAATCCGAATTGCGCTTGCGCAATTCGCGCTCTATGCCCCGGCTTGCCGGGGCATATCCCGCTC
>NZ_JOEZ01000046.1 GCF_000721175.1 Streptomyces anulatus
GCGTTTTCCCTTTCCGGCGAGTCCGACTCTATCAGATCCTTTCGGACCCGATTCCCAGTCAGCGGGGCTTGTCTTCCCGGCTGTTGGGCCGTTCCGACGCCCAAACTCTAGCGGATTCTTCCGGCGGCTCATAATCGGGCCTTCGCAATGAATTCCGGCATGCCGAAATCATCCCGAGTGGGAGATCGTGCTGAAGTTTGGTTGCCGCGTCCGCGGCGGGATCGGCTGCCTCGGAACCGTCCGGCTCCGTGACAACTCGGAGAACTTTACGGATCCACCAGGGGTGTGTCAACCCTCCCCCGGGCCTCCGCCGGGGGTCGTCAGTCCAGGTCGGTGAGGCGGCCGCCGGCGTCCGGCTGGGCGTGCTCCACGCGGCGCAGGAGACGGACCAGCAGCTCGCCGAGGACGCCGCGTTCGTCGCCGGACAGGTCCTGGAGGAGGTCCTCCTCGAAGTCGGTCGCCATGCGCATCGCCTCGAGCCACTTCGTACGGCCCTCGTCGGTCAGCTCGACGATGACGCGGACCCGGTTGTTCTCGTCGCGGTCCCGGGTGACCAGGCCCTCGCCGGCCATCCGGTCGATGCGGTGGGTCATGGCGGCCGGGGTGAGACCGAGGCGCTTCGCCAGTTCACCGGGGCCCAGACGGTAGGGGGCGCCTGCCAGGACCAGGGTCTTGAGGACCTCCCACTCGGCGTTGCTGATGCCGAGCGCGGCGACCTGTCTCCCGTACGCGACGTTCATCCGGCGGTTCAGGCGGCCCAGCGCGGAGACGACCTGTTCGACCTGCGGGTCGAGGTCGCGGAACTCACGCTGGTAGGCGGCGATCTGCTCGTCGAGGCTCGGCTCGCTGGGGCCGGGCTCCTCGGTGCTCTCAGACATGGCGGGCAGTATGGCACGCCCCCACCGCCCTTGAAGTCCTTCAACCTGTAGTTTTCACCTTCTAAGTTTAGTGTTAAAGTCTTCGAGTCTGATTTCTTCGAACCTTGAGGTAGGTGAGTGTGACCAGGGAGATGGGCGCAGCGCTGCGGCGGATCCAGCTGGGCAGTGCGCTGAGCGCGTTCGGGCTCGGGTTCACCGTTCCGTATCTGTACGTCTACGTGGCGCAGGTACGGGATCTGGGCGCCGGGACGGCAGGGGTCGTTCTTGCGGCCTTCGCGATGGCGGCGCTGGCCGTTCTGCCGTTCACCGGGCGGGCCATCGACCGGCGGGGCCCGTTGCCCGTGCTGGTGGTGGCCTCCGCCCTGGCCTCCGTGGGCGCCGTCGCCCTGGGGTTCGCGAGCACTGTTCCGGCCGCCGTGCTGTCCGCAGCGGTCCTGGGGGCGGGCACCGCCGTCATGCAGCCGGCCCTCGCCACGATGCTCGTGTGGTGCTCCAGCACCGCGACCCGTACGCGTGCCTTCGCCATGCAGTTCTTCCTGCAGAACCTGGGGCTCGGCCTCGGCGGGCTCGTCGGCGGACAGCTGGTGGACGTGGACCGTCCGGCGAGCTTCACGATGCTCTTCCTGATCGAGGCCGCGATGTTCGTGGTGCTCGGTGTCACCGTGGCCACCGTGCGCATGCCGCGTACCGCTTCGCTCGGCGGCGCCCGGCCCGTGGACGGGTCCGCCGCGAAGGGCGGCGGGCTGCGGGCGCTGCTCTCGCACCGGGCCATGGTGCAGCTGTGCGTGCTCGGGTTCGTGCTGTTCTTCGCCTGCTACGGGCAGTTCGAATCCGGTCTGGCCGCGTACGGCACGGAGGCCGCCGGGATCGAGCCGTCCACCCTCGGCTTCGCGCTGGCCGCCAACACCGCGGTCATCGTCGTGGCGCAGTTCGTCGTGCTGCGGCTCGTGGAGCGGCGGCGGCGCAGCCGGGTCATCGCCGCGGTCGGTCTGATCTGGGCGTTCGCCTGGATCGTGGCGGGCTATGCGGGGCTGGGCCACGGCAGCCAGACCATGGCGACGGCCGCGTTCATCTCGACGTACGCGCTGTTCGGGCTGGGTGAGGCGATGCTGTCGCCGACCGTCGCCCCGCTGGTCGCCGATCTGGCGCCGGAGTCGATGGTCGGGCAGTACAACTCGGCGTTCGCCCTGTGCAAGCAGCTCGCGCTCGCGGTCGGTCCGGCCGTCGGCGGGCCGATGGGGGCGTCGCTGCACGGCCCGTACATCGTGACGTTCGTGCTGTTCTCGCTGGGCATCACGGTGCTCGCGCTGCGGCTGGGCCGCCGGCTCACCCCCGTACAGGACCAGCCGTCGCTCGCCAACGTCCCCTCGCGGGTGGTGGCGGTGTCATTGCCCGAGGGTGGAGACGTCGCGGCGGCCGGTCCCTCTCTCCCGTCCGCCCCGGCCTCCGCGGGTCACTGACGGAGGGGTCGCCCTGCTCACTGCGGCAGGGCGAACTCGCACCAAACCGCCTTGCCGCCGCCCGGTGTGCGCCGACTGCCCCACGAGGTGGCGATCGAGGCGATGATCGAGATGCCGCGTCCCGCCTCGTCCGCCGGTTCGGCCTGGCGGCGGCGCGGCAGGTGGTCGTCGCCGTCGGTGACCTCGATGATCAGCCGGCGGTCCGTGCGGCGCAGCCCCAGGCGCATCGGGGGAGTGCCGTGCTGGAGGGAGTTCGCGACCAGTTCGCTGGTGGCGAGGACGCCCAGGTCGCGGAGTTCGACGGGGAAGCGCCAGGAGGTCAGGACCCCGGTGGCGAAGGCGCGGGCGCGCGGGGCGGCCTCGATGCCGCCGAGGAGATCGAGCGCGGCGTTGTGGAACAGTTCCGCGTTCGTCCCCGTACGGGCGGGGTGCTGGACCACCAGGACCGCCACGTCGTCGTCGTGCTCGGCGGTCACGCCGAGGGAGCGGATCAGCCGGTCGCAGACCACCTGCGGTGATCCCTTGGCGCCCGAGAGGGCGCGGGCCAGGGAGGCGACTCCCTCGTCGATGTCCTCGCTGCGCCGTTCGACCAGGCCGTCCGTATAGAGGACCGCGGTGGAGCCGGGCGGCAGCGCGATCGTGCCCGAGGTGTGGACCCAGCCGCCGGTGCCGAGCGGGGGGCCGGTGGGGTCGGCGGCGCGGTGGACCGTGCCGTCCTCGTCGCAGACGAGGATCGGGAGGTGGCCGGCGGAAGCGTAGACGAGGCGGCCCTCGTTCGGATCATGGACTGCGTAGACGCAGGTCGCGATCTGGCTGGCGTCGATCTCGGCGGCGATGCCGTCCAGCAGCTGGATCACCTCGTGCGGCGGGAGGTCGAGCCGGGCGTAGGCGCGGACGGCGGTGCGGAGCTGGCCCATCACGGCGGCGGCCCGGACCCCGCGGCCCATCACATCGCCGATGACCAGGGCGGTGCGGCCCGCGCCGAGGGTGATGACGTCGTACCAGTCGCCGCCGACCGCGGCGTCGGTTCCGCCGGGCTGGTAGGTGGCGGCGATGCGGAGGTCGTCGGGCTGCTCCAGCTCCTGCGGGAGCAGGGAGCGCTGGAGGGTGACGGCCGTTTCGCGGTGGCGGCGCTCGCTGGTGCGCAGGCGCTCGGCGGCTTCGGCCTGGTCGGTGACGTCGGCGGCGTACACGAGGACGCCGCCTTCTCGCTCGCCGTCGCCCTTGCCGTCCCCCTTTTCCTTTTCGCTCCCGTCCTCGGTGCTGCCCCAGGCGGCGACCGGGGTGCAGGTCACGGTGTACGAGCCGCCCTCGGCGGTCCGGCGGGACTTGACCGTACGGGCGGTGCCGCTGCGCAGGACCTGGTCGAGCAGCGGGAGCACGCTGAGCTCGGTGAGTTCGGGCATGGCCTCGGCCGCGGGGACGCCGGACGGGCGGGGGCCGAACACGGCCTCGTAGGCGTCGTTGACGTACGCGACGCGGTGATCCGGGCCGTGCAGCAGGGCGACGGGGGCGGGGAGCCGGCCGAGGATCTCGCGGGCGGAGAGGTCGTCGAGGGCGGGCCCGGGGAGGGCCTCCGTCGAGGCGGGGCCGGAAGGCGCCGGGGAGGCGTCGTCCGGCGGGGCGGGCGCGCCGTCGGGCCGGGCGCACTCGGCTCGGGCCGCCGGCACGGAACTACGGTCGTCCCGCGCGGCGGCTCGGCGCTGCGTTCCGGGAAGGCGGGCGCTCCAACGCGTGAAGTTCACGGTATTTCTGGCCTCGTGTGTCGGTCTGGTCCGCTCGGGCGGGCTGTTTCTTCTGCCGTGTTCGGGGCACCGGGGGCCCTACCCCCGGGAAGGCGCAGCCGGGCCTCGTCGTGCTGCTCTCGTGCTGTTGGTGCGTCGCTGCTGGTCACTGTTGGTCACTGCCGACCGGGTGACTCTGTGCAGGCGTGGGCCCACCTATGGTCACACGTCCAGTGTGACCGACCGTACTGACAGTCGCCGCCCTGCCGCCGGACCGACCCTCGCCGGGGCCCTCCGCCCGTTGTCCCGTCAGGTGTTCGTCCGGCGGCCGTCCGGCGGTTCTCCAGCGCCTTCCGGGCGGCTGGGGCCGGGGATCCCCGGGGTGCCGGAGCCGCCCGCCGCGAGTTCGAACTCGGCGCGGGGGTGCTCCAGCGAACCGAGGGAGACGATCTCGCGTCTGAAGAGTCCGGACAGGGTCCATTCGGCAAGGACGCGCGCCTTCCGGTTGAACGTCGGCACCCGGCTGAGGTGGTACGTACGGTGCATCAGCCAGGCGGGGTAGCCCTTGAGCTTGCGACCGTAGACGTGGGCGACGCCCTTGTGCAGTCCCAGGGAGGCGACGGATCCGGCGTAAGCGTGCCGGTACTCCTTGAGGGGGCGGCCGTCGACCGAGGCGAGGACGTTGTCGGCGAGGAGCTTCGCCTGGCGCACCGCGTGCTGGGCGTTGGGGGCGGTCTCGCGGCCCGGTTCGGAGGCGGTCAGGTCGGGTACGGCCGCGGCGTCCCCGGCGGCCCAGGCGTGCGGCGTGCCCTCGACTCCGAGGGTGGCGGTACAGCGGAGCCGGCCGCGTCCGGTGAGGGGCAGGCCGGTGGCGGCCAGCAGCGGGGCCGGTTTGACGCCAGCGGTCCATACGAGGGTGCGGGTGGGGAAGCGGGAGCCGTCGCTGAGGACGGCGACGCGGTCCTCGCAGGTGTCGAGGCGGGTGTCGAGGCGTACGTCGATGTTCCGGCCGCGCAGCTCGCCGATGGCGTACGTACCCATGGCCTCGCCGACCTCGGGGAGGATGCGCCCGGAGGCCTCGACCAGGATCCACTTCAGGTCCGCCGGCTTGATGTTGTGGTAGTACCGCGCCGTGTAGCGGGCCATGTCCTCCAGTTCGGCCAGCGCCTCCACGCCCGCGTAGCCGCCGCCGACGAAGACGAAGGTGAGAGCGGCGTCGCGGATCGCGGGGTCGCGGGTGGCGGAGGCGATGTCCATCTGCTCGATGACGTGGTTGCGCAGCCCGATGGCCTCCTCGACGGTCTTGAAGCCGATGCCGAACTCGGCGAGGCCGGGGACGGGCAGGGTGCGCGAGACGGACCCGGGGGCGATGACGATCTCGTCGTACGCGATCTCCAGGGCGCCGGTGCCGTCCTCGCCGGTGGCGAGAGTGGTGACGGTCGCGGTCCGCTTGGTGTGGTCGATGCCCCGGGCCTCGCCGATGACGATCGTGCAGTCGTTCAGGACGCGGCGCAGCGGCACGACCACATGGCGCGGCGAGATCGATCCCGCGGCCGCTTCGGGGAGGAAGGGCTGGTACGTCATGTACGGCTCGGGCGTGACGACCACGATCTCGGCGTCGCCGCTCTTCAGTCTCTGCTTCAACTTCCGTTGGAGACGCAGCGCTGTGTACATCCCGACGTAGCCGCCGCCGACGACGAGAATGCGCACACCTGGCCGGGTGCCGGGGGTCGTCCCCCGGGAATCTGGAGCCATCACCACCCCATGACGCAACGGAGTCAGTGGTTTGTCCACAGGCCCGGCAAATTGTGTGACTGGAGGGTCCTCAACGGGGCCCGGCTACCGTGGTGGGCGAGAAACGACAGCTGCGCAGGTCAGGTGCCACGCACGGGGTAGGTCGGAGGCCGATGTTCCGGCGATGACCGGATCTTGGTCCGATCAGGGGGCGCCCCATGCGGAACAACCCCCTTCTGAATTGACGCGGGCTCAACTATGTTCGTAACCCGTCGGGGTGTCGGGTGCGGATTTCGTTGTGCTCCGCTCCTCGACTGAAACGGCGGGAAGTCTCCGGGGGGAGACGTCATAACCGGGGGAAGTTATGCACATTCAGGATACGCATGGCCAGGCTGCGCTCTCGCGGGCGTCCGAGGACCACGGACGCCTCGGCTCCGTGGGCGCGCTCGGCGTCATGAGCTCGGCGGACGCCGTTCGCTCGGCGGCCGCGGTGAGTGCCGCGGCGATGGGTTCGGCCGGTGCCGGACAGGCCCCGAACGGGGCGACGGCATCGGGAACGACGACGGGGGCCGCGAGCGCGCCGCGCTCGGCTCCGCTGCGCGTCGACGCGCAGCGCAATCTGGAGCACGTGCTGCGGGCGGCGCGCGAGGTGTTCGGGGAGCTGGGTTACGGCGCTCCGATGGAGGACGTGGCACGTCGCGCGCGCGTCGGCGTGGGCACGGTCTACCGGCGGTTCCCGAGCAAGGACGTTCTGGTGCGCCGGATAGCCGAGGAGGAGACCTCCCGGCTGACCGAGCAGGCGCGCACGGCGCTGGGGCAGGAGGAGAACCCCTGGTCGGCGCTCTCCCGCTTCCTGCGTACGTCCGTGGCCTCGGGTGCGGGCAGGCTGCTGCCGCCGCAGGTGCTGAGGGTCGGGGTCGACGGGGAGGAGCCGGGTGCACCGGCGGCTTCCGGGACGGTGCCGGCGCCGGGCGCGGTGGACGAGACGCGTGTTCCGCAGCAGCGGCAGGGAGTGGGCCAGGACGACTACCGCGTCGCGGGCCAGCGCTCCGGTGGCGCAGACGGGCTCGACGGCCTCGGTGAGGACACGGGCGCGGTCGAACTGCTGGAGGTCGTGGGGCGGCTGGTGGACCGAGCACGGGAATCCGGTGAGCTGCGCCGGGACGTGACGGTGGCCGATGTGCTGCTGGTCATCGCCACGGCGGCTCCTTCGCTGCCGGACGCCGCTCAGCAGGCCGCGGCTTCGGCCCGGTTGCTGGACATCCTGCTGGAGGGTCTGAGGTCGCGGCCTGCGTGACGGCTGGGGCGCGTCCCGTGGCTGGGCCCCGCTCGTCCCACCCGGGTGCCGATCCCGTATCGGGTACCGCGTATCGATCATGCCGTAGCGCTCGTCCCGGTTCGGTCCTGCCGTATCGGTCATCCGTCCGCGTCCGCCCGCCCGCCTCGCCGTCTGTGGCCGGCGGGCACTGGCAGGCGCGGGCGGCACGCGGGCGGTGAACGGGTGCCGGGACACGAATGAGCAGGGTCTCATTCCCCGAAACACGCCCTAGTACTCGCATTCGAGAACACGCCCCGGATGAGTGGTTGGCAGGAGTGAGAGGCCAACGCGATTGAGCCATGTGGCAGTCTTGGCCGGTATTCGGGTCCGAGGTGTCTACGGGGGCTTCCGCGATGAGCGGTGACGAGCAGCAGGAAGAGCCGCTCGACGAGATCGCCGCGGCGGGCGGGGGCACGAAGGCCGACGGGATGTCCTCCGGGCACGTGCCGGCCCAGGCGGGGCGTGGACCGTCGGACGGTGAGGCCGAGCGGGGCACCGTCCTGCCCGGCCCGTGGCCCGCCGTCGCCGAGGAGGAGGACTCCGGCGAAGCCGGTGCGCACGCCGTTCCGCGGCAGCGCGCGGGCCGCGGCGGGGCTCCCGAGGCCGGTCTTTCCGATGCCCGGCTGATCGAGCACATGCGGGCGGGCGACGACCAGGCCTACGAGGAGATGTTCCGGCGGCATTCGGGCGCCGTGCTCCGCTACGCCCGCAACTGCTGCCGGGACGCGCACACCGCCGACGACCTGACGGCCGAGGTGTTCGCACGCACGCTCCAGGCCGTACGGGGCGGAAAGGGGCCGACGGAAGCGGTCCGGGCCTATCTGATGACCGCCGTCCGCCATGTCGCCGCCGCCTGGACGAAGAGCGCGAAGCGTGAGCATCTGGTCGACGACTTCGCGGTGTTCGCCGCACAGGCCTCCCGCTCCTCCGAGCTCTCCGACGACGGCACCCTCGACCTCGGTGCCGACGTCCTGGCGATGCACGAGGCCGAGCAGACGATGGCGATGCAGGCGTTCCGGAGCCTCCCGGAGCGCTGGCAGGCGGTCCTGTGGCACACCACGGTGGAGGAGGAGTCGCCGAGCGAGATCGCCCCGCTGTTCGGCCTCACCGCCAACGCCACCGCCGTCCTGGCCAGCCGCGCCCGCGAAGGGCTCAAGCAGGCGTACCTCCAAGCCCACGTCAGCCGGGCGCTCACCACCGGCGGGGCCTGCGCGCAGTACGCCGACCGGCTCGGCGCCCACGCCCGGGGCGGGCTGCGGACCCGGGCCGAACGCGGGCTGCGCAAGCACCTCGACGAGTGTGCCAAATGCCGGGTGGCCGCGGGCGAGCTGGACCATGTGAACGCCGGGATTCCGGCGCTGCTGCCCGTCGCGGTCATCGGCTGGTTCGCCGCCGGGTATTCGCTCAAGGCCGCGGGCATCGTGGCCGGCGGAGCGGCCGGGGCGGCCGGAGCGGGGGCCGCGGCCGCAGCCACCGGGTCCGGTTCCACCGGTGGGGCCGCCGGGGGCGCCGCGGCCTCCGAAGGGCTCGGCGCGCCCGCCAAGGCCGGGCTCGCGGCCGCCGTGGCCGTGGCCGCCGCGGCGGGACTGGTGTGGGCGCTCGTCGGCGACGACCAGTCGAAGCCGGAGCCTGGACCGGTCGCGAAGCCTCCGGCAGTGGCGCCCGCGGTGCCGACGCCGAAGCATCCGCCACCGTCCCCGAAGCCTGCTCCTGAGCCTCCGGCCGCCCCCGCGCCGCCCGCGCCACCGGCACCGTCCCCGTCCCCGTCCGAGCCGGCCCCGAGGCCGACGCGGAGCTCCACGCCCTCCCCCGAGCCGCCGCCGGAACCCACGCCCCCGGCGCCGAGCCCGCCACCGTCCCCGTCCCCGAAGCCGTCCCCGAAGCCGACACCGCCGCCGAAACCCACGCCGCCCCCGCCCGCCCCGGAGGTGTATCGGGTCAGCGAGCTGGCGTACTCCGTGTTCGGCGACCACACCGAGCCGGAAGTGGCGATGGGGCAGAGCAGTTGGGTCTGGCAGCGTTCGAGCGTGTCGATCGCCTCCACCCGTTACGCACACGGGGTGACCGTGCACGCCCGCTCCTCGGTGACCATCCGGCTGAACCGGCCGTGCACGCGCTACGAGGCCATGGTCGGGGTGGACGATCTGACCCCCGGGCTCGGCGCGGTGCGCTTCTCCGTGTTCAACGGCGACGGGGCCCGGCTGTGGCGCTCCCCGGTGATGAGGGGCGGCGAGCCCGCCGTCCCGGTGAGCGTGAACATCGCCGGCCAGTCCTCGATCCGCCTCGTGGTGGAGCCGGAGACGCCGTTCGGCGGGGTGGCCCTGGCCGACTGGGCGGAGTCCCGGATCAGCTGCGCCTGAGTCCCCGCTCCTGAGGCTCCCGCTCCTGCGCGCGCCGGCCCCTCGGGCCCTTGGCCTCCGGTCCTGAAGGCTCCCGGTCGGGTTCCCCGACGTCGGCTTCCGGTCAGGACTGGAGCGTGCGGCGGGCGGGGATCACTCCGCCCGCGACCGCGCGCTGGCGCGGGGCCGCCGTACCCGTCCAACAGGTGCCGCGGCGGGCCAGCAGACGGCGCAGCCACAGTTCGGTGGAGGCCAGGTCCGCCAGGCCGTCCAGGGGCAGCGGCTCGCCCTCGGAGGCGGCGCGCAGGGCCTTGCGGACGACGCGGGCCTCGACCAGGCCCGCGTCGGCCAGCAGCGGGGCGTCGAACAGGGCCATCAGGTCGGGCAGCGCGATGCGCAGGCCGATCCGGGTGACGGCGGTCGAGGTGGCCTGGGAGGGCGCGCCCCAGCCGGGCGGCAGATCGTGGATGCCCGCCCCGCCGAGCACCCGGCGCAGGATCGCGGCCCGTGCGCCGGGCTGGACGCGGAGGGACTCGGGCAGGGCGCGGGCCGCCCTGACCACCTGGTTGTCGAGGAACGGGGCGTGCAGGCGCTGGCTGCGGATCTCCGCGGCCTGTTCCAGGATCCGGTGGTCGGCGGCCCCCCGGGCGAGGGCGGCGCGCGCTCGGGCCTCCCCCGGGCGCTGTACGGAGGTGGGCCGGATCGCCGCCTCCTGGAGGCGAACCGATACTTCGGCCAGCGCCTCCCCCGTCAGCCAGCGCGCCGCGGGTCCCGGGCGCGACCAGGCGAGGGCGGCGAGCGAGGCGTCGGCGGGGGTGGCGAGGTCGGGGGCGTGACGGTTGGCGTCGGGGAGGAGTCCGGCGGCCGACTCCAGGCCGGTGCGGTAGGACGTACGCGCCAGGCGGCGGGCGGCGCGGTAGACCGTCAGCGGGACGAACAGGGAGTGTGCCGTGGGGCCTTCGGCCTTGGTGAGGGCGGCGACGGGGCGCAGGAGGTGGCGTCTGCGCCGGTCCATCAGGAGGTCGGCGAGGCGGGCCGGGTGTGCGTCCAGGACCTGCCGGGCCCCGTGTCCGACGAGGTGGTCGGCGCTGCCCGCGGACAGCCGGCGGCGGTGGCGTTCGGCGAGGACGAGGGAGGGGGCCGGTTCGTCGGTGAGCGCGCCGGTCCCCAACGCGGCGTACGGCAGGGCCTCTTCGCCCGCCGCGACGACCACGTGGTGCAGGCGCGGGTTGGCGGCGATGGCGTGGGCCCGCTCCAATTCGCCCTCGTTGCCGCGGGTGGTGAGGTCGTTGAAGGTGACGGCGAGCAGCCGCTCGCCGGCGCCGGTGCCGTGGCCGAGGAGGGTGCCGGGCAGTCCGGGCAGTCCGGAGGCGAGCAGTGCGAGGGTGGCGGAGGCGCTGCCTCCGGAGAGGTCGGCACCGATGCCCGCCACGGGTCCGCCCCGGGCCGCGCGCCGGTCGGCTGGGCCCATGCCGGGCACGGGCCCCGGGTCCGGCGGGGTGCTCTCCGGCGCGTGGCGCGGCGCCGTGAGCCGGGCGCGTACGGCTTCGACGAGCGCGTCCCGTACGCCCTCCACGGCGTGCACCGGGTCGGACTGGGGCGCGGCGACGGCGAGCGAGGCGACGGCTTCGTAGCCGGTGATCTCCCGCGAGCCCTCCCGCAGGATGAGCGCGTGGCCCGGCGGGACCCGCTTCACGCCGACGTAGGGCGTGCCGTCGCCGAGGGCCTCGGGGGTCTCCGGGCAGGCGAGCAGGGCGGCGAGGTGCCCGATGTCGAGCTGGGCCTCGATGAGGTCGGCGAGCGGCAGGGCGGCGGTGGCGTAGGCGGTGCCGTTGGCCCAGGGGGTGTGGAAGACGGGCCGGGCTCCGGCCAGGTCGCCGGCGACGGTGATGCGGCGGCCGATCTGCACGACGGCGGTGTAACTGCCGGGCCAGGCGGTGAGATGGCGCATCGCGCCGCCGCGCGCGGCGAGCAGTCCGACGCGCAGCTGCTCGTCGGTGGCCCCGCAGCAGCCGAGAACCGCGAGGCGGGCGGTGGGCGCGCCTTCGGGGGTCGCGACGCCGATGACGCGGATCTCGTCGGGGCGCCAGTCGCCGACCGCCCACAGCGGATCCGGGTCTCCCCAGAGCAGTTGGGAGCCCACGGGGTGAACCGTGCGCCCCTCTCCGCCGTTTCCGACGGCGCCGACGGTGCCGAAGCTCGCGGCGATACTGCTCCATCCCACCAACCAACGCATCGCCGCCTCCACAGGCTGTGGACAAACGGCGCACCTGATGAGCGAAACGCCGCTGCGGGACATGCTGCCACGACAATGCCGCAGGAGAGGGTGTACGGGCAGCGCACGCCGGAAGAGCATGCGCCCCTGGCAAAGGCCGGACGTGACCTTCACGGCGACGACAGCAACGGAACTGCGGGTTCCAGGAGGACGACAGCAACGGAACTTCCCGTTCCGGGAGTTGCGGCGGCGGGGCCGTACGGTCTCCGCGCCGCCCCGGCCCGCCCCCGCGAAGGGGAGGGGCCGGTGCCGCCCGGAAACAGCGCCGATATCCGGCCATAGTCGGACCGTTGGCCAGACCCTCACCGGACCGTCGCTATTCGGCCATTCTCTCGAAGCGCCACCACGCGCGCATGCCGTGCCGCGCCCCCCTGGCGAGCCCTTCCACGCACAGTCCGGGAGGTGGGCCTCACCTCCCGGACCGGTCCGCCGCCCGCGGGGAATGGAGCGGCGGTTTCCCCCAGCCCACTGAGTCCAGTGCAGCGGGCCGACCCACGCGGTACCCAGACAAGCGTTCCCGCTACGGCCGGGCCAGAGCGCACGGCCGGGCGCACGGCCACACACCGGGAGCACACCGCACCCCGGCCCGCGCGTCGGCGCCCGGGCGGCCCGGACCGCCCGCACAGACAACAATCCCGCCATCCGGACGTCTGCCCCTTAACGGTAGGGATAGGGAGAACTACGCTGTGTTTACTGGTGTTCTCAGCAGGGGGGCATATTCCTCGGGGCTCGGCCACATGCGTGTGCAGGCGGAGTACGAGGGTTCGAACCTGGGGAGGCATCGGTACGAATGCCGCGCGCCGTCCTCGGTGACGCGGCGGCTGTCTGTGTGTCGAGGGGTGGCGCATGTCCAGGGAGCAACGCGGGCCGAACGAGAAGCTCGGCACGGTTCTCGCCCTCGCGGGAATCAGTAACGCCGGGCTCGCCCGGCGGGTCAACGACCTCGGAGCACAGCGCGGTCTGACACTTCGCTACGACAAGACCTCGGTGGCCCGGTGGGTCGCCAAGGGGATGGTGCCGCAGGGCGCGGCGCCGCATCTCATCGCGGCGGCGATCGGGGCCAAGCTCGGCCGCCCGGTCCCGCTGCACGAGATAGGGCTCGCCGACGCGGACCCGGCCCCGGAGGTCGGTCTCGCCTTCCCCCGGGACGTGGGCGAGGCGGTCCGGTCGGCGACCGAGCTGTACCGGCTGGATCTGGCCGGGCGGCGGGGCGGCGGCGGGATCTGGCAGTCCCTGGCGGGATCGTTCTCGGTGAGCGCCTATGCGACGCCCGCCTCCCGCTGGCTGATAACCCCCGCCGATCCGTCGGTGGCCCGGGACCCGACGGCGGCACGGGCGGCGGTCCTCGGGGCCCGCGGCGGCGGACCGGCCGGGCCGTCCGGTCCGGCGGCCCGCGGCACCCAGGGCGCACCGGGCACCCGGGGCGCACACATCCTCCACACTCCCGGCGGCGCGGCCGGCTCCGTCCCCGTACAGCCCGGCCCGGAGACAGCGGCGGACGCCTCACCGCTGCGGGTCGGCCACAGCGATGTGACGAAGCTGCGCGAGGCGGCGCAGGACGCCCGGCGCTGGGACTCCAAGTACGGCGGCGGAGACTGGCGTTCCTCCATGGTCCCCGAGTGCTTACGCGTCGACGCCGCACCTCTGCTCCTCGGCTCGTACACCGACGAGGTCGGGCGGGCCCTGTTCGGCGCGTCGGCCGAGCTGACCCGGCTGGCCGGCTGGATGGCCTTCGACACCGGCCAGCAGGAGGCCGCCCAGCGCTACTACATCCAGGCCCTGCGCCTGGCCCGGGCCGCCGCCGACGTTCCGCTCGGCGGCTATGTCCTCGCCTCGATGTCCCTCCAGGCGACCTACCGCGGCTTCGCCGACGAAGGCGTCGACCTCGCCCAGGCCGCCGTCGAGCGCAACCGCGGTCTCGCCACCGCCCGCACCATGAGCTTCTTCCGGCTGGTGGAGGCCCGTGCCCATGCGAAGGCCGGCGACGCACCGGCCGCGGGGGCCGCCCTCAAGGGGGCGGAGAGCTGGCTGGAGCGGTCCCGGGCGGGCGACTCCGATCCGCCCTGGCTCGGTTTCTACGGCTACGACCGGTTCGCCGCCGACGCCGCCGAGTGCTACCGGGACCTGAAGGCCCCCCGCCAGGTGCGGCGCTTCACCGAGCTGGCGCTGTCCCGGCCGACCGAGGAGTTCGTCCGCAGCCACGGACTGCGGCTCGTCGTGTCCGCCGTCGCCGAGCTGGAGTCGGGCAATCTGGACGCGGCCTGCGCGGCGGGCACCCGGGCGGTGGAGGTCGCGGGCCGCATCTCCTCGGCCCGCACCACGGAGTACGTACGCGATCTGCTGCACCGCCTGGAGCCGTACGGGGACGAGCCCCGGGTGGCCGAGCTGCGGGAGCGGGCCCGCCCGCTGCTGGTGACGTAGGTCCCAGCCGCCCGGCGGGACGTACGCCGGGCGGAGTGTGCGCCACGCCCTGCCCGACTCGGGTTTGAGCCGGTTGTCAGTGGGTCAGTGCACTATCGGGGTGGGAGGTGGCGTGATGATGACGCACGCGGCGTACGACTGCGATGTGCTGGTGATCGGCGGCGGGATCGTCGGGCTGTCGACCGCGTATGCGATCACCCGGTCCGCCCCGGGCACCCGGGTGACGGTCCTGGAGAAGGAGCGCGGCCCCGCCCGTCACCAGACCGGCCGCAACAGCGGCGTGATCCACAGCGGCATCTACTACCGCCCCGGCTCCCTCAAGGCCCGCTACGCGCTGCGCGGCTCCGCCGAGCTGGCGGACTTCTGCGCCGAGCACGCCATCGCCCACGCCACCACCGGCAAGCTGATCGTCGCCACCGAGCGCTCGGAGCTGCCCCGGCTGCACGGCCTGGTGCAGCGCGGCCGCGAGCACGGACTGCCCGTGCGGGAGCTGGGCCCGGCCCAGATCGCGGAGTACGAGCCGGACGTCCGGGGGCTGGCGGCGATCCGGGTCGGCACGACCGGTGTCTGCGACTTCACCGCCGTGGCCACCCGCTTCGCGACCGAGGTCACCGCGGCGGGCGGCATCGTGCGGTACGGCGCGGAGGTCACCGCGATAGACCGGCGCCCCTGGGGCGTCGCGGTGCGCACGGCGGACGGCCTGGTCGTACGGGCCCGGGCGCTGGTCAACTGCGCGGGTCTCCACTGCGACCGGGTGGCCCGCCTCGCCGGGGACGACCCGGGGGTGCGGATCGTGCCGTTCCGGGGCGAGTACTACGCGCTGGCCCGCCCCGAGCTGGTGCGCGGTCTGGTCTACCCGGTGCCGGACCCGGCGTTCCCCTTCCTCGGCGTCCACCTCACCCGGGGCTTCGACGGCTCCGTCCACGTCGGGCCGAACGCGGTCCCCGCCCTGGCCCGCGAGGGATACGCCTGGCCACAGGTCCGCCCCGCCGAACTGCTGTCCACGCTGAGCTGGCCGGGCACCTGGCACCTCGCCCGCCGGCACTGGCGGTACGGGGCGGGCGAGGTGCACCGCTCGCTGTCCCGGTCCGCGTTCACCCGGGCCGTCCAGCGGCTGCTGCCCGCCGTCACCGAGGAGGATCTGCGCCCGTCACCCGCCGGGGTCCGGGCCCAGGCGGTACTGAAGGACGGCACGCTGGTCGACGACTTCCTGATCCGCGAAACCCCGCACACCGTGCATGTGCTCAACGCCCCGTCGCCCGCAGCGACGGCGTGCCTGCCCATCGGACGGGAGGTGGCGCGGCGCGCGCTGCGCCGGGCTCGGGAGACGGGGTGGAAGCCGCCCGCCGTAGAATCCGGTCATTGTGTCTGAGCAGCCCATGAACCCCACCCCCGCCACGGCCCCCGACGACGCCGCGGCCGTCGACACGCACGCCGACGCGGCCGCGACCGGCTCCACGGCGGCCGACGCGCTCACCGACGCCAGTGCCGACGTCCCGCGCGGCGCCACTGCCGACGTCACGCCCGACACGCTCGCGGACGTCCCGCCCGACGAAGCCGCCGCGCTGCGAGCCGCCTCCTTCGAGCGCGCGCGCCGGCTGCGTCAGGAGCCCCGCTTCCCCGGCGGCCCCGCCGCGGACCCCGCCGGCTCGCACCACGAGCGCCGGATCCGCAGCTTCCAGCCACGCCGCAGCCGGGTCACGACCGGCCAGCAGGACGCCCTTGAGCGGCTGTGGCCGAAGTGGGGGCTGGACATCGACGGAAAGCGCGTCCTGGACCTGGCCGAGATGTTCGACGGACTGCCCGTCGTCCTGGAGATCGGCTTCGGCATGGGCGAGGCCACCGCGCAGATGGCGGCCGACGACCCGGGCACCGGCATCCTCGCGGTCGACGTCCACACCCCCGGCCAGGGCAATCTGCTGGGCCTCGCGGACAAGGCGGGCTCGACCAACGTACGGGTGGCCAACGGTGACGCGATCATCCTGCTGCGCGAGATGCTGGCCCCCGAGTCGCTGGACGGCCTGCGGGTCTATTTCCCCGACCCGTGGCCCAAGGCCCGGCACCACAAGCGGCGCCTGATCCAGCCGGAGTTCCTGGACCTCGTGGCCCCGGTGCTGAAGCCCGGGGGAAGCGTCCACTGCGCGACCGACTGGGAGCCGTACGCCGAGCAGATGCTGGAGGTGCTCACCGCGCACCCCCGCTTCGAGAACACCGCGGCCGGCGGCGGATACGCCCCGCGTCCCGCGTTCCGGCCACTCACCCGCTTCGAGGGGCAGGGCCTGGACAAGGGCCACGTCGTCCACGACCTGCTGTTCGCCCGCGTCTGACCCACCCTCTGGTGGCCGCGTCCTGGCCGGATGCGCCGTCGCCGGGTGTCAGTGCTCCTCGTTAGGGTCGAGAGGTGTCCGACCCCTCCGTGCAGCATCAACAGGCGCGGCCCACCGTCCCGGTCCTCCACGAGCAGCGGCTCGACGCGTTCCTGGGCGCCGCGCCGGAGCGTGGCCGATGGCGCTACCGGCCGCGCCGCGTCGGCATGGTGTGGCGCAGCAAGGTGTTCCGCGCCGGGGCCGTGATCGTGGGGCTCGTGCTGTGCGGGCTGGTGATCCTGGCCCTCGTCCGCGAGCAGACCGGCCCGGAGGGGTTCCTCGTCGGCCTCGGCCTGGCGGTGCTTCCGGTGCCGCTCCTGATGGCCGCCTTCCGCTGGCTGGACCGGGTCGAGCCGGGCCCCTGGCGGAATCTGATCTTCTCCTTCGCCTGGGGCGCGTGCGCCGCCGCGCTCGTCGCGATCATCGCCAACTCGTTCGCGACGCGCTGGATAGCCACCGCGACGGCCGACCCGGCGAGCGCCGACACCCTGGGGGCGACGGTGATCGCCCCGGTGGTCGAGGAGAGCGCGAAGGCGGCGGCGGTGCTGCTGATCTTCCTGTTCCGCAGACGGGAGTTCAGCGGGGTGGTGGACGGCATCGTCGTCGCCGGGTTCACCGCGACGGGCTTCGCGTTCACCGAGAACATCCTCTATCTGGGCAACGCCTTCGGCGAGGACCAGCAGCTGGGCAGCTCCGGGTTCGCCTCGGTGACGGCCGGGACGTTCTTCGTGCGGATCGTGATGTCGCCGTTCGCGCACCCCCTGTTCACGGTCCTGACCGGGCTCGGCTTCGGCTTCGCGGCCGTCAGCGCCCACCGCCACCGGGTCCGCCGGATCGCCCTGCCGGTGCTGGGGCTGCTCCTGGCGATGGGTCTGCACGCCCTGTGGAACGGCTCGTCGGCCTTCGGCCCGTACGGCTTCTACGCGGTGTACGGGATCGTCATGGTCCCGGCGTTCGGCCTGGTGACCTGGCTGGCGGTCTGGTCGCGCCGGCGGGAGCTGCGCACGCTGGCGGCCGAGCTGCCCGCGTATGCGGCGGCCGGCTGGCTCACCCCCGCCGAGCCGTCGGCGCTCTCCTCCATGCGGGCCCGGGGCGTGGCCCGCGACCTGGCCCGCCACTGGCAGCCGGACCGGACCCGGGGCCGGGCCGCGGCCCGCGCGGTCGCGGAGTACGAGTCGTTCGCCACCTCCCTGGCGGGGCTGCGCCGCCGGGCCCGCCACGGCGCGGTGGGCCCGGACTTCGGCGCACGGGAGCGGGAGTTGCTGCACCACCTCTGGCAGCGCCGGGAGGTCGCGGCCCCGGCCCTCGCCCACGCGGCCCGCCTCACGTCCCGCCCGGGCGCCCACCGCTACCGCAATCCCCCGACGCCGTACGAAAACGGGTGCGGGTACGGCCCCGGGCACGCGCCCGGACACGGACAGACGTACGGGCAGGGATACGGCTACGGCTACAGCGGCCCGGCCCCGCAGCCGTCCCCGCCGCCGTCCTCCTACCCGCCGCCCCGGCCGTACGGCAGCGCACCGCCCACCCACCGACGCCCGCCGCGGTAGCAGTCGATATTCCACCGCCCAGCGGGCCGCACCGCCCCCGGACAGACCGGCAGCCCTGACGTCGGGGGGTGTGCGTCAGGGCTGCCGGGGTTTCAGGGACGGCGACAAGGAACGTCAGCCGGGGCCGGAGCAAACGTCAGCCGGGGCCGGAGTCCGGAGCGCCGGGGGCTCAGACGTTCAGGCCCTTGCTGTTCAGCCAGGCCATCGGGTCCATCGCCGAACCGCCCGCCGTGCGAACCTCCATGTGGAGGTGGACACCGGTCACGTTGCCGGTGGCACCCATGCGGCCGATGGTCTCGCCGGTGGTGACCTTCTGGCCGATCGAGACGTCGATCGAGGACTGGTGGGCGTACCAGATCTCCGTGCCATCCTCCAGCTGGAGCACCGTGCGGTAGCCGTACGAGCCGGAGTAGCCGGCCGACGTGATCGTGCCGCCGTGCACGGCCTTGATCGGCGTGCCGGCCGACCCGGCGAAGTCCAGACCGGTGTGCTGGCCCGAGGACCACAGGGCGCCGGACTGACCGTAGGTCGAGGTGATCGTGTACGAGGAGGTGGGCAGGGAGAAGCTGGCGGCGAGCTTCGCGAGACGCTCGGCCTCCTTCTTCTTCGCGGCTGCTTCCTCCGCGGCCTTCTTCTTCGCCGCGGCCTCGGCCTCGGCCTGGTCCTGCTGCTTCCTGGCCTCCTCCGCCGCCTTCTCGGCCGCGGCCTTCTCCGCCGCGGCCTTGGCCTCGGCGTCGGCGGCGGCCTGCTGCTGCTCGGCCTGCTGGAGGATCCGGGCGCGCAGGGCCTCGCCCGCGTCGGTGCCCTGCTCGGCCTCGGCGCTGGTGAGGCCGGCGTTGGTGAGCGGGGCGGCCGCGGCCACCGGGACGGGCTCCGCGTCGTCGGACATGAAGGACCCGACGCCGGGAAGGGACTTGGCGTCGGGGAGGTTGTCCGCGATGGAATCGGGAAGAGAGATGGAGACGGGGGCCTTGTCCTGTGCGGTGGCCATGCCACCCGCACCGACGGCCGCTATGACGCCGACTCCAAGGACGGTGGAGCTACGGGCCAGACCACGCTGCTTGGCTACGCGGTGCCTGCCGCGCACGGGACGGATGGACTCCTCGGTGGGATTCCACTCCTCCCAGGACCGCTCCGCTTCACCGAAGCTGTCGGCGCTGAAGGGTGACGGGGCCTCAGGGGCAGGCTTGTTGGACGCCACGTGGGCGCACTCCTTTCCTTCCTTCTCGCCTACCGGGTTAGCTGACGGGTTCGGAGCAGGAAGGTCTCCTACGGGCCCCTCCGTCTCTCACGAGACGCAGGCGTCCGATTCACCCCATGTAGGTGGTTCCCCGGTTCCCTTGCGGAATTCGGCGCTCGCGCGCGGCGCCGTCTCTGACGACGGCTGTGACGACCGCGCTGCGTTATCGAACGTTAATAGACACACGGGCCCGATTCCAAGCTGTTCCTGTTGATCATTAACGGACGCGACGGGGATGTACGGGGCACAAGCGGGCGGAATCGGGCGGCTTGACCGCAAGTCAGCCGCACCTCTTTTTCTGACGGTATGTCAAATGTTATGCGGAGCGGTGCTCTTCGGTTACGCACCGTGGCATCGCCCAAATTCGGCGCCCCGCGTCAGCCCCCGGTGTCATCGGCCGGCGTCAGCGCCCGGCGCCGTCGCCCCGGCCCACGATCTTCACCGTCGTCCGGCGCACAGGCTGCCCCTCCGCCGGCCGGCCGACCGCGAGCAGCGCCATGTCGTCCGTGGACCGCCCCCCGGTGTGCAGCCGTACGTCGTCGGTCAGCGCCGACAGCAGCTCCTCGGGACCCGGGAAGATCCGGCCGCGCAGCCGGGCCGCCGGATCGTAGAAGACCCCGTCCGCGTCCCGGGCCTCCGACAGGCCGTCCGTGAAGGCGAGGAGCGTCGCCCCTGCGGGCATCGCCCACTCGTCGGCCCGGTCCGGCCACACCCCCAGGTCCATCCCCAGCGGCATCGCGGGCACCGACGGCGCCAGCACCTCCAGGGCACCGTCCGCGTGCAGCAGGATCGGCTCGGGGTGACCGCGGTTGACGAGGCGCAGCGAGGCCGAACCGGGCGGGATCTCGGCCAGCACGGCGGTGATGAACCCCTCCATGGCGTCCAGCCCGTACCGCCGCGTCCCCTCCCGTGCCAGCGCCCGCTCCAGCCGCTGCGCCACACCCTCCAGCGAGAGCTCCTGCTCGGCGGCCTCCCGGAACGCCCCGATGATCACCGCCACCGCCTCGACGGCGTCCAGCCCCTTGCCGCGTACGTCGCCGACGACCAGGCGTACGCCGTAGGGGGTGTCCGCGACGGCGAACAGGTCGCCGCCCACGAACTCGTCCGCCTGCGCCGCCTCGTACCGCGCGGCGACCTGGAGTCCGCCGATCCGGTCCGGCGGCGTCGGCAGCACGGCCCGCATGGCGGTCTCCGCGATGACCCGGGCCGAGGCCAGCTGCTCGTTGCTGCGCCGCACGACCCCGTTGATGACGAGGGCGAGCACCGAGGCGGTGAGCACGGTGATCATCTCGATGACGGGGACCACCCGGGTGGACGTCCCGTCGGAGAGCCGCATCGCGATGACGGAGAGGACCGCGGCGATGCCCGTGCGGACGGTCCGGGACAGCGAGAAGAACGGTGCGGCGATCAGCGGGGCCGCGACGAACAGGGGGACGGCGGTGAAGTTGGGTGGGGACAGTGAATCGAACACCAGCCCGCCGACGATCAGCAGTGCGGGCAGCATCCGGACGAACCGGCGTGACCCCCGGCTGCCGGGCTTCACGTTGCCCTCCGGAGATCCGAGCACCGCACGGCCCACGGCGTCGATGCTCCCCGCCGTGCCGCTACGCCGTCTCTCGGCCATCCCCACCTGTGCACTCCTGCCCGGTCCACCCACGGCTGCGGACGGTACCGCGCCCCGCCCAGGCTTCCCGGAGCCGCGCCGAGCGGCGACTCCTCATCGGCCGAATAGGGGGAAGCGGACGGAGGCCCGGTCTCCGGTGGTCAGCCGGAGAGCCGGTGTTCCGCGTAGACCGTCAGTGCGTCCCGTACGAAGGCGGCGGTGCCGTCCCCGTAGCGATCGTAGTTCTTTCCGAAGCGGGGATCGGCGACATACATCTCACCGAGCCCGATCACGTACGAACGGCTGGGCTCCTTGGCCGACGACAGCCACGCGCAGTGCCGCCGCGCGAGTTCCTGCGCCTCGGCCCCGTCGGCGGCGTACCCGGCCGCCCTGGCTCGCCCCCAGTCGCGCGCGACGGCCTCGTGCTCGTCCTGGAACGCCCGCTTCTCCCGGTCCCCGAGCGAACGCCACCAGCGGTCGCCCTCCTCGTACGCGTCCCGGCCCCAGCGCTCGGTGACCTCCCGCTCGTGGGCGGTGTGGTCGAAGCCGTCGAACACTTCGTCGGCCATGAGTTCCATCCCCTCCTGGGTCTTGTGGAGAGTGGTCCGCACCGAGGCGATCTGCCGCCCGATGCGCGCCTGCTCCTGTTCGAGCAGCCGCAGATGCGCCCGCAGCGCCACAGCCGTGTCCCGCTGCCCCGCGAGCACGTCCTTGATGGCGGGCAGCGACAGCCCGAGCTCCCGCAGCAGCAGGATGCGCTGCAGCCGGACGAGGGCGTCCTGGTCGTAGTAGCGGTAGCCGTTGCTCCCGATCCGGCTCGGCGTGAGGAGACCGAGGTCCCCGTAGTGCCGCAGCGTGCGACTCGTGGTGCCGGCTTTTCTGGCGATTTCCTGAATGGACCACTCCATGCCGGAAACGCTAGATCTTCACGCAGCGTCAAGGTCAAGCGTTCCCGGCCGGGCCTCCGGCATCCGGAAACGACTCGGGCCCGGCACGCTGTGCGTGCCGGGCCCGAGCCTTCAGTAGCGGGGACAGGATTTGAACCTGCGACCTCTGGGTTATGAGCCCAGCGAGCTACCGAGCTGCTCCACCCCGCGTCGGTGAACACAACTCTACGGCATCGGAGCGGCCGCTCCGACCACGCCCGGCGCCGAGGACCGCGTACGGGACCTCCTGACCCGGTCGGCCGCGCGCGGCCGGCACGAAGGTGGCACCTCGGATCCCGAAGCGGTCACTCCCGATGGCCGGCCCCTCGGCCAGCACTTCCTCGACCTGCCCGGCCGCAAGGAGGCGCAGTTCGCTCCGGCCTTCGGCTACCGCGCCGATGTGGAGCAGTACCGGCGCCGGCAGACCTGGCCGCGGAGGTACACGCCGCCGACCCTGGTCACCTGGGGCCGCCACGACCCCGTTCTTCCCGGAGCCCGGTGCCCGCGCCTCCACCTGATACGCACAGGGGTGTTTCACGGCCGCACCGACGGCTGATCATGGTGTTTCCCAGATACCCCCTGGGTATAAGCGTGTCCATGGCTGCCGCAAGGAGTCCGCCACCGGACTGTCCGAGGTGACCGTGCGGAACCGCAAGCCCGGTCGTGGTGCCCGTGGGCCGTCCGACCCCGGGCAGGCGCCGATGGCCTGCCGGCCGGCGGGGCGTCAAGGCTCGCCCGCCGGCCGACGAGCGGTCATCGGCCGGTTCGGCGGCGGCCCGGGGCCGGTGTGCGCTCCCGGTTCAGGCCGGGCGGTCCTGGTCCTCGCGCCCGGCGGCCTCGATGGCGGCCAGGGCCGCGTCGAGGCGGTGGGTGGCCTCCTCGGCCACAGGCGCCATGGCGTCGAGGCCGGTGAGGGTGACCATGGTGCCGGGGTCGACGGCCTGCACGATCACCTCGTCGCCGTCGGCCCGGACGACGACGTTGCAGGGCAGCAGCAACCCGATCGAGCGGTCGGCTTCCAGGGCCCGGTGAGCCAGGGGCGGGTTGCAGGCTCCGAGGATCAGATAGGGCTCCATGTCGTGATCGAGCTTGGCCTTGAGGGTCGCCTGCACATCGATCTCCGTCAGGACGCCGAAACCCTGGTCGGCCAATGCCTTGCGGACGTGCTGCTGTACCTGATCGAACGGTGCCTTGACGGTCACGGTGCGGCCGTAGGACATGAGGGCTGCCTCCTCCATCTCTCGTCACGCGCGGTGCGGGTACCCGGTCGGGCCCTGGCGCTGTGACAGCTACCACTCCCTGGAATATACCCCCGGGGGTAAGAGTGTTAGAGTTGATGGCATACCCCGCGGGGTATTTTTCCCACAGAAGGAGTACCGAGGTGTTCTTCGTTGACGTGATGGAGCTGGAGGGCCTGGGCAACCGCAGCTACCTCGCCGGCGGCGAGTCGGCGGCGGTGGCGATCGACCCGCCCCGGGACGTCGACCAGGTGCTGACCGCAGCCGCGCGACGCGGAGTGCGCATCTCGCACGTGGTGGAGACCCACATACACAACGACTACGTCACGGGCGGTCTGGAGCTGGCGAGGATCACGGGCGCCGCCTACCTGGTGCCGGCCGGCGCCAACGTCTCCTTCGCCAGGACTCCGGTCTCCGACGGCGACACCGTCGCCGTCGACACCGGAGCCGCCCTCACCCTGGCCGCCGTCGCCACTCCTGGGCACACGCCGCATCACACCGCCTACGTGCTGCAGGAGCAGGGGCGTCCGGTCGCCGCGTTCACGGGCGGCTCCCTGCTCATCGGTACGGTGGGCCGGCCCGACCTCGTCGAGCCGCGGCTGACCGAGCAGCTGGCCCGGGCCCAGTACGCCTCGGCGCACCGCTTGGCCGATGCCCTGCCCGACGACACGGCGGTCCTGCCCACACACGGGTTCGGCAGCTTCTGCTCCTCCGCCCAGGCGGACGGCGACGCGACGACGATCGGCAAGGAGAAGGCCGCGAACACGGCGCTGACCGTGGACGTGGACACCTTCGTCGCCGAGCTGCTCGCCGGACTGGAGGACGTGCCCGCCTACTACGCGCACATGGGCCCTGCCAACGCGGAGGGTCCCGCCCCCGTCGACCTGACCCCGCCGACCGTCGCCGACCCGAAGGAGATCGCCGCGCGGCTCGCGGCGGGGGAGTGGGTGGTCGATCTGCGTAACCGGATCGCCTTCGCCGAGGGGCACGTGGCCGGCTCGTTCAACTTCGAGGCGGACGGCAAGCTCGCGACGTATCTGGCCTGGCTGATCCCGTGGGGCAAGCCCGTCACCCTGCTCGCCGAGAGCGCCGAGCAGCTGGCCGCCGCCCAGCGCGAGCTGGTCCGGGTCGGCATCGACCGCCCGGCCGCCGCCGCGACCGGCGGGCCCGCCGCGTGGCTGTCCGACGGCGTGAGTCCGGCTTCGTTCCCCCGGGCCACGTTCGCGCAGCTCGCGGCCCAGGACACGAACGGGATCGTGGTGCTGGACGTGCGTCGTGACTCCGAGCGGGCCGAGGGCTGGATCGAGGGTTCGGTCCACATCCCGATCCACGAGGTGCACCGCCGGGTCGGCGAGGTCCCGGACGGCACGGTCTGGGTGCACTGCGCGGGCGGGATGCGTGCGGGCATCGCCGCCTCCCTGCTGGACGCCGCCGGACGCCGGGTCGTGGCCGTGGACGACGGGTTCGACGCCGCCACCGACGCGGGACTGACCGTCATCACCGGCTGAGCCGGCCCTGAAAGCCCGTACGAGAGAAAGGTGAGACCGACGATGTTCCTCTTCAACCGCAAGGCGCCGCGCCTCTCCGTGGACGAGGCACGCGCCCGCACCGGCGGTGAGCGGCCCCAAGCTGTCCTGCTGGATGTGCGGGAGAAGCCCGAGTGGAAGGCCGGGCACGCCCCGCACGCCGTGCACGCCCCGTTGACGGGACTGGTCGCGGGCGCGGCGCTGCCCGCGTCCGCGCAGGGGCGGCCGCTGGTCGTGATCTGTCGCAGTGGGCAACGCTCCCAGCGGGCCGCGAAGCTCCTGGTCGAACGGGGTGCGGACGCGGTCGATGTGGAGGGCGGCATGAACGCGTGGGCGGCCGGCGGACACCCGGTCGTCGACGAGCGCGGGAACAGCGGCTCGATAGCGTGAGCACCCTCGTCCTGGCTCTGATCGCCGGGGCCGTCATCGGTCTCGCCCTCGGTGCCCTGGGCGGCGGCGGCAGCGTGCTCGCGGTCCCCGCCCTGATCTACCTGCTCGGCTTCTCCCCGGCGTCGGCGACCACGGCCAGCCTGATCATCGTCACCGCGACCTCCGCGACCGCCCTGTACGCCCACGCCCGGGACGGCAACGTCGCCTGGAAGACCGGCGCGCTGTTCGCGCTCGCGGGCATCGTGCCCGCCTTCCTCGCCGGAGCCGCCGCCGGACACATGCCGGCCGCCGCGCTCACCGGGGCCTTCTCGGTCGTCGCCGCGCTGGCCGCCCTGAGGATGTTCCGCCCGGCCGCATCCGAGCCGCCCGAGCGGGCCCGTCCCGTCAAGGCGGTCGGTACCGGCGTCGGACTCGGGGCTGTGACGGGGTTCCTCGGCGTGGGCGGCGGGTTCCTGGCCGTCCCGGCGCTGGTGGGTGTGCTCGGTCTGCGGATGAAGCAGGCGGTGGGCACCAGCCTGCTGGTCATCACCGTCATCTCGCTGGCCGCCCTCACCACGCGGACAGGGACGGGTGGGGACCTGCGCTGGGAGGTGATCGCCCCGTTCACCGGGGCCGCGATCCTCGGCGCCTGGGACGGCAAACGACTCGCATCGAAGATCACCGGACAGACCCTGCAACGCGTCTTCGCGTTCGTCCTGCTGGCGGTGGCGGCCGTGATGCTCGTCGACGTAGTCGTGTGAGACCGGCCGCCCCCGCCGCCCGACGGATCAGGCCAGGGACAGGAACAGCTTCTCCAGACGGCCGCGCATCGCGTCACGGTCCTCACCGCTGCGGCTGCCGTCCTCCATCTCGGTCAGGCACTGCTGAAGCCCGGTGGCGATGATCGCGAACCCGGCCCGGTCCAGTGCCCGGGAAGCCGCCGCCAACTGCGTCACGACCTCCTCGCAGTCCCGCCCCTCCTCGATCATCCGGATCACCCCGGAGATCTGCCCCTGCGCCCGGCGCAGCCGGTTCAGGACCGCTTTCAGCTCCGCACCCGCCAGATCAAGCTCCATCATCACTCCTCATCAGATACCCCCAGGGGTAATATACTCCCCCATGTGGGGGCCCCGCCGACAGCAAAGGATGACACCCGCCATGACCACGCCCACCAGCCTCGGCACCGTCGAAGCCCGCACCCGCCTGCACGAACTGACCGTGATCGACGTCCGCACCCCCGGCGAATACGCGGGCGGTCACCTGCCCGGCGCCCTCAACATCCCCCTGGACCAGATCCAGCGGGCCCTGCCCGACATCCGCCACGCCGCCGAGCGCGGGGACGTCCTGGTCGTCTGCGCCTCCGGCGCACGGTCCGAGAACGCCTGCCGCATCCTCGCCGACAGCCACATCCCCACCGCCACCCTCTCCGGCGGCACCGGCGCCTGGGCAGCCGACGGCCACGACCTGCACCGCCCCCAGGGCACCACCCGTGCCACCTGGGGCATGGAACGCCAGGTCCGCTTCACCGCCGGAACCGTCGTCCTGCTCGGCCTCCTCCTCGGACTCCTCGTCCACCCGGCGCTCCAGATCCTCTCGGCGGGCATCGCCGCCGGACTGGTCTTCTCCGCCCTCACCAACACCTGCGGCATGGCCGCCATGCTCGCCAAGCTCCCTCACAACCGCCCCCGCGCCGCCGACCTCGACAACACCCTGGCCGAGCTCCGCAACCGCTGAGCAGATGAAGAGGGCGGGAACCGGTTCTCCGGTTCCCGCCCTTTTCGGCGCGTGCGCGTCGACCTCTTCTCCCCGCAGGAGCGCACCGGTTCAGGCTCGGTCTCGCGGGCGAGCGACCGCACGTGTCCGCCGGGTACGACGGAGCGCCCCGCCGGCCGAAGCCGGTCGAGGCGCTGAGTAGCAGGTCGGAGGAGGTTTTCTCACCCTGCTGTCGGTAGGCCGTGTGGGACTCGAACCCACAACCAACGGATTAAAAGTCCGCTGCTCTGACCAATTGAGCTAACGGCCCTCGACTGATCACCCCCCGAGCATAGCCCGCCCGGACCTGACAGCCGATCCGGTATCGGTGTCGGGCCCGTCACGGGTCCCGGGAGGCGGGCCGAGGCGGCCTCCCGGGGGGCGGACACAGCAACAGGGCCCGTACGTCACCGAGTCGGTTCGGTGGCGTACGGGCCCTGCCGGTCTGTCAGGCGGACCTGCTCGGCCGGGTGCCGGCCGGGCTGGGGTCAGCCGTTGCGCTTCCAGCGCGGCTTGTCGTCGCGGCGGCCGAAGGAACCGGTGTTGGTGCCGGTGTTGGCGCCGCGGTGGTCGTCACGACGGCCGGTCGGGCGGTCGGTGCCACCCGAGCGGAAGCCGCCCGCGGGGCGGTCGTCGCGACGGTCACGGTTGAACGGGCGGTCGCTGCCGCCGGAGCGGAAGCCACCGGAGGGGCGCTCGTCACGACGGTCACGGTTGAACGCCGGACGGTCGTTGTCCCGACGCTCGAACGAACGGCCACCACGGTCGTCCCGACGGTCACCGCTACGGTCGCCGCCGCCGGAGCGGAAGCCACCGGACGGGCGGTCGTCACGACGGTCGTTGCCGCCGCGGTAGCCACCACGGTCGCCACCGCGGTTGTCGCGGCGCTCGTAGTTGCCCCGCTCGTCGCGGCGCTGCTCGTCACGGGCGGCCGGCTGCTCCGGTACGGAGACGGCTGCCACGAGGGCGGCCTCGGCCTCGGCGGCCACCTCGGCCACCGCGGCCTCGGGGTCGTCGCCCCGCTCGCGGGCGGCACGGGCGACCAGGCGGTCGGCCTCCTCGCGCAGCTCGACGGCGCGGCGCTGGACGCGCTCCAGCTGCTTCGTCAGGTCGGCGGCCTCGCGCTCGGCCTGCTTGGCGGCGTTGTTCGCGGAGTCGGCCTGGACCTCGGTGAGGGAACGGGCGCCGGTGATCTCGGCGACCTCCGGCTCGAAGACGCCCGCGCCCTGGACGATGTGGCGCGAGGCGTCGACGCCCGCGTCCTCCATCAGGCGGAAGATCTGGCGGCGCTGGTGCGGGAGAGCCAGCGAGACGACGACGCCGGACTTGCCGGCACGGGCGGTACGGCCCGAGCGGTGCAGGTAGTCCTTGTGGTCACCGGCCGGGTCCACGTTCAGGACCAGGTCGATGCCGTCGACGTGGATACCGCGGGCGGCGACGTCGGTCGCGACGAGCGCGTTGACGTAGCCCTTCTTGAAGTCCTCCAGGACCCGCGTACGGGCGCCCTGGGTCATGCCGCCGTGCAGCGCGTCGGCCTTCACGCCGGACTCGATGAGCTGCTCGGCGATGCGGTCCGCGCCCAGCTGGGTGCGGACGAAGATGATCGTGCGGCCCTTGCGGGCGGCGATGGCGGCCGTGACCGGCGCCTTGTCCTTCGGCTTCACGACGAGGACGTGGTGCGACATGGTCGTGACGTTGCCCTGCGCGCTGTCGACCTCGTGCGTCACCGGGTTGGAGAGGTAGCGCTTGACCAGCGTGCCGATCTCGTTCTCCATGGTGGCGGAGAAGAGCATCCGCTGACCGCCACCGGGGATCTGGTCGAGCAGCTCGGTGACCTCGGGCAGGAAGCCCAGGTCGGACATCTGGTCGGCCTCGTCGAGGACGGCGACCTGGACGCTCGCCAGGGAGCAGGCGCCGCGGTTGATGATGTCGCGCAGACGGCCCGGGGTGGCGACGAGGACGTCGACACCGCGCTCCAGCGCGTAGATCTGGTTGCTCATCGACGTGCCGCCGCAGACGACCTTCATCTTGAGGCCGAGCACGTCGCCGTACGGCTGCAGCGCGTCCGCGACCTGCATCGCGAGCTCACGGGTCGGGGTGAGGATGATGCCGCGCGGCTTCTTCTTCTCGGTGGTGCCACCGGAGAGCGAGGCCAGCAGCGGCAGGCCGAAGGAGAGCGTCTTGCCGGAGCCCGTACGGCCGCGGCCGAGGATGTCCTTGCCGGCCAGGGCGTCCGGGATGGTCGCCGCCTGGATCGGGAAGGGGGCGGTCACACCGTTCTGCGCGAGCTTGCGGACGATGCCCTCGGGCAGCCCCAGGTCACCGAAGGTCATGGTCGGCTCGGCGTCGGCCTCGTCGGCGGAGTCCGCGATCGGCTCGGCGGAGGCCACGGTCTCGTCGGCAGCGTCCGCGGTCTTCTCGGCGGGAGCGTCGGCCCGCACGTCGGTGATGAAGTCGGCGACCGACTTCTCGGCGACGACGGCCTTCTCGGCGACGGTCTTCTCGGCGACGGTCTTCTCGGCGACGGTCTTCTCGGCGGCCGGGGCGGTGGCGCCGGCGGGGGCCTCGGTCACAGCGGCCTCGACGAGCTCGATGAGCTCGGCGTTGTCGACGTTCTCGGGCATGACGGTGTGGTCAGAACTGGAAATTGACATGCGAAATGCGAAACCTTCCGGAGTCTCGGCACGCGCCCATAACTCCGTGATTCGCAATTTCGACCGCCTCAATGCGGTCCAGCCACGGCAAGGGAGAGTACGCGCCACACGGCGCTCTTCTGTGTCGGCGCCGGGCAATGGGATCAAACGATCTACTACCATACGCACCCTCACCCACATTGCGCAAACCGGCCGTGGCGAACCCCCACCTACACCGGCCCCACCTGCGGTGATGCCTCCGGAGTCCGCAACGGCCCAGCGGCCTCCGGTCCGCTCATCGCATGGGTCCGCAGCTGTGCGGCGGGCGATGCCGAGGGGGACGGTTCCGGCGGATCGGTGGGCTCCGGCTCGGGCTCCGGGTCCGGATCGGGCGTCGGCGGGGCCGGCGGCTCCGGAGTGGTGGGCGGCGGCTCCCCCGGACCCGGCGTCGAAGGCGTCGGCGAGGGCGGCGGGCCGCCCCGGGTGGGCACCGGAGCGCCCGGTTCGGGACGCGAGCCCTTGGGAGTGACCGACGGCACGGCACGGGACGCGTCCGGGCTCGGGCTGTCCCCGGGGGCGGCCCGGTCCGAGTGGGGGTGGGCGTCCCCGACGCGCCGGCCGGCCTGCCCGGAGCCGGACACCGTGTCCCCGGCCGGATCGGCGACGGACCCCTTCGGGCCGGCGGACGGTGAGGGCCCCGGCCCTCCGGCGCCGTCCTCGCCGACGCTCATACAGCCGGTGGACGCGGCGATCGTCAGCGCGGTGACGGCTGCCCAGCGGACAGGGGCGGACAACTGGCGCACGAGTGGCACCTCCGGGGCGGGAGCGAGGGAGCGGAGACCTGGAGCGGGGAGCACGGCGCCGGGCGGAGCGGGACGTCAGGAGCGAGCGGTACGGCGTCGCACCGTGCCCAACTCCCCCGACCCCGCCGGAGACACGCCCGAAACGCCACGCGCCCGCGCGACGCCCCCCGAAGCAGCCACCGGGCACCGCGCGGGACCCCCGCCCCGGCACCGCCGAACGCGCCCGCGCGACGCCCCCCTGAGCGGCCCCGCTACCCCCCGGCCCCGCCCGCCAGTTCCACCCCCAGGAACACCGCGCCCAGGCCCGCCAGCAGCGACACCAGTACGTTGGCCGCGGCCAGGAAGCCCCGGCCCGTCTCGGCCAGGCGGAGGGTCTCGTAAGAGAACGTCGAGTACGTCGTCAGCACCCCGCACAGGCCCGTCGCCAGCAGGGCGTGCGCCGGGGAGGACACCGCGGCGCCGGTCAGCAGCCCGAGCAGCAGACTGCCCGCCATGTTCGCCGTGAAGGTGCCCCACGGGAAGACGTACGGGATGCCCGGCCCCTGGTGCGCCTGCACCGCACGGTCCGTCAGATAGCGCAGGGGCGCGCCGACCGCCCCGCCGATCGCCACCAGCAGCCAGTTCACGCGGCCCGCCCCTCACCCCGGGCACCCCGGTCCAGCCAGGTCCGCGTCGCCACGACCCCCGCCCACACCGCGCCGAGCGCGGCCGCCAGCGTCGCCACCGCGTACGCCATCGCCACCGCGCCCTCCTGACGCACCAGCAGGTCCGAGACGCCGGCCGCGTACGTCGAGAAGGTCGTGAAGCCGCCGAGCACGCCGACGCCGAGGAAGGGCCGCACCAGCGGATGCGTCACCCGGCCCCGCTCGACGGTGAGCACCATCAGCACGCCGATCAGGGCACAGCCGCTCACGTCGACGACGAACACCGTCCACGGGAAGCCGTCCGCGCCCGGCCACAGCACCAGGGCCCCGTAGCGTGCCAGCGCTCCCAGCGCGCCGCCGGCCGCGATCGCCGCCAGCGCCCGGCCCTGCGGTGCGGCGGGCGGACCGGGCTCCGGCAGCTCCTCCGGAGCCTGCTCGCTCACCCGTACCCCAGGGCGTGGAGCCGCTCGTCGTCGATGCCGAAGTGGTGGGCGATCTCGTGGACCACGGTGATCTCGGTCTCCGCGACGACGTCCTCCTGCGACTCGCACATCCGCAGCGTCGGCCCCCGGTAGATGGTGATCCGGTCCGGCAGCACCCCGGCGTACCACTCACCGCGGTCGGTGAGCGGGGTGCCCTCGTAGAGCCCGAGCAGGTCGGGGTCGCCGGGCTCCGGTTCGTCCTCGACGAACACCGCCACGTTGTCCATCAGCCGCGTCAGCTCAGGCGGAATGCGGTCCAGAGCCTGGCTCACCAGCTCCTCGAACTGTTCCCGCGTCATCTCCAGCACCCGGCCATTGTCGCGTACGGGGGCCGGGTGCGGGCAGGTGGCGACCGTCCCGGACTCATGACCGCGGCCGCCGTCCGGCATGGCGGAGGCCCTGCCGGGGCATACGGGCCCAATGGTCCGCGTCCCGTTCCGTGCCGCAGCCGACCGCGTCCGGCACCGCCTCGTCCAGCTCGTCCGCCCGAAGCCCCGGCCCCGCACCCCGGTCGGCTCCCGCACCGGCACCGCGGCCCCCGGCGACCTGACGGGCCCCGCCCGCCGCCCCGGCCTCCGCGCCCTCGGCATGCTCGCCGTCGTCGTGCTGGGGGCCTGGCTGGGGCTGCTCGCCGTGGGCAGCATCCGCACGCCGGTCGGCCCCATGGACACCAACATGACGCTGCGCCCCTCCCTCACCGGCGGCAGCAAGATCAACGTGTCCCCGCTCGGGGCCCTGGAGCTGGACTCGCACATCGCGCCGCTCCGGCTGGACGTGGACGTGGACCGCCTCGACCCCGAACGCTCCCAGGCCCTGGTCGACCGGCCGGAACGGTTCTCCAGCCTCCAGGCCGAGGTCACCCGGGACGTCGCCGCCGGCACCCGGGAGCTGGCCGTACGCTCCTGCGTCGCCGTCGTCTCCGGCGCGACCGCGCTCGGCCTCGTCGTCTACCGCCGCCCCCGCCGCGCCCTGGCCGCCGGCGGGCTCGCCCTCGCCCTGCTGGCCGCGTCCGGCGTCAGCGCGTACGCCACCTGGAACCCGAAGTCCGTCCTGGAGCCGAAGTTCTCCGGGTTGCTCTCCAGCGCCCCGTCCCTGGTCGGCGACGCCCGCTCCATCGTCACCGAGTTCGACATCTACCAGCAGGAACTGGCCCGCCTGGTCACCAACGTCACCAAGCTGTACGACGCGACCTCCACGCTCCCCGTCTACCAGCCCGACCCCGGCACCATCCGGGTCCTGCACGTCTCCGACATCCACCTCAACCCGGCCGCCTGGCACATCATCGCCTCGCTCGTCGAGCAGTACGAGATCGACGTCATCGTCGACTCCGGCGACACGATGGACCACGGCTCCGCCCCGGAGAACGGCTTCCTCGACCCGATCCGCGACCTCGGCGCGCCCTACGTGTGGGTGCGCGGAAACCACGACTCGCCGATCACCCAGGCCTATCTGGAGAAGTTCGCGAACGTTCGCGTCCTCGACGACGGCAAGGCGGTGAACGTCGGCGGACTGCGGATCGCGGGCACCGGCGACGTCTCCTTCACCCCGGACCGGACCGCTCCGGTGGGCGGCAAGCAGGCCGCCCAGCTGGAGGGCGCGCGCCTGGCCTCCGCGCTGCGCGACCAGGAGCGGGCCGGCACCCCGGCCGACATCGCCGTCGCCCACGACCCGAACACCGCCCGGGAGACCGACGGCACGGTCCCGCTGGTGCTGTCCGGCCACCTCCACCGCAGGATCAACGAACAGCTGAAGCTCGGCACGCGGCTGAAGGTCGAGGGCTCCACGGGCGGTGGCGGACTGCGCGCCGTGCAGAACGAGAAGCCGGAGAAGGTGCACGCGTCGGTGCTCTACATGGACCGTTCCACCCGCCGGCTCCAGGCCTGGGACGAGATCACGCTGGGCGGTCTCGGACTGACGACCGCCGAGGTCAGCCGCCATCTTCCGGAGGAGAACCTGAAGAAGGACGCCACCGTCCCACCCGGCCCGTCCCCGGCTTCCCCGCCCTCCCCGACCCGCTCCCCGGCGCGCCCGACGCCCTCGCCGTAAACCGTTTTGGCGATAGCTCCACCCATCCCATATGCTTCTCTCGTCCCCGACGCGCTGCAAAGCGAACAGGCGGGCCAATAGCCCTCATCGTCTAGTGGCCCAGGACGCCGCCCTTTCAAGGCGGTAGCACGGGTTCGAATCCCGTTGGGGGCACGTTTCACCGTGTGCGAGACTCGTTTCGCACATTGCTTGGTCCTGTGGAGCAGTTTGGAGTGCTCGCCACCCTGTCAAGGTGGAGGCCGCGGGTTCAAATCCCGTCAGGACCGCTGCAGCCCCAGCGGCTGCGTGGCTGGGTAGCTCAGTTGGTACGAGCGATCGCCTGAAAAGCGATAGGTCGCCGGTTCGATCCCGGCCCCAGCCACCACTCGAAGGCCCCGTCCGGCGGACGGGGCCTTCGCCGTGTCACACCTTCTCGTTCTCCCTGACTTCCTCGGCCCCCTCGGGGGTGCGGCGCCGACGCCAGGCCCGTACGCCCAGGACCAGCAGCGCCACCAGTGCCACCGCGACCAGCGCCACCACGTCCGACACCCGCTCGCCGAGCCGCTGCGCCCACTGCTCGACCGCGAACGAGTCGTCGACCCCCAGCAGACCGGGCAGCGCGGTCGTCCCGTCGTACACCAGGAACAGCGCGCCGAGGCCGATGAAGAACAGCCCCGACAGCAGCGACGTGGTGTGCAGCTCGAACCGGCCGAGCCGGACGGCCCGGCCGCGCAGCCATGCCCGGCGGCCGAGGTCGAAGCGTTCCCAGAGCAGGGCGAGCACGAAGAGCGGTACGGCCATCCCGAGCGCGTAGACCGCCAGCAGCAGCCCGCCGTAGACGGGGCTGCCGCTGACCGCCGCGACGGTCAGGACGCTGCCGAGGATCGGGCCCGCGCAGAATCCGGCCAGGCCGTAGACCGCGCCCAGGGCGTACACGGAGAACGCGGTGGTGGGGCGGATCCGGCCGCTGAGCGCCGCGATGCGCCGGGACGCGAAGCCGAGGCCGACGATCTGCGCGACGCCGAGCCCGATGATCAGCCAGCCCGCGCCCGTGACGAGGGCGTCGCGGTGGCCGTAGAAGAGGCGGCCCGCGTAGCTGCCGGCCGCGCCGAGCGGGACGAGGGTCGTGGCGAGCCCGGCGTAGAAGATGCCGGTACGGGCCAGCAGCCGGGAGGTGGAGTCGATGGAGTACGCGAAGAAGGCCGGCAGCAGCAGCGCGCTGCACGGGCTGACCAGGGCGAGCAGCCCGCCGAGGAAGGCCGCGAAGTAGCCGATGTCCGCCGTCACTTGGCGGAGTCCCCGGTGCCGTTGCCGGCGGTCGTCGCCTTCGCCTGCTCGGCGGCGTCCTCGATGGCCCGCGTGAACGTCTCGTCCGGCTGCGCTCCCGCGATCGGGCGGCCGTTGATCAGGAACGACGGGGTGGACGTCGCGCCGATCCCGTACGCCTGCTCCTGGTCCTTCGTGACGGCCTCCCTGGCGGGCTTGCCGTCGAGGTCCTTCATGAACCGGTCCAGGTCCTTCACGCCCGCCTCCTCGGCAAGCGCCTTGACCCGGTCCTTGCCGAAGCCCTTCTCCTTCGCCCCTTCGGCGTAGGCGGCGCGGTGGAACTCCCAGAAGCGGTCCTGCTGCCCGGCGGCCCAGGCGGCGCGCGCGGCGTTCTCGGACTCCTCGCCGAAGATCGGGAAGTTGCGCCACTCGATGCGCAGCGTGCCGTCCTTCACGTACTTCTCGATCAGCTCCGGCTCGGTGTCCCGGGCGAACTTGCCGCAGTAGCCGCACTTGAAGTCGGCGTACTCGATCAGGACGACCGGGGCGTCGGCGCGGCCGGTGGCCAGCTTGTCGTCCGCGTCCCGGCGGGCGAGCTTCGCCAGCTCCGGGTAGACGCCCTCGTTCGGGTCGGCGGAGACCTCGGCGGCCGGGGCGGAGGAGGTGTCCGGGGCGGTGTCGTCGGGGGCGGTGGCCTGGTAGGAGGCGAAGCCGAGGAGACCGGCGGCGACGACGATCGCGGCGCCGTAGGCGAGGGGCTTCTTCGAACCGGACGCGGACTTCTTGGGCGTGGACTTCTTGGGCGTGGGCATGCGGCACTCCGTGCTGATGGTGCGGGAGAGAAAAGGAAGGGTGCGGGGCGGGCGGGCGGTGCCCGCCTACACCCTCAGCACGGAGAGCTCGACCGGGGACGGTGTGACGGGGACCGGCGCCCTGACCCGTATCCCCGGAGGCGGCTCGGCGGGCAGCGCGCCCGTCGCGGCGGGCAGCCCCCACGGGGCGAGGCCCGGTGCCTGGTCGTACGCGGTCCGGGCACGGGAGGGGAGGCCGGGCTCGCCCTCGTGGTCGCGGAGCTTCCCGCAGCCGGGGACACGGGTGTCCGCGTCGGCGGCTTCGACGACCGGGGCCTGCGCCCGGGCCCGGGTCCGGGCCTGCTCGACGGAGACCGGGGCGGAGGCGGAAGGCGCAGAACCCCCGGGTGCGGCTCCGGAGGACACCGCCGTCGCCGCCGGTCCGCACAGCAGCCCCACGACGACCGCGAGCAGCGCCGTCAGGCTCCACCACTGTGTACGGGACACGGGACCGGGCCTTTCTCGCGTGCGCGGCGGTGACGAGCGTTCGACTGCCGGGAATGGTACGTGCCGCGTGACGCAGGCCGCGCGAAATGAGGTCGCCACTGCGCGGGCCCGGGTGAGATCCTGGCATCCGTATGTCTACTTCCTTTGCCGATCTCCAGTCCCAGCTCGGACAGCTCTCGCTCCGTGACGCGAACCGGCTCGGCCGGCGCCTCGAAGGAGCGCGCCGCATCCGCAAGCCCGAGGCCCGCCAGTCCGTGCTGGACGAGATCGCGGCCCAGGTGGGCAAGGCGGCCGAACGGCTCGCGGCACGCGCGGCCCGGCTGCCGGCCCTGTCGTACCCGGAAGAGCTGCCGGTCAGCCAGAAGAAGGACGAGATCCTGGAGGCGATACGCGACCACCAGGTCGTGATCGTCGCCGGTGAGACCGGGTCCGGGAAGACCACGCAGATCCCCAAGATCTGTATGGAGCTGGGGCGCGGCGTCCGGGGGATGATCGGGCACACCCAGCCCCGCCGGATCGCCGCCCGTACGGTCGCCGAGCGCGTCGCGGAAGAGCTGAGGACGCCGCTGGGCGAGACGGTCGGCTGGAAGGTCCGCTTCACCGACCAGGTGAACCCGGAGTCGACGTACCTGAAGCTGATGACGGACGGCATCCTGCTCGCCGAGATCCAGACGGACCGCCAGCTGCTGGCGTACGACACGATCATCATCGACGAGGCCCACGAGCGGTCCCTCAACATCGACTTCCTGCTCGGCTATCTGGCCCGGCTGCTGCCCGAGCGCCCCGACCTGAAGGTCGTCATCACCTCGGCGACCATCGACCCCGAGCGGTTCGCCCGCCACTTCGGCGAGGCCCCGATCGTGGAGGTCAGCGGGCGGACGTATCCCGTGGAGGTCCGCTACCGCCCTCTCCTGGAGGGGGTCGACGAGGACACGGCGGACTCCGACCGCGACCAGATCACCGCGATCTGCGACGCCGTGGACGAGCTGGGCCACGAGGCCCCCGGCGACGTCCTGGTCTTCCTCTCCGGTGAGCGCGAGATCCGGGACACGGCGGACGCGCTGAACAAGCGGAACCTCAGACATACCGAGGTGCTCCCCCTCTACGCGCGCCTCTCGCACGCCGAGCAGCACCGGGTGTTCCAGCGCCACACGGGACGCCGCATCGTCCTCGCGACCAACGTGGCCGAGACCTCGCTGACGGTCCCCGGCATCAAGTACGTGATCGACCCGGGCAACGCCCGTATCTCCCGCTACAGCCACCGCACCAAGGTCCAGCGGCTGCCGATCGAGCGGATCTCCCAGGCCAGCGCCAACCAGCGCAAGGGCCGCTGCGGCCGTACGTCGGACGGCATCTGCATCCGGCTGTACTCGGAGGACGACTTCGTCACCCGGCCGGAGTTCACCGACCCGGAGATCCTGCGGACCAACCTGGCCTCCGTCATCCTCCAGATGACCGCCGCCGGGCTCGGCGACATCGAGAAGTTCCCCTTCATCGACCCGCCGGACCACCGCAACATCCGCGACGGCGTGCAGCTCCTCCAGGAGCTGGGGGCCCTTGATCCGGGCGAGAAGGATCCGAAGAAGCGCCTGACGCCGCTGGGCCGCAAGCTCTCCCAGCTGCCCCTCGACCCGCGCCTGGCCCGCATGGTCATCGAGGCCGACAAGAACGGCTGCGCCCGCGAGGTCATGGTCATCGCCGCGGCGCTCTCCATCCAGGACCCGCGCGAGCGGCCGGCGGAGAAGCAGACGCAGGCCGACCAGAACCACGCCCGGTTCAAGGACGAGACGTCTGACTTCCTGGCGTACCTGAACCTCTGGGCCTACGTCCGCGAGCAGCAGAAGGAGCGTGGCTCGTCCGCGTTCCGCCGGATGTGCAAGCAGGAGTACCTGAACTTCCTGCGCATCCGCGAATGGCAGGACATCTACGCGCAACTGCGTACGGTTGCCAAGCAGATGGACATCACCGTCGAGGAGCCCAAGGCGGAGGCGTCCATCCCCGAGCAGGCGGTGCACACCTCGCTGCTGGCCGGGCTGCTGTCGCACATCGGGCTGAAGGACACCGAGAAGAACGAGTACGTGGGCGCGCGCAACGCCAAGTTCGCGATCTTCCCCGGGTCGGCGCTGTTCAAGAAGCAGCCGCGGTTCGTGATGTCGGCGGAGCTGGTGGAGACCTCCCGGCTGTGGGCGCGGGTCAACGCCAGGGTCGAGCCCGAGTGGATCGAGCCCCTCGCCGAGCACCTGCTGAAGCGCACCTACAGCGAGCCGCACTGGGAGAAGGACCAGGCGGCGGTGATGGCGTACGAGCGGGTCACCCTGTACGGGGTGCCGATCGTCGCTCAGCGCAAGGTCAATTTCGGACGTATCGACCAGGAGGCCTCGCGGGATCTGTTCATCCGCAACGCCCTGGTCGAGGGCGACTGGCGCACCCACCACCAGTTCTTCCATGACAACCGCAAGCTCCTCGGCGAGGTCGAGGAGCTGGAGCACCGGGCGCGGCGCCGCGACATCCTCGTGGACGACGAGACGCTCTTCGACTTCTACGACCAGCGGATTCCCGGGCACATCGTGTCCGGGGCGCACTTCGACTCCTGGTGGAAGAACAAGAAGCGCGAGGAGCCGGACGCACTCGACTTCGAGCGCTCCATGCTCATCAACGAGAAGGCCGGGGCCGTCACCAAGGACGACTACCCGGACTCCTGGCGGCAGGGGAAGCTCAAGTTCAAGGTGACGTACCAGTTCGAGCCCGGCGCGGACGCGGACGGCGTGACCGTGCACGTGCCGCTCCAGGTGCTCAACCAGGTCACGTCCGAGGGCTTCGACTGGCAGATCCCGGGGCTGCGCGAGGAGGTCGTCACCGAGCTGATCCGCTCGCTGCCGAAGCCGGTCCGCCGGCATTACGTCCCGGCTCCGAACTACGCGGACAAGTTCCTCGACCGGGCGGTCCCGCTCCAGGAGCCGCTGCCGCAGACCCTGGCCCGGGAGCTCCAGCGGATGGTCGGGGTGCCGGTCACGGCCGACGACTTCGACCTCTCCCGCGTTCCGGACCACCTGAAGATCACGTTCCGGATCGTCGACGAGCGGCGGCGCAAGGTCGCCGAGGACAAGGACCTGGAGGCCCTGAAGCTCCGGCTGCGGCCGAAGGCCCGCCAGGCGCTCTCCAAGGCCGCCGCGGCGACCGCCGGGCCGTCCGGTGAGTCCATCGAGCGGTCCGGGCTGACCGACTGGACGATCGGGACGCTGAACAAGGTCTTCGAGACGCGTCGGGCCGGGCAGCCGGTGAAGGCGTATCCGGCCCTCGTCGACCAGGGCGAGACCGTGGCCGTACGGCTCTTCGACACCGAGGCCGAGCAGCAGCAGGCCATGTGGCGCGGCACCCGGCGGCTGATCATGCTGAACATCCCGGTGCACCCGGCGAAGTTCGCCTCGGACCGGCTCTCCAACCAGCAGAAGCTGGCCCTGTCCCGTAATCCGCACGGTTCGGTCCAGGCCCTCTTCGAGGACTGCGCCACCGCCGCGGCCGACCGGCTGATCGCCGCGCACGGCGGTCCCGCGTGGGACGAGAAGGCGTTCCGGACGCTGTACGACAAGGTGCGCGCCGATCTGGTGGACCTGACCGTCCGCACGATCGACCAGGTGCAGCAGGTCCTGGCCGCCTGGCAGGCCTGCGAGCGCCGTCTGAAGTCGACCAGCAGCCTGACGCTGGTGGCCAACGTCGCTGACGTGCGCGAGCAGCTGGCCAGACTCGTACCGTCCGGTTTCGTTTCGGCCACCGGCCTGCGCCGGCTGCCGGACCTGATGCGCTATCTCGTGGCGGCCGACCGGCGGCTCCAGCAGATGCCGACGGCCGTGCAGCGCGACACCACGCGGATGGCGAAGGTCCACGAGATGCAGGACGAGTACGCCTGGCTGCTCGAACAGCTCCCGCAGGGCAGGCCGGTGCCGCAGGAGGTGCTGGACGTCCGCTGGATGATCGAGGAGCTGCGGGTCAGTTACTTCGCGCATGCCCTGGGCACCGCGTTCCCCGTCTCGGACAAGCGGATCGTGAAGGCGATCGACGCCCTCGCGCCCTGACGCGAAGGCCCCTCGCACCCTGGCGCGGGGGTTCCGGCGAGGCCCGGGAGGCGGTGACGGAGTCACCACCAGGAGTGAAGTCGACCTGGGCCTCCCACCTCCTGTACAGTCTGGTTTCGCAGCAAGCCGCAAGGCAAGCGGCGAAAACCTGGTCCTGTGGAGCAGTTTGGAGTGCTCGCCACCCTGTCAAGGTGGAGGCCGCGGGTTCAAATCCCGTCAGGACCGCAGTAGAGGAAAGCCCGGATCGTCTTCGATCCGGGCTTTCTCGCGTCGTGCCCCGCTTCTTGACGGCGGCATCTGCCGCGGGTACCCCGTAGAAGCAGAGGCTGTCCCTGTTTCCCTCGGCGCTCCCCACGGCGGGGGACGGCCGGGCCCACCGGGAGGTGGCTCGTATGTCCGCGTCCACAGCACGACACGAGACCCGCGCACTGCTGCGCGCCCACCTGGCGGCCGCTTCCGCCTATCGCCACCTCACCCGGCACTGTGCGGTCTGCCATCGCCTCCTGCGCCTCGCCATGGAGCCCGGGGAGGACGGAGAGCGGGGAGCGCCCACCGGCCCCTTTGACGCCCCGCAGGCCGCCACCGGACGCCGGGACCCCGCCGGACGGCCGGACGAGCACGAGAGCGCGGCAGAGGACGGGGCCGAAAGACCCTCCGCGACATGACCATCGGCCGGATGACTCCGCGTCCGGCCAGTGGCAGGCTCGACGTTGGCAAGCATCGGGCGGTGTGACGGTAGTCACCGAAAGAGTTTTCAGACCGGGGGATCTTACGCCTCCCCTACAACTGGTGAATTTAATATGTGCAATTGCACGGGGGTGGCAGGCTCACGAGGACCGTTCCGTCCGGGGCTGTCCCACCGCGTCCCGACCGCGCCCCCACCCCGTCCGGGACGCTCACCCACACTCCCGCACAGACCCGCTCACAGCCCCACGAAGACCCCCGCCGACCCCCTGAAGCCGACCGACCGCCCGGTTCTGGAGCGGCCATCCCAGGGGGCCCGGGCGGCCCGAGAAGACCCGCCCGGGGCATAAAAAGATCGCGCTGGACCCGGCGGAGTCCAGCGCGATCGATACGACGACACCCGCGGAACACAGGTATGACGCCCGTTGGGGCAGGCGTCCGTCGAGTGGAGCTATGGGTGGGCGGCTGGGGTTGGGGGACCTGGCAGCTGCCCGGATTGTGATGCTGTGCTGCTGTATTGCTGCGCGGCAGGGGTGTGTCAGGCCTCGCTGCGCTGCTGCGGAATACCCGCAAGCAGTGCGCGGACCTCTGCCTCGCGGTACCGGCGATGTCCACCGAGCGTGCGGATGGACGTGAGCTTGCCAGCCTTGGCCCAACGGGTGACCGTCTTCGGGTCCACGCGGAACATCGTGGCAACCTCAGCCGGGGTCAGCAGCGGCTCGGCATCAGGGGTGCGAGCGGTCATGAGCGGCCTCCTCGGGAGAACCGAACATTCTCGGTTCTTTCCTCTAAATTCTGCACCTTGACCCGCGTTGCCCGAAATGGCGGACGCGGGCCGAGTCGGTTATAGGACGAACGGCTTGTCCTCGGCACTACAACTACACCATCCGCCCAGCCACGTCGGCCAAACCGATGGAATTGCCCTCCCAGGTGTTCATCAGCGACGGAAGCCGATGGACCATGCCATAGCGGACAGTCACGCCCCAGTGACGATCAGTCACAGAGCGATCAGGAGCCGTCAGACCCCCCATAGAGTGCAATGTCGAGCATTCCGCCCTTACTTGGACAGAAGGAGCCCTCCCCGGACTCCTTGTCCTATTTTGGCATGAGGGGTAGGGATAGGCGCAAGGGCCCCGTTAGTGCTGTCCATCACGCTTGAGGCAAAGGCCCGGTTCAGGACGTAGGTCCCGGGCCCAGCGACGTACTCTTCCGCCTCTCACATCACACGCGTCGCACAGGACACAGGTTCACGGCCCGTCAACTGTTTGTCGAGCCCCCTTCGCCGCCCTCCGTCGAGGCAGCCCGGCTCCCTCCTCCTTCCGTGCGGTCCGGCCTCGCGGCCCGTCCGCCGGCCTCTCGGCCGTCCTGGATGAAGGATGCCCCGGTTCCGTCACCTTGATGCCGCTGTGGGCCTTTTCACGTCAATTGGTGAACCGGAGGTCCCGGACCGCCCGCCAGCGCTCCGCCAGCCGCGCGTACGCCTCCCCCGCACCCTCGCTGTCGCCGTCCCGCAGTGCGGTGAGGCCCTCCGCCACGTCCGCCGCCGACCGGTCCCCGGCGAGGCGCTCCGCCGGCAGAGCGTGCACGAGCCCCCCGTAGTCCAGCTCGACCAGGGAGCGCGGATGGAACTCCTCCAGCCAGCGCCCCACGCCCACCAGGCCCTCGGTCAGCGGGCCCTCGGGGACGTGTCCGCGCAGGGTCCGCAGTGCCCGCGCCAGCCGGCGCCGGGCCTCGACCATCGGCGTGCGGTAGCGCAGGACCGGCGCGGACCCGCCCTCGTCCGCCGCCGTGTACTCCCGCTCCTCGTCGTGGAAGAGGACGAACCAGCGCACCGGGACCTGCCACACCGTGGTGCGGATCCACGGCCTCGCGTCCGGGTGGCGCCGCTGCCAGCGCTCGTGGTCGGCCGCCGCCTGGCCGCGCACCACCGCGGGCAGCAGGACGTCCAGCACGTTGGCCGGAAACATGCCCCCCAGTTCCTCCAGAGCCAGCCAGCCCCGCAGCCTGGTCCGCCACGGGCAGACGCACAGCACCCCGTCCAGCTCCGCCACGAACGCGTCGCCGCTCTCGTGCACGGGCACCCCGACCGGCGGCGTCGACGCCAGGCCGGCCAGCGAGCGGCGCAGTTCGTCCTGGGCCGTGGGGAGGTGCTCGCGTTGCGCGTAGCGCGCCCAGTGACTCCGCTCGGGCTCGGCGAATGCGGCGAGCGGCTCGTAGACCCGGAGGTAGGACGTGTAAGGGACGAGCACCGAAGACACCACCGACATGCAGCGCATCGTGTCACGGCGGCGCACCCTCAGGGGGTGATCCTTCGCGCGGGGGCAGATCCGCGCCGCCGGAGGACTTACGCTCTTGCCCATCGGACCGGCCGTGCCGGTCGGTCCGGGGCCCTCCCCACCCCCAGGAGGGCCCTCCGCCGCTTCGTTGTTTGGGAGTCACCACAGTGACCGATGTGACTAACGGCGTCCTGCACACCCTGTTCCACTCGGATCAGGGGGGCCACGAGCAAGTCGTGCTCTGCCAGGACCGTGCCAGTGGCCTCAAGGCCGTCATCGCCCTCCACTCCACCGCCCTGGGCCCGGCCCTCGGCGGTACCCGCTTCTACCCGTACGCCTCCGAGGCGGACGCCGTCGCCGACGCACTGAACCTGTCGCGCGGGATGTCGTACAAGAACGCCCTCGCCGGCCTCGACCACGGTGGCGGCAAGGCCGTCATCATCGGCGACCCGGACAGGATCAAGAGCGAGGAACTCCTCCTCGCCTACGGCCGGTTCGTCGCCTCGCTCGGCGGCCGCTACGTCACCGCCTGCGACGTCGGCACCTATGTCGCCGACATGGACGTCGTCGCCCGGGAGTGCCGCTGGACCACCGGCCGCTCCCCCGAGAACGGCGGCGCGGGCGACTCCTCGGTGCTCACCGCGTTCGGCGTCTTCCAGGGCATGCGGGCCTCGGCCCAGCACCTGTGGGGCGACCCGACGCTGCGCGGCCGCAAGGTCGGCGTCGCCGGCGTCGGCAAGGTGGGCCACCACCTCGTCGAGCACCTGCTCTCCGACGGTGCCGAGGTCGTGATCACCGACGTCCGTGAGGAGTCGCTGCGCCGGATCACCGGTCTGCACCCCGAGGTCACCGTGGTGGCGGACACCGAGGCGCTGATCCGTACCGAGGGCCTGGACGTCTACGCGCCGTGCGCGCTCGGCGGCGCGCTGAACGACGACACCGTCCCGGTGCTCACCGCGAAGGTGGTGTGCGGCGCGGCCAACAACCAGCTCGCGCACCCGGGCGTGGAGAAGGACCTGGCCGACCGGTCGGTTCTCTACGCGCCCGACTACGTGGTCAACGCCGGTGGCGTGATCCAGGTGGCCGACGAGCTGCACGGGTTCGACTTCGACCGGTGCAAGGCGAAGGCGACGAAGATCTTCGACACCACGCTGGAAATATTCGCACGTGCGAAGGCAGATGGGATTCCGCCGGCCGCGGCGGCCGACCGGCTCGCCGAACAGCGGATGGCGGAGGCGCGCGCCCACTGACCGGGGGGCGGCACGGAGCGCCATGAGCGCCATGCGGCCCGCCGGCCGGCGAGACAAGACTCACGCCGGTCGGCGGGTCGTACCTCCACAAGAGGTTAAAATCGCAGTTGACCAGGGAGGACGGGGCTTCTGGCCGACCCTGTGCCGGGACCGGAATGCGGGCGGCGTACCGTATGGCCACGGAAGCAGGTACCGTTAAAGCTCTACAGGCACGGTCTCTCTGCCGAGAGTCCGTCCTGAAACATGAACGCGTGTCAAGACTCTGGGGCCGTCGAGCCCCGTCACCGAGGGGGTCGAGCCATGGGGCGCGGCCGGGCAAAGGCCAAGCAGACCAAGGTCGCCCGCCAGCTGAAGTACAGCAGCGGCGGGACGGACCTGTCGCGTCTGGCCAATGAGCTGGGCGCATCGCCTTCGAGTCAGCCACCGAACGCAGAGCCGTTCGAGGACGACGACGAGGAAGATGACCCGTACGCACAGTACGCGGATCGCTACAACCAGGACGATGACGAGGATCAGGACGATCAGTCCGGTCCGTCGTCACAGCGCCGCGGCGCTTGACCTCGCGCTGACACATCAACCCGGTCCGGGCATGCCCCGGGCCGGGTTCTGTGTGTCCTGGTCCGGCTCCCCATGGTGCTGTTCGTCGTGCGCCGGGCGGGCCGCCCGGCGCACGACGGCCCCTTTAGCGTGCGTAGTCGCCGGTCAGCTCGGCGCCCGTGGTGTGGTCGCCGCGGTCGGTGATCTCACCGGCGACCCAGGAGTCGACCCCGCGGTCGGCCAGCGTCGTCAGCGCGGCGTCCACCGAGTCGGCGGGGACGATCGCGATCATGCCGACGCCCATGTTGAGCGTCTTCTCCAGCTCCAGCCGCTCGACCTGACCGGCCTTGCCGACGAGGTCGAAGACCGCGCCGGGCGTCCACGTGGAGCGGTCCACGGTGGCGTGCAGGCCGTCCGGGATCACCCGGGCCAGGTTGTTCGCCAGGCCGCCGCCGGTGACGTGGCTGAAGCCGTGCACCTCGGTCGTCCGGGTGAGGGCCAGGCAGTCCAGGGAGTAGATCCGGGTGGGCTCCAGGAGCTCCTCGCCGAGCGTCCGGCCGAACTCCTCGACCTCGCGGTCCAGGGACCAGCCGGCCCGGTCGAAGACCACGTGGCGGACGAGCGAGTACCCGTTGGAGTGAAGACCGGAGGACGCCATGGCGATGACCGCGTCACCCTTGCGGATACGGTCCGGGCCCAGCAGGCGGTCGGCCTCGACCACGCCCGTACCGGCTCCGGCGACGTCGAAGTCGTCCGGGCCGAGGAGGCCCGGGTGCTCGGCGGTCTCGCCGCCGACCAGGGCGCAGCCGGCCAGGACACAGCCTTCGGCGATGCCCTTCACGATGGCCGCGACACGCTCGGGGTGCACCTTGCCGACGCAGATGTAGTCGGTCATGAACAGCGGCTCGGCGCCGCAGACGACGAGGTCGTCCACGACCATGCCGACGAGGTCGTGGCCGATGGTGTCGTACACGCCCATCCGACGCGCCAGGTCCACCTTGGTGCCGACGCCGTCGGTGGCGGAGGCCAGGAGCGGACGCTCGTAGCGCAGGAACGCCGAGGCGTCGAAGAGGCCGGCGAAGCCGCCGAGGCCGCCGAGGCCCGCGACCTCGGGGCGCTGGGTCTTCTTCACCCACTCCTTCATCAGCTCGACGGCACGGTCACCGGCTTCGATGTCGACGCCGGCCGCCGCGTAGGAAGCACCTGTTGTCTCAGACATGGCCTGGGATCTTTCGTGTGGAGATACGGGGCTGGTGGGGGAGGCTGCGGCGCGTCCGCGTCACGGACGGCGCAGCGCGTCGGCCGCGGCGGTCGCCGCCGGGCCCGCCGCCAGCTCGGTCTCCAGCAGCTGCTTGCCGAGCAGTTCCGGGTCGGGGAGCTCCATCGGGTACACACCGTCGAAGCAGGCGCGGCAGAGGTTCGGCTTGTCGATCGTCGTCGCCTCGATCATCGCGTCGATCGAGATGTACGAGAGGGAGTCGGCACCCATGGAGGTGCGGATCTCGTCGACGGTCATGCCGTTGGCGATCAGCTCGGCGCGGGTCGCGAAGTCGATCCCGAAGAAGCAGGGCCACTTCACCGGCGGCGAGGAGATCCGGATGTGGATCTCGGCGGCACCGGCCTCCCGGAGCATCCGGACCAGGGCGCGCTGGGTGTTGCCGCGGACGATCGAGTCGTCGACGACCACCAGCCGCTTGCCCTTGATGACTTCCTTCAGCGGATTCAGCTTGAGCCGGATGCCGAGCTGGCGGATGGTCTGCGAGGGCTGGATGAAGGTCCGGCCGACGTAGGCGTTCTTCACCAGTCCGGCGCCGAACGGGATGCCGCTGGCCTCCGCGTACCCGATCGCGGCGGGGGTGCCGGATTCCGGGGTCGCTATGACCAGATCCGCCTCGACGGGGGCCTCGGCGGCCAGCCGGCGGCCCATCTCCACCCGGGAGAGGTAGACGTTGCGCCCGGCGATGTCGGTGTCGGGACGGGCCAGGTAGACGTACTCGAAGACACAGCCCTTGGGCTTCGCTTCTGCGAATCGGGAGGTGCGCAGACCGTTCTCGTCGATGGCGACGAGCTCGCCCGGCTCGATCTCGCGTACGTAGCTGGCGCCGCAGATGTCGAGCGCGGCGGACTCCGATGCGACCACCCAGCCGCGCTCCAGCCGGCCGAGCACCAGCGGGCGGATGCCCTGCGGGTCGCGGGCGGCGTAGAGGGTGTGCTCGTCCATGAAGACGAGGGAGAACGCGCCCTTGACGTCGGGGAGCACCTTGGCGGCGGCTTCCTCGATGGTGAGCGGCTTGTCGTTCTCGTCGCGCTGCCCGGCGAGCAGCGCGGTCACCAGGTCGGTGTCGTTGGTCGCGGCGACCTGGGTGGCGCGGCCGTCCTTGCGCGGGAGGTCGGCGACCATCTCCGCGAGCTGGGCGGTGTTGACCAGGTTCCCGTTGTGGCCGAGGGCGATCGAGCCGTGCGCGGTGGCACGGAACGTCGGCTGCGCGTTCTCCCACACCGAGGCGCCGGTGGTGGAGTAGCGGGCATGACCGACCGCGATATGGCCCTGGAGGGAACCCAGAGACGTTTCGTCGAAGACCTGCGAGACCAGTCCCATGTCCTTGAAGACCAGGATCTGGGACCCGTTGCTCACTGCGATGCCCGCGGATTCCTGTCCGCGGTGCTGCAGGGCATACAGTCCGAAATAGGTGAGCTTGGCGACCTCTTCACCCGGAGCCCAGACACCGAAGACGCCACAAGCGTCCTGGGGGCCTTTCTCTCCGGGGAGCAGGTCGTGGTTGAGTCGTCCATCACCACGGGGCACGACACCGAGTGTAGGCGAGATCGACCACTGGTCCGAATTGGGGACCGGTGGGCAAACGCGCGGTGGAGCACGGGGAACACGACCGCCGACCGCCCTGGGCGGGCGATTCGCGGGACTTCGGACGGTGACGCTGTGTGACGGCCGCGTCGATGGTGCGATCTCCACGGGGTGGCCGCGGGGCTTCCTTCCGGGCCGAGAGGGTGGTTACCCACCGGTAGGGGCCGGCTGCGGCGAACGGCCGGCCGTGGCGCTCGGTGAAGCGCCCCGATCACCGCCCCGGCTCCGGCCGAACGCTCGTTTCGTGGTGAGCCTCACACCGGGGAGCCGGGTTCAGCCGTGCTGGGAGCTGTTCTCGGCCCCGGGAGACGCGGCCGTGGCGCCGATCCCCTCGCCGCCGTCCGCGGTGACGGTGAGCGTGCTGCCCAGAATCGTGTACGTCGTCGGGCCCTCGATGGCGGCGAGCACGGCGCGCTCCACCTCCATCTCCGCCTCCGCACACATCTTCCGGGTGCCGGTCACCGGGCCGAACGTGATCGTGCCGTCCTTGACCGTCGCCGGCCCGCGGAAGGAGTTGCAGCCGGAGTGGCCCTGCACGGTGCCGTCCTCCGAGAAGGTCAGACGGGGCGCCTTCTCCTTGGGCAGATCCGCCGGCACGGTCGTGGCCGTCTCGCCGCTGAGCAGCGTGGTCACCGTCCACCGGGTGCCGACCAGGTCGGCGGGCTTCTCCTCGCTGAGTTCCATCGTGTCGCCGCTTTCGGTGGTGAGGGTCAGCCGGTCGCCGGAGAGCTTCGCGGTGTGCTCGCCGCCCATCGCGTCGATGGCGGCCTTCTCGAACTTCTCGATGTTCTCCTCGCAGGCCATCTGCGTGGTGACGGGCTTGCCCAGGGTGATCCGGTCGCCCTCCACCCGGGCGTCCACGCTGATGTGGTTGCAGCCGAAGTGGGCCTTGGCCCGGCCCTCCGGGTCGATCTCCAGCCGGGCCCCCTCCGGGGCCTCGGTCCTCTTCCCGCCGACGGTCACGGAGTCGACGCTCCACGCCACCCCGGTGACGGGGACATCGCTCCGCACGGTGTCGCCGCCGTCGCCGGATCCCTTGCCGGAGCCGGGGCCGGAACCCGGCTCCGTGCCGCAGGCGGCGAGGGCGAGGAGGGCCAGGACACTGACGCTGAGGGTCATACGTTGTGTGCGCATGGCGATGTGACGGGTCGGGGCCCCGATCCGGTTCCGTCCGCTCCGCTTCGGGGCCGACGGCTCAGCCCATCAGCGGCAGCAGCTCCGCCAGATCGGCCCGCTCCCCGCCGGCGCTGACCTCGGCGTCCTCCAGGGCCCGCGCCCACTCCGTACGCCCGGTGGCGAGCCGGATCCAGGTCAGCGGGCCGGTCTCCACGACGTTGGGCGGGGTGCCCCGGGTGTGCTTGGGCCCGCCGATGCACTGGACCACCGCGAACGGCGGCACGCGCACCTCGACCGAGCCGCCGGGGGCACGGTCGGCGAGGGCGTCCGCCAGCAGCCGGGTGCAGGCGGCCAGCGCCTGCCGGTCGTACGGGATCTCCGAGCCGAGCGCCTCGTTCAGGTCGTCCGTGTGGACGATCAGCTCGACGGTCCGGGTGACCAGGAAGTCGGCCAGCCGCATGGACCCGACCCGGGTGGGAAGCAGCCGCTCCCCCGTGCCGGACGCCGGGACCGCTTCGGTGAACCCCGCCTCCGCCGCCGCGAACAACGCGTCCAGGTCGAAGTGGCCGGCCGCCAGCTCCACGACGTCCTCGGCGATCCGGGCGGCGTGCCCGGCGGTGGCCGACGGCCACTCCAGCAGGGCGACCTCGGGCTTGGGGCCGGACGGCTCCGGCAGGGACAGGGACCGGGAGACGCTGCTCAGGACCATCGCGACATGCGCGGCGAGCTCACGCACCGTCCAGTCGCCGAGCCGGGTCGGCCGGGCGAGCTGGCCGGGCGTCAACACAGCGACGGCGTCGCGCACATGGGCGAACTGGGCGAGGACCGCCGTCCGGGTCCTGAGGTGGTCGTAGGCGCGCGGGCGCTTCTTGGCCGTGGGCATGGGCCGAGACTAACCGGCCCCGCCGACATCGCCCGGCCAGGCCTGTGCGACCTGTTCCTCGATCTCCTCGATCTCCTCGACCGTGAACGTCTCGCCGTTCGCGGGAACGCCGACGCCCCGCCAGGTGAACGGGATGCCCCGGGCGTCGTCCGGGTCCGGGCCGTCCATCAGATGGAAGTGGAGGTGCGGTTCGGTGGTGTTGCCGGAGTTCCCCACCCGCCCGAGCCGCTGTCCGGCGCGGACCGTGTCCCCGGCCTTCACCTGGAGCGAGCCGCGCTGGACGTGGGCGTAGACGGCGTACGTGCTGTCACCGAGGTCGAGGATCACGTGGTTGCCGATGATCCGGCTCGCCCCGAGCATGTCCCGTACGCCGCCCTCGATCAGCATCAAGTAGAACAGCCCCGGCAGTGAGTTGCGGCTCAGGTGATCGCGCTGCCCGTCGCGCGCCCGGACGACCGTGGCGTCGGCCACCGCGAACAGCGGGGCGCCGAACGCCGGGAAGTCACGGTTGCGGCGGACGACCGGCCAGAAGAGGCGGAACGGCGGCCGGGCCGAGGGTTCGCCCTCCTCCCCCGTCCCGGGCTCCGCCACGATGTCGATCGCGTACGTCTGCCCGTACGCGTGCGTGCCGTGGCTCGGCACCTTGTCCGCCGGGCTGTTCAGGGCGGACCAACGGCCGGTCACCGGCGGGTCGAGCTCGACGGCGGGACGGCTCGTCGGCGTCGTCCTGGAGCCGGTGCGGCTCAGGGCGAGGCCGATGATCACAGCCATGCCCGCGGGCACGAAGGTCAGGCCGAAGGGCAGCAGCGGTTCGGTGAAGACCCCGATGAGCACCAACGCCACGAAGACGAGCCAGCACGCGCGGTAGAGCACCATCATGGCTTTGCGGACGGACATGATCACTTCCCCCTGTTGTCTGCGTACGGACACGTCCCAGGCCCCTAACCGAACGGCATTGGCCCTACGGGCGCGCCGCCGTCAGCACCACCAGCAGCGGCACGACCCGGGCGGGCGGCACCTCGTACCTGCCTCGCCCGGCCGCGTGCAGCCATCCCGCGCCGGTCAGCTGGCGCAGGTGGTGGTAGATCTGGCCGGTGGTGCCGGCCCCGTCGAGCGCGGCCAGTTCGGCGGCCGTCCTCAGGCCGCCGAAGATCTCGCGGAGCAGGCGCAGCCGGACCGGGTGGCCCAGCGCGGCGAACGACTCGGCGGCGTCCGCCCAGTCCCCGTCGACCAGGGCCTCGGTGAGGGCGCCGTACTGCCACTCGTAACTCTCGCCGGTGGGCATCCGCACCGAACCCGTGTAGAGCACTCCCCCGTCGGCCGCGGCCTCTCCGGCGTCGGCCAGCTGCTGTTTCAGCCCGCCCAACGCCCAGAGGGCGCCGTCGCCCAGGCGGGGGGACTCGGAGTCCTGCCGCTCCAGCGCCGTGAGCCGCCTCTCCAGCTCGGCGACCCGCTGCTCCAGCTCCATGGAACCAACCTTACGTAATTACGTAATTCCTATCAAGGGAGTGTGGGAGGGGGGAAGGCCGAAGCCCCCGCCCGGACGATCCGGGCGGGGGCTTCAGAGGTGCCGGTCGGCGCTCTGCTCAGGCGAGCAGCGCGGGGATCGTCGCCTCGTGCGCCGTACGGAGCTCGCTCAGCGGGATGCTGAACTCGCCCTGGATCTCGATCTCCTCGCCGTCCACGACACCGATGCGGGTGGCGGGCAGACCGCGCGCGCCGCACATGTCGTTGAAGCGGAGCTCCTCGCTGCGCGGGATCGAGACGACCGCGCGTCCCGCCGACTCGGAGAAGAGGAACGTGAACGCGTCCAGGCCGTCCGGCACGACCAGCCGGGCGCCCTTCCCGCCGCGCAGGCAGGACTCGGTGACGGCCTGGATCAGGCCGCCGTCGCTCAGGTCGTGCGCGGCGTCGATCATGCCGTCGCGGGAGGCCGAGATGAGGATCTCGGCGAGCAGCTTCTCGCGGCCGAGGTCCACCTTGGGCGGCAGGCCACCGAGGTGGTTGTGGACGACCTCGGACCAGGCCGACCCGCCGAACTCCTCGGTCGTGTCGCCCAGCAGGTAGAGGAGCTGGCCCTCTTCCGCGAAGGCGATCGGCGTACGCCGGTTGACGTCGTCGATCACGCCGAGCACGGCCACGACCGGCGTCGGGTGGATCGCCGTCTCACCGGTCTGGTTGTACAGCGAGACGTTGCCGCCGGTGACCGGGGTGCCCAGCTCCAGGCAGCCGTCCGCGAGACCGCGGGTGGCCTCGGCGAACTGCCACATGACGTCCGGGTCCTCGGGCGAACCGAAGTTCAGGCAGTCCGAGATGGCCAGCGGCTTGGCGCCGGAGGCGGCGACGTTGCGGTACGACTCCGCCAGCGCGAGCTGCGCGCCGGTGTACGGGTCGAGCTTGGCGTACCGGCCGTTGCCGTCGGTCGCCATGGCCACGCCCAGGTTCGACTCGGCGTCGATGCGGACCATGCCCGCGTCCTCGGGCATCGCGAGCACGGTGTTGCCCTGCACGAAGCGGTCGTACTGGTCGGTGATCCAGGACTTGGAGGCCTGGTTCGGCGATGCGACCAGCTTCAGGACCTGCTCGCGCAGCTCGGCGGCGCTCGAAGGGCGGGCGAGCTTGCCGGCGTCGTCCGCCTGGAGCGCGTCCTGCCAGGACGGGCGGGCGAACGGGCGGTGGTAGACCGGGCCGTCGTGGGCGACCGAGCGCGGCGGCACGTCGACGATCTGCTCACCGTGCCAGAAGATCTCCAGCTGGGAGCCCTCGGTCACCTCACCGATGACGGTGGCGATGACGTCCCACTTCTCGCAGATCTCCAGGAAGCGGTCCACGTGCTGCGGCTCGACGATCGCGCACATGCGCTCCTGCGACTCGCTCATGAGGATCTCCTCCGGCGAGAGGGAGGAGTCCCGCAGCGGCACGGTGTCCAGCTCGACGCGCATCCCGCCGGAACCGGCCGAGGCCAGCTCGCTGGTGGCGCAGGAGAGCCCGGCGCCGCCGAGGTCCTGGATGCCCGCGACGAGCTTCTCCCTGAAGATCTCCAGGGTGCACTCGATGAGGAGCTTCTCCTGGAACGGGTCACCGACCTGGACCGCGGGGCGCTTGGCGGGCCCGGTGGACTCGAAGGTCTCGCTCGCCAGCACGGAGACGCCGCCGATGCCGTCGCCGCCGGTGCGGGCGCCGTACAGGATGACCTTGTTGCCGGGGCCCGACGCCTGCGCGAGGTGGATGTCCTCGTGCTTCATCACGCCGATGCAGCCGGCGTTGACCAGCGGGTTGCCCTGGTAGCAGGAGTCGAAGACGACCTCGCCGCCGATGTTGGGCAGGCCCAGGCAGTTGCCGTAGCCGCCGATGCCCGCGACGACGCCCGGGAGGACGCGCTTGGTGTCGGGGTGGTCGGCCGCGCCGAAGCGCAGCGGGTCGACGACCGCGATCGGGCGGGCGCCCATCGCGAGGATGTCGCGGACGATGCCGCCGATGCCGGTGGCCGCGCCCTGGTAGGGCTCGATGTACGACGGGTGGTTGTGCGACTCGACCTTGAAGGTGACCGCGTACCCCTGGCCGACGTCGACGACGCCGGCGTTCTCACCGATGCCGACGAGCATCGCGTCGTTGGCGGGGACCTTCTCGCCGAACTGCTTGAGGTGGACCTTGCTGCTCTTGTACGAGCAGTGCTCCGACCACATCACGGAGTACATGGCGAGCTCGGCGCCGGTGGGACGGCGGCCCAGGATCTCGCGGATCCGGGCGTACTCGTCCTCCTTGAGGCCGAGCTCCTTCCAGGGCTGCGCGGCGTCCGGGGTCTCGGCCGCGTGCTTGACCGTATCCAGGCTCATGCGTTGACCAGCTTCTTGATGATCGAGGTGAAGAAACCGAGGCCGTCGGTGCGGCCGGTGCCGATGAGCGGCTCCACGGCGTGCTCCGGGTGCGGCATCAGGCCGACGATGTTGCCCGCGGCGTTGGTGATGCCCGCGATGTCGCGGAGCGAGCCGTTGGGGTTGCCGTCCAGGTAACGGAAGGCGACGCGGCCCTCGGCCTCCAGCTCGTCGAGCGTGCGCTCGTCGGCGGTGTACCGGCCGTCCACGTTCTTGAGCGGGACGCTGATCTCCTGGCCGGCGCTGTAGTCCGAGGTCCAGGCGGTCTCCGCGTTCTCCACCCGCAGCTTCTGGTCGCGGCAGATGAAGTGCAGGTGGTTGTTGCGCAGCATCGCGCCGGGCAGCAGGTGCGCCTCGGTCAGGATCTGGAAGCCGTTGCAGATGCCGAGGACCGGCATACCGGCCTTCGCCTGCTCGATGAGCGTTTCCATCACCGGCGAGAAGCGGGAGATGGCTCCGGCGCGGAGGTAGTCCCCGTAGGAGAAACCGCCGGCCAGGACGACCGCGTCGACCTGGTGCAGGTCCTTGTCGCGGTGCCACAGGGATACGGGCTCGGCGCCCGCGATCCGGACGGCGCGCAGGGCGTCCTGATCGTCGAGGGTGCCGGGAAAAGTGACGACGCCGATACGGGTGGTCACTTCTCCTCCTCCACCTTCACGACGAAGTCCTCGATGACGGTGTTGGCGAGGAACGTCTCGGCCAGCTCGTTAATGCGGGCGAGGGCGGCGTCGTCGACCGGCCCCTCGACCTCCAGCTCGAAACGCTTTCCCTGACGAACGTCCGCGATTCCCTCGAAGCCGAGACGGGGCAGTGCACGCTGCACCGCCTGTCCCTGCGGGTCGAGGATCTCGGGCTTGAGCATGACGTCGACTACGACGCGTGCCACTGGCACTCCCGGTGTGGTGGTGTGATGCGGCTGTCTCTCCGGGGGGCTCCCCAGACCCCCGCGGGTCCACTCAGCGTACCTGGCCAAAATTTCTACGCGGGTAGATATCGGGCGACACGGACACGGCGAGCACGCCGCGCGGATCACACCGAGATATCGGACACGACACCGCACGGAAAAGGTCTGGAAAAAACCCGCCCGGATTGCACACGGATTGCACACGGACACGCGGATGCAATTGGCTGGGCTTCACAATGCGGTGCCCACCGCTGTACAAATGATTACCGGGGAAAGCAACATTGCCCCGGGGACAACGGAACAGTCGACATCTCGTCGATCCGCATCCGCCCGCCTGACAGCCGGAAGGCCGGCATCCGCGCACGCACAACGCGCCGGTGCCGTAGGAAAGGACCGATATCCGTGGCTCAGCGCGTAGTGGTGACGCTCTTCGACGACATCGACGGGGGAGCGGCGGCGGAAACGGTGACCTTCGCCCTGGACGGGAAGACCTACGAGATCGATCTCAATCCCGCCAACGCGAAGAAACTGCGGAAGACCCTGGCACCTTACGTGGCCGCCGGCCGTAAGCAGACAAATGCCGGCAAGCACGGCAGGACGCCCGCGGCCTACCACCACACCTCCCTCGCCCCGGACCCGGCGGCCGTCCGCGCCTGGGCCCGCTCGCACCGGATGGAGGTGCCGGCCCGGGGCCGCATCCCGAAGAAGGTCTACGAGGCGTTCGACGCGGCCGAGTGAGCCGGCAGGGCCGGGTGGGCGTCCGGGCCGGCCCGCCGGACGCTCCGTCAGGCGGCCCCGGGCGCACCGTCGACCGGGCCTCGGGGCTCCGGTCCGGGCCCGGTCCGGTGCCGGTCCGGACCCGGTCCGCAGGTTCCGCGGGGAGCCGACTTGCGCGACACCCCTGCAGGTCGGCTAGAGTCTGGAGCACGCCGAGGGGCGAGGCCGCAAAGCCAAATCCCACGCAGCGTGCGGGTGTAGTTCAGTAGTAGAACATCCCCCTTCCAGGGGGAAGGCGCAGTGTGCAATTCCTGTCACCCGCTCTGCACGACTCTTCGGACCACTTCATTGGATCAGGTAGAGTAGTGCTCGCTCCACCGGTGAAAGCCGAGTGGCTGCACTGCGGACGTAGCTCAGTTGGTAGAGCGCAACCTTGCCAAGGTTGAGGTCGCCAGTTCGAACCTGGTCGTCCGCTCAGCAGCAAAGGCCCTGACCTTCTCGGTCAGGGCCTTTGCCGTGTTCCCGGTCTCCTTCCCGAACCACGCCATGACGTTTGTCATGAGCAGTGGTGACAGCGCGCACTGCTCGCGGGCCGGCTCCGGCGGAAACCTTGAAGCATGACCAGCGACGACATTCTCAGCGACCGCGTGGACGGTCCCGTGATCGAGGCGAACGGGGTCCGACGCCGATACGCCGGCGGCTTCGAGGCCGTGTCCGGGATCTCCTTCTCCGTGGCCCGCGGCGAACTGTTCGCCCTGCTCGGGACGAACGGCGCGGGCAAGACCTCCACCGTGGAACTCCTGGAGGGCCTGGCGCCGCCGACCGACGGCACGGTCCGGGTCCTCGGCCACGACCCGTACCGCGAACGCGCCGCCGTCCGCCCCCGTACCGGGGTGATGCTCCAGGAAGGCGGCTTCCCCTGTGACCTCACGGTCATGGAGACCGTACGCATGTGGTCGGCCTGCACCACCGGCGCACGCCCCGCCGGCGAGGCCCTGGAGATGGTCGGCCTGACCGGCCGGGCCGACGTGCGGGTCAAGCAGCTGTCCGGCGGCGAGAAGCGCCGCCTCGACCTGGCCCTCGCCCTGACGTCCCGGCCCGAGGTGCTCTTCCTCGACGAGCCGACGACCGGGCTGGACGCCCAGGGCCGGCAGGAGACCTGGGAGCTCGTCCGGGCGCTGCGGGGCAACGGCACCACCGTGCTGCTGACCACGCACTACCTGGAGGAGGCCGAGGCGCTCGCGGACCGCCTGGCGATCATGCATCAGGGGAGGATCGTGACGACCGGGACGATCGCCGAGGTGACCGCGCAGCAGCCGGCCAGGATCCGTTTCGTGCTGCCCGAGGCCGTGCCGGCGGCGCGTCTGCCGCTCTCGCTGCGGGCCGCGGCCGAGGGGTCCCGGGTCGAGATCCGCACCCCCGCCCTCCAGGAGTCGCTGCACGAACTCCTGGAGTGGGCCCGGGAGTCCGGCGTACGGCTGCACGGCCTCGACGCCCGATCCGCCTCCCTGGAGGAGGCGTTCCTCGACATCGCGAAGACCCGGCACGCGCTCCTGGACCAGGACCCGCGCCAGGTCCCGGACCGCTCCACCCGCTCCGGCGGCACGAAGAAGGTGACGGCATGACGACCACCACGACCCCCGTCCCCGGCCGGACTTCCGCCGGCTCCCCCACGGGCGCGGCGGCCGTGGCCCGGCGGCTGACCGCCCTCGGCCGCGCCGAGCTGATCCTCCTGGTACGCAACCGGACCGCGATCGTCGTGGCCCTGCTGCTGCCGCTCGCGATGATCTTCGCGATGCGGTCCTCGCTCGAACAGATCGACCTCGGCGGCACCGGGCTCACCGTCGCGGGCGCCACTCTGACCGGCGGCATCGGCATGGTGCTCGTCCAGGTCGTCTACATGAACCTCGTCTCCGCGTACGTCGCCCGGCGCGAGGAACTCGTCCTGAAGCGGCTGCGCACCGGGGAGATCTCCGACCGCGAGATCCTCATCGGCACCGCGCTGCCGTCCGTCGCGCTGGCCCTCGCCCAGTGCGTGCTGCTCGTGGTGGCCGGCGCGATCGCCTTCGACCTGAGCGCCCCGCACCGACCCGGCCTCCTGCTGGCCGGACTGCTGCTGGGATTCGTCCTGATGTCCGCCCTGGCGGCGGCGACCGCCGTGATCACCCGGACGGTGCAGACCTCGCAGCTCACCACCCTGCCGCTGTTCTTCGTCTCACTGTTCGGCTCCGGACTGTTCGTCCCGCTGGCGGTGTTCCCGGACGGGCTGGCCTCCGTGCTGGAGCTGCTGCCGATGACGGGCGTGATGACCCTGATCCGGCACGGCTGGCTCGGCGGCGTCGGGAGCGGTGACCTGCTCGTCGCCGGGGTGACCGCGCTGGCCTGGACCGCTTTCGGCGTGTTTGCTGTGCGACGGTGGTTCCGCTGGGACCCGCGCGGCTGACATGAAGGGGCTGAGGGGCGTGTTCGGTCGGGTACGGGGCTGGCGGCGCGACTGGCACGAGCGCAGCAAGCTCCAGCGCATCGACCTCTACACGCGGGTGACGCTCTGCTCGATCACCTGGTTCTTCGCGGTGTCCTGGGGGCTGCTGCCCCTCGGGGAGACCCTGGGCGAGGGACCGGTGGCGGTGGCCCTGGGAGGAGCGTTCCTCACCGCCAACATCGCCCAGTCCGTGCTGAGCAACCGCAATCTGACCCCCGCCTTCGACGACTACCGGGGGACGGGCCCGTTCCCCCCGGGGCGGTTGCGCCTGCCCGCCGCGCTCCAGGTGCTGATGACCGGCCTTCTGGTGGCACTCGCGGCGGTGGGAGGCGTGAAGGACGAGGGGCTCGTACTGCTGGTGCTGGACCTGCCCGTGGCGTTCGCCATCCCGTACGTCCTGATCGTCCCGGTCCGGAAGTTCCTGCTCCACGCCGCCGCCTTCTCCGCGGCCGTCGTGGCGCTCCTGGCGGCCGTGGGCGTGCCGGGCGGGCCGCTGTTCGGGGCGGCGCTCTCGCTGGTCGTCGTCACCCTGCTGGTGCTCTCCTCGGCCCGGCCGAGCGTCTGGAGCCTGTCCGTGATGTGGCAGGCGGAGGAGGCGCGGGACATGCAGGCCCGGCTGGCGGTGGCGGAGGAGCGGCTGCGGTTCGGCCGGGACATGCACGACGTGCTGGGCCGCAACCTCTCGGTGATCGCCCTGAAGAGCGAGCTGGCCGTGGAGCTGGCCCAGCGTGGGAACCCCGCGGCGATGGACCAGATGGTCGAGGTGCAGCGGATCGCCCGTGCGTCGCAGCAGGAGGTCCGCGATGTCGTACGCGGCTACCGGGAGGCCGATCTGCCGACCGAGCTCATGGGCGCTCAGGGCGTGCTGCAGGCCGCCGGGATCTCCTGCACCGTCGAGGGCGCGGACGGCCCGGCCGGCATCGGGGCTCCCGCCGCCGTCCAGGCCGCGCTCGGCTGGGTGGTGCGCGAGACCGCGACGAACGTCCTGCGCCACGGCGACCCGCGCCACTGCTGGATCCGGCTCACACGGACACGGGACGCGGTGGTCCTGGAGGTCGAGAACGACGGGGCCGGCGCCACCCGCCCGCTCGGCGGCGCGGACGACGACGGCGGCGGCGGTTCGGGCCTCGCCGGGCTGCGCGAACGGCTCGGGGCGCTCGGGGGATCGCTCACCGCCGGAGCCGCCGGGGACGACCTCTTCCGGGTGACGGCGACGGTGCCGCTCACGGCTCCCCGCTCGGATGCGAACGGCCGCCCGGATCCCGCGGACCCCTCTCCCGGCTCCCTTTCCGCTCCTCCGGAGGAACGATGACCACCGCGCAGCCCCTGCGGGTCCTGCTGGCCGACGACGAGCACCTGATCCGGGGCGCGCTGGCCGCGCTGCTCGCCCTGGAGGAGGACCTCGCCGTGGTCGCGGAGGCGGCCAGCGGCCCCGAGGCGCTGGCGATGGCTCTGGCGCACCGGCCCGACGTCGCCGTCCTGGATCTCCAGATGCCGGGGGCGGACGGTGTGAAGGTCGCCACATCGCTGCGGACGGAACTGCCGCACTGCCGCACCATGATCGTGACCAGCCACGGCCGCCCCGGGCACCTCAAGCGGGCCCTGGCCGCCGGCGTGCGGGGGTTCGTCCCTAAGACCGTCAGCGCCCGGCGGCTGGCCGAGATCATCCGTACCGTCCACGCCGGGAACCGTTACGTGGATCCGGAGTTGGCGGCCGACGCCATCTCCGCCGGGGACTCGCCGCTGACCGCCAGGGAGGCCGAGGTGCTCGAACTGGCGGCGGACGGGGCGCCGGTCGCGGAGATCGCGGAGCGGGCCTCGCTGTCCCAGGGGACCGTACGCAACTACCTGTCGTCGGCCGCCACCAAGATCGGTGCGGAGAACCGGCACACGGCAGTGCGTCTCGCCCGCGAGCGGGGTTGGGTATAGTAGGCATCGCGCTTCGGCGCACTGCGGACGTAGCTCAGTTGGTAGAGCGCAACCTTGCCAAGGTTGAGGTCGCCAGTTCGAACCTGGTCGTCCGCTCCGGATGAGAAGCCCCGGTCCTTTCGGACCGGGGCTTCCTGCGTATCCGCCTGGCCTCAGGACCAGTTGGTGCCGGTCAGCACCTCGTACGCCTCGATGTACTTGGCGCGGGTCGCCGTCACGATCTCCTGCGGCAGCGCCGGGGGCGGCTGCTCGCTCGCACGGTCCCAGCCGGAGGCCGGGGAGGTCAGCCAGTCGCGCACGAACTGCTTGTCGTAGCTGGGCTGGGCGCGACCGGGCTCCCAGGTGGCGGCGGGCCAGAAGCGTGAGGAGTCCGGGGTCAGCACCTCGTCGGCGATGATCAGCCGCTCGGTCCCGTCCTCGGTGGTCTCGAAGCCGAACTCGAACTTGGTGTCGGCCAGGATGATCCCGCGCCCGTGCGCGATGTCCCGGGCCCGGCGGTAGACGTCGAGCGTCGTGCGCCGCAGCTCGGCGGCCGTCTCCGCACCGACCTCGCGGGCGACGTCCTCGTAGCTGACGTTCTCGTCGTGGTCGCCGACGGCCGCCTTGGTGGCCGGGGTGAAGATCGGGCCGGGCAGCTCGGAGCCGTTGACCAGGCCCTCGGGGAGACCGATGCCGCAGACCGTACGGGTGGCGTCGTACTCGACGAGCCCGGAGCCGGTCAGATAGCCGCGGGCCACGCACTCGACCTCGACCATCCGCAGCGACTTGCAGATGAGGGTGCGGCCCGCCCAGTCGGCCGGGGCGCCCGGGGGCAGCTCGGTGGAGATGACGTGGTTGGGGACCAGGTCGGCGAGCTGGTCGAACCACCAGAGCGAGAGCCGGGTGAGGACGCGGCCCTTGTCGGGGATCTCGGTCGGCAGGACCCAGTCGTAGGCGGAAATACGGTCGCTGGCGACCATGACGAGGTCGCCCGCCTCGTTCCGGTACAGGTCACGCACCTTGCCGGTGTGCAGGTGGGTGAGGCCCGGAACCTGTACGGGCTCGGGCTTTTCTACAAAACCGGACACGGTGCCTCCGCGTAGATTGATCCAGGAGCGGTTCCGATTGTCCCGTACGGAGAGGGCGGAGCGCGCGCCGGGCCCGGTGACCGGCCCCGGGCGGGACCGGGTCGGGCTTCGCTTCCCGGTACGCCGCAGGGTTCCCGGGCCGGCCGAATCGCCCTACCGGCCGCGTCAGGGGCGCTCCTCAGCGTCGCAGGCCCCCGGCGGGTCCGATCCGGCCGGCACGCCACGCCGGATACCCGCCGGCGAGCAGCCCCGTCACCGGGCCGATCAGAGGGGCGGCGAGGTGCGGACACGCCTGGCGCGGATTCCCTTACCGCTTCCCGGGCGTCAGTCCCGCTTGCAGATCCGGTCGAGGAGGTTGGCCGTGGCCCGCTGGATCCGGGGGTCGGTGTGCCCGGGGCGGTCCAGGGCCGGGGACCAGGCGAAGGTGCCGGAGGCGAAGACGAGCGCGCCGGAGGGGGCCTGGTAGAGCGAGGTCTCCTGGTGGCGGGTGGCGCCCTCGGAGTCCTCGTACGGGGAGTGGGCGAGCAGGATGCGGTTGTCGTGCTCGGGCAGGCTGGTGCGCGGGAAGTAGCGGTCGGCCTCACCGGCGACCAGGCCGGCGATCTCGTCGCCCTCGACCGCGCCCGTGGAGTCCCAGAGCCAGTGCTCGGAGTTGCGCACGACCAGCGGGCGGGGGTCGGGCACCCGGCCCGCGTACTGGATGCCCAGGAGCTGCTGCTCGGGCCGGTCCACCTCGCGCCACAGCGCCGACTTCCCGGGCCCCCGGCGCTTGCGGCAGGTCAGCAGGCGGTCCGCCTCGCCGGAGGCGGACGGGGCGAGGCCCACCTGCCAGTACATGGTGTTGGCGGAGAGGAAGACGAGCGAGGTGCCGGAGTCCCGGGCGCGCTCGGCGGCCCGGCGCATCGGCAGCGACCAGTACTCGTCGTGGCCGGGGAAGACCAGGCCCCGGTAACGGCTGGGGTCGACACGGCCCGCGTGCAGATCGCGGGCGTCGGCGTAGGCGAGGTCGTAGCCGTACCGCTCGGCCCAGCGGATGAAGTCGTACGCGTGCCCCACGTGCAGCGGCAGGCCGGCCCCGGCGTACGGGCGGTCGAAGGAGATCGTGACGGCGGCGTCCTCCTCGCCGAGCAGCCGCCCCCGCTCGTCCCACGCGTGGTAGAGGCTGGCGCCGGTGCGGCCGTCCTCCGGGTAGAGGTTGTACGCCTGCCAGGTGATGTCGGGCAGCAGGAGCAGCAGGTCGGCGGGGTGGTCGTGGCGGACGGTGAAGGGGATGTGCGAGCGGTAGCCGTCGGCGGTGGTCAGGACGGCCACATACGCGCCGACCGACCAGTAGCTCGGGATCTGGAGCCGCCAGGACATCCACCAGTGGTGGCAGGAGACGGTCCGGTCGGCGGCGAGCGGCGGGGGCTGGACGATGCCGGAGAGCCGCGGGCTCGTGGTGATCTTGGCCGCGCCGTCGCCGCCGTAATGACCGATCCGGTAGACGTCGACGGAGAACTGCTGGGGCGGGTCCACGGTGATGTGGAAGTCGATGGCCTCGCCGGGGGCCGCCGCTCCGGGCGAGACGAAGCCCTTGATCTGGCGGTGCACGTCGTCGGCGGTACGGGTGCCGCCGCCGGTGGAGCGGGCGAGGTCGGCGTACCAGGGGACGACCTTGCCGGTGTCGTCGAAGTAGTTCTCACTGCCGCGCAGCCAGGGCAGCGGGCCCTGACCGAAGGGATCGCTCACCGCGTGCGCGAGGGCACCCGACTCCCACCGGCGAATCTGCTCCGCCCCCATGCCGCGCCCCTCCCTCGGATCCCCCGGAGCCGGACGACTCCCGGGATCCCCCGGACAACTCTGGTGCGCCGGATGTCAGCGCCGATCCCCAGCACATCACATAACGCATGCGGCCCGTCACCCTTCGTCGCGAATTGACGGGAACGGAACCGTTCCTTCCGAGCTGTGGGTGGGGCGACCCGGGCGGGGGTGCGGCGTTCGCGTACGCGCTCACACCAGCCGGACCGGCTTGTCGGAGCGCACACCCACCTCGGCGAGCCAGGACAGCAGCGGGTCCGGATCGCCGTCCTCGACGAGGCTGAGGACCGGAGTCGCGAGGTCCGCCCGGCGCTCGCCGCCGACGAGCAGCGCGGGGCCGTCGAGCCAGTCCAGGCCGGGGGCCGCGCCCGCCGTGTCCACGGCCGCGCAGCAGACCATGGCCGCGACGTGGTCGGCGAGCAGCTCGGTGCCCGTACGCGGCGGCTGCAGCGGGAAGAGGGGCAGCGGTCCCGGTCCCCAGAGGCCGAGAGGGTCGTCGGCCGCGCCGGACTCCGGTCCGCTGTGCCCGGGACCACCGTTCCCGGGACCGCCGTGCACCGGGGCCCCGGGCTCCTCGCGGGCGACCGCGGCACCGATGCCCGCCGCGAGCTCCTCGCCCGGGCCGCCGGGACCGCCGGAACCGGACAGGTGCTCCATGACCCGGGCCAGGGTGGGGACGGCCGGGTCGGCGGCGGAGGCCCGGGGGACGCCCAGGGTGTCCAGGACCCGGTGCAGCCGGGCCGCTTCCGTACGCCACTTACGGTCGACGACCTCGTCGGGATACTGCTGCCAGTCCACCGGCGCCCAGCCCGGACCGCTCTCGGCGGGGCCGCCGTGGAAGAGCCGGGCGGCGAGCAGGGACGCCGCTTCGTCGGCCACCCCGGGCTCTTCGAGCAGGTCGCACGCGGGCCGCTCGCCCAGGCGCAGCGCGAAGCCGTCGGCCAGCCGGTCCCGGCGGGAGAGCTCGGTGAGCGCGGAGACGACCCCGGCGTCCAGCCGGGAGGGCCAGCGGCCCATCCGCCAGGCGGGCAGCGCCACCCGGGTCAGCAGCCGGTCCCAGCCGGCGTAGGCGAGGCCGACCTGTTCCTGGGCGGCGATGCGCAGCCCGTAGTCGACCGTCCGGGCCCGCGTGGACGCGGCGGCGGCCACACAGCGCTCCATCTCGGCGGCGTGGTCCCGGCAGGCCCGCAGCAGCAGCCGGGCCACCCAGCCGGCGAAGGCGAGCGGCGCCCCGCGCACGCCGCCCCGGCCGGGGGCGGCGGCATCGGCGATCGCGGCGTCCAGTCCGCGGACGAAGCGGCGGGCGGCGGCTATGTCGGGGTGCGCGGACGGGCCGGTGCCCGCCACCACGGGGGCGAGGACGGCGCGGAGCTCGGCGACCCGCATCCACCACAGGAACGGCGAGCCGATGACCAGGACGGGGGCGGTGTCCCCGGTCTCCGCCGAGGCGCCCGGGCCCCTGTGGAGCGCGCGGTGCGTCCGGTCCTCCAGCCAGCTGTCGCAGTCCGGGGTCAGCGCTATGGCCGAGGGGGCGGGCACGTCGAGCCGGTCGGCCAGGTCCCGGACCAGGCGGTAGAGGTCGGGGGCCCCTTCCTCCGGCACGGGGACGGTCGGGCTCATGGCGGGCCGTGCGCGGGCCACGGAGACGGCGACCAGGACGGTCACCAGCAGCACGACGACCGCGACGCCGAGGACCGTCCAGCGCACGGCGTCCCAGGCCGGACCGGCCAGGTGGCCCTGCGCGCCCGCCGCGAACAGCACGACGGCGACGGCCGCGGGCAGGATCGCCACGGCCAGTGCCCTGCTGCGGATCCGCAGCAGGGAGAGCGCTCGGGCCTGTGCGGCCCGCGCACCCGGCTCCTCACCCACATCGATACCGGACATGGCCGGACGTCACCCCCTCTGCCCCTCGACGGTGTTGCTCACTCCCCCACTGTGGCACCGGTCACCGACATCGCAATGCCGGTGGGCCAAGTGCCGGAACGCATGCGCCGCACCCTAGTTGGGGCTCCGGCACCCGTCATCCGGATGGCCCAGCCGTCACCCGATGGAATGGCTTTGGGTAAAGCTGCTGACGTGTTCGCGTCCATGGGCAAGCGGCCCGGCCGACCGCACCCCCAGGGGCGCGGACAAGCGGCAGCCCCTCGCGCCTTCCGCGTACGCCGGTGGCGTACGGGGGTGTGGGTGGGCGGAGGGGCTGCGAAGTCCGGGAGCCCACGGGGTCCGTGGGGTCCGTGGGGTCCCCGGGGGCTGCGGGGTCCGTGGGGCGCGTTACGGGCGTCAGCCCTGGGAGGCCTTGAGGGCGATGTCCGTACGGTGCTGGGAGCCGTCCAGGCGGATCCGGCCGAGCGCGGTGTAGGCGCGCTCCCGGGCCGCCGCGAGGTCCTTGCCGGTCGCGGTCACCGAGAGCACCCGGCCGCCCGCGCTGAGCACCGTGCCGCCCTCGGCGCGGGTCCCGGCGTGCAGGACGTACGCGTCGGGTCCATCCTGCGCCGCGACGTCCGCGAGCCCGTCGATCGGGTCGCCGGTGCGCGGGGTGTCCGGGTAGTTGTACGAGGCGATGACCACGGTGACGGCGGCGTCGTCGCGCCATTTCAGCGGCGGGAGGACGTCGAGGGTGCCGTTGGCGGAGGCGAGCAGGACACCGGCCAGCGGCGTCTTCAGCCGGGCCAGGACGACCTGGGTCTCCGGGTCGCCGAAGCGGGCGTTGAACTCGATGACCCGCACGCCGCGCGAGGTGATCGCGAGGCCCGCGTAGAGCAGTCCGGAGAAGGGCGTGCCCCGGCGGCGCAGCTCGTCGACGGTCGGCTGGAGGACGGTTTCGAGGACCTCGTCGACCAGCTTGGGGTCGGCCCACGGGAGCGGGGAGTAGGCGCCCATGCCGCCGGTGTTCGGGCCCTCGTCGCCGTCCAGGGCGCGCTTGAAGTCCTGGGCGGGCTGGAGCGGCAGCACGGTGGTGCCGTCGGTGATCGCGAAGAGGCTCACCTCGGGGCCGTCCAGGAACTCCTCGATGACCACGCGGTCGCAGGACAGCGCGTGGGCGCGGGCGGCGGCCACGTCGTCGGTGACGACGACACCCTTGCCGGCCGCGAGGCCGTCGTCCTTGACGACGTACGGGGCGCCGAAGGCGTCGAGGGCCTCGTCGATCTCCGCGGGGGTGGTGCAGACGTAGCTGCGGGCGGTGGGGACTCCGGCGCCGGCCATGACGTCCTTGGCGAACGCCTTGGAGCCTTCCAGCTGCGCGGCTTCACCGGACGGGCCGAAGCAGGGGATGCCGGCCGCGCGCACGGCGTCGGCGACCCCGGCGACGAGCGGCGCCTCCGGGCCGACGACCACCAGCCCGGCGCCCAGCTCGGTCGCGAGGCGCGCGACGGCGTCACCGTCGAGCGCGTCGACCGGGTGCAGTTCGGCCACCTCTGCGATACCGGCGTTGCCGGGTGCGCAGTACAGAGCGGTGACATCGGGGTCGAGGGACAGAGAGCGGCACAGGGCGTGTTCGCGGGCGCCGCCGCCGATGACGAGGACCTTCACGGGGTGCAGCCTAGCCGCCGGGCGCGGGGAGCCCCGACGGCCGCCGGTCCGCGGACGGACCGCCACGTCCTCACGGCTCGTTGCGGTCGGGCCGGCACGGCCCGGCCACCGCGCCGCTCGCCCGGCTACCGGTTCACTGCTCGTTGGGGAACTCCTCGACCACCGTGGCGCCCAGCTCGCGGACGATCAGCTCGTGGCCGGAGAGGGCGGAGTCGACGAGATCCGGATCGTCGGCCTCCGGGGTGTCGTCCTCGGGCGCCACGGATCGCGGCGGCTCCGCCCCGTACGGACTGTGGGAGGCCTCGGGGGCGGGCGCGGCCTCCCGGCTCTGCGGCGGTGCGGACGGGGGCCGCGACTGCTGGGACGACGGCGCGTACTGCCCCTGCGGCGGGGGCGAGGACTGCTGCGGGGCGGAGTGCTGGGGCCGGGGCTCGTACGCGACCGGGGCCGCCGGGGCCGCCGGGGCCGCCGGGGCGGGCTGGTACTGCGGGGCGGGACGTCCGCCGCCGCCACCGGACTGCGGGGGCGTCCCGCCGCCACCGGAGGGGTCGACGACCGCTTCGATCCGCCACTGGGCGTTGAAGCGTTCGACGAGGGCCTGCTTGAGGATCTCCTCGCTGCCGCTGCCGGCGAAGTTGTCCCGGGCGCCCGCGTTGAGGAAGCCGATCTGGAGCGTCGTCCCGTCGAACCCGGCGACCTGGGCGTTCTGGCTGAGCAGGATCCAGGTGAAGCGCCGGCGGCTCTTGACCGCCTCCAGGATGTCCGGCCACATGTTCCGCACCTGGGCGGCGCCCTGGGCCATGCTCTGCCCGCCCTCGGGCGCGGCCGGAACGGCCGTGGCGGCCGGGGCCTGTCTCTTATACACATCTCCGAGCCCACGAGACG
>NZ_JOEZ01000047.1 GCF_000721175.1 Streptomyces anulatus
CGTCGTCCCCCAGCTCACCGAAGAGATCAACAACCGCAAGGGCTGACCCCCGGCGAACAGACCCGCCCTGGGCCGCACGGTGAACCCACCGTGCGGCCCGTCCGCGTCGTCACCGTCGTTCTTCGGCCGGACGTGACGGCGTGCCCCTGCACTCGCGGCGAGTCGTGCGCCTCGTCGACGTCATGGCGACAGCCTTTCCGCCGCAGGGGTACCAGCACCTCCGGCCGCCGGGCCTTCGCCCACGGCACGGTCCGCCGGGCCTTCGCCCACCGCACGGCCCCCCGTGGCTTCGGCCGCGGCACGGTCCGCCGCCGCCGTGACGAGGTCGAGCAGCGGAAGCAGGTCGGCCGTCGCGGCGCTCGGGTGGAGCAGGGTGGCCTTCAGCCACAGGCGGCGCCGGCCGTCGCCGTCCTCCGCCAACGCCCGGCCGAGCACGGCACGTCCCTCGGCGAGCAGGGTGCGGCGGACGGCGGCGACCACGGCGTCGCCCGCCTCGTCGGGCAGCGCGTCGGCCACCGTCGGCCGGAACAGCACGGTGCTGATCCCGATCCCGCCGGGCCGGCGGCGCAGTGCGGGCCGCGCGTCCACGGCATCGCCGATCCCGTGGGCCGTACGCACGCAGTGCTCCACCAGTTCGCCCAGACCCCGGCGTCCGAGCGCCCGGAAGGTGACGGCCATCTTCAGGGCGTCGGGGCGTCGGGTGGTGCGGATCGAGCGGCCCAGCAGGTCCGGGAGTCCGGCCTCGGTGTCGTCGTCGGCGTTGAGGTAGTCGGCGCGCAGGGACAGCGGCTCGAGCATCCCGGCGTCCGCGACGGCGAGCACACCGGCGGCGACCGGCTGCCAGCCGAGCTTGTGCAGGTCGAACGTTACGGAGGCCGCGTGCTCCAGGCCCGCGAGCAGAGGGGCCAGGCGCTCGCTGAACAGCAGCGGCCCCCCGTACGCGGCATCGACGTGGAGCTGCGCCGCGTGCTGTTCGGCGATACGGGCGATCTCCGGGAGCGGGTCGATGCGCCCCTCGTCGGTGGTTCCGGCGGTGGCGACGACCAGGACCGGCACTCCGGCGAGCGCGGCCAGGGCACGGTCCAGGGCGGCCGGGTCGATCCGGCCGTCGCGGCAGGCGACGACCGTGGGGGCGGGCAGACCGAGCATCCATGCGGCGCGGTGGACGCTGTGGTGGGCGTTGGCACCGGTCACCACCCGCAGGGGGCCGGGCACCGCTCGTTCCCGGGCGAGGAGCAGGGCGACCAGGTTGGACTCGGTGCCGCCGCTGGTGATCAGCGCGTCGGGGGCGGGGGCCGCCGGGTGGACGAGCCGGGCCAGTGCGGCGGTGGTCAGCTCCTCGATCACCCCGGCGGCGGGCGCCTGGTCCCAGGAGTCCATGGAGGGGTTGAGGGCCGCCCCCGCCAGGTCCGCAGCGACGGCCACGGCGAGCGGCGGGCAGTGCAGATGGGCGACGCAGGCGGGGTCGGCCGGATCGGCGGCCCCTTCCGCGACCGCGCGCACCACGTCCCTGAGCGCGGCCTCGGGGCCGACGCCCTCCTCCGGCAGAACCGGCGCGCAGAGGGCGCGGGTGCTCAGGGCCACGGCCTCGGGCCCTCCGGCGGGCAGCGGTCCGCCCCGGGCCGGGGCGGCGTCCTCCAGCGCGTCCAGGACGATCGCGGTGAGGTCCCGCAGGCGGCCCGGCCCGTGCGCACCGCCCGCAACGAGCCCTCTGCGTACACCCCCCGCGCCGGGCGCCGGCGGCGTACCGGCGCTCACGCCCGACGCTCCGCGGAAGCTTCACCGGGGAGGGGGAGCGGAGCACGCGGCATGGCGAAGCCCTTCGGTCGGAGTGCGCGGCGGACCGTGCGGAAGCGGGGTCCGCGCGCAGGGCGGACCCGGGGCGGAAAGATCCACCACCGGGCATTTGCTGGTTAGGCTAACCTAACTACGAGGGTGCGAGCGACGAGCGGCCCACCGGCTCATGGAGGCTACTTCGCGTACCAGGGGCCCAAGTTGTCGGGTCCTCCCGCCTCCGCTGCCCGGAGCAGCGCGTCCGGGGCACCCAGCAGGTCGGGCGGCAGGTAGCCGGAGCGGACGCCCAGCTCCCATCCGTGCACCTGGACGGCGAGGGCGGCCAGGGCGAGGGCGTCGAGCGGCAGCAGGGTGCGGGGCTCGGCAGCGGGTCCCATGCTTTCCCGGTAGATGTCGAGCCGGGCCGCCAACGCCTCTTCGAATGCCTGCTGTTCGTCGTCGAGGAGCACGCGCAGCAGTCGCCGATCGGGGGTCGGCGTGCCTGCGGCGTCCAGCACGGCGGCCGCCCGTGCCCGCTCGTCGGCATCGGGCTTGCGCAGCGGCACGGTTGGCCAGTGGCGGGGCTGGTGGCCCTCCGCCTGGGTCAGGTAGAGGCACAGAGCGTCCATCGCGGCGAGGTCCGCCGGGTCCGACACCGAGTCGAGCCGGGCGTACGGAACGCCCTCGTGGATCGCGGGCGCGTAGTCGGCGCGCAGCAGCAGTCCGATCACCCGCTGCCAGTCCCAGACCAGCCCGCTGACCAGGGAGACGGCGAACGCGTCGAGCCAGGTCCGGGCGGAGGGGGCCTGACCTCCGCCGGCGGCCACGGCATCGCCGAAGGATATGTCCTCGGTGCTGAGCTTCTCACCGATCAGCGGGAACGGGATCTCCTGGTCGCCGTCGGGGAAGCAGCCGACGCTCATCACCCCCAGGTGGCACTCGGCCGCCGTGTGCAGCGCGGAGCGCGCCACGTCGTCGAGCGCGGTCCCCTGCCCGGCGGCGCGGGCGGCGACGTGGTCGAGCAGCTCGTCGGCCGCTTCGGCCATGCGCCTGGGGGCCGAGTCGTCGTAACGCATCAGATGCCACCGCCCCACGGCGCGCCCGACGATGCCCTCCGACGCCTCGTCCAGGCGCCGGGCGTCCACCTCATGACACGTCACTTCCCGCACGTACCCCGTCCTTTCGTGATCTTCGATCCGGAAGCGGCACGCTATCAGCGGGCTCGGACATGCGCCGGTCCGTACGGGTGTGCGGCCCGGGTCTCGGGCCCGCCGCGGGTCTTCGGGCCGCGGTCGGGGTCACCCACGGACGCCCGGCCGGGACGGCCTCAGGTCCCCCGGAGCGGGGCCCCGTTCCTCCATGAGGAACTTCTCGCGCCGTCGGGTAGACACTGTCCACTCGACGGGCGAGCTCCGGCCGTTCCGCGCCCGTTCGGCTGTTCGTCACACGCTTCCTGATCCCCGGTCAGCTCGTTCACCTCGACTGAGCGAAGGCAGTGACCCAGATGTAACCGAATGGCGTAGAGAACGCGGAACCACGGAGCGTCACAAGCCGTTCTTCTTCCCACTACACGGCCGCCGGCCCCCGGCGACGCCGACCGAGGAAAGGAAAACGCCATATGAAGAAGACAGTCGGGTGGGCCCAGGACGGCGACGACTGGACGATCACCGTGAACGGCACGCTGTACCGCGCGATCGAACGGCCGGCGGACGGCCGGGTGCACGACTATCTGGTGCGGGGCGACGACCTGACCGCCGAATGCCCGAGCCTGGGGCACGGGCTCGGCGTGATCCGGGCGCACGAGACCCGGCGCTGATACCCCGTCGGTCCGACGACGAGGTGCGGCGGCCGCCGCCGCCCGCGCCTCGACGTGGGCCCGTCAGCGGTGGACGGCGTCAGCCGTCCGTTCCGTCGGCCGTCGGGCGCAGCAGATAGGTGTCCATGATCCAGCCGTGCCGTTCGCGGGCCTCCGCGCGCAGGCGGCTGATCCGGTCGGCCACCTCGTCGAGCGGGCCGGAGACCAGGATCTCGTCCGGGGTGCCGATGTACGCGCCCCAGTGGATCCACAGGCCTCGGCCCGTCAGGTGGGTGAAGCTCTCGTGGCCGTCGAGCATCACGACGATGTCGCCGTCGTCCTCGGGAAACCCCTGGGCGAGACGCCTGCCGGGGGTGATGTGGATGGGGCGGCCGACCCGGTTCAGGGTGACGCGGTGCCGGGCGGCGAGGGCGGAGACACTGCTGATGCCGGGGATCATCTCGTGGCCGAATTCCACCGTGCCACGGCCCCGGATGTCGTCGAGGATCGCGAGCGTGCTGTCGTACAGGGACGGGTCGCCCCACACCAGGAAGGCTCCGCACTGTCCCGGTGCGAGCTCCTCGATGATCAGGCGTTCGCAGATGTCGGCGCGGCGGTGACGCCAGTCGTGCACCGCCGAGGTGTAGCGCCCGCCGTCCTGCTGGGTGCGGTCCCGCCACGGATCCTCGGCCTCCACGACGCGATAGGGGCCGGTGAGGTGTTCGTCGAGGATGTCCCGCCGCAGCCGGGTCAGGGACTCCTTCTCCTTGCCCTTGCCGAGCACGAAGAAGACATCGGCCCGGCGCATGGCCTTCACCGCGGCGAGGGTCAGGTGGTCGGGGTCGCCGGCGCCCATGCCGATGACGAGGATGTGGCGGGGTGCGTCGCTCATGTCGGCCGATCATGCCAGGAGCGAGGCGTGGGTGTCCGCCGACGGTGCGGGAGCTGTCGTCGGCGCTCGGGAAGGTCTTCGGGCCGAGAGAGGGGGATGCCCCGCTGCGGAAGGGACGGGGGCTGGTTTCGGCCCTCCCGCAGCGGGGCGGTTCATCGCGGCAGCGGAGCGACCGCCCGACTACTTCGGCATCAGGACCGTGTCGATGATGTGGACGGTGGCGTTGGCGGTGGGCACGTTGCCGCAGACCACGCTCGCGCTGTCGTTGACCTTGTAGGACTCGCCGGAGCCGGCGGTGCTGAGCGTGGTCTTCTCCAGGGTGTCGTAGGTGCCGCTCTCCAGCTTCTGCGGGGTCAGCTTCTCGCCCACGACGTGGTAGGTGAGGATCTTGGTGAGCATGGCCTTGTCGGCCAGGACCGCGTCCAGGTCGGCCTTCGGGATCTTGGCGAAGGCGTCGTTGGTCGGCGCGAACACCGTGATGTTCTCGGCGTTGTTGAGCGTGTCGACCAGGCCGGCCTTCTTGACGGCGGTGACCAGGGTGGACAGGTCCGGGTTGTTGGACGCGGCGGTGGCGACCGGGTCCTTGGCCATACCCGCGAAGCTGCCCGCCCCATCAGCCGGGACGCCCGCGCAGGCCGGGCCGAAGGGCTTGTCCGCCGACGCGTTGTCACCGGCTGCCGGAAGCGAGTCCTCGGCCGGCTTCTCGGGGGTCGACTTCGCGGCGGACGAGTTGTCGGACGCCTTGTCCGCGCCGTCCTCGGCGCAGGCGGTCAGCGACAGGGGCAGCAGCACGGCGGCGACGACGGCGACGGCTGCGCGGCGGTGGCGAAGGGCGTTCATGGGATTCTCCAGAATCGTTCGTAGGGGAAATCGGCAGGGGAAGTTCGCAGGGGAAGGAAGGTCGTAGGGAAGGTCGTAGCGGAAGCGGACAACTGGTGCTGGCGGCACGTCCGTTGGGGTCATTCGACGGTCACCACGACGGAGTGCCAGCCGCTCGCACCGTCGGGAACGGTCTTGGTGCGCTTCTCGGTCTGCACCTCGCCGGTGCGGTCGGTGGCCCGGACGGTCAGGGTGTGACCACCGGGGGTCGCCTTCCACGGGTGGGACCACTGGCGCCAGGTGTCGACGGTGCCCTGTTCGGCGAGCTGCGCCGGCCGCCAGGGGCCCTCGTCCACCCGGATCTCGACCTTCTCGATGCCGCGGTGCTGGGCCCACGCCACTCCGGCCACCATGACCGTCCCGGCCTCCGGGCGGCCGAAGGGCTTGGGCGTGTCGATCCGGGACTGGGTTTTGATCGGGGCCTTGCGGGCCCACTCGCGCTTCACCCAGTACGGGTCGTAGTCGTCGAACGTCGTGAGCTCGATGTCCTCGATCCACTTGCAGGCCGAGACGTATCCGTACAGGCCGGGGACGACCATGCGCACGGGGAATCCGTGGGCGAGGGGCAGCGGTTCGCCGTTCATCCCGACCGCGAGCATCGCGTCCCGGCCGTCCATGACGTCCTCGACCGGGGTGCCGAGTGTCATCCCGTCCACGGACCGGGTGACGAGCTGGTCGGCCGGGCCGCCCCGGGACGGCGACCTCACCCCGGCCTCATTGAGCAGGTCCGAGAGCCGGACCCCGATCCACCTGGCGTGGCCGGCATAGGGTCCGCCGACCTCGTTGGAGACGCAGGTGAGCGTGATCTCCCGCTCGATCAACGGGCGGCTCAGCAGGTCCTGGTAGGTGAACTCCAGGTCCCGGCGCACTCCCCTGCCGTGGATGCGCAGGCGCCAGGAGCCGGCGTCCACCTTGGGGATCACCAGGGCCGTGTCCACGCGGTAGAACGTGTCGTTCGGGGTGGTGAAGGGGCTGATGCCCCGGACCCTCAGCTGGGCGCCCGCCGGGAGCGGCTTCGCGGGCGAGTCCGGCGCCGGCAGTCGTACGGCCTCACGTGAGGCGACGGCGTCCTGGGCGCTCCGCCCGTTGAGGGCTCGGCCGACGGCCCCCGCCGCCGTGGACGCGGCGGCCGCGGCCGTGGCGGCGATCAGGAAGCCCCGCCGGTCCCAGCCGGCCTCATGTTCCTGCTCTCCCGCGATCCGGTGCGGTGCGGTGAGCCGGCCGATGAGGACGTACAGCAGTACGGCCCCGACGACCGCCCCCAGCAGGGACGGCAGGCCGTCCACGAGGCCCGTGGAGTCCGGCCTGCTGACGGCGGCCGCCGTGCCGACCACGCCGAAGAGCAGGACGGCGGCGGCGCCGGTCCGCCGGTGCCGCCGCGCCAACAGGCCGACGGCCAGGGCGAAGAGGGCGAGGGTGAGGAGGATGCCGGCCTGCAGGACGAGCTTGTCGTCCTCGCCGAAGTTCCGGATCGCCCAGTCCTTCACAGCGGCGGGCGTCCGGTCGATGGCCGCTCCGCCGACCGCTGTCACGGGGCTCGCCTCGGGCCTGACGGCCGCCGAGACGAGCTCGGCGAAGGTCAGCGAGGCGAATCCAGCGAGCAGTCCGCTCAGGGCGGCGAGCGCGCCGCGGGTCAGGGCTGTCCGGGTGATCCTCACGGTCGTCATTCGGAGCCGCGGGGCCGGCGGATTGGTCCCGGATGACATCGGCCCGCGAACGCCGACCGCCCCGGCGGGCACGAAGGCCTGCCGGGGCGGAGCGTCGAGGCGGACGGGTCCGCCTCACATCAGGTCAGGCGAGGGTCGCGATGGCCTGGTTGAACGTGGCGGACGGGCGCATGATCGCCTCGGCCTTGGCCGGGTCGGGCTGGAAGTAGCCACCGATCTCGGCCGGGGAGCCCTGCACCGCGATCAGCTCGGCGACGATGGTCTCCTCCTGCTCGGCCAGGGTCTTGGCGAGCGGCGCGAACGCCTCGGCGAGCTTCGCGTCGTCGGTCTGCCGCGCCAGCTCCTGGGCCCAGTAGAGGGCGAGGTAGAAGTGGCTGCCGCGGTTGTCGATGCCGCCGAGGCGACGGCTCGGGGACTTGTCCTCGTTGAGGAAGGTGCCCGTCGCCCGGTCCAGGGTGTCGGCGAGGACCTGGGCCCGCGCGTTGTCCGTGGTGGTGGCCAGGTGCTCGAAGCTGACCGCGAGGGCCAGGAACTCGCCCAGGCTGTCCCAGCGGAGGTAGTTCTCCTTGACGAGCTGCTGGACGTGCTTGGGGGCCGAGCCGCCCGCGCCGGTCTCGAAGAGGCCGCCGCCGTTCATCAGCGGGACGACGGAGAGCATCTTCGCGCTGGTGCCGAGCTCCAGGATCGGGAAGAGGTCGGTGAGGTAGTCACGGAGCACGTTGCCGGTGACGGAGATGGTGTCCTCGCCGCGGCGGATGCGCTCCAGGGAGAAGGCGGTGGCCTCCTCCGGAGTCTTGATGGAGATGTCCAGGCCGTCGGTGTCGTGGCCGGCGAGGTACGTGGTGACCTTGGCGATCAGGTTGGCGTCGTGCGCGCGGCCCTCGTCCAGCCAGAACACGGCCGGGTTGCCGGTGGCGCGGGCGCGGGTGACGGCGAGCTTGACCCAGTCCTGAATGGGCAGGTCCTTGGTCTGGCACATCCGGAAGATGTCACCGGCGCCGACGGCCTGCTCCAGCACGACGGTGCCGTTCGTGTCGACGACGCGGACGGTGCCGGTGGCGGGGATCTCGAAGGTCTTGTCGTGGCTGCCGTACTCCTCGGCCTTCTGCGCCATCAGACCGACGTTGGGCACCGAGCCCATGGTGGCCGGGTCGAAGGCGCCGTTGGCACGGCAGTCGTCGATGACGACCTGGTAGACACCGGCGTAGCTGCTGTCCGGGAGGACGGCAATGGTGTCGGCCTCGTCGCCGTCGGGGCCCCACATGTGACCCGAGGTGCGGATCATGGCGGGCATGGAGGCGTCGACGATGACGTCGCTGGGGACGTGCAGGTTGGTGATGCCCTTGTCGGAGTCGACCATCGCGAGGGCGGGGCCCTCGGCGAGCTCGGCCTCGAAGGACGCCTGGATCTCGGCGCCCACGTCTCGCAGCGAGCCGAGGCCCTTGAGGATGCCGCCCAGGCCGTCGTTCGGGGTGAGGCCCGCGGCGGCGAGCTGGTCGCCGTACTTGGCGAAGGTGTTCGGGAAGAAGGCGCGGACCGCGTGGCCGAAGATGATCGGGTCGGAGACCTTCATCATGGTGGCCTTGAGGTGCACGGAGAACAGCACGCCCTCGGCCTTGGCGCGGGCGACCTGCGCGGTGAAGAACTCGCGCAGCGCGGCGACGCGCATGACGGCCGCGTCGACGACCTCGCCCTTCAGGACGGGTACGGACTCACGGAGCACGGTGGTGGTGCCGTCGTCGCCGTGCAGCTCGATGCGGAGCGAGCCGTCCTCGGCGATGACCGCGGACTTCTCGGTGGAGCGGAAGTCGTCGGCGCCCATGGTGGCGACGTTCGTCTTCGAGTCGGCCGACCAGGCGCCCATGCGGTGCGGGTGGGCCTTGGCGTAGTTCTTGACGGAGGCGGGGGCGCGGCGGTCGGAGTTGCCCTCGCGCAGGACCGGGTTCACGGCGCTGCCCTTGACCTTGTCGTACCGGGCGCGGACGTCCTTGTCGGCGTCGGTCCGCGGGTCGTCCGGGTAGTCCGGAAGCGCGTAGCCCTGCTCCTGGAGCTCGGCGATCGCGGCCTTGAGCTGCGGGATCGACGCCGAGATGTTCGGCAGCTTGATGATGTTCGCGCCGGGCGTCCTGGCCAGCTCGCCGAGCTCGGCGAGTGCGTCATCGATACGCTGCTCGGCCTTGAGGTGCTCCGGGAAACTGGCGATGATCCGCCCCGCGAGGGAGATGTCACGGCGCTCCACCGTGACTCCTGCGGTCGAGGCGTAGGCCTCGACGACGGGCAGGAGCGAATAGGTCGCCAGGGCAGGGGCCTCGTCGGTGTGCGTATAGATGATGGTCGAGTCAGTCACCGGGTGCTCCGCTCCACGTCTGCAACATTGCTTGACATCAAGATATCTCTTCACCGTGCCGGGCTCCACAAGGCCCCCGCACGGCTTTGCGCACCATGGGCGCGTCAGCGCCCCGGGGCCGGGCCCTCGCCGCCCCTCGGCCGGGGCTCGACCAGCCCGGACTCGTACGCGAAGACCACGAGCTGGGCCCGGTCGCGGGCGCCGAGCTTGATCATCGCGCGGCTCACATGGGTCTTGGCGGTGAACGGGCTGACCACCATGTGGACGGCGATCTCCTCGTTGCTGAGACCGCGGGCCGCCAGCGCGGTGACCTCCCGCTCACGGCGGGTGAGGGCCTCCAGGCCGGGGGCGGTGGAGCGGGTCTGCCGGGGACCACCCGGGTGTGAGCCTCGTCCCTCAGACCGGCGGCCGGTGCTCGTACCAGCGCAGGTCGTCCTCCAGCTGGGCGGCGAGGGCGATGAGCCGCTCCTCGCTGCGGGAGGGGCCCAGGAGTTGGGCGCCGACGGGGAGGCCGGTACGGGTGAATCCGGCCGGGACGTTCACACCGGGCCAGCCGAGGACGTTCCACGGCCAGGCGTACGGGCAGGCGGCCGCCATCGTGGCGTCGGTGCGCCAGGCGCTGAGGCGGTCGAAGGAGCCGATCCGGGGCGGTGGCGCGGCCGTGGTCGGGGTGAGGAGCACGTCGAAGCCGGAGGCGTCGAAGAGGGCGCCGATCCTGCGGTGCTGGCGCACTTCGCGGGCGCGGGCGGCCCGCACCACCCGCCCGCCCAGCCGCGTCCCGGTCCGCAGTGCACTGCGGGTGCGCGGGTCGAGCAGGGCCGGTTCGGGGTGACGGGCGGCGAACTCGGCGATGCCCGCCGTGGCGCGGGGCACGAAGGCGAGGCCGATCAGCCCGTACCGGGGGCGGGCCTCCTCGACGTGGTGACCGAGCCGGGCGAGGGTCTCGGCGAGCGCGGCGACCACCCGGCGCACCTCGGGGTCCGGTGCGGCGCCGGTGAGGGTGAGCGGGGGACGCCAGGCGAGGGCGATACGCAGCCGGCCCGGGTCGCGGCGGGCGGCGTCCGCGGCGCGCACGGCGGGCGGGCGGTGGAAGTCCTCGGGGTGCGCTCCGGCGACGGCGTCCAGCAGGAGCGCGGCGTCGGCGACCGTACGGGCGAGGGGGCCGTTCACGGTGAGCCCCTGGAAGGCGTCGTGGTGCGGGTGGACCGAGACGCGCCCGCGCTGCGGCTTGATGCCGACGAGGTGCGTCCACGCGGCGGGGATGCGCACGGATCCCGCGCCGTCCGAGCCGAGGGCGGCGGGGACGAGTCCGGCGGCGACGGCCGCCGCCGATCCGCCGGAGGAGCCGCCCGGGGTGTGCGCGGTGTTCCACGGGTTGCGGGTGGCGCCGAAGGCGGGTCCTTCGGTGAAGGGCCACTGGCCCAGTTCGCAGGAGTTGGTCTTGCCGACGACGATCGCCCCGGCGGCGCGCAGCCTGCGGACCGCCTCACTGTCGGAGGCGGCCGGGGGCAGCTCCCCGTCGCAGCCGAAGTGGGTGGGCAGGCCCGCCACATCGGTGTCGTCCTTGACGGCGACCGGCACACCGAGCAGGGGCAGCCGCTCCCCCGCCGCGAGCCTGCGGTCGGCCTCCGCCGCCTCGTCGAGGGCCGCTTCGGCGCGCAGGTGGCGGAAGGCGTTGAGGGTGGGCTGGGTGGCCTCGATCCGGGCGAGGGTGTCGGCCACGAGTGCGACGGAGGTGGTGGCGGCGTCGGCGAGCCGGCGGGCGCTCTCCGCGAGCCCGGGCGCCGGCGGCGGAACGGGGGCGGCCGGGTGGGGGGCCCGGCCGGGGTCCCGTACGGCCGGGCCGGTCTGTTCGGTGGGCTCCGCTGAGGACATGGGCGTGCCGCCTCCCTCGGGTCCGTGAGGCCGGCCGGTCGTCCCGGCTGCGCCTACACGTACTTACTGGAGGGTAACGAGAGGAGGCGGCACGCTCAACCGTTCCGGCCGTTCTGTCCGCTCCGGCCGTTCGGGCTGCCGCGGTCGTGAGGCCCTACGGCGCTACGACCCCGGCGTCACGGGTGGACGTGGATCTCGCCGATTCCGGTGCCGAGGCCGGCGCAGTGGGCCGTGGACTGGCCGGACTCGCCGGGCCTGAGGGTGACGCGGTTGCCGTCGACGTCCGGGGACCAGCCGCAGACGAGATGGACCCAGAAGGTCTGCGTCTGGCTGCCGTTGTTACGACAGAGCGCAAAGCCCGTGTAGTCGTCGATGGCGTGCTTGCCGGTGTCGCAGGAGAGGCCGGGCGGAATCGCGGCCGGGGCGGCGGTCGCGGTCGCCGCGGTGACCGGGACCGCCAGCGCGGCCGCCGTCGACGCGGCGGCGAGCGCCCGCAGGGCGGACCGGGAGCGCTTCCCCTTGGCCGTGCCGCCCTTGTACTTCGTCCCCGTGAAGCCGTTCATGGTTCTCCTTCGTGGTGCGTGCGTACGCGTTCCTGGTGTGTACGCACGTGGTGCCTCGTGCGCGCGTACGCGTTCCTGGTGTGCACGCACGCGATGCGTCGTGCGTACGTGATCCCGGGCGGGATCACCGCAGCTTTGCCCACGCTCCGTGGCCGAAAACACCGCCGCGCTTCACTCTCCGTGCGCGCGCCGGGTGGCGCCCCCCGCTCCCGACGTACGCTCGAAAGTGCCGGTCACCATGGATCGCGGCCCCTGACCGGCGCCTTTCCGAGGAGGCGATGGGAGCGGACACCGATGGGCCGCGCGGGCGGCCGCGGGCGTGGCGGCGATCGCTCTCACCGTGACGGGTGGCGCGGTCGCACAGGCTGACGACGACATCGACTCGCTCGGCGCCGAGGAGATCGGCCACCGCTCGCGCGATGCGCTTCTCGATGTGAGATCCCTGCATCTGAGTGCGCGCGGAAGTCTCGACGGGAGCGGCTCGGACATGAGCCTCGACCTCACCCTGGACCCGTACAGCTCCCGTCCGACTGACGTGGTCGATCGTGCCGGTCCCGCCGAGCGAGACGGTCACCATGTTGTGGAACCGCACCGTTCCCAGCCAGGCGCATGAGCGGGTGGTGGACCCACTGATGTGTTCCGGGCGCATCCCGGGTCGGCCAGGTCGAGGACCGTGCGGCGGACGATCCAGTAGTCGGCCTCGGGAACGGTGCCGTGCGGGGCGGTGCGGGCGGGAGCGTGCCGGCCGGGGGCGGTCAGTCGGTCAGGGCCGGGATGATCTCGGCCCCGTACGCGTCGATGGTCGCCTCGCGCGCGTCGTGCATGTCGTACAGCGCGAACTGGTCCACGCCGAGGCCCTTGAGATGGCGCAGCTTCTCGATGTGCGCCTCGGCGGGCCCGAGCAGACAGAACCGGTCGACGATCTCGTCGGGGACGAACGCGGTGTCCGGGTTGCCGGTGCGGCCGTGGTGGCTGTAGTCGTAACCGGAGCGTCCGGCGATGTACGCGGTGAGCGCCTCGGGGACCAGGCCGGAGTGCTCGCCGTACCGGGCGACCAGGTCCGCGACATGGTTGCCGACCATCCCGCCGAACCAGCGGCACTGCTCCCGGGCGTGGTCGAGGTCGTCGCCGACGTAGGCGGGGGCCGCGACGCAGATGGTGACGGAGTCCGGGTCCCGTCCGGCGTCGGCCGCCGCGTCCCGTACCGTCTTGATCATCCACTCGGTGAGGAACGGGTCGGCGAGCTGGAGGATGAAGCCGTCGGCCTTCTGCCCGGCCAGGGCGAGGGCCTTGGGCCCGTACGCCGCCATCCACACCGGCAGCCGCCCGTCCTTCACCCAGGGGATCCGCACCGGCTGCCCGTCGACCGTCGCCTCCCGGCCCTCGGCGAGGTCCCGGATGACGTCGATGGCCTCGCCGAGGCGGGCCAGGGTGTTGGGCCGGCGGCCCGCGACGCGCATCGCGGAGTCGCCGCGCCCGATGCCGCAGACGGTGCGGTTGCCGTACATGTCGTTGAGGGTGGCGAAGGTGGAGGCGGTGACCTCCCAGGTGCGGGTGCCCGGGTTGGTGACCATCGGGCCCACGGTCAGCCGGTCGGTGTGCTCCAGGATGCGGCTGTAGATGACGAACGGCTCCTGCCAGAGCACCGCCGAGTCGAAGGTCCAGCCGTAGCGGAAGCCGTTGCGCTCGGCGCGGCGCATCAGTCCGACGACCTGCGAGGCGGGCGGGTCGGTCTGCAGGACGAGTCCGAAGTCCACGCGGAACCTCCAAATTTCGAGTCGATGGCGGACGAGACCCCGGGCCACTCAGCCCAGGTACTGGCAAAGACCACGCGGGAGGAACGCCCCGTGACCCGCGTGACCCACGTACTTCCGCTGATGCACCACCACCTCACCCCGTGAGAGGACGGTCTCGACCTGGCCGGTCACCGTCTTCCCCTCGTACGCCGAGTAGTCGACGTTCATGTGGTGGGTCTCGGCCGACAGCACCTGCGTGGCATGCGGGTCATAGATGACGACGTCCGCGTCCGAGCCGGGCGCGATGGTGCCCTTTCGCGGGTAGAGGCCGAACATCCGGGCCGGGGACGCGCAGGCGATCTCGATCCAGCGGCGGCGGGAGATGTGCCCGTCCACCACCGCCTGATGGAGGAGATCCATGCGGTTCTCCACCCCCGGCAGCCCGTTGGGGATCTGCGAGAAGTCGCCCCGGCCCAGCTCCTTCTGACCGGTGAAACAGAACGGGCAGTGGTCCGTCGACACCACCTGGAGGTCATTCGTACGCAGGCCCCGCCACAGCGCCGCCTGGTGCTCCTTCGGCCGCAGCGGGGTCGAGCAGACGTACTTGGCTCCCTCGAAGTCCGGCTCGGCGAGGTTGTCGGTCGACAGGAAGAGGTACTGCGGGCAGGTCTCGCCGAAGACCGGCAGCCCCGTGTCCCGGGCCGCCGCCAGCTCGGCCACCGCCTCCTGCGCCGACACGTGCACCACGTACAAGGGACTGCCCGCGACCCGCGCCAGCTGGATCGCCCGGTGGGTCGCCTCCGCCTCCAGCAGTGCCTTACGGACCTCTCCGTGGTAGCGAGGGTCGGTCTCGCCGCGGGCGAGCGCCTGTTCGACGAGGACATCGATCGCGATGCCGTTCTCCGCGTGCATCATGATCAGTCCGCCGGTCTCCCCGGCCACCTGCATCGCCCGCAGAATCTGGCCGTCGTCCGAATAGAAGACACCCGGATACGCCATGAACAATTTGAACGAGGAGACACCGATCTCGACCAGTTTCGGCATCTCCCGCAGTGTCGACTCGTTCACGTCCGACATGATCATGTGGAACGCGTAGTCGATCGCGCAGTTCCCGTCCGCCTTCTCCATCCAGGCGTCCAGACCGGCCTTGAGCGCCTGTCCCTTCGACTGCACCGCGAAGTCGACGACCGTCGTCGTCCCGCCCCACGCCGCGGCCCGCGTCCCCGTCTCGAACGTGTCCGACGCGAACGTGCCACCGAACGGCAGTTCCATATGCGTGTGCGCGTCGACCCCACCCGGGATCACGTACTTCTGCGACGCGTCGATCACCCGGTCCGCCGTCCACTCCTGCGTACCCGGCGCCGCCAGCGCCACCACGCGGCCGTGCTCGATCAGCACATCCGCATGCACCTCGTCCGCGGCCGTGATCACAAGGCCACCGGTAATCAGAGTCCGAGTCATTTCCCAGCATTCCCTTCACGCCGACCACCGACCAGGCCACCACCGGCACGGGCCGGGACCACGCCCCGGCCCGCCGGCCCCCTCACGCCGCCACCTCGCACGGCACACGGCCTACTCCGCTGGAAGACCCCTGGTCACGCGACCGAACGAAACCCTTGAAGGAGGTGACGCCCTCGGAGACGAGGAGGTCCATCGCCTTTACCGAGGACGGGTTCGCGTCCGCGAGGATCATGTGGAAGGCGTGGTCGATCGCGCGGTCGCCGTCGGCCTTGGCGAACGAGGTGTCGAGCCCCTCGCGCAGGGAGCGGCCCACGCTCTGGCCGGCGAGGCCGACGATGGTGGTGGTGCCGCCCCAGGCCGCGGCCCGGGTGCCGGTCTCGAAGGTGTCGGCAGCGCACGTTCCGCCGGACGGCGCCTCCCTATGGGTGAGCCCGTCGACGCCGCCCGGGATGCCGTACATGCCCGTCGCGTCGATCCGGCGGGCGGCTCTCCAGCTCCCGGCGGCGTCGGTCCCGTGGGCGGCGGGCGCGGCGATGCGGCCGCTCTCGGCGAGCACGTCGGCGTGGATCTCGCCGGACGCGGTGACCAGGCCACCGTGGATGACGGTGCGGCTCATGGATCTCTCCTCACTGCGGGGCGCCCCCGCCGGCCCGGTGGGCGCGACGCCGGGGCGGCCCCGCGCGGTTCGTATGCGTACGGGCCTGCGGGGGCCGGCGGGGATCAGCCCGCCGCGCGCAGGGCGTCCGCGAGGATCGCCGCGCCTTTCTCGGCCTCGGCCACGGTCAGGGTCAGTGGCGGGGCGATCCTGAGGACGCTGGTGCTGTGGCCGCCGCCCTTGCCGATGAGCAGTCCGCCCGCGCGGGCCGCTTCGAGGACGGCCGCGGCGGCGTCCGGGTCGGCCTCGTCGGTGCCGGGCTTCACCAGCTCGATGCCGATCATCAGGCCCCGGCCGCGCACCTCGCGTACGGCGGGGGAAGCGGCGGCGATGCCGCGCAGCCGTTCGATGAGGAGCCCGCCGACGCGCCGGGCGTTGCCCTGGAGGTCGTGGTCCAGGACGTAATTGAGGTTGGCGAGCGACGCGGCCATGGTGATCGGCGAACCGCCGAACGTGGAGATGGAGTTGGCGTCGAGGCAGTTCATCACCTCGGCGCGGGCCACGACACCCCCGACCGACATGCCGTTGCCGATGCCCTTGGCGAAGGTGAGGATGTCCGGCGGCCCGTTCCCGGCGTGCGCCTCCCAGCCCCAGAAGTGCTCACCGGTACGGCCCCAGCCGGTCTGCACCTCGTCCGAGATCCACAGCACCCCGTGCCGGTCCAGGACCTCCCGGAACGCGGCGAACAGCCCGTCGGGCGGGGAGGTGAAGCCGCCGACGCCCTGGATGGGTTCGGCGATCAGGGCCGCGGGCCGGCGGGTGTGCCCGAGGAGGTCCTCCAGGTCGGCGACGCACGCCTGGATGAACCGCTCGTCGCTCAGCTCGGCGTACGGTCCCCGGCTGCGGACGCCGCCGTGGACGTACAGGGTCTGGAGCGGGGACAGACTCGTGGGCGACCAGGCCTGGTTGCCGGTGATCGAGACGGTGGAGAACGACCGGCCGTGGTAGCTGTTGCGCATCGCGAGGATCTGGTTGGACCCGCGGTACGCGGTGGCGAGCAGCAGCGCGGTGTCGTTGGCCTCGGTGCCGGAGGTGGTGAAGAAGACCCGGGCGTCGGGGATGCCGGAGAGGGTGGCGATCCGCTCGGCCATCTCCACCATGGGGCGGTTGAGGTAGAGGGTGGAGGAGTGGATGATCCGCCCGGCCTGTTCCGTGACGGCCTTCGTCACCTCGGGCAGGGCGTGGGCGGTCATCGTGGTGAGGATGCCGCCGAAGAAGTCCAGGTAGCGGTTGCCGTCCGCGTCCCAGACGTGGCGGCCCTCGCCGTGGGTGAGCTCCAGCGGGTGGCGGTAGTAGAGGGCCAGCCACTCGGGGCTGACGGCGAGGTGGCGCTCGTGCAGTGCGGTCACGGCTCCACCAGCCCGTCGTAGGCGTCGGGCCGTCGGTCCCGGTAGAAGGCCCACTGCCGGCGGACCTCCTCGATCAGGTCGAAGTCCAGGTCGCGGACGAGGAGTTCCTCCTCCTTGTCGCTGGCGACGTCTCCGACGAACTGGCCGCGCGGGTCGACGAAGTAGCTGGTGCCGTAGAAGTCGTTGTCGCCGTACTCCTCCTGGCCGACCCGGTTGATCGCGGCGACGAAGTACTCGTTGGCGACGGCGGAGGCCGGCTGTTCCAACTGCCAGAGGTGGCTGGAGAGTCCACGGGAGGTGGCCGAGGGGTTGTACACCAACTGGGCACCACCCAGGCCGAGTTGACGCCAGCCCTCGGGGAAGTGCCGGTCGTAGCAGATGTAGACGCCCACCTTGCCGACGGCGGTGTCGAAGACCGGCCAGCCGGCGTTGCCGGGCTTGAAGTAGTACTTCTCCCAGAATCCCTTGACCTGCGGGATGTGGTGCTTGCGGTACTTGCCGAGATACGAGCCGTCGGCGTCGATCACGGCCGCGGTGTTGTAGTAGAACCCGCTCTGCTCGATCTCGAAGACCGGGACGACGACCACCATGCCGGTCTCGCGGGCCAGGTCCTGCATGCGGCGGACGGTCGGCCCGTCGGGGACCGGCTCGGCCCAGCGGTAGTGCTCGGGCTCCTGGACCTGGCAGAAGTAGGGGGCGTTGAACACCTCCTGGAATCCGATGATCTTCGCCCCCTGCCGGGCCGCCTCGCGCGCGTGTTCCTCGTGCTTGGCGATCATGGATTCGGTGTCGCCGGTCCAGGTCGCCTGGACGAGTGCGGCGCGTACGACGTGGGACATGAGCTGCTCCTTCGACGCGGCGTCAGAGAGCCTCTACGCGTTCTCTACGCACGTAGATCGGTGCATGGATGGAGAACGTAAGCCCCTGCGTCCGGCGGGGCAAGACCATCGCCGTGAACCGGCGGAGTCGATCATGTTTCGCACCCGAGCGGTCCACATCGGACACGGTACCGGTCCGACCGCGCCTCCCGCTGAAACTCAGACCCCCGGCACGCCCGCCACCCGCAGCGCGTGCACCAGGTCCCACTCCCGTTCCACCGACACCTCGCGGGCCGCCGCCAGGAGGAGTGGCAGCAGCCGGGTCCCGCCGGTCCCGCCGGTCCCGGCGAGCTGGGCGGCCTCCTGCGGAGCGCGTACGCGGACGAAGGCGCCGAGCAGGTCCCGCGCCTCCCGCTCCCGGCCGTCGCCGTCCAGGGCGAGCACCGCCTCGGCGACCTCGGCGGCGGGCCGGGCGACGCCCTGGCGCAGCAGCAGCCCGCAGTCCGCCTCGCGCCCGGCGGCCGCCAGCGCGCCCGCCGCGGCGGCGAACCCGGCGGGCGGCAGCGAGGACACCTCCCAGAGCAGGGTCGTCCAGTCGGCGGCGAGCCCGGCGCGGTGGAGGGCGACCGCGAGCACCGGCAGCCGGGGCGCGGGCCAGGCGGCGACGTCGCACAGCACCACGTGCGCCTCGCCGCCGCGGCCCTCGGCGCGCAGCCGGACCAGTCGGGCGACGGCTCCGGCGACGGCCTGCCCGGCTGCCGGATCCGGCAGCGCGTCCGGCGCACGGTCCCGCCCGGCCCCGTCCCGGGCCCCACGGTCCTCCTCCCCCGCGCCGCCGAAGCGTGCGCCGCGCGGGGCGGGCGCGCCCGAGCGCGGGGCGGCGGGCGGCCCGGGCAGCGGTGAGGGGGCGTAGCCGGCCTCCCCCTCGTCGACCTCCAGACCGGCGAACCGGGCGCCCCGCGGCTTCTTGCGCCGGGGGGCGGGGGCGGTCGCCGGGGGCTCGGGGGTGTCGGCCCCGGGGCCGTTGTCTCCTGCGGGCCGCCCGGGCCGCGGGTCCCCGGCCGCCGTGTCCCAAACCTCGGCGCGCGGCTGCGGGACCCTGGCGGGCACGGGGGCCGCGGCGGTCCCGTCCACCCCGGCAGGCCCAGCGATCCCATCGGCCCCGGCGGACGCACCGGAGACCGCGGACCCGGCAGCCCCGGCGGCTTTGGCGGGCGCCCCACCGGCCCCCTCCTCCCGGAACCACCCCTCGGGCACCGTCACGGCCGCCAGCCGTTTGCGCAGCTCCGCGCACCGGGCGGTGGCCCGTTCGTGGTCGTCGCGGGCCCAGGCCAGCGCCTCCGGTTCGGCCGGGTCCGGGCCGCCGGGCCCGGTGCCGCGCAGGCGTTCCGCCGCCCGGTGCTGCTCGCGGACCATCAACTCCAGCCGGTGGACGAGCTCCTGGCGTCCGCCGGGCCGCCGGTCATGGGTGGCGGCGGACGCGGAGTAGAGCGCGGCGGCCCGGACCGACACCTGCTCGGCGAACCGGGCGCCGTGCAGCGCGGCGAGGTCCGCGAGCAGCGACTCCACCACGTCCCAGGGCGGGACCTCCACTCCGTCGAGGCAGGACCGCATGCCTGCCGGATCGCGCCGGGCGAAGACCCCGTACCATCCGCGTCCGGGGTCCAGCCGGGCCACCAGATCCCGCAGGTACTGCGCGAACGCCCCTACTTCGTAAGCCTGCTGATGCACCGTCATCGTCGCCCTCGCCGACCGTCGACTGGAGCCTTCCAGTCCGGAGGCATTCGACCGCAGCCGTGTTACGGGACGGCTACGCACAGCTTTCGGGCACGCTGCGGCGGGAGCGCGCCGTCCGGCCGTGCGCCCCTTCGCACTCCGGCGACGGCGACCTTGCTCAGAAGGTGACGGCGATCCCGGTGTGCGGGCGCTTGCCGAGCCGGGCGACCGTCGCCGGCCAGTCGACGAGCCGGAACTTCCAGGTGTACTTGCGGGCCAGCCGTTTGCGCGCCGCGCGGGTGCCGTCCTCGTCGAGGAGCTTCGCCGTGCCCTCCGCGCTGGGGGCACCGTCGGCGATCCTGCCGCGTACGTCGCAGACGGTGACGACGACCTTGCCGTTGTTGCGGAGCCGCTTGACCTTCCACGAGTCGGAGCGCGTCCAGATGTACAGCACGTCGCCCTCGGCGGCGGCCCAGACGGGCGTGGCGACGGGTGTGCCGTCCTTCCGGTACGTGGTCAGGCTGACGTATTCGCTGCGCGCGAAGTCCTGGAGAGTCACGGCGCGACCCTACGCGCCCCAGGGGCCGTCCGGTCAGTCAGGGCCGTGCGGCTACGCGATCAGCGGCGTCGCGGCCGGTTCGGGCGCGCAGCGGCCGAGGATCTCGTCCATGGAGAGGCCCAGCGCGCCGGCGAGGGCGGCCACGGTGAAGAAGGCGGGGGTGGGAGCGCGGCCGGTCTCGATCTTCCGGAGGGTCTCTGCGGAGATTCCGGCGCTCGCGGCGACGGCGGCCATGCTGCGCTCCCCGCGCGCCTGGCGGAGCAGCGCGCCGAGCCGTTCGCCGCGCAGGCGTTCTTCGGGTGTCAGAGGGGTGCGGACCATGAGGCCATCCTACACGGGATGCCATTTCTATACCGTTATTACTATACCGCTTCGACCGGTATAGTAATGGGCATGGTGCACATCAAGACGGACACACACATCGAAGCGATGCGCGAGGCCGGCCGGGTCGTCGCGCAGATCCTGACCCGTGCGCGGGAGGTCGCGGCGGTCGGCGTGACGCCCCGCCAACTGGACGAGGCGGCCCGCGAGGTGCTGCGGGCGGCCGGTGCCTCCTCGCCGTTCCTGAACTACAAGCCGCACTTCGCTCCCACCCCCTTCCCGGCCGTCGTATGCGTCTCGGTCAACGACGCGGTCGTGCACGGCATCCCGTCGGCCGAGCCGCTGCGGGACGGGGACCTGGTCAGTGTGGACTCGGGCGCCCTCCTCGACGGCTGGGCCGGCGACTCGGCGGTCAGCTTCACCGTGGGCGAGGCCCGCCCCGACGACACCCGGCTCGTCACCACCGCGAACCAGGCCCTGGAGGCCGGGATCGGGGCGGCCGTGGTGGGCAACCGGATCGGCGACATCGCCCACGCGATCGGCACGGTCTGCCGCTCGGCGGGCTACGGCATCCTGGAGGGCTACGGCGGCCACGGGATCGGCCGGTCCATGCACGAGGACCCGTCCGTGCCGAACGAGGGACGGCCTGGCCGCGGCATGCGGCTGCGGCACGGGATGGTCCTGGCGATCGAGCCCATGCTGATCGGCGGTGGCGGCGACGAGTTCCGCCACGACGAGGACGGCTGGACGCTGCGGACGACCGACGGCAGCCGGGCCTCGCACGCCGAGCACACGGTGGCGATCACGAACGACGGCCCGCGCGTCCTGACCGCGCTGTGACCGCCGTACGGGCAAGCCGGCTATGAGCGCCCGACGAACCGTCAGGGCGAGTATGCGGGTGCGCTTGGTACGGAAGGACCCTTTCCGTAGTCCGAGGGACCCCCGTACGGGTCCCCTGGGCGCGTCGCTCAAGGCCGCGGGGCCGGTACCGCGCCCTGTGTCGCGTGATACCGGCCCCGCCGCCCCTGCCTCGTCCGGCCGGCTCAGTGACCGCCGTCCGGATGCACCACCATGGCCGAGCCGCCGCCCCGGCGCACCTTTTCCGCCGCCGCCAGCCAGCGGCCGTCGGGCAGCCGCTGCACTCCGGTGGCGGCTCCGATCTCCGGGTTCCGCTTGAAGGCGTGGCCGAGCTTCTCCAACTCGGCGCGCACCGGACTGTTCCACAGGTCCGGCTCGATCTCCGTCGCCGGCGCGTTGCGCTGGCTGGCGCGCGGTGCGGCGATCGCGTCGACCAGCGGGAGTCCCCGGTCCAGGTGTCCGGTGAGCGACTGGAGCACCGTCGTGATGATCGTGGCCCCGCCCGGCGAGCCGAGGGCGAGGACCGGCTTGCCGTGCCGCAGCACGATGGTCGGCGAGATCGACGAGCGCGGCCGCTTGCCGGGACCCGGCAGGTTCGGGTCGTGCACCGCCGGATCGGCGGGGGCGAAGGAGAAGTCGGTCAGCTCGTTGTTGAGCAGGAAACCGCGGCCCGGCACGGTGATGCCGCTGCCTCCGGTGGACTCGATCGTCAGGGTGTAGGCGACGACGTTGCCCCACTTGTCGGCCGTCGTCAGGTGCGTGGTGTTCTCGCCCTCGTACGTCGTCGGCGCGGCCCTGCCGCCGCTGCCGCACCGCTCGGGGTTGCGCGGGTCGCCCGGCGGCAGTGGGCTGGTCAGCGCCTTGTCGTCCCGGATCAGACACTCCCGCGCGTCCGCGAACCGCCGGCTCAGCAGTTCCTCGGCCGGCACGTCCTCGAACGCGGGGTCGCCGACCCAGCGGCCCCGGTCGGCGAACGCGATCCGGCTCGCCTCGATCAGCCGGTGCAGGTACTGGGTCCGGTCGGCCCGGGAGAGGTCGGTGTGCTCCAGGATGTTGAGGGCCTCACCGACGCTGGTGCCGCCGGACGAGGAGGGGGCCATGCCGTAGACGTCCAGGCCCCGGTAGTTCACCCTGGTCGGGTCCCTGCGCAGGGTCCGGTAGGACGCGAGGTCGCCCCCGGTCAGGTCGCCGGGCCGCACCACGCGGGTGGCGTCCGGGTCGACGGGCGGCTTGCGCACGGTGCGCACGATGTCGTCGGCCAACTCGCCCCGGTACAGCTCGCCGACGCCCTCGCGGCCGAGCTTCTCGTACGTACGGGCCAGGTCGGGGTTCTTGAACACCGAGCCGACGACAGGGAGTTCACCTCCCGGCAGGAACAGCTTCGCGGAGGCCGGGAAGTCGGCGAACCGGGCCTGGTTGGACGCGGTCTGCGAGCGGAAGGTGCCGTCCACGACGAAGCCGTCCCGGGCCAGGCGCTCGGCCGGCTTCAGCAGCGTACGCAGGGACTTGGAGCCCCACGCGTCAAGGGCCCGCTCCCAGGTGGCCGGGGTTCCGGGCGTGCCGACCCCGAGGCCGCTGGTCATGCCCTCCTCGAACGGGATCGGTTTGCCGTTCTCCAGGAAGAGCGAGGCGTCCGCGCTGCGCGGCGCGGTCTCGCGGCCGTCGATGGTCCGCACGGTGCGCTTCTCGGCGTCGTAGAGGACGAAGTAGCCACCGCCGCCGATGCCCGCCGAGTACGGTTCCGTCACGCCGAGCGCCGCGGCGGTGGCCACCGCCGCGTCCACCGCGTTGCCGCCCTTGCGCAGCACCTCGATCCCGGCGGCCGACGCGTCCGGGTCGACGCTCGCCACCGCTCCCCCGTGGCCCACCGCCACCGGGGACTTGGACGGCGTGGGACGTGGGGCGGCGGATGGAGCCGAGGCCACCGGGGCGGCGGACCCCACCGATGCCACCACGGCGAGGACGGCCAACAGCGACGTGTTCCGACCGACGGAACGGCGCATACGTACCTCCAGTCAACGGATCTCGCCGCAGGGTAGCCCCGGGGAACCCGGAACGTCAGGACCGCCTCGGACGGCTACCCGAACGACCGATACCATGCGCGCCCGTGACGGACGACGTGCGCACCACCGTGCTGGGCGTGATAGCCGCCGGGATCAGTGCCTCGCTGGGCTGGCTCGCCCGGAACGGTTCACACGACGACGCGGTGCGAGCGGGTCGGAGGTTGGCGGACATGGAGATCGGTTACACCCGAACCGCCTCATCCGGCGCGACGAGCGCGTCGACTCACGTCGTTGCCGCCACGGCCCCGATGATCAGACGCGGCCCGCATGCGAGAGGTCATGGCGGAGGTGCGCGGCGGTGTGGGAGTCGGTGGTCTTCAGAAGATCGGCCGGACTTCCTTCGAAAAGGATTCGTCCGCCGCCGCTGCCCCCTTCGGGGCCGAGGTCGATGATCCAGTCGGCGCTCCTGACGACGTCGAGGTTGTGCTCGATGACGATGACGGTGTTGCCCTGGTCGACGAGGCGCTCGATGATGCCGAGGAGGCGGTGGACATCAGACATGTGCAAACCCGTGGTGGGTTCGTCCATGACGTAGACGCTTCCGACGCGGTGCAGGTCGGCCGCGAGCTTGAGGCGCTGGCACTCGCCTCCGGACAAGGTGCTGAGCGGCTGGCCGAGGCGAAGGTAGTCCAGCCCCACCTCGTTCAGGGCGTGCAGGACGGGGCGGAGCTTGGGCTCCGTGAAGAAGTCCGCCGCCTCGGCCGTCGTCATCTCCAAGACGTCGCTGATGGACCTGCCCCGCAGGCGGTGGCCGAGGACGTCCTCGGCGAAGCGGCGGCCCCGGCAGACCTCGCACACCGACTTCAGCGTGTCCATGAACGCCAGGTCGGTGTAGAGGACGCCGAGCCCCTGGCAGTTGGGGCATGCGCCCTTGGAGTTGGCGCTGAACAGGGAGGCGCTGACCTTGTTGGCGTTGGCGAACAGTTTGCGGATCGGATCCATCAGGCCCGTGTAGGTGGCGGTGTTGGAGCGTCGGCTGGTGGTCACCGCCGACTGGTCGATGACGATCGCGTCGGGGTATCGGCTGAGGAACTCCGCGTGGACCAGCGTGCTCTTGCCCGATCCGGCCACGCCGGTGACGACCGTCAGGACGCCGGTGGGGAAGCCGACCGTCACGTTCTTGAGGTTGTGGCTCGTCGCGTCGGTGACGGTGAGCGTCCCGGTGGCGCGCCGGGGTTCGGTCTTGAGAGGCAGTCGGTGCTGGAGGTGGCGCCCGGTGAGGGTGTCGGCACGGGTGAGTGCGTCGAAGCTGCCCTCGAAGACCACTTCGCCGCCGAGCGTCCCGGCTTTCGGGCCCATGTCGACCACATGGTCCGCGATGGCCATGACGTCGGGGTCGTGCTCGACCACGAGCACCGTGTTGCCCTTGTCCCGCAACGCGATGAGGAGTTCCTTGAGCCGGTGCACGTCCCGGGGGTGCAGGCCGACGCTCGGCTCGTCGAACACGTACAGCATCTCGGTGAGACTGCTGGACAGATGCCGGACCATCTTGATCCGCTGGGACTCGCCGCCCGAGAGCGTGCGGGTCTCCCGCTCCAGGCTCAGGTAGCCGAGTCCGATGTCGACCAGGTGGTGCAGACGGATGGTCAGGTCGTCCAGGACCGGTTTCACCCGCGGCAGGTCCAGCTCCGCCAGGACGTGTGCGAGGTGCTGGGTCTCCATCGCGGTGAGGTCCGCGATGTGGTGCCCGCCGATCCGGGTGGCCAGCGCGGCGGGCGCGAGGCGGGTGCCGTCGCAGTCGGGGCAGGAGGCGGTGCGGGCAAACCGCTGGAACACCCGGCGGCCGCGCTCGGACATGTCCTCCTTCTTGACGTAGAGCCGGGTGAACTTGTCGACGAGGCCCTCGTAACGGACGTTGAGGCTGTTGCCCTGCCAGAGGAGGCGGAGCTTGTCCGGCAGTTCGCCGTGCAGCAGCGACTGCCATTCCCGCTCGGTGAAGTCGGCCAGCGGCTTGTCGTTGTCGAACAGACCGGACTCCACATAGCTCAGCCAGTACCAGCTGTCGGTGGAGAAGTCCGGGTGCAGCAGCGCGCCCTGGTTCAGGGACCTGGTGCGGTCGAGGAACGCGTCGAGGTCGAGGCGGACGGTCGTGCCGAGGCCCGCGCAGGTGGGGCACATGCCCTGGGGGTCGTTGAAGGAGAACGCGCTCGGTGGCAGGCCCGCGGGATCGCCGGCCCGGGAGAACAGCAGACGCAGCAGCGGGTTGATGTCGGTGACCGTGCCGACGGTGGAGCGCGGGTTGCCGCCCAGGCGTTTCTGGTCGATGACGACGGCCGCGGAGATGTTCTCGACGGCGTCCATGTCCGGCCGCCCGTAGTCGGGCAGGAAGGTCCGGACGAAGGCGCTGAAGGTCTCGTTGAGCTGCCGCTGGGCCTCGGCCGCGAGGGTGTCGAACACCAGGGACGACTTGCCCGAGCCGGAGACACCGGTGAAGACGGTCAGTTGCTGCCTCGGGATCCGAAGCGAGACGTTCTTGAGGTTGTTCTCCCTGGCACCGGTCACCTTGATGGCGTCGGTCCTCACGTGTGCTCCTTGCTTGGTGCGGGTGGGCTCCCCCTCCGGGGGATGTAGGGGGGGGGAGCCCGGTCTCGGGTGGGCCTGCGGGCGGTGCCGTCAGGCGTTCTCCTTGCGGAAGGTCCGCGTGCCCCACAGCAGGGCGAGGACGGCCATGACCAGCAGCACGAGGGAGCCGGTCAGCAGCCCCGTGGCGCTCATGTCCCCCCGGAACGCCGCGCGTTCGGCGTCGACCACGTGGGTCAGGGGGTTGATCCGGGCCAGGTTGTACAGCCAGCCGGGCGCCAGTTGCTCGGAGACCGGCAGCAGCACCCCGGACAACAGCAGAAGCGGCAGGAGCACGGCGTTCATCAGCGCGGGGAACGCGGCCTCGCTCTTGAGAATCATCGCCAGTGCGTACGATCCCGAGGACAGCGTGATGGCCAGGACCGCGGCGATCGCCAGGCTGAGCAGCAGCCCGGTCAGTGAGACGTCGAGGTCGAAGACCAGCAGCGTCACCAGCACGATCAGTACGGACTGCGCGGTGGCCTGCACGGCCTGGGCCAGGACCTTGCCGAACAGCAGGGCGGCCCTGCTCGCGGGCGTGCCGCGGAAGCGGTCGACGACGCCGACCCGGTACTCGGTGAGCAGTCCCACCCCGGCGAAGGAGCCGCTGAACAGTGCCGTCTGGACGATGAGGGCCGGGGTGAGGACCTGCCAGGCGCCGCCGGGCGGGAAACCGGGGGTGTGGTCGACCACGGACACCATGAGGGGTCCGAAGAGGAACAGGTACAGGAGCGGCTGCATGATCCCGATGAGCAGCCAGGTCGGGCTGCGCAGCGCGAGCTTCATGTCCCGCACGAAGATCAGTTGGGTGTCAAGCAGCATGGGCGGCCTCCCTGGCCTGGGGCGCGGGGTCGCCGTCCCGCAGGGAGCGTCCGGTCAGGCTGAGGAACACGTCGTCGAGGGTGGGCCGGTTGACCTTGACCGAGACCATGGTGATCCCCCGGCCGTCGAGGGTGCGCAGCAGTTCCGGCAGGGCGACGTCGCCGCGGGGCACCCGGAAGCGCACCGTGTCGCCGTCGATGCTCACCTCGGTCGCGCCGGTCAGCCGCCCGGCGACGTCGGCCGCATCCGCGACCTGGTCGGTCACCTCGATGGTGATCGCGTCGCCGGCGACCCGGGCCTTGAGTCCGTCGGGGGTTCCCTCGGCGACGATCGTGCCGTGGTCGGTGACGAGGATCCGGTCGCACAGCACGTCCGCCTCGTCGAGGTAGTGCGTGGTGAGGAAGACGGTCGTGCCCTGCTCGGAGCGCAGGCGGCGGACGTGGTCCCAGAGGTTGGCCCGGCTCTGCGGATCGAGCCCGGTGGTGGGCTCGTCGAGGAAGACGAGCGTCGGTTCGTGGACTAGTCCGAGAGCGATGTCGAGCCGGCGGCGCTGACCGCCGGAGAGCGTCTTGACGGGGCGCTGGTCCAGGTCGGCGAGGTCGAGCCGCTCGGCGAGCAGGGCCCCGCGCCGTCTGGCCTCGGACCGGGACAGGCCGTAGAGCCGGGCCTGGAGTTCGATCTCCTCGGCGACCCTGGACTCGGGCCAGGTGGCGCCGCCCTGGTGGACGCAGCCGATTCTGCGCCGGACGCCCTGAGGGTCCGTCAGCAGGTCGCAGCCGGCCACGGTTCCGGTTCCGCCGGTGGGGCGCAGCAGGGTCGTGAGCATCCGTAAGGTCGTGGTCTTGCCCGCTCCGTTGGGGCCGAGGAACCCGACCACCTCCCCGGGCGCCACGTCGAAGTCGATTCCTTTGACCGCTTCGACACTTTGGCCGCGCACGGTGAACCGGCGGGCGAGCCCTCGTACTGTGATCATGAAATCCTTCTCTCGGCCCGGCAGTCGTCCGGCCGACTCGCGGCGCCCGGCCGGGATGTCGGCTCCGGCCCGCGGCTCGTCAGTACTGGCCATCGGCCGCCGCCTGGTACTCGGCGAGGCGCTCCTGCGCCTCGGCCATGTCGTCGGCGGTCGGGGCGTCGTCCTGGGTGAGCTTGACGCGCCAGTAGCCGCTGAAGTCGATCGCGCGCTTGTCGAGCCCCCGGTCGTTGACCAGGTGGCGCCGCAGGGTCCGGACGACACCTGCCTCGCCGGCCAGCCAGGCGAAGGGGCGCCCGGGCGGGAACTCGGCGCCGCGGACGGCGTCGATCAGGGCTTCGCTGCGGCCGGCCTGGATTCCGTCGCGGTGCAGCCAGTGCAGGGTGACGTCGCCCGCCGTCCGGAAGGGCTGCTGCTCGGCGCGTTCGGCGACCTCGATGTAGACCTGGGCGCGGGTCCCCTCGGGCAGGGCCTCCAGCAGTGTGCCGATGGCGGGCAGTGCCGTCTCGTCGCCGGCGAGCAGCAGCCAGTCGGCGGAGGTGATCGATTCCGTCAGGGAGACCGGTCCGGCGTAGAGCGCGGAGGGGCCGACCATGCCGAGCCGGTCGCCTGGGCGGGCGGAGCCGGCCCAGGCGCTGGCCGGGCCGCTGTCGCCGTGCAGGACGAAGTCGACCTCTACGGTGTTCGTCCCGGGCACGCGCCGGCGGAGGGTGAAGCTGCGCATCCAGGGCCGCTCGTCCTCCGGAATGGCCAGAAATGCCTGGTACCAGCCCGTCGCGTCGTCGCTCTGCTCCGGCAGGACGGGGCGCGCCTGGCCGGGCCGGGGGAAGCAGAGCTTGAGCTGCTGGTCCGGGGTCAGGCCGACGGAGTCGTCGAGGTGGTCGGCCTCGAACGTCACGCGGGCCATCCGCGGTGTCATGCGCGTGATGTCGGTGACCTGGATGAACGTGACGGGGAGCTCTGCCATCGAAAAAGCCTTCCACGAACGTACGGGCGTACCAGGGCGGACGCCCAGCTGGTATCCTTACAGCGTAAAGAGATGTGCCCAGTGAGGTTACGTTATGCAGTAAGGAGTTGCAAGGTGGCTGTTTTCGCCGGACAGGGCGATGCCCGCCGATCCATGTCCCTGCTCTGGCGATCGGCTGAATCGGGTGAGCCTGTCCCGAAACCCGGCCCCAAACCCGGACTCGACGTGGACACGATCGTGGCCGCAGGTGTCGCGGTGGCAGACGAACAGGGAATGGCGGCCCTGTCCATGCGGGCGGTCGGGACCCGGCTCGGGCGGACCGCCATGGCCCTCTACACGTACGTGCCGAGCAAGAGCGAACTGGTCGATCTCATGCACGACCGGGTGCTGGCCGAACTGCCCACGGAGTACGACACGAGCGTGGGATGGCGCCCTGCGATCACCGCCTGGGCCGCCGACTCCTGGGCGTTCTATCTGCGCCACCCCTGGGTGCTCCAGGTCTCGCAGGCCCGTCCCGTACTCGGGCCGAACGAGTACGCGCGGCTGGAGACGGTGGTGCGGATCCTGGGCGGAATCGGCCTGGAACCCCTGCACGTCAGACGGGTCATCGCGGTGTTGTTCCAGTTCGTGCGGGGTATGGCCCTGGTCGCGACGGAACACCGGCAGGCGGCGCCGGAGACCGGGGTGCCCGATGAGGAGTGGTGGGCGCAGCGGTCCGCGCTGATGGCGGAGTTCGCGCCGGACTTCACCGAACGCTTCCCCGCCCTCGCGGCCCTGGAGTCGACCGCGAGTCTCGCCGCCATGACCGAGTCGGAGGCGGGTGGCGCCGCGTCACACATGGAGCAGGAGGCGAGGGAGGCGTTTCGAGTGGGCCTGGACCTGATCCTCGACGGCGCCGAGGCGGCGGTGCGGACGGACTCCGACGGCACCCTCCACGCCTCGGCGGGCACCCCCTGACGGGGTCGTGCGGGCCCGCACGATTCAGCACGTGCCGCACTCCCGAAGCGATCGGCATCGAAGTCGATTCCACCCCAGTCGGCCACCTCCGGCCGAAAATATTCATTGACGGTATCTCGGACGGTGACTACCGTTTTTTAAGCTTGCGCCCTTGATGGCTCGAGTGCGCGATGAATGGTGCGAGATACATCATGCCCCCAATTTCAGGAGAATGCCGGTGCAGCACATCGCCAAATATGACCGGAGTGACCGTCAATCAACAGTCGGCCGCCGAGCGACCGAGGCGGCCCGCCCTCGCAGACCGGGCGAGCAGGAACGAATCTTCACCACCCGGGTCGGCCTCAAGATACCGACCAGCCTCACGTACGACCGATGGGAGAAGGTCGGGCAGCACATCTTCCAGATCGCCGACTCCTCCGCCTGGTGCCTGGGCGACTGGCTCGCCTACGGCCAGGACCGCTACGCCGACCGCTACCAGACCGGAGTCCAGGCCGCGGGACTCGACTACCAGACGCTGCGCAACTACGCATGGGTGGCACGCCACTTCGAGCTCTGGCGTCGGCGCGAGACGCTGAGTTTCGGCCACCACGCCGAGGTCGCCTCCCTGCCGCCGGCGGAGGCCGACACCTGGCTCGACCAGGCGGAGCAGCACGGCTGGTCACGGAACCAGCTCCGACTGCGGCTGCGGGAGAGCCGCAGAGGAGACCGGCCGGCCAGACCCGCACGGGCCAGCCAGCTCCGGATCAGCGCCCCCTGTGACCGTGTCCAGCGCTGGCGGGAGGCCGCATCGAGGGGAGACCGGGACTTCGAGGAGTGGGTCCTGCTGACGCTCGACCGTGCCACCGCGCACGAGCTCGGTCATTGACGCCCCCGCCCGACCACCGGAGACGGCCCCCAATGAAGATCCACATCGACCACCGCACCTGTATCGGGTCCGGGCAGTGCACCCTGACGGCACCCACTGTGTTCACCCAGGACGACGACGGGTACGCCGCGCTCGTACCCGACGGGTCGCAGACGGCGCCCCCGCGGCAGGTCACCCAGGCCGCGCTGTCCTGCCCCGTCCAGGCCATAGCCGTGCGGAACGACCCGCCTGACGCCTGACGGCACAACTCCCGCCACCCCCCAACGCCGAGGGCTCCACGGTGCAGACCGTGGAGCCCTCAGTGCTGCGGCTCGGATCATGCTCCGAGCCGCAGGCGCAACGCGTTCAGCCGCCAACTGCCGGGCAGCCGGGCACGGTCGTGCTCCGGATCGCCGTCAGCGAGCGCGAGGTCCGGGTAGCGGGCCAGCAGCCGGGCGAGCGCCACCTCGCCCTCCTGCCGGGCCAGCGTCGCACCCAGGCAGTAGTGGATGCCGTGGCCGAAGCCCACGTGGTTCTCGGCCTGCCCGTCCGGCTGACGTGTCAGGTGAAGCCGGTCCGGCTCGGTGTAGTGCCGCGGGTCGAAGTTGGCCGATACCAGCACCGGTTGGACCGCGTCACCGCGGGCGATGCGCGTGCCGGCTATCTCCAGGTCCTCGACGGCGTAGCGCAGTCGGGCCACCTGCACCGAGCCGCACCAGCGCATCAGCTCGTGCACCGCTCTCGGGAGCAGCGCCGGGTTCTCCCTGAGCCGTGCCAGCTGGTCGGGATGGGTGAGCAGGGCCGCGGTGCCGTTGCCGATCAGATGCGTGCTCGTCTCATGGCCGGCCAGCACCAGGGTGAGCACCATGGTAACCATCTCCGTGTCGCTGAACCGTCCGCCGTCGTCGTCCTGTGCCCGGATCAGCTCGCTCAGCAGATCGTCCCTGAGCGCGGTGCGACGCTGTTCGATCAGTTGATGGCAGTAGTCGATCATCACGGGAAAGGAGTGCTGTAGGCGTTCGGGCCGCATCGACACGAGGTCCCCGCCCCACTCCCGCCACCGCTCGAGGTCGACCTCGGGGATGCCGACGAGCCGGCAGATCACCGTGATGGAAAGGGGGTAGGCGTAGTGCTCCAGCAGGTCCACCGTTCCGTCCTGCGCCCGGTGGGGCAGTTCGGCGAGCAGCCGGTCGGCGATCTGTTCGATGGCGGGACGCAGATCGAGGATACGGCGGGCCGTGAACGCCCGGGTCACCAGGCGGCGCAGCCGCGGATGGTCCGGCGGGTCGCTGTCCAGGATGGATCCGAGCAGGTAGATCCGTAAGTGCTCGGGGACCTTGAGCAGTTCCATCATCCCCTCACGCGGATCCGCGTCCTGTGCGCCGGGCACGTGGGAAGGGGTGTTGACGAACCGTGGGTCGCGTAGCACGGCGCGGACGTCGTCGTAGCGGGTCACGAACCACACCGGAGTGCCGTCCACGAACCGCCCGCGGACGACCGGGCCCTGTTCGCGCAGCCGGCCGTAACCGCCGAAGGGGTCCGCGAGCAGGTCGGGGTCCATCATGTGCGGGCCGGCGGGGCACGCCGTTCCCCCGTCGGCCGGCGGGGCGTCCTGGAACGTGGAAGACATGGTCGGCTCCGGTACTCGCTGGGGCGTCACTTGACCGCGCTGATCACGCCGTGCGGCGTCCACTGGCCGCCGGGCAGCCGCTCGGGCTTCACGAACCCGGCCGCGGCGAACCACTCCTCGTACTGGCCCCACCGGTAGATCGTGCTGCTGGCAGCCGGCAGCGTCGCGAAGTACACGTTGTCCAGGGCCGCGTACAGCGGGCCGTCCCCGCTGTCGTCGGACATGGCGTTGAACACCAGCACCCGCCCGCCGTCCGGCAACGCCGCGTGCGCCTTGCGCAACAGCCGTGTGTTCTCCTGCGGCGACCAGATCACGAGTTGGTTGGCGAAGAGCACGCAGTCGTGGCCTGTCGGGTAGGTGTCGGCGAAGATGTCCGCAGCTCGCACGGAGATCCGGTCGGACAGGCCGTGCTCGGCGATCTTCTTGCGGGCGATCTCCACCGTGCCGGGCAGGTCCAGGACGGTGAACTCCACGCCGGGGTTGGCCTGCGCGAGGGTGATGGCGTTGACGCCGTCGCCGCCGCCCACGTCGAGCACGCGCCGCACTCCGGTGAGGTCGGCCTTCTCGACCAGCACGGGGTTGGACAGCCGGGACCAGGACCGCATGCAGCGGTAGAACAACTGCTCCAGCTCGGGGTCCGCGGACAGCCGGTGGTAAAGGTCCTCCCCCGTGCCCTTGATCCGTCGCAGGCCGACGTTGGTGTTCTCGCGCAGTGACGCGATGAAGTCCACCTCGGCGGGCCGGACGATCCGCTCCTCGTACTCGACGAGATCCTCGATGATCTCCCAGGTGCCCTCCGCGAAGAGACCGTTCAGCACGTCGGCGTTCTCGTAGCCGTCGCCCTGACGCATTGTCAGTCCGAGAGCGGTGGTGCCGAGCAGCAGGATCTGCACCGGCCGCTCCTCCAGGTCGAGTTCCCGGCCGATCTCCGGCGGCGTCAGGCCCGGTCGCCGGTGCAACAGGGTGAACAGGCCCAGGTCGCTGCCCGCGCGGAGCATCTGGAAGGCCGAGGAGCCGAACAGGATCTGTACCAGTCCGTCGGTGGTGAGCGGGGATGCGTGAACCATGGGCACTCCGAATCGGCTGAGGTGGAGAGGTGGGTGTGCGGGGAGGCGGACGTCAGGTCACCCGGGCGAGGCCGGCGGGCCGGGAGGCGTAGGCGCCCTCGGCCACGACGTCGCGAATACGGGCCAACGCGTCCCAGACGTCGGTGAACCGGGTGACCAGGGGGGACAGACCGATACGCAGCCGGTCCGGGACCCGGTAGTCGCAGACGACCTTCGCGTCCGCGGCCAGCGCCTGGCAGATCCGCCAGGCGTCGGGGTGGTATAGGGACAGATGCGAACCGCGCCGCTCCGGCGGGCGGGGCGAGGCGGGCCGGAAGTCCAGCGGAGAGAGCAAGGCGTCCGCCAGATCGTCGGCCAGCCGGCCCAGCCGCAGCCCCTTGGCCCGGATTCGTGCCAGGCCGGCCTCCTCGACCAGGGCGAGGGCGGGATCGATCGCCGCCAGCGACACCAGCGGCGGGGTGCTCACCAGGAACCGCTCGATGCCCGGCACCGGGTCGTAGTCGGGCCCCATCTCGAACTGCCCGCGCTGCCCGTACCAGCCCCACACCGGCTGCCGCAGCCGGGACTGCAGGTCGCGCCGCACATAGAGGAAGGCGGGTGAACCCGGGCCGCCGTTCAGGTACTTGTAGGTGCAGCCGACGGCGAGTTCCGCACCAGTGCCGGCCAGGTCGACGGGGACGGCTCCGGCGGCGTGCGACACGTCCCACACCACCCGCGCGCCGACCGCGTGGGCCAGGTCGTTCACCTGCGCCATGTCCAGCAGCGCGCCGCTCCGGTAGGACACCAGCGACAGCACCACCAGCACGACGTCACCGTTCAGTGCCGAGCGCAGCGCGTCGAGGTCGAGGCCGCCGTCGAGTTCGGACGGCAGCCGCACCAGCCGAAGCCCGCGCTGTTCGGCCAGGCCCTGGACGATGTACCGGTTGGTGGGGAAGTCCTCGGCGTCCATCAGGACGGTGCCGCGCCCCGGTGCCGCGTCCAGGGCGGCGGCGGCCAGCTTGTAGAGGTTGACCGACGTGGAGTCGGAGATCACCACCTCGCCGGGTGCGGCGCCGAGTACGTGCTCGGCGAGGCGGTCGCCGAGTCGGGCGCCCCAGTCGATCCAGCCCTGCCACGACCGCACCAGTCCCCCGCCCCAGCCCTCCTCGACCACCTCCCGCAGTACCTCCGGCGTGGCCGCGGGCAGCGGGCCCAGCGAGTTGCCGTCCAGGTAGATCAGCTCCGGATCGGCGATGACGAACCGCTCGCGGAACGCGGCGAGCGGATCGGCCGCGTCCAGTTCCTCGGCCACCGTGCGCGGGATCCCGCTCACCATCGGCCCTCCTTCTGTCTCGTGTCGTCCGTGTCCGCGTGTCCCCGCCGTCCGCGGGGGAGGCCATGGGCGCCCGGTCAGAGCGTGGAGCGCACCGACCACAGTTCCGGGAAGAAGCGGTGCTCACTGATCCGGGCGAGCCAGGCCACGCCCTCGGTGCCGCCGGTCCCGGGCTTGGCGCCCAGCATCCGCTGCACGGTCACCAGGTGGGCGTAGCGCCAGCGCGCGAACTGGTCGGCGGTGTCCATCAGCGCCTCGGCGAGCAGATGCAGGTCGCGATGGCGGACGGGGTCCCGGTAGACCGACCGCCAGGCCTCCTCGACCTCCGCGCCGCCGCGGTACGGCCGGGTGGAGTCCCAGTCCGTGGAGTCGTCCGACGTGAGCAGCCCGCGGCGTGCCAGCAGCGTGAGCGCGGCGTCGTACAGGCTCGGCTCGTGCAGCTGGCCGACCACCGAGTCATAGCCCGCCGTGTTCCGGTGCGGCGCGGCCATCGCGGGGTTCTTGTTGCCGAGCAGGAACTCCAGGCACCGGTAGCCGGCCGACTGGAAGCCGGAGGCCGACCCCAGGACGTCCCGGAACTCGGCGAACTCCACCGGGGACAGCACGGAGAACGTCTCCCACGAGACCAGCAGCACCTGCTGCACCCGCGCGGCGCGGCGCAGCGTCCACAGCGCGTCGTCGAGCAGGTCGTCCGCCAACTGGTCACGCGCTGTGCTGAATTCGGTGTGCAGCAGCTTGAACAGCAGCTCCTTGACCTGGCTCATGATGATGAACCCCGGCTCGGTACGGGCCGAGCTGAGCGGATGCTGCAACGCCAGCAGCTCGTCCATCCGCGCGTAGTGGGCGTACGGGGTGGTGTCCGACGGGGATCCGACGGACAGCGGGCACGCGGGGCTCCGGGTGGTCTGTTCGGTGGTCATGCGGTCGTTCCTTCCAGTTCCATCTGCGCCAGTACCGCGTCGCCCAGCACGGTGCCCGGCACGCCCAGGTCGTAGGGGAGGTCGAAGTGGTCGCGCCGATCGGCGACGACCTCCGTCACCGCTGCCCGGGGGCGCAGCGCCGTCACCATCCGGTCGTGCTGGCGGACGTACTCCTCGGTCTCGTTCCCGCCGCGGGCGACCACCGTCTCGGGCAGCCGAGCCGGCAGTCGAAGGATCGGGCTGTTGCGGCGAGCCGCGGCCTCGTCCAGCCGCAGCGCGTCGTTGACGTAGGACAGGCGGACCGGCTCCAGGTCGTACATGCCGCTGAGCAGCACCGCCCCGGCGATCCGGCCGGACACGTCCGGGTCGGCCGACGCATCCGGCAGCAGGGCCATGGCGGCCAGGTGTGCACCGGCCGAGGTGCCGCACAGATGGAGGCGGTCCGGGGCGAACCCGAGCCCGTCCGCGTGCCGCAGCAGCCAGTCCACGGCCCGGCGCACCATGCCCGCCATGGCGTCCAGGCCGACGTCCGGCGCCAGCCCGTACTCGACCACCGCGACCGCCGCACCGGCGGCCAGCAACGGCGGCACCGGGAAGGCGGATTCGGCACGGCCGAGTGCCTGCCAGTTCCCGCCGTGCACGAACACCAGCAACGGCGCCCGCCCGGCTCCCGGTCCGGGGAAGTAGTCGAGTCTCTCCGCCGGGTGCGGGCCGTAGGCGAGAGAGGTCCGCACCGGGTGGGCCCGGCGGGCGGCCTTGCTCAGCCGCTCGTACTCGTGCAGGTAGGCGTCCAGGCTCGCCACGCGGGAACTCGGCGAGTACTGCCGGTCCAGCGTGGCCTGGTCCATGCCCCGGTACACGGCAGGTCCGGCCGGCGGTGCGTCGCGCATGCGCTCAGCTCCCCGAAGCGTAGGCGGCACGGGCCCGCTCGTACACCTCGGTCAGCAGCGGGTCGATGCCGTGCGACCCGCTGCCGTAGCGGGCTCCGAAACGGCTCGCGTACTCCTCGAACCACTCCCGCCTGTCGGCCAGGAACAGCACGTCGTGGATCGCCATCGACCGCACCGCCATCATCGGCACCGGTGCGTGGCTCACCTCGAACGCCGGATTGCGCGCGGCCTTCTCCTCGCACTTCTCGTGGAACTGCGCGATCATCAACCCCCGCCGCACACTCTCCGGCTTCAGCGCGGTGTGCGCCGTGTCCAACAGGTGCAGGTGCTCGGCCGGCAGGTCCGGCAGGACGAGCAGCAGCGAGCGCAGATTCGGGTTGCCGGACCTCCAGTCGACCTCGCTGAACTCGTCGAGGCCGCAGCGGACGATCTCGTCGATCAGGGTCTGGCTCGGGGTGGGGCCGACCAATCTGACGCGGATCTCCAGCGCGCCGGCACGCTGGGCGGGTTCGACGAAGGGGCACACCGGGCCGGTGCGTCCGAGTTCGTCGTGCGGTCGGCGGATGTACTCGCTCAGCCATTCGTCCATGGCGGCCAGGGCCTTGGCCACGTCGACGGAGAGCACGTCGGTCAACATCAGTGTCAGTCCTCGGGTGTCGGTCCTCGCGGACAGCGGACGGCGGGTTCCTGGTGGGCGGCCCGCGCAGGTCACTCGTCGCCGGTGAGGTCGTGGAGCTTGGCCGAGAGGATGCGGCCGATCTCGGCCAGCGTGTCCGGGCGGGTCAGCATCGACCCGTGGTCGCCGGGCACCACATGGGCCTCGACGGAGCCGCGCACGTACGGCTGCCAGGCCCCGGCGGTCACCGGCGGGTCCTGCTCCTCCGAGCAGGCGATCAGCAGCAGGTCTCCGTCGATCGGGCCGGGCCGGTAGTCGACGGTCAGATGGGTGTTGTTCGCCGAGATCTCGGTGATCGTCGTGAGCCGGTCCTCCTCCAGGTTGGCCAGCACACTGCCCTGGCGGCGCAGGATCTCCCGCGCCTTGGCGAAGGTCATCTCCTCGTCGTGGTGGTGACTGCCGTCGTCGACGAGACCCACGTGGTAGAGCAGCATCACCCGGTCGTCCGGGGCAGGCACGTCGGCGTGGGTGAGGCCCTGCCAGTCGGGGATCACGTCGAGCACCGCGACCAGCGCCACCGGTTCGCCGCGCCGCTGGAACTCCGCGGCCAGCGCGTGCGCGCACAGCCCGCCGAACGACCAGCCGGCCAGGTGGTACGGCCCGTGCGGCTGCACCCTCTGGATCTGGTCGGCGTAGTCCACCGCCATCTCCTCGATGCTGGCGGGCCGGGGTTCCGGCCGGGCCAGACTGCGCGCCTGGATGCCGTACAGCGGGTACTGCGGCCCCAGGTGCTTGATGAGCGCGCTGTACGACCAGCTGATGCCTCCACCCGGATGGACACAGAACAGCGGCGGCCTGCTGCCCGCGGTGCGCAGCGGCAGCATCACCTCGTACGAGCCGTCCGCGTCGTCGACGTCGAGCCGGGCCGCGATGCCCGCCGGTGTCGGCGCCTCGAACAGGCTCCGCACGCCCAGCTCGACGCCGAAGGCCGCGCGCAGCCGGGCCATCAGCCGGGTGGCCAGCAGCGAGTGCCCGCCCAGGTCGAAGAAGTCCTCGCTCACACCGACCACCGGCCGGCCGAGGACCTCCGCGAACAGCTCGCACACCACCTGCTCCTGCGGAGTGGCCGGCGCCCGCCCGATGTCGGCGGGCTCCGGTTCGAGCGTCGGCAGCGCGGCACGGTCGAGCTTGCCGTTGGAGGTGAGCGGCAGCCGGTCGAGCGGAACCACGGCGGCGGGGCGCATGTACTCGGGCAGCCGACGGCGCAGGTGCTCCCGTACGGCCATGAGCAGGGCGCCGGTGCTCCGGCCGGTGGCCGGACTGGTGGTCCAGGAGGAGAGCGGCGTGCCGGGGCCGGCCGCGCCCGTGGGCGCGTAGGCACCGACGGGCACCCCCTCGCCGAGCAGTTCGCGCTTGACGTACGTGAGATCGAGGGCGGCCGGGTCGTGCCCGTTCCAGCTGATCGCCGTCCAGTAGCCGTACTTCTCGCCCAGGCGGTGCAAGTCCTCCGGATCGACGCCGGCCGTGTCCCGGACGTCCGGTGCCGTCCCGGACTCGAGCGCGCGCTGTGCGGCGAGGTCGGCCGCGATGCGCGCGTGGGGTACCCCGGTGACGCGCAGCCGGTCGGGCCTCGCGCTGCCCAGATGATCGGCGAGGGCACCCGGGTCACGGGTCCATGGGCGGGTGGGGGCGTCGTCGAGGGGGTGGGGGGTGATGCCGGTCTTGTAGAGGGTGGCGTCGTAGCGGTAGCGGGTGAGTTCGTTGTGGGCGGTTCCGCGCTTGAGCTGGATGTCGGAGCCCGCCAGGTCGGGGACGTGATGACCGAGGGCGCTGAAGTACTCGGGGTCGACGAGGAGTTCCTTCTCCAGGACCAGGCTCTGCTCGACGGCACGGCGGATCGCGGCCGTGTCGCTCGGGTCCTCGGCACGCGCCGTCTGCACACCGGAGGCGAAGGTCCGCAGCAACCGCGGATTGCGCAGGTCGCCCAGGAACAAGGCGCCACC
>NZ_JOEZ01000048.1 GCF_000721175.1 Streptomyces anulatus
CCGGGCCTGCGGCATGCCCACCATCCAACAGCAGCCCCACGACCTCCGGCACGGGCGTTCACCCAGCTCAGCCGCCCCGAACCGAAACACGGAGGCTAGCTCTCGGTTTCGGTCTTGTCGCTGCCCCAGAGGGTGTGGAAGGTGCCTTCGCGGTCGGTTCGGTGGTAGGTGTGTGCGCCGAAGTAGTCGCGTTGGCCCTGGGTGAGGGCGGCGGGGAGGCGTGTGGCGCGCAGGGAGTCGTAGTAGGCGAGGGTGGCGGCGAAGGCGGGGGTGGGGACGCCTTGGGTGACGGCGGTGGAGGTCACGGTGCGCCAGTCGTCCTGCGCGGCGGCGATCTCGTTGGCGAAGCTCTTGTCGGAGAGGAGGCTGGGCAACTGGGGCTGTGCCTCGTAGGCGTGGGTGATCCTGTCGAGGAATGCGGCGCGGATGATGCAGCCGCCGCGCCAGATGGAGGCGACCTTGCCGAGGTCGATGTTCCAGTCGTACTGGTCGCTGCCGGCCGCGATCTCGTGGAAGCCCTGGGTGTAGGCGACGATCTTCGAGGCGTACAGGGCCTGCTCGACCTGGTCGGCGAAGGCTGCCGCCTCGTCCTCGCCGAGCTTGGGGGCGGTCGGTCCGGCGAGGTGGCGTGAGGCGTCGCGGAGGTCGGCGTGACCGGAGACCGAGCGGGCGAAGACGGCCTCGGCGATGCCGGAGGCGGGTACGCCCAGGTCGAGGGCGATCTGTACTGTCCAGCGGCCGGTGCCCTTCTGCTCCGCCCGGTCGAGCGCGACGTCCACGAAGGGCTTGCCGGTCGCCGCGTCGACGTGCGAGAGCACATCTGTGGTGATCTCGATGAGGTAGGAGTCCAGACGCCCGGTGTTCCACGTGCGGAAGATGTCCGCGATCTGCGCGGGGGAGTAGCCGGCCACGTCGCGGAGCAGCTGGTACGCCTCGCCGATCAGCTACATATCGGCATATTCGATCCCGTTATGTACCATTTTGACGAAGTGGCCTGCTCCGTCGGGGCCGATGTGGGTGACGCAGGGGTCGCCGCCCTTGGCCTTCGCGGAGATCTTCTCCAGCATCGGGCCCAGGGAGGCGTAGGACTCCTTGCTGCCGCCAGGCATGATGCTGGGCCCATTGAGGGCGCCCTCCTCGCCACCGGAGACGCCTGTGCCGACGAAGTGGATGCCCTGGTCGCGCAGATCCTTCTCGCGGCGGCGGGTGTCGGCGAAGTGGGCGTTGCCGCCATCGATGATCATGTCGCCGGGTTCGAGGAGTGGGGCAAACTCCGCGATCACCGCGTCCGTCGGGTCGCCGGCCTTCACCATGACCACCAAGCGCCGAGGGCGCTCCAATGCCGCGACGAAGTCCTCGACGGACTCGGTGGCGACGAAGTCCCCCTCGTCGCCGAACTCCTCGACGAGGGCGAGAGTCTTCGCCGTGGTGCGGTTGTGGAGGGCCACGGTGTACCCGTTGCGGGCGAAGTTGCGGGCCAGGTTGCGGCCCATCACTGCGAGTCCGGTGACACCGATCTGGGCTGTGTTGCTCATGATGACCCTGCCTTGGGTTGTGCCGTGTTTGGTGCATTGACGGACCTTCGTGCTGATACGGGATTCGAGCCTACGACGCTCAGCCGTTTACGGCCTTTGGGTCGCCTTGGTGTCGGGGAGTTCCCCGGACACCCTCGTCCGCCTCTCACCTACACGTGGGGTTGGTGCGGCCGTAGATGACGTGTAGACCGTTCCTCGGGCTGGTCGTACTGAAGGAGGCATGACGTGGAGCGTCGCTATGTTGGAGTCGCGGATGCCGCGATCTACCTCGACATGACAGAACGATGGATGTATCGAAGAGTCCCGACGGCACGGGATCCCCAGGTACTACTTCGGGGGAAAGCTGAAGTTCTGCATGGCTGACCTCGACCGCTGGGCGCAGCAGCAGAAGACGATGTGAAGGGCCGGGCAGATGCCCGGCCCTTCGTCATGCCCGTCCCTCAGAGTCCTTCGTTGAGCAGTCGGGCCGCGCGGCCCACCGAGGCAGGCATCAGATGCCGGTAGATCTTGAAGGTCATGTTGATGTTGCTGTGGCCCATCCACTCCGCGACGTCGGTGATCGGCACCCCCTTGGAGAGGCAGTTCGACGCGAAGAAGTGGCGCAGAGAGTATGGGTTGAGCTTCCGGGTGATTCCGGCATTCTTCCTCGCCAACCACCACTGGTACTGCATGGTCGAGTGTCCCCAGTGCGCGGACCGCTGGCCCCGGATCAGGTAGCCGTTGGCCCCGATCCCGGCAGCCTGCGCGTAGCCGAGGACGGACTCGCGCACTGTCGGCGGAAGGGGGCATTCGCGAAACTCGCCCGGCTTCCGATGCTTGAGGCGCGCCGGCTGCCGCGTGCGGCCGTCTATTTGTTCGGTGACGCGGTAGACGTCATCTGCCACGAGTCGGTCCATGTTCGCGGCGTAGGCCTCGCCGTTGCGCAGTCCGCAACCGTGCATGAGATCGATCACGACGCGCAGTTCGTCGCTGCCGTGCTCCTTGAGAGCGTGGATCTCGTCCAGCGTGGGGATGGCGATCTTGCGCGGGATGTATTCGGGTGAGATGACGCCGACGAACGGGTCCGTGAATATCCCTCCGCGGCGATGGGCATCCAGCAGGATCTTCTTGAGGGTGTCGAAAGCGTTCTGCTGCGCGGCCAGCCCGACAGATCGTTCCTCCATCGACATGATGAAGTCCTCGACCACCGTCGTCGTGAAGGTGTTGACGCGCCGAGACTCGAGGACGGGAAATATCTGGCTCTTCAGAACCTGGTTCACCGTGCGTACGCTGCCCGGGGTGTAGTGGCGTTGCCGGGTGAGCCACGAGGCCGCGTACGCCCCGAACCTATGGCGACCGACTTCCCGCTGGGCTGCGGCTTGCCGTTCGGGCGTGTGCCGCTTCTCGTGGTAGAGGCTGGTCAGTCGGTCTATCGCGTCCTGCTGGGTGATATACCCGGTTTCTTCGCGCTGCCGACCGGAGACGTCCCGGTACCTGAGCGCATACGGGTGCGGGCAGCGGTTCTGGCGAGTGCAGCGGCAGTTCTTGAAGAAGCTGCCCATGCCACGTACGAGGGGGGTTGCCATGGTGCGCGTTTCCTGACTCATGCTGGGGTTTTGCTGACCGGGAACCCGTGAGCATGGCCCTGAACTGCGGCTTCGCCAAACTACGCGACGTTGTGGACCATCTTCACGAAGTGCCCGGCGCCGTCGGGACCGATGTGAGCGGTGCACGGCGTGCCGTCCTTCGCCTGCGCGGCGATCCTCTCCAGCATCGGGCCCAGCGACGCGTAGGACTCCGCCGAGCCGCCCGGCATGATGCTCGGCCCGTTCAGCGCGCCCTCCTCGCCGCCGGAGATCCCCACCCCGACGAAGTGGATCCCGCGCTCGCGCAGCTCCTTCTCACGGCGGCGGGTGTCCTCGAAGTGGGCGTTCCCGCCGTCGATGACGACGTCGCCCTCCTCCAGCAGCGGCGTGAACTCCTGGATCACCGCGTCCGTGGGGTCCCCCGCCTTCACCATGATCACCAGACGCCGGGGGCGCTCCAGCGCGGCGACGAACTCCTCGGGCGTGTGCGCGGCGACGAACGTGCCCTCGTCGCCGAACTCCTCGACCAGGGCTTCCGTCCGGGACGTGGTGCGGTTGTGCACGGCGACGGCGAAGCCGTTGCGGGCGAAGTTGCGGGCCAGGTTGCGGCCCATGACCGCGAGTCCGGTGACGCCGATCTGAGCAGTGCCGCTCATCTGTGTGCTCCTGGGGATCCGAGTACGTCGGTGGGTCCGGCGAGTGCGGTGCGGGTGTGGTGGCTGCGGTGTGCTTGGTCCGGGGGAGTCGGGCCCGGGGACGGCCGCGTTCGGGGGAGGCGGGCTCTAATACGGCCGGGTTCAGGGGAGTACGGGCTCGGGGACGGCAGCGTTCAGGGGTGGGCGCTCGCCGGCGGCCTCTCAGCGCGACGGCGGGGCGGCCGTGCCGCCGGTGGCGGGGCCGGACCCGGGGGCGCTGGGCGAAGGCCCGGCCTCCAGCAGCGCGTCGTCGTCCCCCGCTTCGGGGATCACGTGCATCGCGGCCTCCTCGGCCGACGCCGCCGCGCCGTCGATGCCCACGTCGCTGGCGGTGAGCGTGGCCGGGACGCGCCCGTCGGCCTGCTGGGTCAGCCGTCCGGCACGGGCGACACCGACCTCGTCGTCCCAGAGCTCGCCGTCGCCGTCCACCAGATCGCCCACGCCGTCACCGGCGGAGCCGTCCGGCTCGGGCACTTCCCTGGTCAGCCGGGTTCCGAGGGGCTCTCCGGCGTGCCGCTCGCCGGCCGTGGTGCCGAGGCCGTCGACCACCCACGGGCGGTCCGGCGGCGAGTACCCCTCGTCCAGGGGGTCGCCGGTGCCGGAGGGATCCATCAGGGTGTCCTCGGCGCCGAGCTGTTCGCCGGGATCGGAAGCCTCGGGTTCCTGGGGCTGGTAGACGTCGTCCCCCCAGTCGGTGTCGCTCATGGCGCGTCCTTCCTTCCGGTCCTGCGGGAGTGACGAGTTCTTCTGTCCCCTGTACGCAATTCCACTCCCGTCCTGCTCCGCCCGCAAAGGGAAGATCGGTTCCCGGTACCGGGCGCGGGCGGTGTGCACCGGTCCGTACGCAGGTCACGGCCCGGCATAGGGTGACCTCTCATGGGGAACGGACAGCAGTCGCCCGGGGGCGATCACCACCAGCAGGGACCGCGGCCGCCACACGGGCAGAACCAGGGGCAGCGACAGCCGTACGGGTGGCCGCCGCAGCAGCAGCCGGGCGGACAGCAGCCCTACGCCGGAGCCGGCCCCGCCCCGTGGAACGCCCCGACCGAGCCCGGGCAGCCCGCCCCCTGGAGCACGCGGACCGTTCCCTCCGGACGGCCCCCGCACCCCGCGCCGCCCCCACCCGGCGGCAGCCGCCGGAACGCGGTCATCGCCGTCGTCGCGGCCACCGCGGTCGTACTCGCCGCCGGGATCACCGGATTCCTGGTGCTCGGCGGCGAAGGCAACGACGGGAAGCCGGACGCGGGACCCACCGGGGCGGACACCGTCCCGCCGCCGGCGTCCCCGGGAGAGCCCCGGGGCGGAGCCGAGGACACGACCGCGCCCCTCGTGCCCGGCTGGAAGACCGTGGTCAACCCCAAGCGGGGCATCGCCTTCGACGTACCGGTCCAGTGGGCGCCCAAGTCGGCCGGCTGGGTGAGTTACGTCGCCGACGACAGCGACCCCGAGGAGAGGCCGCTCGTCGGATTCTCGGCCCCGGCGATCCTCAAGGAGAAGTGGTGCCGGTCCGACGACGACGGCAACGGCACCCAGGAGGACACCCCGCTCGCCTCCGCGGGCTCCCGGGGGGAGACCGGCGCCCGCAGCGCCGCCGAAGCGGCCCGGGAGAACGCCCGCCTGTGGGTCTACGGCAGCTACGCCCAGCCGTCGAAGGAGAAGGTCACCACCGGGGCGGCGAAGCCGTTCACCACCAAGTCCGGCATCACCGGCAGCGTGGCGACGGCCACCTCGGCCGGAGTCGACAGGACGGGCCGCTGCGCCTACGACGGCAAGGCGACCGCGTTCGCCTTCGAGAACCCGGCGGGGGAACTGGTCTCCAACCTCACCCAGGACCACCTCGACGACCACGGCACCATGGAGAACTACCGGGACGCCAAACTCCGCCTCTTCCAGGGGCTGTGCCGGCGCGCCGTCGTCAACGCCGACGACCCGGTGGGCGCCGGGATCCGGGAGCTGATGCCCGACGCGGTGACCACGTACGCGCTGGACGGCGACGCGGACTACCGGGCGAGCGATCTCACCGTGGACGCCTCCGGCACCCGGTTCACCCTGCACCACGACGGCCGCAAGTACCCGGCGGCGATCCCCTCGCCGGGCCGGTTCTCGGTCTCCAACGCGCTGGCCACGGTGGCCGCCTGCCACCTCCTCGGCCACGGTCTGGCCGGGCTGGTCGACGCGCTGGAGCGGATGCCGCAGATACCCGGCCGCTTCGAGCGCCTCCACACCCCCGACGGCACCTCGGTGATCGTGGACTACGCCCACTCGCCGGACTCCCTCAGCAAAGTCCTCACCACGGTCCGGGGCTTCGCCCGGGGCCGGGTCATCACCGTCTTCGGCTGCGGCGGCGACCGCGACACCACCAAGCGCGCCGAGATGGGCGCCATCGCGGGCGCCCACTCCGACCTGTGCGTCCTCACCTCCGACAACCCCCGCTACGAGGACCCCGAGGCCATCCTCGACCAGATCGCCCCGGGCATCGCGTCGACCGGGACGCCGTTCGAGCGGATCACCGACCGCCGCCTGGCCATCGCCGCCGCGCTGGCGGAGGCGGGTCCGTCCGACATCGTGCTCATCGCGGGCAAGGGCAGCGAGCCGCACCAGGCCGTCCGTGGCGAACTGCTGCCGTTCAGCGACATGGCCACCGTGCGCGAGCTGATCGGCGCGTAGCCCGGCATTCAATCCGCTGGTGCGAGCCGCCGCCGAGCTGGGACGATGGCCCGGCCGCGCCGAGAGCCGGACGGGGCAGGAGCGGGGGAGCGGGAGCCGTGGACGTCTTCACGACGAAGGCCGGGATGGTACGGGGGCGGCGCACCGCCCGGGACCGCTCCATCGTCACCGTACGCGGACTCCCGTACGCGGCCCCGCCGTTCGGCGCCCGCCGGTTCCGGGAGCCGCGGCCGGCGGAACCCTGGGACGGGGTGCGCGACTGCACCGCCTTCGGACCGATCGCCCCCCAGTCGGCCGAACTCCCGGGCGCGCCGGTCTGGTCGCCCGGTGACGAGGACATCCTCACCCTGAACATCTGGACGCCCGCCGACGGGCCGGGCGACCTGCCCGTGCTGGTCTGGATCCACGGCGGTGCGTACGTCTTCGGCTCCTCGGCCCAGCCCGACTTCGACGGCACCGCACTCGCGGGCCGGGGGCTCGTCGTCGTCACCCTCAACAGCCGCCTCGGCTTCGAGGGGTTCGGCCACGTGCCCGACACCGAAGGCAGCACGGAGCCCGCCCTCGACGCCGCACTCCTCCCCGACGCCGACGGTGATGCCGCACCCTTCCCCGACAACCGGGGTCTGCTCGATCAGATCGCCGCACTGGAATGGGTCCGCGACAACATCTCCGCGTTCGGCGGATCCCCCGACCGGGTCACCCTCGCCGGGCAGTCGTCGGGCGCCACCTCCGCGGCCTGCCTGACGGTGGCCGACCGGGCGCGCGGCCTGTTCCGCCGCGCCGTCCTGCACAGCGCCGTCAACGCCTTCGCCACGGTGGAGCAGGCGGCCCGCACCACCGCCGAGGTCGCCGCGGCGGCCGGGGTGCCCGCCACCCGCGCCGGGCTGCTCGCCGCCCCGCCCGAAGCCCTCGTGGCCGCCGGGGACCAGGTCTGTGAGCGGTATGCACAGGACCCCGGCTCGGGGCAGCGCCACTACGACCCGGCGATCTACGGACCGGTCGCCGACGGCGTTCTGCTGACCGCCGACCCGCTGGAGGCACTGGCGGCCGGAGCGGGCGGCGCGGTGGAGCTGCTGGTCTGCCACGCCACGGAGGAGTACTGGCTGCTGGACGCGGTCGGCAGCAGCGCGAAGATCACGACGGAGGAGCAACTGGCCGCGTTCGCGGCTGACTTCGGGCTTCCGGCCTCGCTCGTCGAGGGTCACCGCGAGCGGCTGCCGGACGCGTCGGTTCCCGATGTCCATCTGTCCCTCCACTCCGGCCTCCTGTTCGCCGAGTACAGCACCCGCCTCGCCGAGGCCCACGCCCTGGCGGGCGGCCGGGCCTTCCTCGCCCGCTTCGACCGCCGCCGGGACCGTGCGGGGCACCGGGTGCGCGCCTGGCACTGCGCGGACATCCCGTTCGCCTTCGGCAACCTCCACGAGGAGAGCGTCCACTTCCTCGTCGGCGGCCCGCCCGGGCCGGCCGACCAGGAGCTGTCCGGGCGCATGACCCGCGCTTGGGCCGAGTTCGCCGCCCACGGTGACCCGGGCTGGGGCCCCCTCGACGGACCTGCCGGAAGCGCGGCGACGGTACGGGTCTGGCGTACGGCGGACGAGGACGGCCCCGGGCGCGACGCGGAGGGCGGGTTCCGTGATCTCTGGCGTACCGCAGGCCTGCCCCTGCTGGCGCCATGAGCGCCACCGTCCGGCAGGGGGACCGCAGGCGGCCGGGCTTCCCTCGTCCGGGCGAAGCCGGCCGCGGGCGCCCTCGGCCGACTGCAAGCAGCTCGCGGCTTCCGCCCGGCGGCGGGTGCCGGCCGCCCCGGCTCCGGCGACGGGGGACGCGCGGACCGCGCCCGCTCGAAGGAGGCGCGCGCATCGCCCCGTACATGGTCGCCATCGCCGACCGCCGCCCCGGAGCTCGAACTCGTGGAGCGGTCCGTGAACGGTGTGCCCGGCCTGGGGGCCCGGCGCGGCGGTGCCGTCGTGACCGCGGCCTCGTTCGATGTCGCCGAGGGGCGCGTCGCCCGGATCCGGGCGGTCCGCGATCCGGAGAAGCTGCGGCCGTGGACGGCGTGCAGGGGCGCCGGCGAAGAGGTCCGGGACGTCCCGCGACCGCTGACCGCCTTCCACCGCCGACCGCCTTCGACCACCGACCGGTTTCGATCACTGACCGCCGCCCCGGCGGGCCGTTGCGGCGCCGGGCTGGTCCATCCGCCCTGTCAGCGCAGGTCGAGCCGCATCAGCACCCGGGGACGACCGGCCAGCACCGAGGTGGTGTCAGCGGCATGGGTGAAGCCGGCGCGCTCGAAGTTCTTCCGGATCCCGGCGTACGCCATCGTCATGTCGACCTCGGCCCCACCGCTGTCGATCGGGTACGCCTCGATCGCCGGCGCGCCGTGCGCACGGGCGAACTCGACCGCACCGGCGATCAGGGCGTGCGAGATCCCCTTCCCGCGATGACCGGGACGTACGCGGATGCACCACAGCGACCAGACCGGCAGGCCGTCCACGTACGGGATCTTCCGGCTGCGCGCGAAGGAGGTGTCCGAGCGCGGTGCCACGGCCGCCCAGCCGACCGGCTCGTCGCCGTCGTAGGCGAGCACCCCCGGCGGGGGTTCCGCACGGCACAGCCCGGCGACGTACTCACCGCGGGCCGGCCCGCGGAGCTCCTTGTTGAGCTTGGACGGAATCCGGTAGCTCAGGCACCAGCAGACATTGGCCCCGGGCGACTTCGGACCGACCAGGGTACGGACATCATCGAAGGCCGAGGCCGGGCGGACGGCGATGGTCATGGCCCCACGATGCCACGACGGGCCCGGTGACACCTGCTGGGGACCCGTCCGGGGGCGTGCCCGCGCTCGGGGGCAGGGGACGGAGCGCGGAAGTTCAGTAGGGCGGCAGCCGCAACGCCCCGGTGCCCTCGCGCACGTCGTGCACGAGCCGGATCCTCCCCACCGGATTTCCGTGCTCGTCCGTGGTCACCAGGGCCGCGTCGTCGCTGTTGACGCACCGCCCGCGCGCCTCCGGCTCGGGGCAGAACAGGACGTAACCGGTCTGCCGGTCGACGCGGCCCGGCTCCAGCCGCCAGATCCACTGGTAGGTGCTCATGACCACCCGGGGGTAGGTGGCGCGCAGTTGCTCCTTCACCGCGTTCTGCACGGTGTCGCCGAACTTCTGTCTCTCCCGGAGCGGGCGGACGACCCGGGCGCTGCCGTTCGTGTCGACCCGGCCCGCCTCGATCTCGTAACTCGCCGAGAAATAAGCCTGCTTGGTGAGTGAGGCCAGGAGGTCCGACCGGGTCAGCCGCATCACCGTGGGCCAGGAGTCCTTGCCCCGGTCCCGGCGGTCCGCGACGGCGGGGGAGACCACGTTCACGTACGAGCCCTGGGCCTTCGCCAACGTGCCGGCGGCCCCGCTCGCCGAGACCCAGCGCTGGACGCACTCCCCGACCTCACCGAGCACCTTCGTCACGGTGGCGTTCGTCAGCTCGGCGACCACGTAGGGCGGGGTGCCGGTCGTGCCCAGGGCGATGACCTCGTAACCGCAGGCGTCGAAGGCGCCCTTCAGCGTACGGAAGTCCTCGGCCTGCTGCCGTCCGCGCTTCACTGCTTCGGCCAGTGCACCGGCGCAGTCCTTGCGGTCGCACAGGCCCTGGTCCGCCCTGTCCGTGTCGATACGGAGCCGGACCACGGCGTCGCGGTCGTCGGTCACCGCGAACGTGACCTCCGAGCCACCGGAGCCAGGGAAGAGCGTGCGTGCCCCGAGCGCCTTGAGCTGACCCGGGAAGTGTTTCTCGGCCAGTTCCTCCGCCGCCCGGCGGTCGTCCTCGGTGTCGACCACTCCGCACGCGCCCAGCAGCACGACCAGCGAACCCGCCAGCGCGCCGGTCAGCGCGGCTCTCCACTGCCTGCGGCGTGATCCGGTCATGATCGGCTCCTCCACCTGGTCCCGTCCCCTGTTCCTGTGACAGTAGGACCAGCGTCTGCGGGCCGGATGAGTACGCCTACTCAACCCGGTGCGCGGCGTCCTCGCACACCCCTTCCCGACCCATCGCCGTCATTGGCATGGACCTGACTATTGAACTCCGCTACAGTCCGGGACGGCGGATCTGAGAGCGCTCTCAAGCGGCACGATCGGCATGCGCTCCCGGACGCCTCCCGTTCCACCCCCACGTCGCTGGAACAACAGGAAGGGTCACTCCCTTGAGACACGCAACCGTGCTGCGGACCGGTCTGTCCGCACTCCTGCTCCTCGGTGCCTGGGCCGCCGCCGGCCCCTCGTCCGCCTCCGCCGCCCCCACCGACTCCGCGCAGGCCCCCGCCTCCGCCGCCCTGCTCACCGCGATGCAGCGCGACCTCGGCCTCAGCGAGGGCCAGGCCCGCGCTCGGCTCGCCGACGAGAGGGCGGCCACCGCCCTGGAGCCGAAGGTGCGGCGCGCCGCGGGCTCCGCCTACGGCGGCTCCTGGTTCGACGCGAAGGCCGGCAAGCTGGTCGTCGCCGTCACGAACGCCGAGAAGGCCGGGGCCGTCCGGGCCGCCGGAGCCGAGACCCGGCTCGTCGAGCACTCGGCCGCGCGGCTCGACGCCGCGAAGGCCCGCATCGACGAGCTGACCGCACCGGCCGGTGTGAGCAGCTGGCACGTCGACCCGGCGACCAGCAGCGTCGTCGTGAACGTCGTCGCCTCCGAGCAGCGTGACAACGATGTCCGGTCCTTCGTCGCCAAGGCTCGCGAGGCCGGCCCCGTGACCGTGGCGACGACCGCCGAGGCGCCGCAGACCTTTGCCGCCGGAACGGTCGGAGGCGACCCGTACTACACGGGCAACGTCCGCTGCTCGATCGGCTTCTCCGTCCACGGCGGCTTCGTCACCGCCGGGCACTGCGGCGGCGCGGGCCAGTCGGTGCGCGGCTGGGACGGCTCGGCCATCGGCAACTTCCAGGGCTCGTCCTTCCCCGGCAACGACTACGCCTGGGTGAACGTGGCCAACGGCTGGTGGACCGTGCCGGTCGTCATCGGCTGGGGCACCGTGTCCGACCAGCTCGTCCGCGGCTCGAACGAGGCCCCGATCGGCGCCTCGATCTGCCGCTCCGGCTCCACCACGCACTGGCACTGCGGCAAGGTCCTCGCCAAGAACGAGACGGTCAACTACAGCCAGGGCGCCGTGCACCAGATGACCAAGACGAGCGTCTGCGCCGAGGGCGGCGACTCCGGCGGCTCGTTCATCAGCGGCGACCAGGCCCAGGGCGTCACCTCCGGCGGCTGGGGCAACTGCTCCGGCGGCGGGGAGACCTGGTACCAGCCGGTCAACGAGATCCTCAACCGGTACGGGCTGACCCTGCACACCGCGTGATCAGGGGGAGCCGTCCCGCCGTCCTCCCCGGCGGGGCGGCTCCCGCCGACGGGTGAGGGCCCGGGTCGCGAGCGGTCCCGGACGGTCGGCTGCCGTCGGCCGGGTGAAGGCATGTGTGCGCGGTGGTCGGCTGCCGTCGGCCGGGTGAAGGCATGTGTGCGCGGTGGCTGGCTGCCGTCGGCCGGGTGAAGGCATGTGTGCGCGGTGGCTGGCTGCCGTCGGCCGGGTGAAGGCATGTGTGGACTTTCGTACCACCGTTGAGCGCGCTCAACGCCTCAAGAAGCTGCACGCCGAGTACAGGCCGCTGGTGCTGCCGACCGTCTGGGACGCCTGGTCCGCGCGGACGGCGGCCGGTGCCGGGTTCCCCGCGCTGACGGTCGGCAGTCATCCGCTGGCCGACTCCCGGGGGGCCGACGACCAGGAGGGGCAGTCCTTCGAGGAGGTGCTCGCCGCCGTCAGGCCGATCATCGCGGCGGTCGACGTTCCCGTCTCCGTGGACCTGGAGGCCGGCTACGGACAGAAGCCCGCGGATCTCGTCGCCGGTCTCATCGAGGCCGGCGGTGTCGGTCTCAACATCGAGGACACCGTCCACTCGGAGGGCGGACGCGTGCGCAGCACGCAGGAGCACGCGAGCTACGTCGCCGGTCTGCGCGCGGCGGCCGACGACGCGGGGGTCCCGGTCTGGGTCAACGGGCGCACCGACCTCTTCCTGCACGCGGAGAACGCCTCCGACGTCCTCGACGAGGCGATCGAGCGGCTACGGGCCCTGGAGCAGGCCGGCGCCGACAGTGTCTACCCGGTGCGTATCCAGGACGACGACGAGCTGCTCGCGGCGGTGACCGGATCCGTCGGCATTCCCGTGAACTCCACCGCCCATCCCGTCAAGCACGATCTTGAGCGCTTCCGCCGTCTCGGCGTCGGCCGGATCACCTACGGCCCGCTGCTGCAGTTCGCGCTGACGGACGCGATGAAGGACATGCTCAGGCCATGGGCACCGCAGGGCGCATAAGGCTCAGGGTGGTCCAGCAACCGCCCCGGCAGCCCGCACGGCGACAGGAATGCCCTCCGGCCGCGGCGTGGGATTCGCCGCGGCCGGAGGGCGGCCGGCAGGAGCGGGACAGCGGGGGAGCGAGGCCAGGCGGCCTCGGCGGGCGCTCCGATCCGCGTGCGCCCGGACCAGCTCCGCGTACCGGCGGCCGCCACTCCTGACCGTACGGCGCCGCGTCGCGTGGTCGGCCGTCCGTGCGGTGTGTCCTGCCCGCGCGCCGGCCGTCCGTGCGGCGTGCCCGGGGCCGTGTGTCAGCCGCTCGTGTCCCGAGCCGTCTCCGGGTTATCGTCCCGTGCCGCCCGGCGCGAGGGAGTTCGCGGCTTCGGCCGGATGCGGCCCGGGTCGGATCGCCGGGGATCGGATTCCGGCCACGGATCGTCCTGGCGCGGCCGAGTATCACGTTTTGCTTGTGATCAGTCACGGACGGGACCTACGTTGCCCCTTGCGAGATGTCCCAAAGCCAGTGGGGGAGCAAGTATGGCCGCGACCGGACGGCACCGCAGGTATCAGCCCAGCCGGATCAACCGTGCCTCGCTCACGGTGACGGCGGGCGGCGCGGGCATCGCGCTCCCGCTCATCACCGCGGCCTCGGCGGGGGCCGCGCCGGCCGACGTCTGGGAGAAGGTCGCCGCCTGCGAGTCCAGCGGCGATTGGGCCGTCAACACGGGCAACGGCTATTACGGCGGGCTGCAGTTCAGCGGGTCCACCTGGGCGGCCTTCGGCGGCACGCAGTACGCGCCGCGCGCCGACCTCGCCACCCGGGACCAGCAGATCGCCATCGCCGAGAAGGTGCTGGACGGCCAGGGCCCCGGCGCCTGGCCCACCTGTTCCGTACGGGCGGGACTCACCCGCGGCGGGGACGCGCCCGGGACCGACCCGGAGGCGGGGACCGTCGCGCAGAGCGCGGGAAACCGGCCGGTCCAGGCCACGGCTCCGCAGAGCGCGCCCCCCAGACAGCCGCAGACCCGTCCCGCCGCGGCGACGCCCACCCATGTGCCGGGCAAGCGCGACTCGTACACCGTCGCGAGCGGTGACTCCCTCTCCGGGATCGCGTCCGCCCAGGGGGTGCGGGGCGGCTGGCAGGGCCTCTACGCGGCCAACCGCACCGTCGTCGGGAGCGACCCGGACCTGATCTTCCCCGGACAGCGGCTGAGCCTCGACCAGAGCCGGGCGCCGAAGGCGGGGGACCGGACGAGCCCCGGAAAGCCCGCCGTGAAGGCCGCCCCGAAGCCACCGTCGGCCGCGCCGAAGAAGGAAGCCCCCCAGCGGGAAGCCCCGAAACAGCAGGCACCGGAAGAGCAAGCACCCAAGAAGGAAGCACCCAAGAAGGAAGCGCCGAAACAGGAAGCACCCCAGAAGGCCGCTCCCAAGAAGGAGCAGCCCGCTCCGGAGCGGGCCGTGAAGCACTCCGGTTTCAGCGCTCCGGTGGCCGCCGGCACCGGCACCCCCTACCGGCAGGCCGGCTCCTGGTCCAGCGGATATCACACCGGGGTGGACTTCCCCGTGCCCACCGGTACAGCGGTGAAGTCGGTGGCCCCGGGAAGCGTCGTCTCGGCCGGCTGGGCCGGAGCGTACGGCTACGAGGTCGTCATCCGGCACAACGACGGCAAGTACAGCCAGTACGCCCACCTCTCCGCGCTCCATGTGCGCGCGGGGCAGTCGGTCTCCGGCGGGCAGCGCATCGCCCGCTCCGGCTCCACGGGCAACAGCACGGGCCCGCACCTGCACTTCGAGGTCCGCACGGGCCCCGGCTACGGGTCGGACGTCGACCCGCTCGCCTACCTCCGCGCGGGCGGCGTCAGGGTCTGAACGGTCCGCTCGGCGCGGGAGCGCCGCATAGTGGACCCGCCGCGCCGCCGCTGCTCCGTAAGCGGGCCCGGCGCACCGAACTCCACCTGCGGCACCGCGTGTCCCGGCGGCAGGGGCGACGAGGTGTGCGCCACGGGCAGCCGCCCCGACGCGGGTTCCGGCACGACCGGTGACGGCGAGGGACGTCCGTCCTCCCGCCCCTCCGCGACACGGACCCCGCCCCCCGGACCGGCGGCCGGGGCCGGGCGCTGCCCGCCGGGGTCTGCCGCCTCAGGGTCCGTCAGCGGCTCCTGGGCGTGCTCCGTGCTCAGCCGCTCCCGTGTCAGCATGATCAGACCGCCGGCGGCCACGGCACCGCAGGAGAGGGCCAGGACCGTGCCCGGGACGCCGAGCCGGAAGGTCTCGCCGAACAGGGTGATGCCGATCGCTGCGGCCACCACCGGGTTGACCACCGTCACCGTAGCGAGCGGAGCCGTGAGTCCCGCGCCCCGGTAGGCGGCCTGGGACAGGAACAGGCCCGCCGCCGCGAGCCCGGCGATCACCAGCAGCGGCGGTGCGCCCGAGCGCAGCGAACCGGAGGTCCACTCCACGGCCACCGTCTTGGTGAACACCGAGGCCATGCCGAACGCCGCACCCGCGCCCGTGGCCAGAACGATGCTGCGCAGGACCGGCCGGCGCAGCGTACGGGCGAGCACGACGAGCGCGCCGACGGCCCCGAACGTCACCGAGGCCAGCAGGAACTGCTCGGGGCCGTTCAGGGTGTGCGGCTCGGCGTTCCCCGTGAGCGCCAGCAGTCCGCCGAGCCCGGCCGTCGCCATCAGCGCGCCGCGCCAGGCCGTCGCCCCCGCCCTCCGCCCGACGAACAGGGCCGCCATCGGCAGGGCGAAGACGATCGTCAGCGCGCCCAGCGGCTGGACCAGGCTGAGCGGACCGTACGCGAGCGCCACCACGTGCAGGACCGCACCGGTCCCGTTGAGGAGGACGGCGACCCACCACACGCCGTTGCGCACCAGGGCACGCGTGGAGTTGTCACCGGTCGCGGCCACGCGCTCCTGGATGATCGCCCCGGCCGCGTAGGCGACCGCGGAGATCAGTGACAGCAGCACGGACAACGCAAGGGAGCTCATGTACACCACGATGTCCCGTCCGGGGCCCCACGTCGTCGTCCTTGAGACTGCACTTCGGCGTACTGCCCCAGTAGTACGCCCGGCGGACCGACGTCCTCCTCCCGACGGTAGTCCTGCTGCCCCCAGCCGTCAGAAGTTACCGCCCGGCGGATACGGTGAGCCGCGAGGACGACACGGCCGGTGTCCCTGCGGCCGGTCATGGGAGCGGCCCGGAAGCGGACCCGGGAACCGAGGGGGAGCAGGGCATGGACCTGGTGCTACAGGCGTCCGTCGGAGGATTCTTCGCCCTGCGGACCACCCCGGTGCCGGGCGGCGGGCACCGGCCGCTGGAGCGGTTGTACGCGGGGGAGAGCGGTCCGCTCGCCGCGCGTGTCGACAAGGTCGCCGCCCGCCTCGCGGCCCCCGAGCGCAGGGTCGCCGCCTCCATCGCCCATCTCGGGCTGGCCGCCCGGCTCTGGTCCCTCGCCCTGGGCCCGGCCGCGCTCTTCGGGCGGATCCCCGACCTGACGCCCGGCGCCCTCCACTGGGACCCGCTGTCCACCTCGCCGGACGACCTGTGGCTCGCGGGGACGGCGGAGCTGCCCGGCACGGCCGCCCGGATCCGTGAGGAGGTCAAGTACGGGCATCTGGTCCCGCTGGCCGATGCGTTCCGGCGCGACGGGAACATCTCCCCGCAGCTGCTGTGGGGCAACGCGGGTTCCGCGCTCGCCGGAGCCGTACGCGAACTCGTCGCCTTCGCGCGCGCCCACGACCGGCCGGACGTGGCCGCACGGGCCCGAGCGCTGGCGGCCGAGCTCTTCGACGACGAGGCGCTGCGCGGCACCGGGTCCCCGCACGGTGCGGCGTTCCGGCGGCGCAGTTGCTGTCTGTACTGGCGCTGCCCGGGCGGCGGGCTGTGCGGGGACTGCGTGTTCGACCGGGCGCCCGGACCGGTGGCGGGGCGGTAGGCGCCCCGCCACCGGTCCGGGACCGTCGGACCGTCAGGAAGGCAGTACGGCGTCGATGGCGTCGTCCACGGTCGGCAGGACGGGCAGGGCGCTGCCGAGGCCGATCACGTCGATCAGGCGCCGCATGAACGGGGACGGGGCGGCCAGCCGCAGCCGGTCGCCCAGCGCGGTGTGCCCCTGGAGGAGCACGTTCACCGTCGTCGAGTCCGCGAAGCCGACGCCTGAGAGGTCCACGACGACCGGGCCGGAGTCGTCGTCGGCCGCCGCGGTCAGGGCGAGGCCCAGTGGAGCGACGCTGTCGATATCGAGGTCACCCGACACGGTGAGAACCAGAGCGCTCCGCTCCTGCCGGGTGGAGATTCTGACGGCTCTGTCTTCGTTGGGCGATGAAAGCACGGAAGGCACCTCGGGCGGTCGTTAAGGGGGCGGAGAGCCGTTCTGCCGGACGGGCCGGCATGGTTCCGTCCCTGGTCGCGGCGGGGGACGGGGTAACGATAGAAGTAACAGTTGCCATTTGACAACATTCTCCATCGGGTAACAATCTGATCCCCGACGGTTGCTCGGGCGGCCGTCGGAAACGGTCGACCGATGGATGCGGAAGCAGGGGCTGGATGAAGCTAGGCGCTGTCCGCGACATCATCGTGGAGTGGGGAGGCGGCCGTACCCCTTTGTGGGGAAAGGCGCTCCGAAGCGGCGGCGTGGAAGGCCGCGAGGCCCTCGGCGAGCGCGGCGAGGGCGGCGGGATCCATCCGCTCCAGCACGGCGTTCAGTTCGCCGGCGCGCAGGGCCCGGTACTCTTCGAGCAGGGCTCGGCCGCGCAGACTCAGCCGCAGTTCAACCTCGCGCCGGCTGGTCGGGCTGGGCGCCCGCTGGACGAGCCCCATCGCCTCCATCCGGTCGCAGAGCCTGCTGACGGAGGGAGCACGCGAGCCCAGGGCTTCGCCCAGCGCCCGCAGATTGGTGCCTTCCTGCTTCTCGATCACGAGCAGAGCCCGAAGCTGGGAGGGCGATACGGTTCTCGAAGCGGCGGATTCCTGCCCCCGGCCCCACAGCACCTCCAGCAGCTCCGAGGCGGCGACGGCGTCGGCGGACGCCTGTTCGCGACTGCTCGGGCGAAATCCTCGGTGGGGCATTCGGCCACTGTGTCACCCGTCAGGCCTGCTTGTCAGCCCGGCCCCGGCCCCTACCACGTCGCAGGACGAAGATTGCGCGAGAGACCGTGAACAGACGAACGGACATCGAGGCCGCCGTACGGGCCGCCGCGCCGCACGCCCTGCTGGCCACCCTGCGCACCGAGCTCCGCAGCGTCTACGGGGCCCTCGCGGTGGAGCTCCATCTCGCCGACTACAGTCTGCGGGTCCTCAAATCCCTGGACCGGCCCGACGACGAGACGGAGCCGCTGTCCCTCCACAACAGTCCCGAGGGCAGGGCGTTCGGCAGCCAGGAGCCCCGCGAACAGCAGGTCCGGCACGACGACGCCGTCGACCACCACCTGCCCGTGACCGTACGGGGCGAACGGCTCGGCATCCTCACCGTCCGGCTGCCCCAGGCCCTGTCCACCCCGGAGCTGGTCGGTGAGCTGACCCACATGGCCGACCTGCTGGGCCACGAGATCCTGGTCGCCGAACGGGACACCGACCTCTACCAGCGCGCCCGGCGCACCACCCGCCTCACCCTCGCCGCCGAGATGCAGTGGCAGCTGCTGCCCGCCCGCGCCTGCACCGCCGCCGAGTTCGCGATCGGCGCCCAGCTGGAGCCCGCGTACGCCATCCACGGCGACAACTTCGACTGGGCCGCCGACGGCGACGAGCTGACCGTCGCGGTCACCAACGGCATGGGCGAGGGCATACAGGCCTCCCTGCTCACCAATCTCGCCGTCAACGCCCTGCGCAACGCCCGCCGGGCCGGCATCGGCATCGCGGACCAGGCGGCCCTCGCCGACCAGGCCCTCTACGACCAGCACCGCGGCGCCTCCCACGTCTCCACCCTCCTGCTCCGCTTCGAGCTGGCGACCGGGCGCGTCGGCGTCGTCGACGCGGGCTCCCCCCAGCTGTGGATCCAGCGCGGTCGCACGGTCCGCCGCGTGGAGCTGGAGGCGCAGCTCCCGCTCGGCATGTTCGAGGAGTCGCATTACACGGTCCAGGAGTTCCACGTGGAGCCCGGCGACCGGCTGCTGCTGCTCAGCGACGGCGTCTACGACGCGGTGTCCCCGCTCGGCGAGGTGTACGGCGAACGCGCGCTGGCCCGCGCCATCCAGTCGACGCGGCTCCTTCCGGCCGCCACCGTCCCGCGCGCGATGCTCGGCGAACTGGCGGATTACCGGGGTACGGAGACGCCCGACGACGCGCTGGTGCTGTGCCTGGACTGGTTCGGCCGGCAGGAGGACACACCCTGAGGCGCGTCGAACGCGCGGCGGGAGGCCTCGATGTGCCCGATGTGCTCATGGGTCCAGTCGCACATCGCATGGACCGTCCGGCGCAGGCCCTGCCCCGGCTCGGTGAGGGTGTACTCGACCCGTGGGGGCACGGTGGGGTGCACACGCCGCTCGACGAGTCCGTAGCGCTCCAGCATCCGCAGGTTCTGGGTGAGCATCTTGTGGCTGATGCCCTCGACCTCGCCGCGTAGCCCGGTGAAGCGGAGGGTGCCCTCGCCCAGGGCCTCGATGATCAGGAGCGCCCACTTGTTGGCGACGTCGGAGAAGATCTCCCGCGCCAGCGAGTCCGCGCGCCGCAGATCCGCGTCCTCGGGCGAGCCGCTGAACTGCTTGGTCACCATCAGGTTCCCCCGTCACCGAAAAGTGCGTTCTTCCATGTCAGCGGCCACTCTCCTACGGTTCTCCAGTAACCACAAGTGACCGGCAATCGGCCGGTCCGGTGGAGAAGAGGGGGCAAGGCCCCCGGGACGAGGAGGCGGGCGGTATGGCCATCACCCTGGTGAACCCGAGCGGACTGCCGGAGATCGGCGCCTACAAGCAGGTGTCGGTCGCGACCGGATCGAAGCTGGTCTTCATCGCCGGACAGGTCGCCTGGGACGCGGAGGGCGCCACGGTCGGCGCGGGCGACCTCGCCGCGCAGGTCGAGCAGTGTTACGTCAACATCGGCACGGCCCTCGCCGCGGTCGGCGGCACCTTCGAGGACCTGGCGAAGCTGACCGTGTACGTCGTGGACTGGACACCCGAGAAGATGCCCCTGTTCCTGGAGGGTGTGGCCCGGGCCGCCGCACGGCTGGGGACCACCCCCCTACCGCCCGGCACGCTGGTGGGCGTCGCGGCCCTGGACGTCCCCGAACACCTGGTGGAGGTCGAGGCCACCGCCGTGCTCGACGCCTGAGGCGCCCGGCCGGGGGAGTGCCGGCCGGGCTCAGATGCTGAGCTGGAACTCCGCCCGGATCCGCTTGCCCACCGGCACCCGCTCGGCCGTGAGCCGGTCGCACAGGGCCACGACGATCTCCATGCCGTGACCGCCGAGGCGGGACGGGTCGGGGGCGTACAGCACGGGCATCGCGGTGCTGCTGTCGTACACCGTGACGCTGATGAGCTGAGCGGTGCCCTCCAGCTCCAGGAGATAGGGGCCGTGGCTGTAGCGGTCGGCGTTGGTGACCAGCTCGCTCACGGCCAGCATCAGGTCGCTGCGCGTGTGTTCGCCGATCGGGGCGAGGCACTCCACCGCGAGCCGCGTCAGGAAACGGTCGGCGAGCGCGCGGGCCAGCGCGATGCAGCCCGGCTCGCCGTCGAATACCTCGGCGCTGAGCAGTACCTCTGCGGAAGCCGGCCCCGGTGCCGGCTCTTCCGGTGGGGAGGTGACCTGTTCGTTCATGTGCTCCAGCCAGGGCGCCGCAGTGAGGTCGGAGACCTTTTCCGCCATTCGTCTACCCCTGGCGAAGGATCCCACTCCAGGAGACCCGGACCGATCCTACGCACGTCCGGGCAGCCGCACCACGGTCACGAAGAACTCGTCGATCTGGCGCACCGCCGCGATGAACTGATCAAGATCCACCGGCTTCGTCACGTACGCGTTGGCGTGCAGCTTGTAGCTGCGCAGGATGTCCTCCTCGGCCGAGGACGTGGTGAGCACGACCACCGGGATGAGGGAGAGCTCGGGGTCGCCCTTGATCTGCTCCAGCACCTGCCGGCCGTCGTACTTGGGCAGGTTCAGGTCCAGCAGCACCAGGTCGGGGCGGGGGGCCTCGGTGTACTCGCCGCGCCGGTAGAGGAAGTCCAGCGCCTCCTGCCCGTCGCGCACGACGTGCAGGGTGTTGCGGATCTTGTTGTCCTCGAAGGCCTCACGGGTCATCAGCTCGTCACCGGGATCGTCCTCGACGAGCAGGACCTCGATGGGCTGGACATGGGTGTTCACGAAGGATCTCCCGGCTGGCTGGTGAGCAGGGCGGGAGCGAGCAGCTCCGCCGTGGTGTGCGTGGGCGCCTCGGGCGCCACGGGCAGGGTGAAGTGGATGAGGGTGCCTTCGCCCGGATCCGGCTCCAGCCAGATCCGGCCACCGTGGAACTCGACGATCTTCCGGCAAAGCGCGAGGCCGATGCCCGTGCCCTCGTACGCGTCACGGGCGTGCAGCCGCTGGAAGATGACGAACACCTTGTCCGCGAACTCGGGCGCGATCCCGATCCCGTTGTCCGACACGGTCAGGTGCCAGTCCTCGCCCTCGCGTACGCAGTCGAGCGAGATCCGGGGCGGGACGCCCTCCCGGCGGAACTTCACCGCGTTGCCGACGAGGTTCTGCCAGACCATGGTGAGCGCGGTCGCGTCCCCGAGCAGTTCGGGCAGGGACTCCGGCCGTTCGATCACCGTCCCCGACTCCTCGACCGCGAGGTTCAGATTGGCCAGGGCGCGGTCCAGGGCCTGGTCCAGATCGACCGGCTTCCAGCTCTCCTGCACCCGTCCCACGCGCGAGAACGTCAGCAGGTCGTTGATGAGGACCTGCATCCGTTTGGCGCCGTCCACCGCGAAGGCGATGTACTGCCTGCCCCGCTCGTCGAGCTCCTCGCCGTACCGCTTCTCCAGCAGCTGGCAGAAGGAGGCGACCTTGCGCAGCGGTTCCTGGAGGTCGTGCGAGGCGACGTACGCGAACTGCTCCAGCTCCGAATTGGAGCGGCGCAGTTCCTCCGTCTGCTCCGCGAGCAGGGCCTCGCGGTCCTGAGCCTCGGCCAGTTCGTCGGCCAGCCGCCGCCGCATGTCCTCCACCGCCCAGGCCACGGCCTGCACGTCGGAAGGGCCCTTGATCTCGATCCGCGTCCCGAAGGCCCCCGACCTGACGCGGTCCGACGCGCCGCGCAGCCGGTTCAGCGGCACGCCCACCACCCGGTGGAGCAGCAGGCTCAGCGCCATCACGGTCAGCACGAAGACGGTGACCAGCGCGATCAGCACCCGGTCGCGGGTGGTGCGGGCCGAGTCCAGGTCGGCCCGCGCCTGGTCTCGGGCTTCGGCGAGATGCCCCTGCTGGTCGTCGTACGCCTGCCGCAGCTGGTCGAAGTCCGCCTTGCTGCGCTGCAGCTGCGCCCCGGTGGCGGCCTCGCTCGGCCCCGCCTCCCGGACCGTCCGCATCAGCGGCTCGGCCTTGCTCTGCCGCCACTGCTGCGCGGCGGCGGCGATGGTGTCGAGGTCGTCGGCGTACCGGTTGCCCGGGCCCACCAGGCGCCGTACCTGCGCGATGCGCTCCTGCTCGGCCGCCTTCCCCGCCTCGTAGGGTTCGAGGAAGGAGTCGTCGCCGGTCAGCGCGAATCCCCTGATCCCGGTCTCCTGGTCGAGCAGGGCGTTCTGGAGCTGGAAGGACGCCGATCTGGCGGGCTGGATACGGTCCACGAGATCGGTCGTGCGGTCGGAGATGCGGGACATCACGAGCCCCCCGATCACCAGGCAGCCACAGACCACCACGATGAATCCGCCGAGTATGAGATGGACCCAGTTCTGCACCGACAGGCGTGCGGCGAAGCCGCTGGGCGCCGGTTCCCTCGTCGTGTCGCCGCTCGTCGCGCTATCGCTCATCGGATTCCGCTCCCCAGCCCAGATGCAGTACAGCCACGTCGTCCGCGAGTCCGCCGTAGGGCGCGGCCCCCTCGGCGGCTCCCGCCACCAGGGCGTCGACGAAGGCGCGGGCCGGCAGATGCCCGTTGGCCTGCGCCATCGCGAGCAGCCCTTCCTCCCCGAGGCGGCTGTCCGGTCCGTCGCGCCCCTCGAAGAGCCCGTCCGTGAAGAGCACCAGACCCGCACCGGGCGTCAGCGGGATGTCGACCGTCGGCCACCGGCCGGTCCCGGGCAGCAGCCCGAGCGCCATACCGCCCTCGGGCTCCACCCAGGTCACGTCCGTGCCCTGACGCAGCAGCAGGCCGGGGTGACCGGCCCGCAGGACCTGGGCGTGCCGCTGCTCGGGTGGGAACGCCAGCGAGGTGACGGTGGCGAACACATGCGTGTCCGAGCGCTCGGCGACCAGGATCTCCTCCAGCAGGGCTATCTGCTCGGGTTGGGACGTACCGCACAGCACGGCGGTACGCCAGGCCACCCGCAGACACACGCCGAGCGCGGCCTCGGCGGCGCCGTGCCCGGAGACATCACCGATCACCGCGTGCACCGTGCCGTCCGAGGTCTGCACGACGTCGTAGAAATCACCGCTCAGCAGCCCGTGGACCCGCCCCGGCTCATAACGGGCGCGCGCCCGGAAGCGGTCGTTCCGCAACAGTGGGACGGGCAGGAGCCCTCGCTCCAGCCGGGCGTTCTCCTGGGCGGTCAGCCGGTTGGCGCGCAGTGCGGCGGCGGCGCGTTCCACTTCCTTGCGCTGCAGGGCGTAGCGGATCGCGCGCGCCAGCACCTCGGGGTCCAGGAGCCCCTTGACCAGGTAGTCCTGGGCGCCTCCGGCGACCGCGCGGAGCCCGGTGCCGGACTCCTGCAGACCGGTGAGGACGACGATCGCGGCCTCGCTGTCGGACTCCAGTATCTGGCGCACGGCGTCCAGGCCGTGAACGTCGGGGAGGTGCAGATCGAGGAGCACGCACACCGGGGTGGTGGACGCGTGCAGGAAGGCGCGCGCCTCGGCCAGGGTCTTGCACCAGGTGAGGGCGGAGTCCAGCTCGCTGTCGGTGAGCATCTCCTCGACGAGCAGGGCGTCCCCCGCGTCGTCCTCCACGAGCAGGATCGACGCGTTCAGATTCCACAGCGGTGCCTCGGCGGGCTGTGCGGGCCCGACCTGCTGGCAGGGTATTCCGGAGATGCCCACAGGACTCGGTGATGTGCCCACGGGCGACTCGGTCAACCCTCCACCCCCTCGTGCGACGGCGCGGTTGATCCGGCCTGACCGTCAGGAAGCATAGGCGAGCGACGGGCCACGCGGGATCACGCCTCGACGCTCATCCCCTTGCGCAGCTGCTGGACGATCCTGCTGAGCAGCCGCGACACGTGCATCTGGGACACGCCCAGCTCCTCGCCGATCTGCGACTGCGTCATCTCCGCCCCGAACCGCATCTGCACGATCCGGCGCTCCCGGTCGTCGAGCTGCTCCAGCAGCGGAGCCAGGGTGTGCAGGTTCTCGACGGTCTCCATGGCCGGATCCGTCTCGCCGAGGACATCGGCGTACGCCCGCTGCTCCTGGCCGGAGTCGCTGTCCGCGGAGGGGGTGTCGAGCGAACCGGCGGAGTAGCCGTTGGCGGCCACGAGCCCCTCGATGATCTCCTCCTCGGGGAGGTCGAGGTGGGCGGCCAGCTCCTTGACGGTGGGGTCGCGGTCGAGCTCGGCGGAGAGCTGTTCCTTCGCCTTGGCGAGGTCCACCCGCAGCTCCTGGAGCCGCCGCGGCACATGCACCGACCAGGTGGTGTCGCGGAAGAACCGCTTGATCTCCCCGACGATGTAGGGCACCGCGAAGGTGGCGAACTCCACCTCGCGGGACAGGTCGAACCGGTCGATCGCCTTGATCAGACCGATCGTGCCGACCTGGATGATGTCCTCGGTGTCGTCGCCGCCGCGGTTGCGGAACCGGGACGCGGCGAAGCGCACCAGGGAGAGGTTCATCTCGATCAGGGTGTTGCGCGCGTACTGGTGCTCGTGGGTGCCCTCCTCCAGGACCTGGAGCTTGTCGAAGAAGATCTTCGACAGGGCCCGGGCGTCCTGCGGAGCGATCTTTCCTGCGTCCTCGACCCAGGGCAGTTCTCCGGTGACGTCCGCCGTCCGCGCACCGGCCCGGTCGTCGCTCAGCGGCGCCTTCGTCCCGGTGGCTCGCACTGACATCGCCGTCATGGTGTCACCCTCCCTGCTGCCCAATGTGTCGGACGGTCGCTTGCCCCGTCCCCGCGAAGTCATGCGTCCTGGTTCCGTTTCTTTTCCGCGGCCTCACCCGAGCCGCCTCCACCGGCAGGCCGCTCGTACACCGCTCGAACGGAGCAGTGGCCCGCGCATGGCAAACTTGGGCGGGGTGTTTCGGCCTGCGGTGATCCACGATCCGCGGCGAGAAGATGACAGAGGAACGGCAATGACGGTGACAGAGGACGGCCCGGAGCTCGCTCCCGGAATCGAGGAGTTCGGTCCCGGTATCGACCCGGAGCGGCTGGCCGTCTGCCTGAGCGTGCTCGACGAACTCGACAAGATCGAGGTGGACCACCCGGACGCCATCGCCGTCCGCCGGGCCACCGCCGGGATCTACCGCACGGTGAAGCAGCGCCGCCGCCAGGAGCGCCGCGCCGCGAAGACCGCCCACGACCGGGCCGTCACCGAGGCCACGGCGACCGGCTCGGCCGAGCGGATCGACGACGAGACGCAGGGCGTGCTGCCCTCCTCCTCCGCCCAGGCCGAGATCGCCGGCATCCTCCAGCGGCCGCGGTCCTGCTACATCTGCAAGACGCGGTACGTCGAGGTCGACGCGTTCTACCACCAGCTCTGCCAGCCGTGCGCCAAGGAGAACCGCTCCCGCCGCGACGCCCGTACCGACCTGACCGGACGCCGGGCGCTGCTCACCGGCGGCCGGGCGAAGATCGGCATGTACATCGCGCTGCGGCTGCTGCGCGACGGGGCGCACACCACCATCACCACCCGCTTCCCCAACGACGCGATCCGTCGCTTCAAGGCCATGGAGGACAGCGACGAGTGGATCCACCGGCTGAAGATCGTCGGCATCGATCTCCGTGACCCGGCCCAGGTCGTCGCGCTGGCCGACTCGGTCGCCGCCGAGGGGCCGCTCGACATCCTGATCAACAACGCCGCCCAGACCGTGCGCCGCTCCGCGGGGGCGTACAGCGAGCTGGTCAACGCCGAGTCGGCCCCGCTGCCCGCCGGTGAGCTGCCCGTCGCCGAGGTCATCGGCACCTTCGGCAGCGGCACGGTCGACCGGGTGGCCGCGCTGCCCGCCGCCCGCAAGGAGGGCCTGAGCGCCCAGGAGGTCACCGACCTCGCCCTGGTCACCGGCTCCGCCTCGCCGGCCCGGATCGCCGCCGGCACCGCGATCGACGCGGGCGGCCTCGTCCCGGACCTGCACGACAGCAACAGCTGGATCCAGACGGTCGAGGAGGTCGAGCCGATCGAGCTCCTCGAAGTCCAGCTCTGCAACTCCACCGCGCCGTTCATCCTGATCAGCCGGCTGCGCCCGGCGATGGCCGCCACCGCCGCGAAGCACGCGTACGTCGTCAACGTCTCGGCGATGGAGGGCGTCTTCAGCCGCGGCTACAAGGGTGCGGGCCACCCGCACACCAACATGGCCAAGGCCGCGCTCAACATGCTGACGCGCACCAGCGCCCAGGAGATGTTCGAGAAGGACGGCATCCTGATGACGGCCGTGGACACCGGCTGGATCACGGACGAGCGCCCGCACCCCGACAAGATGCGGCTCGCCGAGGAGGGCTTCCACGCGCCCCTCGACCTGGTCGACGGCGCGGCCCGGGTCTACGACCCGATCGTGCGCGGTGAGGGCGGCGAGGCGCTCTACGGCTGCTTCCTCAAGGACTACGCCCCCGCGAACTGGTAACCCGAACGGCTCAACCGGCCCGTCGGTCTCCGCGCGGCGGCCCGAAACCCGGCCCAGGATGTTCCCTGGGCCGGGTTTTGTGCGTACCCGGTGGCCGAAAGTGACGTACCGCACACGTTCTATCGAGCGCGGTGGCGCTCATTTGGTTACGCTGAGGCGAACGGACGCCATCGAGGAGCCCACGAAGGTTCCTCGACCGTCCTGGGACACGGCCGGTAACCCGGCCGCCGTCCCGCCCCCAACCGGCGCCACCGCGACCGACATATCCCAAACCCTGCCCCGCGCGGGCGGTCGCGCCCCGGCACAACTGCCGGAGCGGCGGCGACGCCCCGGGCGGCGCGACACGAAGGAGTGCGCGGTGACGACACCGGAACTGACCAAGCGCGAAATGCGCCCCGCCGAACGGAACGCGGGACGGCCCGGCCGCCCCGAGAAGCTGCGGAACATCGAGGTCTGGGCCAGGGCCGCCCCGATCCGGCTCGCCGGATACGAGGACGACCTCGCCGAGCCGCACATCCTCCCCGGCATCGACTGACCCCTGAGATCTCTTCCAGTGCCGTGACAGGCGACGTTCGCCCCGTCGCGACGCCCGGCACGCACGCTCGCCGCACCGGCCGGAATCCCGAGTACGTCCAGTACGAGGGCTTCCGGCCGGCACACCGGGAGCACGCACCGGACGCCACTCCTTGACGGGCAGACGTCGCCTGCCACGGCACTATCGCGTCCCGCGGCCCGTCCCCCCGCCCTCCCGCTCCGGCGGCAGCGGCCGGGAGACGGGCCGCAGGAATTCCCGGACGTAGGTGCGGTGCCACCAGCGGCCGGTGGCCCGCAGCTCCCGGAGCCCGGTGAACCGGTAACGGAACACCCGGGCGCGAACGTGCCGGGGCGGCCCGTCGGGGAACGGGTTGTGACCGAGCAGCCGGAGCGTGTCCCGGTCGCCCTCCAGCAGCCGCTCGGTGAACGGCCCGAACCAGGAGCGCGCGTACGCCGGGGAGAGCGCCGCGAACCACATCATCCAGTCGAGCCGCAGATGGTACGGGGCGAACAGGCGCGGCAGCCGGCGCGGATCGCCCGGCTTGCCGCGGAAGCCGTACTCCCGCCACCCGGTGCCCTCGTGCGCGACGGGATCGGCGCTGCCCTCCACCACGACCTCCAGCCGCATCCGGCTGATCGAGCCGAACGCCCCATAGGTGTTGACCAGGTGCAGGGGGTCGTAGGACCGGTTCATCGCCTGCCGCCGTGAGAGCAGATTGCGCGCCGGGCGGTAGCTGAGCACCAGCACCAGGGCGGTGACCGCGATGACGACCACCTCGAACCAGAGGGGTGGCGCGACCTGGGCCGGTGGCGGACCGGCCAGCGGAGTCCAGTCGATCGCGGAGAGCGCCAGCGCGATGGTGAGCCAGTTCAGCCAGGCGAAGTTCCCCGACAGGACCAGCCAGAGCTGGGTGAGGACCATCAGGCCGGCGGCCACGCTCGCCACCGGCTGCGGGGTGAACAGCAGGAAGGGCACCAGCAGCTGGGTGACATGGTTGGCGGCGACCTCCACCCGGTGCACGGGCCTGGGCAGATGGTGGAAGAACCAGCTCAGCGGCCCCGGCATCGGCTGCGTCTCGTGGTGGAAGTCCAGGCACGTCAGCTCGCGCCAGCACGCGTCCCCGCGCATCTTGATCAGCCCCGCGCCGAACTCCACCCGGAACAGCAGCCACCGCAGCAGCCACAGGACCAGCACCGGCGCGGCCGTGTCCCCGTTGCCGAGGAAGACCGCCAGGAACCCCGTCTCCAGCAGCAGCGACTCCCAGCCGAATCCGTACCAGACCTGTCCCACCTGGACGATCGACAGATACAGCACCCATGGCAGCGCCCAGAGCAGCATGCCGCCCCACAGCGGCAGCAGACCGTCGAGACCGGCGATCAGGGCCACGGAGGCGGCGCAGCCGCTCCAGGCGACGGAGGCGAAGAAGCGGTCCGAGTAGTGGAGCCGGAAGAGGCCCGGAGCGGCCCGCCAGGGCGTGCGCCGCAGCAGCTCGGGGACGGGCAGCATGCCGCGCTCGCCGATCAGCGCCCGGAACTGGAGCGCGGCGGAGAGGAAGGCGACCAGATAGACCACGGCCAGAGCCCGCTGGAAGATCAGCCGGCTCAGCCAGTAGCCGTCCGCGGTGAACCATTCCATCCCTGCCAGTATCGGCCAGGAGTCAGCCGGCGGCGACGATACGGCGCAGCGTGCGGCCGAGCCTGCGCGCGTACCAGAGCTGCACGGGCGGCACCAGCGGTCCGGCGAGCCGGGCGTACCAGGAGGCGGGGCGCGAGAACGCCAGCACCGTGAACCACACGGTGCCGTCGTCCGTGAGGTCCACCACGAAGCACTCCTCGCCGCGCTCCGGATGCCCGGCCAGGGTGCCGTAGCCGAAGCCGGTGCGGCCGTCCTCCCCGTACGCCGTCCAGATCACCTCGCAGGGGGCCGTGAAGCGCAGCGGCCCGAGACCCAGGGAGACCCGGACGCTGCCGCCGGGCTCCGCGCGCCGGGCCGGGGCCTCCACCCGTGCGCCCGAGGCGCGGTGCATCCGCCATTCGGTCACCGCCGCGCCTGCGGCCGCGAAGTCGGCCTCGCCCCGGCCGATCCGGGTGCGGTGGTGGAGGTGGTGGTAGCCCCGGGGGAGCGGGCCCAGGCGGGTCGCGCCGACCTCCGGGTAGGTGAGGGTGCTCATGCGGTCCTGCCTCCGGTGCGCTGGGGTGCTTCGGTACGGATGGGTGCCTCGGTGCGGATGGGCTCCTGGGTGCGGATGCGCCGCCAGGCCAGCAGTGAGCAGAGCGCGAAACCCAGCGCATTGCCGAGGCCATGGGTGGCGGCCATCCAGGTCAGCGTGGGGTGGGGCAGCCCGGTCGCCTCGCCGAGCGCCCAGCTCAGCGCGAGCAGCATCGTCGCCACCAGGACGGCGGCGGAGGTGAGCAGCAGGAGCCGCGTCGTCCGGTCCCGGCCGTCGGCGTGCCCCATGCGCCGGGTGAGCAGGCCGACCGTCCACATTCCGGCGGTGAGGACGACGGCCCCGACCAGCTCGGCCCAGTCGCCGACGAAATAGCCGGCGAGGACGAGGAGGGTGCCCAGCGGCACGCTCAGTGCGGCGAAGCGGCCCGCCGGGCCGTCGGCGACCCGGCAGACCAGACCGGCGATCAGGGCGGCGGCGAATCCGGCGAAGTGGAAGTGCGGCACGGTGAGCGCGAGGATGCCGAGGTCGAACCCGAACAGTTCGTGTCCGGCGCGCTCGGCGACCAGGGCGATCGCGGCGACGGCCGGGGTGACCAGCGCGGTGAGCAAGGCGATCCCGGCGGGGTCGAGGTCCCGGCCGCGGGCCGCCCGGCGCGGTGCGTGCAGGGCGAGCAGGACGGCGCCCAGTGCGTAGCAGCAGGCGAGCGCCGCGGCCGTGGCACCACGCGGCAGCCAGAGGGCGATCGCGCCCGGTACGGAGAAGAGCGGCCAGAGCCGGCGGATCCGGTCCAGCTCCCGCAGCTCGGTCAGTCGCAGCCCCACGGGCACGACGACGACCATGCCCAGCATCACGATGGCGTTGACGAGTGCGGACACGCCTCCCCCTCTGCTTTGAACGTGTTCAAGTCTTGGGGGAGAGAGTAGAGGGTTTATTGAACGCGTTCAAGACGGGGGTGGCGGTGGGCCGTCCGCTTGCGGGCCCGTGCTCGGTGCGGCACAGATGGTGACACCCACTCCGTTCCACAGGGACAGGCAGGAGAGCTCTGTGCGCTCACCCAGACGTTCCCGGCGTACCGCGCTCGCCGCGCTGTCCGCCGGGGTGCTGTTCGCCGTCGCCGGCTGTGGTGGCGGTGGCGACCGTACGGCGAAGGGCACCACGGGCACCGCGGACGCCAAGGACGTCCTCCTCCAGTCGCTCGCGTCCCCCGGCCCCGGACCGTTCACCGCGTCCACGGCGCGGGCGACGGCCTCCGCGTCCCCCACCGGCGCACCGGACGCCGAACCGACCTCCGCCACCCGGACGGTCCATCCGGTCTCCGGCGCCGTTCCGGGGCTCTACGGCGGCACCCGGTCGGTCGCCGCCTGCGACGTCGAGCGGCAGACCACCCTGCTGACCGACGGCGAGGACAAGGCGCGCGCCTTCGCCGACGCGGCCGGCATCGAGGCCGTGCAGATCCCGGGCTACCTGAGGTCCCTCACCCCGGTCGTCCTGCGCGCAGACGCCCAGGTCACCAATCACGGCTACAGCGCCGGCTCGGCCACCGCCTTCCAGGCCGTGCTCCAGACGGGCACCGCCGTCCTGGTCGACAGCCGGGGCATGCCCCGCGTCCGCTGCGCCTGCGGAAACCCGCTGGGCCCGCCCGTGGTCGCCGACGGGAAGGTGGCCCACCGCGGTGAGCGCTGGCCCGGCTACGACCCCGCGCGCATCGTGGCCGTCGAGCCCGGCGTCAAGGCGGCCACCAGCCTGATCATCGTGGACGCCGACGACGACACCTGGATCGAACGGGTCATGGGTGACAGCGGCGGCCGCGACCGCACCCCCGACGACCCGCCGCCCTTCGCGCCCGACGCCGACCTGCTCTTCCCGTCGCCGGGCCGCCCCACCGAGTCCGCGCCCCCGGACCCCCCGCCGTCCGACCCGGCCCCCTCCGAGCCGGAAGGGCCGACGGACCCCGGGCCCGCGGAGCCGTCCGACGACTTCGGCGACACACCGCCCGAGGAGCCGTGGGAGTACGAGGACGAGGGCGGCCCGGACGTCGCGCCGGAGCCGACCCAGGTCTTCCCCGCCGAGCCGGACGAGCCCGCGGTACCCGACGGGCCGGTGGAGCCGGCCCAGCCGGACGAGCTGGACGAGCCCATGGAAGCGGGCATCGGTGACGTGTTCGCCGGCTGACCCGGCCCGTACGGATCGGTCGCGGAATCGGACAAGAAGAATCGGACGAACAATGGCAGAGTGTCCCACATGGATGATCGGGTAGCGGGTGCCCTGTCACTCCCCGACGACTGGCCCGCCCACCCGGACCTCAGCCTCGCCCTGAACCGTATGGGCAGCTTCGACTGGGACCTCGACACGGGCCTCATGCACATGGACCGGACCGCCCTCGACGTGTTCGACCTGACCGCGGAAGAGTACGACGACCGGCCGGCCACGCTGGCGCCGCGCGTGCCGACGGACGAGGCCCAGCGCCTGGACGGGATGGTCTCGCACGCCCTCAAGAGCGGCCGCACCAACTACGGCGCGTACTTCCGCATCCAGCGGCGCGACGGAACCCTGCGCTGGACCCACACCCAGGGCTTCGTCCGCCGCGACGGCACCGGCCGCCCGCGCCGCATCATCGGGATCGTCCGCGACGCCACCCAGGAACTGGCCGACTCCACCGCCCGGCGCGAGCTGGACGAGGAGCGCCGCCGGCGCACCAGCCTGGTCGAGGGCACCACCGCCGCGCTGGCCCACGCCCGTACCGTCAAGGACGTCATCGCCGTCCTCAAGAACTCCCAGGGCCTCGCCCACCTCGGAGCCACCAGCCTCGTCATGGGCCTGCTGGAGTCCGGCCGCATCCACCTCGTGGCCGACGGCCCCGAAGGCTCGTACGTCCCCGGCACCCAGTACACCCGGGTGGACGAGCAGTACCCGATGAGCGAAGTGGTCCGCACGCTGGCCCCGCGCTTCATCGAGTCCGCCGACGACTTCGCCGCCTCGTACCCGATCCTGTGGCCCGGCATCAGCCACCTCGGGATCACCTCCGCCGCCTACATGCCGCTGATCGCCCAGGCCCGCCCGATCGGCGCACTCGGCCTCCTCTACCGGGACAAGGCGGGCTTCACCGCCGACGAACGCAATCTGCTGATGGCGCTCGGCACCTCGATCGCCCAGAGCCTCCAGCGCGCGATGCTCTACGAGCAGGACCACGACCTCGCCGAGGGGCTCCAGCAGGCGATGCTGCCGCGCAGGATCCCGGCCGTGCCCGGGGCGCAGGTCGCCGTCCGCTACCGCTCGGCCCGCCTCGGCCGCGACATCGGCGGCGACTGGTACGACCTGATCCCCCTGCCCGGCGGCCGGGTCGGCGCCGTCATCGGGGACGTCCAGGGGCATGACACCCACGCCGCCGCCGTCATGGGACAGCTCAGGATCGTCCTGCGCGCGTACGCCGCCGAGGGGCACAGCCCCGCCACGGTCATGGCGCGCGCCTCCGTCTTCCTCCACGAACTGGACACCGACCGCTTCGCCACCTGCACCTACGCCGAGGTCGACCTCACCACCGGCGTCGTCCAGGTGGTCCGCGCCGGACACGTCGACCCGCTGGTCCGGGACGTGGACGGGAGCTGCCGCAGGATGCCGTCCGAGGGCGGCCTGCCGCTGGGCCTCTCTGCGGAGTTCGGCCAGCTGGAGTACCCGGTCGGCACGGTCGAGCTGGACCCCGGCCAGACGATGATCCTGTTCACCGACGGCCTCGTCGAGCTGCCGGGCTCCGACCTCGACGAAGGCATGCAGCTGCTCACCACACTCGTCACCAACGGCCCCCACGACCTGCAGACACTGGCCGACCAGCTCTGCGACGCCGTCGACGTGCGCGGCGGCCAGGACGATGTCGCGGTCCTGCTGCTGCGCCGCCGGGCCGCGCACGCCCCGCAGCCGGGCGGCCGGCTCCAGCAGCACGTCGCCCAGAACGACCCCGAGGCGCTGAGTTCGTCCCGGCACATGATCCGGGCCGCGGTCCGGACCTGGGGGGCGAAGGACCGGGCCGACGAGATCGAGCTCGCGGCCGACGAACTGATCACCAACGCGCTCATGCACACCGACGGCGGCGCCGTCGTGACGATCCGGGTGCTCGCCGGAACCGAGCGACGCCTCCGCGTCGATGTCGAGGACCGCTCCAGCGCCCTGCCCCGGCGCCGCGACGCGGGGGTGTCCGGAGTGTCCGGGCGCGGCCTCATGCTGGTCGACCGGCTGTCCGACGTCTGGGGCGTGGAGTCCCGGGGCAGCGGCAAATGCGTGTGGTGCGAGTTCCTCATCCCGGCGCTATGACCCCGGCCCGCCGGTCCGGGCTCCGCGGACCCGGCCCGGGTGGCGTAACAGTACGTAACACGTATGTGCTTGACCGTGACCGTCCGCAGGGATTGACTGCGGGCACCGGCCGCACCCCGGCCCTGCCGCCCTCGACGACATGAGGTCCCCGTTGGGTACCGAGCTTCTCGCCCCGCTCGATCTTGCTTTCTGGCACCTCGAATCGGACGCCCATCCGATGCACCTGGGCGCGCTCGCCGTCTTCGCCCCGGCGCCGGGCACCGGTCCGGAGCGGATCCTCGACCTGCTCGGGACCCGCGCCGCCGCCATCCCCCGGCTGCGCATGCGCGTACGGGACGTCCTGCTGCCGGTCGGCGGCAAGGCCTGGACGGTGGACAAGGACTTCGACGTGCACCGGCACGTCAGCTACGTCGTCGTGGACGGCGGCGACTTCACGGCGGAGGCCACCCGGCTGGCCGGCGAACTGATGGAGCGACCGCTCGGGCGGGGGCTGCCGCCCTGGCGGATGTACCTCGTCGGCGGTACGGGCGGCGGGCCCTTCGCCGTCCTGGTCAAGCTGCACCACGCGCTGGCCGACGGGATGCGGGCGGTCGCCATCGGCGCCGGGATCTTCGACGAGATCGCCGCCGTCACCAGCGCCCGCACCGCCGCCCGGGGCCGCCCCGCCGTCCCGCCACGCTCCTGGCTGCCCGACCCCCGCGAGATGGCGGGCATGGCGCTGGGGCGGATCGGCGAGGTCGGCCGGGCGCTCGGCGTGGGGGCCTCCGTCGTCCGCGCCGGCCGCCTCGACCTGCGCGGCGCGACCGCCTTCACCGCACCCTCCAGCGGCACCCGGCGCCTGGCCACCGCCGACCTCGACGCCGGGGACCTCCAGCGGATCCGGCGGGCCGAGGGCGGCACCGCCAACGACATCCTCCTCGCCGTCGTCGCCGGGGCCCTGCGCCGCTGGATGGCCGAGCGCGGCGAGCCGCTGCCCGTCGCCGACCCGCGCGCCCTGGTCCCCGTCTCCCGGCGCCGGCCCGGCGGCGCCACCGCCACCGGCAACCGGCTCTCCGCCTATCTGCTCGGCCTGCCGGTCACCGTGGCCGACCCGCGCGAGCGGCTCCGGGCGGTCCGGAGCGCGATGGACCGCAACAAAGCGGCCGGCCCCCTTAAGGGCGCCGGAGCCGTCGCCGTCCTCGCCGACCAACTACCGCCGCTGGCGCATCGGTTCGGCGCGCCGTTGGCGGCCGGCGCCGCCCGCATGCTGTTCGACGTGCTGGTCACCAGCGTGCCGCTGCCGCGCTCCGCGCTGTCGCTGGGGGGCTGCCCGCTGACCGCCCTCTACCCCATGGCACCGCTGGCCAGGGGCCAGTCCCTGGCGGTCGCCCTCTCCACCTACGGAGGGCGGGTGCACGTGGGTCTGGTGGCCGACGGCAAGGCGCTGCCCGACCTCGACCGGCTCGCCGCGTCCGTCGAGGAGGAGTTCACCGAGCTGTACGCCGTCATCACCGGCACGGACCGCACACCGGTGCCCTGACAGGCGGCCGCCCACCGGCTGCGGCAGGCTGGCACCATGCCCGAACTGCCCGAAGTCGAAGCCCTGCGGGCCTTCCTCGGCGACCACCTGGTCGGCAAGGAGATCGCCCGCGTCCTCCCGCTGGCGATCAGCGTCCTGAAGACGTACGACCCGCCGCTGACCGCCCTCGAAGGCGCCACGGTCACCTCGATCGCCCGGTACGGGAAGTTCCTCGACATCGAGGCGGGCGGGCTCCATCTCTGCACCCACCTGGCACGGGCCGGCTGGCTCCGCTGGAAGGACTCCTTCCCGGCCGCCCCGCCCCGCCCCGGCAAGGGGCCCCTCGCCCTGCGCCTGGTGACCGCGGACCGCGACGGCTTCGACCTGACCGAGATGGGCACCAAGAAGCGCCTCTCCGTCCACCTCGTCCACGACCCCATGGACGTCCCCGGGATCGCCCGCCTCGGCCCGGACCCCCTCGCCGACGGCTTCGACCGGGACGCGTTCGCCGCTCTGCTCGCCGGGGAGCGCCGTCAGATCAAGGGCGCGCTGCGCGACCAGTCGCTCATCGCGGGCATCGGCAACGCCTACAGCGACGAGATCCTGCACGTCGCGAAGATGTCCCCGTTCAAACGGACCGCCGACCTCGGTGAGGACGACGTGACCCGTCTGTACGACGCGCTGCGCACCACGCTGAAGGACGCCGTGGCCCGCGCCGGCGGGATGGAGGCGGGGCAGCTCAAAGCCGAGAAGAAGAGCGGGATGCGGGTCCACGGGCGTACCGGAGAGGCCTGCCCGGTCTGCGGGGACACCGTCCTGGAGGTCTCCTTCAGCGACTCCTCGCTGCAGTACTGCCCCACCTGCCAGACCGGCGGCAAACCGCTGGCCGACCGGAGGCTCTCGAAGTTCCTGAAGTGACCGCACCCCAGGTTCACCGCGTCACCGTCACCAGCCGCCGCCCGTCCGCCGTCCGCACCTCGAAGTGGTCGATGCCCTCCGGCCGCAGCGCCGCCCCGCCCGACACCTCCACCGGACCACCCCCAGCGCCCCCGGCCGACCAGCTGCCCACCGTCTCCTCACTGCCGTCCCGGCCCACCGCGACCAGCGCGCACACCCCCTCCACCGGAACCCGCGCCACCTCCAGCGCCACCGCCGACCCCCATTCGTGCCCCGCCGCCGTCACCACCGCGGCCACTCCCGACGCCCCGTCGCTCCCGGACCACCTCCGCACACCCGCCCCGTCCGCCGGACCGCCCGAGGACCCTGCCACCAGCGCGGTGCCGCCCGCCGCCAGCACGACCGCGGCCGCCACCAGCGCGAGCCGCCGCCGCCCCGCCCTGCGCCGCCCTGCCACCACCACGGCCGTCAGCCGTTCCGCGAGACCGGGCCCCGGCGCCACCGGAGGCCCCGCCACCGCCAGCCCCGCCCTCACCCCGGCGAACTCCCGAGCCCGCCCACGGCAGCCGGGACAGTCCGCCAGATGCTCCTCGAACCGGAAGGCGTCGGTGTTCCCGAGCACACCCAGGGCATAGGCCCCCACACGGATGTGGGGTTCGGTCGTCTGCATGTACTGCGGTACGGGAACAAGCCGCACATCACTCAAGCCATCGGCTCCCACACCCCCTAAACTCCGGCCTCATGCTGCGCGTACTCGCCGTCGACGACGAACAACCCGCCCTGGAGGAACTCCTCTACCTCCTGCGCGCCGACCCCCGTGTCCGCAGCGCCGAGGGCGCCACCGGCGCGACCGAGGCACTGCGCCGCATCGGGGGCGCGGTGGACGCCGGGCCCGACGACCCGTCCGCGATCGACGTGGTCTTCCTCGACATCCACATGGCCGGACTCACCGGCCTCGACGTCGCCCAGCTCCTCGCCGGGTTCGCCGCGCCCCCGCTCATCGTCTTCGTCACCGCGCACGAGGGCTTCGCCGTCCACGCCTTCGACCTCAAGGCCGTCGACTACGTGCTCAAACCGGTCCGCCGCGAACGCCTCGCCGAAGCCGTCCGCCGGGTCGCCGAACAGGTGGGGGACCGGACCTCACCCGTCCACGACAGCGCGGGGGACCAGATCCCGGTCGAGCTCGGCGGCGTCATCCGCTTCATCCCCATCGACGAGATCGCCTACGCCGAGGCGCAGGGTGACTACGCGCGCCTGCACACCGCCACCGGCAGCCATCTCGTCCGCATTCCGCTCACCACCCTGGAGGAGCGCTGGCGCTCCCGCGGTTTCGTCCGGATCCACCGCCGCCACCTCGTGGCACTGGGCCGCATCGACGAACTGCGACTGGACGCGGGCAGCATGAGCGTGCGCATCGGGGAGGCCGAACTCGCCGTCAGCCGCCGCCACACCCGCGCCCTGCGCGACCTCCTGATGCGCCAGGGAGGCCGCTGAGAGAAGGCGCCGGGCCGCCGCTGACCTGCTGCGTCCTTCGGTTGTCCCTTCCCAGCATCACCCGCCGACGCCTACACTCCGAGCCCATGTCCGCAGAGCCAACCCCCCGGCGCGAAGTGGTCACGGGGGAGCCGCGGCGGGTGCGCCCGCTGCCCCGCTACCGCACCCAGTCGGAGATCGACGAGCAGACCGCCCTCGGCGGCGCCTATGTGCGCTCGCTGATGCGCGGACAGCTGCGCGCCGGGCTCACCGTCTTCGGCGTGCTCGCCCTCGTCGCGGGCACCCTGCCGCTCCTCTTCGCCGCGCTGAACAGCTCCGCCCTCGTCTGGGCGCTGCTCGGCTTCGCCACCTACCCGCCACTCACCCTGGCCGGCTGGTGGTACGTCCGCCGGGCCGAGCGCAACGAACGCGACTTCGCCCGGCTGGTGGAGGGCCGCCCCGCCCCGTGAGCACCCCCGACCACATGGCGTCCTGGGTGGCCGTCGCCCTCGTCGTCCTCGCCACCGTCCTCGTCGGCGGCTTCGGCCTGCGCATCTCCCGGACGACCTCCGACTTCTACGTCGCCTCCCGCACCGTACGGCCCCGCCTCAACGCCGCCGCGATCAGCGGCGAGTACCTCTCCGCCGCCTCCTTCCTCGGCGTCGCCGGGCTCGTCCTCGTCCACGGCCCCGACATGCTCTGGTATCCGGTCGGCTACACCGCCGGCTATCTGGTGCTCCTGATCTTCGTCGCCGCGCCGCTGCGCCGCTCGGGGGCGTACACCCTGCCGGACTTCGCCGAAGGACGGCTCGAATCGCGGCGGGTCCGCCGCCTGGTCAGCGCCCTCGTCGTCGGCGCGGGCTGGCTCTACCTCGTACCGCAGCTCCAGGGCGCCGGACTCACCCTCAAGATCCTCACCGGCGCCCCCGGCTGGCTCGGCGACGTCCTCGTCGCCACCGTCGTGACCGCCGCCGTCGCCGCAGGCGGCATGCGCTCCATCACCTTCGTCCAGGTCTTCCAGTACTGGCTGAAGCTCACCGCCCTCCTCGTCCCCGCCCTCTTCCTGGTCCTGGCGTGGCAGGGCGACGGCCGCCCGCGCGTCAGCTTCGACGACCAGCTCGCCGTCTTCCGCGCCGACCACCCGCTGTACGCGACGTACGGGCTGATCGTGGCGACCTTCCTCGGCACCATGGGCCTGCCCCACGTCGTCGTCCGCTTCTACACCAGCCCCAACGGCCGCGACGCCCGCCGCACCACCGTCGCCGTCCTCGCACTCGTCGGCCTCTTCTACCTGCTGCCGCCGGTCTACGGCGCGCTGGGCCGGCTCTACACCCCCGAACTGCGGTACGGGGGAGACGCGGACGCCGCCGTCCTGTTGCTGCCCGCCCGCGTCATCGGCGGACTCGGCGGGGACCTCCTCGGGGCGCTGATCGCCGGCGGGGCCTTCGCCGCGTTCCTCTCCACCGCCTCCGGGCTCACCATGGCCGTCGCCGGCGTCATCACCCAGGACGTCCTGCCCTCGCGCGGGGTACGCCACTTCCGGCTCGCCACCGTCCTCGCCATCGCCGTGCCGCTCGCCGGTTCCCTGCTGGTGAGCCGGGTGCCCGTGGCCGACGCGGTGGGCATGGCCTTCGCCGTCTCGGCCTCCTCCTTCTGCCCGCTGCTCGTCCTCGGCATCTGGTGGCGCCGGCTCACCCCGCCCGGGGCCGTCGCGGGGCTCCTGCTGGGCGGCGGCTCCGCCCTGCTCGCGGTGGCCATCACCGTCAGCGGAGCCGTACGCCCGCCGGGCTGGCCGCACGCCCTGCTCGCCTGGCCCGCCGTCTGGTCCGTCCCCGTGGGGTTCCTGGCGATGATCCTCGTCTCGCTCGCCACGCCGGGGCGGATACCCCCGGGCACCAACGCCGCCATGACCCGCTTCCACCTCCCCGAAGCCCTCACCTCCGCCCGGGCCGCCGGGAGGGAACGATGACCGGGGCCGCGATCGCCGTCCTCGTCGTGCTGGTCGCGCTGCTGTTCGGCACCGGGTTCTGGCTGGGCCGCCGCACCGCCCGCCCGCTGCGCCCCAGCGACGTCGGCACGCCCGTCGAGCACGCCACGTTCGAGACCCTGCACACCGCGTCGCTGGCCGCCCCGCCGCTGCGGGCCGGGCTCACCGAGGAGAGCGCCCGGCGGGCCGCCCGCCGGCTGCGCTCCCTGCTCGGCACCGACGCCCTCTGCCTCACCGACCGGGACCGGGTGCTGGTCTGGGACGGCGCTGGGCAGCACCACGACAAGGACGTGATGGAGCACCTGAAGGTGCTGCTGGACAACGGCCGCGGCACCGCCTTCGACAGCGGCTGCGCCGACCTCGACTGCCCGCTGCGCTGGGCCGTCGCCGTCCCGCTCACCGTCGAGAACCGGGTCCTGGGCGCACTCGTCGCCTACGCCCCGCGCGAATCGGCGGTGCTGGCCCGAGCCGCGGGGGAGGTGGCGCGCTGGGTCTGCGTCCAGCTGGAACTGGCCGAGCTGGACCGCTCCCGCACCCAGCTCATCGAGGCCGAGATCAAGGCCCTGCGGGCGCAGATCTCCCCGCACTTCATCTTCAACTCGCTCGCCGCCATCGCCTCGTTCGTCCGGACCGACCCCGAGCAGGCCCGCGAACTGCTTCTGGAATTCGCCGACTTCACCCGCTACTCGTTCCGCCGGCACGGGGAGTTCACCACCCTGGCCGACGAACTGCACTCCATCGACCAGTACTTGGCCCTCGTCCGCGCCCGCTTCGGCGAACGCCTCGCCGTGACCCTCCAGGTCGCCCCCGAGGTGCTGCCGGTCGCGCTGCCGTTCCTGTGCCTCCAGCCGCTGGTGGAGAACGCCGTCAAGCACGGGCTCGAAGGGGCGGTCACCCGCAGCCGGATCACCATCAGCGCCCTGGACGCCGGCTCGGAGGCCGAGGTGGTCATCGAGGACGACGGAACGGGGATGGACCCCGAACGGCTGCGGCAGATCCTGCGCGGCGAGGGCGGCGCCTCCACCGGCATCGGTCTGCTCAACGTGGACGAGCGGCTGCGCCAGGTCTACGGCGACGACTACGGCCTCGTCATCGAGACCGGGGTCGGGGCGGGCATGAAGATCACGGTGCGGCTGCCCAAGTACCGTGCCGGGGTCCACGGTTCCTGAACGGGAGGGTTCAGCACAGGTGGACGGCCAGATGGCCCAGCGGCAGCCCCAACTGCCAGGCCGGCGTCCAGATCCGGACCTCGCCCTCCTCCGCCGGGCCGGCCGCGGGCTCCCAGGGGGCGGGGCCGATCGCGTCCAGGTCCGCCGCGAGCAGTTCGGTCTCCTCCAGCCAGCGCCAGGCCGCCCGCGCCAACGCCAGATCGGGGTCGCCGGGCGCGGCGCACCGCCCGGCCTGCGCCAGCCGCTCGCAGATCCAGGTGCGCCAGGTGCGGCCGTACGCCGTGAGTATCCGCAACTCGTCGACCCGCGGTCCGGGCAGGGGCCGGAGGGCGGGGGCGTCCCCGGGGAGTTCGCACAGGAACATCGTCAGCGCGAGCGCGTCGCGCCCCGCCCGGAACTCCAGGGTCTCCGGCTCCATCAGATCACCGGTCCGTAGCAGTTCGTCGGCGACGTACTCGGTGGACAGCCAGGTCATCGGTACCTGGAGCCCGGTCCCATCCGTATCCTCGGGACGCATCCCGTCTCGCCTCTTTCCTTGCTCGGTACCGGGCTTCACGCAGCATTGAACCGGGGGCGGGCGCCCCGCGTGGGCAGAAGGGGAGGACCGCCCAGGAGATGCGAGGCTGTGAATGAGTGCCGACCCCGGCGACGACCCGCACGTGCGCCTGCTGCTGGGCGCGTACGTCCTGGACGCCCTGGACGACGGGGAGACCTGCCGGGTCGCCCGCCACCTCCGGGGCTGCGACGACTGCGCCCGGGTCTACGTGGAGGTGGCCGAGGCCTCCGCCCTGCTGGCGCTGCTCCGGTCCGATGACCTGCGGGAGTAGCCGGGCAGGGTCCGCGCAAGAACCCGCAGGGCGTAGTACGACCGGGACTTGACGGTCCCGGCGGGGATGCCGAGCACCGCGGCCGTCTCGCCGACGCTCAGCCCGCGGAAGTAGATCTGCACCAGCACCGCACGGTGCTCGGGGCTGAGGGTGCGGACCGCCTCGCGGACGTCCAGGGCGCGGACGGCGCGGTCCGCGGCGTCCAGGGCGGCCGGGGTGCTCTCCAGCACCGTGTCGCTGACCTCGACGGGGCGGGCCTGACGGGAGCGCCGCGCGTCGATGGCGAGGCGGCGGCCGACAGTGAACAGCCAGGGCCGCATCGATTCGTAGGGGGCGTCGAAGGCCTCGGGATGCTGCCAGGCGCGTACGAGGGTCTCCTGCACCAGGTCCTCGGCCCGCTGCCGGTCCCCGAAGGTCAGGCCGAGGAGGAAGTGGAACAGGGCGGGGCCGTGTTCCCGCTGCAACTCCGCGAGGGTCCGCTCGTCGGTCGTCGTCGTGGTGTTCATGAACGTCCTCTCCCGCCGAGGCCCCTGACGGCCTCGTTGCCGACTGGCGTATCCGAACGCATTCGGCGGCGCGGGAACAGGCGGTTCGCCGAGGCGTGCGACGAGCGGTCGCTCAGTGCGGCGAATGGTGCGGTGAACGGTCGAAGGGCCGTCGGGGTCGGCCGGTACGACCAGTTCAGCTAGGTATGCGGCAGTGCTCCTTGCGTATGCGATATGAAGGTATGTGTAGTCGGATGGTCGCAATCATCCGAACATGGAGTCGAGCAGATGACGCAGCGCATCCGACCGGGCACGGTGGCCGCCCTCGCCCTCCTGCTCGCCGCGGCCACCGGCTGCACCGGGCAGCAGTACACGGCCTCCGTGCCGAGCGGACCGCCCGCCGCCCGCGGTGCGGGCGGCCAGGACGCCGACGGGCCCCGCCCGTTCACGCTTCTCGCCGCGGGCGACGTCCTGCCGCACTCCTCCGTGATCGACCGGGCCGCCGCCGACGCGGGCGGCCAGGGCTACGACTTCGCCCCGATGCTGGCCGGTGTCGCACCGGTCGTCTCCGGCGCCGACCTGGCGTTCTGCCATATGGAGACGGTGTACGGGAAGGAGGGCGGTCCCTACACCGGCTACCCGAGCTTCAAGTCGCCGCCCGAGGTCGCCACCGCTCTGCGCACCACCGGGTTCGACTCCTGCTCCACCGCCTCCAACCACACCCTCGACGACGGGGCCGAAGGCGTCCGGCGGACACTGGGAGCACTGGACAGGGCGGGCATCCGGCACGCCGGCTCCGCCCGTACCGCCGCCGAGGCCGCCCGGCCCACGATCCTGCCCGCCGGGCCGGGGAAGGGTGCGGCCAAGGTCGCCCACCTCGCGTACACCTACGGCACCAACGACATCCCGCTGCCCGCCGACCGGCCCTGGACGGTCGACGTGACCGACGAGCGGAAGATCATCGAGGAGGCCAGGGCGGCCCGGCGCGCCGGGGCCGACGTCGTCGTCCTGTCCGCCCACTGGGGCACCGAATGGCAGGACGAGCCGGACGGGCAGCAGCTGGAGCTGGCCCGGCGCCTCACCGCGTCCGCCGACGGGGGCCGCCCCGACATCGACCTGATCATCGGCACCCACGCGCATGTGCCGCAGGCGTACGAGAAGGTCAACGGCACCTGGGTCGTCTACGGCATGGGCGACCAGATCGCCGGAGCGATGATCAACTATGAGGGGGTCCAGGACCCGCGCGGCAACCAGAGCTCGATGGGCCGCTTCACCTTCGCGCCGCCCGCGAAGCCCGGTGAGCGCTGGACCGTGAAGAAGGCGGAGTTCGTCCCGCAGTGGTACGACACCGTCACCGGACGCGCCGTCAACCTCAACACCACCATCGACGACGGTGCCGAGCACCTCCGCGAGGTCCGCGACCGTATCCGTACCGTCGTCCTCGGCCGGGGTGCGGAGGGCGACGGGCTCCTCATGGGAAAGTGAACGCTCTTCACGGCACCACGGTGACCGGCCAGCGTCCCGCCTTCACCAGGCGTACCGCCACCGAACCGATGAAGCGGTGCCCGGCCGACTCCGAGGCCCCGACCACCACCGCGTCCGCCTTCAGCTCGTCGGCCGCCGTCACGAGGCCGTTGTAGGGGTCGCCCCGGAAGGTGTGGAACTCCCACCGCATGTCCCACGTGTCACTGAAGCGCTCGGTCGCCGCGCGGATCTCGGCGGCCAGGTCCTCCGCCACCTCGCCCGTGGCGTCGCTCACCGGCACACCCAGCGCGGCGCCCGCCGTCATGACCGGCTGGACGTACACCAGGGCCAGCATGGCGTTCTGCCGACGGGCGAGTCCGGCGGCGTAGGCCGCCGCGCGCATCGACGAATCGGTGCCGTCGAGCCCCGCGACGATCACCTTGGGGCCGTCCGTACCGCGTTCGAACCGATGAGGCTGCTGCTCTGTCACGGCTCCGAGGCTATCGGCCCGCGCCGCGGGGGAGGCCCGGGGCCGTCGGCGAGCTCCGAGGAAGATGAACATACTGCGTCGATCGGGTGCAAAACGGTCAGCGCTCGGTGTCGGCGGCCGGAGTGGACGTCCGGCCGTGCGAGCAGTTGGCCATGAGAAGTGATCACACCGGACCCGAGCGCCGCACCCTGCTGAAGGGCGCCCTCGGCCTCGGAGCCGCCACCGCCGTGCACCTGGTCGCCGCCGATCCGGCATCGACGCCCAGCCGCCCCGCTCGCGCCGCGGGCACCCCGCCCGCCGCGGCCGCCGGGCCCCCGGCGAGCGTCCGGGGCCGGCCCTCCCCGTACCGGCTCGACCCGATGACCGGGGCCACCCCGCCCCGGTTCGGACCGGCCAGGCCGCCGGTGCGGACCCGGCCCTTCGAGCACCTTCCCGAGCTCGGGCACTCGATGGTCCTCAGCTTCGACGACGGCCCCGACCCGCTCTACACCCCGGACATCCTGGCCACCCTGCGCGAGCACCGGGTCCGGGCGATGTTCTTCGTCTGCGGCGAGATGGCCGACGGCAACCAGGACCTGCTGCGCGAGATGGCCGACGACGGACATGTGGTGGGCAACCACTCCTGGTCCCACCCGCTGATCCCGAAGCTCTCCCGCCCCGCGATCCGCGACGAGCTCGGGCGTACCAGCGAGGTGGTGGAGCGCGCACTCGGGGTCCCGCCGCTGTGGTACCGCGCCCCGTACGGCGCGTGGAACCGCAACTCCTTCGAGATCGGAGCCGAGTTGGGCATGGAGCCGATGGCCTGGACCGTGGACACGCTCGACTGGAAGACGCCGGGGACCGGCACGATCGTTCGCCGGGTGCTGGACGGAGCGGCGCCCGGCGTCGTCGTCCTCTCGCACGACGCGGGCGGCGACCGCTCGCAGAGCGTCGCGGCCCTGCGCCGGTATCTGCCCCGCCTGCTGGCCGACTACCGCATCACGGTGCCGCACCGCGTCTGAGAGCCTGTCGGGTGGTCTTCGACCGGAGAGCGGACGCGGTCCGGTGCGTGCGGTTCCCAGGCGCCGAGAGGTCCTCGTAGCGGAGCTGCCAGGGCGTTTCGGCGACGCCGGAAGCGTGCGTGCCAGGGCGTGGCCGCCCGGTCAGAGGTCTCCCGACAGGCTCTGAGAGCGCGTGCGCACACCTGTGCCCGCGGCGGCCATGGAGGCGCGAAGGACCGCCGGGGGCACAGCCGCGCGGGGGCGTCCGGTCAGCGGGTGTCGACCAGCCGGGCGAAGACCACCACGTTGCCGTCGTAGCCGCCCGCCTTCGAGTAGCCCCCGCCGCAGGTGATGACCCGCAGCTCCGCGTGGCCGGTGTCGCCGTAGACCCGGGGACCGGGGAAGTCGTTCTTGGAGAAGACCTCCACCCCGTACACCTCGAAGATCCCGACCCGGCCGTCGTAGCGGGCGACCTCCACGCGGTGCCCCTTCTGGAGCGAGCCGAGGCCGTAGAAGACCGCGGGCCCGGACGTGTTGTCGACATGGCCGACGACCACGGCGGTGCCCCGCTGGCCGGGGGCGATGCCGTTCTGGTACCAGCCGGCGAGGTTGTTGTCCTCGGCGGGCGGGGCGTCGATCCACCCGTTGGCGTCCAGGTTGACGTCGATGACGGGGGCGTCCACGTCGATGGACGAGATCTTCACGCGCGAGGCCGGGGCGTACGGCAGCGGCTGCACCGGCTCGCCCTCCACCGGCGGTCCCGCGGTGTCCTTGCCCAGGTCCAGTGAGGCGGCCGCGGCGGGCTGCGGCGGGCCCGCCTCCCCGAACTCCGTGCCGTTGCGCATGAGGGCGAGGCCGCTGAGCAGTACCAGGGCGATCGCCCCCCAAGGCACCCGTCTGGTCCGCTCGGCGCCAGCGTAGTCCCGGCCCATCATTCTCCCTTCGTCGCGACGCTGTGAACGCTAAGGGCGCTGCGGCCGGGCGGCGATCAGAGAGGGGCGAACGGGTGGCCGCGGGGTGGGGAGCCCTGCTGGGTGACTGCCCATCGGAGTAATGAGCAGATAAAAGTTCTGACGGTCTGTGACCTGCGGCTCCGTCAGGTTCGAGGGTTCTCGTACGGCGTGTCGCGTCACCGGGGTGGAGTAACGCCGAAGTGCGATCCTTCGTTCCGCTGGTGAGTGTTCGTCATGGGAGGCGTTCTCGTCGATCCAGCCCGGGGGAGAAGCCCCCGGGGGCGCTTCCCGCTGGAGGTTCACACGATGCGTGCTTCACGCGCTCTCGCGGTCACCGCGACCGCTTTCGCGGCCGTCGGGCTCGCGGCCCCCATGGCCGTCGCCACCAACGGTCCGGTCAACGTCGCCGTCAACCCTCAGTCCGTCCACCAGGGCGGCATGCTGAAGGTCACCGCGCAGGGCTGCGGTCACGGCGGCAAGGTCTGGTCGAACGCGTTCCCGACGACCACCCTCTCGCCGGGCGACGGCACCAACTACGCCCACGCCCGGGTGCGGAACAACACCACGCCGGGTCAGTACCACCTCTCCGTGAAGTGCAATGACAACGAACGGATCGCGACGCACAAGTTCACCGTGCTCGCCGGCAACGGCGCGCAGGGCGGGCTCGGCGGCTCGATGGGGCCGAGCTCCGTGGAGATGCAGGTCGGCGGCGGTCTGGTGGCCGCTGCGGCCGTCGGTGGCGCGGTCTTCCTCGTCCGGCGTCGGCGGACGAGCCATGCGGCGTTCTAAGGCGTCGAACCTCCCGCCCGGCCCGATACGCCCGTCGCCCCGAGTCCTGGACCAGGACCCGGGGCGACTGTCGTGCGCCGCATGCTCGCGGTCAGTGGCGGCGGTCGGTGGAGCGACGGCGCGCGAAGTAGAGGGCGCCCGAGGCCGCTGCCACCACCAGGGCCGCTCCGGCGGCGACCTCCACCGGGTCGGTGGTGCCGGAGCTTCCGCCGAGGCCGCCGCGCACGCCGCCCGGCACGAGGGCCGTCGAGCTGGCGGTCGGGACCGTGGTGGGTGTCGGGGCCGGGGTGGGGGTGCTCGTGGCGCCGCCGGTGATGGTGAGGTTGACGTTCCGGGAGGTGCCGGTCGAGCCGCAGGTGAACGTCACCGCGTAGACGGCGCCCCGGCGGGCGTCCGTGTCGACGGTGGCGGTGGCCGTGGTGCTGCCGCTCGGGATGGTGGTGGTGTCGAAGATGCCCGACGTGACGATCGTCTCGCCCGTGCAGCCGCCGGCGCCGAGGGTGACCCGGCCGCCCGGTGCGATGACCGACGGGCTGATCGTCGGATTGAACGTGCTGCTGGCCCCGTCCGGCGCGGCGTGGGCGGCGGACGGGGCCAGCAGCGTCAGGGCACTGGCGCCGAGCAGGGCGAGCGGTGCGACACGTATCGCGCGCATGGTGGATCCTCCGGGTTCCCCGAGGGGCAGCTGCGGAACCGATTTCCACATAGCAGGAAAAATGCACCTCGATGCCCGACACGCTAGGAGCGGTCACCCCAGCCCGCGATCGGGGTCGGGCGAATGGGTCAGCGCGGGTCCCCCGACCGGCCCACCGGCCGGGGGAGCGGGGCCTCAGCGGGCGGCTCCCGGGAACATGTCGAGGAACGGTTCGGCGGTGGCCGAGATGCCCCGGCCGAAGGGCGCGTCGAAGTCCCAGATCAGGAAGAGCAGGAAGGCGATCAACGCGCTGAACAGGCCCGCCAGGAGCAGTTCGCGGAACGTTCTGCGGATCTGGAGGGTGAAGATCAGCCCCACGGTCACCAGCGCCCCGGTGATCAGCCCGAACCAGACCACCCCGGGCATCGTCGCCCCGGCGTTCTGCCCGCGTGAGCTGCGGGCGTCGTCCGCCGCCGCCACCTGGTCGACCAGCGGCTGGTAGGCCTGCCCCTCGTGGTCGGTCTTCGGCTCGTAGCCGGTGACGTCCGCCCGTACCTTGTCCAGCAGCTGGGTGCCGCGCTCGGTGAGCGTGTTCCGTTCGGACATCACCTTCCACTCGTCGTGGACGACATGGCTGACATAGGCGTCGACGCCCGCCCGGATGCGGTCGCGGACCTCGGCCGGGTAGACGGAGGCCCGGGCCTGCACCTCGTGCAGCGCCTGCGCCTCGATGCGTACGGACTCCTGGGCGGCGCTGCGGCCCTCCCAGACCCCGGCGATGGCGAGCCCCAGGACGATCGCGTAGACCACGCCGATCATCATCGTCATGTACTCGATGACGTCGGGCGTCTCGGACGGGTCGTCGTCATCCCCGATCCGCCGGTTGTTCAGGACCGCGATGGTGAGGACGACCGCGCAGGCGGACGCCATGGCAATGCTCAGAACGAGCCACTCGGACATGCGTCTCTCCTGGTCAGCGGGATGATCGCGGCCGCAGCACGGCGATGGCGAAGACCGCCGGGGCGGTGATGAGCAGTGTCAGGGACACCAGCGACGGCCCGCTCCGCGGCTGTCTGCGGGTCGGTTTGCGGTACGTCGGCAGGGCCACGGCCCGGGGCTCCGGCGGCTCGGTCCGCACCGGGGGCTTCGGTGAGGGCGGGGGCTTCGGCGGTGGAGGTGCCGGCGCCGGCGCCGGAGGTGGTGGGGGAGGCGGCGGCCGGCCCCCCCATGCCCCCGGCGCGGAGCCGGCCGAGGACGCGGTACCCGGCGATCCGTGCCGGGTCGGTGGAACGGAGC
>NZ_JOEZ01000049.1 GCF_000721175.1 Streptomyces anulatus
AACAAGAACCCCAAGCCGTTCATCTGGACAAAGACCGCCGACGACATCCTCGACACCCTCGCCGCATACTGCACACGAATTAACGACTCAGGACACTAGCCCTGCCCTGAGCACCCCCGCATCCTCACCCGCGTACCCGAGGGCAGCGCCCGGCTACGGCAAACGATCCGCATCCGAACAACTGCCGCCACGCATGGGTGACTTCGCCTTACTGCCGACCCGCGAGCGGTACGTCGCCGGGTTCATCGACCGCCTCCCCGACGGCGCGGCCATGAGCGTCAAGACCCTCGCCAAGCAACTACCGCTCTACGGGCAGCAAGCCATCGGCACCGCCCTGAACAGCCCTGTCCGTCGCCGGGCACCTGCGCCGCGTACGGTGCTCCGTGGGCCAGGGCGGGACGACCCGATGGGCCTTCCGCACCTTCTGGTCCCGCACCGCACGCGACAACGAGTGGTGGAACACCTACCTCGCCGCCGAGAAGCACCGGGTCAGCGGCGCCGGCAGCCCCGATGTCCTCCCCCAGGAACCGGGCACCGGGTCCACCGCCCCGCCCCCGCCCTGGGTCCCCGCCGAGGAACCCGCCCCCGGGCCCCCTGCGCACGAGGCGTCACCCGAGTCCGCCCCCGCGTCCCCGCCCGGAAGGGCACCCGAGCCCTCCCCGGCCCCGCCGCCCGGGAAGGCACCCGAGCCCGCCCAGGCTTCCCGACCCCGGCCCGAGGTCGCTCCGCCGAACGCCCCCGCCGGCCCCGTTCACGTACAGCCGCCGAACGCCCCGCCCCCGGAGCCCGGCGACCGCCCCTCCCCCGCCTACCTCGCCCTCGCCGAACTCGGACGCAGGGACCGCCGCATCGCCCTCTCCGCAGCCGACTGCGCCGCGCTCGAACCCCTGGCCACCGCATGGCTGGACCGAGGCGTCACCACCGACTACCTCATCCACACCCTCACCGCCGGGCTACCCCACCGCGTCGACTCCCCCATCGGCCTCATCCGCCGCCGCCTCACGGACAAGGTCCCGCCCCAACCACCGGCCGAGCAAGCCCCGTGCCTGCCCGACGCACCCACCCACCGCGTGATGATGGAATGCACCAACTGCCGTGCCCCCGGCCGCCCCGAAGCCCTCCCCGACGGACTCTGCCGCCCCTGCCGCACCCACCACGCCTCCGGCACCGCCGAGGAGCCCGTCGACACCCGCGACACCCGCGATGCTCCCGACATCGGCGCATACGTCGCCGATGCGCTCCGAGATGTTCGTGCCGATGTCCGAGGCAGCGACCGCACCGATGATCGCCACGACCACCAGGACGATGCCCAGGTACTCGAACGCCGTCTGTCCCCGGTCCTTCGCCGCGTAGCGCTTCTGGATGCTGCGAACAGCGGTGTCGGCCCAGCCGTTGACGCGGACTGCGGCCTTCAGGGTGATGTTCGACATGGTGTTCCCCTCCTGGTTCGGCCGACCGGTTGCCGGCCGACTCACACGTTCCTGCGGTGTCGTCCTCGATACCGGCTTCCTCCCGGCCGGTGCCGTTGGCGACGTGAGAAACATAGGGGGGAATCATCGCTCGCCCAGAGGGCCCGTGGGCCCATTCCCGGGCCCAAAAGGCTTTCTGGGCCCTCTCGTTGCGCGATCGCTCGGTCATGGCTGCCGCCCGGGGTTACGGGGCGCGGTGCCGAGCCAGTGCGCGATGGCCTCGCTGCGGGTGGCGCTGTGGAGCTTCGTGAAGATGCGGTTGATGTGGTTCTTGACCGTCTTCTCACTGATGAAGCAGGTGGCGGCGATCTGCTGATTACTCATCCCGGACGCAATCAGGTCCATGACCTCCACCTCCCTCGAACTCAGCCTGTACTGATGCCTGTTGGGGGTGGGTGCCGACCCCCTGTAGCCAGAAGACTGTCCCACAGAAGGTTGCAGTTGCGAAAGACCTTCCGAATTTTCGAGGGGGTGTGGCGGTGCGTGCACGGGTACGGGCGGCGTCGTCAGTGCCGATCCCAGGCCTTCGGGCAGGGGGCCCCTGTGCGGGGCCGTGCCCAGGCGCATGTGGGCCAGCAGGGCGTCGGCGGCCGTGGACGTGAAGTGGGCGCGGCCGTCCTTCGTGTCCTTCACCGCGCGGACCAGTTGGTCCGCCGTGAACTCGCCGTGCACCAGGTAGCCGCCCGCGCCCAGGCGTAGCGCCTCGTGGACGATCTCGCTCTCGCGGCTGTACGTCAGCATCAGCACGGGCGCGATGCCGACCAGGTGCGGCAGGGCCGAGATGCCGTCCACGCCGGGCATCCGGACGTCGAGCAGGACCACGTCCGGGCGGTGCTGGTGGGTCTTCTCGTAGGCCTCGCGGCCGTCCGCCGCCTCTGCCACGACCTCGATGTCGGCCCGGCCCGAGAGGAGGACGCCGAGGCCAGCCCGGACCACCGGGTTGTCGTCCGCGACCACCACCCGGAGCCGGGCCGGGGCGGGCGCCTCGGGTGCAGGCGGGAAGGGGGACGTGGTGGGCCCTCCGAACGGCGGGGACGGCGTCGGTGTGGCCGGGGGCTGGATCGCAGTGTGCTGGGGCCCGGCGGGGCCGGGGGCCGGGGGGGGCGGGGGGCGGGGGTGGGCGGGATGGGCGGCGACGAGTGCTGGGGGGCGGGGTGACGGGCCGCCTTCCCGTAGCGGTTCGGTGCAGGGGAGACATCGTCCGGCATGCTGCGACCTCCTCTCAGGGTCGGGGTCATGGGTGGGGGGTCGTGACGTTCTCGGGTTCGGGTGCAGGTACACGTGCGGGTGCAGACGACGGCAGCGGCGCGTGGGAGAGCGCGGGTGACAGCGCGGGCGCGGGCAGGGGCGTCGGCGCGGCGTTCTCCTCGGCGGCCGTACTCGTCAGCGCCGCCAGGGGGAGCTCCACCCGCACCTCCGTGCCCTTCTCCGCATCGCCCCGGCCGATCCGGATGCGGGCCCCGATGGACGCGGCCCGCTCCACCATGCCGACCAGGCCGAAGTGGCCGGCCCTGCGGAGGGTGTCGAGCGTCGTTCCGGCGGGCAGGCCGCGCCCGTCGTCGTACACGCTGACGCGGAGCATGCCGCCCTTCACGCCCGCGAGGACGATCAGGTACGAGGGGTCCGCGTGGCGGTGGGCGTTCTCCAGGGCCTCGGAGGCGACGGTGAGGAGTTGTCGGGCCACCGCCTGCGGGACCGGTGGGATCGGGGTCTCCTCGGCGAGGCGGCGGAACGTGGCCGTGATCGGGTGACGGGCGGTGAAGTCCTCGGCCTGGGCCGCCAGTTCCGCGACCAGGTCGACGCCGCCTTCCAGGCCCTGTTCCCGGCGGAGGTCGGTGAGCAGTTCCCGGGACTCGGCGGCGGCCCGGCGGGCGGCGCGGGCGACCAGTTCCGCCTGGAGTTTCACCGTGGGCGGGTCCATCCGGCCCGCCGAGCACGCCAGGCCGTCGGCGGCCAGCGCCAGGCCGTGCAGGGTCTTGGCGACCGAGTCGTGCATCTCCCGGGCCAGGCGGGTGCGTTCGCCCTCCACCGCCTCGCTCACCGCCAGTCGTGCCCGGGTCTCGGTGAGCGCCTGCGTCGCCGTCCCGAAGCGCAGCAGCAGGTTGCGCAGGGTGACCCCGACCGCCCCGGCGATCACGCAGAAGCCGGGCAGGAGGAGGGCCGTCCCCCCGCCGCCCTCCAGCTTCGGGACGCTCGCGTACACGCCGAAGACGATGACCACCTGGAGCGCCGCGAAGACCGCCGCGCCGCGCCAGCCGTGGACCAGACCCGCCAGCAGCGGGGTGCAGACGGTGACGTACGCCAGCGTCGACTCGGGGGTCGCCGTGATCAGCAGCAGCGCACCGAAGAACACGTCGACGGCCAGGAGCCAGGGGTGGCGCAGGAGCACCGGGCCGAACCGCTCCCAGTCCCGGAACAGGACGTACGAGCCCATGAACGTGACCAGGATCGCCGAGCCGATGAACCACGTGGGCAGGCCGGGGGCGGTGTGGCTGATGGCGTACGGGGTCGCTATCGCGATCATCGCCAGGCGGAATCCGAAGACCTGGCGGCACATCGCCTGGAGCGCGTTGACCTGGATGGCGAAGGCCGGGCGGGCCGGGGTGCCGGTGTGCGCGCGGGTCAGGTCCGCGGTCAGGCCGGGCTGCGCACCGCTGAGCTGGTATGCCATGCGCCTGTCACCTCCGTTCGCCCCGTGATCCCGTACTTGCCCCGTACTGCTCGTGCTCCGTACCGCCGGCCGATGCGGCAGGCGTGGTGTTCCGGAACGTAGGTGTTCCGTCCCCATCCCGCCCGTTGTTCATGTCACCCGCCCGTGAGGGACCCGAGGTCGACGTCTGCTCCGTACACGAATCCGACCGTGAGAAGAAGGAGAGTGCCGGGGAGAAGGAACGTGGTCACCGCGAACGTGGCCTTCGGAACCGCCTTGGCCGCCTTGCGACGGGCGTTCTGGGCGTCGGTGCGGCGCATGTCGTTGGCGATCTGGATCAGTGTCTCGACGATCGGAGCGCCCAGTTCCTCGCCCTGCTGGAGCGTCGTGACGAACATGGCGACCTGTTCGGAGTCGTTGCGTCTGCGCAGTTCCTCGAAGGCCTGGCGGCGGCTGACGCCCATGTCCATCTGCCGCAGGGTGATGCGCAGTTCGTCGGACCACGGGCCCTCGTACTTCTCCGCGACCCGGTCCAGCGCCTGCCGGAAGCCGAGCCCGGCGGAGACGACGACGGCCAGGACGTCGAGGAAGTCCGGCAGGGTGCGTTCGATGTGCTCGCGGCGCACCCGGATCGCCGACCAGATCCCGGCCTCCACCCAGAAGAGGCCGAAGGCGATCATCAGGAGGGCCAGGAACAGCTGGCCGCGCAGGAGCATGGAGAACGCGCCGAGGAGGCCCAGTGCGCCGTAGACCGCGCGGCGGGCCGCGTAACGGTCGATGGTGAGGCCGCCGGGGTTGCCCGCCAGGTCGATCTGGCGGCGCTTCTTGTTGACGGCCTTGGGGCCCATCATCCGCAGCACCATGGGGGCCCAGCGGATGCCGAGGCGGTCGATGCCGGAGCCGACCGCGCCGGTGCGGGAGGAGCCGGATTCCAGTGCCACGGCAAGGTCGCCGGGGAGTTTGGCATCGGCCCGGTACATCCGGATGCCGTGGATGGCCCCGTAGACGGCGAGGCCGACGACCAGCGCTAGCAGCAGGTCCATGGCGGTTCTTCTCCCAGCTCGTCAGACGTCGATACGGGACAGGCGGCGGATGACCACGAAGCCGACGGCGTACAGGGCGATGGCCACGACCACCGCCGCCTGGCCGATGAACGCCCCGGTCATCCGGTCCAGCGCGCCCGGCATGACCGCGTTCATCAGGAGCATCGCGCCGATGCCGAAGGCCGGTACGGCGTAGGCGGTGACGGTGACCTGCGAGAGCTGGGTCTTGACCTCGCGGCGGGTCTCCTTGCGCTCCTCCAGCGTCTCGGTGAGGTTGCGCAGCGAGCTGACGACCGTACCGCCGGCCCGGTTGGAGAGGACCAGCGTCGTCACCAGGACGACCAGTTCGCGGGACGGCAACCGGTCCGTGAGCTCGCTCAGCGCGTCCTCCAACGGCTCTCCCACAGCGAGCCGCCGGGCGACCCGGGCCAGTTCCTCGCCGGCCGGGTCCTCCAGTTCCTCGGCGGCCATGGACAGCGAGGTGCGCAGGGCCAGGCCCGCCTGGGTGGCGTTGGCGAGGATGCGGGAGAGCTCGGGGAGCTGGTTGATGAAGCGCTCGGTGCGCTTGACCCGCTGCCAGTTGAGGAACGCGTTGGTGCCCCAGAGGCCGATCAGGGCGGCGACCGGGCCGAAGAACGCGGCGAGAATGGAGGAGGCGAGCATCCAGAGTCCCGCCATCGCGACGAGCGCGTAGACGAGGAACTCGCCGGGCGTGATGTCCATGCCGGTCGCGGCGAGTTTCAGCTCCAGCTTCCGGCCGAGCGCGGTGGCGCGCAGCCGGCGGTCCAGGCCCCTGAAGCGGCGGACACGGCCGGTCTCGGGGATCTGTCCGACGTGCGAGAGCCGCTCGACGAGGGCGTCGCGGTCGGCCTTGCCGCCGGAGTAGGCGTACAGGCCCATCACGCCGAGCACGCAGCACAGCAGCGTGACGCCGACGGTGACCAGGGGGAGGTTGACGTTGTCCATGGCTCGGTACCTAGTTGGCCTCTCGGGTGGCGAGCTGCTCGGCGGACTGGGCGACGCCGAACGCCTGCGGAATGGGCTGACTGGCCAGGTAGAGGCGCTCGGCGAGCCTCCGGGGCAGCGGGAGGTACCGGAAGTCGCCGTGGATGCGGCCGTCCGCCGACATCGGCTGCGCGTCGAACCGCGCCACGGTCACGATGCGGTACGGGTCGCGGCCGTGCGAGTCCAGGACCGCGATCTCGGTGATCTTCCTGGCCCCGTCGGCGTGCCGTGTGAGCTGGACGATCACGTCGACGGCGCTGTTGATCTGGTCGTGCAGCGCCTCGAAGGGGATCTCGACCTCCGACATGGAGGCGAGGGTCTGCAGACGCATCAGCGCGTCCTCGGCGCTGTTGGCGTGGACGGTTGCCAGCGAGCCGTCGTGACCGGTGGACATCGCCTGGAGCATGTCGAGCGACTCGCCGCCTCGGACCTCACCGACGACGATGCGGTCCGGGCGCATACGCAGCGAGTTGCGGACCAGGTCGCGGATGGTGATCTCGCCCTTGCCCTCGACGTTCGCCGGACGGGACTCCAGCCGGATCACATGGCTCTGCTGGAGCTGGAGTTCGGCGGAGTCCTCGATGGTGACGATGCGCTCGGCGTTCGGGATCAGTCCGGAGAGCGCGTTGAGGAGGGTCGTCTTGCCGGTGCCGGTGGCGCCCGAGACGATGACGTTGAGCTTGGCCTGGACGAGGCCGGCGAGCAGCACCAGCATCTGTTCGTCCAGCGAGCCGAAGCCGATCATCTCCTGGAGCGTGAAGGAGCGCGGGAAGCGGCGGATGGTGAGGGTCGCGCCGGTCAGCGACAGCGGCGGGATGATCACGTTGACACGTTCACCGCTGGGCAGGCGGGCGTCGACCATCGGGTTGGACTCGTCGACGCGGCGGTTGACGGTCGACACGATCCGCTCGATGGTCTGCATCAGCTGCTCGTGGGAGCCGAAGCGCATCGGGAGCTGTTCGACCTTGCCGTTGCGCTCGACGAAGATCTGGTCGGGGCCGTTGACCATGATCTCGGTGATGGACGCGTCCTCCAGGAGCGGTTCCAGGATGCCGAGGCCGAGCGCCTCGTCGACGACGCGGCGGATCAGCTGTGAGCGCTCCATGGTGGACAGGACCGGGCCCTCGCGGCTGATGATGTGGCCGAGGACGCGTTCCAGCCGGGCCCGCCGGTCGGCGGCGGCCAGCGAGGACATCTCCGCGAGGTCGATCTCCTCCAACAGCTTGGCCCGGTAGGTGGCCACCATGTGGCCGTCCTCCCGTGCCCCGCCCTGCTCCTCCGGAGCGGTCATGCGTGCCCGCAGGCTCATCGGCGTAACTCTCCTCGTCGGGGTCGGAATCTCGGGCAGATCTGGGTCAGAAGCCGATGCGGGACTTCTCGTTGGGCATGGTCGTGCTCCGCTCGGCCCACCAGTCGTCCAGCCCCGGCACGACGGAGGGCACCTTGACCCGGACCGTCACCGTGATGTCCCGTCCGCCGCGCTGGTGGTAACGGAATCCGCCGTCCTCCACCCAGTCGCTCACGGCGTCGCGGGCGTTGGACTGACCGCTGCCCCGGGCGTCCACGCTGGCTGCCGTGCGGGCTCCGGCGCGGGCCGCGGTGCCCGCCTGGTTGGCGACGTACGCGGCCAGGCCGAGCTGGATGGCCGCCATCGCGAAGAGGAGCAGCAGGGGGAGGAAGCCCAGGTACTCCATGGCGACCTGGCCCCGGTCCCGGTCCCTGTTCCGGTCGTCCCGGTACGGACGCGTCGTCATCGCGGGTCCTCCCTCGGTGATCCGGCCTTACCGGTGATCTCGGTGTCGAGGTCGAACAGGCCCGGTACCAGTACCGGGACCTTCAGCTTCACCGTCGCCTCGTACAGGCGGCTGCCGCCGCTGCACCGCACCTGGGCCCCGTCCGACCAGGCGTCGGGGAGGTCCTTCATCGCGCCGGCCCGGCAGGCCGCTCCCGCCCCGTACTCCGCCCCGCTGCCCTTGCGGGCGGCCACGTCGGCGGCGTTGCCCGCGAGGCTGAAGGTGTAGCCGATCAGGGCGCACTCCCAGAGCACGAGCATGATCAGGATGATGAAGGGGGTCATGCCCAGGAACTCGACCGCGGTCTGCCCGCGGTCCCGGTCCCGGCTCTCACGTAGGGCGGTGATCCGCCCCCGTATGCCGCTTCGTGCCGTCCTTGTGGTGGTCATCGCTCAACGTGTCCCCTCGGAGTCTCCGGGCCCGCGTCCGGAGCCGTCGCGCCGGCGGCGCGGGCGTCCGATCGAGCCCCGGTCGTTCTTGAAGGCGCCGCCGGTCCTCTTGACCAGGGCACCGCCGCTCTTCTTCGCCGTCGCGCTCTCCTTGACGATGCCCAGCTCTCCGGCCAGGCCCCAGAGCGCCTGCTTGACCGTGCTCTTGGCGTCCAGTTCGTGCAGGCGTCCGGAGTCGATGGAAGCCTGCAGTTCCTTGAAGTTGGCGGGGATCGCCGCCGAGGCGACCCGGGTGCCGGTGATCTTCTGGATCAGCGGCGGCTGGATCTCCGTGTTGCGGGTGAAGCGGTTGACGAGGGTGACCGTCTCCTCGGCCTTGCGGATCTGGAGCCGTTCCCACATCCGTACGATGCGTTTCGCGCCGCGCACCGCGACCACGTCGGGGGTCGTGACCAGCAGGGCCACGTCCGCCATCTCGATGGCCGCCGCGTTGGCCCCGTTCATCTGGCCGCCGCAGTCGATGACGACGATCTCGTAGCGGGAGCGGAGCGCGCTGACGATCTGGCGGGCCGAGCGGTCGCTGACCTCCTCGCCGCGTTCACCCTCGCCGGGGGCGAGCAGCAGGGCGAGGCCGGTGGAGTGGGAGAACACCGCGTCGGCCAGCACCCGGGGCGATATGTCGGTGATCAGGGCGAGGTCGACGAGGGAGCGGCGGAACTGGACGTCGAGGAACGAGGCGATGTCCCCGGTCTGGAGGTCCATGTCCACCAGCGCCACCGAGTTGCCGGACGCCTGGGCGGCCAGGGCGAGCTGGATGGCGGTGACGGTCGCACCGACGCCGCCCTTGGCGCCGGTGACCGTGACCACCGTGCCGGCGGGGCCGCTGAAGACGTCGTTCCCGGAGGTGAGGTGGCGGCGTACGCCGGCGGACCACTGGGCGGCCGCCTGGACGCGGTTGGCCAGTTCCTCGTAGCTCAGCGGCAGGGTGACCAGGCCGCGGGCCCCGGAGTCCATCGCGTCGGCGAAGAGGTTCGGGCTGGCGTCCGCGGTGATCATCACGACGCCGACGGACGGGAACCGCAGCGACACCTCCCGGACCAGCTCCAGGGCCGGCACCGGGCCGATCCGCTCGTGGACCAGCACCACCTCGGGCAGTTCGTCGAGCGACTCGCCCGCGAGCCGGGCCAACGTGTCGATGAGCTGGGTGGAGTCGCCGACGGGGGTCGCCGGTTCGGCGTCGGGCAGCTGGCTGAGCAGGGTGGTGACGGAGCGGGCCGCGTCGAGGTCGCCGACGGCGGGGAGGATTCTGGTGGTCATGCCATCCTCACTTGTCCTTGTCGAGCGTGTAGGTGCGGTCCCCCGGGCGGATGGTGCCGTCGCTGCCCGGGGCGACGAGCGCGAGGCGCACGTGTGCCGCGAAGGACTCGGCGTAGGCGACCCGCTGGGTGTCCAGCGTGTTCAGGGCAAAGGTGATCGGCACGGCCTCGGTCGACCGGCTTCCCCGGTCGTCCCCGCTCGGGTCCAGGGCGGTGAGCTCGCCGACGTCCAGCACCTTGGCGTTGGCGACGATCACCTTGGACTGGGCCGCGTCGCCCTGCTGCTCACCGGCGAACGTGGCGTAGATGTTGACCGTCGCGCCCGGTGTGATCTTGCCCGCGACGCCGGTGGAGGCGTCGATCATGATGGCGATCTCCTGTTCACCGGCCCGGAGTTCGGGCTTGCGGACCATCATGTCCGACTGGAGAAGAGAGCCTTCGCGGAGCTCGGTGACCGCGATCTTCGACTCGACCTCCCGCAGGTCGGTCACGGCGTTCTCCGAGAGCCAGCGCTCGGGCATCTTGATCTTCTCGAACTGGCCGCTGTTCAGAGCTGTGTACGGGGCCACGTTGGTCTTCAGCTGGTACGCCGTCACCTCGGGCCCGACCTTCGAGTTGACGTCGCTGATCACCGAGAGCACGCCGGCGAAGGCCGCGAAGGCACACAGGACCGACAGGAGCAGGAGTATCACGCCGCGGCGCTGGCGGGAGTTCATGGTCCGGACAACCTCGTTCGAATCGGATGCGTGGGACGGACAGCGGACAGAAGGTGCGGTGCGGTGGCCCCGTGCGGAGCGGTGTGGGGCGGTGAAGCGGTGTGGAGCGGTGTGGAGCGGTGGAGCGGTGTGGAGCCGTGCGGTTCGTGCCGTGCGGTTCGTGCCGTGCGGTTCGTGCCGTGCGGTTCGTGCCGTGCGGTTCGGTTACGCGCTTACATCTACGGCTGCGGGCTGCTGCGGGGCCGGCGGTTCGCGTGGTGGGGACGGTTTACGTGTGCGGGGGCGGGGGGGGCGGGGCGGGGACGCCTGGTGCGGGGAGGTGCGGGTCGAGCGGGGAGGAGCGGTCGCGCTAGGGGCCCGGCGATTCGTCGGCCCCGTGGTGCAGGACACCGGCGGGGAGCATCCGGTTCTCCTGGGCCGCGAGTGGTGCGGAACAGAATGCGCAGCGGTCGCCGATGAGTTCCATGGCGCACCAGTGGCACTTCTCCCGGCGCACGGAGGAGACCAACTGGTGGAGCACGGAGAGGTCCGGGAGATGGGCGGCGAACTCCACCAGCCTTCCGGTACCCCACCAGCGCGGTGAGTCGGCCGGGACCACGGTGTCGTGAACGGCCTGGACCTTCCAGGCGGGCGCGAGGGTCTCCTGTACCCAGTCCGACTGCAGATTCCCTCTGGCCACCAGAAGATGCGTACCGAAATCCGGCCCCGCCAGCGGTTCGGCGGCCGGGCCCACCTTCATCAGCTGCGCCTCGGGGCCGGCGAGCACGGCGAACTGGGATCCGGGGACCCAGGACTTGGCGTGGCTCTTGAGGCTGACGGGGACCCGGTCGAGCCGGGCCACGGAGTTGAGGAGGGCGCCCGCGTAGATGTAGTGCGAGAGCAGCCGGGCGGCGGAGGCGACCACCCCGGGGCTGAAGTCGCAGATGGACAACTGCCGCAGCTGGCGCACCAGGACGGCGACGCCGAGGGGCGGGAGGTCCACCTTGACCAGGGCGATCCGGTCGCTTTCCAGCACCGAGCGGATGGAGTGGAGGCGGCGTTCGTGCTCGGGCCGGATGCCCGAGGGGTAGAGGGCGATCACATACCCGTGCTGTTCGAGCAACAGGTGCATGTCGCCGATCGCCAGCTCCAGCACCTGGGCCTCGGGGGCCTGGAGCAGAGCGGCGGTCGGTGTCTGCTGATCGGTGGGCGGCAGCACCAGGTCTGCGCTCGTCACTGCTATTGCGGTCGGCACGCTCTTCCCCGTTTCGGCTCCGGTCGACGTGGGGACGTCGGCCGCAATCGCTTCTGCTCCGTGCTCCTGACCCAGCACTTTAGCCACGTCTCACCAGGCAGAGAACAGTTATCGGAGACCAGTACGCCACCATGCGAACACGGTTCCTCCGGGGCCCGGGTGCTAAACGGGACGAAATCGATTCCGCCCAACTCGGCTTTCACTGCGCAGCGTTACCGAAGTCCACGTCCGGTCTTCGATCACTTATCCATTCGCGCACGTCAGCCTGGATCCTGAGGGGTCCGGCTGCCTTTTCGTAAGGGCGTTTCCGTGACCGGGCGAAGATCTCCCGCAAGATCACTCGTGCGGGGGGCGAAGTGTGGTCGCGGGGCGGTTTCCCGGGCGGGGAATTCTCGGTCCGGCACCCCCGTACGGGGGTGGCCGAGCACTCTCGCGCCCGCCCCGCGGACAGCCTTTCACTGCCAGAGGTCTTGACAACTTGATTGGTCTGGACCAGTTTATGCGCCAAGCGGTGGCCACCGCCCCCGGCAGGACACCCCCGTGTCCGTCACGGATCCCCGACCCGCCCACCCCGTGCAGCCCCGGCCCGTCGTCCGTCCGGCACTCCCGCACGCCCCGCCAGCACCGCCAACTCCCCCCGGAGGCACCAGTGGAACGCTCCGCAGGCAGCACTCGCAGAAGGCGCCGTCGCGCCCGTCCCGTGCTCGGCGGCACCCTTGCCGTCGTCGCGGCCGCAGCCCTGACCGTCACCGGACTCGTCAGCACCGCCCAGGCCGCCGACGTCAACAACGCCAAGAACGCGGGCTTCGAGTCAGGTCTCGCCGACTGGACCTGCACCGGGGACAGCGGCGCCGTCGTGTCCAGCCCCGTGCACGGCGGTACGTCCGCGCTGAAGGCCACCCCGGCCGGCCAGGACAACGCCAAGTGTTCACAGTCGGTCAAGGTGAAGCCCAACTCGACGTACGCGCTCAGCTCCTGGGTGCAGGGCAGCTACGCCTACCTCGGCGTGAGCGGCACCGGAACCACCGACGTCTCCACCTGGACCCCGGGCTCCACCACCTGGGCCAAGCTGTCCACCAGCTTCAAGACCGGCGCCAACACCACCTCGGTGACCGTCTACACCCACGGCTGGTACGGGCAGGCCGCCTACTTCGCCGACGACTTCGAGGTGACCGGCCCCGACGGCGGGGGCAGTGGCGAGGAGCCAGGACCGGTCGTCCCGGCGGCTCCGGCGGGCCTCGCGGCGGGCGCCACGACCACGTCCTCCGTCGCCCTGTCCTGGAACGCGGTCTCCGGCGCCACCGGGTACACCGTCTACCGGGACGGCGCGAAGGCCACCACCTCCACCGGGACCTCGGCGACCGTCACGGGCCTGTCCGCGGACACCGCCTACCAGTTCTCGGTGAGCGCCACCAACGCGGCCGGCGAGTCGGTCAGGTCCGCCGCCGTCAGCGCCCGTACGGCCAAGCCGGGTACCGGCCCCGGCCCCGGGCCCGGCCCCGGGCCCGCCGTGCCGAAGCACGCGGTGACCGGCTACTGGCAGAACTTCAACAACGGCGCGGCCGTCCAGAAGCTCAGCGACGTCCCGGCCGACTACGACATCATCGCGGTCTCCTTCGCGGATGCCACGCCCACCCAGGGCGCGGTCACCTTCACCCTGGACACCGCCGGACTGAACGGCTACACCGACGCGCAGTTCCGCTCCGACATCAAGGCCAAGCAGGCGGCCGGCAAGAACGTCATCATCTCGATCGGCGGCGAGCTGGGCACGGTCCGGGTCGACAACGACGCCTCCGCCACCGCGTTCGCGAACTCGGTGTACGCGCTGATGCAGGACTACGGCTTCAACGGGGTCGACATCGACCTGGAGAACGGCCTCAACGCCACCTACATGACGAAGGCGCTGCGCCAGCTCTCGGCGAAGGCGGGCAGCTCTCTCGTCATCACGATGGCCCCGCAGACCATCGACATGCAGTCGACCTCGGGTGAGTACTTCAAGACGGCGCTCAACGTCAAGGACATCCTGACCGTCGTCAACATGCAGTACTACAACAGCGGTTCGATGCTCGGCTGCGACGGCAAGGTCTACTCGCAGGGCTCGGTGGACTTCCTCACCGCGCTCGCCTGCATCCAGCTGGAGGGCGGCCTCGACCCGTCCCAGGTCGGCATCGGCGTCCCCGCCTCCACCCGCGGCGCGGGCAGCGGCTACGTCTCCCCGTCGATCGTGAACGCGGCGCTGGACTGCCTCGCCAAGGGCACCAACTGCGGTTCGTTCAAGCCGTCGAAGACCTACCCGTCGCTGCGCGGCGCGATGACCTGGTCGACGAACTGGGACGCGACGGCCGGGTTCGCCTGGTCGAAGGCGGTCGGCCCGCACGTCCGCGGCCTGCCGTAACCCCGCATCGCCCCACGATGCTCCGAACCCGCAGCGCCGCCGCTCCCCCGGCGGCGCTGCGGCGTTCTGTCGGCAGACGGGTCACCGGAGCAGATCGTGCACCTGCTGCACACAGAGCACGATGAACAGCATCCCGGCATTGGCCAGCATCATGTTGCTGAGCCGGCCGTTGCGCCATTCGGCTGGCGTACGCGCGGAGTTGAGCAGCCACAGCAGGGTCAGGGCGAGGAAGGGCATGAAGAACGCGCCGAGCACCCCGTACGCGATGACCAGGCCGAAGGGCTCGTCCAGCCAGAGCAGGGTCATCGGCGGGAAGGTCAGCCACAAGAGGTACGCGCGGAACGGCAGCGAGCGCTGCCGGCGTTCGGTGGCCGCCGGACCGGCAAGCTCTTCCTCCGAGGCCGCAGAGGCCGCCGGGGCCGCCGAATCCGCTGGGGCCGCCGGGGCCCGGAACCGCTCCACGAAGTCGGCGAACATCAGGCTGACCCCGTGCCAGACACCGATCAGCGACGAGAACGACGTGGCGAAGAAGCCGACCAGGAAGAGCTTGGCGGTGCCCGCGCCGAAGCGGTCCTCCAGCACCTTGCCCAGGTCGATCAGCCCGCGGTCGCCGGAGGTGAGGGCGGCCTGCGAGGCGTGCAGCAGCTCGGCGCCGACGATGAGCATCGCCACGACGAAGACCCCGGTGGTGATGTAGGCGACCCGGTTGTCGAGGCGCATCACCTTCATCCAGGAGGAGTTGCTCCAGCCCTTGGCGTTGACCCAGTACCCGTACGCGGCCATGGTGATCGTGCCGCCGACGCCGCCGATCAGCCCGAGGGTGTAGAGGAGCGAGCCGTCCGGGAGCACGGGCAGCAGCCCGGCGAAGGAGGCCCCGGCGTCCGGCACGACGCGGACGGCCACGTACACGACCACCACGAACATGATGCCGATCAGGACCGTCATGACCTTCTCGAAGACGGCGTACCGGTTGAACCAGACGAAGGCCAGCCCGATCAGCCCGGTCACGATCGCCCAGAACTTCAGCCCCGGGCCGTCGGGGAACAGCGCCACGATGGGCAGGGCGCTGGAGGACATGGCCGTCGCCCCGTAGATGAAGCCCCAGATCACGACGTAGACCGCGAAGTAGACCGTGGTCCAGGGGCCCAGGCTGCGCCAGCCGTCGAAGAGCGTGCGGCCGGTCGCCAGGTGCCAGCGGCCGGCCGCCTCGGCGAGCGAGATCTTGACGACGCAGCCGATCACCGCCGCCCACATCAGCGTGTATCCGAACTTGCTGCCCGCGATGAGCGTCGCGACCAGGTCGCCGGCCCCGACCCCGGTCGCCGCGACGACGATGCCGGGGCCGATGTACTTCCAGCTGGACTTACGTGGTCGGGAGGCCGGCTCCCCTGTCCCTGTGGTTGCGCTTGTCTCCGCCATGCCGATCAAGGAAGCGCAATCGGCGGGGCGGCACAAGGGGGCGTGCACGGCAGTAGAATTCGGTGGAGGCCCGTCGGTCGGCAGCGGACGACCGATACGGGGACAGCCGGCGGGCCGGAACGGTCAGCTCAGCACCGCGAGGGCGTCGATCTCGATGAGCAGGCCCTTGGGCAGGCCGACGTAGACCGTCGTCCGGGCCGAGGGGGCCTCCTTGAGGTTCTGCTCGGCGAAGTAGGTGTTGTAGATCTCGTTCATCTCCGCGAAGTGGTCCACGTCCGTGAGGTAGACGCGCATCATCATCACGTCGTCCCAGCTCGCGCCGCCCTCCTCCAGGATCGCCTTGACGTTGGCGAAGGTCTGGAGGGTCTGCTCGCGCAGGGTGGGGCCGGCCGGGGTCGGGGCCCGGCCCTCTACGGCGGGGAGGAAGCCGACCTGGCCGGCGACCTGGAGGATGTTCCCCTTCCTCACACCGTGCGAGAACTTCGCGGGCGGCGTGGTGTGGGTGGAGGGGGTGAGGGCGGTCTTCTCGGTCATGGCTGATCAGGCTCTCTTGGGTCGGGTGGTGCCGGAGTACTCCCGGCTGATGGTCTCGGCGGTGCGCCGGACCAGCGGGAGCAGGGTGAGGAGTTCCTCGGCCGTGACGACCACGTTGGGTGCGGACACCGACATGGCCGCGACGACCCGCCCGTCCGCGCCGCGGATGGGGGCGCCGATGCAGTTGATGGACTCCTCGTGGCCACCGAGGTCGGTGGCCCAGCCCTGTTCGCGGACGACGGCGAGCTCCTTGAGGAACGCGCCGGCGTCGGGCGTCGAACGGGACGTGTACATGGGGTAGTCGAGCTTCTCGGCGATGACGCGCCGCTCGGGCTCGGTGAGGTCGGCCAGCAGCAGCTTGGCGACGGCCGCGACGGTGATCGCGACGGGCTTCCCGATCCGGGAGTACATCCGGACCGGGTAGCGGCTCTCGACCTTGTCGATGTAGAGGACTTCCTGCTCCTCGTACACGGCGAGGTGCACGGTGTGCCCGCACCGGTCGTTCAGCGCGACCAGGTGGGAATGGGCGATCTCGCGTACGTCGAGGTTCTCGACGGCCTCCTGCGCGAGGGCGAAGAGCCGGGCGCCGAGGCGGTAGCGCTGGTCCTCCTGGCGGTAGACGAGGCCGTGCTCGTGGAGCGTACGCAGCAGGCGCAGCGCCGTGGACTTGTGGACGCCGAGCCGCTCGGCGACCTGGCCGAGGTCGGCGGGTCCCTGGGCGAGCAGCGGCAGGATGGTCAGTGCCCGGTCGACGGTCTGACTCATGGCGTACGTACCTCCTCGGGGGCCTGGTCGGCTGCGGTCCAGCCGGGGCCGAGACGAAGTCTCCCCCAGGCGTCGTCGTCGAGTGCGGCGAGCCGGTCGGCGTGGTCGCGGGCGGGCGGGTCGGTGAGGTCGCCGGGGACGGTGAGGACGGCGGCGGCCATGAGGTGCCCGTGCCGGGCCCGGTCGCGTACGGGCAGCCCGCGCAGGGTGGCGGACAGGAACCCGGCGGCGAACGCGTCTCCCGCTCCGACGGCGGCGACGACGTCGACGCGGAGGGCGGGGACGACGGTGACGGTGTCACCGCTTCCCGCCCCGGCGGCGGCATTTCCAGCCCCTCCGCCCTCCATCGAGCGCGAGGCCGGAGCGTTTCCGGCCCCTCCGGCGTTCGGGGAACGGGGCCCGGGGCGGAGCCCCGGGGCGAACACCGTCGCGCCCGCGCTCCCCCGCTTCACGACCAGCACGGCCGGCTCCGGCACCGCGGCCCGGATCGCCTCCGCGCCCACGATCCCCCACGCCTCCTCCGCCTCGTCCTCGCCGACGAACACCAGGTCGCAACGGCGGGCCAGGTCCAGGAGCACCGACGCGTCGCCGCCTCGCCACAGACGCGGCCGGTGGTTCACGTCGAACGACACCGACGGGCGGCCCGGACGCGGAGCCGTCAGGTCCCGCAGCAGCGCCAGGCAGTCGCCGGACAGCGCCGCCGTGATCCCGGACAGGTGCAGGATCCGGCCCGCGAACAGGTCCTCGTACGGCACGTTCGCCGGGGACATCGCGGATGCCGCCGACCCCGCCCGGTAGTACGCGACCTCGTGCGTGCCGGTCCCCCGGTCCGTGGCCGTACGGAAGTAGATGCCGGTGGGGCGGACCGCGTCCCGGCGCACGGCCGAGGTGTCGACCCCGTACCCCGCGATCGTCTCGACGAGGTGGTCACCGAAACCGTCCGCGCCGACCCGGCCGACCCAGGCCGCCCGGTGCCCGGCGGCGGCGAGCGCGCAGGCCACGTTGGACTCGGCGCCGCCGATTCCGCGTCCGAAGGAGGGCACGTCGGCGAGGCGGCCGGGCTGCGAGGGCAGGAACGTCACCATGGACTCACCGAGACAGACGACATCGGTGGCCGTGGCGGCGCCGACCGTCCCTGCTGCGGGTCCGGACACTGAGGGCTCCTCGCTGATCGGCGTGCGGGCCGGTGGTCACCATTGACCGGGCATCGGCTCGGATGTTAGACAGCGTTGAGCGATAGACGCAATGAGTGTTGCATATGCTGCAACGAACTTGGAGGAGCTTCCCCTTGGCAGCCGAACGCCCCGCCGGCCACACCGCCGTTCCCGCGCCTTCCGCCCCCGGCGTCTCCCCCGCGTCCCTGGCGTCCGGCCTCGCCGACGAACGCGTCGACCACCGCTTCAAGGCCCTGCCGCCGGATGCGGAGGGCCTGACCGTCGGGGCGCTGGCCGCCGAGCGCCGCAACCTCTTCACCGGCGGGTTCACCACCCCCGTCCTCGCCCTCTCCGCCGAGTCGGTCGCGCACAACCTCGACCTCCTGGAGACGTACGCGGAGCGCCACGGCCTCGCGTTCGCCCCGCACGGCAAGACGTCCATGGCCCCACAGCTCTTCGTCGACCAGCTGCGGCGCGGTGCGTGGGGCATCACGGCCGCCGTTCCGCACCAGGCGCGGGTCTACCGGGCGTACGGCATCGGGCGGATCTTCCTCGCCAACGAGCTGGTCGACGCGGTGGCCCTGCGCTGGCTGGCCGGCGAGATGACGGCCGACCCGGAGTTCCGCTTCGTCTGTTACGTCGACTCCGTGCGCGGCGTCGAGCTGATGGATCAGGCCCTGAGCGCGGCGGGCGCCACCCGCCCGGTCGACGTGGTCGTGGAGCTGGCCGCGGGCGACGGCGCCCGCACCGGAGCCCGCACGGAGGCCGACTGCGCCGCGGTGGCCGACGCGGTGGCGGCGGCCGGATCGCTGCGCCTGGTGGGCGTCGCCGGGTACGAGGGCGAGGTGCCGGACGCCGGCCCGGAGCGCGTACGGGAGTGGGTGCGGCGGCTCGTCGCCCTCGCAGCCGGCTTCGACGCCGCCGGGCGGTTCACCGGCGCCGGCGAGATCATCATCAGCGCGGGCGGCAGCGCCTGGTTCGACGCGGTCGCGGACGTCTTCGCCGGGATCCCCGAACTCACCCTGCCCGTGCTGAAGTTGCTGCGCTCCGGTGCGTACGTCTCGCACGACGACGGGCACTACAAGCACCTCACCCCCTTCAACCGCGTCCCCGAGGAGGGTGCGCTGGAGCCCGCCTTCAGGCTCTGGGCGCAGGTCGTCTCGCGCCCGACCGGCGAGCAGGCGTTCCTGAACGCGGGCAAGCGGGACGCGGCGTACGACCTCGACCTGCCCGAGGCCCAGGTGGTCCGCTCCGCCCGGGACGGCTCGGTCCGGCCCGCCACCGGGGTCACCGTCACCGGCCTCTCCGACCAGCACACCTGGGTGCGCACGGAGGCGGGCACGGAGCTGGAGGTCGGCGACTGGGTCGGCATGGGCCTCTCCCACCCCTGCACCAGCTTCGACAAGTGGCAGCTGATCCCGCTGGCCGAGGCGGACGGCACGGTCACCGACTACATCCGCACGTTCTTCTAGAGCCGCAGGGCCCCACCCTGACCGGAAAGGTGACCCATGGACCTGGTCCTGCGTGACGCGCTCGTCGTGGACGGCACCGGCGAGCCCTCCTACCGCGCCGACGTGGCCCTCGACGGCGGCCGCATAGCCGAAATCCACCCCGAGGGCTCCCCCGGCCCCCGCCCCACCGCCACCCGCAGCGTGGACGCGGACGGCCTCGCGCTCGCCCCGGGCTTCATCGACATGCACGCCCACAGCGACCTGGCGCTGCTGCGCGACCCGGACCACAGCGCGAAGGCGGCGCAGGGCGTCACCCTGGAAGTGCTGGGCCAGGACGGGCTGTCGTACGCCCCGGCCGACGACCGGACCCTCACCGAGGTCCGCCGCTCCATCACCGGCTGGAACGGCGACGGCTCGGACATCGACTTCGACTGGCGCACCGTCGGCGGCTATCTGGACCGCCTCGACCGGAACTTCGGCGGCCAGGGCATCGCGGTGAACGCCGCCTACCTCGTCCCGCAGGGCACCGTCCGGATGTACGCGGTGGGCTGGGACGACCGGACCGCCACCGACGCCGAACTGGCCCGGATGAAGGAGCTGGTGGACCAGGGCATGCGCGAGGGCGCGGTCGGCATGTCCTCGGGCCTCACCTACACCCCCGGGATGTACGCGGACGACGCCGAACTCACCGCGCTCTGCCGGGTGGTGGCCCGCCACGGCGGCTACTACTGCCCGCACCACCGCAGTTACGGGGCCGGTGCGCTGGAGGCGTACGAGGAGATGGTGGCGCTCACCCGGAACGCCGGCTGCGCGCTGCACCTCGCCCACGCCACCATGAACTTCGGCGTGAACAAGGGCAGGGCCCCCGACCTCCTCGCCCTTCTCGACGGAGCGCTCGCCGCCGGGGCCGACATCTCGCTCGACACCTACCCGTACACCCCCGGCTGCACCACGCTGGTGGCCATGCTGCCGAGCTGGGCGAGCGAGGGCGGACCGGAGTCCGTCCTCACCCGGCTCGCGGACGCGGAGAGCACGGAGCGGATCCGGCACCACCTGGAGGTGCTGGGCTCGGACGGCTGCCACGGGGTCCCGATCGAGTGGGACACCATCGAGATCTCCGGCGTCAGCGCGCCGCACCTGGCGGAGTACGTGGGCCGTACGGTGGCGGATTCGGCGGCGCTGCGGGGCGAGGAGCCCTGGGTGACCGCCCGGCGGCTGCTCACCGAGGACCGGCTCGGAACGACGATCCTCCAGCACGTGGGCCATGAGGAGAACGTTCAGCAGATCATGCGGCACCCGGTGCACACCGGAGGCAGCGACGGCATCCTCCAGGGCGACAAGCCGCACCCCCGGGCGTACGGCACGTTCCCGCAGTATCTCGGCCGGTACGTCCGGGAGTTGGGCGTCCTCTCCCTGGAGGAGTGCGTGGCCCGTCTGACCTCGCGCCCGGCCGCCCGGCTGCGGCTCGCGGACCGGGGCCTGGTGCGCGAGGGGTACCGCGCGGACCTGGTGCTGTTCGACCCGGAGACGGTGGCGGCGGGCTCCACGTTCGAGGAGCCGCGCGCACTCCCGGTCGGCATCCCGCACGTCCTGATCGACGGCAAGTTCGTCATCGAGGACGCCAGGCGGACCTCGGTGCTGGCAGGCCGGGCGGTCCGGGGAGCGGGGGCCGGAGCCGCCTGAGAACTCCCTACCGAGGACACCTCGCCAAGGGCTCCTACGAAGCGTCCGCCGCGCGCTCCGCGGCCCAGGCGAGGTCCTCCTCGGTCGGGGCGTCGTCCTGGGTGAGGTCGCGCCGCCAGTTGCCGCTGAACTCGACTGCCGCCTTTCCGGCCGCGGTTACGACGGCCCGTGCCTCAGCCCCACCACGACCTCGGAAGGGGCCCCGGAAGCGTTCTCCGGCCCGGACCCATGGGCGGCCTCCGGGCAGGGGCCGTCCTCGCCGCGACAGACGTGCTCGCGCCCCCACTGCCCGAGCGGTTCCAGCGCGGCGTTCAGCGAGAGGCCCAGCGGCGTGAGCGAGTACTCCACGCGGGGCGGTACTTCGGCATACACCTCGCGGTGCACGATGCCGTCGTCCTCCAGCTCCTTGAGATGGGAGCTGAGGACCTTCTCGGTCACCCCGGTCACGGCCCGGCGCAGCTCACCGAACCGGCAGGTCCGCTCGTCCAGCGCCCACAGGATGAGCACCTTCCACTTGCCGCCGATCACATCCATCGCCGCGTCGATCCCGCAGACGAAAGCCCCCGGCCTCCGTACGATCCGTGTCATCGCCCCCCCACCTGGTCGCTAACCGCGAGGTAACCACCCACTCCATAGTGGGTACTTGTTACCCCCGGCGCCTGCGACCAGCCTAAGCGTCATGTCCGACAACAACGCAGCTTCCGCCCCGCCCGCCCCTCTCACCCTGCTCGGCCTCGGCGCGATGGGCGTCGCTCTCGCCCGTACCTGGCTCGCCGCCGGGCACCCCCTGACCGTGTGGAACCGCAGCCCCGGCCGGACCGCCGAACTCGCCGCCGCCGGTGCGCGGGTGGCTGCCACGGCGGCCGAAGCGGTGGCCGCGAGCCCGCTCGTCGTCGCCTGTCTCCTGGACGACGCCTCGGTCCGCGAGGCACTGGCGGAGGCCGACCTCACGGGCAAGGACCTGGTCGACCTCACCACCTCCACCCCGGCCGAGTCGCGCACCCGTGCGGTCTGGGCGAACGAGCGCGGCGCCCGCTTCCTGGACGGCGGGATCATGGCCGTCCCGCCGATGATCGGCGTGCCGGAGGCCGGCGGTTACGTCTTCTACAGCGGTTCCCGCGACGTCTTCGACGCCCACCAGGAGGTACTGGCCGTGCCCGTCGCCACCCGGTACGTCGGCGCCGACCCCGGTTTCGCCGCACTCCACGACGTGGCGCTGCTCAGCGCGATGACCGCCATGTTCGCAGGAGCCCGGCACGCGGCCGCGCTGGTGGAGAACGCGGGCATCGACGAGAAGGAGTTCGGAGCGCTGTTGGCCGACTGGCTCACAGCGATGGCCCCGGCGACGGCGGCGTACGCGGGCGGCCCCGCGGCCGAGAACCCCACGAGCCCGGCGGTGGCGGAGGCCGGGGACGCGACGCTGCTCCGTACGGCACAGGAGCAGGGCGTCGACACGGCCCTGCTGATCGCGTCGGCGGGATCGGTGAGCGGAATGTGACAGCCCGGCCCGGCACACCGGGTCAGGCCCGGTCCGCCTCGGGCTTCGGGCCCCGCCCGCCTCAGGCTCCCGCCGCCGCGGCCTCCTTCGCGTAGGTCACCGCCTGGAGCAGCGTCAGACCGGGTTCGGCCTGACGCAGGATCTTGACGGCCGCCACGGAGTCCGCCGGCCCCTCGTGCCCGGCGGCGGCCAGCCGCTGCCGCACCCACCGGCCGCGCAGCTCCGCGTCCGGGCGCCCGGCGGAGTCCTCGGCCAGGGCGAGGGCGCGTTCCAGGCCGGGCCGCTCGGTGTCCGTGGCGGTCTCCAGCGCACCCCGGAGACCGGCGACGACATCGGGGGCGTCGCGCAGGACGAGTACGGCGAGGGGCTGGGGCTTCCGGAACATGCTCATGGGGCCACCGTTCCCCGGGCCGGTCCGAACTCACCTGAGTTGAGCAAGATCTGAGCCGTACGGCGTGGGGCCCGGCCCCGCCTCGTCCGGAGGACCGAGGCCCTCGGGCCGCAGATGTCGGTCCGCAGCCGGAGGCGCACCCGCACCCCGGCTGCGTACGGTCGGCGTATGAAACTCGACCTCGACGCGTACTTCGCCCGCATCGGCTGGACCGGGGAGCCCCGCCCCACGCTGGAGGTACTGCGCTCCCTGCAACGCGCGCACGTGCTCGGAATCCCCTTCGAGAACCTGGAAGCAGTCCTCGGCTCCGCGCCGTCGCTGGCGCTCGGCGACCTGGAGGCGAAACTCGTGCGCGGCGGGCGCGGCGGGTACTGCTACGAGCACAACACCCTCTTCTCCACCGTGCTGAGGCAGCTCGGCTTCTCCGTGACGCTGCTGGCGGCCCGCGTGGAGCTGGGTGCGGCGCCGGGCGACGTCCGGCCGCGCACGCACATGCTGATGCGGGTGGACGTGGAGGGCGAGCCGCACCCGTATCTGGTGGATGTCGGCTTCGGCGCGACCGGCGCCCTGCTGGAGCCGATCGAGCTGGTGGAGGGCGCCGAGCTGTTCGACGCCCCGCGCCACCACCGGCTCGTCCACGTCGCGCACGACGGCCCGCTGCCGATGTGGGAGCTCCAGGCGGAGAAGGGCGGCTCGTGGGAGCCGCAGTACTCGTTCACCCTGGAGCCGTTCGAGGCGCCGGACTACGAGGTGATCAACTGGCACATCGCGACGCACCCGCGCTCGCCGTTCCGGCAGGCGGTGTACGCGCAGCGCACCCGGATCGGCTCTCACCTGCTGCTGGCCGGGCTGGACCTGGTGGAGACGGCCGACGACGGCACGATCGAGGAGCGGCAGCTGAAGGACGGCGACGAGGCGCTGCGGGTCCTGGCCGACGACTTCGGCATCCGGCTCCCGGAGGGCACGCGGCTGCCGGAGTGAGCCCCGCGCCGCCGGCCGGACGGTCCGCGTACGGCCCCCGCGTGGCGCATCTCACCCGTTCCGACGGCCCACACCTCTTTTCCAAGCCGCGACGCCGCCCCGACCGGCCGATCCCACGGTCCGGGGCGGCGGCGGGCATGGCGATGGAAGACGGAGCGGGGAGGGAACGCACCCCGGAGGGCGTACCCGGGGAGCAATCCCCGCGCACCGCGCGAAACGCGGCCGTAAGCTCGCGGACATGCAGGTCATCCAGTCCACGAAGCTCTCCAACGTCTGTTACGAGATCCGGGGTCCCGTGCTGGAGGAGGCGATGCGGCTGGAAGCGGCCGGTCAGCGCATCCTCAAGCTGAACACGGGCAACCCCGCCGCGTTCGGGTTCGAGTGCCCGCCGGAGATCCTGGAAGACATCCTGCGCAACCTCGCGGGCGCGCACGGTTACGGCGACGCGAAGGGCCTGCTGTCCGCGCGCCGTGCGGTGGTGCAGCACTACCAGACCAAGAGGATCGACCTCGACGTCGAGGACGTCTACCTGGGCAACGGCGTCTCCGAGCTGATCCAGATGTCGATGCAGGCGCTGCTGGACGACGGCGACGAGGTGCTCGTACCGGCCCCCGACTATCCGCTGTGGACCGCATCGGTCTCGCTGGCGGGCGGTACGGCCGTGCACTACCGGTGCGACGAGCAGGCCGACTGGATGCCGGACCTCGCGGACATCGAGCGGAAGATCACCGACCGCACCAAGGCCCTGGTGATCATCAACCCGAACAACCCGACCGGTGCGGTGTACGACGACGAGATGCTGCGCGGTCTCACCGAGATCGCCCGGCGGCACAACCTGATCGTCTGCTCCGACGAGATCTACGACCGGATCCTCTACGACGGCGCGACCCACACCCCGACGGCGTCGCTGGCCCCGGACCTGATGGTGCTGACCTTCAACGGGCTCTCCAAGAACTACCGGGTGGCCGGCTACCGCTCCGGCTGGCTGGCCGTCTGCGGCCCGAAGGCACACGCCACCTCGTACATCGAGGGGCTGACGATCCTCGCCAACATGCGGCTCTGCGCCAACATGCCCTCGCAGCACGCGGTGGCCACCGCGCTCGGCGGGCGGCAGTCGGTCCAGGACCTGGTGCTGCCGGGCGGCCGGATCCTGGAGCAGCGGGATGTGGCGTACGACCTGCTGACCTCGATCCCCGGGGTGACCTGTGTGAAGCCGAAGGGGGCGCTGTACCTCTTCCCCCGGCTCGACCCCAAGGTCTACAAGATCAAGGACGACCGGCAGATGGTGCTGGACCTGCTGCGGGCCGAGAAGATCATGGTGGTGCAGGGCACCGGCTTCAACTGGCCCGAGCCCGATCACTTCCGGATCGTCACGCTGCCGACGGTGGAGGACCTGACCGACGCGGTGACCCGGATCGGCACCTTCCTGGACGGTTACGGACAGCCTTAGGACCATCACCCTCCCGGACCAGGCATAACTTTAGACTCATTCCAATGTAGGATGGTTCCACGCACCATCGGGAGGCCATCCATGTACGAGCCGATCCGCAGCCCCTCGGTCCACACCCCGGCCGACGACGCGGACTTTCCGCACCGCAGCCGTGAGGAGGAGCTGGACATCCAGCTCGCCGGGCACCTGGCCGCCCTCCTCGCGGTCACCGACGAACTGGGCCTCACCGCGGCGGGCGATCGTATCGCCGAGCAGGTCGCCCGGCTGCGCGGCGGCCCGCCCGCCCGGCACGCCGGCCTGACCGACGCCGCCCCCGCGGAACTCCACCGCCGCGCCCACGCACTGGCGGGCCGCGCCCTGCTGGTGGCCGCGTCGCGCGCCGACACCACCGCCGCCATCCTCTCCGCCGAGCGGATGGACGCCCACACCGCGGCCCTCGCCGGACCCGCCCCCTCCGGGCAGCTGGTCGGCGCCCACTGACGGCCCCGGTCCGCGTGCCGTCGAGGCGTGCGGACCGGGTGCCATGACCCTTCCCCGCCGGGACCGTTGCGTTCTGGGATGGCCCCTTCATCTGCCGTCCACCCAACTCGGCCCGGAATGTGGGTTTCCGCGAGCACGCTGCGCAGGTGAGACGCATCGTGGGAATCGTCCTGGCGGTCGTGCTGATCGCCGGTGTGGCAGCGGCCGTCGCGCTGGGTCGCGACAGCGGGGACAGCGGCACGGCCGGAAAGACCGTGCGCGGAGTGATCGGGTCGGAGAAGGCCGAGTTCTTCGCAGACCCCGACACCGTGAAGGCCCTCGCGGCCAAGGGGTTCACCGTCCGGACGGAGACCTCCGGGTCCTGGGCGATGGACCGACTGCCCCTGAAGGGCTACGACTTCGCCTTCCCCGGCTCCAAGGGCCCGGCCGATGAGCTGCGCCGGGGGTCCGAGGCCCAGGGCGGCCCGCTGCGGCCGTTCTACTCGCCGCTCGTCGTGGTCGCCCATCGCAACGCGGCCGAGGTCCTCGCGGACAACGGGCTGGCCCGGCTGCGGGCCGACGGCGGGTCGAAGTTCACCACGCAGGGGACGCTGCTCATGGGCTCCTACCTGGCGGCGGCCGAGGACGACCGGACCTGGCAGCAGCTCAAGGGGGCTTCCGGGCACTCCGAGTTGAGCGGCACGGTGTTCATCACGAGCACCGACCCCGTCACCTCCAACTCCGGCGCCCTCTACCTCGCCGCCGCCTCGTACGTCGCCGACGGCGGCCGGGTCGCCACGGACGCGAAGGCCGTGGAGCGCACCGCGCCCCTGATGCGCAAGCTCGTCCAGGTGCAGGGCGCGCAGCAGACGAGCAGCGACGCGCCGTTCCGCGACTTCATCAGCGGAGTGGGCAACCCCCTCGTGCTGGTCTACGAGTCGCAGGTGGCCTCCCTCCTGATGAGCAGTCAGCGGCAGGAGATAGGCGACCTCGTCGTCCTCTACCCGGACACCACGGTGTCCAGCGACCACACCCTCGTACCGCTGACCGACCACGGCCGCGAGCTCGGCGAGCTACTGTCCACCGACCCCGGGCTGCGGGAGCTGGCAGTACGGCACGGCTTCCGGCCCCAGGGCGCGGCGGCCGAGTTCATCGCCGCGACCGCGGATCACACCGCCTACATCGACCAGCGGCTGACCGGCGTACGCCAGGCGCCCGTGCCCACGGCGGAGGTGCTGCGCTCGATGGCACGGCGGGCCCGCGGCTGACGACGCCCCCGCCCGCACTCAGCCCTGTTCCCGCGGTCCCGGCAGCCGGGCCTGTCCCCGGCTCCGGACCCGCACTCGCAGCACAGGAGACTGCCACCATGCCCCAGGACGCCGGAGCCCGGAACGCCGGGCCTCAGGACGCAGGATCCCAGCACGCCGGACCCCAGGACCCTCGACGGCCGTTCGACCCGCCGACCACCCCGCTCGTGCTCACCCCGCCCGCGCCCGTCGCCCCCGTCCGCGCCGAGCAGGCCGCCGGGCTCGTCCCGGTCGCGGAGGCCGTGCGCGCCGACATGGTCCGGCGCGCCGAGGAGTACGTCGACAGCCTCGCCGGGCTCGACGCACGCTCCCCCGAATTCGGCGCCCGGGTCGGCGAGATCGCCGCGCTCGGGCAGGGCGACATCCGCAGCGCCGCCCAGCAGTCCAACCGGATGCTGGACCGCACCGTCCGCGCGCTCGCCTCCGGCGAGGGCGACGCCCCGGCCCGTGTGGGGTCCTCCCTGGTCGAGCTGCGCCGCACGGTGGAGGACCTCGACCCGCGCGACACCCCGGGGCGCGGGGCCCGCCGGCTGCTGTCCCGGCTGCCGGGCGGGCGCCGGCTGCGCGACCACGTCGCGAAGTACGCCTCCGCCAAGGGGACTCTCGACCGGATCGTCGGCTCGCTCCGCGGCGGCCAGGACGAACTGCGCCGCGACAACGCCGCGTTGCACACCGAGCGCACCCGCCTCTGGGACTCCATGGGCAAGCTGCAGGAGTACGCGGTGCTCACCGAGGCCCTCGACGGCGTCGTGGAGCGGCGCATCGCGGAGGCCGAGACCGCGGGCGATCCGGTACGGGCGGACGCGCTGCGGGCCGACGTCCTCTTCCCCGTACGGCAGAAGCACCAGGACCTGCTGACCCAGATCGCGGTGTGCGCCCAGGGGTACCTGGCGATGGACGTCGTGCGGCGCAACAACGACGAACTGATCAAGGGCGTCGACCGGGCGGCCACCACCACCGTGTCGGCGCTGCGGATCGCGGTGATGCTGTCCTCGGCGCTGGAGAACCAGCGCCGGGTGACCGAGCAGGTGCAGGTGCTGCGCTCGACCACCGAGGACCTGATCCGGGGCAACGCGGAGATGCTCGCCACGCAGAGCGGGGAGATCCAGCGCATCGCGGCCGACCCCGCGGTCGGCGTCGAGACCCTGCGCACCGCGTTCGGGCAGATCTACGCGACGCTCGACGCCATCGACACGTACAGGGCGCGGGCGACCGAGACCATGGCCGCCACCGTGGAGTCGCTGACCGCCGAACTCCAGGAGGCCGGGGCCCGGTTGGAACGCAGCCGGGCCGCCGACTCCACGCTGGAAGGGGGCCGCTCATGAGAAGCCGCCCGAAGCCCGCACGACGGGCCGCACGCCGGTCCGAGCGGACCCGGGCCGAGCGCACCAGGCCCGGCGCCCGCACGACGCCCGGCCGCCGCCTCCGGCGCGCGTTCCTCCCGCTGCTGGCCGCGGCCCTGATCGTCCCGCTCGCCGCCTGCACGACGGACCGGGACGCCGAACGGGACACCGGCCGGGGCGGCGACGACGGACGGCCTAGCGCGGGAACCGTCCGGGTGCTGGCCTCCAGCGAACTCAGCGACATGGAACCCCTGCTGGAGATGGCCCGCGAGGCCACGGGGATCACCGTGCGGCCCACCTGGGCAGGCACCCTGGACGCCGTGGAGCGCCTGGCGTCCGGGAAGGCGGACGGGGCGTTCGACGCGGTGTGGCTGTCCTCCAACGACTATCTGCGCCTCGACCCGGAGGCCGCCCGCAAGATCGCCTCCGAGACCCCGCTGATGGCCTCCCCGGTCGCCCTCGGGGTGCGGCCCGCGGCGGTGCGGCGGCTCGGCTGGGATGCCGGGGAGGTCAGCTGGGCACAGGTCCACCGGGCGGTCGCGGCCGGGGACCTGACGTACGGGATGACCGACCCGAGCCGCTCCAACTCCGGTTTCGCCGGGCTGATCTCGGTGGCGTCCGGGCTCTCCGGCGCGCAGGCGGCGCTCACCGACGCCGACGTCCGCAAGGCCGGGCCGAAGCTGAAGGAGTTCTTCGCCGGGCAGCGGCTGACCTCCGGTTCCTCGGGCTGGCTGGCCTCCGCGTACGCCCGGCGCTCCACGGTGGACGCGCTGATCAACTACGAGTCGGTGCTGCTGTCGCTGAACCGGGACACCGGCGCCGGGCTGACGGTGATCCGCCCCCGCGACGGGGTGGTGACCGCCGACTACCCGCTGAGCGCGCTCACCGGGGCCACGCCCGACGCCCGGGACGCCGTACGGACCCTGGCCGAGCACTTCCGGTCCACCGGGGTGCAGCGGGAGATCACCGCGCGGACCCTTCGCCGACCGGTCGTCGCGGCCGCGCGTCCCGCCGATCCGCTCTCCCCCGAGCAGCGCCGCGAACTGCCTTTCCCCGGTACGCGTTCGGTCGCGGACGGGCTGCTGTCCTCGTACGAGCACCGGCTGAGGCGGCCGTCGCGAACCGTGTACGTGCTGGACACCTCCGGGTCGATGGAGGGCGGGCGGCTGGCGCAGCTGAAGTCCGCGCTGAACGGGCTGACCGGCGACTTCCGTGAGCGTGAACAGGTCACGCTGCTGCCGTTCGGGTCCACCGTCAAACAGGTCCGCACGCACACCGTCGACCCGGCGGACCCGAAGGCGGGCCCTGCGGCGATCCGGTCGGACACCGCGGCGCTGACGGCCGAGGGGGACACCGCGATCTACTCGTCACTCGCCGCGGCCTACGACCACCTCGGCCCGGACACCGAGTCCGCGTTCACCTCCATCGTGCTGATGACGGACGGCGAGAACACGGCGGGCCGGTCGGCGGCGGAGTTCGCGGCGTTCTACCGGGCGCTGCCCGCCGCCCGTCAGGTCACCCCGGTGTTCCCGATCGTGTTCGGCGACTCCGACCGCTCGGAGCTGGAATCGATCGCCGAGCTGACCGGCGGCCGGCTCTTCGACGGGACGAAGGAGGAGGGTCCCGGTTCGCTGGACGGGGCGTTCGAGGAGATCCGTGGCTACCAGTAGGAGCCGGGGCGGAGGAAGATCCGTGGCAGCCCGGGTGGCCGGCTATCTGGAGTCGGCCCGGAATCTGACCGGCAGCGCCGCGGCCCTCGGCGGTCTCGCTCTCACCTTCGCCGGGTTCGCCGGGGCGTACTGGCCGGTGGTGGTCGGCGGGCTGTACGGGGCGGGCGCGCTGCTCGCCCCGCCGCGCCGGCCGCCCGCGCCCGCGTTCGAGGAGCCGTCGTCCCGGCTGGACGAGCTGCGGGCCGACCTCGTGACCCTGCGGGCGTATCTGGACCGGGTGGACCTGCCGGCCGCCGCGACGGAACGGCTCGCCGCGCTGACCGGTCTGCTGGACGGGCTGCTGGCCCCCGGCTGGGTCTCCGAGGCACTGGCGGACGATCCGGAGGGCGTGCACGTGGTGGCGCGGGCGGTGCGCCGGGATGTTCCGGAGTCCGTCGACACGTATCTGCGGACCCGGTGGTGGACGCGGCTCGCGCCGGGCGCGCGGGCTCCGGAGGAGGAGCTGGAGCGGCAGGTGGCGCTGCTGCACGGGGAGGCGCAGGAGCTGGTGGACGGGTTGCGGGAGGCGGAGGAGTTGCGCCAGCGGTCCCACACGAAGTACCTGGAGGACCGGGGCGGCGGCGGGGGCGGCCTGCGGCGCACACCTCCCGCGGAGGGGCGGCCCCCGGAACCGTGAGGGGGTTCCGGGGGCCGGAGGGGCTGTCCGTGGTCGGGGACGGCCCCGGGGCTGTCGGCGACGACAGCCCCGTACCGCGGCGGGTCGTCTTCGTACCCACAGGTCAGGGCGGATGTCCGACGCACCCGGCCGCGGGGTTCATGAGGAGTGGCGGCCTCAGCCCAGGCGCTCGACGAGCGCGTGGTACTCGTCCCACAGCTCCTTGGGCGTGTGGTCGCCGAAGGTGTTGAGGTGCTCGGGGACCAGGGCGGCCTCCTCACGCCAGACCTTCTTGTCGACCGTGAGGAGGAAGTCGAGGTCGGCCTCGGAGAGGTCCAGGCCCTCGGTGTCGAGCGCGCCCTTGGCCGGCAGGATGCCGATCGGGGACTCGACGCCCTCGGCCTTGCCCTCCAGGCGCTCCACGATCCACTTCAGGACGCGGCTGTTCTCGCCGAAGCCGGGCCAGACGAACTTGCCGGCGTCGTTCTTGCGGAACCAGTTCACGTAGTAGATCTTCGGGAGCTTCGACTGGTCGGCCTTGTCGGCACCGACCTTCACCCAGTGGTTCATGTAGTCGCCCATGTTGTAGCCGCAGAACGGCAGCATGGCGAACGGGTCGCGGCGCAGCTCGCCGACCTTGCCCTCGGCGGCGGCGGTCTTCTCGGAGGCGACGTTGGCTCCGAGGAAGACGCCGTGCTGCCAGTCGAAGGACTCGGTGACCAGCGGGACGGCGGAGGCGCGGCGGCCGCCGAAGAGGATCGCCGAGATCGGCACGCCCTTGGGGTCCTCCCACTCGGGCGCGATGATCGGGCACTGTCCGGCGGGGACGGTGAAGCGGGCGTTGGGGTGGGCGGCGGGCGTGCCGGACTCGGGGGTCCAGTCGTTGCCCTTCCAGTCCGTGAGGTGCGCGGGCGCCTCCTCCGTCATGCCCTCCCACCACACGTCGCCGTCGTCGGTGAGCGCGACGTTGGTGAAGACGGAGTTGCCCCACATGGTCTTCATGGCGTTGGCGTTGGTGTGCTCGCCGGTGCCGGGCGCGACGCCGAAGAAGCCGGCCTCGGGGTTGATCGCGTAGAGGCGGCCGTCCTCGCCGAACCGCATCCACGCGATGTCGTCGCCGATGGTCTCCACGGTCCAGCCGGGGATGGTGGGCTCCAGCATGGCGAGGTTGGTCTTGCCGCAGGCGGACGGGAACGCGGCGGCGACGTACTTGCTCTCACCGCGCGGAGGCGTGAGCTTCAGGATGAGCATGTGCTCGGCGAGCCAGCCCTCGTCGCGGGCCATGACGGAGGCGATGCGCAGCGCGTAGCACTTCTTGCCGAGCAGGGCGTTGCCGCCGTAGCCGGAGCCGTACGACCAGATCTCGCGGTCCTCGGGGAAGTGCGAGATGTACTTGGTGGTGTTGCAGGGCCACGGGACGTCCTGCTCGCCATCGGCCAGGGGGGCGCCGAGGGTGTGGACGGCCTTCACGAAGAAGCCGTCGGTGCCCAGCTCGTCCAGGACGGCCTGGCCCATGCGGGTCATGGTGCGCATGGAGACGGCGACGTACGCGGAGTCGGTGATCTCGACGCCGATCGCGGAGAGCGGCGAGCCGACGGGGCCCATGCAGAAGGGCACGACGTACATGGTGCGGCCGCGCATGGAGCCGCGGAAGACACCGTCCTGACCCGTGAAGATCTCCCGCATCTCGGCGGGGTCCTTCCAGTGGTTCGTCGGGCCGGCGTCCTTCTCCTCCTTGGAGCAGATGAACGTACGGTCCTCGACGCGGGCGACATCGCTCGGGTCGGACGCGGCGTAGTACGAGTTCGGCCGCTTGGTCTCGTCCAGCTTGGTGAACGTGCCCTTGGCGACGAGCTCCCCGCACAGGCGCTCGTACTCGGCCTCGGAGCCGTCGCACCAGACCACCCGGTCGGGCTGGGTGATGGCTGCGATCTCGTCGACCCAGGAGACCAGCTCCTGGTGGTGGGTGGGGACAGTGAGGGGAGCCGCGATGTCGCGCGCCACGATCGCTCCTAGTTGAGGGTGTCAGTTGTCGAGAGGCCCCGTGGGGGCTGCGACCCGGATGCTTCGTACCCTTCGAATTCCCCTGGCGCTCATCCGGTGCCGACTGCACTCATTTGATCATCCGACCGTTTCGCCCATATGTCCAGGGGGCCTCACACGTGAGCATCACCACTCGTTTGCGCCCGATATCCAGTACCTACGGTGGCGTAGGTAGCATGCGGATATGACTGACGCCGCCGCTAGCGCCACGACCCCGGGCCCCGTCGTACTCGACCCCGTCCCCGTCAAGCCACGGATGCGCGGCTGGCTGCACGCCGGAATGTTCCCGGCGGTGCTGATCGCCGGGATCACACTCGTCGCCCTGACCGACAGCACGACGGGCCGCATCGCCTGTGGCGTCTACATCCTCAGCGCCTGTCTGCTGTTCGGTGTCAGCGCGGTCTACCACCGCGGCACGTGGGGGCCGCGCGGCGAGGCGGTGCTCCGCCGTCTGGACCACGCGAACATCTTCCTGATCATCGCGGGCACCTACACCCCGCTGACGCTGCTCCTGCTCCCCGAGTCCACCGCCCGCCCGCTGCTGTGGGCCGTCTGGGCGGCCGCGGCGGCGGGCATCGCCTTCCGGGTGTTCTGGGTCGGCGCGCCGCGCTGGCTCTACACCCCGTGCTACATCGCGATGGGCTGGGCGGCGGTGTTCTTCCTGCCGGACTTCATGCGGACCGGCGGTATCGCGGTCCTGGTCCTCGTCGTGGTGGGCGGCCTGCTGTACAGCGCGGGCGGCGTGATCTACGGGATCAAGAAGCCGAACCCGTCGCCGCGCTGGTTCGGCTTCCACGAGGTCTTCCACTCGCTGACGCTGGCGGCGTTCATCGCGCACTACGTGGGCATCTCGCTGGTCGCGTACCAGCACGGATGAGCACACCAAGGACGTACGGGTGAGGGGCCGGTCGCGCGTGGCGACCGGCCCCTCACCTTTGTGCGGGCCCTCACCCGCCCAGCTTGGCCGCCAACTCCCCCGCATCGGTCGTCGGCGCGTCGCACACGAAGTGCCTGCAGACGTACGCGGTCGGCTCCCCGCCCACCGGCGGCCGGTCCGCCAACAGCGGGAACTCGGCCCCCGCTCCCGGCCCCTCCCCGGCCGCGACGACCGCGCCGGGGGCCCGTCCCAGCAGCGCCGTACGGTGCAGCCCGCCGCCGACCGGCCCGGCCACGGCCACCTCACGGGGCCCGTCCAGCAGCGCTTCGGCCACCGCGAGGCCCCAGCCGACGAACCGGGGCACGCGCGGCCCCAGGGCCTTCACCACACCGAGCGCACCCTCGGCGGCGGTGCGATGGGCCTCGGACCCGGTGTACGCGGCGTACGAGAGCAGCGCACCGGCGGCCGCCGTCCACCCGGACGGGGTGGCGCTGTCCGTAGGATCCTGCGGCCGGCGGATGAGCCGCTCGGCGTCGTGCGCGGTGTCGTAGAGCTGCCCGCCCTCGCCGGTGAACTGCTCCAGCACGATGTCCAGCAGGAACCCGGCGAACTCCAGCCAGGCGCCCTCGCCGGTGACGGCCGCCAGCGCGAGGAAGCCCTCGGCGACGTCGCCGTAGTCCTCCAGCACCCCGGCGTTGTCACCGCAGCGCCCGTCCTTGGAGGTACGGGCCAGCCGGGCCGCCTCGCCCAGGTGCACCCGGACCAGCAGATCGGCGGCCTCGGTGGCGCGCTCCACGAGGTCAGGCCGGTCGAAGTAGGCGCCGGTCTCGGCGAGCGCGGCGATGGCGAGCCCGTTCCAGGCGGCGACCACCTTGTCGTCCCGCCCCGGGCGCGGCCGCTCCTCGCGGGCAGCCAGCAGCCGGGCCCGTACGCCCGCGACCCGCGCGGCGTCCACGGGCCCCGCGTCGCCCGGCAGCCGGAGCACGGAGGAACCCTCCTCGAAGGTCCCGTCCTCGGTCACCCCGAAATACGCGGCGGCGAAGGCGGCATCGTCCTCGCCGAGCACCTCGCGCAACTGCGCGGGCGTCCACACGTAATAGGCGCCCTCGACGTGCTTGCCGTCCGCGTCCTCACTGTCGGCGTCCAGCGCCGAGGCGAACCCGCCCTCGGCCGTCCGCAGCTCCCGCACCAGGAAGTCGGCGGTCTCCAGGGCGATCCGGCGGGCCTCGTCCGACCCGGTGGCACGCCACAGATGGGCATATACGCGGCAGAGCAGCGCATTGTCGTAGAGCATCTTCTCGAAGTGCGGGACGATCCACTCCCGGTCCACGGAGTAGCGCGCGAACCCCCCGCCGAGCTGGTCGTAGATCCCGCCCCGGGCCATCGCCGAACAGGTGTCGGCGGCCATCTGAAGCGCCCCCTCGGACCCCGTACGCGCGTGGTGCCGCAACAGGAACTCCACCGCCATGGACGGCGGGAACTTGGGCGCACCCCCGAACCCGCCGTGCTGCTCGTCGTACTCCCGGGTCAGCCCGAGCAGCGCCTGCGCGGTCTCCTGCTCCCCGGGCACCCCGTCACCGCCGTGGACCAGCGAACGGCCCGCCAGATCCGCGACGATCCGCCCGGCGACCTCGGCGACCTCCTCACGCCGGTCGGTCCACGCGGCCGCCACACCTTCGAGGACCTGCCGGAAGGAGGGCGAGCCGTGCCGGGCCTCGGGCGGGAAGTAGGTCCCGAAGTAGAAGGGTTCGGCGTCCGGGGTGAGAAAGACGGTCATCGGCCACCCACCGTGCCCGGTGGCCGCCTGGACGGCCTCCATGTAGACGGCGTCGACGTCGGGCCGCTCCTCCCGGTCGACCTTCACCGGCACGAAGTGCGCGTTGAGGTAGGCGGCCACGGTCTCGTCCTCGAACGACTCGTGCGCCATCACATGACACCAGTGGCAGCTGGCGTACCCGACGCTGAGCAGCACGGGCACATCCCGCTTCCTGGCCTCCTCGAACGCCTCGGGCGACCAGGGCCACCAGTCGACG
>NZ_JOEZ01000050.1 GCF_000721175.1 Streptomyces anulatus
CGTCGTCCCCCAGCTCACCGAAGAGATCAACAACCGCAAGGGCTGACCCCCGGCGAACAGACCCGCCCTGGGCCGCACGGTGAACCCACCGTGCGGCCCAGGGTCGTTCCGGGCGACCATTGACGCAGGTCGAGTGGCCTTATAACTTCACTATACGGATTGTTGATTCCAGGAAGCGGAAACAACGAGAGCGTGGAGGGTACGGTCATGGGTCAGCAGGAGAAGGTGGCAACGAGCCTCGCCGGTGCGGTCAGCGAGGAGATCAGTGCCTCCCTCACGGCGGTCGACGCGGAACTAGCCCGCCGCTACCCAGGTGATCCCGGCACCCGCCAGCCCGTGCACACCGTCTACGTACCCGGTGACGTCTACGAGCCCGGCACGCTGCGCTCCTGGGGCGACCAGGCGCTGGCCGCCCTCGACGAACACGCCCCCGACGCCGCCTCGTTCGCGGCCGTCCTCGGTATCCCCGCGGAACTGGCCGGGCCGGTCCACGACCGCGTACGCGCCAAGCTGGAGCGCGAGCCCGTCGAGGACCTGCGCATCGACTTCGAGGACGGCTACGGCCCCCGCCCGGACGCCGAGGAGGACGAGGCCGCCGCCCGCGCCGCCCGGCTGGTCTTCGAGGCGTACGCGAACGGCACGGCGGCTCCGTACATGGGCATCCGGATGAAGTGCATGGAAGCCGGTGTACGCGACCGGGGCATCCGCACCACTGACGTCTTCCTCAGCGGGCTGATGGCGGCCGGCGGGCTCCCCGAAGGGCTCGTGCTGACCCTGCCGAAGGTCACGTACCCCGAGCAGGTCACCGCCTTCGTCCAGCTTCTCGAAGCCTTCGAGGAGGCCCACGGTCTGGACGCCGGGCGCATCGGCTTCGAGATCCAGATCGAGACCAGCCAGTCGATCCTCGCCGCCGACGGGACCGCCGCCGTCGCCCGCATGATCGACGCGGCGCAGGGCCGGGCGACCGGCCTGCACTACGGCACCTTCGACTACAGCGCCTGCGTCGGCGTCAGCGCCGCCTACCAGGCCGGCGACCACCCGGCCGCCGACCACGCCAAGGCCGTCATGCAGGTCGCCGCCGCCGGCACCGGCGTACGCGTCTCCGACGGTTCCACCAACGTCCTTCCCGTCGGCCCGGCCTCCCAGGTCCACGAGGCCTGGCGGCTCCACTACGGCCTCACCCGCCGCGCTCTGGCCCGCGCCTACTACCAGGGCTGGGACATGCACCCCGGTCACCTGCCGACGCGGTACGCGGCCGTCTACACCTTCTACCGCGAGGGTCTGGAGCCCGCCGCCGCCCGGCTCGCCGCGTACGTCGCCAAGGCCGGCGGTGACGTCATGGACGAGCCCGCCACCGCCAAGGCCCTCAGCGGCTACCTGCTGCGCGGCATCGACTGCGGCGCGCTGGACACCGCCGAGGTCGCCCGGCTGACCGGCCTGACCCGCGTGGACCTGGACGCCTTCGCCTCGCCGCGCCGGGGAGACCTGACGGTCACCGCTCCGTAAGGCGCTTCCCCGGAGCGCCCGCACGACCCGGCCGTCGCCCCTGTCGGTGATGCGGGGCGTCGAACGCCGTCCCGGTCGGACCTCTGGTCGCCGTCCCCGCGCCCGGAAGCGGCGCGGGGGCGGCGACCACGGTCAGGTCAGGCGAGGGCGAACCGCTTCCAGGCCTGGGCGCCGGTGCCGTTGCACTCGTGGATCTGTACCCGGACCCCGTTGGCGAAGTCCGCGTAGGGCACGTCGAGGCACTTGCCGGACCGGGGATTGGTGAAGGCGTCCGGGGTGGGCTCGTCGTAGTGCCACTGCTGGGCGCCGGTGCCGTTGCACGTGTAGATCTGCACCTTGGTGCCGTTGGCGATTCCCGCCTCGGCCACGTCCAGGCACTTGCCGGAGTTCGGGTTCACCAAGGTGCCCGCGGGCGTGACCTGCCAGATCTGGCCCGGAGAGCCGTTGCAGTCCCACAACTGCACCGGCGTGGCGTTCTCCTTGCCCGCGCCGCTCACATCCAGGCAGTGCGCGCCACCGTCGGGGCTGTAGGTGGACCGGGCGGGCGTGGCCTCCGGCCCGGTCACGGAGAACGTGCACCACGCGGACCAGGCGGACGGGCCGGCGGGGCCCTCGGCGCGGATCCGCCACTGGTAGTCGCCCGGACTGAAGGTGCTGGTGGGGAGTTGGATGTCCCACCCGTGGCCGAGCGGCCCCGTGCTGACCGGGAGGGTCCGGAACGGCTGTTCGCCCAGGCGCGCGAGTTCCAGCGTCCCGCCCAGGTCGGGCCGGGGGTCCAGGCCCTTGACCGAGGCGGCGAACAGTGCTCCGAACGTGTTGGTCGTGCTGAACGCAGGCTGGGACTGACCACCACAGAGCTGGAAGCCCGCGTAGGGGCCGTCGGAGATCCGCAAGGTCTCCGGCACATCGGCCGTCGGGGCCGCCGACGCGGTGGCGGGAACGCCAAGGAAGGTGGCCAGGCCCAGGGCCGCCGTGGCCACGGAACGTATGCCTCTCATGCTTACTCCGTCGAAAGATCGAATATTCGGCTGATGAGAAGAGTGCACATCGTGGAACACCCGTGTGTCTGCGGTGGTGGCGCCCCGTAAGAATTCCGTCATCTCTACGGATCAGCCGCGCGGCCGATCCGTGGAGATGACGGAACGGCCGCGTGGCGAGGAGGCCGACAGGCCCGGTATGCGTGACGAGTTCCGGTCCGCTCGCAGCGTCTGCCTGCCATCAGTCGCATCCCGACGCTGCCTGGCGGGGACCGCCGTTCCGTTCGAAACCGCCGGGAGCATCAGTCCCCGGACGGGCCCCCGTCCGGAAGTCAGGCCGGTCCTCGGGCTTCCCGGCGTGCGGTCGCGCCGCCACGGGCGCGGTAGGCGCGCATCTTGTGCCGTGCGCCGCACACGTCCATGTCACACCAGAGGCCGTTCGACGACGGCGCCCGGTCGTAGAAGATCCAGCGGCACTCCGGGGCCGCGCAGGCCTTGAGGCGGTGGGCGTGACGCCCGGTCAGGCCGTGGATCAGGAGGGCCTCGAGCACCGGGCGGACCACCTCCGCCACCGCCCCGCCGGAGGCCGGCCGGAGGGTGAGCGTGCCGTCGGGGCTTACGGCCGGAGCGCCCGCGACCGAGGCGACGAGCCGGTTGAGGGCGTCGACCGCCTCCGGCGAGGTCCGGTCCACCAGGAAGGCCCGCAGGGTCTCCCGCGCCTCCGCGAGCGACGCCAGCTCTCCGGGATCGACCGGCGCCGGGAAGCCGTGCGCACCGAGCCATCGGGCCGCCGTCTCCGGCCGGGCCAGGTCGTCCTCGTCGTGGAGGTGGGTGGCCGTGTTGCAGAACTCCTCGACGAGTGCGAGCTCCGCGGGTGCAGGGTTCCTTCGCATGATCACTACTTTATCAAGGTTACCGACAATCGTTCTTTGCTGGTAACGTCGAGGAGTACCGGCGGGGCCGGCCCCTCCCACCCGCACCTCAGGAGGCACGCCATGAACGGGAATCTGACCAGGACGTTCGATACTCCGGACGGAGCGGTGCGCTGGGACGTGCTGGGGGAGGGGGAGCCGGTCGTCCTGCTGCACGGCACCCCGTTCTCCTCGCTCCTGTGGCGCGACATCGCACCGGCGCTCGCCCGCGACCACCGCGTCCACCTCTGGGACCTGCTCGGGTTCGGGCAGTCGGAACAGCGCGACGGGCAGGACGTCGGCCCGGCGGCGCAGGCGAAGGTGTTCACCCGGCTCCTGGAGCACTGGGGGCTGGAGCGCCCGCGCGTGATCGCCCATGACATCGGCGGGGCCGTGGCCCTGCGGGCGCTGCTCCTGGAGGGTGCGCGGTACGCGGACCTCACCCTGGTTGACGCGGTGGCCTGCGGGGACTGGGGGACCGGGCTCTCCGGCTGATCAGGGAGAACGCCCACATCTTCGAGCAGCTCCCCGGTTACGCCCACGAGGCGCTGGTCGAGAGTCATCTGCGCCACGCCACCCACACCGGCCACCGGCCGGACGTGCTGGCCGCCCATGTCGATCCGTGGCGCGGCGAGCGCGGCCGGGCCGCGTACTACCGCCAGTACCGGCAGGCCGAGCAGGCTGCCACCGACGAGTTCCAGCACCTGCTGGGGACCGTGCCGGTGCCGACCCGGATCATCTGGGGGCGCGAGGACCGGTTCCTGCCGCCGTCCTTCGCCGAGCAGCTGCACGCACTGATCCCGCACTCCGAGCTGCACTGGATCGAGGGCGCGGGCCACACGGTGCAGGAGGACGCTCCCGCGCGACTGCTGGACCTGCTGACCCGGGAGTTCCGCTTGGTCGGCACCGGAGGCTGACGGATCCCGGGGCTCGCGGGGCGGGCGGCGCCCGGGTCCTCGTACGGGAGGGGCCTCGGGCAGGCGGCCCCGACGGGCCTCAGGCGGGGGGCAGTTCGCCCGAACCGCGAGGGATCAGCGTCGTCGGCAGCTCCACCCGAGCCGTGGCGTGGTCCGCCCCGTCGAGGCGGCGGAAGAGATGTTCGGCGGCGGTCCGGCCGACCGCCGCCGCGTCCTGCGAGATCACGGTGATGCCGAGCAGGTCGGCCAGCTCGATGTCGTCGAACCCCACCAGCGCCACCGGCCGCTCCCGCTCCGCGATCACCCGGACCGCCGTCACCGTCACCCGGTTGTTGCCCGCGAACAGGGCGGTGACCGGTTCGGGTCCGCCGAGCATCTCCTCGGCGGCGGCCCGCACCCGCTCCGGCTCGGTGGAGCCGAGGGAGACCCAGCCGTCCTCGACGGTGATGCCCGCGTCCGCCATGGCGGCGTGATAGCCGCGCAGTCGCTCGGTGGCCGTGTGAATCCGCGGCTGGTCGCCGATGAAGCCGATCCTGCGGTGGCCGTGCGCGATGAGGTGCGCCACGCCCTCCCTGGCTCCGCCGAAGCTGTCGGAGAGCACCATGTCGACGTCCACATGGCCCGCCGGGCGGTCCACGAAGACCGTCGCGATGCCCGCCTTGATCTCCGGCTCCAGATAGCGGTGGTCGTCGCCCGCCGGGATCACGATCAGGCCGTCCACGCGGCGCGCGCACAGCGCCAGCACCAACTCCTGCTCCCGCTCCGGATCCTCGGCGCTGGAACCGTTGATCAGCAGCGCCCCGTGCGCGCGGGCGACCTCCTCCACCGCACGGCTCAGCGGACCGTAGAACGGGTCCGCCAGATCCTCCAGGACCAGTCCGATGGATGCCGTGCGGCCCTTGCGCAGCACACGGGCGCTGTCGTTGCGGCGGAATCCGAGCGCGTCGATCGCCTCCTGCACGCGGCGCTCGGTGTCGGGCGTTACACCGGGCTCGCTGTTCACCACCCGGGAGACCGTCTTCAGGCCGACTCCGGCGCGGGCCGCCACGTCCTTCATGGTCGGCCGGTTGCCGTAGCGGGTCTCGGAATGACGGGTGGTCCGGTCCACGTGCGCTGTCCTGTCGTCGGATACGGGCGGGGCTGCGGTGCTCCGGCCGGGTCCGAGCGGGGCCGAGTAGGGCGCCGCGGGGGTGGTCGGAGGCTGTGGCGTCGAGCATAGGTCCTGGACAACGTTGTCAACAGAATGGAGACTGTGCAGACTGTGGACGGAACCCGCAGGTCCCGCCCCTTCACCGATCCGGAGAGCCCACACCGATGCATACCGACCTCGTCGCCGCGCTCGACATCGGCGGCACCAAGATCGCCGGCGCGTTGGTGGACGGAGACGGGTCCCTCCTCGTACGGGCGCAGCGGCCGACGCCCGCGCGGGAGGGCGCCGAGGCGGTCATGGGGGCCGTGGACGAGGTACTGGGCGAGCTGATGGCCTCGCCGCTGTGGGGCCGCGCCGGCTCCGTGGGCATCGGCAGCGCCGGTCCTGTGGACGCCGCCGCCGGTACGGTCAGCCCGGTCAACGTCCCCGGCTGGCGGGACTTTCCGCTGGTGGAGCGGGTGCACAAGACGGCGGGCGGACTGTCGGTCGCGCTGGTCGGCGACGGGGTCGCGATGACGGCCGCCGAGCACTGGCTCGGTGCGGCCCGCGGTTACGACAACGCGCTCTGCCTCGTCGTGTCGACGGGCGTCGGCGGCGGCCTGGTCCTCGGTGGCACCCTGCGGCCCGGCCCCTCGGGCAACGCCGGGCACATCGGCCACATCAGCGTCGACCTGGACGGCGACCCGTGCCCCTGCGGTGCGCGCGGCTGTGTCGAAGGCATCGCCAGCGGCCCCAACATCGCCCGCCGCGCCCTGGCGAACGGCTGGCGGCCCGGCCCGGACGGCGACGCGACGGCCGCCGCGGTGGCCGTCGCCGCCCGCGCCGGGGACCCGGTCGCCATCGCCTCCTACGAGCGAGCGGCCCAGGCGCTGGCCGCCGGCATCGCCGCCACCGCCACCCTGGCCGACCTCGACATCGCGGTGGTCGGCGGGGGCGTGGCCGGGGCCGGCGACGTGCTGTTCGTGCCGCTGCGCCGCAGCCTGCGCGAGTACGCCACGCTCTCCTACCTCCGACGGCTGACGGTGGCGCCCGCCGTGATGGGCACCGACGCGGGTCTGGTCGGGGCCGCGGCCGCGGCCATCGCGCTGCGCTAGAGACTGTCGTCAACAGCTTCCGGGGAAGCGCCCGGTCCGTCAGGCCGGGCGCCCCCTGGGCCACCCCTCGCGCATCCTGTCCGACCCCCCATCGCGGCCTCATGCACGGCCCCCGATCGCGCCAGATGACCGCATCCGGCCAACGCCGTCGCCGCCGCGGGGTTTCCGCGGCAGGGTGTTGCGGGCAAGCCACAGGGGGCTACGGAAGAGGGGGAACCGTGATCGTCTGGATCAACGGTGCGTTCAGTGCGGGCAAGACCAGCGCCGCGGGCGAACTGATCGATCTGATCCCGAACAGCACGCTGTACGACCCGGAGGTCACCGGCGCGGGGCTGCGCGGTCTGCTGCCGCAGAAGAGGCTCGCCGAGGTCACCGACTACCAGGACCTGCCGATCTGGCGGCGGCTCGTGGTGGACACGGCGGCAGCGTTGCTCGCCGAGGTGCCCGGGGTGCTGGTGGTGCCGATGACGCTGCTGCGACAGGAGTACCGCGACGAGATCTTCGGAGGGCTCGCCTCCCGGCGCATCGCCGTCCGGCATGTGGCGCTCTCACCTGAGGAAACGATCCTGCGCAGCCGGATCGCGGCCCGTGAGGAGTTTCCCGGCGACGAGGAACAGAGCGAGCGGGTGCGCCGGTGGGCGTACGAGCACATCGGGCCGTACCGTGACGCCCTCGGCTGGATCACCGAGGACGCCCATGTGGTCGACAACAGCGCTCTCACACCCCGTGAGACCGCCGAGCGGATCGCGGACGCCGTGCGCACCGGGAGGGCCGCGCCGTGCCCGATCGTCCAGAGCCCCGATCCGACCGCCGAGACGGTGGCCGCCGGGGTGCTGCTCTTCGACGAACAGGACCGGGTGCTGCTCGTCGACCCCACGTACAAACCGGGGTGGGAGTTCCCCGGCGGGGTCGTGGAGGCGGGCGAGGCACCCGCCCAGGCGGGGATCCGTGAGGTCGCCGAGGAGATAGGGCTCCGCCTCGACCGGGTCCCCACCCTGCTGCTCGTCGACTGGGAGTCGCCCGCACCGCCCGGCTACGGCGGACTGCGCTTCCTCTTCGACGGCGGCCTGGTGCGCTCCGAGGACGCCGGCCGGATGCTGCTGCCCGGCTCCGAGCTGCGCGGCTGGCGCTTCGTCACCGAGGAGGAGGCCGCGGGGATGCTGCCGCCCACCCGGTACGAGCGGCTGCGCTGGGCCCTGCGGGCACGCGAGCGGTCGACGGTGCTCAACCTGGAGGCGGGGGTGCCGGTGGGCTGAGCGGCGCGCCCGGCTTCACGGCCGGCCTCCACACGGACGCCCTCACGCGCCGTTCGCCGCCGTCTCCATCACCGCGGCCGCGTCCTCGGTGAGCGGGTCGCCATGGCCGAAGCAGACGGTACGCGGCCCGAGTGCGGCCAGCCGCCGGAACGTGGCCGCCGCCTCGGCGCGGTCCACGTTGAGCACGCCGAGCATCACCCTCTCTACGCAGGCGACGGTGTCACCGGTGAACAGCACGCCGTGACGCGGCAGATGGAGCGCGATGGAGCCCGGTGTGTGACCGGGGGCGTGGACCACTCGCGCGCCGTCCCCGAACGGCAGCACCTCGCCGCCGGTCACCTCGCGGTCGACCCGGGTGGGCGGGGCGTCGGGGCACGTCAGCCCGTGCTCCCACAGCGGCAGTTCCCACTCCAGCAGGTCCGGCTCCGGTACGGGGCGTTCGCCCCGTACCACCGGGGCGTCCAGCGCGTGGGCGATGATCTCGGCGCCGTGCCGGTCCGCCAGCTCCTGCGCGGCCCCGTAATGGTCGCGGTGGCCGTGGGTGAGGACGATGCGGCGGATCCGGGCCGGGGCGCGGCCGAGCGTGCGGATCGCGTCCTCGATCGCCGCGGCCGACTCGATGTCGCCCGCGTCGATCAGGGTCAGGTCCGTCCCGTCGCGCCAGAGATAGGCCTGACCGATCCGGAAGCGGAACATATGCAACTGGGGGAGCACCTCGACGAGATCCATGCGGCGAACGTACGCAGCGGCGGACGTCCGCCGCACGGATCTACGCTGCGGGCGACTTCGCCGAGGGCGAAGGGCGCCCCGGGGCTCCTCGAAGGCAGCCGTGGGCGGGGTCAGACCTTCTTCGACTCCGCGTAGTTCCGCAGGAACAGCGCCTCGGCGACCGACATCCGCTCCAGCTCCTCGGGCGACACGCTCTCGTTCACCGCGTGGATCTGCGCCTCGGGCTCGCTCAGCCCGATCAGCAGGATCTCCGCTTCCGGGTAGAGACCCGCGAGCGTGTTGCACAGCGGGATGGAACCGCCCATGCCGGAGGACTGCATCTCCTGGCCCGGGTAGGCGTCCCGCATCGCGTCCGCCATCGCCGTGTACGCCGGGCTGGTCATGTCCGCGCGGAACGGCTGGCCCTGGCCCACCTGTTCCACCCGCACCCGCGCACCCCACGGAGCACGCGACTCCAGGTGTGCGGTGAGGAGCTTCGTCGCCTCGGCCGCGTCGTGGCCCGGCGGCACCCGCAGGCTGATCTGCGCCCGCGCGCTCGCCTGCACGGACGGGGTCGCGCCGACCACCGGCGGGCAGTCGATGCCGATGACGGTGACGGCGGGACGGGCCCAGATCCGGTCCGCGACCGTGCCCGTGCCGATCAGCTCCACCCCGTCGAGCACCTTGGCGTCCTGACGGAACTCCGCCTCCGGGTACTGGAGGCCGTCCCAGCCGGCGTCGCCGGTCAGACCGTCGATCGTGGTCGTCCCGTCCTCGGCGCGCAGCGAGGCCAGCAACTGGATCATCGCGGCCAGCGCGTCCGGGGCCGCGCCGCCGAACTGCCCCGAGTGCAGGTTCCCCTCAAGGGTGTCCAGCCGCACACGCAGCATCGTCATCCCCCGCAGCGTCGCCGTGACCGTCGGCAGCCCGACCCGGAAGTTCCCCGTGTCGCCGATGACGATCGTGTCGGCCGCCAGCAGCTCCGGGTGCGCCTCCGCGTACCGCTCCAGACCACCGGTGCCCTGCTCCTCGGAACCCTCGGCGATCACCTTCACCGAGACCGGGACGCCGCCGTTCGCCTTGAGGGCGCGCAGCGCGAGCAGGTGCATGATGAACCCGCCCTTGCAGTCGGCCGCGCCCCGCCCGAACCAGCGACCGTCGCGCTCGGTGAGCTCGAACGGCGGGGAGATCCACGCAGACTCGTCCAGCGGCGGCTGCACGTCGTAGTGCGCGTAGAGCAGCACGGTCGGCGCACCGGCCGGCCCCGGCAGGAACCCGTAGACGGACTGCGTGCCGTCGGGGGTGTCCAGCAGCGCGACGTCCGTGAACTCCTCGGCGCGCAGCGCGTCGGCCACCCAGTTCGCCGCGCCCTCGCACTCGCTCCTCGGGAACACCGCCGGGTCCGCCACCGACTGGAACGCCACCAGTTCGGCCAGCTCCTCCCGGGCGCGGGGCATCAACGAGGCGACGGTCTCGGAAATCGGACGGGCGGTCATGGGCACGCTCCTCGTGGGTGCGACGTTATGGGTAGGGCGCGGTGTGTACGCGACCGTGCACGACGCCGTCTGTGTGCGGCGACGTATGTACGACGGAATCAAGGCCGATCCTCCCACAGGAGGGCTCGGCCGGAACGCGCCGTAGGATGCCGTGAGCAGCTTGGGGCCACTGGTCGGATCAGGAGCAGAAGCACATCGTGAGCAGCGAGAACGCAGACGCCGGACATGAGCCGGAAGAGTCGTCCGTGTGGGACGTCGTCGTGGTCGGCGCCGGACCGGCCGGCGCATCGGCGGCGTACGCGGCAGCCGTGGCGGGCCGGAGGGTCCTGCTGCTGGAGAAAGCGGAACTGCCGCGCTACAAGACCTGCGGCGGGGGAATCATCGGCTTCTCGCGGGACTCCCTGCCGCCCGGGTTCGAACTGCCGCTGAAGGACCGCATCCACGCGGTCACCTTCTCGCTCAACGGCAAGTTGTCCCGCACCCGCCGCTCCCGGCGCATGCTCTTCGGGCTCATCAACCGCCCGGAGTTCGACGCCGGTCTTGTGGAGGAGGCGCAGAAGGCCGGGGCCGAACTGCGCACCGGGGCATCGGTGGTGCGGGTCGAGCAGCACGGTCCCGCCGTGCCCGACCGGCGAACGGTCGCCGTGGTGCTGGCCGGTGGCGAGACGGTGCTCGCCCGGGCGGTCGTCGGCGCGGACGGCAGTGCGGGCCGGATAGGAGCCCATGTCGGGGTGAAGCTCGACCAGGTCGACCTCGGCCTGGAGGCGGAGATCCCGGTTCCGGCCACCGTCGCCGAGGACTGGGCGGGCCGGGTGCTCATCGACTGGGGCCCGATGCCGGGAAGTTACGGCTGGGTCTTCCCCAAGGGGGACACCCTCACCGTGGGCGTCATCTCGGCGCGCGGCGACGGCGCCGGCACCAAGCGGTATCTGGAGGACTTCATCGCCCGCCTCGGCCTCGCCGGGTTCGAGCCGGCCGTCTCCTCGGGCCATCTGACCCGCTGCCGCAGCGACGACTCGCCGCTCTCCCGCGGTCGGGTCGTGGTCTGCGGGGACGCGGCCGGACTGCTGGAGCCGTGGACCCGCGAAGGCATCTCCTTCGCGCTGCGGTCGGGCCGGCTCGCGGGGGAGTGGGCGGTCAGGATCGCGGAGTCGCACGATGCGGTGGACGCCCGCCGTCAGGCCCTCAACTACGCCTTCGCCATCAAGGCGGGCCTCGGCGTGGAGATGGGCGTCGGCCGCCGCATGCTCAAGCTGTTCGAACGCCGCCCGGGAGTGCTGCACGCGGTGCTGACCGGCTTCCGCCCGGCGTGGAAGGCGTTCGCCGGGGTCACCCGGGGGACGACGTCGCTGGCCGAGCTGGTCCGTACGCACCCGCTGGCGCAGCGGGCGCTGTCCGCGATGGACCGCTAGGGCGTGTTTCGAAAGGAGCGCCGTCCGCCCGGAGGGCGGGCTCGGCCGCGTCTGGTGCGTGCGATCGCAAGGCGGAGGGTCGCCCCGATACTGAATGTATCGGGGTGATCCCGACAACGCGGCGAGCGTGCGTGCCAGACGTCGCCGAGCAGGCGGGACTTTCGAAACACGCCCTGGTGCGGTGACAGGCGGCGTTCGCCCCGTCGCGACGCCCGGCACGCACGCTCGCCGCACCGGCCGAAATCCCAGGTACGTCCGGTACGAGGGCTTCCGGCAGGCACACCGGGAGCACGCACCGGACGCCACTCCTTGACGGGCGAACGTCGCCTGCCACGGCACCGGACACGCACATCACGACCGCACTTGTCGGGGTGCCGCATCCGTCCTGCCGGGCGGATGCGGCACCCCGAGCCCGTTCCGGGCACGGCTCAGGCCTCGACGGTGATGCGGAAGACCGGGTGGTCCGGGCAGGCAGCCAGCAGCTCGGCGTCCGTGGACTTCGCCGTGATCCCCTGGAAGTACTGGTTGACCTCCCAGCCCCACCGCACCAGATAGGCGCGGACGATCCGCGCCTTCTGCGCGTCGTCGGCGATCTCCACGGCGGTGAAGCGGCTGACCTTGCGCCCCAGCCGCAGCTCTCCGCCGCCCGCGACGCGCATGTTGCGCACCCACTGCGAGTGGCCCCGGGCCGAGACCAGGTACCGGTCGCCCTCGAAGGCGTGGGTGTTGACCGGGACGCGCTGCATCTGCCCGCTCCTGCGCCCGCGCACCGACAGCTCGGCGGAGCCCATCAGACTGAGGCCGTGCCGGGCCAGCCAGCCGACGACCTTGTTGAGGCGGTTGGCGGAGGCGCTCGCCCGGAGGTAGTAGGTGTGCTGCGGCATGGTGACTCCCGGAATATTGTGAGAGCAGTGCTCTCGCTTGAGATCAGTGTGCACGGGGGCCCGTTCAGAAGCAAGAGCGCTGCTCTCGTTCTTGGTCGGTGCTCCGTTCGCATGGCAGACTGATCGCATGAGCACCGTCCGAGGGGCCAGGGAACGCGCCCGTATCGAAGTGACCGCGGCAATCAAGGACGAGGCCAGGAAGCAGCTCGCCGAGGAGGGCGCGGCGAAGCTCTCGCTACGGGCCGTCGCCCGGGAGCTGGGCATGGTCTCCTCCGCGCTCTACCGCTACTTTCCCAGCCGCGACGACCTGCTCACCGCCTTGATCGTCGACGCGTTCGACGCGATCGGCGAGGTCGCGGAAGGGGCGGCGGAGCGGGCCGCGACCGTTCCGCCCGTCGATCGCTGGGTCGCCGTCGCCTGTGCCGTACGGGAGTGGGGGCTCGCCCACCCGCATGAGTACGCCCTGATCTACGGCTCGCCCGTTCCCGGCTACAGCGCCCCGATGGACACGGTGGGGCCCGCGTCGCGGGTGGGCCTGGTCTTCATCGACATCGTCCGTGCCGCGTTCCTGGCCGACGCCCTCGACATGCCTCCGCTCGCCCCCGGCCTGCGCGCCGACGCGGAGCGGATGGCCGCCGGGTTCGCCCAGGAGGTACCTCCGGCGGCAGTGGCGGCCCTGGTCGCCGCCTGGGCCCAGCTGTTCGGGCTGATCTCCTTCGAGCTGTTCGGCCAGTTCAACCGGGTCGTCGAGGCGCGAGAGCCGCTGTTCCGGCAGGCCGCGGCGGAACTGGCCCGCTCGGTGGGTCTGCGCGGCGTCGCTACGGCCTGACCGGCGCGGCGCCGCCCTTCCCGGCGGCGTACTCACACCGGGAGCACGCACCGGACGCCACTCCTCGACGGGCAGACGCCGCCTGCCACGGCACTGGCGCACCAAGGTGTGGGGCCCGCCGGACATATGTCCGGCGGGCCCCACACCTTTCTCGTCGCCCCGGCACTCACCCGGTGACCGCGGAGTTGTCCGTCCAGAGCCGGGCCACCGAGCGGTCGCCGCGCAGGGTGAGGGCGGTGAGCGGCAGCCTGTTCCAGAGGGTGAGGTAGAGCCCTTCGGCCGTACCGCTCAGCTCGCAGTCGACGCCGTCACCCCGGTCTGCCCCGGCGGCCGACCGTACGGTCTGCGGCGGGTCCTGGGAGATCCGTACTGTCCAGGACGCCTCCGTGTCCACGGCACGCACCCGCAGCGTGCGGGGCTTCTTGGAGCGGACCTTGCTCTTGGGCCGGGCGTGGAATCCGGTGAGGAGTTCATCGATGCCGTCGACCGCCCGGTCCGCGGGCACCGGGGTCAGCGGACCGCCGAGCGCCGATTCGGCGTCCACGCGGTGCACCGTCGTCTCGTTGAGCTGACGGCGGGACCAGAACGCCAGGGGCGAGGGGGCCGGCAGGAAGGTCCAGCAGTCCAGGTCGACGGGCGCTTCCTCCAGAGCCCGGACCAGATGACGATGGCCCTCGCGGAACCAGGCCAGGAGTTCGGCGCCGTCGAGCGCGGGTTCACCGCCGTCGGGCCGGTAGGTCGTATGCCCCTCGGTGATGAACGCCGCCGCCCATCGGTGCACCATGCCGGTGTGCCGCAGCAGATGGCGTATCTGCCAGCCGGGGCAGGTCGGAACGGATGCCCCCGATCCGGCCCGCTCGGCGGCGGCCGCTAGCAGCCGCCCTTCCTCGGACAGCGACGCGATGTGCTCGGCGATCTGCATGGCGGTGATTGTGCCAGGGCCCCGCCGGCCGCCCTCCGGGTGTCAGACGCCCTGCGGGTGCGCGGATCCGGTCGATCCGGCCCGGCGCACCAGGCGGACGAACCACCCCAGGGCCAGCGACTGGACGAGGACCGAGAACACCAGGCCGAGCACCAGGAACCACGCGGGCCCGCCCGCCTCGGCGCCCGCCAGGGAGCTGCCGAAGAAGAACAGGACGATGGTCGGGGCCGCGAGGAGGAACAGCCAGACGCCGGAGAACGAGGCGTCCTCGTGGGCGACGAACAGGGTGTCCACGGCGACGAAGAGCGTCGTCGCGAGCACCAGCCCGAGGTAGACCAGGGAAGCAGGGTTGCGGAAGGTCAGCCGGACCAGGGTGTTCAGGTGCGCGTTGCCGGTCAGCCGCTTCATCGTGTGCTCCCTTGCTTCTTGCTCGGTCGAGGGTTCCATCGTGCGCCGGGGGAGCGGGCGTCGCCTGAGTACGGCTACTCAATCGACCGGGTGTGCGGTGATCAGCTGTGCGCGTCCGACGTGGCGTTGCGGGCCCCGTACCCGAGGGTGGCCGCCGCCGCGGCCAGCAGGGCGACCGTCGTCAGGGCCAGCGGCAGCGAGAACCAGTCGGCGAGGAAGCCGATCGCGGGCGGGCCGAGCAGCATCCCGCCGTAGCCCAGTGTCGAGGCCGCGGCGACCCCGCTCGGCCCCGCGAGTTCGCCTGCGCGCCCCACCGCGACGGGGAAGATGTTGGCGAGTCCAAGGCCGGTGACCGCGAACCCGGCCAGTGCCAGCCAGGTGGTCGGCGCCAGCGAGCCCAGCAGCATCCCGGCCGCGGCCGTCGCGCCGCCGAGGACGAGGGTGCGGGTCTGCCCGAGCCGTTCCAGGAGTATGGTTCCGGTCAGCCGGCCCGCTGTCATCGTCAGGGCGAACAGCGCGTATCCGGCGGCGGCGAGCCCGGGGTGTGCGTCCAGGTCCTGCTCCAGGTGCAGTGCGCCCCAGTCGGCGAGGGCCCCTTCCCCGTACGCCGTGCACAGGGCGATCACGCCGAAGAGCACGACGATCCGACGGGCCCGGGGCGACAGCCGCTGTTTCGGCTGCTGCGGGTCGACGGCCTCCGGGGCGGCGGGAGGCGGGCGGTGGCGCATCAGGGAAGGGCCGGCGAACGCGGTGACGAGCAGACCGATCCCGGCCAGCAGGAAGAGGTGGGTGGACGCGGAGAGTCCCCCCGCGACCAGCCCGCCGAGCCCGGCGCCGACCATGCCGCCCAGGCTGAACGCCGCGTGGAAGCTGGGCATCACGGGTCGGCGCAGTGCGGCGACCAGGTCGACGGCGGCGCTGTTCATCGCCACGTTCATCCCGCCGTACGCCGCGCCGAACACCAGCAGCACGAGACCGAGGGAGAGCGGCGAACGTGTCTGGGCGGGCAGGGCGATGCTCAGGGGAAGCAGGACGCCGCAGACCACGGTGACGGCATGACTGCCATGACGGCGGCAGAGCCGACCGGTGAGCATCATGGTGATCACCGCACCGGCGGAGACGCCGAGCAGGGCGAGGCCGAGGGTGGAGGCCGAGGCGCCGGTCTGCTGCTTGATGGCCGGGATGCGGACCACCCAGCCGGCGAAGAGGAACCCGTCGAGGGCGAAGAACACGGTCAGCGCGGTACGGAGGCGGGCCGACGCGGGTGGGGCGGTGTCTCCGCCAGATCCCCCCGGTAGGGCCGTCCGCAGTTTGTTTAGTAGCGGCACAAACTCAGCATAGGGGCGCTCCGGAGGCGGACGCAACACTGCTGCGCACCGGACGTTCCGGGGGGTGCGGCCTTGGCCGGAACGGGATCCCCGGACCGGCCCTGGGCGTCCGGGGCGCCTCCGGATCATGGGAGACTCGCCCCCATGAACGGCAAGGCGACCACCACCCGGACGAAGTTGGAGAGGGGCCGCAGTGCGCTCGGGCCCGCACTGGAGCTGGTCCACACCGGACGCGCCCCCACCCGGGCCGTGCTCACCTCCGAACTCGGCGTCACCCGCGCCACCGCCGGGGCGGTCGCCGCGGAACTGGAGGCGCTCGGGCTGATCCGGGTCGACTCCAGCCCCGGGTCGGCGGCCGGATCCCAGGGCCGCCCCTCGCACCGGCTGTCCGTCCTGGAGACCGGTCCCGTCGTCCTCGCCGCCCAGGTGCACGCCGACGGCTTCCGGGCCGCGCTCGTCGGGCTCGGCGGCCGGATCGTCGCCACCTCGCCGGGCTGTGTCGCGGTGATGGCCGACCCGGCCCAGGTCCTCGGCGAGGTCGTGGAGGCGGGGGCGGGGCTGCTGCGCGAGAGCGGGCTGCGCTGCGTGGGGGCCGGGCTCGCAGTGCCGTCGGCGGTCGCCGAGCCGGAGGGGACGGCCCTCAACCCGCTCCACATCGCCTGGCCCGCCGGCTCCCCGGTCCGGGACATCTTCGCCGCCTGCGTCCGCGAAGCGGGCATCACCGGACCCGCGTTCACCGGCAACGACGTCAACCTCACCGCGCTGGCCGAGCACCGGCACGGCGCGGGGCGTGGTGCCCAGCACCTGCTGTGCGTGGCCACCGGTCACCGGGGCGTCGGCGGCGCGCTCGTGCTCGACGGCCGCCTGCACAGCGGTAGTTCGGGCCTCGCGCTGGAGGTGGGCCATCTCACCGTGAACCCCGAGGGGCGGCCCTGCCACTGCGGCGGGCGCGGCTGTCTCGACGTGGAGACCGACCCGCTCGCCTTCCTCACCACCGCCCGCCGCGAACCGGGCCCCGAGGAGTCCCTCCTCAAGCAGGCCGGGAACCTGCTCCGCGCGGAGTACGGCGACCCCGCCGTGCGGCACGCCGCCGAGGCGCTGATCGACCGCCTGGGTCTCGGGCTCGCCGGGCTGGTCAACATCCTCAACCCCGACCGCATCATCCTCGGCGGGCTCCACCGCGACCTGCTGGAGGCGGACCCGGAACGGCTGCGCGCCGTCGTCGCCGACCGGAGCCTGTGGGGGCGCAGCGGCAGTGTGCCGATCCTGCCGTGCACCCTGGCATACAACAGCCTGGTGGGCGCTGCCGAACTGGCCTGGCAGCCGGTCCTCGACGACCCCCTCGCCGCGCTGACGTGAAGCCCGCGTCGCCCCGAAGCCCGCGTCGGCGTGAAGCCCACGTCGGTGTGAAGCCCGCGTCGGCCGAAGCCCGATCGGCCCCGCCGCCTACGCGCCGTTCACCACCACTGCCGCCCCGTCGGACGACGGCCCTCCTCGCGGCCCTGTCCGGCCCAGCCCTGCCCGGTCAGCCGACGACGGCCGACCGGGCGGGCAGGGCCGCGATGTCGTCGGGGGTGATGGTCACGGCCCCGAACGGCCCGTCGGTCATCGACCCGTACACCGCGAGCGGTGGCAGGGTCGAGGTGCCACTGGCCGCGGGCAGGGTGAACCAGACGGCCTTCCCGGCCGAGCCGATCGGCCGCACGCCCCAGCTCTCGCTGACGGCGGCGATCAGGGCCAGGCCCCGGCCCGACGTGGCGAACGAGTCCGCCTCGTTCACCGTGGGCAGGCGCGGGTCGTGGTCGTGGACGGAGATCGTCAGACGGTCGAGCAGCAGCTCGATGTCGACGGTGCATGACTTGTCCGGCTGTGCGTGCCGGTGAACGTTGGTGAGAAGCTCGGTGACGCCCAGGGCCGCCTGGTCGATCAGAGGATCGAGATGCCAGTAGCGCAGTTGCGCCGAGATGATTCTGCGGACCTGACCGATCCGCGACGGCAGGGCCTGGAGCTCCACCGTGCAGTGCCTGCTTGGCTCGCTGATCACGGCTGCGACTCCCCGAAATAGGTCCGGAAGAAGAGAAGAGATACGAACGGAGCCGGCGGACGACTGACTGCCGGATCCGCTCTGCTCCTGTCGTGTCTGCTCGTGTCGCGCGACCCGGTCCGTGGAGCGGATCGCTCTGTCACCGAGGGTGCACCTTCAGTGACGTGGATCCAGCGTGGCTCAGGGGATGCGGCTCCGCAACTCGCGGGGGAGCCCGACGGCCCGGGGAACCGGCCCGCCGTGTCCGTACCGGTCGGTCAGTCCCGGCGGCCCCGGGCGCTGCGAAGCGTCTCCAGGAAACGCCGTAGTGGAGCCGCACCGTCCCGTCTGCGGCTGCGCTGCCCCATCGTCAACCGGTAGCGCACCCCGTTCACCCGGGCGATGACGGAATCCGTCGCGATGAACCACCACTTGCGTGTGCTGACCGTGCCCACCGGGGCGCTGTCGATCTCCCGCCCGTTGCTCGTGAGCAGGGACAGCCGGCCGTCCTTGACGACCACCTGACCAGCTCTGGTCAGCGATCTGGTGAAGCGTTCGATCCTGACCCCCGACGCACTGAACTCGACGTCCGCCATCGCGGATTCGCCCCCCTTCGTCACCACTCCTGCTGTGCAGTGTGCCCTGGTACGGGCCGGATCGCCAGAGGGCCTGGAGTCCCGTTGCAGGGCCACCCGCACCGCCCTCAGCAGCCACCCCGGGGGTACCGCTCAAAGGCAGCGCTATGGACCATCAAAGTGACCGTTTGTGCAGGTGGGGTGCATATCGTGGAGGTACGAGAACCGGATCGACGACCAACAGGAGCAGGCCCATGGACACCAGTGAGCACGCACACGGGCACGGGGCCACGGCGACCGTGGACGTCGACCGCAGCGACCCGGAGTACCGGGCCTGGCTGAAGGAGGCCGTCCGCAAGGTCCAGGCCGACGCCAACCGCTCCGCCGACACCCACCTGCTGCGCTTCCCGCTGCCCGAGGCGTGGGGCATCGACCTCTACCTCAAGGACGAGTCGACGCACCCCACCGGCAGCCTCAAGCACCGCCTGGCCCGCTCGCTCTTCCTGTACGGGCTCTGCAACGGCTGGATCCGGCCGGGCAAGCCGGTCATCGAGGCGTCCAGCGGTTCGACCGCCGTGTCGGAGGCGTACTTCGCCAAGCTGATCGGCGTCCCGTTCATCGCCGTGATGCCGCGCACCACCAGCCCCGAGAAGTGCCGCCTGATCGAATTCCACGGCGGCCAGTGCCACTTCGTCGACGACTCGCGCACGATGTACGAGCAGTCCGCAGCCCTCGCCGCCGAGACCGGCGGGCACTACATGGACCAGTTCACCTACGCGGAGCGCGCCACCGACTGGCGCGGCAACAACAACATCGCGGAGTCGATCTACCAGCAACTGCGCCTGGAACGCTACCCGGAACCTGCCTGGATCGTCGCCACCGCCGGGACCGGCGGCACCTCGGCGACCGTCGCCCGCTACGTCCACTACCTTCAGCACGACACCCGCATCTGTGTGCCCGACCCGGAGAACTCCTGTTTCTTCGACGGCTGGACCCGCAACGACCCGCTCGCCACCAGCGACCGCGGCTCGCGCATCGAGGGCATCGGCCGCCCACGCATGGAGCCCAGCTTCGTGCCCGGCGCCATCGACCGCATGATGAAGGTGCCCGACGCCGCCAGCGTCGCCGCCGTCCGCGCCCTGGACCGCGCCATCGGCCGCAAGGCGGGCGGCTCCACCGGCACCGGCCTGTGGAGCGCGTTCAAGCTGATCGCCGAGATGGTGGAGCGGGGCGAGCAGGGCAGCGTCGTCACGCTGCTGTGCGACCCCGGCGACCGCTACCTGGACAAGTACTACTCCGATTCGTGGCTGGAGGAACAGGGCCTGGACGTCGCCCCGTACACCGCCGCCATCGACGAGTTCCTCACCACCGGTACCTGGCCCTGCTGAGGCCGGGCTCCGGTGCGTCTCAGGGCGTCCTCGTCGCCAGCCGTGCGTCCAGGCGGCGCACGGCGTCCCGGAAGGACCGGCCCACCCCCGCCCGGGCCAGGCTCAGCACCAGACGGAACAGCCCCGTCCCGTCGGCGGCGAAGGTCCACTGCACCCGGGTCCCGGACCCCTCCGGAGTGAGCCGCCACTCCTCCAACAGGGCCCGCAGGCCCGGCGCGTTGGACTCGTCGGCCCGGTAGGCGTAGCAGCTGTCCGGTTCGGCGGCCACGATCGTCTCGCGGAACCGGACCCCGCCCCGCAGCCGCACCTCACGGCCCGCGCCCGCTTCGGTGGGCGTGGCCCGGGTGACGGCGGTGAACCAGGACGGCCAGGACGCGACGTCCTCGGCGAGCGCGCGGTACACCACGTCCACCGGCGCGGACACCTCGGCGGCGAACACCAGACGTAGCGGCGCGGAGTCGACGAACTCCCGTCCCACGGTACGGAGTCGGCGTGCCATCCCGTGTACCTCCCGGCGGTCTGCGGCGTGTGGGGCCGGGCACACCCCAGGGTGCGTCCGGCCGCACACCATAGCGGCCGTGCCGTCAGTTGTCCGTACCACTGTCGGCCATCGGCGCACGGCGCTTCTCCTCAGCAGCGGCCGCCTCGGCGATGTTGCGCGCCATTCCGCCGAACACCACCGAGTGGAAGGGCCACACGCTCCACCAGTACGCATGACCGGGCAGCCCGCGCGGATGGAACAGGGCACGCTGCCCGTACACCGTCCCGCCCCGCTCGTCGCCGCGCACCGACAGCTCCAGCCAGGCCAGGCCCGGCAGCCGCATCTCGGCCCGCAGCCGCAGCAGTTCGCCCGGCACGATCTCCTCCACCCGCCAGAAGTCCAGTGAGTCGCCCACCCGCAGCCGCTGGGCGTCCCGTCGGCCGCGCCGCAGCCCCACCCCGCCGACGAGCCGGTCAAGCCAGCCGCGCACCGCCCAGGCCAGGGGGAAGGAATACCAGCCGTTCTCCCCGCCGATGCCCTCGATCACCCGCCACAGCGCGTCCGGCCCGACCGGCACGGCCAGCTCCCGCTCGTCGCGGTAGAGGCTGCCGCCCGCCCAGTCCGGGTCGGTGGGCAGCGGGTCGCTCGGCGCGCCGGGCACCGAGGCGTTGGACCAGCGGGTGTCGACCCGCGCCTCCTGGATCCGCTTCAGGGCCAGGCGCAGCGCCCGGTCGAAGCCCATGGAACCGTCCGGCGGATCGGGGACGTACTCCTTGATGTCGTGCTCCCGGCAGACCACCTCGTGGCGCAGCGACTCCGTGAGCGGCCGGGCGATGGAGCTGGGCACCGGTGTGACCAGACCGATCCAGTGGCTGGAGAGCGTCGGGGTGAGCACCGGCACGGGCAGGATCAGCCGCGGCCGCAGCCCAGCCACCCGGGCGTAGCGCTGCATCATGTCCCGGTACGTCATGACGTCCGGGCCGCCGATGTCGAAGGCCCGGTTCACTTCGTCGGGCAGCGTCGCGCACCCCACCAGATACCGGATCACGTCCCGTACGGCCACCGGCTGGATCCGGGTCCGCACCCAGCTCGGGGTGATCATCAGCGGCAGCCGTTCCGTCAGATAGCGCAGCATCTCGAACGAGGCGGACCCCGAACCGATGACGATCGCGGCGCGCAGCACCGCCGTCGGCACCCCGGAGTCCAGCAGGATGTGCCCCACCTCGGCCCGCGAACGCAGATGGGGCGACAGGTCCTTCTCCGGCACCCCGGCGGGGGTCAGCCCACCCAGATACACGATCCGGCGCACCCCGGCCGCCCGCGCCTGTTCCCCGAAGGCCCGGGCGGCATTACGGTCGGTCTCCTCGAAGTCCGCACCGGAACCGAGCGCGTGCACCAGGTAGTACGCCACATCGACGCCCCGCATCGCCTCCGCCAGGGACACGGCGTCGGTGACATCGCCGCGCACCACCTCCACCCGGTCCGCCCAGGGATAGTCGCGCAGCTTCTGCGGCGTCCTGGCCAGGGCGCGTACCCGGTGCCCCGAATCGAGCAGGGCGGGCACCAGCCGGCCGCCGATGTAGCCGGTGGCCCCGGTCACCAGACAGCGCGGACGTGAGCCGTCGGGGCGGTGGCCCCGACCGTCGGGAAGCCTCAGGTCGTCGGAGCCGGCGTCAGAGCCGTCATCAAGATCCGTCACCTGTCCGAGTCTGGCACCGGACGGTACGTCCCACCGGCCGGAGACTCCGTACGGCGGCATCGACGCCATCGGTACGGTGACGCCTCCCCGGTCACGGGGCGGGCTCAGCGCACCGCCGAGAGCGTCCCTCCCGTGCCCGCCGGAGCTTCCGGCAGCCGGGACCGGGCGGGAACGCGGGGGCTCCCCGCGCTGCTCCCGGCCGCGGGCAGGCCCGCTGGACGACGGCGTGGGCGGCCAGGACCCGGCGGTGCCGGCCGAGCGCCGGCGCCAGCACGACGTGGGCGAGGCGCACCAGGCGGGGGTAGTGCTCCACGAGGGCGGCCTCGCCTGCTGCACGCCCGTGCGGTCGGGGCGTACGCCGGTCCGCTGCTGCGGTTGACGGATCGGCATGAAAGGGGTGCCTTCAGGGGACCGTGGCGGGATGTCATACCGACAGACGAGTCAATCGTGTGACGGTCACATCACCAGCACGCCTCGCCCGGGCACGTCGCCAGGGTCAGGCGAGCAGGGAGTCCAGGACCTTGCCGAACATCCGGCGCCCGGTGGAGGCGAGCAGCGGGTCACCCCACCGGGGCACCAGCCGCACCCGCAGCTCCTCGACCCAGACCACATGGGAACCGGAATCCGTCGGAAGCACGTCGATGGAGGCCCGGCCCAGCACCACGGAGCCCCGCTTCTCCAGTCGGCAGACCCCGGCCCGGCCCCCGGCCGGCGGCGTCCACCGCACCACTTCCATCGGATCGTCGAACGCCAGCGGGCCCAGCCCCGTGCGCGCCACGAAGACCGTCCCGAGCTGCGAGGGAAGCCCGGTCGGGACCGAGATCGCGGTCAACGGCACCTGCGCGGCATGCCGCTCCCAGTCGGTCACCCGGCGCCAGGCCTCGGCTGCGGGGAGAGGGGAGAAGCGCTCGATCCGGAAGACGGCCACACCACGATCCTATGGGGTGTCCGGCGGCCCCGCGCCGGGCCGAACGGAATCCGGAGAGCCCGCCTCAGCCCTCGGTGGCGGGCACGGCGTCGGCGGCCCCGGGGGGCGCGGCCGTCTCGGCGGGGGAACCCGCCACCAGCAGACCCGGCAGATGTTCCCCGATCTCCGCGCGCGTCTCCGGCGCCAGCCCCGCGTCCGTGACGAACGTGTCGACCTCCTCCAGGGCGGCGAAGGAACTCAGGCCCACCGTGCCCCACTTGGTGTGATCGGCCACGACCACGATCCGGCGCGCCGCCCGGACGAAACGGCGGTTGGTCTCCGCCTCCGCGAGATTGGGCGTCGAGAGCCCGGCCTCGGCCGAGATCCCGTGCACGCCGAGGAACAGCACGTCGAAGTGGAGGGAGTCGATGGCCCGGTCCGCGACCGGCCCCACCAACGAGTCCGAGGGCGTGCGCACCCCGCCCGTCAGCACCACCGTCGCCGCCCCGGGCCGCGCGCCGCGCCCCCCGGTCGGACGCTGCGCGTCGTGGAACACGTCCGCCACCCGCACCGAGTTGGTCACCACCGTCAGATCGGGCACGTCCAGCAGATGCCGGGCCAGCGCGAACGTCGTCGTCCCGCCCGAGAGGGCGATGGCACTGCCGGGCAGCGCCAACGCCGCCGCCGCCCGCGCGATGTCCTCCTTGGCGCTCAGCTCCAGCGCCGACTTCGCCTCGAACCCGGGCTCGTGCGTACTCGCCTCGACGACCGGGACCGCACCGCCGTGGACCTTCTCGATGACGCCCTGGCGGGCCAGCGCGTCCAGATCCCGGCGGATCGTCATGTCGGAGACGTTCAGCTTGCGGGTCAGTTCGTTGACCCGGACCCCACCACGCCTGCGCACCTCGTCGAGGATCAGCGCGCGGCGCTGCTCCGCGAGCAGGTTCTGATTCTCGCTCAACGCCGGGTCCGGTCCTTCCCTCTGCCGTACGGGCCGCAGCGGTCTGCGCGACACGCTCATCCTGCCACGCAGGCATGTCCGGCGTATCACCTGGGGAGATTCCGTGTGACCGCTCACGCCCCCGCCCCGCGCCCGGAATCCTGGGTCCGGACGACGACCGGCGGATCACCACGCCCGGAGCCCACGGCGTCCCGGCCCCGCCCCACCCGCTCCTGTGCACGTCTTCGTCGGCCGCGAGGCCGGCGCACCCGAGAGAGAGTTCCCCCTTGGCTCCTGCAGCCCCGCCCCCGCCCCCGTCGGCCTCCCCGCCCCCGCAGCACACCGGGACCGCACTGGAACTGCTCGTCCACGGCGTCGGCGGCGCCACCCCGCAGGAGATGCTGGGCGACCCCCGAACCGTCCGGGTCACCGGGGACGCGACCGCCGCCGTGTACCGGCGCACCGACGACGCCCACGGCGAGAAGCACCCCGAGCGCTACCGGGGCGAGCCCGTCGCCGAGGCGTACTGCTGGTCCGGACTCACCTCCGGCAACGGCTCCCGCGCGCTGTGGCTGCTGCTCCTGCCGTTCATGGTGGTCAACCTCGCCCACTGGATGCGCCCCACCGCCCCCGGCCGCACCCGCGCGGTACGGCTGTACGGCGTCCTGGTGCGGCTCGTCGCGCTCAGCCTCACCGTGCTGCTCACGGCGGCCGCCTGCGAGGTCGCCCTGGACCTGCTGGCCTGGCAGTGCGCGGGCGCCGAGGCCTGCGCCGAACGCCGCTCCTGGCTCGGCTTCCTGTCGGCCCATCAGGGCGGCTGGTGGTCCCAGCCCGGACGCCGCCTCGCCCTGGCGGCCGTCGTGCCAGCGGCCCTGGTCGGGCTCCTGTGGTACCTGTCCAACCGGACCTGGAGCGCGTACGAGGCCCAACGCCCCCTGGACGTCGGGGAGACCGGCGCGCACGACCCCGACGGCTCACAGGAGGCCCACGGCCCCGGCGCACCCGACCCGGACGCCGACGGGGCCCCGCACCCGCCCGCTTCGGTCCGCCCCGCGCTCGGCAGGCCCGGCTTCTGGTACGGCCGCCGGCTCGTCGCCCGGCTCCGCGCCGCCCACACCGCGGCCGGGTTCCTGACCGTCGCCGCAGCCGTCGCCGGCGCCGCCGCCCGACACGACCGGGGCGCCGACGGCCCGGTGCCCCGGTTCCTCGGCGCGGCCGTCGAAGGCGGCATCGTCCTCTGCGCGATCGTCGTCGTCTGGGTCGTCTGCCGCCGGGGCCGCAGCGAACGCACCCGCGACACCCGGCTGGACGCCGCCCTCATCACCTATCTGCCCGGCTCCGCCCTCGCCCTGCTCACCCTCGCCGTCCTGTACGCGTCCTGGTCGCGCCCGGACTGGCAGTCCTCCGGCAGCCTGCCCGGCGAGGCCACCTTCCGGCTCCTCGCCCTCGGCCAGGGCGTCCTCGTAGTCGCCCTCGCCGTGGTCGCCCGGGGCCTCTACCGGCGCACCCCCGAACCCCGCACCATCCTGCACGGACTCGGCGGCCCCGCGGTCGCCATGCTCGCCTGCGCCCTCGGTGGCGTGATGACCGGAGGGGTCGCCCAGCGCGTCGCCGACTGGCTCGACGGATCCGGCACCCCGGGCATGGGCCACGGCACCGACATCGCCGGGCCGCCGGTCCTGCTCAGCTGGCAGGCCTCCGTCATCCCGGTGCTCCTGCTGCTCCTGCTCGTCCCGGTCCTGGTGCTGATCGTCCGCACCGCCCGCACCGCCCGCCGCCTGGGCCCGGTCATCGAGGCGGAGTACGCCCCAGAACCGGCCGACGAGGGCCGTACCCGCCGCATCGCCCGGATCCGTGCGACCGCCGCCCTCACCGACTCCGCGCCCTGGATCGTCGGCGTGGTCTCCGCCGCCACCCTGCTGCTCGGGGCGGGCGCGATCGCCGGCTCCTGGCGCAGCGACGAGGTCCCGGGCCGGGCCGCCGACGGGCGCGGGCCGCTCCTCGAGTCCTTCGCCGAGGCCGCGCAGTCGACCGGCTCCTGGCTGATCGGCTTCGGCTTCATACTGTTCGTCGCCGGCGGCCGCCGCGCCTACAAGGACGCCTCGGCCCGCCGCACCATCGGCATCCTCTGGGACGTGGGCACCTTCTGGCCGCGCGCCGCCCACCCCTTCGCGCCCCCGTGCTACGCCGAGCGCGCCGTACCCGACCTCGCCTCCCGGATGTCCGCCTGGACGACGACCACGCCCCGGGGCCGGCTCGTCATCTCGGGCCACTCGCAGGGCAGCGTGCTCGCCGCCTCCGCCGTCTGGCAGTTGCCCGACGCGACCCGCCGCCGGGTCGCGCTGCTTACCTACGGCTCACCGCTGGAGCGGCTGTACGGGCGGTGGTTCCCGGCCTACTTCGGCCCCGAACCGCTGCTCGGGCTGCACCGCTCGATGCACTGCTGGCGCAATCTGTGGCGGGCCACCGACCCGATCGGCGGCCCCGTCCGCATCTGCGCCGACCCCGACCCGGGCGTCGACCGGGGCCCCCTGAAGGACCCCCTGGCCTACGGGCGGACCACGAAGCTCCCCCTGCCCGAACCGATCCTCGGGCACTCCGACTACCAGGCCGACCCGGCATTCGCCGACGCGCGCGCCGACCTTCTGGAGGAGCTGGGCCCACTTCTCCCGCGACAGGCGGAGGCACGGACTCAGAAGGGCAGCTCGGGGAGGTCCTCCGGATAGAGCAGGGTCAGGTCGGCCGTGCTCGTCTCGGCGAGCTGGGCGACCCGGCCCGCGTGCCGCTCCACCATCGACTCGAAGGTCTGCCGGGCGGTGCGGCCGTTGCCGAAGGCGGGGCCCTTGGGGAGCGCGGTGAAGTACTTCAGGAGCGCCTCCCCGGTGCCCTCCGCCAGGCTGTACTCATGCTCCTCGGCCTGCTGCTCGACGATCCGCAGCAGCTCATCGGGGAGGTAGTCGCTGAAGGTGATGGTCCGGGAGAACCGTGAGGCCACCCCGGGATTGACGGTGAGGAACCGCTCCATCTCGTGGGTGTAGCCCGCGACGATCACGACCACCGCGTCCCGGTGGTCCTCCATCAGCTTCACCAGGGTGTCGATGGCCTCCCGCCCGAAGTCCCGGCCGGAGTCCTCGGGGGAGAGGGCGTACGCCTCGTCGACGAACAGCACCCCGCCGCGCGCCCGGTCGAACGCCTCCTGGGTCCGGATCGCCGTCGAGCCGATGTGCTCGCCGACCAGGTCGACCCGGGACACCTCGACCAGATGGCCGCGCTCCAGCACCCCGAGCGAGGCCAGGATCTCCCCGTACAGCCGGGCGACCGTCGTCTTGCCCGTACCGGGGGAGCCGGTGAAGACGAGGTGGCGGCGGACGGACGCGGCCTTGAGCCCGGCCTCCTGACGGCGGCGGCCCACCTCGATCATGTCGGTCAGCGCCCGCACCTCGCGCTTGACGCTCTCCAGCCCCACCAGCGCGTCCAGTTCACCGAGGACCGCCGAGGAGTCCCGGGCCGGCTCCACCGGAGGGACCGGTTCCGCAGCGGGCTCGACCGCACGCTGCCCGGGCAGCGCGCCCAGCAGACCGGGCGTCGACCGGGTTTCCGTCAGCACCGCGGGCGCCGGAGCCGGAGCCGTACGGAGACCGCTCTCGTCGCTCGTGCAGTCCTCGGCCACCGGGCCGGTCGCGGAACCGCCGTCGCCAGACGGACCGGCGCCCTCGGGGAACTCGTAACCGCCGCGGGCACACCGCTCGGTACGGCAGCGTGTCAGCGTGGTGCGGCAGCCGTCCATGACGTGGAAGCCGTAACCCTCGCTGCCCGTCACCCGGCAGCTGTCGAAGGTGCCCCGGCCCTCGGCCGAGACGTAGAACCCCGCCTCGGCGGGCGAGGTGACCGTGCAGCGCTCGATCGTGGGGTCCGCGCCCTTGGTCACGATGACCCCGGTCTGCGCCGCGTCGATGGTGCAGTTGTTCAGCGTGCCGCCGCTGCCGTGGTCGCGGAACCAGGCGCCCGTGGACGCCTCACGGATCCGGCAGTCGTCCAGCTGCGCGGTCGCCCCGTCGCTCACGGAGACGGCGGTGTTACGGATCTGGGAGAGGTCGCTGTCCACCACGTCGGCGCGCGAACCCCGGTCGAGGACGAACAGCGCGTCGGGCACGTCGTGCACCCGGCAGGCGTCCAGTATCACCGTCGCGCCGTCGCTGACCCAGACCGCCGGGTAGTCGCCGGTACTGTCGTGGATCTCGCACTGGTTGGCGTCCACCCGGGTTCCCGGATCCCAGACCGAGAGCCCGTTGCGGCCGAAGCGGCGGACCGTGGAGCGGGTCAGCGTGAGCACCGAACGAGACCGCAGGTCGACGGCGTTCTCCGGGATGTCGTGGATGTCGCAGTCGGCGAGCGTCAGCACCGCGTCGGTGTCCAGCGTGACGCCGTCCGCCGACGTGCGGTGCACCGTGCAGTCGGTCAGATGGGCCGAAGCGCGGGCGGTGACCTGGATGCCGCTGCCCTTGATCTCGTACACCTCGCAGCCGAACGCCTCCAGACCGCTGCCCTCGCCGGTCACGCCGATGCCCGCCCCGGAGGCGTGATGGATCCGGCAGCGGTCCAGGCGCGGATGCCCGCCGTCGCGGACCGAGACCCCGGACTGGCCGGCCGAGACGATCTCGCACTCCTCGAACACACCGCCCGCACCGTCCAGCACGGCGATGCCGACCCCGGCCGGGTTGTCGACCGTGCAGCGCCGCACGGTGGGCCGGGCCGCGCCGCGCACCTCGATGCCCGCGGCGGACCGCGTCACGATCCGCAGGTCCGTCAGCTCCGCCGTGCCGTCCTCGACCAGCAGCGCCGGGGCAGCCGAGTCCTGGCCCTCGACGTGGAGGTCCTGGATGACGGCGGAGGCGCGCACGGTCAGGGGTACGCCGTCGACCGGGGCGATCCGCACGGAACCGGCCGAGCCTTCGGGGCCGCGCAGCGTCACCGCGCGGTGGACGACGAGGTTCTCCCGGTAGGTCCCGGGCGCGACGGTGAGGACGTCGCCGTCGGCTGCCGCCTCCAGGGCCGCGGAGAGGGAGGCGTACTCGCCCGTGCGGCGGCGCCATCGCGATGTGCCGGTGTGCGTCACCTGGACCGTGCCCTGTGCCATGGAGTTGCTCTGCCCCCACCTCGTGCTGTGCGATGCCTCGGGTCCGTCCGTCGCCGGGGAGGCGGACGGGGTCGGACCACCGTAGCGCGCGCGAGGGGCGGGAGTTGACGAGTCGGCCCCTCGGTGCGATGTTGCCGACCGCCGCCTCCGGCCGGGGGAGACCGTGGTCAGCCGCCCGTTCCGGCCCCGCCCCAGTCCGGACCCGCCGAGGCCCACTCCCGGTCCAGCCGCGCGTACCGCTGCCGCACCATGCGCCCTACGACCACCCTGCGGCCCGCCTCGACGCATCCGGCGGCGAGCAGGAACGTGCCGATGCCTCCCAGCACCGCGTGGGTCCGGGCGGTGCGCCCGTCCATCGGCGGCGGAACCGGCAGCCCTGCCGCGTCCGTCCAGATCCGCACCCGGGCCCCCGGGGCGCCGGGCCGTGACGCGGTGGCCACCTCTCCGGTGCGGGGACTGCCGTCCGGGGCCTGCCAGGACGCCACCACCACCCAGGTGAGCGCGGTCGGTTCGGAACCGCCCTCGGGATCACCGGCGAACCGCTCCCGCCCCGGCAGCGCGCCCACCACGACCGCGTCGACGGGGTGGCGTTCCTCGTGCTGGGCGCGCACCGACCGCTGGAGTGAGGCGTCGGCGACCGCGCCGCCGGCCCAGCCCGCGGCCGGGGCGCCGATCACGAGGAGCAGCAGCGCTCCGAGCGCCACCCGGGCCTCGCTGCGGTCGGTGGCACGGCGCAGCGGATTGCCCCGCCCGCGCAGCAGTCCCCACAGGACCCACACGCCCGTGCCCCCTCCTCCTTTTCGTCGGCTTCATCGATCCAGGATCCGCACGGGGTCCCCGACCCGGATCACTCCCGTCCCCTCGGGGATCAGATTCTGGCCGAAGACCAACTGCTTGCCGAACCGGCGGTGGCGGGCCAGCGTGAGCAGCGGCTCCCTGCCCCGCTCGGCGGTGTGCTGGTCGGTCGTCGTGATCACGCAGCGGCCGCAGGGCTTGGCCACCGCGAAGGCGACCTCGCCGATGGAGATCCGCCGCCAGCCGTCCTCCGCCCAGGCCTCGGTCCCCCCGATCACCACGTTGGGCCGGAAACGGTCCATCGGCAGCGGGCCCTCCTCGGGCCGGTCGCCCGCGGCGACCAAGGCGTTGAGCGCGTCGAGCGAGGACGTGGTGGTCATCAGCAGCGGGTAGCCGTCGGCGAGGGTGACCGTGTCCCCGGGCCGGGAGAAGAGCGGGTCGACGGGCCTGCGGTGCGACGGGTCGTCGAGATGCACGAGCCGGACCTCCGTACCGAGGACCGCGCTCAGCCAGTCATGCGCGTCCTCCGGTGCCGCCGCCACCACCACGGTGTCCCGGTGCAGCTCCACGGTGAGCATCCGGTCCGGTTTCGGCGCCTCCACCCGCAGGGGCGGGTGGCCCGGCGCGGACAGGAGCACGCCACCGCCCGGCAGCGGCTCGGCCGCGATCCGCGCCATGGACGGCTGCTGACGCTGTGTGACGGCCCTGGCCGCCTTGTCGACCAGCATCCAGCGGCGGTCGCCGTCGAGTCCCCATGGCTCGACGGCGACCGTGTCGCGTGCGCGCGCGGCGAGCGACTTCACCGGATGGACGTGGGCGGACCGGAGCACGGGAAAGCTCATGCGCCCATCCTGCCAGCACCGCCGGACCCTGTACGCGCGGCTCCTTCCGGGCATCGGCCCGGTGCGTCCCCCGGCGCACCTCGCTGTACGGAGTCGCGGTTCAGTACCCCCGGCTCTGGTAGGGCCGGTTGTACGGGTCCTCGTACGGCGACTGTGCCGGCGCGGGCCGCGGCGAGGCCGGGCGCATCGACTCGTACCCGGTGGCGGGCGCGGGGCGCTGCGGCTGGGGCTGCTGCGGATAACCGCGGACCGCCGAGGGCTGCTGCGGGATGTACGGCGCGGGCGCGTGCTGCAGTTGGGCGGGCTGCATCGGAGCGTGCTGCGCCGGAGCCTGCTGGTACTGCGGCATCGGCTGCTGCTGCGGGTAGCCGTAGGAGCCGGTCTGCTGCGACGGGGCCGCGGGCAGCGCCGGCAGCGCGGACGGCAGGGCCGGCAGATAGCTGCTGCCGGTGTCATAGGCGGCTGGCACACGGATGGGGGCGATCTGCGGGGTTCCCCGCTCCGCGACCAAGGAGTCGTAGATCGGAGTGTCGGGGAACGACGCGGCGTAGTAGCCGCCGCCGAAGGTGGAGCGGGGGGACGTCATGCCACCTAAGTTAAGCCCACGATGTGCTGTATGGGGAGCCCCAATCTTCGGGTTATCCGTTTTACGCTGGTTCTGTGCGCCCGGCCCGCCAAAGCAACGTTAAAGCCTTCGTTAACGGCAGGGGCCTTTCCGCTGGTGGGCGTTGGCTTCGGCCCGCGCTCCCGACGGTGAACGGGAACGGCGTCGACGCACTCGGGTGGCAAGCGAATAGCGATTGGCCCAAAGCGCGATGCGCACGACTCGGCGTAGCGAAGATCGTCCGCGGAGGTGAAAGGCCCGCCCTGGTTCAGCGGCAGGACCAGCAGGGCGGCCGGCCCGCCGGTGACGGGGCGGCGAGCACCCCCGCCGCCAGGAGCGGCGGTCCGGACGCGCGGGCGACCCGCCGCCCGCCGATCCGGTCGACGAGCAGCCCGGTGAGCGGGGAGGGCAGGAACACCGCTCCGGCGGGCAGGGAGATCACGAGGCCCGCGGCCTGGGCGGTATGACTGTGCGCCAGCATGTGCATCGGCGTCATCGTCATGACCGCGATCATGACGACCTGGGCCAGGACCGTCACGGTGGTGCCGACGACGACATCGTGATGCCCGGCGGGCGCGGGCCCAGCGACGCGGGGCCCGCCCGAACCCGCGTCGCCTGTGTCCGCGCCTTCGTCCGCGGCGCTCGCCGCCCGGGCGGTCAGCGCCTGGGCGAGCCGGAGCGGACCGGGCCGGAGCAGACAGGCGAGCAGGGCCGCGGTGGCGGCGAACGCCGCCACCGCCGGCAGGAAGGGCCCGGCGAGCCGCGGAACGCCCCAGGCGTGCGCGACCTCGCCGGCCGGCGTCACCAGCATGGGCCCGGCCACCGCACCCAGCGTGGTGGCGAAGAGCACCGTGCTCACGGCCCGTCCGCGACGGGGAGGGGAGACCAGCTCCGCGCCCGCGTAGCGCACCCGTGAGGCCGCTCGCGGTACCGGTCCCGTACACCAGGAGGGCCGGGAGGAGCAGCGTGACGCTTCCGGTGACGGGGGCCGCCACACCCAGGTTGCCGAGCGCCCCGAACGCGTAGCCCAGTGCCGGTCCGGGGCGGCGGCCCCAGCGGGTGCGGGACAGCCCTTGGCAGGGCCCCATGGTCGTCCCCGCCGGGAGCCCTGCGCCGCTCATCGTCCGGGCCGGTACCAGCACGATCAGAATGCGCCGCTGTTCGGGAACCTCCCCCGACGCCACCGGATGTGGGCCTTGCGAGTAGACAAAGGAGTGTTTCCGATCGTCATGCGGACGAAGAGTGTTCTGCTCAGGCCACGGCCACGGGTTTCAGCTCCGCGATGTCCGTCAGTGAAATCCCCATCTGCTCATGGAGGAACCGCACCGTGGTCCAGTGCGGCAGCGCGCCTTCGTCGAACGGGCCGCATTCCCGCCAGTACGGGGAGATCGGGCGCAATGCCTCTGACGTTGCCTGTTCGCGACCCGGCTCCTCCTGATAACCCTCGTAAGTGATACCGCGGTGGTTGATGCAGAACCGCCCGGGAAGTCACTCTTCGCGAAGCTCGCGGTATTGGCGGTCTTAAGGATGAGGTAGTGCCATATCTCGTCGATGTCCTGTTCGGCCGGCAGGGAAAGCCCACTGCCCCGGTGCCGGGAGACGAGGTAGAGGTACCGCAGGCATTCGGTGATCCGACGCTCCATGAAGCCCTGCGGTGTGTCCGGCTCCCGGTCACGGAATTGCCGCAACGCCTCGGTGTGCTGCGCGTCCCCGAGGAGGCGCTTCAGGTCGTCGGAGGAGAGGGTCTGCCCGCTGGCGATGGCACTCCGTCTTCTGCCGGGGGAGATGACGGCTCGTCAGGCGCGGTGTACGGCGAGCGAGCCGGGCGTACCTGTCGGATCGCCCGACGGAAATAGGGGTACGGTTTTCGATCCGGCAGTGACGTCCGGTCAGTTCGCCGATGCTCTGCCGTAGCGTCGCCTCTTCCGTGGCGTCGACGGGTTCGTCGGTGAACGTCGTGCCGAGCAGGGTGGCGTCGGCGTCGCCGTGGAGTTGGTGCAGGAAGATCCGGGGGAAAGCGTCCGTGATACGCCGGTCGAGGTCGCCCTTGGCACCGGGCCGTTCGGTGTGCTCGGCAATTCCTTCTGCCTGCCGCAGAAATGGGTGATCGCTGCGGGGTCCGGTGTGCCGTCCAGGGTGCGCACACAGTCGCCCGACCGGTAACGGACGAGCGGCATGCAAGGATCGCGCACAGTTTCCGGGCGTCCCTGCGGGCCGGTCAGGAGATAGAGCCGGTCTTCGGCGCCGCGCTGTGCAGCCGTTCTTGGGTGCGTCGCCGGTGCAGCCGTTCTTCGCGGCCTGCTCGGCGGCGAGCCCATTCCGTTGATGGTGCGGAAGGTGTTCCCCGTGCTGGGCCGACGAATGGATATCTCGTCGACCGCCCGCTGAATGTGAAAGCGCGGTTGGGTAACTGTCAGTGAACCGCAATGCCGAACCATAATCCAAGGCGTCGCGGATTCTGCACGGTGTGTGGCTGCTGTCGCGGCCCTGTTCCCCGCCGTACTCGCGCTGATTCCCGTGGCCACGCTCGCCGGTGTCCTCATCCACGCCGGCGCCGAGCTCATCCCCGTCCTGACCATCCGCCAGCTCCGGCGCGATCACCGGGGCGAGGACGTGGTCCTGTTGGTCACCGCTCCGGCGATCGTCCTCACGGACATGTTCCTGGGCGTTCTGCTCGGCGTCGGGATGGCCGTGGTCAAGACGGCGTGGGAGGCCTTCGCCGTCCGCCTGGACACCGACGAGCAGGACGACCGCACCACGGTCACCCTCAGCGGCAGCGCATCCTTCCTGCGCCTGCCCCTGATCCTCGACACGCTGGCGGACGGGCCGGTGGAGCTCGACCTCACGCGGATGCGCCATGTGGACCACGCCTGCCGCACCGCCCTGGAGGTCTTGAGCCCGCGCGGCGGCACCGTAGGCGACCCCGTACCGGCGACGGACGGCACACCGCGCGAGGCCGCCCTCGCCGCCGTCGCTCGGGACGGCGAAGGCCACCCTCGCCCGGAGAGCCGCCGGCGGAGGCCGCCGGGACGACCCGGGCCGCCGAACCCCGAGGGGCGGCGGCCCGGGGGCGTCCCGCTGCCCGGGGATCCCCGGGACGGTCTCGGGGCGGGTGCCGCACGACACGCCGGGTGCGGGGATTAGGTTGTGGGGGAAAGCCTGCGGGCAGCCGGACTCGTGATGGGGGCGAGCATGACCATGCAAAAGGGAACCAACGTTCCGGTGCCGGCCGGTACCGTGCGCGTCGCAGTGGGGTGGCACACCGCACCGGGCACCCCGGACGTCGACGCCTCCGGGCTCCTGCTGGTGGCGGGGAAGGTCCGCAGCGACGCGGACTTCGTCTTCTACAACCAGCCGGCCCACGTGTCCGGCGCGGTCCGGCACGAGGGCAAGCAGACCGCGGCCGACCGCGTCACCGACTCCCTCCTCGTCGACTTCGGCAAGGTCGAGCCCGGGATCGAGCGCATCGTCGTCGCGGCCTCGGCGGACGGCGGGACCTTCGGCCGGGTGGGCGGACTGTCCGTACGGGTCACGGACGCGGCGGGCGGCGCGGAGCTGGCCCGCTTCGACAGCACGGACGCCACGGTCGAGACCGCCTTCATCCTCGGCGAGCTGTACCTGCGTCAGGGCGCGTGGAAGTTCCGCGCGGTCGGGCAGGGCTACAGCACCGGTCTCGAAGGCCTGGCGACGGACTTCGGCATCTCCGTGGACGAACCGCAGCAGGCCCCGCCCGCACCACAGGCCCCTGCCGCCCCGTCGCAACCACGGCCCGCCGCCCCGGCCCCCGCGCCGGTCGCCGCCGCCCCCGTGGCCCCCGCCCC
>NZ_JOEZ01000051.1 GCF_000721175.1 Streptomyces anulatus
CCGAACCCGGAAGCTAAGCCTTTCAGCGCCGATGGTACTGCAGGGGGGACCCTGTGGGAGAGTAGGACGCCGCCGAACAATTTTTCCGGGAAAGCCCCGTGCCTTGTGGCACGGGGCTTTTCTGCGTTCTGAACGTCTAGGGTCGAACCATGCGCTACGAACTGGTCATCTTCGACAACGACGGTGTGCTCGTCGACAGTGAGCCGCTCGCCAACACCGTCCTCTCCGGCTACCTGACCGAACTCGGTCACCCGACCACGTACGACGAGTCGCTCCGTGACTACATGGGGTCCGCCGTGCACCGGGTCCACGATCTCGTCGAGGAGCGGACCGGGCAGAAGCTGCCCGAGGACTTCGACTCCACGCTCAACACCCGCACGTTCGCGGCCTTCCAGCGGGAGCTCGTGGCCGTGGACGGAGCCGAGGAACTGCTCGGGAAGCTCGTCGCGGACGGGGTGGACTACTGCGTCGCCTCCTCCGGGAGCCACGAGCGGATCCGGGTCGGGCACCGCAAGACGGGGATCGACCAGTGGTTCGAGGAGGAGTGGATCTTCAGCTCGGAGGATGTCGGGCGGGGCAAGCCGGCGCCGGACCTGTTCCTCCATGCCGCCGAGCGGATGGGCGTCGCGCCGGAGAGGTGCGTCGTCATCGAGGACAGCCCGCTCGGGGTCGAGGCGGCGCGGGCGGCCGGGATGGACGTGTACGGATTCACGTCGATGATGCCCGCGGACCGGCTCGTCGGAGTGACCGGGCACTTCTCGGACCTGGCCCAGCTTCCCGAACTGCTCGCCTGATCGCTCTACCCATGGGTAGGGCCTGGCTCTACGCTCGCGGCCATGACAGATGCGGGCTTGCGGCACGGCAGGGCCTCCCTGGGGTTGAGCTTCGGAGTTCAAGGAGTGGCCTTCGCCCTTCTGGTGACGCGTATCCCCGCCATTCAGGACCAGTACGGGATATCCGACGGGCTGCTGCCCGTCTTCCTCGCCGCTGTCCCGATCCTGGCGGGGGCCGGCAGCGTGGCCACCGAGAAGGTCGTCGCGCGGGTGGGGCCCGGCGTCGTCCTGCGGTGGGCCCAGCCGCTGGTCCTGCTCGCCCTGCTCGGCGTGGGCGCCGGGCGGGAGGTGTGGCACGTCGCCGTCGCGCTCGGCGTCTTCGGGCTGGCCGTCGGGGCGCTGGACGCCTCCATGAACATGCTGGGCGTCAGCCTCCAACGGGCGTACGGGCGCAGCATCATGCTCGGCTTCCACGCCGCGTACAGCCTCGGCGGGATCGCGGGGGCGTCCCTGGCGTGGGTCGGGGCGCGGTGGGATCTGTCGTTGCTCGTGTCCTACCTGCCCGTCGTGGTGGTGCTGCTGCCCGCCGCGCTCGTCGGGAGCCGGTGGTACACGGAGGGCAGGGAGAACGGCGCTGAGAAGGCCGGTTCCGGGCCGGCGGGCGCGGGTGGCGCCCTGTCGTTCACGTCCTTGCTGCCGCTGTGCCTGGTGATGAGCTTCGCGTACATCGGGGACGCGACCGTCTCCAACTGGAGTGCCAAGTACCTCCAGGACGTGCTGGGCAGTTCGGAGCAGCTCGCGACCGTGCCGTACAACGTCTACATGGTGACGACCCTGCTGGGGCGCGCTGTCGGGGACCTCGGAGTGCGGCGGTTCGGGGCGGTGGCCGTGGTGCGGGGCGGGAGTCTGCTGGCGGCCGGCGGGTTCGCGGTCGTGGCGCTGGCTCCGGGGGCCTGGGTGGGGATGCTCGGGTTCACGATGCTCGGGTTCGGGCTCTGCGTGATCGTGCCGCAGACCTTCGCGGCGGCCGGGCGGATGTTCCCGGGGAACAGCGACGCGGCCGTGGCCCGGCTGAACATCTTCAACTATGTGGGGTTCCTGGTCGGCTCGCCGCTCGTGGGTGCTCTGGGGGATGCGTGGAGCTATCGGGGAGCCATGCTCGTACCGATGGTTCTGGTGCTGGCGACGCTCGTGTATGCCCGCTCGTTCGGGCCGGGCCCCGCCCGATACGGTGGCGGGCATGAGCGGCCGCACACAGCTGATGTGGGATGACGCAGTTACGGGATACGACTTCGGGGACACCCACCCCATGGACCCGGTCCGGCTGGACCTGACGATGGGGCTGGTGAGGGCGTTCGGGCTCGACGGGGCGGTGGATCTGCGGTCGGCGAAGTCCGCCGGGGACTCCACCCTGCGGCTGGTGCACCATGAGGACTACGTGGCCGCGGTGCGGGCCGCCTCCGCGAATCCGCGGGCCGCCGACCAGGACTACGGGCTCGGGACCGTGGACGATCCGGCGTTCGCCGGGATGCACGAGGCGTCCGCGCTGATCGCCGGGCTGTCGGTGGGGGCCGCCGAAGCTGTGTGGCGGGGCGGATGCGAGCACGCGGTGAACTTCACCGGGGGGCTGCATCACGCCATGCCCGGGTCGGCCGCGGGGTTCTGCGTCTACAACGATCCGGCCCTCGCCATCGCGCGGCTGCTGGAGCTGGGCGCCGAGCGCGTCGCGTACGTGGATGTGGACGTCCATCACGGGGACGGGGTGCAGGCCGCTTTCTGGGAGGACCCGAGGGTGTTGACCGTGTCGCTGCACGAGCACCCGCGGACCCTGTTCCCGCAGACCGGGTGGCCGGAGGAGACCGGGGCCGGGGCGGGCGAGGGCTCCGCGGTGAACGTGGCGCTGCCGGCCGGGACCGGGGACGAGGGGTGGCTGCGGGCGTTCCACGCGGTGGTGCCCGAGCTGCTGGCCGACTTCCGGCCTCAGGTACTCGTCACCCAGCACGGGGCCGACACGCACTTCGAGGACCCGCTCGCCCACCTCGCGGTGTCGCTGGACGCGCAGCGGGCGGTCATGGAGTCCTGCCACGAGCTCGCCCACCAGTACGCGGAGGGCGGGCGCTGGGTGGCGCTCGGCGGCGGCGGGTACGCGGTGGTGGATGTGGTGCCCCGGTCGTGGACGCATCTCGTCGGGATCGCGGCGCACGCTCCGGTCGATCCGAAGTCGGTGGTGCCGCCGTCGTGGCGGGATCTCGTCTACGCCCGTACGCGGCAGTTGGGGCCCGGCCGGATGACGGACGGGCGTACGCCGTCGTGGAAGGCGTGGGAGGACGGGTACGACCCGGCGGACCGGCTGGACCAGGCGGTGCTGGCGTCCCGGAAGGCGGCGTTCCCGCTGCGGGGTCTGCTGCCCTGAGGGGTGCGCCCTGCGGCGCGTGCGGGCATTGTGCCGGGCGTTACGCCAACGGTGGGGCGTACCGGGAATCCGGCCCGCCGGTGCTTCGCGATGCGGCAGCATCCCAGGGGTGTTGAGCACCGGGGCGTTACGCGCCCATCTGCTGGCGGCCCGGCTGGCCGGGCCCGTGGCCACGCCGCGCGAGAACAGTCTGCGCAGCTACCGGCTGTTCGCCGCCCGGGATCCGCGGGTGATGCTGGGGCTCGTGCCCGAGCGGGCCTGGGGCGAGGGCGAGCTGTTGCGGCTGATGGCGGACCGGTGCGGGGTCTCGGCGGATCCCGCGCATGTGTCCGGGCCGGACGTGATCGACCCGGAGCGGACGGTGGCCGCGCTGGACGCGTTCGCCGAGCGGCTGGCGCTGGTGGCGGAGCGGCGCGCTCCGGTCCTGCTCGGGACCGGTCATCCCCACCGACTGCTCGGTTTCTACGCCGGGCTGGCAGACGCTCTGTCGGCGGCGGGCTGTCCCGTTCTCACCCCCGCGCAGGGGAGATGTGTCGACATAACGACCCGGTTTGGCGTACGCACGTACAACCTCGACTACGTACGGGGTGTCGCTCTGGTGCGCGAACCAGGGGGGCGGCCCACGGGTGGTGTGACCGGCGCGCACACGCATTCGCCGCTTCCGGTGCGGGTCGCGCTCCAGGACGCCGCGGAGCGGCTGGGGGTGCTGCCCGAGCTGGTGATCGGGGATCACGGCTGGGTCTGCGGTGCAGGTCAGCTGGGGATCGAGGCGATCGGGCCGGCGGACACGGATGATCCGGCGCTGTTCGTGGGCGAGGCGGAGGGGCGGGTGTCCGTCGTCGTTCCGCTCGACGACGGCGTACGGGCGATGTTCTACCGGCCGTTGACGCGCTATGTGCTCAATCGGGCCTGTCTGTCACAGTAGGCCGCCGATCGCCTCTCTTCCCCACTCGCACCACCCGCCCCTAATCTGGTGAGTGAGCGCACAGCGACGAAGAGTCACCGGAGGGGAAGCCGGTGCGCGTCCGGTGCGGAAGGTACAGGTGGGTCATGGCTGCTGGCAGCGAGAGGCCTCTCAACGAGGTCAAGTTTCTGACCGTGGCGGAAGTCGCCTCGGTCATGCGAGTGTCGAAGATGACCGTGTACCGCTTGGTGCACAGCGGTCATCTGCCGGCGATCCGGGTGGGCAGGTCCTTCCGGGTACCGGAGCAAGCGGTTCACGCGTATCTCCGCGAGTCCTTCGTGGGGGTGGAATCAGCCTGAGGTTGCCTGCGGATTACGCCCCTCGCACGGTGGCGGGTAGGCTAGGCCGACGTAGGTCGTGTGGGCCCAGACGCCCCGCACCAGTGAAGATGAAGTAAGCGAGGGTAGTCGTGGGCTCTGTTATCAAGAAGCGGCGCAAGCGGATGGCCAAGAAGAAGCACCGCAAGCTGCTCAAGCGCACGCGCGTTCAGCGTCGCAACAAGAAGTAAGCGAACGCAGTTCGTGAGATCCGCAGCCCTTCCGCCGTCCTGGCGGAAGGGCTGCGGTGCGTTTCGGGGCATGGGGTCGTCACAGGACGGCGTCCACCGGCTACGGTGACGGCCAGGAAGTTACCGCGGGAAGCAGGGGAGCCGGGTCTTGGGAAAGGTCGTGCTCGTCACGGGAGTGGCCCGGCAGCTGGGGGGCCGCTTCGTCCGGCGCGTCCAGCGCGAGCCCGGGGTGGACCGGGTGATCGCCGTCGACGCGGTCGCGCCCGCGCACCAGCTGGGCGACGCGGAGTTCGTGCGCGCGGACATCCGGCAGTCCGCTCTGGCGCGGATCCTGGCCGAGCACTCCGTCGACACGGTCGTGCACCTGGACGTCTCCGGCAAGGCGCTCGGCGCCGGCGGCCGGACGACGATCAAGGAGACCAACGTCATCGGCACCATGCAGCTGCTCGGCGCCTGCCAGAAGTCGCCGACGGTGCAGCGGCTCGTGGTGAAGTCCAGTACGAGCGTGTACGGGTCGGCGTCCCGCGATCCCGCGGTGTTCACCGAGACCACCCCGCCCAAGTCGCTGCCCAGCGGCGGCTTCGCGAAGGACGCGGTGGAGGTCGAGGGGTACGTACGGGGCTTCGCCCGCCGCCGGCCGGACGTGGCGGTGTGCGTGCTGCGGTTCGCCAACATCCTGGGGCCGCGGCCGGACTCGCCGCTCGCGGACTATCTGTCACTGCCCGTCCTGCCGACCGTCTTCGGGTACGACCCCCGGCTCCAGTTCGTGCACGAGGACGATGTGATCGACGTCCTGGGGGTCGCGGCGGGCGAGCCCCGGCGCGGGACGCTGAACAGCGGCACGTTCAACATCGCCGGTGACGGCGTGCTGCTGCTGTCGCAGTGTTCGCGGCGGCTGGGGAAGCCGACCGTGCCGGTGCTGCTGCCCGCCGTCACCTGGGTCGGCTCGGCGCTCCGTACGATCGGCATGACCGACTTCTCGCCGGAACAGATCCGGCTGCTCACCCATGGCAGGGTGGTCTCGACCGTGCAGATGCGCGAGACCCTCGGTTTCCGGCCGAAGTTCACCACGGCGGAGACGTTCGCGGAGTTCGCGCGGAGCCGGGGTCCCGGGCTGCTGCCGCCGACCACGGTGGGCAGGGCGGTGGACCGGCTGGCGGCGCTGGCGCTCCCGGGAGACGCCGGGCCGCGGGAGCGCGGGGCCGGTGCGGTACAGACGACTCACGGCGCCAGGTAGAGGAGCGCACCGACGATGGCGGACGCCAAGGTCATTCCGTTCGACGACGACCGTTCGCGGTCCGGTGGCACGTCGCGTCCGGCACGGCGCCGGACCGGGGCGGGCGGTCCCGGCAGCGGCCGGGGCGACGGCTCCGCGGCTCCGGTGAGCGCTCTGCCGGGGGCGCAGGTCCCCGGGCAGCCCCCGGAGGCGGGGGAGGCGGAGCACGAGCAGGAGGAGACCCGTAGGGACGTGGACGGTACGGACGGTTCCGTGGGCGACGGCTGGGAACGGCGGATCGCGGGCGGGCTCGCCTTCCTGCGGCGGCGGGTCACCGGTGACTACGACGTCGACGAGTTCGGGTACGACGAGGAGCTCACCGATCAGGTCCTGATGTCGGTGCTGCGCCCGCTGGCCGACAAGTACTTCCGGGTCGAGGTGAAGGGCATCGAGAACATCCCGTCGGACGGCGGGGCGCTCATCGTGGCCAACCACTCCGGGACGCTGCCGCTGGACGGGCTGATGCTCCAGGTCGCGGTGCACGACAACCATCCGGCCGAGCGGCATCTGCGGCTGCTCGCCGCCGATCTGGTCTTCCATCTCCCTGTCGTCAACGAGCTGGCGCGCAAGGCCGGTCACACGCTTGCCTGTGCGGAGGACGCGCAGCGGCTGCTGGAGATGGGCGAGATCGTCGGGGTGATGCCGGAGGGCTTCAAGGGCATCGGCAAGCCGTTCGGCGACCGGTACAAGCTTCAGCGCTTCGGCCGGGGCGGGTTCGTGTCGACGGCGCTGCGGGCGGGTGCGCCGATCGTGCCGTGCTCGATCGTGGGCGCCGAGGAGATCTACCCGATGATCGGCAACGCGAAGACGCTGGCCCGGCTGCTGGGCTTCCCGTACTTCCCGATCACGCCGACGTTCCCGTGGCTGGGGCCGCTGGGCGCGCTGCCGCTGCCGACGAAGTGGACGATCCAGTTCGGTGAGCCGATTCCGACGGACGGGTATCCGCCGGAGGCGGCGGAGGACCCGATGCTGATGTTCAACCTGACGGACCAGGTGCGTGAGCAGATCCAGCACACGCTGTACAAGCTGTTGGTGCAGCGGCGTTCGGTCTTCTTCTGACCCGCTGTTTCCTGTCGGTCGCACACAGGAGGGGCCGGTACGCGATCCGCGTACCGGCCCCTCCTTCTGTGCGTTAGCCCGTTGTTCTACGGCCTGAGGTTCTCGCCGTCGATGCCGAGGCCCGGGAGGAGCCCCGGGAGGAGCGGGGGCAGGGTGACGTCCGGGGCGGCCGGTGCGCTGGACCGGCCTTCGGGGGACGGCTGGGTGAGGCCGTCCGTCGGGAGCTCGTCGAGCAGGCCGTCCGTACCGCCGCCCAGCAGGCCGTCGTCCGGGGTGGCGCCGGCGGAGCCCGACGAGCCGGAGGGCTCGGGGGTGGTTCCGCTTTCCGTGCGGTTCCCGGGCTGCTCGGAGGCGGCCGGGGGCGCGGGGGCGTCGGTCCGGGGCGAGCCGGTGCCCGGGGTGGTGGCGTCGGAGCGTCCGGTGTCCGTGTCCTTGCCCGGGGGGCGGGGGAGGAGGGACTGGAGCGGTGCGACTTCGTCCTCTATGGCGTCGAACACCGAGCTGACCTCGTCGCGGACGTCGGTGAGCTGGACGGGCAGCCGGTCGCGGAGGCTGCTCCAGGTGTCGCGGTGCGAGCGGGAGAAGGTGTCCAGGGTCTGGATGGGGCCGATCGCTCCGTCGCGCTGGTAGGCGGCGTGGAGCAGGCGGTGGCCCTCGGAGGCGTCGTGGGACATGCCGTTGAGCGCGCGTCTGACGGCGCCGAGGGATTCGTGGTCCAGGGCGCCGGAGCGGCCGCGCTCCATGAGTCTGCGGGCTTCGCTGAGCCGGGTGGAGGCCTGGTCGAGATAGGCCTCGCCGCGGTCGGCGTCGCCCCTGGCCATGCCGAGGCTGATGTCCTCCATCCCGCGTTTCAGCCCGTAGAGCGAATCACCGGGGAGGGCGTCGGAGCTGGCGGCGGCCACACCGCCGAACGCTCCCGCGGCCACGCCGACGGTGAGCCCGCCGGCGGTGAGTCCCTTCGCCCAGCGGGAGCGGGGGCGCAATTTCCGCAGTGGTGAGGCCCGGTGGGCCCCCTTGCCCCGTTGCACGGGCACCGTAGGGCCCGTGGACGCGCCGCCCTCGGCGAACATGGCTTCCATGGCCGCGACGAGCTGGGCTCGCTGCACCATTTTGACCTCGGGGTCCAACTGCGGCTTCGGTAGCTCACCGAGGCCGTTCGCCAGGGCCAACAGCGGTCCGCGGTCGGCCTGGTCGGCCGGCTCCGCGGGCTGTACGGCCGCCGCACCCTGGGGGGTCTGCTCCTCCAGGGCCTGGGCGAAGGCGTTCGCCCGCCGGTGTGCCGAAACGTTTGCGATCACTGGCGGCACCTCCTCTCGTCATGACGGTCGACTCCCCTGGCGGTCCGGAAGGTTGCACACCTTGAGCGCTTCCACTCGATGGAGTGAGTGGATACGGACAGGGAGTGACGGCAGGGGGCCTGCAACCGGCACAACGAGCCGCGCGGCACTTGGGTTACGCACGAAAGATGATCGGACCAGTGCGTGACGGGGCGATCACGCGGAGGTCCGGTCAGCGGGCGTCGTCCGGCAGGAGTCGGGCGAGCGTCCGTACGGCTCGGTACTGGAGGGTCTTGATCGCACCCTCGTTCTTGCCCATCACCCGGGCGGTCTCGGCGACCGAGAGGCCTTGGAGGAACCGCAGGGTGACGCATTCCTGCTGCTGGGGGTTGAGCCGCCGTACGGCCTGGAGCAGTGCGGCGTTGGAGAGGGACTCCAGGACGGAGTCCTCGGGGCTGCGCGCCACCTCGTTGGCGTCGAGCATTTCGCCGGTGGTCACTTCCAGTCGGAAACGACTGGATTTGAAGTGGTCGGCGACCAGGTTGCGAGCGATGGTGACCAGCCAGGCGCCGAAATCGCGGCCCTGCCAGGTGAACGTGGAGATACGGCGCAGCGCGCGGAGGAAGGTCTCGCTGGTGAGGTCCTCCGCGGTCGCCTTGCCGCCCACGCGGTAGTAGATGTACCGGTACACGGTGTCGCTGTACTGGTCGTACAGGCGGCCGAAGGCGTCCGCCTCGCCGGCCTGTGCGCGCTCGACGAGATCCATCATGCGCGCGCTGTCGCTGTCGGCGGTGGGGCGGCGGACGGTCGAGGTGGTCGAGGCGGCGCGGGTGCCGCGTCTTCCGACTGCCGCACTGCGTTCGGCCAGGGCGTAGCAAGGGCCGGCAGGTGCAGGGGTGGCAAAAGCGGGGACGGCGTACGCGGTGGGGACGAAGCCGCGCAAGCGGTCAATGACCGATGCACGCAGCGTAGCCAGGCCCGAGGCGTCAACCCCGACGTGTGGGTACACGGGACTCCCAGAGGCAGAGCTTCCATCACGAGCAGTTCGAAAATCGTCACCCGTGGTAACGGGTGACGGTCTCCGTGATGCGTCTGAGGAGAATAACGCTTCGTGCAGGCAGCACTACACCCAGTTGTCTAAATCACCGGTTCCGTCGCTTCTGTTATCGCTAAGTGACGTATCAAGTAGCACTTGGTGACCGTTTATTGATCGGATTACTTCGTGATCTGCCTACGGGGGCGACGGGTTGTGGCCGGGAGCCGACGATCCGGCTGGCCGGAGGGGGCGTTGCCCGCGGTTACGGAGCTGATCGCGATCGGGCGCCCGGCTCCGGGCGTGGCTGCGCCCCGTGACCGTTCGCGGTGGGCGGGCACGGGGTGCGGGGGAAGCGGGGGAAGGGCTGTGGGTCAGCGGCGGCGGCGGTGCAGGGCGACGGCGGCGACCGTGCCGCCCGCGAGCGCGCCGACCCCGGCGGCGGCCGGGATGCCGACCTTGGCCGCCTTGCGGCCGGTGCGGTAGTCGCGCAGCCGCCAGTCGCGGGCGCGGGCGTGCTTGCGGAGCTTGGTGTCCGGGTTGATCGCGTAGGGGTGGCCGACCAGCGAGAGCATCGGGATGTCGTTGTGCGAGTCGCTGTAGGCGGCGCAGCGCTCCAGGTCCAGGGCCTCGGCGGCGGCCAGGGCGCGGACGGCCTCGGCCTTGGCGGGGCCGTGCAGGGGTTCGCCGACCAGGCGGCCGGTGTAGACGCCGTCGACCGATTCGGCGACGGTGCCGAGCGCGCCGGTCAGGCCGAGGCGGCGGGCGATGATGGTGGCGGTCTCCACGGGGGCGGCGGTGACCAGCCAGACCTTCTGTCCGGCGTCCAGGTGGGCCTGGGCCAGGGCGCGGGTGCCGGGCCAGATGCGGTCGGCCATGTACTCGTCGTAGATCTCCTCGCCGATGGACATCAGCTCGGAGACGCGGTGGCCCTTGACGATGGACAGGGCGCTGTCACGGGCGTCCTGCATGTGTTCGGGGTCCTCGACGCCGGCCAGCCGGAACCACGCCTGCTGCCAGGCGAACCGCGTGAGCTCGCGGCGTTCGAAGAACTTCCGCTTGTAGAGGCCGCGGCCGAAGTGGAAGATCGCGGCGCCCTGCATCACCGTGTTGTCGAGGTCGAAGAAGGCGGCTGCGCGGTCGTCCCCGGCGACGGGGAACGCGGGCTCCACGGGAGGTGTCGCGCCCGCTTCTTCCGGGGTCTTGGTCAGGAGGGCGGAATCGTCGTCGGCGGCCGAGGTCTTGCGCGCGGCCTCGGCCGCGGCCTCGCCTGCCAGGACGCTCCGTGCGGTAGCGGAACGTCTACGGGGTGTGAGCCATCCAAGAGCGGCCATGCGGTGAGCATAGCCAGTCCGTTCGTATCTGCCCGACCTGCCGTGATGCACAGGTGTGAACGCTGCGGGTCGGAATGGTGAACCGGGCGATTCCGGGCGGTCCGGTGCGGTGGTCCGCGGGCGCAGAATGAAGGCATGAGTGCTCTGCTGCGACGTACGAGGAAGAAGCCCGCCGAGCGGGTGGTCACGTTGATCGGGAAGCCCGGCTGTCATCTGTGCGAGGACGCGCGGGCGGTGGTGGGCGAGGTCTGCGAGGAGACCGGTGCGTCGTGGGTGGAGAAGGACATCACCGAGGACGAGGAGCTGCACAAGGAGTACTGGGAGCAGATTCCGGTGGTGCTGATCGATGGCGAACAGCACACGTTCTGGCGCGTGGACCCGGCGAGACTGCGCAAGGCGCTGGGTGCGGACGCGAAACCCGGTTAACATTGCGGGCGTTTTGAGTGGCCTCGGGGGCTTAGTTGTGAGGAGTGTGTACTGCTTTGCCCTCTTCGAGGCTGCAACCGGCCGATGCGGTCCCCGGTTCCGGGATCGCGCGGGAAAAGCGCGTGACCCCGGTCACTTTGACCAGACAAAACGGACACCATCTTTGTGCACGCGTTCACAAAGGCATAGCCTGCATTCGACGGGGCGGTCTAGGGACATACGGCCGCCTGCAGCCCCGCTCATCCCGCAGGAGCACCGTGGCAACTGGCCGAACTCACCGACCGGCGACCCGTAGCCGAGGAATTCCCGAGGCCACCGTCGCCCGACTTCCGTTGTACCTGCGCGCCCTGACCGCGCTCTCCGAGCGATCGGTCCCCACGGTCTCCTCCGAGGAGCTGGCCACGGCGGCCGGGGTCAACTCGGCGAAGCTGCGCAAGGACTTCAGCTACCTGGGGTCCTACGGCACCCGCGGTGTCGGGTACGACGTCGAGTATCTCGTCTACCAGATCTCGCGCGAGCTCGGGCTCACCCAGGACTGGCCGGTCGCGATCGTCGGCATCGGTAACCTCGGCGCGGCCCTCGCCAACTACGGCGGCTTCGCCTCGCGCGGCTTCCGGGTCGCGGCGCTGATCGACGCCGACCCCGCCATGGCCGGTACGCCGGTGGCCGGGATCGCCGTCCAGCACACGGACGACCTGGACCGGATCATCAGCGACAACGGTGTGTCCATCGGTGTGATCACCACCCCGCCCGGCGCGGCCCAGCAGGTCTGCGACCGGCTCGTCGCCGCCGGTGTGACCTCCATCCTGAACTTCGCGCCGACCGTGCTGTCGGTGCCCGAGGGCGTCGACGTACGCAAGGTCGACCTCTCCATCGAGCTCCAGATCCTCGCGTTCCACGAGCAGCGCAAGGCCGGCGAGGACTCCGCCGCCGAGGACGCGGGCGCGCCCCCGATGCGGGCCACGCCCGCGAGCCGGAAGGGACCTGACGGGGACATGCCCGCCGTGATGCCGGCATGAGCCTCCTCGTCGTCGGACTGAGCCACCGCAGCGCCCCCGTATCCGTACTGGAGCGGGCCTCCCTCGCTGCCGATGCCCAGGCCAAGCTGCTCCAGGACACCCTCGCCGCGGAACCCGCGACCGAGGCGGCCGTGCTGGCCACCTGCAACCGCATCGAGCTGTACGCCGACGTGGACAAGTTCCACGCGGGCGTCGCCGAGCTGTCGACCCTGCTCGCCCAGCACAGCGGCGTCGGTCTGGAAGAGCTCACTCCGTATCTCTACGTGCACTACGAGGACCGGGCCGTCCACCACCTCTTCTCGGTGGCCTGCGGTCTCGACTCGATGGTCGTCGGCGAGGGGCAGATCCTCGGCCAGATCAAGGACGCGCTCGCGCGCGGCCAGGAGCTGCACACCGCCGGACGGCTGCTGAACGACCTCTTCCAGCAGGCCCTGCGGGTCGGCAAGCGCGCCCACAGCGAGACCGGCATCGACCGGGCCGGGCAGTCGCTCGTCACCTTCGGGCTCCAGCAGCTCGCCGTCGGCGCCGACCCCGAGGGCTGGGTCGCCGGCAAGCGTGCCCTGGTCATCGGCGCCGGTTCCATGTCCTCGCTGGCCGCCGCGACCCTCGCCCGGACCGGTGTCGCCGAGATCGTCGTCGCCAACCGGACCCGTTCCCGCGCGAACCGTCTGGTGGAGATCCTCCAGCAGGGCGACGACACGGCGGTGCGCGCCCACGCGGTCGAGATGTCCGCGGTCGGCGACGAACTGACACGTGCCGACATCGTCGTCTCCTGCACCGGTTCCACCGGCCTCGTGCTCACTGCCGACGCCCTCGCCGACGCCCTGGGTGTGACCCTGGACGCGGCGCCCGAGCGGCCCGCGGTCTCCGTCCCCCCGGCTCCGGCCGACGTCGACCAGCACGCCGCCTGGGTGGAGAACGGCTCCGCCGCCTCCGCCGCGCAGGCCGGTCCGGCGAGCACGCTGCGCCGGGTCACGGTGCCCGCCCGGTCCACCGGACCGGTCCGGCTCGCCCTGCTCGACCTCGCCATGCCGCGCGACATCGACGGCGCCGCCCACCGCATCGACGGTGTGCGCCTCGTCGACATCGAGTCGCTCGCCGAGGCGTCCGCGGACGCCCCGATGGCCGCCGATGTGGACCGGGTCCGCACCATCGTGTCCGACGAGGTGGCCGCCTTCGGCGCCGCCCAGCGGGCCGCGCACGTCGCCCCGACCGTGGTCGCCCTGCGCACCATGGCCGCCGGCGTGGTCGCCGGCGAGATCGCCCGGCTGGACGGCCGCCTCCCCGACCTGGACGAGAAGCAGCGCGCCGAGATCACCCAGACCGTGCGCCGCGTCGTCGACAAACTCCTGCACGCGCCCACCGTGCGGGTCAAGCAGCTCGCCAGCGAGCCCGGCGGCGCCGGGTACGCGGACGCGCTGCGAGAACTCTTCGACCTGGACCCGCAGACGGTGGCCGCCGTCTCCCGGGCAGACCTGAACGACCCGAATAGAGGGCGGTCATGACCGACAACTCATCCCCGGGCGCGCGGAATCCCGCGCCGCTCCGGCTGGGCACCCGGCGCAGCAAGCTCGCCATGGCCCAGTCCGGACTCGTCGCCGAGGCGGTTCGCGAGGTGACCGGGCGCGCCGTCGAGCTCGTCGAGATCACCACGTACGGGGACACCTCCCGCGAGCACCTGGCGCAGATCGGCGGCACCGGCGTGTTCGTCGCGGCCCTGCGCGAGGCGCTGCTGCGGGGCGAGGTGGACTTCGCCGTCCACTCGCTCAAGGACCTGCCGACCAGCCAGCCCGACGACCTCGTGCTGGCGGCCGTGCCGCAGCGCGAGGACCCGCGCGACGCGCTGGTCGCCCGGGACGGGCTGACCTTCGAGCAGCTGCCCGACGGCGCCCGCATCGGCACCGGTTCGCCGCGCCGCATGGCGCAGCTCAACGCGTACGCCCGTTCCCACGGACTGCGGATCGAGACCGTCCCCATACGGGGCAACGTCGACACGCGGATCGGGTTCGTGCGCGACGGTGAGCTCGACGCGGTGGTTCTCGCCGCCGCCGGGCTCAGCCGTCTCGGCCGGAGCGGTGAGGTGACCGACTTCCTGCCGGTCGACACCGTCCTGCCCGCTCCCGGCCAGGGAGCACTGGCGATCGAGTGCGCCGCGTCCAGCGCCGACCTCGCCGCCGCGCTCGCCGAGCTCGACGACCCGTACACCCGGGTCGCCGTGACCGCCGAGCGTGCCCTGCTCGCCGCCCTGGAGGCCGGCTGCTCCGCACCTGTGGGTGCGCTGGCCGACCTCCTGGTCGACGGACAGGTTGTCAACGAACTGCGCCTGCGCGGAGTCGTCGGTACCACCGACGGTTCCTCGCTCGTGCAGCTGTCCACCACCGGTCCCGTCCCCACGTCGCACGACGACGCGGCGGCCCTCGGTCGCGAACTCGCGGCCGAGATGCTCGCCAAGGGTGCGGCCGGTCTTATGGGGGAGCGAGCACTTTGAGCCCCACCGGCCCCGCCGCATCCGACTTTCCGGTCCTGTCCGCCCAAGGCCAGGTCACCTTCCTCGGCGCCGGTCCCGGCGACCCGGGACTGCTGACCCTGCGCGCCGTCGAGGCGCTCGCGAGCGCGGACGTCCTTGTCGCCGAGCCCGATGTGCTCGACGTCGTCCGCAGCCATGCGCGGGCAGGGGTGAGCACGCCTGAGCTGACCGTCGTTGACACCTCGTCAACAACCGTCGGTGTACCCGTTCTCAGGGATGCGGCCAATCTTGTCATGGAGGCCGCGAAGGGCGGCAGGCGGGTGGTCCGTGCTGTCGCGGGCGACCCGGGCCTGGACGGGGACGCGGGGGCGGAAATGCTCGCCTGCGCCGCCGCCGGGGTGCCCTTCGAGGTCGTCCCGGGCATCGCGAACGCCGTCGGCGTGCCCGCGTACGCCGGCGTGCCGCTGCGCGACGCGCAGGGCGCGGACGTCCGCTTCGTCGACGCCCGTACCGCGTCCGACCGGTGCTGGAGCGAGGTCGGCGCGAGCGACGCGACCGCCGTCGTCTCCACCACGCTGGACTCGGTGGCGGCCGCCGCCGGCGAGCTGGTCTCCGCGGGCCGCAAGCCCGACACCCCGCTCACCGTGACGATCGCGGGCACCACCACCCGCCAGCGCACCTGGACGGCGACCCTCGGGACGATCGCCCAGGTCCTCAAGCAGGCCAAGGTGCTGCCCTCGCCCGAGGGGCACCGGCCGGTCATAGCCGTCGTCGGAGAGCGCAGCTCCGCCGCTCATCGCGACCAGCTCGCGTGGTTCGAGTCCAAGCCGCTGTTCGGCTGGAAGGTACTCGTCCCGCGCACGAAGGAGCAGGCAGCTTCGCTCTCCGACCAGCTGCGCTCCTACGGTGCGGTGCCGCACGAGGTCCCGACGATCGCCGTCGAACCGCCGCGTACGCCCCAGCAGATGGAGCGCGCGGTCAAGGGCCTGGTCACAGGGCGCTACGAGTGGATCGCCTTCACCAGCGTCAACGCCGTCAAGGCGGTCCGGGAGAAGTTCGAGGAGTACGGGCTCGACGCCCGGGCCTTCGCCGGGATCAAGGTCGCCGCGGTCGGCGAGCAGACCGCCGCCGCACTGATCGACTTCGGCGTCAAGCCGGACCTGGTGCCCTCCGGTGAGCAGTCCGCCGCCGGGCTGCTGGAGGACTGGCCGCCCTACGACCCGGTCTTCGACCCGATCGACCGGGTGTTCCTGCCGCGCGCCGACATCGCCACGGAGACCCTGGTGGCCGGGCTCATCGAGCTGGGCTGGGAGGTCGACGACGTCACCGCGTACCGCACGGTCCGCGCCTCGCCGCCGCCCTCCGACACCCGCGAGGCGATCAAGGGCGGCGGCTTCGACGCGGTCCTGTTCACCTCGTCCTCGACGGTGCGCAACCTGGTCGGCATCGCGGGCAAGCCGCACAACGTGACCGTGATCGCGTGTATCGGCCCGGCCACGGCGAAGACCGCCGAGGAGCACGGACTGCGGGTGGACGTGCTGTCCCCGGAGCCGTCGGTGCACAAGCTCGCCGAGGCGCTCGCCGCCTTCGGTGCGCAGCGCCGGGACGCGGCGAAGGAGGCCGGTGACCCGGTGACCCGGCCGAGCGAGCGGCGCCCGGGTGCGCGCAGGCGTCGGACGACGACGTAGTGGTACGAGGATGAGCGGGCCCGGTCGCTTCGGCGGCCGGGCCCGCCGTCTTTTCCGGAGCCGGCCGCCGGGGCCTGTTCGCGGGCCTTTCCCGGCGTGGGTGTCGGTAAGACCGTGCCGCGCACAGGTCTATCGTCGAAGGATGACTGCGTACGGAAACTTCCCCGGCTCCCGCCCCCGGCGGCTGCGGACGACCCCGGCGATGCGGCGGATGGTCGCCGAGACACGGCTCGACCCCGCGAACCTGATCCTTCCCGCGTTCGTACGGGAGGGCATCGACGCCCCGGTCGCCATCTCGGCCATGCCCGGCGTGCACCAGCACACCCTGGACACCCTGCGGAAGGCGGCCGTCGAGGCGGTCTCGGCCGGGGTCTCGGGGATCATGCTCTTCGGGGTCCCGGAGGACGCGAAGAAGGACGCCCGGGGCACGGCGGGCACCGACCCCGACGGCATCCTCCAGATCGGACTGCGCGCGGTCCGTGAGGAGGTCGGCGACGACCTCGTCGTGATGTCGGACCTGTGCCTGGACGAGTACACCGACCACGGTCACTGCGGGGTCCTGACGGCGGACGGCCGCGTGGACAACGACGCCACCCTGGAGCGGTACGCGGAGATGGCTCAGGTCCAGGCGGACGCCGGGGCCCACGTGGTGGGCCCCAGCGGGATGATGGACGGCCAGGTCGGCGTGATCCGGGACGCCCTGGACCAGACCGGGTACGAGGACGTGTCGATCCTCGCCTACACCGCGAAGTACTCCTCCGCCTTCTACGGCCCCTTCCGCGAGGCCGTCGGCTCCTCGCTCACCGGCGACCGCAAGACCTACCAGCAGGACCCGGCCAACTCCCGCGAGTCGCTGCGGGAGCTGGCGCTGGACCTGGCGGAGGGCGCGGACATGGTCATGGTGAAGCCCGCCGGACCGTATCTGGACATCCTCGCCAAGGTCGCGGAGTCCGTGGAGGTGCCGGTCGCGGCGTACCAGATCAGCGGCGAGTACGCGATGATCGAGGCCGCCGCCGAGAAGGGCTGGATCGACCGGGACAAGGCGATCCTGGAGAGCCTGACCGGGATCCGGCGGGCCGGGGCGCAGATGATCCTCACCTACTGGGCGACCGAGGCCGCCCGGTGGCTGGGACGGGACGCGCGGCGCTGAGCCGGTCCGCTCGGCCTGTTGTGGTTCACGGCCCACCCGCTCCGGTCTCCTGGAGCCGGTGGGCCTCCTCGATGGAGAAGCGGGCGCTGTCGCGTACGAGCGGGTCCTCGTCGGCCCGTGCGGTGGTGTTCAGGACGGTGGCGACGACCGGGTCGTCCGTGTAGGGCGCCAGCGACATCGCCGCGTACTGGCGGACCAGGTCCTCCTCCGGGTCGCGCAGGGCCCTGAGCAGGGCGCGGCCCGCTTCGTGGCGCAGCGCGGGATCGGCCGGGGGCCACAGGCGCAGGACGGTGGCGCTCTCGACGCGGGCGAGGTCGTATTCGCCGGGGTCGGCGACGACCGAGACGAGGAATGGCAGCGCCTGGGCGTTGGCGTCCAGCTCGGTGATGATCTCGGGCTTGCGGTCGCTGCCTGCGGGCAGTGCGCGGAACTCGGCTATCAGGCGTTCGGCGGCCTCGGCCGTTTCCGTGGCTTCGGCCGAGGCGGCTTCCGTCGCGGTCAGGACGTTCGTGTCGTTCATGGGGGTGGACACTTTCTGTCAGGGCCAGTCGACCAGTGCCATGAATGCTACGAAAGCGACCACCACGGTGGTGGGTGCGGCGAGTGCCAGGCCCACCCGCCGGGCGGCGTAGCGGAGCTGGTGGGGGACGGCCCAGCTCGCGATCAGCACGATCAGGGCGAGGAGCAGGCCGATCCACAGGACGGTCCACGCGATGGTGAAGCTCGCGTCGAAGCGGTCGGCTGCCGGCCCGTTGCAGGAATCGCACGCCATCGGGGTGAGCCCGCCGATGAACAGCGCGAGGAGTCCCATCGGCAGCGTCACGACCGTGGAGATCAGCGGGGCGACCCAGGCGCGGGGGTCGGGGGTGTGCGCGGGGGTGGTCGCCGGGGTGCTGCCGTCGTCGTAGCTGTTCTCGCTCATGTGGCCGAGTCAACCCCGGGGGCTCGCCGCCCGCATGAGTACGAGGGCTCAGCCCGCTGCTGTCCTGTCGGCGCGGGCCTGTGCCCAGGCGTGCGCCGCCGCCCGTTGCCCGTCGGTGAGGGGCGGGCGGACCTGGTCCGGGAAGCGGAACACGTAGTGCTCGCGGGCGGACTTCAGCCCGATCGCGCGGGCCGCGTCGGTGAGCCGGGGGTCGTCGGCGACCTCCTGGGCGCGCCGCAACCAGCTGTGGCTGCGCGGGTCGACGGCGTAGTGCCAGAGCGGCTGGGCGGGGTCGGCCACCCCGATCAGGACGCGGTGCAGGACGTACTCGCGGATGCCCGGCTTCCCGATCAGCCGCTCGGCGACGTGCAGGGGGTGCGTGCCGTCGAGCCGGGCGCGGAGCAGCACCCAGGTCATCAGGTGACCGGTGTCGTGGGCGCCGGAGACCACGAAGTCCCACAGCTCGGCGGCCTTCCTCTCGTCCGGGGCGCCGAGGTGGGTGAGCAGCCGGACCGGGTCCTTCCAGAGCGGCTTGGGCTTCGCCCACCAGGCCAGCAGGTCGGCCGCGACCGGGTGGGCCAGGTCCTGGGCGAGGCAGGTCAGGGTGACCAGCGGGTGGCGCCACTCGGTGTACGTGGTGCGGTACTGCTTGGTCAGCTCCTTCTTCCAGCGCGCCAGGAGTGCTTCCAGCTCGGTCTCTGTGGCCTCGCCGTGGGCGAGGAGCAGTTCGAGGCAGAACGCGATGCCCTGGACGCCGGTGGACGGGTCGGCCACCCGGTCGCGCAGCCACCGGACGTCGGCGGGGGACAGGGTGCGGTAGCGGTGCCAGATGTCGCCGAGGCCGCCCTCGTAGCCGGTGAGGTCGGGGCCGGTGCCGGCGAGCAGGTCCTGGCGGGCGGCCTCGTAGCGGTCGACGGCGGCGAGCGCCTCGGCGGCCGCGGCGCCGGTGAGGCGCGCGGCCGCCTCGCGTACGCGCATGACCGTGTCCGTGGCCGCCTTGGCGGCGGCGACCCGCAGGGGGCGCGGCAGGCGGTCGTCCGTGGCGTACCGGACGTTGGCGAGTGCCGGGAACAGGGCGTCGGCGGCGGTGTTCCGGTCCGGCCGCGCACGCCTCTCCTCCAGGACGGCGGTGCGCAGCGCGCCCAGCAGGCTGGTCTGCGCGGTCTCCGGCGCGGCGAGCTCGGTCAGCTCCTCGGAGAGCGTGCGGGCGGCCCGGACCGGGTCCGGTTCGCGGAGCGTGTGGTGCGTGCGGAACCAGGCACGTACGGCGGCGTCGTCACCGGCCGCCGCGGTGCTCCGCAGGGCGGCCAGCGACCGGGCCGAAGGATGTGCGGCGAGGACGTGGGCCGCCGTCGCACCGAGTTCGGCGGCTACCTTCCAGGCCTCCGGCCGCCCCTGGCGCAGCAGCGCGTGCAGCACCGGCCGCCAGCCGCGCCACACGGCGAGCCGTCCGGCGTACGTCTCCTGCCAGGCGGCCAGCAGACGTGAGGTCTCGTCCGGTGTGAGCGCCTGACGCTGTTCCAGCGGCATGGCGAAACGAGCGGCCGCGGCCAGGTCCACCGGGCCCGACAGCCGGTCGTGCAGCCAGCGTTCCTCGGGTTCGGTCAGCGGCGCGTACGTGACGGACTCCGTGCTCCGGTCGCGTGGCTCGTCGATACGGCGCAGGAACTGGCGTACTCCGGCGGCGTCCTCGGGATCCGGCAGGCCGTCGGCGTCCGTCTCCGTGGCCTTGTCGAGCCGGAACGCGCCCTGGGGACCGCCGTTGACGATCCGATAGCCCTCCGGGCCGTCACCGAGACCGGCGGTGACCGTGGCGTGCTCGCCGCCCCAGTGCAGATACAGCTCGCCGGTCAGCGCGCCGGAGCGGTCGAAGGCGTCGTGGGACTGCCGGTGCCAGTACGCGAACGACGTGTCGGTGGCGATGGACCGGGCCGCGAACAGCTCGGCCGCGTCCTCGTGGCCGTCGGACTGCGTGTAGCGGCCCAGGGTCGGGGGCGGCAGCACCACGAAGCCGTCGCCGCCCAGTGTCCGCCACCATGCCTTGATCCTGCTGAGGTCCGTTTTCAATCCCACCAGAACGACCATGCTTCCTGGTTGAGCACGGCCTTCTCCGCGTACACGTCGAGGTCGTACGGCGGGGACTGGTCGATGTTGTCCGGGCAGAACGCGTAGTGCTCGGCGGCCAGGGCGCGGGCCTCCTCGATCGAGGCGGGTGGGCGGCCCACGGAGACGGTCATCGTGTCGAAGCCGAGCACCACGACCCGTGCGTCGTAGCGGTCCTCCCAGGAACGGAGCACCGCGCAGAGCCGGGCCACGTCGCCCTCGTGGTTCATCGGGCCCGACCAGCCGATCGCCGCCGGTATGTCCGCGCTGCGGCGGGCCGGCACGAGGGCGATCCGGGCCCCGCCGGGCCACTCGTCCGCGTCGGCGGCGATCACGCCCGCGAGACCTGCGGCCGCCGTGTCCGCGTCCTCGGACGGCTCCCGGGCGGGGACGGGCGCGAGGCCGGGCCAGGAGCCGGGGCCGCCGGACTGCTCCCCGGTCGCCGTGCCGTCGCCCACCTCGTCGTCCGCGTAGTCCGTCCAGTAGCCCGCCAGCACCTCGTCGGCGTCGTGGTCGCCGGGATATGACGTGCCGTCCGGGCAGAGGTCCCAGTCGTCGGGCCACTGGTCGCGGGGGCCGCCGGTGACGAGCACCGGCAGCAGTCCGAGCCGCCGCCCGGCCGCCCGCAGGTCCGACCAGTCGCGCGGACCCGCCGGGCCGTCCGCGTACCAGAGCAGCGGCTCGTGCCACGGGCCGTCCAGCGTGGCGTCCACCAGGGAGCCGGGCGGGAGGTCCAGGCCGGACGTGGCCAGGGAGGGCAGAGGATTCGGGAGCGTCGCCATGGTGGGGAGCCTAGGCGGCGGCACTGACAACGTGCGGGGCGGCGACACCGACGTACGACGACCTCTTGGCCGCCGGGGGCCCGCGGGTGGTGGACAGCAGCGGGAGCGCCGCGTGGGGTGTCTGACCGTCCCGACGGGCCCGAGGGCCCAAAGCCGGTGCAGGTCGGTGGTGGCTCGATCATGATGTCGGGCATGAGTTTGTACGTCGACGATCCCGCCCGCCTCGGAACCACGCGCCTCTCCGACGGGAGGGTGCTCGGCTGGGCCGAGTGGGGGCCGCAGGACGGGCTGCCCGTCCTGCTCTCCCCCGGGGCCGCGACCAGTCGGTGGCTCGGGATCGGGGCCGGGGCCGTCGAGAACGAGGGCGTCCGGCTGGTCTCGGTGGACCGGCCCGGGCTCGGGGTCTCCACGCCCGCGCCCGACCGGGCCTTCGCCGACTTCGTGGACGACGTGAGGGAGTTGACCGCGCTGCGCGGCCTGGGCCCGCGTCCGGCCATGCTCGGGAACTCCCAGGGCGCGCCCTTCGCCCTCGCCTGCGCGGCGGCGGGCGTCGTCTCCGCGCTCGCGCTCGTCTCGCCCGCCGACGAGGTCGCGGCCCCCGAGTTCGCCGCCGCCCTGCCCGACGATCTGCGGGGCGTGGTCGCGCGGGTGGCGGAGGACCCGGTCGGGGCGGAGAAGGCGTTCGCCGGGTTCGACGCGGACGGGATGCGGCGGATGGTTCTGGCCGGAAGCCCGGCGTGCGATCTCGCCGTGTACGAGGATCCCGGCTTCGCCGCCGCCTACGGCCGCGCCCTCGACGAGGCGTTCTCCCAGGGCGCGGCGGCCGGGTACGCCCGGGACACCGTGCTCGCCATGGGGCGCTGGCCCATCGACCTCGGCGCGATCACCGTCCCGGTCGAGGTCTGGTACGGCGAGGAGGACGCCTCCCACTCGCCCGACCTCGGCCGCCGGCTCGTCTCGCGTATTCCCGGCGCGCGGCGCACGGTCGTGCCGGGCGTCGGCGGTGCGCTGCTCTGGGCCGCCGCCGAGCCGATCCTGGCGTCGCTGGCGGAGACCGTCCGGCCGGACGAGCCGGAGGAGCGGGACTGGCGGGAGGAGCAGGCCTGGCGGAGGACCGTACGGGGGAGACGGCCGGGGGCCGTGCAGGGGGGCGGGCGCGGCTAGACCCCGCTGTCAGTGCCCGGGCTTATCGTCGAAGCCCGTTGCTCGCCGCCCGGTCGTCCCCGTCGGCCGGGCCGATCCGGCAGGAGCCCCCGGTGAACAGGATCGTCACGTCCGTCTCGCTCTCCCTCGACGGCTTCTTCGAGGGGCCCGACCAGGACATCGACTGGCACACCGTCGACGAGGAGGTGCACCAGCACTTCAACGACTACCTCCGGACGATGGGCGGCTTCGTCGAAGGGCGCGTCACCTACCAGCTGATGGAGGAGTTCTGGCCGACCGCCGATCAGGACCCCGCGAGTGAGGGGCCGATGGCCGAGTTCGCGGGCATCTGGCGGAACATGCCGAAGTTCGTCTTCTCGCGGACGCTGGAGAGCGTGGGGCCGGGGGCGACGCTGCTGCACGAGGTCGACCCCGAGCAGGTGCGCTCGCTGCGGGACGCCGCGTCGGGCGACCTGGTGGTCGGCGGGGCGGACCTGCTGGAGTCGTTCCGGCGGTTCGACCTGATCGACGAGTACCGGATCTACATCCATCCCGTCATCCTCGGCCGGGGCCGCCCGTTTTTCCGGGACGCGGAGGAGCGGCAGATGCTCCGGCTGCTGGAGACCCGGACCTTCGGGAACGGGGTCGTGCTGCTCCGTTACGAGACGGTCCGGGCGGGATGACGACGGTGTGGGGTCAGGCGGTTGCCGCGTAGGCGGCGAACGCCGACCAGGCCGTGGGCGCGACGGTGAACGCCGGGCCCTCGATGTCCTTGGAGTCACGGACGTGGACGGCGGCGGGGTGCGCGGCGATCTCGACGCACTGCCCGCCTTTGTCGCCGCTGTAGCTCGACTTGAACCAGTTCAGCATGTTCTAGCGAGGAACCCCGGGCCTTCAGGCCCGGGAGGAAAGTTCGGTCTGCGTGAGGCCCGCCTCCTTGCGGAGGCGGGCCAGCAGCTTGCTCACGAGCTTCATGGTCGACGCGTTCTTACGCTGTCGCTTTCTGGGGTGCATACGGTCCCACTCCCACCCCGGAACCCACTTCACGCCTGCGCGACCCGTACAGCAAATGTGTACGGGTCGCGCACAGTTACCGCACGTCAGGCACTGGCCCGGACTGTCGCGTCCGATCAGTACATCAGGGCGCTCTCGACGTCCGACTGCCAGTAGGTGACGAAGCCCAGGCTGTCCGTGTAGGTCTCCGCCGGGAGCTTCAGCGTGGACTCGCCCTTCGACTCGTTGTTCTTGTCGACCATGATGACGCCGAGGTTGTCGCTCTTGACCGGCTCGTTCTGGCCGGGCTCTCCGAGGAGCGCGATGCCCGCGTACGCCTTGTCACCGGGGGAGACCACGACAACCGACTGCGGCTGGCTGTCGTCGTAGACCGGGTAGACGGCCTGCGCGTCGTCGAAGCGGAGGAACGGCGCGTGGTACGCGGCGCAGTCGGTGGAGCCGGTGTTCGTCACCGTGAGCAGCAGGTGGTTGATCGGGCGGCTCACCGAGGAGACCTTGACCTTGGAGTTCGTGGTCGTGCAGGCGGGGATCGACGCCGCCGCCTTCGCGTTCGGCGCGGTCTCCGGCTTCTTGCCGTCGCCGTTGCCGCCCGCGTGCTTCCCTCCGGCGGGGACGGTCTGCGTCTCGGGCGTTCCGGCCTTCGGCGCGTCCGGCTGTGCCGTGCTGTCGGTGCTCGTCGCCGCGGGGGCCGCTGTCTCGGTCGGGCCGGCCGCCTTGGTCCCCATGGCCTTGTCCTCGCCGCCGCAGGCGGTGAGCGAGAGAGCGGCGGCGAGGGCGGTGGCGGCGAGGGCGGTGGTGCGGATGCGGTTGGTGCGCATGGCGGTGGTACTCCCCGTGATCGGTTGACGTGTTGGTCCGGTTGAACGGCCGGCCCGTGGTCCTGCTGTGGTCTGGTCCGAGCTTGTGGCACGGCGGATTCCGGCCGCAACGCCTGCCGAACCATTCGGGATGCTGGAACGTCTACGCGTACGGTGACCTGCGGGGATTCCGCGTCCCTGGAACGCCGTTCCGGGACGCACGAGGAAGGGGAACGCCGTCGTGGCGACGCCGGAGGCCGTGGAGTTCGCGGCTCTGCTGAAGGATCTGAAGGACCGTTCGGGGCGCAGCTACGGTGTGCTGGCGGGGAAGCTGCACGTCAGCACGTCGACGCTCCACCGGTACTGCAACGGGGACGCCGTGCCGAACGAGTTCGCCCCGGTGGAGCGGTTCGCGCGGGTGTGCGGGGCGTCCGGCGACGAGCTGGTGGAGGTGCACCGGCGGTGGATCGTGGCGGACGCGGCGCGGCGGCGGCCTCCGGTGGGGGCGGCACCGGGGACGGCTGAGTCTGCGTCTGCCCCCGTTCCTGCCTCTGCTCCTGCGCCTGGTGTTGTTCCCGAAGGCGTCGAAGTCGCTGAGGCCGTCGAGCCGTCCGAGCCGACTGTTGTGTCCGGTGGCGCTCGGCCGGAGGCGGGCTCCCGGTGGTCCCGGCTCTCCCGGCGTACGCGGGTGCTCATCGCCGCCGCCGGGGTCGCCGCGCTCCTCGTACCCACCACCGTCGTCGCCGCCGACCTCGTCGGCTCGGGGAGGGAGGACGGCGGGAGCGCCGCGGACCGGGTGGAGGACGCGGGTGGAGACCTCGGGCCCGCGCCGGAAAGCTCCGCCTCGGCCACGCCCCGGCCCTCCGCGAGCCCGAGTTCGGCCGATCCTTCGGCGAGCGCCTCCGCGTCCCCCTCGGGGCCGCCGTCCGTGAAGCCCTCGGCGGGCTCCGGGCAGGGGCAGCCGCAGGGTGGTGGCGGTGGCGGTGGCGGCAGCGGTAGCGGTACGGGCCTCGGTGCTCCGCCGACCGTCAACATCTCCTCGTACAACTGGGACGAACCCTGCGGCCAGTACTACCTGGTGAACCGGGGGCCCGACGAGCTCGACCCGCCGCCCGCGCCGCAGGACCGGCGCGGCTGGGCGGAGTCGTACGGCGGGGTCGACGCCGGGAACATGCTGCTCCAGCTCACGGTGCAGGGCACCTCCCGCGAGGCGGTCGTCCTCAAGGGCATGCACGTCCGCGTCGTGTCCCGCAAGGCGCCGCTTCCCTGGTCGGCGTATCTGATGGGCAACGGCTGCGGCAGCGGGATCATGCCCCAGACCTTCGCCTCCCACCTCGACGCCGGGCATCCCACCCTCCGGCCGGTGCCGGGGAAGCAGGGGGACGTCGTGGTACCGGCCGTGGACTTCCCGTACAAGGTGTCGTCCGAGGACGTGGAGGTCTTCAACCTCGACATGAAGGCCGTGGGGTACGACGTCACCTGGTACCTGGAGCTGGAGTGGAGCAGCGGCGGGAAGGAAGGGGCGCTGCGGATCGACGACCACGGGAAGCCGTTCCGTACCAGTGGGATGAAGGGGCGGCCGGAGTACGTGTACGGCAACGAGGAGGTCGGGTGGGAGCCCGCGACCTGACGCGCGTCCTGGCTCGGTTCCCGTCCACCGGCTGAAGGGCGCGTACAGGCCTCTCGCGGCGGAAGGTCGGTTCCGTCCGCATTCGTACAGGAGTACAGTCACCAGGTCCTCGCGGTGCGCCCGGTTCCGGCCGGTCTGCCGCCCCAGTCCGCCTCCCCACCAGGTGACCCATGCCCGCGACCGCCGAAGCCCCCGACCCGACGGCACTGGACGTCCGCACCTGCGAGGAGCGGTCCCTGCGGCTCCGGCGCAGGCTGGAGCGGCTGATCGGCATCGCCGCCACCGAGGGGAACGCCCTCCTTCCGCTCCGTAACGGCGACGAGATCTTCGGCGCGATGCTGGAGGCCATCCGGGGCGCGGAGCACACCGTGGACCTGATGACGTTCGTCTACTGGCGCGGTGACATCGCTCTCCGGTTCGCCGAGGCGCTGGCCGAGCGGGCCCGGGCCGGGGTCCGGGTGCGGCTCATGCTCGACGGGTTCGGCTGCCGGCTCATCGAGAAGGACCAGCTGGAGCTGATGGACCGGGCCGGGGTCACCGTGACCTGGTTCCGCAAGCCGCTGCACCTCTCGCCGCTGAAGCAGAACCACCGCTGCCACCGCAAGGTCCTCGTCGTCGACGAGCGCACCGCGTTCACCGGCGGCGTCGGGATAGCCGAGGAATGGTGCGGCGACGCCCGCAACGAGCACGAGTGGCGCGACACCCACGTCCGGGTCACCGGCCCCGCCGTCGACGGCCTGGCCGCCGCGTTCGCGCAGAACTGGGCCGAGTGCCACGAGGAGCTCTTCGACGAGCGCGACCGGTTCGTCGTCGGCGAGCACCACGGGGACGCCGTCGTCCAGGTCGTACGCGGCTCCGCGTCCTTCGGCTGGCAGGACATGCAGACCCTGATCCGGGTCGTCCTGGAGTCCGCCGAGGAACGCGTCCGCCTCACCACCGCCTACTTCGCCCCCGACGCCTACTTCACCGGGCTCCTCTGCGACGCCGCCCGGCGCGGGGTGGAGGTCGAGATCCTGCTGCCCGGCCCGCACACCGACAAGCGGGTCTGCCAGCTCGCCGGCCAGCGCTTCTACGAGGACCTGACCGCCTGTGGCGTGAAGATCTACCAGTACCAGCCGACGATGCTGCACGCCAAGACCCTCACCGTGGACCGGATCGCGAGCCTCATCGGCTCCACCAACTTCAACCGGCGCTCGCTCGACCACGACGAGGAAGTCATGCTCGCCGTCCTCGACCGGGACTTCACCGCCACCCTCGACGGCCACTTCGACGAGGACCGGGAGAAGAGCGTGCTGATCGAGCGCGGCCGGTGGAAGCGCCGCGACCTCCTGCAGCGGGCCCGGGAAGCAGCTGTGCTGCCCATCCGCCGTTTCCTCTGAGGCCGGCCTGCCCCCGTGGGCGTGTTCCCGTGCTCGCCGGGCAGACGGGGAGGACGACCGTCGTCCGCCATGTGAAGGGAAGGGCCCATGAGCGCCACCGCCGCCACCTCACCGGCACCGTCCGCCGCGGTGATCACCGAACCCCTGCCCGACCTTCAGCTCCAGCTGCTCATCCAGCTCCTCGACGAGGACCCCCGCTCCAGCCTGCCCCTCACCCTGACGCACCCCGGCGGCCTGCTGCACGGGGACGTCATCGGGCACGAGCAGTGGAAGGCCGAGTGGGCCAGGAGCCTCCGCCAGGTCGAGGGGGAGGGGGCGAATCTGCTCGCCGAGTTCCCCGAGACGGTCGACCGGGGGGTGCGGGAGCTGCGCGCCGACGAGGACGCGGAGGCGGGCCGGCTGCCCCGCTGGATCCACTTGAGGGACGTCACGCTCGTCGTCGGGGCGCTGAGCCCGGTCTCGCTGCCGCTGTGGCGCGGACGTCTCTCCGACGTGTCGGGGTGGGCGCTCGGTCGCCCGCAGTAGGCGGCCCCGTACCGCGCCGAACACAGCGGGAGGCCTTCGACGTCGGGGAACTCACCGCTCCCTGGCCGGGGCCCTGCGCGCGTGGGCCCCGGCACATCACCCGTGCCGGGGCCCACGCGCGCAGGACGCTCCGGTCAGAGCCGCTCGGGCGTCCGGATGCCCAGCAGCGCCATCCCCCGGTGCAGGGTCCGGGCGGTCAGCTCGACCAGGAAGAGCCGGTTCTCGACGACCTCCGGGGCGTTGTCCGGGCTGAGCACCTGGCACTGGTCGTAGAACGTGGTCAGGTGGGACGCCAGCTGGTAGAGGTACGCGGCCAGCTTGTGCGGCTCGTAGCCCGCCGCGACCTCGGCGAGCACCTCGCCGAACTGGTCCAGGTGCAGGCCGAGTGCCCGCTCGGCCGGGGCCAGCTCCAGCTCCGGGTGGGCGGCCGGGACCGCGTCGCCGGCCTTGCGCAGGATCGACTGGATCCGGGCGTACGCGTACTGGAGGTACACCGACGTGTCGCCGTGCAGCGCCACCATCTGGTCCAGGTCGAACTTGTAGTCCCGTACGGCGGAGGTCGACAGGTCCGCGTACTTCACGGCGCCGATGCCGACGTACCGGCCGTTCTCGACGATCTCCTCCTCGGACAGGCCCACCTTGTCGGCCTTGTCCCGGACGACCGCGGTGGCCCGGTCGACCGCCTCGTCGAGGAGGTCCTCCAGCCGGACCGTCGTGCCCTCACGGGTCTTGAACGGCTTGCCGTCCTTGCCGAGGACCGTGCCGAACGCGAGCTGAACGGCCTTGACGTCGTCGCCCAGCCAGCCCGCCCGGCGGGCCGTCTCGAAGACCATCTTGAAGTGCAGCGACTGCCGGACGTCCACCACGTAGACCAGGGTGTCCGCCTTGAGGTTCCGCACCCGGTCCCGGATCGCGGACAGGTCGGTCGCCGCGTAGCCGTAGCCGCCGTTCGTCTTCTTCACGATGAGCGGGACCTTGTTGCCGTCCGGGCCCTTCACGTCGTCGAAGAACACGCACAGCGCACCCTCGGAGCGGACGGCGACGCCCGTCTCCTCCAGGATGCGGCAGGTCTCCTCCAGCATGTCGTTGTAGCCGGACTCGCCGACGATGTCCGGGTCGCTGATCTCCATGTCGAGCTTGTCGAACACCGAGTGGAAGTAGATCTTCGACTCGTCGACGAAGCCCTGCCACAGCTCCAGCGTCCCGGGGTCCCCGGCCTGGAGGGCCACCACCCGGTCCCGGGACCGCGCCTTGAACTCCTCGTCGGAGTCGAACAGGACCCGCGACTCCTTGTAGACCCGGTTCAGCGTCGACATCGCCGCCTCGCCGTCGCTCGCGCCGCCCTCGTGCTTCAGGGCGCCCGGGTGCTCGATCAGATACTGGATGAGCATGCCGAACTGGGTGCCCCAGTCGCCGATGTGGTGCCGCCGGACGACGTTCTCGCCGGTGAACTCCAGGATCTTGACCATGGCGTCGCCGATGACCGCCGACCGCAGGTGGCCGACGTGCATCTCCTTGGCCACGTTCGGCTGGGCGTAGTCGATGACCGTGGTGCCGGCCGCCGCCGTCAGCGGCACACCGAGCCGGCCCTCGTCGTCCGCCGACCGGGCGGCCAGCGTCTCGACGATCGCCCGGTCGGTGAGCGTGATGTTGAGGAAGCCGGGCCCGGACACCTCGATGTCCTTGATCGGCCCGTCCGCCGGGAGGGCAGCCGTGACCTGGCCCGCGAGCTCGCGCGGGTTGCCCTTGAGCTTCTTGGCGAGCGCCAGGATGCCGTTGGCCTGGAAGTCGGCCCGGTCGCTTCGGCGCAGCAGCGGGTCCGCGGCGCCGGCATCCGGCAGAGCTGCCGTCAGGGCGTCCGCCAGCTGCTGCTGGAGCGTGGAAGCGAGGGAAGGGACCGAGGCCATGGGCTGGCTGCCGTTTCCGTAGGGGGACGAGGGATCACCCCAGTATCCCACGGGGCGTAAAGCCGTTTTCGCGCTGCGGGGGGTAGCTGGGAGAATGGTCCGCACCCCATCGGGAAACGACAGACGAGAGAAGGACGTGCCGACCGTGGCCGAGAGTCAGACCAGCACCGAGACCGACTGGGTCTCCCGCTTCGCGGACGATGTCATCGCCGAATCGGAGCGTCGTGCGCCTGGCAAACCGGTCGTCGTCGCCTCCGGTCTGTCCCCGTCCGGCCCGATCCACCTCGGCAACCTCCGCGAGGTCATGACCCCGCACCTGGTCGCCGACGAGGTCCGCCGGCGCGGCCACACCGTGCGCCACCTGATCTCCTGGGACGACTACGACCGCTACCGCAAGGTCCCGAACGGCGTCCCGGGCGTCGACGCCTCCTGGGCCGAGCACATCGGCAAGCCGCTGACCTCGGTGCCCGCCCCGGCCGGCTCCGCATACCCGAACTGGGCCGAGCACTTCAAGGCCGCCATGACGGCGGCCCTGGACGAGCTGGGCGTCGAGTACGACGGAATCAGCCAGACGGAGCAGTACACCGCCGGGACCTACCGCGAGCAGATCCTGCACGCGATGAAGCACCGCGCCGACATCGACGCCGTCCTGGACCGCTACCGGACGAAGAAGGATCCGGCCGGCGGCCCGCAGAACAAGGGCGGCAAGAAGCCGCAGCAGCAGAAGAAGGTCGACGAGGCCGAGCTGGAGGCCGCCGAGGGCTCCGGCGCCGCCGACGAGGACGACGGCAGCGGCAACACCGCCGGCTACTTCCCGTACAAGCCCTACTGCGGCAACTGCGAGAAGGACCTCACCGTCGTCACCTCCTACGACGACGACACGACCGAGCTGAACTACACCTGCTCGGCGTGCGGCTTCGCCGAGACGGTCCGCCTCAGCGAGTTCAACCGCGGCAAGCTCGTCTGGAAGGTCGACTGGCCGATGCGCTGGGCGTACGAGGGCGTGGTCTTCGAGCCCAGCGGCGTCGACCACTCCTCGCCCGGCTCCTCCTTCGTCGTCGGCGGCCAGATCGTCCGCGAGGTCTTCGACGGCGTCCAGCCCATCGGGCCCATGTACGCCTTCGTCGGCATCTCCGGCATGGCCAAGATGTCCTCCAGCAAGGGCGGGGTGCCCACCCCGGCCGACGCGCTGGAGATCATGGAGGCGCCGCTGCTGCGCTGGCTCTACGCCCGCCGCAAGCCCAACCAGTCGTTCAAGATCGCCTTCGACCAGGAGATCCAGCGGCTGTACGACGAGTGGGACTCGCTCGGCCGCAAGGTCGCCGACGGCACGGTGCTGCCCGCCGACGCCGCCGCGTACTCCCGTGCCGTCCGCACGGCGGCCGGGGAGCTCCCGAGCACCCCGCACCCGCTGCCGTACCGGACGCTCGCCTCGGTCGCCGACATCACCGCCGGCGCCGAGGACCAGACGCTGCGCATCCTCAGCGAGCTGGACCCGGACAACCCGCTGACCTCGCTGGACGAGGCCCGCCCGCGCCTCGACCGCGCCGAGAACTGGATCACCACCCAGGTCCCGGCGGAGGCCCGCACCGTCGTCCGGGACGAGCCCGACAAGGAACTGCTCGGCTCGCTCGACGAGCAGGGCCGCGAGTCGCTGCGCCTCCTCCTGGAGGGGCTGGACTCGCACTGGTCGCTGGACGGACTCACCACGCTGGTCTACGGCGTGCCGAAGGTGCTGGCGGGACTGGAGCCGGACGCCAAGCCGACGCCCGAGCTGAAGGCCGCCCAGCGGTCCTTCTTCGCGCTGCTCTACCGGCTGCTCGTCAGCCGGGACACGGGCCCGCGCCTGCCCACGCTGCTGCTCGCGGTGGGGGCGGACCGGGTGCGGAGGCTGCTGGGCGCGTAGCGGTGCGCATACCCAGGCGCTTAGCGTCCTGTGCGCCGGAGCGCCGCCACCCGGAGGATTCCCGGGTGGCGGCGCTCCGCCGTGCCGTGGGGCCGTACCTCCGGCGGGCCCGAGCAGTCCCCGGCCCCGGCAGCCGGGAGACGGGCCCGCCCTCGGGTCCCTCCGGACGGGGGCTGATCGGGCGCACCGCCGCCACCGCTCTGCCGCTGTACCTGACCATGCTCGCCTCCACCGCGGGCAGCCTGGTCGACACCGCCCTGCTCGGCCGGCTCGCCACCGCCTCACTGGCCGCGTTCGCCCTCACGATGGCTGTGTACACCCCGGCCACCGCGACCGTCGCCGGCGCCCTGCGCGGCGTGATGCCCTTCGTGTCCGTGCACGACGACGACCCCGACGCCCTGTTGCCGGTGGTGCGGGACAGCCTGTGGCTCGGCATCGCCACCGGGCTGCTGGGCGCCCTGGCCGTCGCCGGGGTACCGCTCATCGGCCTCGCCTCCGGCGTACCGCGCCAGACCTTGTCGGAACTGGGCGCGTTCCCCTACCTGATGGCGGCGAGCGTCCTGGTGGCCGCGGTCGGCAACGCCGCCACCTCCACCCTGGTCGGCCTCGGCCGCTCCCGGCTCGTGATGCGCGCCGGGATGACCGGAACCGCCACGGCCGTGGTGCTCTCCCTGATCCTCGTGAACGGCGTCGGCCCGCTCGACGGGCTCGGGCTGCCCGGCGCGGGGATCGCCATGCTGGCGGCCGCCACGATCAGCGCCACCGTGGCGCACGGGGGACTGCGCCGGTGCGCCGTCCTGGCCGGTCGGCCGCTCGGCCCCGGCCGACCGCAGGTCCGCGCGGTGATCAGGCTGGCCGGTGTCGGTGTGCCGCTCGCCGCCACCGTCCTCATCAAGTTCGCCGTCCTCGGCGTGCTGGCCGTCGCCGCCGCACGCATCGACCCCGTGAACGCGGCCGCCCACAGCATCTCCGTCTCCCTGGTCGGCCTCATGTTCACCGCGGCCGTCGCCGTCGGCCAGGCCATGATCCCCCTGCTGGCGCCCCACGTGAAGGCCAAGGACGTCAGGGGGGTGCGCGCCGGCGTACGCGCCGGAGTCATGACGGCCCTCGGCGCGGTGCTCCTCATCGGCGGTGTGCTGGTGGTCCTCCGCGTCCCGGTGCTGTCCCTCTTCACCCACGACCTCGCGGCCCGGGAGCAGGTACTGGCCCTGCTGCCCCTCGTGCTCCTGGTGGTCGTCACCGACGCGCTCCAGGCCGTCTTCGGCTTCGGGCTCGTCGCGATCAGGGACACCGTGCCCAGCCTGTTCGCCTTCGCCGTCTGCTACGGCCTGCTGGCACTGGTCGCCGTGCCGCTGTCGGCCCGGGGCGGGCTCACCGCCCTGTGGCTTGCCCTGCTCGGCGCCAACACCCTGCTGGTCGTGGGGCAGGTGGCCTTCTTCCACCGGCGCAGCGGCCGGCTCGGCGGCCCACTGCCGCGCCCGGCCTGAGACCAGGTGCGGCAGTGGGCCGCCGAGCCGTACCTCAGGCGGTCTGGTCGACCGTCGACTGTGCCGGGACGTACGCCTGCTTGAACTCCGGCCACAGGCGCTGGAGCAGTTCACGGGAGCGGGGATGGCGGACGTTGCGGGTGTCGGCGAGGTGGATCTCCAGGGCCTCGGCGCTCGGGTGATGGCCCTGCTCGTCCGTGTACGCGCTGAAAACCTCGAAGGCCATGCTCGCGAACTCGGCGTCCTCCTGGGACCACTCTTCCAACTGCGGCGCGTCCTCGTGCGCTTGCGCGGAGGTGTCCTCGGGGGCCTCGTCGGGGGCTTCCTCGTGGCGGGGGTGCGGGACCGCGCCGATGGTGCCCACGTCTCCCAGCGGCCGGGTCCGGCCGGGGCCCGAGGGGATCTGGACCGGGGCGTGCTCCAGGCCCTCGCCCTGCTGCGGGTCGTACGCGCTGTGGTGCGAGGTGCCGTCGGGCAGCTTCTGCGCCGCGAACCAGGGGCTGTCGTGCGTGGGCGGGACGGCGGGCTCCTGCCGCTGAGGCAACGGGGGCTGCTGGTGCTGCTGGTCCTGCGGGTGGGGGTGCCGCTGAGGGGGCTGCTCGTCGTGCCCCGGGCCGCCCCCGTACCCCTGCTCGCGGCCGTGCTCCTGTTCGCCCGCCTGCTCCTGCCCCGGCTCCCGCTGGGGCTCGTACGGCAGCTCCGCCTTCGGGCGGGATCCCTCGACCGGCGGCAGCAGGGCGGGTTCGATCCCGGCGGCGGCGAGGCCGGCCGGGGCGGTCTCGGCGAGCGGCACGCCGTACTTCGCCAGCCGCAGGGGCATCATCGACTCGACCGGGGCCTTGCGCCGCCAGTTGCGGCCGAAACGCGCCTGGAGCCGGGCCTGGTAGATCAGCCGGTCCTGTTCGAGCTTGATGACCTGTTCGTAACTGCGCAGCTCCCACAGCTTCATCCGCCGCCACAGCTTGAACGTGGGGACGGGGGAGAGCAGCCACCGGGTGAGGCGGACGCCCTCCATGTGCTTGTCG
>NZ_JOEZ01000052.1 GCF_000721175.1 Streptomyces anulatus
CGCCGAGGGCGACGTCGAGGGCGGTCGAACCCGTGGGGATGACCTCGATGGGCTCGTTCGGCCGCTCACCGAGGCGCATCACCGCACCCTTGCCGAACTGTCGTTCAATCTGTGCGAGGGCGGCGTCCAGCGCCTTCTCGCGGTCGTTTCCTGCCATGGGTTCCACCCGATTTGCTTGAGTCGATCGCTTCACGTCACAGACGCTAACCCCTGCCACTGACAATGGGCCTCGACGTCCTCCCGGCCTGTGGACAACTCCACGGTCGGGCCCGGCAAAACCCGGCCGGAGTCCCATCAGAATAGATGTTCGATTTTGGTGTCAAGCGCACCACGCGGGAACGGCGGCCACGCGGCGCGACGAGTTCGCGGGGCCGGAGCGGTCCACCCTGCGACAGCCGCATCGGACGGTTCATCGCGCAGGCGACGGAAGGCCGCCCCAGGAGGACGGCACGATGAGCGGACATTCAGGCAGGGTGACCTGCGGTATCCCCCATCTCCGTCGACGGATACCCAGCCGGGCTCGATCAGAGCGAGCAGCGTCCGTTCGGCGACGACGGCGGCGACGGCTGGGGCGGCCGGCTGCACTCCTGGATGTTCGCGACGCCGGAGCTGCGACGGGCCGAGCTCGACCGGCCGGCGACGGTCGGCGCCTTCGTCATGGGCCGCAACATGTTCGGCCCCGGTGCGCGGCACGGGGGCCCCTCCGTACCACGCACCGGTCTTTGTGCTCACCCACCATCCGCGCGACCCGCAGCCATGGCCGGCGGCACGCGTTCCACTTCGTCACCGAAGGCATCGAGGCCGCGCCGCGTCAGGCCCGCGAGGCGGCCGGAGACCGCGACGTGTCGATCGCGGCGGCGCGAGGACCATCGACCAGTACCTTCGCCGCGGGCCTGATCGACGAGCTGCGGCTGCACATCATGCCGTTCACGTGCGGTACCGGCACCCGCCTCTTCAACAGCGTGCCGTCACCGGATCTCGAGCAGGTGGCGGCGCACGCGGCGGTCTCGGTGACCCATGGTCCTACCGCGTGCCGCCCTGCCCCGCCGCCGACCGCCTGCACAGCTCGGCGTATCGCCCTATATTCGGTCGGTATGGGAGCGACTGCGGAACCCGGAACACCCCACGGAGGGCAGGCCCCCGGATCCGACCTGGCCGGCCGTGTGGCGCTCGTCGCCGGAGGCACCCGCGGGGCCGGCCGGGGGATCGCCGTCCAGCTCGGCGCCGCCGGGGCGACCGTGTACGTGACCGGTCGAACGAGCAGGTCCGAGCGCTCGGAGATGGACCGGCCCGAAACGATCGAGGAGACGGCGGCCCTGGTCGACGCGGCGGGCGGGCGGGGGATCGCCGTCCAGGCCGACCATCTGGTTCCCGACCGGGTCAGGGCGCTCGTGGCCCGCATCGCGAGCGAGCAGGGGGCCCTGCACATCCTGGTGAACGACATCTGGGGCGCCGAGATCGAGTGGGGCAAGCCGGTGTGGGAGTCGTCGCTCGACACCGGGCTGCACACCCTGCGGCTGGCCGTCGACACCCACGCCATCACCAGTCACTTCGCGCTGCCGCTGCTGATCGAGACTCCGGGCGGGCTGGTCGTCGAGATGACCGACGGGACGGACGAGTACAACGCGTCCAACTACCGCGTCTCGTTCTTCTACGACCTGGCCAAGGCCGCGGTGAACCGGATGGCCTTCGCCCTCGGCCATGAACTCGCACCGCACCGCGCGACGGCCGTGGCGCTCACCCCGGGCTGGCTCCGGTCCGAGGCCATGCTCCAGGCCCACGGGGTGACCGAGGCCACCTGGCGTGACGCCGTCGCGCACTCGCCCCACTTCGCGATCTCCGAGTCCCCCGCGTACGTCGGCCGTGCCGTGGCCGCCCTCGCCGGCGACCCCGAGGTGGCCAGCTGGAACGGCAGATCGCTCTCCAGCGGGCAGCTCGCCCAGGTGTACGGATTCACCGATGTGGACGGGAGCCGGCCCGACGCCTGGCGTTATCTGACCGAGGTCCAGGACCCGGGCCTGCCGGCCGACGTGACCGGCTACCGCTGAGGCCACCCGCTGGACGGGCTACCGCTGAGGCGACCCGCCAGGCCCGCCCGACGTGCCCGACGTGCCCTCCGCTCCCCCGGGGCCGGCCGTCCTGGGCCCGTTCACCAGGCGGCGCATCCGTGACGGCAACGGCCTCCTGGGAACGCGGCTGCTTCCCCCGTGCACGCGTGGGTCGTCGGTGACGTCGTACCGCTTCACATAGGCGCCGAGGAACGCCTGGAGCGTGGCGACGGCGGGGATGGCGACCAGTGCGCCGACCGCGCCGAGCAGCGCCGTGCCGGCGATGACCGAACCGAAGGCGACCGCTGGGTGGATGTCGACGGTCTTCGCGGTCAGCTTGGGCTGGAGCACATAGTTCTCGAACTGTTGGTAGATCACGACGAACCCGAGCACCCACAGCGCGTACCAGGGGTCGACCGTGAAGGCGATCAGCATGGGCAGAGCACCCGCGAGATACGTGCCGATGGTGGGGATGAACTGCGAGACGAGTCCGACCCAGACCGCGAGCGCCGGGGCGTAGGGCACTCCGAGGATCACCAGCAGGATGTAGTGCGCGACGCCGGAGATCAGCGCCATCAGACCGCGCGAGTAGATGTACCCGCCGGTCTTGTCGACCGCGATCTCCCAGGCGCGCAGCACCTCGGTCTGCCGGGCCGGCGGCAGGACGGAGCACAGGGCGCGGCGGAGCCGGGGGCCGTCGGCCGCGAAGTAGAAGGAGAACAGGAAGATCGTCAGAAGCCGGAACAGCCCGCCCAGCACCGTGGTGGAGACGTCGAGCACTCCGGTGGCGCTGTTCTGGACGTACTTCTGCAACCAGTCGGAGTGCAGCAGGCTGTCCTGGACCTCGACCCGGGAGAGTTCGGTGCGGAAGGTCTGGTTGACCCAGTTGATCACCGAGTCGATGTACTTGGGGAACTCGTCGACCATGTCGACGATCTGGCCCGCGAGCATCGACCCCAGCAGCACCACGAATCCGACGCCGAAGATCATCAGGCCGAGGAAGACGAGGAACGTGGCCAGCCCGCGGCGTATCCCGCGACTCGCCATCCGGCTGACCGCGGGCTCGATGGCGAGTGCGAGGAAGAACGCGATCAGTACGTTCGTCAGCAGCCCGATGAGCTGGTCGAACGCCCAGCTGCTGAGCTGGAAGCAGGCGTAGAGCGCCAGGGCCAGCACCATCGCACGCGGCAGCCAGCCGGGCATACGGACCCCACCGGCACCGGACGGCGGCACGGGTGGTGCGGCCGGCGGGGCGGGTGGGGTGGCGGACGGCTGGACCGGGACGGTCTCGTCTGTCGAGGGCACGGGACAAGTCTGGCCCATGCCTCCGGTCACCTGTCCCCCGCCCCGAGTCGGCCGTCCCGGCTCCGCACCGGCCCGGAACGGGTCTCCGCGGCGTTCAGCGCATGTCCGCCGGGACGCGCACGACGTCCGGCGCATGTCCCCCGGGACCCGCACGAATTTCAGCGCATGTCCGCCGGGACGTCCATGGCCGCGCAGACCCCGCGCCAGACGTCTTTGGCGTCCCAGCCCGCGTCCAGCGCCTGGTGCACCGTGCGGCCGCCGAGTTCGGCCATCACATGGTCACGGGCGAAGGAATCCGCGTAGGCCGCACCGAAGTGGTCGGCCATCCGCTCCCAGAAAATCGTCAACCGCATGCCACCAGTATCCCGCTCCTGAGAGTGCAGCCGGTCCGCCGGGCATGTGCCCGGCTCATTTCCCCTCTACGGTCGGTCCATGGCTGGAACCGGAGCAAACACCCTCGCCCGCGCCGAGCAGTTCATCTGGCTCACGGCCCGCGTCCTCGAACAGCGCAGGTTCGCCCACGGCTTCCTCGGCGGAGATCCCGACGCCGTCGAGACGGCCCTCTCCGCCTATCTGAACGAGGACGGCGGCTACGGTCACGCGCTGGAACCCGATCTCCGGGGTCCGGTCAGCCAGCCGCTGCACACCGCCCATGCGCTGAGCGTTCTTGATTCGATCGACCGCTGCGAGGGACGGCGCGTGGAACGGATCTGTCGCTATCTGACCGATGTATCAACCAAAGAAGGCGCGTTACCCGCTCTGCTTCCCACGCAGCGCGGCTATCCCGCGGCACCGTTCATCCCGATCGTGGACGACCCGCCGGCCGAGCTGCTCGCGACCGGACCGGTCGTCGGGCTGCTGCACGGCAATCAGGTCTGGCACGCCTGGCTGTTCCGGGCGACGGACTTCTGCTGGAGCGCCGTCGAGGCTCTGGAACAGTCCCATCCTTACGAGGTCGAGGCCGCGGTCGCCTTCCTGGACGGCGCCCCGGACCGGGCCCGCGCCGAGGCGGCGGCCGACCGGCTCGGCCGCCTGGTGCGCGAACAGCGGCTCGCGGTGCTCGACCCCTCCCGGCGGGCGGAGTACCCGGTGGCGACGGGCTACGCACCGGGCGAGCACCACTTCCCGCACGACTACGCCCGTACACCCGGGTCCCTGGCCCGCCGCTGGTTCACGGACGAGGAGCTGGAGCGCTCGCTCGACCACCTGGCCGCCGAGCAGCAGGACGACGGCGGATGGCCCGTGACCTGGCGCCAGTGGGCCCCGGGAACAGCACTGGAAGGGCGTCCCCTGGTGACGCTCAGGGCCCTGGGGACGCTCCGCGCGTACGGTCGCCCGCTCGGCTGACCGCGTATCCGGCGTCCCGCTCGGGTGCCTCCGCCCCTTCGCCCCTCAGGCGCCCGACGCTCAGGCCAGCGCGCGGACGCCCGCCGTGACCAGAACGCCCGCACCCACCACGACCAAGAAGGGAGCGCGCAGGACCAGGGCGAGCGCCGCCGCCCCGAGACCTGCGGCACGGGCGTCGAGGACGAGCTGCTGGCCGTCGCCGAAGGTCTGCTGCGCGGTGAGCGCCGCCAGCAGCGCGACGGGCAGCAGGGCGGCCATCCGCTGGACCAGCGGACGCTCCAGCACGCCCGCGGGCACCAGCAGGCCCAGGAGCTTGGCGAGGTAGCAGCCCGCCACGGTCAGTCCGATAGCGATCCAGACGTTCATGAGTGCCGCTCCCCCTTCTTCCGCTGTGCCGCAGCGTCGTCCTTGGTGTCCGCTCCCCGCTTCGTCCGTCCCATCAGGAAGAGGACGATCGGCGCCGCGAACGCGGACAGCAGAACGGGTACACCCGCCGGCAGAACGGGCAGCAGCGTCAGGGCCAGCAGGACGGCCAGCCCAGCCGTGACGCGTTCGGTGGTGCTCTTGAGCATCGGAGCGAGCAGCGCGAGGAACACCGCGGGACTCGCCGCGTCCAGGCCCCACGCGTCGGTGTCGCCCAGCGCCTCGGCACCCAGCGCACCCACCAGGGTGGTGAGGTTCCACAGCACGTACAGGGTGAGCCCGGTGACCGTGAAACCGATGCGCGCGGCCCGCCGGGTGGGCTGAGGCAGGGTGACCGCGGTCGTCTCGTCGATGACCCAGTGGGCGGCGAAGGGCCGTACCGCACGGGGAAGGGCGAGCAGTTGCGAGAGCCGCAGACCGTAGAAAGCGTTCCGGACGCCCAGGAAGAACGCCCCGGCCGCCGCCGTGTAGGGGTTGCCGCCCGCGGCCAGCGCACCGACCAGGGCGAACTGCGAGGCGCCGGTGAAGACGAGAAGACTCAGGACGCAGGTCTGGAGCAGGCTGAGGCCGGAGCCGGCGGAGGTGACGCCGAAGGCGAAGCCGGAGAGCCCGACGGCGATGCCGACGCCGAGCGCGTCCCGGACGACCGCCGCGTCCGGCTTGTCCGGTCGGGTCTCGGCCGCCGGGCCGGGCGGACCGGCGGATATGGCACCGGGTGCGCCGGTGCTCTCTGGGGGTGCTGTCTGTTCTGCCACGCCCGGAACGCTACGGGGATCGTTCGGGCCGGGTCTTGTACGTTCTTGCACACCCACCGGCCGGTACGTCATCGCACACCCACCGGCTCGTACGTCCTCGCGCGCCCACCGCTGGGTACGTCGTCGCACTCACCGACCGGGCCGCAGCACACCGCGCTCGCGCTGGTAGGCGCCGGGCGGCACCCCCACGATCCGGGTGAAGTGACGGTTGAGGTGCGGCTGGTCCGTGAAGCCGACGGCGGTCGCGGCCTCGGCGGGTGCGACGCCGGCGTCGAGCATGCGGCGGGCCCTGCGCACCCGGGCGTCGGTGAGCCATGTGTGGGGCGGCATCCCGTACTCCTTCTTGAAGGCCCTCAGCAGCGCGAACGGGCCGGTGCCCAGCTCGGCGGCGAGCGTCTCCAGCGTGGGCGGGGCGGCCATGCGCTCCTCCAGCGCGGCCCGGGCCCGCACGGCGTTCCGCGCTCCCCCGGCGTGCGCGGTCAGCCCGGGCAACGGGCTGCCGTGCCGGCTGAGGAGCCGGGTGACCAGGACCCGCAGCAGGCTGTCGGCCGCCAGCGCGTTGCCCTCCTCCGCCGCCCGGTGCACCTCGGTGATCAGTTGGGACGCGTGGGGATCGGTCACGCGGCTCTCGGCGAAGCCGACCGTGCCGCGCAGGGACGTCACCTCGGCCGCGATGTCGTTCACGACCTGGGCCGACGGGTAGAGCGTGGCGTACGCCCAGCCCTCGGGCGCCCCGGAGCGGGCGGTGTGCGGCACCTCCGGGTTGATCATGACGACCGTTCCCGGCACCGCGTGGACGGTGCCGCCCGGCATCCCCACGTCCTCCACCCCGCCGGTGACCGCTCCGAAGACGTAGCCCTCGTGACTGTGCCGGGGGAAGGTGTGGCGGACGTACCGGGCGCGCAGCAGATCGAGGTCGGGCAGCGCGGCGTACTGCCAGTGCCGCGCCCATTCCTCCGTGCCGTTCGCTCCCGCCATGCAGACATTCTCGCAGGTCCTGGCCGTGTGCCTCGGTGTGGGCGAGACCGTGTGCCACGGTGCGGGCGGGCCGTCGCGGGCGGTGTCTCCGGCCCGTTGTCAGTGACGGGGTGCACGATGGGGGACATGACCGGCTCCGCTCTCGACGCCTTCTCGCCCGCGACCCGCAGTTGGTTCGCCGGGGCCTTCAGCGCGCCCACCGCCGCGCAGGAGGGTGCCTGGCGGGCCATCGGCGAGGGCAGTGATGTCCTGGTCGTCGCGCCGACCGGTTCCGGCAAGACGCTGGCCGCGTTCCTCGCCTCGCTGGACCGGCTGGCGGCCGAGCCGCCGCCGGCCGAGGCGAAGAAGCGCTGCCGCGTGCTGTACGTGTCCCCGCTCAAGGCCCTCGCGGTCGACGTCGAGCGCAACCTCCGCTCGCCGCTGACCGGCATCCGCCAGGAGTCGGTGCGCCTGGGCCTGCCGGAGCCGGAGGTGCGGGTCGGCATCCGGTCCGGGGACACCCCGCCGGCCGAGCGGCGCTCCATGGTGACCAGGCCGCCGGACATCCTGATCACCACCCCCGAGTCGCTGTTCCTGATGCTGACGTCCTCCGCCAGGGACGCGCTGGCCGGCGTCGAGACGGTGATCCTCGACGAGGTGCACGCGGTCGCCGGGACGAAGCGCGGCGCCCACCTCGCCCTCTCCCTGGAGCGTCTCGACGAGCTGCTGCCCCGCCCCGCCCGGCGCATCGGCCTGTCCGCGACGGTCCGGCCGGTCGACGAGGTGGCCCGCTTCCTGTCGCCGCAGCGCAAGGTGGAGATCGTCCAGCCACGGTCCACCAAGGAGTTCGACCTCTCGGTCGTCGTCCCGGTCGAGGATCTGGGCGAGCTGGGCGGCTCCCCCGCGACCGACGGCGACTCGGCCCAGGCGGACAAGCCCTCGATCTGGCCGCATGTCGAGGAGCGCATCGCCGATCTCGTGCAGTCACACCGCTCCACCATCGTCTTCGCCAACTCCCGGCGGCTGGCGGAGCGGCTGTGCAACCGGCTGAACGAGATCGCGTACGAGCGGGCGACCGGCACCGCGTTCGACCCCGACAACCCGGCCCCCGCCCTCCCGGAGGCCCACGCCCCCGCCGAGATCATGGCCCAGTCCGGCGCGGGCCGGGGTGCCCCGGCCCTGCTGGCCCGTGCCCACCACGGCTCGGTCTCCAAGGAGCAGCGGGCCCAGGTCGAGGAGGATCTCAAGGCGGGCCGGCTGCCCGCCGTGGTCGCCACCTCCAGCCTGGAGCTCGGCATCGACATGGGCGCGGTCGACCTGGTGATCCAGGTGGAGTCCCCGCCCTCCGTCGCCTCGGGCCTCCAGCGGGTGGGCCGGGCCGGGCACCAGGTGGGCGCGGTCTCCACCGGGGTGGTCTTCCCGAAGTACCGCGGCGATCTGGTGCAGGCCGCCGTCGTCACCGAACGGATGCGCCAAGGGGCCATCGAGGCGCTGCGCATCCCGTCCAATCCGCTGGACGTCCTGGCGCAGCAGCTCGTCGCCATGGTGGCCCTGGACAGCTGGCAGGCCGACGACCTGCTGGCCCTGGTCCGGCGGGCCGCCCCGTTCGCCTCGCTCCCCGAGTCGGCGTTCACCGCCGTGCTCGACATGCTCGCCGGACGCTACCCCTCCGACGCTTTCGCGGAGCTGCGCCCCCGAGTGGTGTGGGACCGCGTCGGGGGTACGGTCACGGGCCGCCCCGGCGCGCAGCGGCTCGCCGTCACCTCGGGCGGCACCATTCCCGACCGGGGACTCTTCGGGGTCTTCCTGGCCGGGGCCGACCCGAAGAAGGGCGGCGGACGGGTCGGCGAGCTGGACGAGGAGATGGTCTACGAGTCCCGCGTCGGGGACGTCTTCACCCTGGGCACCACGTCCTGGCGGATCGAGGACATCACCCGGGACCGCGTCCTGGTCTCGCCCGCCCCGGGCGTTCCGGGCCGGCTGCCGTTCTGGAAGGGCGACCAGCTGGGCCGCCCGCTGGAGCTCGGCCGGGCTCTGGGGGCCTTCCTCCGTGAGATCGGCGGCCTGTCCGACGATGACGCCCGGCTGCGCCTGCTCGCCGCCGGACTCGACGCCTGGGCGGCGGACAACATCCTGGCCTACCTCGACGAGCAGCGCCGGGCCTGCGGCCATGTGCCGGACGACCGGACGATCCTGGTCGAGCGGTTCCGGGACGAGCTGGGCGACTGGCGGGTCGTCGTACACTCCCCCTTCGGCGCCCAGGTGCACGCCCCGTGGGCGCTCGCGCTCTCCGCCCGCCTCGGTGAGCGTTACGGCATGGACGCCCAGGTCATGCACGCCGACGACGGCATCGTGCTGCGGCTCCCCGACGCGGACATGATGGGCCTGGACCTGCTCGATTTCGACACCCCGGGGGACCCGGGCGCCGGGAACGACGGACCGGTGCCGGGAGGCGTGGCGTACGACAGCGACCAGCCCCCGGTGGGCGCCGCCGACGTCGTCTTCGACCGGGGCGAGGTCCAACAGATCGTGACCGACCAGGTGGGCGGCTCGGCCCTGTTCGCCGCCCGGTTCCGGGAGTGCGCCGCGCGCGCCCTGCTGTTGCCCCGGCGCTCCCCCGGCAAGCGCACCCCGCTCTGGCAGCAGCGCCAGCGGGCCTCCCAGCTGCTCCAGGTCGCCTCGGAGTTCGGTTCGTTCCCGATCGTTCTGGAGGCCGTCCGCGAATGCCTCCAGGACGTGTTCGACGTCCCCGGGCTCACAGAACTGATGGGCGACCTGGAGGCGCGCCGGGTCCGGCTGGTCGAGGTGACCACCCAGGAGCCCTCGCCGTTCGCCCGCTCGCTCCTCTTCGGCTACGTCGCCCAGTTCCTGTACGAGGGCGACTCACCGCTCGCCGAACGGCGCGCCGCCGCCCTCTCCCTGGATTCCCATCTCCTCGCGGAGCTGCTGGGCCAGGCGGAACTGCGCGAACTGCTCGACCCCGAGGTCCTCAGCGAGCTGGAGCGGGAGCTGCAGTGGCTCACCGAGGACCGGCGGATCAAGGACGTCGAGGGGGTCGCCGACCTGCTGCGCGTGCTCGGTCCCCTCACCGACGCCGAGCTCGCCGAGCGGGGGGCCGAACCGTCCTGGGCGCCGGAGCTGGCGGCGGCCCGCCGGGCGATCCAGGTCCGGATCGCCGGCGCCGACCACTGGGCGGCGATCGAGGACGCGGGCCGGCTGCGCGACGCCCTGGGCACCGCGCTTCCGGTCGGCGTCCCCGAGGCGTTCACCGAGCCGGTGAAGGACCCGCTCGGCGACCTCCTCGCCCGCTTCGCGCGGACGCACGGCCCGTTCACCGCCGCCCGGGCCGCCGAGCGCTTCGGGCTCGGCGCCGCCGTCACCGACGGCGCGCTGCAACGGCTGTCGGCCTCCGGCAGGACCGTCCAGGGTGAGTTCCATCCGGCGGGCATCGGCCAGGAATGGTGCGACGCCACGGTTCTGCGCCGACTCCGCCGCCGATCGCTGGCGGCACTCCGCCAGGAGCTGGAGCCGGTGCCGCCCCCGGCCCTCGCCTCCTTCCTCCCCCAGTGGCAGCACTTCGGCTCCAACAGCCTGCGGGGCATCGACGGGCTGGCCCGCGCCGTCGAGCAGCTCCAGGGCGCGCCCGTTCCCGCCTCGGCGTTGGAGAAGCTGATCCTGCCGAGCCGGGTCATGGGCTATTCCCCGGCGATGCTCGACGAGCTGACGACCACGGGCGAGGTCGTCTGGGCCGGTGCGGGGGCGCTGCCCGGCAAGGACGGCTGGGTCTCCCTCTACCTCGCCGACAGTGCGCCGCTGCTCCTGCCTCCACCGCATCCGCTGGAGCTGTCGGCGCTCCACGAGTCCGCGCTCACCACGCTCTCCGGGGGATACGGCCTCTTCTTCCGCCAGATCGCGGACCAGGTGCGGGCCACGACCCACCCGGACTGCACGGACCAGCAGCTGGCCGACGCCCTGTGGGACCTGGCCTGGTCCGGGCGGCTCACCAACGACACCCTGGCCCCGCTGCGTTCGCTCCTGGGCTCGGGACGGACGGCGGGCTCGACGGCCCACCGTTCCCGGCGCAGCGTCCCGCGCGGGCGTTACGGCTCGCTCACCGCCGCCGCCCGCCCCGCGTCCCGCACCGGCACGGCGTGGTGACTCGGGGCGCGGTGCAGGCCGAGGGAGTGGAGGGCGGCTTCTCCGCGACGTACCGCGTTCTGGCCGCCTTCGAGGACAACGGGCAGGCGCGGCGCGGCTATGTGGTCGAGGGGCTCGGGGCCGCCCAGTTCGCGATGGACGGCGCGGTGGACCGGCTGCGGGCGGCGTCCACGGCGCGTGACCGCCGGGATCCGGACACCGCGCCCCAGGCCCTGGTGCTCGCCGCGGCCGACCCGGCCAACGCCTACGGCGCGGCCCTGCCGTGGCCCGGGTCCCCGGACGGCGCCGGACACAAGCCGGGCCGCAAGGCGGGGGCGCTGGTGGTCCTCGTCGACGGCGAGCTGACGCTCTACATGGAGCGCGGCGGCAAGACCCTCCTGGCCTGGCCGTCCGACCCCGAGGCCCCGGCCCTGCGCGCGGCGGCCGAGGCCCTGGCCGCCTCGGCCCGCGCCGGCGCCCTGGGCACGGTGACGGTGGAGCGGACGAACGGCGTCTCCTCCCTCACCTCGCCGCTGGGCCGGACGCTGGAGGCGGCCGGGTTCCTCGCCACCCCCAGAGGCCTGCGCCTGCGCGCCTGACCGGAGCCCCGACCTCCACGGCCCGATCCCCGAAGCAGGTCGGCGCACAACCGGCCCGGCGCACCCATCATGGAGGCATGCCCGAAGGAGACACCGTCCTGCAGACCGCCGCCCGGCTGCACGAGGCACTGGCGGGGCAGGTGCTGACCCGGTCGGACCTGCGCGTCCCCCGCTTCGCCACCGCCGACCTCACGGGCCGGACCGTCCTGGACGTCACCGCGCGCGGCAAGCACCTGCTGACCCGGATCGAGGGCGGCCTGACCCTGCACAGCCACCTCCGGATGGACGGGTCCTGGCGGGTGTACGCGCCGGGCGAGCGCTGGCGCGGCGGCCCGGGACACCAGATCCGCGCGGTCCTCGCCAACGCGGAGCACACCGCCGTCGGCTACCGGCTCCCCGTGCTGGAACTGCTGCGCACCAGCGAGGAGAGCCGGGCCGTCGGCCATCTGGGGCCGGACCTGCTGGGCCCCGACTGGGACCCCGGCCTCGCCCTGGACAGACTGCTGACCACACCGGAGCGCCCTCTCGGCGAGGCCCTCCTGGACCAGCGCAATCTGGCGGGCATCGGCAATGTCTACAAATGCGAGCTGTGCTTCCTGGCCCGCGTCACCCCCTGGCTCCCCGTGGGCGCCCTCCCTGACGGCGTACTCCCCCGGCTCGTCACCCTGGCCGAGCGCCTGCTGCACGCCAACCGCGACCGCCCCACCCGCATCACGACCATCACCTCCGAACTCCGCACCCCGCCGGGCCCGCCCACCGGGGCGACCGTTCGCGTACAGGAGCGGCTGTACGTCTACGGGCGCACCCGGCGTCCCTGTCTGCGCTGCGGCGCCCCGATCCGTCTCGCCGACCAGGACGACCGGCCCACCTACTGGTGCCCCGGCTGCCAACGAGGCCCGACCCCCTAGCTGTGTTGTTCCGGCAGGCCGGTGACGCGGCTGGCGGGTGTTCGGCCTGCGATGCCGGGCGGCGAGCCAGGCGGTGGCCCGCGCGAGGGAGGCGGCGCAGGTCGGGGCGGTCTCGTCGGGCAGGTCTTCTGTGCAGGCGAGGCGGGCGTGGTCGTCGAGGGAGGTGTGGAGGCAGGCGTGTCCCGCCCCGTGGCGACGGTCCTTGTACGGGCTGCCGGCTGGCCTGCCGAGGACTCTGTGTCCGCCGCCGTCGGGGATTCGGCCGAGCTACTTGACGTCGATGTGGACGCGTTCGCCCGGCCGGACGCCTTCGTGGCGGCGGACGGGCTCGCCGGTGGCCCGGTCGAGTGCGGCCAGGGGCGGCAGACCGTGCCGGGTGAGGATGCGCTGGGCGATCGACGGTGCGATCCCGCATCGGGCGGCCAGTCCCAGCGATCCGATGCTCGCTGCGCAGCCGCAGAACGTGTTCCTCGATTGCGGCCGGGGTTCGCAGCGGCTGGTGGTGCGGACGGGTGGTCCGGCACTCATTCCGGCGATGCCGAACCGTCGGTGGCGGGTGGCCCGGCGCGCAGCGGTGGTACGGCTGACCTGGAAGCGTTCCGCGGCCCGGCGCAGCGGCCGGCCCTCGTCCACGACGCAGCGGGCCGGGCGGAGCCGACCGGTCTCGGTCAGCGGGGCATTTCGGTGGGACACGAGGGGCTCCTCGGGTCGGTGCAAAGGTCGCAATCCACACCGAGCCTGGAGGCCCTCACCCATTTCAAGAACCCGGCACGCGTGTCACCAGCGTCCCGGGACAACACACCGGGGGGTGTCCGGCGGAACGTGTTGACGCCCCGTCAGATCCGGTCGTACGGTCCCGTCATGCCCCTATCCGCGTACGACCTCACGGGCCGCGCCGCGTTCATCACCGGTGCGGCGAGCGGTATAGGACGGGCGAGCGCCCTGCTGCTCGCGGAGGCCGGAGCCACGGTGCACTGCGCGGACCGTGACGAGACGGGCCTGCGCCGGACGTACGACCTGATCACCGACGCGGGCGGCAGCGCCCGGACCCACCCCCTCGACGTCACCGAACGCGACCAGGTCCGGACCGCGGTCGGCGCGGCCGGGCGTCTCGACATCCTGGTCGCCGTAGCCGGGATCATGCACACCAGCAGCGTGCTGGAGACGGCGGACGAGGACCTGGACCGGGTGCTGGCGGTCAATTTCAAGGGGGTGCTGTACGCCTGCCAGGAAGTCGCCCGCTCCATGACGGCCCGCTCCGCCCCCGGCTCGCTGATCACGATGGCGTCCGGCGCCGTGGATTCCGCGGGCGCGGGTCTGCTCTGCTACAGCGTCGCGAAGGCCGCCGTGGTGCAGCTCACCAAGACGCTCGCCACGGAGCTGGGGTCCCACGCCATTCGGGTGAACGCCGTCGCGCCCGGCTGGATCCGTACGCCGATGACCGACCGGCACGATACCGCCGGCCGGCACCGGGCGGAGGCGACGATGGCCCGGATCTCCCCGCTGGGCCGGGTCGGTGAGCCCGAGGACGTCGCCCATACCGTGCTGCACCTGGCCTCGGACGCCTCGGCCTTCATGACTGGTCAGATCCTCCGGCCGAACGGCGGCGTCGCCATGCCCTGGTAGGCCGCCACCTCGTCGACGAACCCGCCGGAGCCACCGAAGCCACCGCACCCATCGGGCTCACCGGGTTCACCGGCACGACCGCCGCGACATGCACCGGCAACAGGCTCAGCCCCCAGCCCCCCGCCGCCACCGTCCCCTCCACCAGTCCTGCCTGATCCGGATGCAGCACCAGCCGGAGCACCGCCCACCACCACAGCCCGCCGAGAACCAGCGCCGGCACCCAACGCCGTTTCATCGCTGCCTCCTGCGGCCGACGTCCTTTCCGGCAGTTTCCCCTGGCAGCGGCAGCGGTGCATCCAGAACGTCCGACCGAGGGGCCACCCGCACAGGAGTCCCCCGGGCGGATGCCTGAGTTCTGGTCGTCGTTGCAACACCCCAGCTCAGGGGATGCGATGGACTTCGAGACCCGGGAGAACCGGGGGCGGCCGACCGGGAAGGGAAGGGCCCGCGAGCGGGCTGCGTACTTCCTGCTCATGGAGCAGGGCTACAGCATCCGGGAAGCGGCCCGGATCGCCGGGAGCCATCTGCGTACCGGTAGGCGGTGGCGTAACGACTGGCACTCACCACCAGGCGGCAGGAAGGCTGTTCCTCCGATCTACCCGTTGCCGGGAGGGGACCCGCTCCGGTCCCGGAGGAACCGCCTCCGCCCTCGCGTTACGTGCGTGAGTGCGACCGCATCCACATCGCGGACCGTCTCCGGGAGAAGGCTCCCGTTCGGCAGATGGCCGTCGGCCGCGCCGCAGCCCTTCCACCATCAGCCGTGAGGTACGGCCCAACCGGCGACCGACGCCCCGGGGCGGGTTCGCCCACCAGCCCTTCCACGCGCATTGACGGGCCGAGCGACGGCTCGCCCGCCCAAGGCGGGCAAGATCGGCCAGAACCCCGAGCTGCGTGACGTCATCCAGAACCACCTCGAAAGACTTGGAGTACCGAGCAGATCTGCCAGGCTCTGCGGACCCGATTCCCCGACCGGCCGGAGATGAACGTGGTCCGGCAGTACTTCCCGAAGGGCACCGACCTCACCTCCCACACCCCCGAGGACCAAGCGGCCGTCGCCGCCGGACTCAAGTGCCGACCACGCAGAACGCTCGGCTGGGATACCCCAGCCGAGCGCCTCGCCAAACTCCTGGCAACAGCCAGTTGATCACTGAGCTCAACGACCCCTGGAATTCGCCGGACGGCGGGGCCACTGTGCTCACGCGAACCCCGGGATGGGCACGGAGGGCCGCGGGACTACCTGTCGTCGTCGCTGCGGAGGGAGTCCTTGACACCCTTCGCGCGGTCACCGGCCTCGCCCACCGCGTCCTTGGCCCGGCCCTTGGTCTGGTCGGTCTTGCCCTCGGCCTCCTTGCGGTGGTCGCCCGTCAGCTTGCCGACCGCTTCCTTGCCCTTGCCCTTGATCTTGTCCTTAGCGCTGTCACCACTCACGATGCCGCTCCCTTTCCACTCGGATCACTCAGATCACTCGGGCCCCTCGGGCCGCTTGGATCGCTCGGACGCCCGTCGGACGCCGGTCAGGCGCTTTCCGCCTGGAACATCCAGGCATGCTTCTCGAGCTCCGCCGTCAGCCCGATCAGCAGGTCCTGGGTGATCGGGTCCGGCTCGTCGGTCGCCTCGATGCGCTCCCGCATCCGGCCGATGACCACGCCCAGCGCGTCGACCAGGATCCTGACGGCGTCGGTGTCCTTGATCCAGCCCTCGGGCACGGACGCGATTGCGGTCTCCTTGGCCACCGTGCCCGAGCGCCCGTCCGGGTTGACCCCGACCGCCGAGGCGCGCTCGGCGACCGTGTCGGAGTGCTGCCGGGCCGTGACGACGACGTCGTCGAGCTGAAGGTGCACGGATCGGAAGCGCGGACCGACCACGTTCCAATGGACCTGCTTGGCCACCAGGGAGAGGTCGACGAGGTCGACCAGCGCGCCTTGCAGCGCCGTTCCCACGACCTTGAGATCACCCTCGGACAACGTGCTCTTGACCACAGACATGTGCGCTACTCCTATCCGTCAGCCGTTTCACTGACCGTCTCAGTGCATCACCCACGATGGCACATATGAAGCAAAACGGTCATGTGGGCCTTGTCCTCCGTGTGCCCACTGGCCCCGGGCTCACACGCACAACGCAGAAGTCCCGGCCGGCCCCCTGAGGGGCCGACCGGGACTCCGGTCGAGCAACTGTGCCGCGCGGATCAGGCGGCGACGACGTCCACCGCTTCCGCGGGCGCCTTGATGGTCACCCGACCCGACGGCACTCCTGCGACCGACGAGACGGAGACGGAATTGAGCATGGGACGAACCGGTACTGGGACCGGATCACTGGCAGCTGCCGACTCGGCCAGCTCAGCGAGCGAGAGCTCGTCGCTCACTTCACGCATGAGCTCGGACATCCGTACGTCAAGCGCGTCGCAAATCGCGGAGAGCAGCTCGGAGGATGCCTCCTTCTGCCCCCGCTCCACCTCGGACAGATAACCGAGCGAGACCCGGGCGGACGAGGAGACTTCGCGCAGAGTACGGCCTTGGCGCTGGCGCTGCCGACGCAGCACGTCACCCAGCAGGCGACGGAGCAGAATCATCGGTGGCTCCCTCCTCGGACCGCGTAGCCGCATCCTTCACGCCCTACCGTACCGCCTTGTGCTGCGGCCGTGCGGGGAGCGATGTCGTGTTCACTCAGGGCTGCAAACATCAATTCCCCCCGTTCTGTTCCGTATCCTGTGCCCGCGCATTCTCACCGAGTTCGCTCGCGAGCAGTTCAAGAACGCTTCGCACACTCTCACTACGGATATCCGCCCTCCCACCATTCAACCGCAGAGCTGTCACTTTCTCGATGCCGGAGGGCCCGGCCACGGCCACGTAGACGGTGCCGACCGGCTGCCCGTCCTGGGGTTCCGGCCCCGCGACCCCCGTGGTGGAGACGCCCCAGTCCGCGTCGAGAACCCGGCGCACACCGGCCGCCATCTGCAGCGCGACCTCGGGGTCCACGGCTCCGCGCTCCGCCAGGAGGTTCCCGTCGACGCCCAGGACGTCCCGCTTCAGGAAGGTGGCGTAGGCCGTCACCGATCCCCGGAAGGATCGGGAGGCACCGGGCACGGAGGTCAGGTCGGCGGCGACCAGGCCGCCCGTCAGCGATTCGGCGACGGCGAGCGTCTCGCCCCGCGCTCCGAGAAGCCGGAGCACCCGGGCAGCGGCTGTCACCGCTCGGCCTCCGCGGTGTCGCGCGCCTCGGCAGTACGTCGTACGTCCGCCGAACCGGCCACAGCGCCTGCGGCCGGACCGGCAGGAGCCTGACCATCAGCCGCAGCGCACGCCACGGTGGCGCCGGAGGCCGGAAGCGCCTCCGTGGCCTCCATGGCCTCCGTGGCCCGCTCGGCGGATGCGGCGCGCTCGGCGGCGAGGCCCTTGCGGCGCAGGACGACCGCTTGGCGTACGTAATCGAGTCCGGTGACGACCGTCAGCACGACGGCGACCATCATCATCCAGAAGCGCAGGGTCGCCAGGGGTCCGGTGAGCACCAGGACGTACATCCCGGCCGCCGTCCCCTGCGCGAGCGTCTTCAGCTTGCCGCCTCTGCTGGCCGGGATCACCGCATGGCGGATCACCCAGAACCGCATCAGCGTGATGCCCAGCTCACGGGCGAGAATCACTCCGGTGATCCACCACGGCAGATCGCCCAGGACCGAAAGCGAGACGAGCGCCGCGCCCATGATCGCCTTGTCGGCGATCGGGTCGGCGATCTTCCCGAAGTCGGTGACCAGGTTGTACGCCCGAGCCAGATGACCGTCGAACAGGTCGGTGATCATCGCGATGGCGAAGGCCGCCCAGGCGAAGGAGCGCCAGACCGGGTCGTATCCGCCTTCGTGGAACAGCAGCAGCACGAAGCCGGGCACGAGCAGCAGCCGCACCATGGTGAGGATGTTGGCGATGTTCCACAGGCTGGCCTGGTTGACGGCCGCAGTGCCCAGCTTGCCGCCGCGGACCGGCTTCGCGCCGGAGCCGCCTGCCGCGGATGCCGGGACTCCGGTCATCTGGCTGCCTCCGCGAGCTCGTGGTGTTCGGCCACCAGGTCGACGCCCATGGTGCCCACTGCCTTTGCCTCGACCATACGGCCAGGCACGAGTCCCTCGCGTGTGGTGAAGACCACCTGGCCATCGGTTTCGGGAGCCTGGTGCGCCGCGCGTCCGATCGCGACCTCGCCGTCGTCCTCCGACTCCACGGACTCCACCAGCACCTTGAGGGTCTCTCCGACGCGCTCCTCGGCCCGCTGCGAGGTCAGCTCCTCGGCCAGTTGGGAGATGTGGGCGAGGCGCTCCGCGATGGTGTCGGCGTCGAGCTTGTTCTCGTAGCCGACCGCCTCGGTGCCGTCCTCGTCGGAGTAGCCGAAGACGCCGATCGCGTCGAGGCGGGCGCCGGTGAGGAAGCGTTCCAGCTCGGCGAGGTCCGCCTCGGTCTCGCCGGGGAAGCCGACGATGAAGTTGGAGCGGGCGCCGGCCTGGGGGGCCTTGCTCCGGATGGTGTCCAGGAGCTCCAGGAAGCGGTCGGTGTCGCCGAAGCGGCGCATCGCGCGCAGCACGCCCGGGGCGGAGTGCTGGAAGGAGAGGTCGAAGTACGGGGCGACCTTCGGCGTCGAGGTGAGGACGTCGATGAGGCCGGGGCGCATCTCGGCGGGCTGGAGGTAGCTGACCCGGATCCGCTCGATGCCGTCCACGTCGGCCAGCTCGGGCAGCAGGGTCTCCAGGAGGCGGATGTCGCCGAGGTCCTTGCCGTAGGAGGTGTTGTTCTCGGAGACGAGCATGACCTCCTTGACGCCCTGCTCGGCCAGCCAGCGGGTCTCCTGGAGCACGTCCGAGGGGCGCCGCGAGATGAACGAGCCGCGGAAGGAGGGGATGGCGCAGAAGGAACAGCGGCGGTCGCAGCCGGAGGCGAGCTTCACCGAGGCGACGGGGCTGGTTCCGAGCCTGCGGCGCAGCGGCGCCCGCGGCCCGGAGACCGGCGCGACCCCTTCGGGGAGGTCCTCCGGCGCCGGGGCGGGTGCCTCCTGGGCGTGGCCGGGCAGCGCCACGGCGGCGTCCTGCCGTTCGGCGGGGCTGATCGGGAGCAGCTTGCGGCGGTCGCGCGGGGTGTGCGAGGCGTGGACGCCGCCGTTGAGGATGGTCTGGAGCCGATCGGAGATGTCGGCGTAGTCGTCGAATCCGAGGACGCCGTCCGCCTCCGGCAGGGCCTCGGCGAGGTCCTTGCCGTAGCGCTCGGCCATGCAGCCGACGGCGACGACGGCCTGGGTGCGGCCGTGATCCTTGAGATCGTTGGCTTCGAGCAGGGCGTCGACGGAGTCCTTCTTGGCGGCTTCGACGAACCCACAGGTGTTGACGACTGCGACATCCGCGTCGGAGGCATCCTCGACGAGGTCCCAGCCGTCCGCTGCCAAGCGGCCTGCAAGCTCCTCCGAGTCCACCTCGTTACGGGCGCAGCCAAGAGTGACAAGGGCGACGGTACGGCGTTCGGGCATGGACTCAAGACTACTTTGTCCCGACGGTCCCCCTGCCGTGCAGGGTTGCCTGCCCCCGCCGCTGTTACTCCCCGTAGCAGGCGGGCCGGGCCGGGGAACGCCGACGGGCGCCCGGCGCGAGGCCGGACGCCCGTCGGGACGTGTACGCAAGCGGAGGACGGCGGATCAGCCGGCCTCGGGGTCGCCCTTGGTGTACGAGAGCCGCTCGACCTGGCCGGGACCGAAGCGGTCCTCGACCTGCTTGCCGTTGACGAAGAGCTCGATCGCCCCGGCGTCGCCGAGGACGAGGTCGATGCGCTCCTTGTCCTGGAAGGTCTTGGACTCGCCCTGGAGCAGCAGCCCGTCGAAGAGCAGCCGGCCGTTGTGGTCCTTGGCCGAGATCCAGCTCTTGCCCCGGTCCGCGCTGAGTTTGACCGTCACCTTGTCCCGGGGGGCGGCGGCGATGGCGCTCTCGGAGGGCACGGGCTTGGAGGCGGAGGGCTTGGTCGCGGTGGGCTTGGCCGCGGTCTTGTCGGGCTTGGAGCCCTCCGCGATCTGCGCGGTGTTCGAGGGTTCGTCCTCGCCGCTGAGGAGCGTGAAGCCGACGAACCCGATCACGGCGACGATCGCCGCGACCATGGCGGCGGTCCAGTTGGGCCGCCGGGGTTCGGAGCGGATGCGTTCCGCTTCGAACAGCGGTGCCGCGGGGGTCGGTGCGGGACGGCCGCCGTGATCGGCGTCGTACTCCTCGACCAGCGGTTCCGGATCGAGACCGACGGCACGGGCGAGCGTGCGGATGTGGCCGCGGGCGTAGACGTCGCCGCCGCAGCGGGAGAAGTCGTCCTGCTCGATCGCGTGCACGATGGGGATGCGCACCCGGGTGGAGCTGCTGACTTCCTCGACCGTCAGACCTGCGGCGATTCGAGCCTGCTGAAGGGCACGACCGATCGAAGGCCGGTCGTCTTCGGGGGAGTTGCCGATGGACACGGGGGCGCCTTTCGAGCGTGAGCCACCTGCTGGATGTTCAGTCTAGGGGGGGTACGAAAAGGAGGGGCAACCGGGAGGGCCGACTTTGTACGCCATCGGGCTCGCCGGACGGCCCCGCCACCGGCTCCGGGGCGGAGCGGGGGCGGAACACGGCCCCGATCGAGGACTGGGCAACCTGTAGTGGGCCGAACGGGGTGGGGGTACGGGTGAGGTGACGACGGAGCGAGCTGCGAGGAGGAGCACGGTTCCGTCCCTCCCTTCAACTGGACGTACGACCGTGCGAAACGGTTGCCCACAAAACCTTTACGGAGCGGATTCCCCGCGGATGACGGCCAACACCCCGTCGAGCTCGTCGGGTTTCACCATGACGTCGCGCGCCTTGGAGCCCTCGCTGGGTCCGACGATGTTGCGGGACTCCATCAGGTCCATCAGCCGGCCCGCCTTCGCGAAGCCGACCCGGAGCTTGCGCTGGAGCATCGAGGTCGATCCGAACTGGGTGGAGACGACCAGCTCGGCGGCCTGACAGAGCAGGTCCAGGTCGTCGCCGATGTCCTCGTCGATCTCCTTCTTCTGCTTCGTCCCCACCACGACGTCGTCCCGGAAGACCGGGGCCATCTGGTCCTTGCAGTGCTGGACGACGGCGGCGACCTCGTCCTCGGTGACGAACGCTCCCTGCATACGGGTGGGTTTGTTGGCCCCCATCGGGAGGAAGAGTCCGTCGCCCTTGCCGATGAGCTTCTCGGCGCCGGGCTGGTCGAGGATGACCCGGCTGTCGGCGAGCGAGGAGGTGGCGAAGGCGAGCCGGGAGGGCACGTTCGCCTTGATCAGGCCGGTCACCACGTCGACCGAGGGGCGCTGGGTGGCGAGCACCAGGTGGATGCCGGCCGCGCGGGCCAGCTGGGTGATGCGGACGATCGAGTCCTCGACATCACGCGGGGCCACCATCATCAGGTCGGCCAGCTCGTCGACGATCACCAGCAGGTACGGGTACGGGGACAGCTCGCGCTCGCTGCCCTCGGGCGCCTTGCACTTGCCGTTGCGGACCGCGTGGTTGAAGTCGTCGATGTGCCGGTAGCCGAAGTTGGCGAGGTCGTCGTAGCGCAGGTCCATCTCCCGCACGACCCACTGGAGCGCCTCGGCGGCCTTCTTGGGGTTGGTGATGATCGGGGTGATGAGGTGGGGGATGCCCTCGTACGCGGTGAGCTCGACGCGCTTGGGGTCGACGAGGACCATCCGCACGTCGTCCGGGGTGGCCCGCACCATGATCGAGGTGATCAGGCAGTTGATGCAGGAGGACTTGCCGGAACCGGTGGCGCCGGCGACCAGGACGTGCGGCATCTTGGCGAGGTTGGCCATCTCGTAGCCGCCCTCGACGTTCTTGCCGAGCGCCACGAGCATCGGGTGGTCGTCCTCGGCGGCGTCCGCGAGGCGCAGCACATCGCCGAGGTTGACCATCTCGCGGTCGGAGTTGGGGATCTCGATGCCGACGGCGGACTTGCCCGGGATCGGCGAGATGATCCGCACGTCCGGGCTGGCCACGGCGTACGCGATGTTCTTGGCCAGGGCCGTGATCTTCTCGACCTTCACGGCGGGGCCGAGCTCGATCTCGTAACGGGTGACCGTCGGGCCCCGGGTGAAGCCGGTGACCGCGGCGTCGACCTTGAACTCGGTGAAGACGTTGGTCAGCGAGGCGACGACGACGTCGTTGGCGGCGCTGCGGGTCTTGCCCGGTCCGCCGCGCTCCAGCAGGTCCAGCGAGGGCAGCGAGTACGTGATGTCGCCGGACAGCTGGAGCTGCTCGGCGCGGGCAGGCAGGCCCTCGGAACGCTCCGGTGCGGGCTTGGTCAGATCAGGAACGGCACCGGACCGGCCGGAGGTTCCACCGGAACGGTCACCGCCGGTCGCGTCGTCGGCGTCCTCGGACCGGTCCGGCCGACGCCCCGCCCCGGACGTGACCGCCCCGTCCCGCTCGGCCTCCCTGGCGCCGGGGACGGGCGTCCCGGTGCGCTCCCGGTCCACGGAGACGCCCTGGGTCAGGTCGGCGACGACCGGCGAGGGCGGCATGCCGTTGAGCACGGCCCCGTCGAGGGCGGCGGCAGCGGCGGCCGCGACGTCCACCGCGTCCAGCGGCCGGTTCATCGCGGGCTGCGCGGAAGGCCTGCGGGGCCTCCTGCGCTTGGTGAGCGCTTCCGCCTCGGCCTGGTCGTGGTCGTAGACCGGGTCCGCGTCCACGTCCGTGCGCCGTGCGCCGCGTCGGCGGGACCGCTCGGGCAGCGCCTCACGCCACTGTTCGTCGTAGCGCTCGTCGTCGTCCTCGTACACTTCGCCGGCCTCGGGTGCCGGTTCCACGATGCCGAGGCGGACACCGAGCTCACGCAGCCGCTGCGGAATGGCGTTGACCGGGGTGGCGGTGACGACGAGGAGCCCGAACACGGTCAGGAGCACCAGCAGCGGTACGGCCAGCACCTCGCCCATCATGAAGATCAGCGGCTTGGAGGTGGCCCAGCCGACCAGCCCGCCCGCGTCCTGCATCGCCTCGGTGCCCGCCTCCCGGCCCGGCGAACCGCAGGCGATGTGGACCTGTCCGAGGACCCCGATGACCAGGGCGGACAGCCCGATGACGATGCGCCCGTTGGCCTCGGGCCGCTCCGGGTACAGGATCAGCCGCACCGCCATGGCGCCCAGCAGTATCGGCGCGAGCAGATCGAGCCGGCCGAAGGCCCCGGTCACCAGCATCTCGACCAGGTCGCCGACCGGTCCCTGGAGATTGGACCAGGTGCCCGCGGCGACGATCAGCGCCAGGCCGAGCAGCAGCAGCGCGAGCCCGTCCTTGCGGTGGGCGGGGTCAAGTCCTTTGGCTCCCCGCCCTATCGAGCGGAACAGCGCGCCGACGCCGTGCGCCGCCCCGAGCCAGACCGCCCGCACCAGCCGGTAGATGCCCCCGGTGGGTGACGGTGCGGGTTTGGGTGCGGGCTTCTTGGCCGCCGTCTTCTTCGCGGGAGCCTTCTTCGCGGGAGCAGCCGACTTCTTGGGCGCGGTCTTCTTGGCGGGCGCGGCTCTCTTCGCCGGGCCCGAGGTACGGCCGACGCGCTTCGCGGTGCCCGCCGTGCCCTGGGAACCCTTGCCGGACGTACGTGAGGCCATGGTGCCGAGGTTACCGCTGTCGTCGCCCGTGAACACGTTCGCCTACTGGTTCACCCGACCGTGTCGACTTCGGGCGGCAGGGAACTGACGCCGCCTCACGACGGAGGAGGGAGGGTGTCAGCTCTGTGCGGGCAGCACGCCCGAGCCCCCGCCGGTGCCCGGCTCCAGCGCGTCGAGCGCGCGGCGCAGGCCGGTCAGCTTGCGTTCCAGGTGGGCGGCCGTGGCCACCGCGGCGGCGTCCGCGGATTCGTCGTCGAGCTGCTTGGAGAGCGCCTCCGCCTGCTCCTCGACCGCCGCGAGCCGCGCGGAGAGTTCGGCCAGCAGACCGGCCGGCTCCCTCTCGTGCTCGCCGCCCGCGTGGCCGTCGCCATCCAACTGGAGCCGCAGCAGGGCGGCCTGCTCGCGAAGCTTGCAGTTCTTCATGTACAGCTCGACGAAGACCGAGACCTTGGCGCGCAGCACCCACGGGTCGAACGGCTTGGAGATGTAGTCCACCGCGCCGGCCGCGTAGCCGCGGAAGGTGTGATGCGGACCGTGGTTGATCGCGGTGAGGAAGATGATCGGGATGTCCCGGGTCCGCTCCCGCCGCTTGATGTGCGCGGCGGTCTCGAAACCGTCCATGCCCGGCATCTGGACGTCCAGCAGAATGACCGCGAAGTCGTCCGTGAGCAGCGCTTTGAGCGCCTCCTCCCCTGACGATGCCCGGACCAGTGTCTGATCGAGCGCAGAGAGGATGGCCTCCAGCGCCAGCAGATTCTCCGGCCGGTCATCGACCAGGAGGATCTTGGCCTTCTGCACCATGGCCCGTCCTCCTCGCCCCGGAAATGCACCGGGTGCCGCCCCAGGGGACGACTCCCTTACGCCGTCCGTCCTTGTGCCGGTCATGGTAGCCGCACCCCGCCCGTCACCACACCCTGTCACCGCGATGTCACTGTGCACACACCGCAAACGCGGTGGGAGACCAGAAGGTTCCCCGAATGCAGCGAGTTCACACTCGTTCGAGCACAGTCGGTCAACAACTCACGCTGATTCGTTCAACCTTCGATCACTCTCCGTGCATCCATTGCTCCATCACCGCGAGCAGGTGATCAGGATCGACCGGCTTCGTCACATAGTCGGAAGCTCCGCAATCGATGGCCTTCTCCCGGTCGCCCTTCATCGCCTTCGCGGTGAGCGCGACGATCGGCAGCCCGGCGAACTGCGGCATCCGCCGGATCGCGGTCGTCGTCGCGTAACCGTCCATCTCGGGCATCATGATGTCCATCAGCACGACCGTCACATCATCGTGCTGCTCCAGCACTTCGATGCCCTCGCGGCCGTTCTCCGCGTACAGCACCGCCAGTCCGTGCTGCTCCAGAACGCTGGTGAGCGCGAAGACATTGCGGATGTCGTCGTCGACGATGAGCACCTTCTCACCGCGGAAGCGGAATGTCCGCCGGGGCTCCGGCTCCTCCACCGCCGCCTGGCCCTGGAGCTGGCTCTCGTCCTGGCTCCCCTGCGCCCACTCCTCCTGCTGCGGGGCGCTCTCGGACGCGGTGCGGCCGGTCGGCAGCGCAGACCTGCGTGCCGCGTCGCCCAGGGCCTTGCGCCGCCGCCGGAACATCCCGGCGGAGTTGGCCGGGTCGCCGAACGGGGCCGGCCGGCCCGGGGACTGCGCGTGCCCCATCTCGCCCGCCCCGCCCAGCACCTCGGCGGAACCGGAACCCACCGGGGGGTAGCCCTGGGGCGGCAGCTCGGCGCGGTGCAACGGCAGGTACAGGGTGAAGGTGGAACCACGTCCCGGCTCGCTCGCCGCATGGATCTCCCCGCCGAGCAGCCGTGCGATCTCCCGGCTGATGGAGAGACCGAGGCCGGTGCCGCCGTACTTCCGGCTCGTCGTGCCGTCCGCCTGCTTGAACGCCTCGAAGATCACCAGCATCTTGCTGGACGCGATCCCGATCCCGGTGTCGGTGACCGAGAAGGCGATCAGATCGGCGTCCGCGTCCCGCAGCGAACCCGCCTCCAGCAGGTGCTCCCGGATCGCGTTGGGCACATCGGCGCCGGCCGGCCGGATCACCAGCTCCACCGCACCGCTGTCGGTGAACTTCACCGCGTTGGAGAGCAGGTTGCGCAGCACCTGGAGCAGACGCTGCTCGTCGGTGTGCAGTGTCGCGGGAAGCTCCGGAGACACCCGTACGGAGAAGTCGAGGCCCTTCTCCGCGGTGAGCGGGCGGAAGGTCGCCTCCACGTAGTCGACCAGCTGGACCAGCGCGATCCTGGTCGGGCTGACGTCCATCTTGCCCGCCTCGACCTTCGACAGGTCGAGGATGTCGTTGATCAGCTGGAGCAGGTCGGAACCGGCCCCGTGAATCGTCTCGGCGAATTCCACCTGCTTCGGCGAGAGGTTGCCCTCGGCGTTGTCCGCCAGCAGCTTGGCGAGAATCAGCAGCGAGTTGAGCGGCGTCCGCAGCTCGTGCGACATGTTCGCCAGGAACTCGGACTTGTAGCGCATCGAGACCGCGAGCTGCTCGGCGCGCTCCTCCAGCACCTGCCGCGCCTCCTCGATCTCGGTGTTCTTCACCTCGATGTCGCGGTTCTGCTGGGCCAGCAGCTCGGCCTTCTCCTCCAGTTCGGCGTTGGACGCCTGGAGGGCCTTCTGCCGGTTCTCCAACTCCTGCGAGCGGTCACGCAGTTGCTCGGTCAGCTCCTGCGACTGCTCCAGGAGCTTCTCGGTCTTGGTGTTGACGCTGATCGTGTTGACGCTCGTCGCGATCATCTCGGCGAGCTGGTTGAGGAAGTCCCGCTGGATATGCGTGAACGGCTGGAAGGAAGCCAGTTCGATCACGCCGAGAACCTTGCCCTCGAAGAGCACCGGCAGCACGATCACATGCGCCGGAGGGGCCTCGCCCAGCCCGGAGGAGATCTTCAGATAGCCCGGCGGCACGTTGTCCACCTGGATCGTCCGCTTCTCCTCGGCCGCCGTCCCGATGAGCGTCTCACCGGGACGGAAGGAGGTCGGCATCGAGCCCGCGGAGTAGCCGTAGCTCCCCCGCATCCGCAGCTCGTACGCGCCGGCCGCACCGTTGTCCGGACCCACCTCGTCCGAGTCGCCCGCGGCCATGGCCAGGAAGAACGCACCGTGCTGCGCCGAGACCACCGGCGTCAGCTCGCTCATGATCAGCGAGGCCACGTCGTCAAGATCGCGGCGGCCCTGCATCAGACCGGAGATCCGGGCCAGGTTGCCCTTCAGCCAGTCCTGCTCCTTGTTGGCGAGGGTGGTGTCGCGCAGGTTCGCGATCATCGTGTTGATGTTGTCCTGCAGGACCTGGATCTCGCCGGCCGCGTCCACATCGATCTTCAGGTTGAGATCGCCGCGGGTCACCGCGGTGGCGACGGCCGCGATGGCACGCACCTGACGGGTCAGGTTCCCGGCCATCTCGTTCACCGACTCGGTGAGGTCGCGCCAGGTGCCGTCCACGTCCCGCACCCGCGCCTGACCGCCCAACTGCCCCTCGGTACCCACCTCGCGGGCGACCCGGGTCACCTGCTCCGCGAACGAGGACAGCTGGTCGACCATCGTGTTGATGGTGTTCTTCAGCTCCTGGATCTCGCCGCGCGCGTCGATGTCGATCTTCTTGGTCAGGTCGCCCTTGGCGATGGCGGTGGTGACCGTGGCGATCTGCCGCACCTGACCGGTCAGGTTGGAGGCCATCGAGTTCACGGACTCGGTGAGGTCCTTCCACGTACCGGCGACTCCCGGCACCCGGGCCTGGCCGCCCAGCTCGCCCTCCGTGCCCACCTCACGGGCCACGCGCGTGACCTCGTCGGCGAACGACGACAGCGTCGTCACCATCGTGTTGACGGTGTCGGCCAGCTCCGCGACCTCGCCGCGCGCCTCCACGGTGACCTTCTTCGTCAGATCGCCGTTGGCGACCGCGGAGGAGACACGGGAGATGTTACGTACCTGACTGGTCAGGTTGTTGGCCATCAGGTTGACGTTCTCGCTGAGGTCCTTCCAGATGCCGGTCGCCCCTCGCACCCGCGCCTGACCGCCGAGAATCCCCTCGGTGCCCACCTCACGGGCCACCCTGGACACCTCGTCGGCGAAGTTCAGCAGCTGGTCGACCATCGTGTTGACGGTCGTGACCAGTTCGAGGATCTCACCCTTGGCGTCGACGGTGATCTTCTTGGAGAGATCGCCCTTGGCGACCGCGGTGGTGACCTCGGCGATGTTGCGGACCTGGAGGGTCAGGTTGTTCGCCATGCCGTTGACGGACTGGGTGAGGTCCTTCCACGTGCCGGACACGCCCTGCACCTCGGCCTGACCGCCGAGGATGCCCTCCGTACCCACCTCACGGGCGACCCGCGTCACCTGCTCCGCGAAGTTGGACAGCTGGTCCACCATCGTGTTGAGGGTGTTCTTCAGCTCCAGGATCTCGCCCCGGGCGTCCACGTCGATCTTCTGCGACAGGTCACCGCGCGCCACCGCCGTGGCGACCTGCGCGATGTTACGGACCTGAGCGGTGAGGTTCCCGGCCATACCGTTCACCGAATCGGTGAGATCGCGCCACACTCCGGCCACGCCGGGCACCTGCGCCTGACCGCCGAGCCGCCCGTCCGTACCCACCTCACGGGCGACCCGGGTGACCTGGTCGGCGAAGGCGGAGAGCTGGTCGACCATCGTGTTGATGGTGTTCTTGAGCTCCAGGATCTCGCCGCGGGCGTCCACGTCGATCTTCTGCGACAGGTCGCCCCGCGCCACCGCCGTCGTCACCTGGGCGATCTGCCTCACCTGGGAGGTGAGGTTGCCGGCCATGAAGTTGACGGAGTCCGTGAGCTCCTTCCACGTACCCGAGACGCCGTCCACCCGCGCCTGACCGCCGAGGCGGCCCTCGGTGCCCACGTCGCGGGCCATCCGCGTCACCTGGTCGGCGAAACTGGACAGCTGCGCCACCATCGTGTTGACGGTGTTCTTCAGCTCCAGCATCTCGCCGGCCACGTCCACGGTGACCTTCTGCGACAGGTCACCGTTGGCGACCGCCGTGGTGACCTGCGCGATGTCCCGGACCTGACCGGTCAGGTTACGGAACGCGGTGTTCACCGAGTCGGTGAGGTCCTTCCACGTCCCGGCCGCGCCCGGTACCTCGGCCTGGCCGCCGAGCCGGCCCTCGACGCCGACCTCCCGGGCGACCCGCGTCACCTCGGAGCCGAAGGACTGGAGCTGGTCCACCATCGTGTTGACGGTGTTCTTCAGCTCCAGCATCTCGCCGGCCACGTCGACCGTGACCTTCTGCGACATGTCACCGCTGGCCACCGCCGTCGTGACCTGCGCGATGTCGCGCACCTGCGTCGTCAGGTTCCGGAAGACGGTGTTCACCGAATCGGTGAGGTCCTTCCACGTCCCCGCGGCCCCCGGTACCTGCGCCTGACCGCCGAGGAGCCCTTCGCCGCCGACCTCGCTCGCCACACGTGTCACTTCGTCGGCGAAGGTACGCAGCGTCTCGGTCATCTGGTTGATCGTCTCGGCGAGCTGGGCGACCTCGCCGCGCGCGCTCACCGTGACCTTCTGCGTCAGGTCACCGCTGGCGACCGCCGTCGTCACCTCAGCGATTCCACGCACCTGGGAGGTGAGGTTGCCCGCCATCGTGTTGACGGAGTCGGTGAGGTCCTTCCACACACCGGCCACACCCGGCACGGTCGCCTGACCGCCCAGCTCACCCTCGGTGCCCACCTCACGGGCGACGCGCGTCACCTCGGAGGAGAACGAGGACAGCTGGTCGACCATCGTGTTGACGGTGTTCTTCAGCTGGAGCATCTCGCCGGCCACATGGACGGTGACCTTCCGCGACAGATCGCCCTTGGCGACCGCCGTCGTCACCAGCGCGATGTCCCGCACCTGGGCCGTCAGCCGGTACGCCATGGTGTTCACGGAGTCCGTGAGGTCCTTCCAGGACCCGGACATCCCGCGCACCTGCGCCTGCCCGCCGAGCTTGCCCTCGGTGCCCACCTCGACGGCGACCCGGGTCACCTGCTCGGTGAAGACCGACAGCTGGTCGACCAGGTTGTTGACCGTACGGGCGACCTTCAGGAACTCGCCCCGCAGCGGCCGGACCGTCTCGTCCGTCGTGTGCGACCGCAGCTCCATCCGCTGCTCCAGGTCACCGTCGGCGACCGCCGACAGGACCCGGCCCACTTCGGACACCGGTCGCGCGAGATCGTCGACGAGCTCGTTGGAGGCATCGATCGCGGCGGCCCAGGAACCCTCGCAGGCGCCTGTCTCCAGCCGCTCCGTGAGCTTGCCCTCGCGGCCGACCACGCGCCGTACGCGCGCCAGCTCACCGGTGAGGTGAAGGTTCCGGTCGGCCACCTCGTTGAAGACCGCCGCGATCTCCGTCATCACGCCGTCGCCGGAGACGGTGAGCCGCCGGCGGAAATTGCCGTCGCGCATCGCCACGAGGCCCGCGAGCACTCTGTTCAGAGCTGCCGCGTCCACTTCGACGGTGCCATTGCGCTGCTTTTTCACGGACTGTCCGCCTTTTGTACGCGCCTTCGAACCCTGCGCCGCCACGCCAGACTCCACCGTGTCCCTCCCGCAGGGGTTGACCGTTTCACTCGGGCCTATCCGGAAGCTTGCTCAGTTCCACTTTGGCTCACCGCCACTGCACACCGTCAACGGGCGACCGGGCGGACGTCAAATCATGGCAACGTACCAGGCCGGAACCGGTCGGCGGGCAACCTGTGCCGGTTGCCCGCCATCCCGTGCACCGGGAGTCCATACTTGTGCGCCCGCACACCACTGCCGGACCGCCCTGTCCCGAACTCGGCCCTCGTGTACCGGCACCCTTGACGAACGTCTAGCCTGGCAAGCGAATCGAAGCGGCGATAAACGGGCACAGGACTCGGGGAAGCGACGAGACACCAATATGGGGAGTGCTGTGATCACCGCGCGCGCGGCCGCCACCTTCGAACCGGTCGGACGCTCCGTCGCGACCGCCCGCGCTTTCGTCCGGGACACGCTCCAGGGGTGGGGCTACAACGATGTCGTCGACGACGCCGTCGTCCTCACCAGTGAACTCGTGACCAACGCCGTCGTGCACGCGGGGACGGCGGCCGACGTGCTGTGCCTGCGCGCCGCGGACGGCGTCCGGGTCGAGGTCTCCGACCACTATCCCGAACGCGAGGTTCCGCTCCAGGGCAACGGCCTCGACTTCGGCAGCCCCGACCGCGAGAACGGCCGCGGTCTGCTGCTCTGCGCCGCCCTCGCCTCCCGTTGGGGCGTCGAGTACTCCCCCACCCGTAAACACGTCTGGTTCCAGCTGGACCTGCCCGACCGGCCGGTGGGCATCCGCTCGGCGGGCCCGGTCCTGCCCACCTCGCTCCTCCCGGTCACCGACCAGCGGGTCCGGGTCGCCGTCGTCCAGATCGACAGCACCGGCGCGATCAGCGCGTGGAACGACGACGCCACGTACGTCTTCGGGCACACCGCGGAACAGGTCACCGGCAAGCAGTTCACCGACTTCGTGGCCTGGCCGCACACTCCGGGGACCAACACCGGCATCGCCGACGCGCTCCAGCTCTCCCGCTGGGAGGGCAGCTACGGGATCCGCGGCGCCGACGGCCGGACCATCGCCGTCTACTCCTCGCACCTGCGGGTCCGCGACACCGAAGGCGAACCCTCCACGGTCTGTCTCCTCGTCCGCGACGACGAGCGCGCCGTGCTCCAGTCCCCCGTCCGCGCACCGGTCTCCGATTCCTCGGCCGACAACCGCACCGCGGACCCGTTCGAGGTCTTCATCGGCTCCCCGGCCCCGGACGACCTGGACGGTCTCCTCCAGCGGACGGTCGAGCGGGCCCGCGACATGCTCGACGCCGACGCGGCGTTCCTGCTGCTCGCCACGGACGACGAGACGGAGCTGGAGGTCCGCGCGACGACCGGCCTGCCCTCGGCCCGCCAGCGCTTCGCCCGGGTCCCCGTCGAGGCCGGAACAGGACGCTACGGCTCCGCCCGGATGCCGGCGGTCCACGAGGACCTCACCGCCGTCCCCGGTGCCGTGCCGCTGCTCACCGACACCGGAATGCGCTCGGTCGTCACGGTCCCGCTGAAGGTCGAGGGCCGCCTCACCGGCTCCCTCGGCGTCGCGGCGGAAGGCGCGGGCCGCTACTCCAACGAGGAGGCCCTGCGCCTCCAGTTCGCCGCCGACCGCATCGCCCTGGCCGTGGAGTCCGCCCGCCTCGGCGAGCTGGAACGGCTGCGCCGCGGCTCCCTGTCCTTCCTCGTCGAGGCCTCCGACCTGCTGGCCGGCACGCTCGACCGGGACCAGACCCTGGCGCTCATGGCCCAGATGACGGTCCCGACGCTGGCCACCTGGTGCGCCGTCTACACGATCGCGGACCAGTCGTCCGAGCCGTACCTCTCGTACGTCCTCCACGAGGACGAAGACCTCATCGACGGGCTCAAGGCCCTGCTCTCCAAGATCGCCCCGCCGGATCCGGTACCGGCCCCGGGCGCCCGCGTCTGGGCCGCCCCCTCGGAGGCCGGTCACCGTGCCGCGCTGAGCACCTCGACCCGCAGCCTGCAGCGCGACGCGCCGCTGAGCATGAGCACGGCCACCCGCACCACGCTCGCCACGGCCCAGGCCGTCGGCGGTGAGACGGTGGTCCTGCCGCTGGTCGCCCGCAACCGCGTGATCGGCATGCTGACGCTCGGAAAGCCCTCGGACGACCATTTCCGCCAGGAGATCCTGGAACTGGCCGAGGACCTCTCCCGCAGGGCCGCCCTGGCCCTGGACAACGCCCGCCTGTACTCGGAGCGCATGGCGATCAGCCAGTCCCTCCAGCGCAGCCTGCTGCCCCCGGGCCTCCCTGACATCCCGAACGTCGAGATCGAGGTCATCTACCGCGCCGCGGGCGAGGGCAACGAGGTCGGCGGCGACTTCTACGACGTCTTCCCGATCAGCGACGGCGCATACGGCTTCGCGATCGGCGACGTGTGCGGTACGGGCCCCGAGGCGGCCGCCGTCACGGGCCTGGCCCGCCACGCGCTGCGCCTGCTCGCCCGCGAGGGCTTCGGCGGTCCGGCGGTCCTGGAGCGCCTCAACGCGGCGATCCTCGACGAGGGCGCCCGCAGCCGCTTCCTGACCCTTCTCTACGGCGAGCTGTGGCCGCAGGAGGACGGCAGCGCTCTCCTGAAGGTCGTCTGCGCCGGCCACCCGCTGCCGCTGCGTCTCCGCCAGGACGGCTCCGTCGAGTCCGCCGCGGAACCGCAGCCCTTGCTCGGCGTCATCGAGGACCTCGACCTGTACGAGCAGGAAGTCGTCCTCAACCCGGGTGACGTCCTCCTGTGCGTCACGGACGGCGTCACCGAACGCCGCGAGGGAGCCCGCATGCTGGGCGACGACGGCCTGGCGGACGTCCTGGCGACCTGTACGGGCCTGACGGCCGGAGCGGTCGCCTCACGCATTCTGCGAGCCGTGGAACGCTTCGCGGCCGAGCCGGCCTCGGACGACATGGCAATCCTGGCCATGCGCGTCCCGGAGCCGCCTCGCGTCTGACCTCCAACGCGAAAGGCCCCCGCCACACGGCGGGGGCCTTTCGTTTGTCTTCCGAGCCCCAATGCGGAATCGAACCGCAGACCTTCTCCTTACCATGGAGACGCTCTACCGACTGAGCTATTGGGGCCTTGCTGCGCTGTGGCAACGAGGTAAACCATACACGGGATCCGGAGATGCTCATAATCGCCGCCGGCCCTGGGCTTGCGGCTCTGCGGCCCTTCCGACAGGTCCTGCGTCTTGCCGGCCCGGCATAGGCGCCGCACGGAGCGCACGCCGCGGTCTGCGCCCGTGACGCAGAAAAGCCCCGCACCAAAAGGTGCGGGGCTTTCCCGGAAAAATTGTTCGGCGGCGTCCTACTCTCCCACAGGGTCCCCCCTGCAGTACCATCGG
>NZ_JOEZ01000053.1 GCF_000721175.1 Streptomyces anulatus
ACACGGCGTTCGTGATCGGACAGCTCCAGCGGCAACGGCTTCGGACCAGGCATCAGCCCACCCTACAACCGCGCGCGAACTAACGACTCAGGACACTAGCGACGATGCCGAGGCCGCGACCGAACCCCGAAGTGTTGTGCCAGTGTTCCCCGGTGGAGAGCGTTCCCTGGTCGCGAACCTGAACGCGCAGGTGGGTTCGGTTTCTCCGCAGGGAGGCGGCGATGACGGCGCTGTCGGTGTGGACGATGGCGTTCGTCGCGAGTTCCGTGAGCACGAGCAGGGCCGTATGACGGATGTCCTGGTCCGCCAGTTGCTGCTGGTCCAGCCATAAGCGTGCCAGGTCACGGCAGATCGGAACCGAGCGGTCGATCGCGGGGAGGTGAACGGTGAGGGCCTGCGACTGGCGCCAGGCGATGGCCGGTGCTTGGATCACCGACGAGTCAGGCCATCGCTCGACGTCCTGGGGCGAAAGAACTATCGGGGCGCACGCACGTGTGGTCAGCATGTCTTGTCGCTCCTGATCCTTGGGATGAAAGCCGCGGCTGCAGTACCGGTGCCCTTGGCGCGAGCCACACCAGCGCCGATATCGTGTGCTGGCCTGCCCGTCAGGCAAGGGAACGTGCGTTTCTGCATCGGTAGCGGCCTGATGGTGCCTGACCGGCGAGGCGTGGGCCGGCGCCACCGGAAATGCGTCTGCGGGGTTCCCCGACGCCTGCGCCAGTGTCGAAGGTGTGGCGCCGCTCCTGTCCGGGCCTGCTCCGTCTTCCATGAGCAGGAACAGGGGGGCGTCGGAGGTGCAGGTCTCCGTTGCTACCGCGTTCGAGGAGCTCGCCCATCTCACGCGATGCGACATCAGAGTCGGCCGACGGGGCCAACCCTCCTCAGGGTGTCCATTGCTGGGGCCTGCCGTTCAACGGCTGGGTGAAGTCTGGCGCGTTGAGGACGGACGACCACTCCGCCGGAGAAGATGGGCATCTCACCGTCGGTTGTAACCGCTATCCAAGCGTTTGACACATGACGACAAATTCTATACGAAGGCAAGCACTCGTAAGGCCTAATCTTGCGATAAAAGCAACGGGGTGTGCTTGAAGTGAATGCGTGACCAAATGACTTGGCCGCGCCTCTCGCATGAGCGCATGCGCCGGCCGCGCTTCTGCCAGCCATTCAGGAGAAACTGATATCACCCGGCCGGATAGGGCCCAAGGCCTGGCGTATTGCAGCCAAATGACCGGCGGGTCTTTTTCCGGTCACGGCGTCGATCAAGCGAGGTGGCCCTTGGCTGTCCAGATATGGCACCCCTCATCGCGCCGGCTGCGTGTGCGCGCTGGATCAGCAGTAAATCCCGACGCATGACCTTCGCTCGTGAATTCGCCCGAAACCCCGGCAAGTTGCTTGCCATTCCCGCGAGGTGGGTGACAGCGATCTGGCTTGTAGACGCTGTAGGTCAATCAGCAGCCTTACTCCGATCAGGTGACGCAGGTGCCGATCCTCTTGAGGTGCCGCTCGTCCGTGCTCCATTACTGGATTACGAACCGGCGGGCCGCCCATACCTTTCCGGGAAGTGACTGCTACCCGCTCCGGTCATCACTCCCAGCGCGCGATGCACGCGGCGATCAGGTCGATCTCTCGTCCCACAGCGGCCACTCCCGGGCAGTCGGGGGCAAGCCCTTTCATCGGCGTCGTAGCCCATGAGTGAACCAGTTGTCTCTTCAAGGGAGTGCCATCATGTTCCGTTCCCGTTTCGCCGTCGCCGCCGTCACCGCCACCATGGCGGTGGGCGCCGTCGTCGGCATCGCCCCTGTGGCCATGGCCGCCCCAGTTGCCTCGGCCTGCGTCACCGCCCTGGAGTCCGCCCAGACATCCAACAACGCCGCCATCGCGGCCGACGAGGCCAACAACCCCGCCGCCGCCCGCACTCACAACGTGGTCACCGCCACCTACCTCGTCAGCGCCGTGGGTGACTGCCAGGGGCAGCCGCAGGTGGTGGGGGCCAACATCCTGACGGCCAGCGCGTCCAACGGGACCGCCCTCGTGTACAACATCCTCGGAGTCACGAGCGCGGCCCTGGCCGCCGAGCAGGCGACCGCCTCGGCGATCAGCCAGGCGCTGGCCAACGCGTCCTGACCGGTACACGGGCAGGTCCCGGTGTGACATCAGCGCCTGCCCCAGGACCGTCCGTGCGTGAGTAGGGACCAGCCGCGCGCCGGCACCGCCCCCCGCCGGCCCGGCGCGCGGCGACTGGGCGGGGCACTCGCTGTCAACGGCGAGTGCCCCGCTACTCAGCGACGCACGAACCACTGGTCAGGGTCGTGGCGCGTCGCGGCCGGACGCCGGCGGGTTCGTCTCCTCGGTGACGCGCAACCGGCCGCCGCCAGCACCCCTTGCGGCCAGAAGCCTCTCGCAAGCCTCATGTCTGGCAGGTCATCATGTCGCTTTCCACCATCCTCAACGCAGTGTGCCGATCCTTCGTCACGGCCTACCGATGCCTGCTCCTCCCGCCTTACCTGCCCCTCGCTCTTGAGAGGACGGCGCCGCCGCACGACCAGGACGACTGCGTACGAGGTGCCGAGCACGACACCCGCGGGGGTACCCAGGGGCGTGACCATGCAGCCCTCTTCTCGGATCCGAAGGCACCGAACCCTGTGCGAGTGGTTCTTTCCGGAGGCCCGGACTGGGTGATGGTTCCTGCCGTATGGGAAGTCAGGTCCGTCGAATCCGAACCCAAAGTAAAAATCTTGTGCGGTAACGCCTACGAGCACTTCGAGTTCTCGGGCATGTACTCCTTCCACGAAGGGGAGCGATTGCCCGTCTATCGCTGGTGCAATCGCACCTACGTGGCCGAATAGCCCACCACCCGACCCCGAAGGGAAAAGCCATGACCTCTGCACCGTCACAGGCAGGTGCCCGGTGACGCGGCGCACCGGCGCACGTGCGCGGGACGCCGTCGTGACCGGAATCGGACTGTGCCTTCCTGGCCCGGAGACTCCGGTGTTCACCGCCGACGAACTCTGGGACGTCGCTTCCACCGGCACGTCCTGCCTCGTCAAGAAGGGCGTCTACTACGGCAGCGTCAACCTCTCAGCAGCGATGTTCAACGAGCGCGTACCCGGCGTCCCGGAGCTCTTCTCACGCCACTACACGGAGGCCCACCGCTTCGGGCTGGTCTCGCTCACGCAGGCGTGCACGGACGCAGGCCTCGAGGTGCAGCGCGATCTGCAGGACGCCGCCGTGCTGGTGGGGCGGGGCGGAGTGGATGCCAACATCGACAGTTACCTCGCCGTGCTGCGGGCCGATCCGGCGACCTACCCCGCCGCCGAGGCGCTGGAGATGTTCGTCGCGGCGGAGCAGGCCGTCACACCGTCCGACGTCGCCCTGGTGCAAGGCGCACTCACTCGGTCGAAAGGCGCCAACTTCACCGTGTCGTGCGGTTGCGCCTCGTCCGCTCTCCAGGTCGGCAACGCCCTGGGCATGATCGCCGCAGGTGAGACCGACATCGCCGTGGTGACCGGAGTCGACGTCTTCAGCGTCACGCTGATCCGCAACATCCAGCGCCTGCTGAGCGGAGCCCAACAGGCGTACGACACCATGCGCTCGCAGGACATGCCCAGCCTGCTGCCGTCCTTCGACGCCCTGATGCGTCCGTACGACCAACGTGCCGACTGCATCAACCACGGCGAGGGGTCCGCGACCATCATCATCGAGAGCCGGGAGCACGCCTTCGCACGGGACGCGCGCCCCTACGGTCAGATCCTGTCCCAGGCCACCACACGGGACGGGCTCGCGAACCCGCTGGCGTCTGACGAGACCGGAAACGCACTGGTGTCTGCTGTACGCCGGTGTCTCGGCGGCACCTGGGACATCGGGCAAGTGCCGTACATCCACGGCGGCAGTGACGGCAACGTGGTCGTCACAGCCTTCGAGTCGAATGCCATCAGGGAACTGTACGGCTCCGCGTCACGCGACCTCCTCATGTCTTCGCAGGAGGGCTGCTTCGGGCACAACGGCGCTCCGGCCGGATGCCTCGGGGTGGCACTGACCCTGCTGATGATGCGGAACGGCCAGGTGTGCCCGACGGCGAACTGCGAGCAGCCGGCCGACCACCTGACGTTCGACCCCGTGCCCGGGACGCGGCCTCGTCCCCTCGACTTCGACTACGCCTTCACCTTCAACTACCAGGTGGGAGGGGTGAAGAGCGCGATCCTGCTGGGCGGCCCGGACGTCTGATCGCCCTTCCTCCCCCCCCGCTCCTGGACCCACAAGCCACGCACCACCGCCTCGTCATGTCGTGCACACCTACGTGCTGTCGCTACGCGCGTCCGCACGGGCCGATTCTCGTGCGGGGCCCGCCTTCACGGCCCGACAAGCGGCACATCCCCCTCTTCCGAGCGCAGCCGCGCCGCCCCTCCCCCGCGACAAGGAGACCTTCGTGGCCAAGTACAAACACCGTCCTCAGCCGGTGAGCTCGACACCCATCGCCGTCATCGGCATGGGATGCCGGCTTCCCGGAGACGCCGACTCCCCGGCCGCCCTGTGGCGCCTGCTGAGGGAGGGGCGTGACGCAGTCGGCGTTCCACCACCCGGGCGGGAAGCTGCCGAGCCTGAGCGCGGGTTACCCAGTGACGCGCACCCCTCGATGCATCAGGGCGGCTACTTGAAGGACGTCTCGCGGTTCGACGCGGACTTCTTCGGCGTCGCGGGTCGTGAGGCCGAAGTCCTGGATCCCCAGCACCGGCTCCTCCTGGAGGTCGTCTGGGAAGCGCTGGAACACGCGGGTCTGCCCCCCGACCGGCTCCATGGTTCCCCGACCGGGGTCTTCACCGGGCTGAGTTACAACGACTACATGGACCGGCTGGCCGGGCAGCCACAGGAACTCGAGGGCTCCATCCTGACGAACGGCCACTGCGTGGCCGCCGGCCGGATCTCCTACCTCCTCGGCCTGCACGGCCCCAGCATCGCTCTCGACACGGCCTGCTCATCCTCCCTCGTCGCGTTCCACCTCGCCTGTGAGTCCCTGCACCGCCAAGAGTGCGACCTGGCTCTCGCCGCCGGCGTCACTCTCATGCTGGCCCCCCGCGTGACACGGTCCTTCGCCCGTATGGGCATGCTCTCGCCGACCGGCCGTTGTCACACGTTCGACGCGGCGGCGGACGGCTTCGTCCGTGGTGAGGGCTGCGGCGTCGTCGTCCTCAAGCGTCTGTCCGAAGCCCGCCGGGACGGCGACCGCGTCCTGGCCGTTGTCCGCGGGTCGGCGGTGAACCAGGACGGCCGTTCCGACGGCCTCGCCGCCCCCTCCGCCGATGCGCAGCAGGCCCTGTACCGGGCCGCGCTCCGGCGGGCCGACGTCGACCCGGCCCGGATCTCCCTGATCGAAGCCCATGGCACCGGAACCCCTTTGGGCGACCCTGTCGAGTTCGCCAGCCTGGCCGCCGTGTACGGCAACGGGCTCTCGCCTTGCGCACTCGGCTCGGTCAAGACCAACCTCGGGCACCTGGAGCCGGCCGCCGGGATCACCGGTCTGATCAAGACCGTCCTGTGCCTGCAGCACAGCATCATCCCGCCCAACCTGCACTTCACCGACTGGAACCCTGCCATCACCGCCGACCCCACTCGGCTGTTCATCCCTCTCGAGAGCATGCCGTGGCCGGCCAAGGAGCCGGTCAGGCTGGCTGCGGTGTCCTCTTTCGGCTTCTCCGGAACCAACGCCCACGTGATCCTGCAGGAGCCTCCGCCGCCCGCCCGCCGGGCCGGCCTGCCCGCCCCCCGCCGCCCCCGGCCGGCGTCGCCCGACGTGATCCTCGTCGGGGCCGGATCCCACCGGGCGCTGCCGGACGCCGCCCGCAGAATGGCTGACTGGCTGGACGCGGAAGGCGCGGACGTCCCGCTTCGGGATGTCGCCCACACCCTGGCGCTGCGGCGCAAGCCGGGCCGCGGACGCCTCGCGGTCATCGCCCGATCGCGAGCAGAAACCGCTGTAGCGCTCCGGCTCTACGCCAACGGCGAGCATGCCCCGGCCCTCGTGTGCGGTCCGGCCGATGTCACCGCCCCCCGCCGTCCCGTGTGGGTGTTCTCCGGTCACGGCTCACAGTGGGCCGGCATGGGCCGCGAGCTGTTGGTCCGGGAAGAGGCCTTCCGGAAGGCGCTGACCGAGGTGGACACCCTGATGCGCAAGGAGGCGGGCTTCTCCGTGCTGGACCTGATCCAGACCGGTGAACCGGTCACCGGATGCTCGCGGATCCAGCCGGCGTTGTTCGCGATGCAGATCTCCCTTGCCGCGGTCTGGCAGGCGCACGGCGTGCGGCCCGCTGCCGTGATCGGCCACTCGATGGGAGAGGCCGCGGCCGCGGTCGTGTCCGGTGCCCTCTCCCTCGCCGACGGCGTCCGCGTGATCTGCCGCCGCTCGGCACTGCTGGAGCGGATCGTCGGCACGGGCGCCATGGCCTCCGTCGGCCTGGGGCGGGCCGCGGTGGAGGCCGCACTCGCCGACGCGGGCGCCGCCGGCGTGTCCGTAGCCGTCCTGGCGGCGCCCGACACCACCGTCGTCTCCGGCGACGCTGACCAGATCACCCGGCTGATCAGCCAGTGGGACGAGCGCGGCATCGCCGCCGTACCCATCGCCGTGGACGTCGCATCGCACAGCCCTCACGTCGACCCACTGCTCTCCGATCTGCGTCAGGCACTCGCCGGCCTTGCACCTCGTACACCCGACGTCCCCTTCTACTCCACCGTGGCCGAGGACCCGCGACAGAACCTCCTCCTCGACGCCGCGTACTGGTGCGACAACCTCCGCCGGCCCGTTCGCTTCCACCCGGCCGTGGCGGCGGCCGCCGAAGACCGACACCAGGTCTTCATCGAGATCTCACCCCATCCCGTGGTCACCCAGTCCCTCAAGGACAGCCTGGCCCCGTCGTTTCCCCATCCCGTCGTTCTGCCCACTCTTCGTCGTGCCCAGCCTGAGGTCGCCACCCTCCGGACCCAGCTGGCCACCTACCACTGCAACGGCGGCACCGTCGACTGGACGCCCTTGTACGGCGACGGCTCTCTGGTCGACGCGCCCACCACCGCCTTCGACCGCATGCGCCACTGGACTGCCGGCGGCACCGCGCCGCAAGCCGATGACGGTGTTCTGCCCGGCCGCCACACCGAGGTCCCCGGTGATCCCGTCCGGCACGTCTGGCACGCCACGGCTCCCGCCCGGCACCTGCCCTGGTTCGACGACCACCGCGTCCACGACGCCCCCGTCCTCCCGGGCGCCGGCTCCTGCGCCCTGTTCCACACCACGGCCCTCGCCGCACTGACCGGCGCCAGCGGCGTCGACCTCCTCGACGTCACCTTCCACGACCTGCTGCCCCTGGGCGATGACACCGAGATGAGCACCACCGTCACTCTCACCGACGGTGATCAGGCCACCTGTGAGTTGCACTCCCGTACTCCGGAGGGCTCTTGGCAACTCCACGCCTCGGCCACCGCCCGTCGGACGCTCGCGCCGCCCGACGCCCCCGCAGCCTCCGTCTCCGCACTGCACGACAAGCATCCCGTCGTCCTCGAGCCCGATCAGATCTATGCGAAGCTGCGGGCCTGCGGCCTGGAACACGGCCCCGCCTTCACCGGCATCACCACACTGCGGACCACGAGGCAACAGGAGAGCTTCTGGGCCGGTATCCGACTGCCGCGCACCGCTCTCGCCCCTGCCCCCGACCTGAGTGTCCACCCCGTCCTCCTCGACGCGTGTCTGCAACTGCTCGTCGCGGGAGCGGTCCAGGACCCCACGCCCCCACTGATCCTCCCGGTCAAAATCGGTTCCCTCCGCCTCCTCGGAGACCCCGCGCAGGCCGTGTACGCCCACGCGTTGATCACCGAGAACAGCGATAGGGCACTCGTCGGCGATGTCCGCGCCCTGGACGCGCAAGGGCACCCCGTCGTCGCACTCGACGACGTACAGTTCCTCAAGGGAGCACCTGCCGAAGAGACCCCCGTCGACCAGTGGTTCATGGAACTCGGCTGGCACGAAGCCCCCCGGCCGGACACCGACAGGAAACCGCCGGGGAACTGGCTCGTACTGGGCGAGGGGGACGGCCGGGCCGAACGGCTGGCCGAGCTCCTGCGCTCGGCCGGCGCCCGCGCGGAGGCGCAGGAGATTCCCCTGGGCACCCAGGTGCTCTCCTCACTGGCCGGGACCTTCAGCCGGCACCTGGCTGTCGGCGCCGACCCCTGGTCCGCCGTCGTCCTGCTGGGCGGCACACCCTCGGCCGGTCAAACCGACCCCACCGAGGGCGCGCAGCAATGCGCGCGGCGGCTGCTCGCTCTGGCGCAAGCAGGCGACGAGCACCGCGGATCATGGCGCCTGTACGCGGCTACGCACCACGCTTACGCCGTCACGGCCGAGGAAGCCGGCCACCCCGCCCACAGCACCGTGCGCGGCGTGGCGCGAGTGCTGGCGGTCGAACGGCCTCACATGCGCCCCACCCTGGTCGACACCGACCCCGACGAGCGGGGGCTGCGCACCCTGGCGGCCGAACTCCTCGCCGACGCTCCCGAGGACGAGGTGGCACTGCGCGGTGGCACACGGTACGTGGCGCGCATCGACCGGGCTCCCGTCGCGCCCCCCACGAGCACGGTCAGGACCACCCGGACCGTCCGCTTCGGCGACCACGGATTCCGCCTGCGCGTCGGGCGGCTCGGCGATCTCGACAGCCTGGAGCTCACCGCGACCGGCCGCCGCCGGCCCGGAGAGGGCGAGGTCGAGGTACGTGTCCAGGCGGCGGGCGTCAACTTCCGGGACGTCCTGACCTCCATGGGTATGCTCGGCTCCGAGCCTGCCACCCCCTACCGCATCGGTTTCGAGTGCGCGGGTGTGGTCAGCGCCGTGGGACCCGGCGTGGACCATCTGCGGTGTGGGGACACCGTGCTCGGCGTCCAGCTGGAGGGCGGTGCGTTCGCCTCCTTCGTCACCGTTCCCTCCTTTGCGGTCGTCCCCGTACCGCAGGGCCTGGCTCCCGCCGCAGCAGCGGGGCTTCCCACGGCCTACCTCACCGCGTGGTACGCCCTGCGGCACGTCGCACGGCTTGCTCCCGGCGAGCGCGTGCTGATCCATTCCGCGACCGGAGGAACCGGGCGGGCGGCGATCGCCGTCGCCCGCCTCCTGGGCGCGGAGGTGCTGGCGACGGCCGGGACGGAGCAGAAGAGGCACCAGCTGCGAGGAATGGGGATCCACTGCGTCATGGACTCCCGGACCCTGGACTTCGCCGAGCAGGCGCGCCTGGCCACCGACGGCCAAGGGGTCGACGTCGTGCTCAACTCCCTTTCCGGACCGGCCGTCCGTGCCGGGCTCGAAAGCCTGCGCCCGTTCGGCCGCTTCGTCGAGCTCGGGGTACGCGACATCATGGCCGACGCTCCACTCAAGCTCGGGCCGCTGCGCCACAACATCACGTTCAGCACGGTCGACCTCATCGAGCTGCAGCGACACCGACCGGAGCTGCTGGCCACGATGCTGCGCGAGGTGGTGGAGCACATCGCCGCAGGCAGGCTCAAGCCGCTTCTGTGCACCGAGTACCCGCTCGGCCGCGCGGCCGACGCCTTCCGGCTGATGGCTCGCGCCGGGCACACGGGGAAGATCGTGCTGACTGTTCCCGACCGGGGAGAGGCCGATGCCGTGGTGCCCGAGGGGCCGCAGAGCGTCGTGCGCAACGACGGTGCGTACATCGTCACCGGAGGGCTGGGAGGACTCGGGCTGGCCACCGCCCGCTGGCTGGCCGAGCAGGGAGCGCGGCGCATCGTCCTCAACGGCCGCCGTGCCCCGTCTTCGGACACCACCCGCACCGTGAACGAGATGGCGGCGGACACCGCGGTCGTACTGGGCGACGTCTCTCAGCGCGAGACCTGCGAACGACTGGTCGAGGTGGCCACCGAGGGCGGTGTCCCGCTGCGCGGCGTGGTGCACTGCGCCATGGTTCTTGACGACGCCGCGCTGGCCACCATTCGCGACGATCAGCTGGGGCGGGTCTGGGAGCCCAAGGTCACCGGTGCCTGGAACCTCCACCAGGCCACGGCCGACCAGTCTCCGGACTGGTTCGTCGTCTATTCCTCCATGAGCTCCCTGCTGGGCAACGCCGGGCAGGGTACGTACGCGGCGGCCAATGCCTGGCTCGACGCCTTCGCCACCTGGCGCACGCGCAGCGGCCGGCCCACACTGGCCGTCGACTGGGGACCGTGGGGGGACATCGGGCAGGCCGTCGACTTCGCTCAGCGGGGTTACGAGACCATCCCCACCCGCAAGGGCCTGGAAGCACTCCACTGCCTCCTCGCCGACCGCAGGGTCCGGACCGCTGTGATCCCTGGGCCTCCCCGGACCTGGATCCCCCAGGCGGCCGCCGGTTCCAGTCTGTTCACCCTGCTTGCCCCGGACAGTGTCCGCACGCAGGAGAAGCAGAGCGCAACCGGAAGCTCGGACATCCGCGCTCGCGTCGAGGCCTCGCCCGCCGGCATCGCCCGCCAGACAGCTGTGGAGAGCTACCTGGCAGACCACATCCGCACCATCCTGCGCACCGGCAGCGCCACGCTCGACCCGAACACCTCGTTGAAGTCCCTGGGGTTCGACTCGCTCCTGGCCACCGAGCTGCGGATCCGCCTCGACACCGACCTCGCCATCCGTCTGGCGAGCAACTTCATCTGGCAGCATCCGACCATCGCCTCGCTCGCCTCGGCCCTGGTCGCGCACATGGGCCTCGCCGCGGAGGAGGACCCGTCGCCCGCCGAACGCTAACCGGCCTGCCCGTACCCGGGACGATCACGGCTGTGCCCCGCTACGTCGGTAGCGGGGCACAGCCGCGTGCCTTCCGCCGAGTCCCCGCCTCGCTCATCGAGCGCGGAACCGCCTCACGGCGGTACTGCGTTCCGTCCAGCCGGGGTTCGTTCCACGGGCACCGGCAGCGGAACCCGACGACTCCTCGGCCGGAAGCGCGTCGCAGCGGACCTGGACGAGGCTTTCGGCCGCCTCTCCCCCTCGGGAGCGGCTCCGGGAGGCACCGCGCGACCTTTGCGACCACCGCGGGCGTGCCGCGGACCGCGAGCGCGACGAAGACGTACGGGGAGTGCGGGGCCGCAGCCGGTGCTCACGGGCGGCGCACGCCGAAGGCGTAAGCGGCGTGCGCCCTTCACGCGCCCTGCGCGCTCGTCTGTTAAGGGTGCTGTGGCTCTGGCATCCGGGACCGCGGGGGGCGCCTACTGGTGACACCGACCGGGGCCGCCCATCTCCTGTTGGGACGGCAGCGCGTGATGCCCAGCATCAGCTGCCGAAAGCGGCCGCTGGAGTCGGGGGACGAGTGGCGGCCGTAACCATCCTCGATCCCGTTTGGAGGCCGCATCCTCATGCCAGCCACATTAACCCTGGTCGCCATATCGCCGAATCCGTCGGCTTACGGCCAGCCGGTGACGCTGAGCGCTATCATCATCCCGCTCGGGCCCGGTACACCGACCGGCACCGTCACCTTCAGCGTCGACGGCGGACCGACCGTCACCGCACCCGTCGTGGGCGGTACGGCGACAGCGACGATCGGTGACCTGCCCGTCGGAGTCCACCGGGTGACCGCCGCGTACAGCGGTGACGCCAACTTCACCCCATCGACGGGCGCCACCCTCCAGATCGTCCTCCCGGCAGCCACCCGGACGACGGTGACCTCCTCCCCCGACCCCTCGGCCTACGGCCAGCCGGTGACGATCACGGCGGCGGTGACACCGGTCGCGCCGCTGCAGGGCACGCCGACGGGCACCGTCACCTTCATCATCGGTGGCGGGCCGACTCTCACGGCCCCGCTGGTGAACGGTACGGCGACGGTCACCGTGAACATGCTGAGCGTCGGTCCGCACCCCATCACCGCGATCTACGGAGGAAGCCCCGGCTTCCTGCCGTCCTTGGGGACGGACCAGCACGTTGTGCAAGGCAAGGGCGCCAGCACGACGACGGTGACCTCCGCACCGGACCCGTCGGCGCCCGGCCAGCAGGTGGCCTTCACCGCCGTCGTGGCGCCGGTGCCGCCGGGCGCGGGCACACCCACCGGTACCGTGACCTTCGACTTCGGCGACGGGTCGGTGCCGGTCACGGTTCCCCTGGTGGGGGGCGTGGCCACGGCCAATCACGCCTACGCGGCCGGCGGCCCGCACACGGTCACGGCGACCTACAGCGGAAGCGCCAACCTCGCCCCGTCCACCGGCACCGACACCCACACGGTGGTGGCCGCGGCGACCACCACGACGGTGACGTCGTCCCCGGATCCGTCGGCGGTGGGTGAGCCGGTGACCTCAGCGGCGACGCGAGCTTCACCGCGTCCACCGGCACCGACACCCACACGGTGGTGGCCGCGGCGACCACCACGACGGTGACGTCGTCCCCGGATCCGTCGGCGGTGGGTGAGCCGGTGACCTCCACGACCACGCAGGTGACGTCTTCGCCGGATCCGTCGGCGGTCGGCCAGGAGGTGGCCGTCACCGTGACGGTCGATCCGGTCATCCCGACCCCCGGGTCTCCCACGGGCGACGTCACCATCGACTTCGGCGACGGCGGCCAGTCCGAGACCGTGGCGCTGGTGGGCGGTTCGGTGACGGTGACCCACGTCTACACCTCCACGGCCGGCAGCCCTTACACCATCACCGCCGCCTACGGCGGGAACAGCGACTACGGCTCCTCCTCCGGGACGGACACGCACACGGTGACCGCGGCGGAGACGGAGCTCACCCTCGCCTCGGCCCCGGACCCGTCACAGGTCGGGCAGCCGGTGACGTTCACCGCCGCCGTGGCTCCCGTCGCCCCCGGCGCCGGAAGCCCGACCGGGACCGTCACCTTCGACTTCGGTGACGGCAGCGACGCGGTGACGGTGCCGGTCGCCGGCGGGAACGCGACGGCCGACCACACGTACACCAGCGCCTCCGGCAGCCCCTACCTGGTCACCGCCACCTACGGCGGTGACGCCGACTTCGCGGGCTCGTCGGCCACCGACCCCCACACCGTCGAAGCCACGGGCACCATCACCGCGGTCAGCACGAGTCCCGACCCCTCGGTGGCCGGCCAACCGGTCGACATCACCGTGGCGGTCGCCACCGAAGCGCCCGGTGCCGGCACGCCGACCGGGGAGGCGGTCGTCGACTTCGGGGACGGATCACCCACCGAGACCGTGACGCTGGTGAACGGCACGGCAGTGGTCACCCACACCTACACCGGCGCGGCGGGCAGCCCCTACACCGTCACCGCCACCTATGGCGGGAACGGCGACTTCACCGGCTCGTCCGGCACCGACACCCACACCGTGAACATCGCCCTGACGACCACCGCGGTCACCTCCACGCCCGACCCCTCCGCCTTCGGCGAGCCGGTGACGATCACCGCCACGGTGACGCCCACGGCGCCCGGAGCCGGCACACCCGGCGGGACGGTGTTCTTCGACATCGGCGGCGGCCCGGTCCTCGACGCACCGGTCGTCGCAGGCACCGCCACGGTCGTCACGGACGCCCTCACGGTCGGTACCCACACCGTCACCGCGACCTACCCGGGCACCGCGAACTTCGGTGCCTCGGTGGGCAACGACACCCACACGGTCGGCCAGGCGGCCACCACGACCGAGGTCACGTCCGCCCCCGACCCGTCCCGGCCCGGTGAGCAGGTGACGGCCACGGCGACGGTGACGGCCACCGCACCGGGCGACGGGACACCGACAGGCACCGTGACCTTCGACTTCGGCGACGGGACCGCGCCGGTCCCCGCGGTCGTCGTGGGAGGCACGGCCACGGCCGCCCACGTCTACACCACGACGGCCGGAAGCCCCTACACCGTCGCCGCCGCCTACGGCGGCGACTTCAGCCACTCGGGTTCCGCGGGCACCGACCAGCACGTGGTCGCCGCGGCGGACACCACGACCACGCTGACGGCCTCACCGGACCCGTCGTTCGTGGGCGAGCCGGTGACAGCCACCGCGACGGTCACGGCGAACGCGCCGGGCGGAGGGACACCGGCAGGGACGGTGACCTTCGACTTCGGCGACGGAACCACGGCCACCGCAACCCTGGTGGGCGGCGTGGCCACGGTCGAGCACACGTACACCACGACCGGGGGAAGCCCGTACAGCATCACCGCGGACTACCAAGGGAACGGGGACCACACCCCTTCCGGAGCCACGGAGGCGCACACGGTGCTCCCGGCCCCGACCACGCTGGTCGTTGGTTCCGCCCCCGACCCGTCCGTAGTGAACCAGACGGTGACGGTGACGGCGTCCGTGGCCGGCTCCCCGGGAACGCCGGGAACGCCGACGGGCGACGTCGCGTTCGACTTCGGCGACGGGACCCCCGCCGCCACGGCGACCCTGGTGGGTGGCGTCGCCACCGTCGAGCACACGTACAGCACCGCCGGAGGCAGCCCCTACACCATCACCGCCGTCTACGAGGGGAACAGCGACTTCACCGGCTCCACCGGGACCGGTCCGCACACGGTGCAGCAGGACGCGACCACCGTGCTGGTGACTTCCGCTCCCGACCCGTCGGCGGTCGGTGAGCCGGTGACCGTCAAGGCGACGGTCCTCCCGGGCACCCCGGGCCCGCTGGTTCCCACGGGGACGGTGGAGTTCGACTTCGGCGACGGCGGACCGCCCGTCACCGCGTCCCTCACCGACGGCGCCGCGGAGGTCCCGCACGCCTACACGGACGCGGGAGGCAGCCCCTACACCATCCACGTGACGTACGCCGGGGATCCGAACTTCTCCGGTGCCCTGGGATCGGACACGCAGACGGTGCAGCCCGCCCCGGCAACCGTGGCGGTGACCTCCGCGCCGGACCCCTCCCTGGTGGGTCAGCCGGTGACGGTCACCGCGGCCGTGACCTCGGCCTCTCCGGGCTCGGGGGACGCCGACGGGCTGGGTGGTTCTCGAGTTCGGCGACGGGGTGGGGAACGTCGCACCACTGGTGGACGGGGTGGCGACGATCCCGTACACCTACTTCTCGGCCGCGGGCAGCCCGTACACCATCACCGCGAGCTACGAGGGGGACCCGAACCACGCCGGGGCCGACGGTACCGACAGCCACACGGTGCAGCCGGCGTCCACCACGCTGTCCCTGGCGTCCGGTCCCGACCCGTCGGTCGAGGGCGAGGCGGTGACCTTCTCCGCGCTCGTGACCCCGGACGCTCCGGGAGCCGGGACGCCGACAGGGGAGGTGCTGTTCGACTTCGGTAACGGAGACCTGGTGAGCGCGACGCTGTCGGGCGGGCTGGCGACGCTCTCGTACACCTACCTCTCGGCAGTCGGCAGCCCCTTCACCGTCAACGCGTCCTACAGCGGGGACGGCGACTTCCTCGAGAGCTCGGCCACGGACACCCAACAGGTCGAACCGGCCGGACCCTAAGGGCCCGACCGCGGTCGAATCGGTCCAGCACGCCGAGGAGACCGATAGCCGCTGCGCCTCCCCGGCCGCCTTCGCGCGGCCGGAGAGGCGCAGCGGCGCTCGCCGTCTAGGCACGGGATGTGGCCTTCGAGGATCGCGGTGACCTTGTCGCTCATGTACTCCATCCACTCGTCCTTGCCGGGCCGTGCAGCGGATGGAGCACTGCGGGAAGCGGCGCTCGGCACAGCGATCGGAGATCGGCTGGTCGTGCAGCGGCAGCGCCAGCGAACCGATTTGGTTCCAGTCCATGACAGAAATGGTCTTCGGGGGAAGCCTTCCGTTCAGGGGTTCCAGTAGACCGTGGTGAACGCGCGGTCGAAGCGCCACGCGGTCAGGTCCTCGCGTGGGATCACCCAGAGGCCCTTCCCGCAAGCCCAAACGGGGCATTCGGCTCCTGTGCCTGTACGGGCGACCCGACCCCGCGGACCTGGCGGATCCGCCCCGGCAGCTCGCGCTCCGCCGGACGCTACTCGGTGCGCAGCGCCGTGTCCGTACGCGCCCTGGCGGCCCAGCCGGCCGGGATCAGTGCGCCCAGCATCGCGATCACTACCCCGCCGAGCCCCAGCAGGAGCAGCTGAACAGGTTCGTACACTTCGAGGACCGGCGACGGCAGACTGGTGCCCACGGCACGCCCCATCACCGGCATGACGACGTGGTGCAGCGCGTACCCCGCCGGCACGCCGAGCAGCCCGCCGGTCACGCCGATCACGGCCACCGAGGCGAGCACGAGGCTCAGGGTCTGCCGCGGCGACATGCCGATCGCCTTGCAGACGCCCAGGTCGTGGATGCGTTCCCGGGTGTCCAGGACCACGGAGTTGAGTACGCCGAGACCGGCCACGGTGATCAGCATGAGGGTGAGCAGCACCGCCATCGCGGCCATGATGAGGATGACGCCGTCCTGCCCCGACTCGGAGCCGGTCGTAGCGTCGCCGCCCAGCGGCTGCACGACCGCGGCGACCTTCTGGGCGTAGTCGTCGGCGGAGACGCCGGGCTTCGTTTCGACGAGGAAGGTGCTGGGCTCGGCCGACGTGAAGTCGGCCATGTCCGCGTGGATCTCCAGCTGGCTGCCCGACGTGTCGAAGGACTCGCCCACGATCCGCAGGGTCGCGGTGTCCTTCTCGTAGGTCACCCGCACCGTGTCACCGATCTTGGTGCTGGTCCGTTCCAGGAAGCGCGAGGGCACCACGACCTGTCCCTTACCAGTGATCCAGTGCCCGGAGATCATCTCGTAGCTGCCAGAGCGCGAATCGCCCTCGTAGAGGCTGGCCCGGATTGATCCTGAGATCCCGGCCACGGCGACCTCGGTCCGGGCCTTGCCGTAGTACGACTCCGTGCCCGGCTGCGACGTGACGGCGGACCGCACCTTCGCCGGATCGGCGACCTTGGGCTTCTTGGACGTGCTCGCCGCACTGTTCTCCACGGGAGGCGGGCCTGCATCGCTGCCGCCAGAGGGGGGCGGATCTCCCGCGTCGCCCCCCACAAGAGGCGGCGGCGGGGGAGCGACTTCGATCGGCTTGGTCGTGGTGACCGTGACTGCGGCACGGTTCTCCGGGTCCTGCGAGGTGCCGATCGCGTTCAGGGACGAGGTCAGCCCCACAGCGAACGTTGCCGCGACCGTACCGAACGCCACCGCGAGCAGCATCGCGAGAGTACGTACCGGATGCGTGAAGGGGGTGGCGAGACCGTAGGTCACCGGCCGCGGCAGCGGCAGCAGCCCCATCGCACGATGCGCGCACTGGCCGCGCCCAGTGCGCGGCGTCCGGCCGACCGCGATGGCCTCGACCGTACGCAGCCTTCCGGCCCGCAGCGCGGGAATCAGCGCCGCGAGCCCCACCACGACCAGGGCGGCGGCCGGTACGGCGACGTCCACCCACCAGGCCACCGAGAGCGAGACGCCGCCGTACACCGACTCGGTGTCGGACAGCAGGGGCACGGCAAGGAGATTCCCCAGGACGACACCCAGGACGATGCCGACGACGGCCGGGATCAGCGCCTGGGCCATGTAGGCGCGTACGACCTCGCTTGGGGTGAAGCCGATGGCCTTGAGGATGCCGATTCTGCGCAGGCTGGTGCCGACCGCACCACTGATCACACTGCTGACGGTGATCACCGACATCACGATCCCGAGCGCGCCGAAAGCCATCACGAACGGGACGGTCGCCGCCGCACCCTGATCAGCGGCGCGCTTGGTGTCCAGCCAGGACTGGGTCCCAAGAAGCGCCCCGGGCACCACGGAGGCGGCGAGCTTCTTCCGGTCGGCGATGATCTGCCACTTCGTGCTCGCGGAGTCGAAGCGGTAGAGCATCTGACTCGCGACTGGGTTGCCCTTCGATGCCAGCGCGTCGACCTGCGCGGGGGCCGCCCAGGCGTCGGCGGTCTTGCTGGCGGAGACGGCAAAGCCGACGATCAAAAGGGGCGGTGCGTCCTTGGCGTCCGATGTCTTCATGGGGGTGCCGATCCCGAGGGCGGGCCCCTCGAGCGACGCGTCGAGCACGATCTCGCCCGGCTTCTGCGCCCACCGGCCCGACTTCAGATCCACCCGGTCCACGGCGCCGTCAGGGCCGGACCGCCCGACCAGGGTCAGCGTCGGCAGTTGGAAGCCCGCCCGGTCCACCGGACGGACCGACGTGGACGGGTACGGTCCCGCGCTCGCGGCGACGCCGGGCAGCTTCCCGGTCTTCGCCAGCTCCGCCGCACTCGCCTTGGCAGGATCGAACTGGGCGGTGATGTGCGAACCTCGCTGCTTCGTGAAGGCGTTGTCGAAGGGCGCGGCTGCGGCGACCATCAGCGACCCGGCGACCACGGCCGAGGCCACGGCCATCATCGTGGCCACGGCGATCACCACTGTCTGCACCCGCCGTCGGTCGACGCCGGAGCGTACGACCCGGCCCATCGCGCCGGTGCCGAACAGGCTCATCGAACGGCCTGCGCGTAGGAGTCGAGGGCGACGTGACCGTCGACCAGGTGAAGAGTGCGGCTCGCGCATGCCTCCGCCAGCGTCAGGTCGTGCGTCACCAGCACGATGGTTTGTCCGGCGCGGTGCAGATCCATCAGCAGATTGCGGACATCGTGGCCCGAGGCGGTGTCGAGCGCACCGGTGGGCTCGTCGGCGAGCAGCAGCGCGGGCCGGTTGACCAAGGCCCGGGCGACCGCGACCCGTTGCCGTTCACCTCCGGACAGTCGGCCCGGGTAGGCGCGGGCGTGCTTCTGGATGCTCAGCATCTCCATGAGGTCACCCGCACGGGCCGCAGCCTTGCGCCGACTGGTCCCGGTCAGCTGGGCCGGGAGCTGGATGTTGTCGGTGACGGTGAGGTCGTCGAGGAGATTGAAGAACTGGAATGCCATGCCGATGTGCTCGCGACGGAACTTGGCGAGGGCGTGCTCGCTCAACTGGTCGATCCGTCGCCCGGCCACGATCACGGCGCCGTCGGTCGGCTTGTCCAGGCCTGCGACGAGGTTTAGCAGCGTGGACTTGCCGCTGCCGGAAGGGCCCGTCACGGCAAGGGCCTCACCCTTGGCGACGCTGAGCGTGAGCGGTCCGAGCGCCGGCGCGCCGGCGCTGTCGTAGCGCTTCGCCACACCCTCCAGTTCGATCACTTGGTGCATACGTTTTGTCCGTCCTTACGGTCGCGAGAGGCACATGCCGTTGCCAGTCCTGCGAACCTAGGAGTGCCGTGTATGGGGCGCGTCGGCCGCGGAACCGACATCAGGCCCTTCCCGCGGAGGATTCGGCCGCAGAGTCCTACCTGAGAAGTAGGCCTCTGGGACAACGCACTGGCCGGACAGGCGGACGCGGACCGGGCGGAGAGCGCAGCACAATGCGCGGATGGAGACGGAAGACCGGCGCAGTCGGCATCGGCAGCTCATCGACGCGCTACGCCCGGAGGCGAAGGCCGCCCCGCTGTCCCGGCGAGCGGTGCGCATCGATGTGGTGCTGGCGGTCGTACTGACCGTCACTGCCCTGTTCATGGCGGTGCGCTATCCCGGCGACGGGCCGGTGAACAGCAGCCCCCCTGCGGTGGACGTCGGGACCGGGGTCCCGGCCCCGCCCCTGCCACCCGACCCTGGTCAGGTGCCCGTGGAGGAAGAACCATCCTCCGTGCCCTGGGCCCTGGTCGTCCTGTCGACGCTGCCACTGGCAGCCCGGCGCCGGTATCCGCTGACCTTGTTCGTGGTGGTGCTGGGCGCAGCACTGGCCATCGGCAGCTCCGCCTCCTGGATCACCGTCCTGGCCTGTGTCATGGGCGCCTACAGCGCCGTCGTATACAGCCGCTATCGGATAACGGCGATCGCCGTCCTGGTGATCGCCGCCGCGCTGTCCGGCTTCGCTTTCCGCCACGCGGAACCCGTGCTCCCCGGATGGTCCAGCCCGGGATTCCTGCTCCTGGTGGCAGGGATGCTGGCCAGCCTCGTCCGTTTCCTGCAACTGCGGCTGGCGTCCAGCCGGGACCGGGTCACAGAACTGCAGGCCGCTCAGGAGGAGGCCACGCGTCGCGCTGTCGAGGAGGAGCGTGCCCGCATTGCCGCCGAACTGCACGACGTCGTGACCCACAATGTGAGCGTGATGGTGATCCAGGCCGGCGCGGCCCGCAAAGTGATGGACATGGCGCCCAAGCAGTCCAAGGAGGCACTGCTGGCCGTCGAAGCGGGCGGTCGGGCCGCCATGGCCGAACTCCGCCACGTGATGGGCCTGCTGGCCGCTCCGGACCACGAGAGGCCCGACAGCCTGGAGCCCCAGCCCGGGCTCGCACAGCTCGACGCGCTCGTCACACGAGTACGCGCCGCCGGTACGCCCGTGAACGTCGGGGTGTCGCTGCCGCCGGCTCCGCTGCCACCGGGGGTGGACCTCGCGGCGTACCGCGTCGTACAAGAGGCGCTGACCAACACGATCAAACATGCGCGCGGCGCGCAGGCGTCCGTCGCGATCGGCTACACCGACGCCTGTCTGGAGATCGAGATCACGGACACCGGTGGTGCCAAGGATTCCCCGCCGGTGCAGAGCAACGGCCGTGGTCACATGGGGCTGCGCGAGCGGTTGGCCGTCTACAAGGGCGAGCTGACGGCCGGACCGACGCCGACCGGCGGCTACCGGGTGACGGCCCGCATCCCGCGGAGCACCGTATGAATATGGGCCAGCCGCCGCTGCGCGCCGTCATCGCCGATGACCAAGCCCTCGTACGCACCGGTTTCAAGATGATCTTGGCCGCGGACGGCATCGAAGTGACGGCCGAGGCCGCCGACGGGGCCGAGGCTGTCGCAGCGGTTCGCCGTACGCGGCCCGACGTCGTCCTCATGGACATCCGGATGCCGGAGATGGACGGCATCGAGGCCACCAGGCGCATCATCGGCGACGCCGGCACGGCCGGAACGCGGGTCATCATCCTCACCACATACGACCTCGACCACTACGTCTACGCCGCACTCACGGCCGGCGCCAGCGGCTTCCTGCTCAAGGACGTCAGCCCCGAACATCTGGTCTCCGCTCTACGCCTGGTGCAGACCGGCGACGCTCTCCTCGCACCCACGATCACCCGTCGGCTGATCGAGCGCTTCGCCCCTCACGACGAACCGCAGACCATCCCCCCGCACCGCGATCTGTCCGGCCTGACCCCACGCGAGCTCGAGGTGCTCCGCCTACTCGCGACGGGCCTCAGTAATGCCGAACTCGCCTCTCGGCTGTTCCTCAGCCCGACCACGGTCAAGAGCCACGTCGGCCGCATCCTGTCGAAGCTGGACCTGCGCGACCGTGTCCAGGCCGTCGTCTTCGCCTACGAGACGGGGCTGATCGCCCCGGGCGAGGTGCCTAGATGATTGATTCCAAGGTCAGTGGCCGTAGCCGGTCAGTGACCGGATGGCTGATTGGTCGGTGTGGTGGTTGTTCCAGACCGCGGTGGCTAGAGCGAGGAGTCGTTGCACGACGCGGACGGCTACCCCGGCAGCGTCTGGTTGACGGACTCGATCAGCCGCCGCCGCGGCTTGAACAGCGCCGCGCCAGCCGTTCGGGTTGGCCCTTGCGGGCCGGCCGCAGCAGCCGGACGCCCAGGCCAGCGAGTGGAAGTTCGGTGTGGTCCTCGACACGGACCGGCCAACTGCCCTCAGTACCGCAGCGGCCTTCGGTCGCGGCAGGTTTTCCGGCGTCGCAGCGAATCACCAGATGTGCGTCAGCCGTGATGCCGTCACCCTCCAGGGCGCATTCCGAGGCGCGACGTCGACGCCCGCCAACTGACCGACGCTCACCACCGGCTGGAACTCGTCTGGGCCGACGGCGGATACCCCGGCAGCTTCGTCGAGCACTGCCTGGCCTCGCACTGGTCCTGGCGATCGTCAAGCGCAGCGACGACATGCGCGGATTCGTGGTGCTGTTCAAGCGGTGGATCGTCGAGCGTCTCTTCGCGCACCTGATGCGAAGCCGCCGCCTGGCGCTCGACTTCGAACGCCGCACCAGCAGCGCCGAGGCGATGGTCTACTGGTCGAGGACCATGGTCATGACCCGCCGCCTGACCCGCTCACGCCCCGCGCGAGCGTGAACCGGCCCGTCGCCGGCTCGGCCGGCCAGCCCCGCGAGACCAGGCGTTTCGCCTTCGACCGCAGCCCCTCCACCTTGGCCGGCACCACGTCCATACCGAAGGAGGAAGCCATCTCCTGGCAGGTCAGGGGCCCTTGACCGAGACGGATCCGATCCGCGAGCGCGGCCAGGATGCGCTGATAGTCCGCCGACAGTGCCGTCCAGGCCAGCCCCTCGCGCCACACCGGAACCTGCGACTTCGCCTTCTCCGCCACGGGCGGTGACGCCTGCACCTCGGCTTCCGTCCCGGCACCGCCCGGTCGTCCGGCGGCCACCGCGACGGCTGAATCGCCGCCCGGCGCTGACAGCACCGCACCCACCGCTCGCGGGCAATCGTCCACTCCAGCCGCTCCTGCTCGGCCATCGCGAGCTCGGCCTGGATGCGGTCGACTTCCTCGCGCAGCCCGTCCACACGACGACGGGCGGCAAGCTCGTGCTGTTCCAGCAGTCCGACAACCGACGGCATTCGCGACCTCCACGGGAGCGACGAAACGACGATCCATCACTCCCACACCGACGCCGCCTCTACCCCTGACCAGCGAAAACACAGTCGTCAGACTCGGAAGGACAACAGCCTCTGCCCTGTTGCTGAGGGGACTGAGGGAACCGCTTCGACGCGATGGGCGAAGGACAGGCGAAAGCCCAAGTATTCGAGCATCGTCCCTTGGACGAGAGGAGCCCCGATGGCCGTCGGACCAGGCGTCTGCATCGGCACCGCGCGTGCCGATGCGGAGAGCGACGCCTCAGTGATCGCGCGGTCACGGGATGAGCCCGAGGCGTTTGCCGCGCTCTTCGACCGGCACGCCGACGCCGTACACCGCTACGCGGCCCGCCGCCTCGGCGGCGAGGTCGCCGATGACCTCATGGCGGAGACCTTCACCACCGCATTCCAGCAGCGGCATCGCTACGATCCGGCCCGCGGCACGGGCGCCGACGCCCGGCCCTGGCTTTTCGGCATAGCGACCAACCTGGTCGGCCGGCATCGGCGGGCCGAGGCCCGCCGGTTCAAGGCCATGGCCCGGGTCCCGGCCCTCACCGACCACGACGAGCCGCTGGCCGACCGGGCCGCGGACCGGGTGATGGCGCGGGACGTACGCCGCGAGCTGGCTGCGGCGCTGGCCGCGCTGCCCGCTCGGCACCGGGACGTGCTGCTGCTGGTCGCCTGGGGTGATCTCAGCTACGAGGAGACGGCCCAGGCGCTCGGCATCCCCGTGGGCACGGTCAGATCGCGGCTCCACCGGGCTCGCAGCAAGCTACGCGAAGCATTGGGCGGATCAAACCCGACGGCACGGCGAGAGGTATCCGACCATGAATGACGAACTCGAACTCCTGAGGGAGTGGGACGCGGGCACGACCCCGCTCACCGGCCGGGCCCGGGCCCGGGCCCGGCACCAGCTGCTCAACGCGATGGCCCACGCGGACGAGCGCACCGGCACCGCCACCGGCCTCGGTCGCCGCCATGCACTGCGCTTCGCGGCAGTCGCGGTGGTCGCCACGGCGGTCACGGGGACGGCGGTGCTGATCGGCACGGACGGCTCCGGCGAGGGCGGCGCACCAAACACGAGCACCCCGCGGTTGGAGTACGCCGCCGCCACGGTGCTGAACGGGGCGGCGACGTGGGAGCGGGAGCAGGAGAAGGAGCCGGTGGCGCCGCGCGACGACCAGTTCATCTACTCGAAGCGGATCATCAAGGAAACGGAGCAGAAGACCGGCAAGGTCCAGACCTACACCGACGAGATGTGGGACTCGGTGGGCGTCTCCAAGCTCTCCCTGTCCATGGAACTGGGCCGCGAGATGTGGGAGGAGCCCGGGGGAAAGGGCAGCGGGATATGGCCACCCCGGAAGTGGAGCGAGCTGAAGAAGCTGCCCCAGGATCCTGAAGAGCTCGTCTTGGCCATCCTCTCCTCCGGCTCCCGCCCCGACGGCCGGTCGATCAGCGATCTCGACGAACTCAATCAGTACGAGGCCTACTGGCTGCTCGGCGAGCTTCTGAAGAACCCGGTACTGCCCCGGGGACTGCGCCCCGCGGCGTACGAGGCGCTGGCCCATGTGCCCGGCGTCAAGACGATCCCGGGAGTGAAGGACTCCGCAGGGCGGACCGGGGTGGGGATCGCCCATACCGGGCGCGGGTCCTACAAGAGCAAGTACCTGATCTTCGACCCGGTGTCGTACGAGTTCCTGGGCTTCCGCGACGAACGGACCTCTGCTTCCGGGAAGGAGACATACGCCCAGCTGTCGCACGTTGTGGACTGGGGGATCGTCGACCGGGTGAGGCAGCGACCGTAGGCCCCTGTCCCGCGGCCGGGACCCGCAGGGCCGTCGGCACCGGCAGTTGGTCGCCGGCGGCCCCGAGGTTGTCTCCGGGAGGTCAGTGGGGATGCCGCAGCCGAGGGCCTTGCCGCACGGCGTTGCGGACGAACTGCCTCTCGGCGTCGGTGCTGACTACGGGCTTCGTTGCTCTGTGAACAGTGCCCGAGGGCGTTGCGCTGCACGGGCATGTTGAAGATGATCCGACCATGGAACCGAATGCTCCGAAGTCGGCGCTCGGCCCAGGTGACGTTCCCGAGCGGATCGAGGCTGACGGCCTGGTGTTGGGGGTTGAGGAACATCGGAACGAAAACCGGCGCTAAGCCCCTGGAGGGCTTCAGAGAGCTTTGACCTGGGGTTCAGCGGGGGCGGAGCCTACGGCAGTCGTGTTGATCACTGACTGTGGAGGTCCGGGGTGCCGGTCGAGTTTCTGACGGATGAGCAAGCCGCGAAGTATGCGGCGTACGACGGGGCGCCGTCACGTACGGAGTCGGAGCGGTTCTTCTTCCTGGACGACACGGACCGGGCGTTGATCGAGCCGAAGCGGCGGGCCCACAACCGGCTCGGTTTCGCGGTGCAGATGACCACGGTGCGGTTCCTTGGGGTGTTCCTGGACGATCCGACAGACGTGCCGGCGGAGGTGGTCGATTACCTCGCCGAGCAGTTGGGCGTCGCGGACGCGTCGGCGTTGAAGGCGTACGGCGAGCGGGAGAACACCCGGCTCGATCACGTCCGTGAGCTACGGCGGGTTTGGAGTACACGGAGTTCACCGAGGCGGAGGCGGAGCTGCGGGCGTGGGTGGATGCGCGGGCCTGGACGACCGGGGAGGGCCCGAAGGCGCTGTTCGATGCGGCGGTGGGGTGGCTGCGTGAGCGGCGGGTGCTGCTGCCCGGGGTGACGACGCTGGCCCGGTTGGTGGCCTCGGTGCGGGAGATGGCGAACCAGCGGCTGTGGGACAGCCTCCACGGGTTGTTGAGCACTGGTCAGCGTGCGGTGCTGGACTCTCTGCTGGCGGTGCCGCCGGGGGCTCGGGTATCGGAGCTGGACCGGCTGCGCCGGGGTCCGGTGCGGATCTCCGGGCCGCAGATGAAGTGGGCGTTGGAGCGGGCGGAGGAGATCGCGGCCTTCGGGATGGGCGAGGTGGACGTGTCGGGGATACCGCCGCGGCGTCTGGCGGAGCTGTCGCGGTACGGGGTCGACGGTAAAGCGTCGCTGCTGCGGCGGCACGGTGATTCCCGGCGCCTGGCCACGTTGCTGGCCACTGCGGTCTACCTGACGTCCCGGGCGGTCGATGACGCCTTGGACCTGCTGGAGGTACTGATCGCGACGAAGCTGCTGGCCAGGGCGGAGCGAGAGACGGCGAAGGAGAAGCTGAAGACCCTGCCGCGAGTGGAGAGGGCGTCGGCGAAGCTGGCCGCCGCGTTTCAGATCGTGTTCGACACCACCAGCGAGCAGGTCGACACCGACACCGGGGAGATCAGCCCGCCCGAGGTGGAGACGCTGGAGGCGATGTGGGAGCGGATCGAGCGGGTGGTGCCCCGGCACGAGCTGGCCGCGGCGATCGCCTCGCTGTTCGAGCTGACTCCGCCGCTCGACTCGGACGCGGACGAAGCATGGCGGGCCCAGCTGGTCACCCGGTTCGGCACCGTGCGGCCGTTCCTGAAGCTCCTGGTCACGGTGGTCGACTTCGGCGCCACACCGGAGGGCCTGCCGGTCCTGAAGGCGTTGAAATCGCTGCCGGACCTGATGGGGCGCAAGAAGGTCGGCCCGGTGGAGATCGACACCGGCCTGCTCATCGGGTCGTGGCGGCGTCTGGTGCTCTCCGCGCCACACCTGGAGCCGGGCACGGTCGACTGGAAGGCGTACGCGTTCTGCGTGCTGGAGCATCTGCACCGGATGCTGCGGAGCAAGCAGGTATTCGCGAAGAACTCCTCCAAGTGGGGCGACCTCCGCGCGAAGCTGCTGGACGGTGACGCATGGGAGCAGGCCAAGCCAACCGTTCTCGCCTCGCTCAACCTGCCCGCCGAGGCGGGTGAGCACCTGGCGGCGCAGGCCGCGCTGCTGGACGGGACCTACCGCGAGGTCGCCGCGCGGGTGCCGGCGAACTCACAGATCGTGTTCGACGACGACGGCCGCCTGCACTTCGCCGCCCTGGAGCCGAACCCACCTCCCTGCGCGTGCTGCGGGAGGCAGTGGAGGCGATGCTGCCCCGGGTCGACCTGCCGGAGGCTCTGCTGGAGGTGTTCTCGTGGACCGGCGCCGACCAGGCGTTCACCTCGGTCACCGGCGGCGAGGCCCGGCTGAAGGACCTGCACGTGACGATCGCCGCGCTCCTGGTCGCGCACAGCTGCAATGTCGGCTACACCCCGGTCATCGGGGCCGCGGACGCGCTGAAGTACGGGCGCCTCTCCCATGTCGACCAGACGTATCTGCGGCTGGCGACCTACCGGGCCGCGAATGCCACACTGATCGACTACCAGGCAGCCATCCCGCTCGCGCAGGCATGGGGCGGCGGCCTGGTCGCCTCCGTGGACGGCATGCGGTTTGTTGTCCCCGTGCCGTCGGTGTACGCGCGGCCGAACCCGAAGTACTTCGGGCGCCGGGGCGGGGCGACCTGGCTGAACATGATCAACGACCAGGCGGCGGGGCTGGGCGGGAAGGTGGTGGCCGGCACCCCACGCGATTCCCTGTATGTGCTGGACGTCCTCTACGACCGCGACGGCGGCAAGCGCCCGGAGATGATCGTCACGGACACCGCGAGCTACAGCGACATTGTCTTCGGCCTGCTCACCCTGGCGGGATTCGCGTACGCACCGCAGCTCGCTGACCTGCCGGACCAGAAGATGTGGTGCATCGACCGCACCGCCGACTACGGCGCCTTCCAGGACGCGGCCCGTGGCCGGGTAGACCTCGCCAGGATCGAACGGCACTGGGAGGACATTCTGCGGATCATCGGCTCCATCCACACCAGCGCCGTGCGCGCGTACGACGTCATCCGCATGCTGTCGCGCGACGGCCGCCCCACCCCGCTCGGCGACGCCATCGCGCACTACGGGCGGATCTCCAAGTCCCTCCACATCCTGCGCCTGGCCGACGAGCCCGGCTACCGGCGGCAGATCAAGAGCCAGGCGAACCTCCAGGAGGGCCGCCACTCCCTCGCCCGGAAGATCTTCCACGGCAAGCAGGGACAGCTCTACCAGCGCTACCAGGACGGCATGGAGGACCAGATCGGTGCCCTGGGACTGGTCCTCAACGCGCTCGTGCTGTTCAACACCCGCTACATGGACGCCGCGGTCAACCAGCTGCGGGCGGACGGCTTCGAGGTCCACGACGAGGACGTGGCCCGCCTCTCACCGTTTGTACGGCATCACATCAACATGCTCGGACGGTATTCCTTCCAACTGCCTGATCTGCCCGGCGGTCTGCGACCCCTGCGTGACCCGGGCACTCCTGACGAGGAATGACCGTGTGGACATCGCTGCGTCCTGCTAACGTCTGCGACATGAAGCGCGCTGCTATGACGACGACGCCGGAGAGTGTCCCGGCGCGCTGACAGATGATCTGATCCGAAGCCCCGGGGCAAGTGCCCCGGGGCTTCGGCGTAGGCCCGGTCACTTGCTCCGCAACCAGCAAGGAGACCGCGATGACCACCGTGCACGACCATCGCAAGCTCGGCCGTGAACTGGGCCTGTTCGACACCGATCCGCTGATCGGCGCCGGCCTGCCGTACTGGCTGCCCGACGGCGCGGCCGTGAGGCACACCCTGGAGGAGTACATCCGTGCCGCCGAGCGGCGGGCGGGCTACCAGCACGTGTACTCACCGGTACTCGGAAAGCGGGAGCTGTACGAGATTTCGGGGCACTGGGCGCACTACAGCGACGACATGTTCCCCCCGATGGACCTCGGCGGAGAGCAGGTCGTCCTGCGGCCGAGCCTGTGCCCCCATCACGCGGTGATCTACCGCTCCCGCTCCCACAGTTACCGCGAACTGCCCCTGCGGATGGCCGAACTGGGCGGCATGTACCGCTCCGAACTCTCGGGCGTGCTCGGCGGACTGACCCGCGTGCGGGCCATCCAGCTCAATGACGCACACATCTTCTGCACCCTGGACCAGGTCGCCGAGGAGGCGCAGGCGGCGCTGGAGATGATCCGCCAGGCGTACGAGGCGCTCGGCATCACCCCGACCCGTTACCGGCTCTCCCTCCCGGGCCCTGGCGGCAAGTACGTTGCCGCACCTGAGAAGTGGCAACGGTCCACCGCCCTGCTGACCGACGTCCTCGACCGCTCTGGTCTGCCCTATGAGGCGGCCGAGGGAGAGGCCGCGTTCTACGGCCCCAAGATCGATGTCCAGGTCACCGACGGCGCCGGCCGGGAGTCCACCCTGTCCACCGTCCAGGTCGACTTCCACCAGCCCGAGCAGTTCGACCTGCACTACATCGGCGCGGACGGCGCCAAACACCGCCCGATCATGGTCCACCGCAGCATCATCGGCAGCGTGGAGCGAGCCGTCGCCCATCTCATCGAACAGCACGGCGGTGCTTTCCCCGCCTGGCTCGCCCCCACTCAGCTGGTCATTCTCCCGATCTCCGACACCGAACTGCCGAACGCCGCAGCCCTCGCCCAACGCTGCACCCGTCTGGGACTGCGTGCCCAGATCGCGGGACCGGACCGCGGCAGCCTGGGCGCCCGAATCCGAGAGGCCCGCCTGGTTCCCTACCAAGCCGTCATCGGCGCCAAGGAGGCCGCTGACGATCACGTCGCACTGCGCTTGCGTGACGGACGCCGACTCGACCCGCAGCCGGTCAGTGACGCACTCACCCACATCAGCGCTCTCATCGGGGCCCACAGCACCGACCTGTGGGCCGACCCCACCCCATAGCAGGCGTCGCGATCAGCGCCTGCTGTCGCCCGGCGCGAGGAGACTGGTGATCTCCGCGATGGCGTCGGGCGAGGGCTTGAAGTAGCGGCGGACGTTCTCCGGCTTCTTGTGCCTCGACTTGGCCATCAGCATCAGCAGGCTGGCCCCGGCCTCGCCCAGGTGGGTGAGGCCGGAGTGGCGGTATTCGTGCAGGTCCCAGCCCGTGCCCGGTCCGCGCACGGCGGTGTGCTCGTCGAGAAGGGCACGGGCCTGTCCGTACGACAGCCGGGCCAGCCCGGTGTCCGGGCACACGTCACGCGGGCTGACGACCTTGCCCGGCCCCGGGCGGCGGTGGGTGACGAACACCGGTCCGCGCGTGCGGCCCTTCAACAGCCGGGGCAGCAGCCTGGCGGTGCCGGCGTCCCAGTACACCGTCTCCAGCACGAAGTCCTCGCGTGCCTGGCCCCGGCGGCGGGCCTTGCTCCGCGCGCCCTTCGCCTTGACCGGGCAGCGACGCCCGGCGAAGTCCAGGTCCTCGATGTTCACACCGAGGATCTCCTCCGCACGGCCAGCGGTCTCGTACAGCATCCGCCACAAAGTCTTCTCCCGCAGGTGCACCTCGCGCCGCGCGACCAGCCGGTCGATCGCCATCTTCGAGCGGGCCGGGGTCTCGGAGTCCGGCACCGATAGCCGCTTCGCCCAGACCGGGACCATCGGCCCCTCGTAGCCGCGCTCACGGCACCAGCCGAGCCAGGACAGCACCCCCGCCCGGCGGGAGTTCCAGGTGTTCACCGACGCAGTGCCCCAGAGCAGTTCCAGAGCCTCGCCGATCTCCTCGTCCGCGACGGACGCCAGCGGCCGGGCCTCGCCGAGCCGTTCGGCGGTCTTGCCCACCCCGATCCCGTAATTGCGGACCGTATTCGGGTTGCCGAGCGAGTCGAGGAAGACGTCCGCCGCCGCACGGACGGTCAACGCCTTCCCGGCCGACAGTTGTACGACTGTGGGCACCGCTTCCCCCTTGCCGCAGATAACAGGGCCGCTTCACGCAGCGGCCGGAGAACGTCACCGCAGGCGACGAATCACGCTACCGCAGATATTGGGGTGTTATCCGTGGGACGACTTCATACGGGTCCGGCCCCGCTGCTCCGTCAGTGGGCCACCAGGGCGGACAGATCCTTAGCGCCGGTTTTCGTTCCGATGTTCCTCAACCCCCGTGTTGCGCCGCTGGGAGACTGATGATCTCGACCCGGTGCCGAATTCAGCGACCACGAACCAGGTGTTTTGAATGCTGCCGCAAGTCAGCTACGCCCTGCTGATTGACGCCGGCTGGATGCCAGTAGCCCCAGTCCGAACAGAAACAAGAGTGGCCCCCGACCCGTACGCGGACAACGCCACCGCCCCCGCAGCATCGGTCGGCCGGACAGCCCTGAAACCGGACAGGAACGCCCCCCCCCGCCGAAGAGCGCGGGGCCCCAGGAACCGATGGCCTACAACTCTTGCTCGATCAACCAGAAGACGAGTCCAACCGAGCCGGAGCACGTCGCCCCGGAGCACGTCGCCGCGGACACCTGACTCACGCCGTGCGATCCAGCTGCTGGGGCGCGGCCGCCTCAGGCGTGATGGTGGCCAGCCCGGCCCGTTCGGCGGCGAGCCGGTGCAGGGCCCGTGCCCCGGAGGCGTCGCTGGGGCGCACCTACTGCTGGGCGGCCGCTTTGGGGAACCGCGACAACACGGTCAGGGACTCGACGCGGACAGCGTCGTGCAGCAGACTCACCCTCGCGGCCTTGACATGATCAACAGCGTCTCGACAACGCACATGATCACACCAAGGCCGCACTGCTGTCGCATCAGCCCTTGCAGGGCAGCGGGCACTCAACTCGGTTGCGTGGAAAGGTCGTTAAGAAACAAGCTCAGCCGAGGATCACGTTGTTGGTGATGTCCCCCGTGACGAAGCCGATCAGGCTGCCGCAGGTGAGCAGGCACAGGCCAGGCCACCCGGGGGAAGGCGGGGGTGTGGACGACGAGACCTGCACTGCCGCGGTGCTGTGGGACGCGTCGCACCCGTCGTTGCCGTTGTAGGCGGCGGTGATGGTGTGCTGGCCGACCGTGGTGAACGACGCGGTGCGCGTCGCCTGCCCGTTCGCCGCCACCGGCACGGTGCCCAGAAGGTCCCCGCCGTCGAAGAAGGACACGCCCAGACCACCGCTGGGGTCGGAGTCACAGCTGACGGTGGCGGTGAGCTGGACAGGACTGCCGACGGTGGTCGAAGCCGGCAAGGCGACGACACTGGTGGAGGAAGGGGCGGCGGCGGCTGAGGTGGCCGTGCCCAGAACGACCGCCATCGCCGCTGAGGTGACGGCCCATCCGCTATGAGTAAGCCTGCGCCTCATTCGTGACTCCTATGGGTTCGGTGGAGCTGCCAAGCCGATGCCGCCCACGCTATGCCGCCTTCGACGCGTCCGCCGGGCGAGCGTCCGAGGGGATGCGCCACCTGGGCTAGCCGCAGTGAGCGGTCGTGTGAAGGGTCCCTCCCACACCGTCGGTGACAGTGGCCGGCGACTCGGCCGGCGAAGGCGCGAGGCGCTCAGATCGAGGGCGCCGGGATGCGGTGGAAGGTGACCGCGGCGGACGTCCCCCCGACCGCCGTCACCCGAATCGCGGCGGGCCCGGCGGGTCCCGGCGGTACGACCGCCGTCAGCTGGGCATCCGACAGCACGGTGAAGCCCGTCGCGACACCGTCCACCCTGACGTCAGTCGCGGTGGCCAGTCCTGTGCCCGCCAGCGTCACGATCGTGACGCCCGAGGCGGGCCCACTGGAGGGGAGGACACCACTCAGCGTGGGAGGGCTCACATACGCATAGGCCAAGGCGTTGCTCGTGCCCCCCGGCGTCGTCACGGTCACGGCGACCTGCCCGGAACCCGGTGGGGGCGTGGCGGTGATCTCGGTGGAGGACACGACGGTGAAGCTCGCGGACTGGGCCCCGAACCGTACGTCGGTGGCGTTCAGCAGGCCGGAACCCGTCAGCGCGACCCCCTGGTTCCCGGTGGAGGGGCCGGCACTGGGGGAGACCGCGAGGAGAACGGGGACGGGGGCGTAGAAGAAGTACGACTCGGGGGCGGCGGCGCTCGTGCCCGCGGGCGTCGTCACGGTGACCGGTACGGAGCCCGCGGGCCCAGGCGGTGACACCGCGGTGATCTGCGTCGAGGAGACGAGGGTGAAGGAGGGCGCGCTGACGGATCCGAAGCGGACCTGGGTGGCGCCGGAGAGGTGGGTGCCCGTCACGGTGACGACGGTGCCGCCGTTCGTGGAGCCGCTGCGCGGCGAGACGCCGGTCACCGTCGGAGCGGCCGAGGTGTAGGTGAACAGCACAGTGGCGTTGCTGGTCCCGCTGGGCGAGGTCACCGTCACCGGCACCGCGCCCGTACTCCCGGCAGGGGTGACCGCGGTGATCCGCGTGGAGGAGTTGACGGTGTGGGCGACCGCGTTGGTGGGCCCGAAGCGTACCGCGGTGGCGCCTGTCAGGCCGGTGCCGGTGATGACTACGGTGGTGCCGCCTGACACCGGTCCCTGCGCGGGGTTGACAGAGCTGACTACGGGCGCCATGGGGTCTCCGTAAGTTGTTGGGTGGGCGAGGGACGCCCGGACGGAAGCGGCCCTCGCCGCCTCGCGGAGGGGGGATCCGGCGGGGTCCTGGCCTTGTCAGGGGATGGGGCGGCTGAGCACGTCGGATTCCGGAGCCGGGTGCCGGACCCGGGCGGGGGCCGCCCCGCCCGTCCGGCCGGCGGAGCGGTCCGCCCGGCGTCGGCGGAGGCGTGACGCCGCCAGCGGACGGGGAGCCTTCGCCGCCGCCCGGGCAGGCGCCGGGCGGACGAGGGCAGCGTCCTCGCCCTCCCGATCCAGGTGCCGATGGGCGGCGCGGGACGCTTCCGCGCGGAGGTCGGCGAGGCACCCCGCCCCCCCCCGCCGTTCGGACGGGGCGGGGGCGACGCGCGGTTCGGCGTCGGCAGCGACCCACACCGGCCGGTGGTCCACAAGACCGCTCACGCCGGGACACCCGAACGGGCCAAGGGGGGCGCCGGGGGCGCGCCCCCGCTGTGTGCCGACCCCAGCCGGTGCCACAGGTGCGACACCGGCTGGGTGTCCCCTTCCCCGAAGGTGCCCATCGTGACCCCGTCGGTGCCGACGCTGCCTGCGCGGGAGCAGCTACGACCACACCGGTATCACTCTCCGGGAGAACGGACTTGTCCAACGGTTGGACGCTTCCCAGTGACACAGGTGCAGGGCGATGCCACAAGGAGCAGAGCGAATCGTCCCTCGGTTGGAGGGGCGCACCTCCGCGCATTGTCGGTAGATCCCATCCACTCCTCCGTGTCGGTCCGTGCCCCTCGATGGCCGGATCCCCGGTCCTGTCACGCGCCGGGCAGCGGGGCGTCCCCTCGTCGGGTGGCTTCCCGGGCCGCTGGCGGCGGGGGCGTGTGGTGGCGGGGGCGTGGTCGCGGCGCCCAGGGCTGCGGTATGGGCGCCCGGGTACCCGCGCCGCGGGCGCGGCGCTGCCCGGGCGCCGCGCCCGCACTGGTGTGCACTGGTGTGGGGTCGGCGCTCCCCCGCGGGTCGACGTGGTCAGGCTAGGCCGGCCTGCGCCCCCGCCGCCGCGTGTGCGGCCGTCTCGCCGCGATGCCGTCGAGGCGGCAGTCGTGTGGCCGGGAGCGCAGACGCGGGGCCCCGATCGCGGTGTGTCCAGGGCGAGGACGCGTGAGGGCTGCGTTGTCATCCGCTCTTCCGGCGGCGGGAGCGGCGTCCTGCTCCCGGCGGGCCGACTGCTCCGTTCGAGTGGTCGGGCGTGAGAGGGGCTTGTCCCTCGTATGGCCGTGTGGGTCACTGATGGCACATCGGCGGGCCGCCCATCCCGAGCCGAGGCAGGTGCACAGAGGCAGCGCTGGCCGGTCCTCCTCGCCTTCCGGGCGAGACGTTCCAGCGGTCCGTGTCGCACGCCGGGCCCGGGCGTACTGCCGCACGCTTCCCTGTCTCGTCAGTCCCGGCCGTGTACCGATCGCCATTCCTTGACACGGCGCCGACCCGCGTCTTCCGGCGGCTGCCGGCGGGTCGGGCCGTGCTGCACGCCGGTCCATCGCATGTCACATCGAGAAAGAGGAGCCTTGCCATGCCTATCTCCCCGAACCAGGGTTCGACCGGCGGTGGAACGCTGGTCGCCATCACGGGAACGAATCTGACCGACACCACCAATGTGACGTTCGGCAGCAAACCGGCGACCAGCATCACGCAGGTCTCCCCGACCGAGGTGACGGCGGTGTCCCCTTCGGGGGCCGGCACCGTGGGCGTCACCGTCACGACACCGGGCGGGACCAGCAACCCGGTGCCGTTCTTCTACGTGGGTGCGCCGTTCAAGTCGTCTCTGGGCGCTACCTCCGGGCCGCTGGCCGGGGGCAACATCATCACCATCAACGGCACCGGCCTGTCGACGGCCACCAGCGTCTCCTTCGGAGGTGTGACGGCCACCCCGACCGTGAACTCCGACAGCTCCCTGAGCGTCACCGTTCCCGCCGGAGCGGGAGTGGGCCCCGTCCCGGTGACGGTCACCACCACCGGCGGCAGCAACAACGGCCTCACCTACACCTACGTCGACGCCCCCGCGATCGGCACGCTCACTCCGACCTCCGGACCTGCATCCGGCGGAACGGCGGTGACCATCACCGGTACCAACCTCGACACCACGGACTCGGTCACCTTCGGCGGCGCGCCGGCACCGTTCGCGGTGATCGACCAGACCACCCTGTCGGCGGTCACGCCGCCCGGTACGGTCGGAGCCGTCGACGTGGTGGTGACCAACCCCGCCGGATCGGACACCGAGGTGGGCGCCTTCACCTACGTCGCCGGCCCCGGTATCTGACGGACCGGCTCCCCCGGCGCGTCGCCGGCCCCGTCCGGAGTGCCCGGCTCCTACGCCGGGGACGGGGCCGGGCACTCCGCGGACACACACGACGGCTCCTGGACCGAAACGGCACAGAGGCCGGCACCATCCCTGTGCGGCGGCCGGCTGGGCGTCGACGCTCACCGGAGGGCGCGCCCGGCCGTGGGGGCCGCCCTCAGCCGCCGGCTCTGGAGGACGCCCCCTGACGGGCGTTCGGGAAACCGGGCGGTTCCCGGCACGGAAGCGACAGCCGCCCGGCTGGTCCGTCGGAGGCCGCCCGCCGTCGGCCTCCGTACCCGTTGACAGCATCGCCGCAGGCCCGGCGGGGGAGGACCGCGCGGCCGGGTCGTCGGCAAGGCGGCCGGCCACCAGGTTGCGCAGATCCTCGCCGGGCCGGCCCGGTTCGGGCTCCTCCTGCGCGGCCTTCGTACGGCAGCGCGGCGCAGGAGTCACCCGCGAGGAGCGACCCGCCGGTCGCGGCGTACGCCGGCGGGGCGCCGGCCGGTGCCTTCGGGGAGGGACATGAGCCTGGCTCATGTCCCTCCCCGCGGTCGGCTGGGCCCCGCCCACCGCCCGCGCGGGTCACAGGGCCGGTCCAGGGTGTGGCGGGCAGGCGGTCCAGGGCATGGCGGGCAGGCGGCAGCGACTGAAGCCCAGCGACCGAGCTGCCTTTCGGTCGCTGGGTAAAACCGCAGTTCAGACGCTGTTTGGCTGGAGAAAAGCGACTGAAGCGACTCAAGGTTCGGGTATATGAGCTGCAATGTGCGTGCGTGTGCGCGTCATATATAGGGGTCTTGAGTCGCTTCAGTCGCTGATCCTGTTGTCAGACGCCTGTGACCTGCGGTGATTCCTCAGCGGCCGGGCAGCTACCGAAGCCCGTTCAGTCGCTGCGGGCAGGCTTCGGTAGCTGAGTGCCGACGGCAACTGACACGAGGCAGGTGCCTCGGCGATATGCGGGCTTCGTGCCGTGCTTTCGCTAGCCTGATTCCGTCGTTGGGTCGCTTCAGTCGCTGTAGGGGAGTCATATGCCGGCTGACCTGCGGTACTCAGGCAGCGACTCAGGCGACCCCGTCGCCGCGCGTCCCGTCGCCGAGTCGCTCACCATCGCCCGCTGGTGTGCCGCTCAGGGCTGGCCGGTCCACCCCCTGGCTCCGGGCAGGAAGACACCGGCGGCCAACTGCCCCGCCTGCCGCCGGCCCGGCCACGACCGCTGCCAGTGCTCCTGCCGGGCCGCGGGACGCTGGTGCCACGGCTTCCACGCCGCCACCCTGAGCATGGACCGCATCAGTCAGTGGTGGGGCACCACACCGCGACTCGGCGTCGCAGTGGCCTGCGGCCCGGCTAACCTGGTCGTCATCGACATCGACGCCCATCCCACCGTCCCCCCTCCACGGGACCGTCTCCTGCCCGGCATCCCGATCGCGGACGGTGTCGACGTCTCCGCCATGACGACCGGCTTCCACAGCCTGGCCGTCCTGGCAGCGCTCCGCGGCCAGGCGAACCCGGCAGAGGACACCACGACCCTGCGCGTACGCACCCCCTCCGGGGGGCTGCACATCTGGTACCGGGCCGCGGACGGCCGCCGCTGGCGGTGCTCCACCGGGACGAGCACCACCCGGGGTCTCGCCTGGCAGGTCGACGTCCGCGCCCACGGCGGCTACATCATCGCCCCCGGCACCACCACCGAGGCCGGGGCCTACACACCTGTGGGAGCGAGCCGCACCCCCGTACCGCTGCCCGCCTGGCTCGCTCAGGAGCTGGAACGCACCCGCCATCTGCCCGCAGCCCGTGTTCCCGCCCCCCGCCGGGTGCCGCCCCGCGCCCGGCAGGCCGTCATCGCCGCGGGCGGCGGCGGACACGACCAGGCCACCCGTGCTCTCACCACCGTGCTCGCGGAAGTCGCCGCCTGCGCCACGGCCCCCGAGAACACCGGCTTCTCCGAGAAGCTCAACCGGGCCGCCTACACCGCCGGCGGCCTCGTCGCGGCCGGGCACCTGACCCGGCAGGAGGCAGAGCGCGTCCTCACCGAAGCCGCACGCACGGCCCGTCCTGGCCAGGAACGGCGCTGCCAGCAGATCATCCGCAGCGGTCTCACCGCAGGCACCCGCCGCCCCCTGCAGCTCAGGAGCCGTCCGTGAACACTCCGACCGGCGGCGGCAACGACTTCCTCCTCGGCTTCGACGCGCACGCCGTCGCAGCGCAGATCCTCTCCACCGGCAGGCCGTCCGTACCTGCGCAGAAGCACAGCGGCACGACCGCGGCCCCCGGGCACGCCTCTCCGGACGGCCTGCTCCCCGACACCCTCACCGACCGCGGCAACGCCAAGCTCTTCGTCCGCCTCTACGCCCCCGACTTCCGCTACGTCCCGGGCCTCGGCTGGTACCGGTGGGACACCACCCGCTGGCAGATGGACGAGGACGACACCGTGCTGTGGGCCGCCGGCGACCTCGGCGAGAACATCGCCACCACCGACCCCCGCGGCGTCCACACCCCCGAGGCCCTGAAGAAGCACCGCCGCCGCGCCCTGAGCACCTCAGGTATCAACGCCATGCTCACCCAGGCCAGATCAGCCCCCGGCATGGTCCTCAACGCCGCCCTCCTGGACGCCGACCCCTACGCCCTGTGCACCCCCGCCGGCATCGTCGACCTCCGCACCGGCCTCATCCGCACCCCGAACCCCGACGGGGACTTCCACTCCCGCTCGACCGCCACCGGGCCCGCCCCCATGGACACCCCGCGGTGGAACCGCTTCCTGGCCGACACCTTCGGCGACGACACCGAGGGAACCCAGATGACCAGCTTCCTCCAGCTGCTCCTCGGGTACTCCATCACCGGCGACGTCGGCGGCCAGGTCATGTCCTTTCTCTTCGGCGCCGGCAAGAACGGCAAGTCCGTACTCCTCGACGTCCTGATGAGGCTCCTCGGCGACTACGCCGACGCCGCCCCGCCGGGCTTCCTCATGGCCCGCCCCTACGAAGGCCACCCCACCGACCTCGCCGAACTCCACGGCCGCCGCGTCATCGTCTGCTCCGAGGTCAAGCCCGGCGACAAGTTCGACGAAGCCCGCGTCAAGCTCCTCACGGGCGGCGACCGCATCAAGGCCCGCCGCATGCGCCAGGACTTCTTCAGCTTCCGGCCCACCCACAAGCTCTGGCTGCTGGGAAACCACCGCCCCGAGGTCGGCACCGGCGGCTTCGCCTTCTGGCGGCGTATGCGCCTGATCCCCTTCGAGCGCACCGTCTCCGACGACCGCAAGATCGACAACCTCGCCGACATCCTCGTCGCCGAGGAAGGCTCCGGCATCCTCAACTGGCTCGTCGACGGCGCTGGCCGCTACCTCGGCGGCGAGAAGGACCTCACCGGCCCCGACAAGGTCCGCATCGCCACCACCGCCTACGCCGAGACCGAAGACCACACCGGGCGCTTCTTCGACGAAGCCTGCATCCTGAATCGGGATCACCGCGCCGAACAGGCCCGCCTGTACGCCGCCTACCGATCCTGGTGTCATGGCGAAGGCGTACCTCCCATCTCCAGCCGAGCCTTCGCCGCCCGCGCCCGCGAACTCGTCGGGCTTTCCTCCCCCAAAGAGATGATCCTGTCGAACTCGCGAAAGTACTACCATGGGATCAGACTGCTCGCCGACGAGGAGATGGCATGAGCGCCCTGATCAGCGACGACGAGCTCAAGCACGAATCCAGGCTCGTCTGGCTCGAGGACGTCCAGGAGCTCGACTACGTCCGCCAGAGCCTGGACCGGCTGCCCACCCGCGGCGGCAAACCCGCCTACCACCGCGACGGACGCATGGTCGGCTACGCCGTCCTCGGACCCCAAGCCCGCGCATCCCGCGCCTCAGACACCTTCCGGCGCCGCGTCTTCTGGCTGCTGCCGCATGACCGGGACGCCGAACCCGAAGGCCTCTACGCCACCGGAGCGCCCGCGGAGGCAGTCGACCCCCGGACCGTGACCGCCGGCAGCAAGGGATGCAAGACCGAACGCTCAGAGGGCGGCCCGCCCTCCCCCGCCATGCGGGAGCTGGGGATAACGCTTCCGCTGTAGTCGAAACCTCCCTCGAGTCCGAAGCGCAGCCCTCCGACCGGACCGCCGGGCATGGACCACCCACCGCTGGCACACCCGACCCCACCGCCGCCCTTGAAACGCCGACGTTGACACGCTCCTGGGGTGTCGGCCACGCGGCAGCCCCCGGGGGCGTACCGTGCGGGACGTGGTCAGCGGGGGGTCAGCACGACAACTGCGCAGCACGGCAGGAGTGGTCACCGGAAGACGCGGTGGCATGCTGGACGATGGTGGACGCGACCGGGACCTGGTGGCGAACAAAGCCCGGCCCCATCCGGCTCGGCGGTGGAGGCTCAGTTGTCGCGTGTTGACGTGGTGCGCAGCGGTAGACCTGCGTTGACTCGCCGCTTCAGCTCGTGGAAGTCATCGAAACCGTCCACACAGGTGATTTCGTTGCCGTCTTCGTCTTCGTCGTCGTACACGTCCAGTAGATCGCGGTCGAAATGCTCCAGCATGCGGGGGTCGTCGACATCGATCACGGCCGGTCGGGTCGCGATCTCAAGGCGCGGCTCACCGATCACCGCGTTGGCGATGAGCGCGCCACCGATGGTGAAGTGATGTTCTTCGCCATAGAAGAGCTGGGCGTGAACGTCGCCACCGATGTGGGCGCCACAGTCGTTGTAATCACCGATGAGCCGATCGGTGCTCAGGTCGCCGTGGACCTCGAGCCAGCCCGCGGTCACGATGTCGCGTGCCCGCATGCTGCCGGTCACCAGCGAGAACGACTCGGGATGGTCGTCATCGCCATACGTCCCGTCGACAACCAGATCGCCGAGCACAACCAAGAGCCAGACGTGCTCCTGCGTCAGGTCGAGGTCGCCGGGTATGTGCAGGTCGCCATCGACAAACCCGATATCGGCGGTGTAGCCCTCGATCTCGTCGAGCGCCGCAGTTACACGCTTGATCATGTAGTCGTTGTGGGACAGGCCGATTGCCGTGATGACCTCGGCTCGGGAGACCTGATTCTTCTTGTAGCTACGCACGTTGGCAATCATGGCCAGGGCACTACCTTCGTGTAATTGGCGTCGAGTTCCGTCGAAGTGCATCTGTCGGATGGCGAGCCGCTGAGCTGGCCTCTTCGAAGCCGCACCGGCATGGTAAACGCCCTCACTGACACGACCGCTCTGGCCCGACCCCCCGCGGCGAAATGCCGTAGCGCAACAGGTACTTCTACCGACACCACCGATCTGGAGGCATCACCGGACCTGTAGTAACAGTCACATTCCGTAGCAGCCGCCCCGCCTCACCATGACCTGGCCAAAACGCCCAACCGCCTCTACTCGCGCGGGTTGTCAGTACGGCGGATCACAACAGGGAGGACTCCGCTCCGGGGCACAACTACGGGGCAGGGGTGTAGCGGACGATGGTGTCCTCGCACGGCCCCTCCGCGTACACCTTCAGCGCTTCGAGCTCGCGGTCATCGGCGGTGCGCTGCCGGCGGAGCTTGGTCGACACCCACTCCCCCACATACCGGCACTGTGCCTCCGGGGACGGTGGCATCCAGTCGGCCGGGTCCTGGTCACTAGCCGGTTGCTGCGCGCGGTCACCGCGACGAGGGAGACGTCCGCGCCCTGGTCGTTCGCGTACGCCTCCCGCCGCGCCGCCGTCCAGCCGGAGGCTCCGGCTCTGTCACCAGTACGGCCGGACGCACGGCGTCCCCGCGGAGCTATGTGACAGAGACAGGAGCCGCGCCTCCTCGCCTGCGCGTGCCCCGGTGCCAGGACGAGCTGCTCGGGTCGCGCCATGTGAGGCTGCGTCGTAGACAAGGAACATGAGCGATGAGAGTGCGTCCTGGCATCCCGGTGAGATCGTGCCCGCCAGCGGGATCTACGCGTGCGACTGCGGCGGGGAACACCACTGGAGCACGGACGTGAAGGGGCATCGTTTCCCACCACTGCCCTCTGGCTGTTCCGGCCAGTCCTGGACACTGCAGAATCCGGCGCACCCCGAGAACTCCCTCGGCTGACGCCAGAAGGTCGTGCTAGCGGCGGATCTACGCGGAGGCCACCAGGTACGCGGACCGAAGGCCCTGCGTCACCATCAACCGCTGAGCAGCAAATTTCAGTAACACCCCTGTTGCTCTGGCTTGATCCGGTGCATCGTTGGTCCTGCGGGATCCCCCGTTTCCCGCACCCGTCGGGCCCTGCCCACGCTGTGATGCCAGCAGGCCCGTCGCCCCTCCCGGCCCTCCCCACGGGAGGGGATCCGACAGAAACCCGCCCCCTGTTGCCCCGGCCGGCCACTTGAGCAGCCGCCGGCCACATACTCGGCCCGTACCAGTCACGGCCGGGTGCGCGCCCGCACGGCGGCCAGGGCAGGCAGGCCCGGGTCCAGGCCGCGGATCACACGGCCCGGAGCACGGCGACGACCTTGCCGAGGATCGTCGCGTTCTCGCCGGAGATCGGCTCGAATGCCGGGTTGTGCGGTGTCAGCCAGACATGGTCGCCCTCGTAGCGGAAACGTTTGACGGTGGCTTCGCCGTCCAGGAGCGCGGCGACGATGTCGCCGTGATCGGCTGAGGACGTCTTCCTGACAGCAACGATGTCACCATCGCAGATGGCCGCGTCGATCATGCTGTCGCCGACCACCGTGAGTGCGAAGATCTGTCCCTCCCCGACCAGCTGGCGGGGCAGCGCGTACACGTCCTCGACTTCTTCTTCGGCGAGGATCGGCGCGCCGGCGGCAATCCTCCCAACCAAGGGGACGTCCACTGAGGAGGAGGTGGAGGGGGACGCCTTCTCGTCGAGCATCTCGGTCCAGCAGGCTGCGAACGCGGTAGGCCCGCGGCCGGTGTGGGTCGCGGTAGAGGAAGCCCTTGCGTTCCAGCGACGTCAGCTGGTGGGACACCGACGAGGTGCTCTTGAGTTTGACCGCCCGGCCGATCTCCCGCATCGAGGGCGGTAGCCCTGCCGTCCGACCTCGCGCTCGATGAAGGCGATGATCTCCGCCTGCCGGTCGGTCAGCCCCACTCGGTTGGCCTTGGTCCCGGACGGCCCGCCTGCCCTGCCCTTCGCCTCGACAGCGTGCATCTGGCGCTCCCCCCTGACGGGATCTTGCTATTGGGGACAGTAACCCGCCAACCAGGCGCATAGGGAACACTGTTGCGATTCCCGGCATAAGCGGAGACCGGCTCGTGACCTGCTGTGGTGAGTTCCAACGACCACCGTGGTGAGTAGCAGGGGGGCCATCCCTGACACCGGTGAGTCGGAATGGAACTCACCACCGCAGGGTTCAGGACCGGGCCGAGTCCGAACCCGGGGGCGTGGTGAGTGGCGGTGACGTCTTGCCGGTCTTCCAACGAGCCGGGCCAACCGATTCCAAGGTCCGGCATCCGCAGCGTCTCAGCCGCCCCGACCCGGCCCTCGCGTCGGCGAGCGGGCCGTTCCTGTCTGGTACCTCCCCCGGGCGAAGCTGGGGCGACCAGACGAGTGCGAGTTGGAAAATCGCAGGTCAGCTCGTTCCAACACGTGTTCCGGGCGCTACCGCGGCCTGCTGGCACCGCTTCGCACCACGGGCTCTGAGTACGGCCGGGGCGGCATCACAAGGAAGTGGTGAGTACCTCCGGGGGTGCCACTCACCAAGGGGTACGGGCTTCTCCCCCGCTGGCCGGACGCCCTGGATTCCTCCCGGGCACCGGTTGGAAGACGAGGTGCTCAACCGGCTGGGGCAGCCTGTCGCTCGGCGCGCTTGATGTCTCCCAGGTACTTGCGCACCGTTCCAACGGTGTAGTCCGTGCCTTCGGCGAGCTGCGGGGCGAGCGAGTTGGCCGACCTGGAACGCTTCTCGGCGGGCAGCTCCCGGTAGCGGGCCGCCACCAGCTCCGCCCCTGTGAGCGGCGACGGCTCCTGCACCGGTGTCTTGTCCTGCTCGTCGTCGCGGTCGTCGGGGGGCGACGCCTGGTTGGGCTCCTCGTCATCGGGAATCCGCATCTGCACGACGCGGCGCCCCTCCCCTGTCCGGTCCGCCGTCGCTCCGCTGGACGCCGCAGCTGCTACTGGAGCGGGGCTGGAATGGGAATGTTCGTCTTCGAGTGCAGCGTCGCCGGACGCTCTGTTCCAGGGTTCCGAGTTTTCCAGCCTGTCCTGCGCGCCCCCGTCGGCCGGTGCCTTCGGGCCAGCGTCGAACCAGGCGCTGGCCCCGCCCCGCGGTCCCGGCAGCTCCTCGGCATCGGCCTCCGGGCCAGGGTTTGACAGCTCTGGTTCGGATCCGGTGGAGCTTCCTTCTCCACTCGTCGGATCCTGGCCCTGGCGGATGAACCTCGCGTTGTGCTCGCTCCAGAGCTCGTCGAGTACGCGGTCCAGCAGCGTCCCGGACAGCGGCCCGCGGGTCGAGGGGTCGGTGATGTCGTACTGAGCGAGGAAGAGCCCGAACTGCTCGGCGTCGGGGAAGTGCCCGTTCTGGGCCACGTAACCCTCGGTAGCCGCCAGGTAGTCCACGCCCGGGAGCACCAGCTCCGGCCTCGTCGGCGCGGCTTCCTGGACGGTGTTGGCGAGGTCGGTCGCCGACACCTCGCGCCCGGCCCCGGCGGGTCGCCCAGCTTCGGCATCCCGCTCCCCCGTCCGCTGATGTCCGATGGCCGGCGCAGGTGTCTCGCCCTCGGCTTCGTTCCGGCCGGCCGTGGCGAGGATCGGCTCTTCGATGCCGGCGGCGGCGAGTCCGGCCGGGGCGGTCTCGGCGAGCGGCACGCCGTACTTCGCCAGCCGCAGGGGCATCATCGACTCGACCGGGGCCTTGCGCCGCCAGTTGCGGCCGAAGCGGGCCTGGAGCCGGGCCTGGTAGATCAGCCGGTCCTGTTCGAGCTTGATGACCTGTTCGTAGCTGCGCAGCTCCCACAGCTTCATCCGCCGCCACAGCTTGAACGTGGGGACGGGGGAGAGCAGCCACCGGGTGAGGCGGACGCCCTCCATGTGCTTGTCG
>NZ_JOEZ01000054.1 GCF_000721175.1 Streptomyces anulatus
GGGCACCTCGACAGCTGCATCGGTCGGCGGAACTACCCGAGCATGCCCGATAATCATGCTGCCGCACCGAGGAATTCCAAGATCCCCGACAGAGTCAAGCTAGGGCGTGTTTCGAAAGTAGCGCCGTCCGCCCGGAGGGCGGGCTCGGCGGCGTCTGGTGCGTGCGATCGCAAGGCGGAGGGTCACCCCGATACCGCATGTACCGGGGTGATCCCGACAACGCGGCGAGCGTGCGTGCCAGGCGTCGCCGAGCAGGCGGGACTTTCGAAACACGCCCTAGGTGTACTGACCCGCAGGCAGGCCGTCCTCAGCCTCGGCCGGGGTGCTTGAGGGCGGCGACCGCCGAGGCGGCCAGATCGTCCAGGTAGCCGTTCGGCAGTTCCCCGCGGACGACGACGAGCCGCCAGTACAGCGGCCCGACGATCAGGTCGAGCGCCCGGTCCGGATCGCTTCCTTCCGGCAGCTCCCCCCGGGCCACCGCCTCCCGCACCACGACGGCGGCGACGCCCTGCTGCTGGTCCAGGAGCGCGGCCTTGATCGCCTCGGAGATCTCCGGATTGCGTGCCGCCTCGACCAGCAGGTCCGGGATGACCTGCGAGGCGACCGGGTGGCGCAGGGCGTAGGCGGCCAGTTCGAGGACGGCGCGCACGTCCCCGTACAGCGAGCCGGTGGCCGGGGCGGGCATCCCCTGGGCGGCGACGGCGGCGACCAGGTCGAGGACGAGGGCCAGCTTGGACTTCCAGCGGCGGTAGACGGCGGTCTTGCCGACGCCCGCGCGCCGGGCGATGCCCTCGATGGACATCCGGGCGAACCCCACCGCGGCGAGTTCCTCGAAGACGGCGGCGCGGATGGCGTCCGTCACGTCCTCACGCAGGACGGCGGCGCCTGCGGGGGCGCGGCGGCGGGTTCCCCGTTCGGTGGTCATGGCCCGCATGATAGTCGGCCGCGACGAAACGGTTGCGTTGCGACGTAGAAGCGTCCTACTCTCAGCGTTACGACGATACGGTCCCGTCCCAACGAGGGCGTCCCTACGGGACCGTATCGTTCCGTTCTCCTTCCCCCCTCCCGCTTCCGTCGAAAGCGATCGTTCGTGGTGAGCCAGACAGCAGCTCCGCCGTCCCCGGTGAGCACCCCCGCCCAGGACGTCCCCACCTACGCGCCCGGTGAGCTGGCCGCTTTGGCCGCCCGGCACGGCCTGACGGTCAGCGGCGCCCGGCCGTCGCTGCCCGCGTACATCCGGCAGCTCTGGGGGCGGCGGCATTTCATCGCGGCGTTCGCGACGGCCAAGCTGACCGCCCAGTACAGCCAGGCGAAGCTCGGCCAGATCTGGCAGATCGTGACGCCGCTGCTGAACGCGACGGTCTACTACTTCATCTTCGGCGTCCTGATGGACACCAGGCGCGGGGTGGAGGACTTCGTTCCGTTCCTGGTCACCGGGGTCTTCATCTGGACCTTCACCAGCAGCTCGATCACCGCGGGCACGCGGGCGATCAGCGGCAACATCGGCCTGGTGCGGGCCCTGCACTTCCCGCGCGCCTCCCTTCCGGTCGCCCTGGCCCTCCAGCAGTTGCAGCAACTGCTGTTCTCGATGGGCGCGCTGGTGCTGATCCTGCTGGTGTTCGGCCAGTACCCGCGCCCGGCCTGGCTGCTGGCGATTCCGGCGCTGGCGCTCCAGGCCCTGTTCAACACCGGTCTCTCGATGGTGATGGCCCGGCTGACGGCGCGGACCCCGGACATCGCCCAGCTGACCCCGTTCGTGCTGCGGACCTGGATGTACTCCTCCGGCGTCATGTGGAGCCTGGACCACCTGCTCAGCGGCGACCGGGTGCCGCACGCGGTGCTGGTGGCGCTGGAGTACAACCCGGCGGCGATCTACATCAACCTCATGCGGTACGCGCTCATCGACAGCTACAGCGGCCTGCCGGCGCACGTGTGGGCGGCGGCACTGGGCTGGGCCGTGCTCTGCGGCGTGGCCGGATTCGTGTACTTCTGGAAGGCCGAGGAGACCTACGGACGTGGCTGACCTCAAGGATTCCCCCGGGGACCACCGTGTCCCGACGGTCGTCGTCGACGACGTCCACATCACGTACACGGTCAACGGCGCGCGTACGGGCAAGGGCAGCGCCACCTCGGCGCTCAGCCGGCTCACCACCCGCCGCGCGACCCCCGGCGCCCGCAAGGTGCACGCCGTGAAGGGTGTCAGCTTCGCCGCGTACAAGGGCGAGGCGATCGGCCTGATCGGCTCGAACGGCTCGGGCAAGTCGACGCTGCTCAAGGCCGTCGCGGGCCTGCTTCCGCCGACGCGGGGCCAGGTCCACACCCAGGGCCAGCCCTCGCTGCTCGGCGTGAACGCGGCCTTGATGGGCGACCTGACCGGCGAGCGCAACGTGGTGCTGGGCGGACTCGCGATGGGCATGACGCGCGAGCAGATCCGCGAACGCTACGACGAGATCGTCGACTTCTCCGGCATCAACGAGAAGGGCGACTTCATCACGCTGCCGATGCGCACGTACTCCTCGGGCATGGGCGCGAGGCTCCGCTTCTCCATCGCCGCGGCCAAGAGCCACGACGTACTCCTGATCGACGAGGCCCTGTCCACGGGCGACGCGAAGTTCCAGCGCCGCAGCAAGGACCGCATCAAGGAACTGCGCGCCGAGGCGGGCACGGTGTTCCTGGTGAGCCACAGCAACAAGTCGATCACCGAGACCTGCGACCGCGCGCTGTGGCTGGAGGCGGGCACGCTGAGGATGGACGGCCCGGCAAAGGAAGTAGTGGCGGCGTACGAGGCCTTCACCAAGCGCAAGTAGCCCTTCTCTGCCCGTCCGCACAGTTCCCAGCCCGTCCGGCGCTTGAGGACGCTCTTCCAGCCCGTCCGGCGCTTGAGGACGGAACCCACGCCGAGGGGGCCGGCGCCCCTGACAGGCACCGGCCCCCTCACTCCCTGCAAGCCCCTACGCGTGCGTACGCAACAACGTCCGCATGGTCCGCATGGCCACCGACAGATTCGCCAGATCGAACGCGTCCGACCCCTGGATCTCCTCCAGCGTCGACCGCGACCGAGCCAGGATCGCCGCGTTCTTCGACTCCCACGCCAGGAACCGCTGCTCCGGCGTCGAGGACCCGTTCCCCACGCTCAGCACGTCCGACGTGAGCGCCGCGTGCGCCGCGTACAGGTCCTCGCGGATGGACGCGCGGGCCATGGACTGCCAGCGGTCGGCCCGCGGCAGCTCGATGATCCGGTCCATCAGCTGGGTGATCCGCAGCCGGTCCGCCAGGTCGTAGTAGACCTCGGCGACCTCCAGCGGATCCTTGCCCGTACGGTCGGCGATGGCCACGATGTCCAGCGCCGGGAAAGCGGAGGAGAACCCGGCCACCCGCACCGCCAGCTCGTCCGGAACACCCGCGGCCGTCAGCTCGTCCAGGATCGAGTGGTACCAGTCCAGGTCCGCGCCCTTGAGCAGCTTCGGCAGCTCGTTCCAGACCTGCTCGACGCCGTCCCGGAACCCTTCGATGGTCTCCGCGATGGCGACGGGCTGCTGCCGGTTGCCGAGCAGCCAGCGCGAACCGCGCTCGACCAGCCGCCGCGAGTGCAGCCGGATCCGGGTCTGGACATCGGCGGCGACCTTGTTGTCGAGCGCCTCGACGGCGTCCCACACCGAGGACAGACCGAAGATCTCCCGCGCCGTGAACTGGGCCCGTACGATCTCCTCGATCGACGCCCCGGTCTCCTCGCGCAGCCGGTGCAGGAAGGTCGAACCGGCGGTGTTCACCGTGTCGTTGACCAGGACCGTCGTGATGATCTCGCGGCGCAGCGCGTGCCCGTCGACCGCCTCGGGGAACCGCTCGCGCAGCTCGCTCGGGAAGTAGGCGTGCACCAGCTTCTGCAGGTGCGGATCGTCCGGCAGCACGGTGGAGATCAGCTCGTCGGCCGCCGTGATCTTCGTGTAGGCGATCAGCACCGCCAGCTCGGGCTGACTGAGGCCCTTGCCGCTGTTCAGCAGTTCCCGAACGGGCCGGTCGGCGGGCAGGAACTCCAGCGCCCGGTCCAGAGCGCCGTCGCGCTCCAGCCGGCGCATGAAGCGCTGCTGGGCGTGGAGCAGGGACGGGGCCTGGGCGGAGGCGTTGGAGAGCGCGACGTTCTGCGCGTAGTTGTTGCGCAGGACGAGCGCGCCGACCTCGTCGGTCATGTCGGCGAGCAGCTTGTTGCGCTGCTTGACGGTCATGTCGCCGTCCCGGACCAGACCGTTGAGCAGGATCTTGATGTTCACCTCGTGGTCGGAGGTGTCCACACCGGCGCTGTTGTCGATCGCGTCGGTGTTGATCCGGCCGCCGTTGCGGGCGAACTCGATGCGGCCGAGCTGGGTGGCGCCGAGGTTGCCGCCCTCGCCGACGACCTTGGCCCGCAGGTCCTCGCCGTTGACGCGGATCGCGTCGTTGGCCTTGTCGCCGACGTCGGCGTTCGACTCGGAGACGGCCTTGATGTACGTGCCGATGCCGCCGTTCCACACCAGGTCGACGGGGGCCTTGAGGATGGTCTGCATCAGGTCGGCGGGCGTCATCTTGGTCACCGAGGGGTCGATGCCGAGCGCCTCGCGGACGTGCGAGTTGAGCGGGATCGACTTGGCGCTGCGCGGGTGGATCCCGCCGCCCGCGGAGAGCAGGCCGGTGTCGTAGTCGGCCCAGGAGCTGCGGGGCAGCTCGAAGAGCCGGCGCCGCTCGGCGTACGAGGTGGCGGCGTCCGGGTTCGGGTCGATGAAGATGTGCCGGTGGTCGAAGGCGGCGACGAGGCGGATGTGCTCGGAGAGCAGCATGCCGTTGCCGAACACGTCACCGGACATGTCGCCGACGCCGACGACGGTGAAGTCCTCGGTCTGGGTGTCGTGGCCCAGCTCCCGGAAGTGCCGCTTGACGGACTCCCAGGCGCCCCGGGCGGTGATGCCCATGCCCTTGTGGTCGTAGCCGGCCGAGCCGCCGGAGGCGAACGCGTCGCCGAGCCAGAAACCGTACGCGACGGCGACCTCGTTGGCGATGTCGGAGAAGCTCGCGGTGCCCTTGTCGGCGGCGACCACGAGGTAGGTGTCGTCCTCGTCGTGCCGGACGACGTCGGCGGGCGGCACGACCTCGCCGGTCACCATGTTGTCGGTGATGTCGAGCAGCGCGGAGATGAACGTGCGGTAGGCGGCGATGCCCTCGGCGAACCAGGCGTCGCGGTCCACGGACGGGTCCGGGAGCCTCTTGGCGACGAAGCCGCCCTTGGCTCCGACGGGCACGATGACGGTGTTCTTCACCATCTGCGCCTTGACCAGGCCGAGGATCTCCGTACGGAAGTCCTCGCGCCGGTCCGACCAGCGCAGCCCGCCGCGGGCGACCTTGCCGAAGCGCAGGTGGACGCCCTCCACGCGCGGCGAGTAGACCCAGATCTCGTACGCCGGCCGGGGCGCGGGCAGGTCCGGGATGGCCTGCGGGTCGAACTTCATCGAGACGTAGGAGTGCGGCGTGCCGTCCTCCGCGTGCTGGCCCCCCTTGTCGCTTCCCTCGCTTGCGCTCTGGAAGAAGTTGGTGCGCAGGGTGGCCTTGATGACGGTGAGGAAGGACCGCAGGATCCGGTCCTCGTCGAGCGAGGCGACCTGGTCCAGGGCCCCGTCCAGCTCCTCCAGGAGCCCGTCGGTCAGCTCGGTTCCGGCGCTCTGGCGGCTGGGCGACATGCGGGCCTCGAACAGCGAGACGAGCAGCCGGGTGGTGTGGACGTTGTTGCGGAGCGTGGACTCCATGTAGTCCTGGCTGAAGGTGGACCCGGCCTGCCGCAGGTACTTCGCGTAGGCGCGCAGCACCATGGCCTGCCGCCAGTTCAGCCCGGCGCTGAGGACCAGGGCGTTGAAGCCGTCGTTCTCCGCCTCGCCCTTCCAGACGGCGGCGAAGGCCTCCTGGAAGCGGGCACGTGCGTCGTCGGCGAGGTAGCCGCCGTTGCCGTTGGCCAGGGGCATCCGCAGCCCGAAGTCGTAGATCCAGGCGTGCGTACGGTCCGCGCAGCGCAGCTCGTACGGCCGCTCGTCGACGACCTCGACGCCGAGCTGCTGGAGCGCCGGGAGGACGGCGGACAGGGAGACCTGCTCACCGGTCCGGTAGATCTTGAAGCGGCGCTCGCCGGGGCCCGCGCCGACCGGCTCGTACAGGCTGAGGGCGAAGTCCTTCTCACCCTGCTTGAGGGTCTCCAGGTGGACCAGGTCGGCCACCGCGGCGCGCGGGGTGTGGTCGGCCTTGTAGCCCTCGGGGAACGAGTGGCCGTACTGGCGCTGGAGTTCGGCGCCGCGCTCCTCGCCCAGCTCGGCGGTGAGCGCCTCCTGGAAGCCGTCGGCCCAGGAGCGGGCGGCCTCGACGAGGCGGGCCTCGATGCGGTCGGCGTCGGCGTCCGTCAGATGCGGGAGCTCGGTGCCGGCCGGGACCCGGATGACGAAGTGCAGCCGGGAGAGGATCGACTCGGTGTTCCAGGCGGTGAAGTCGACGCTGGTGCCGCCGAGCTCCTCCTTGAGGATGTCGATCAGCCGCAGGCGCACGCCGGTGGTGTAGCGGTCGCGGGGGAGGTAGACGATCGCGGAGTAGTAGCGCCCGTACTCGTCCTGGCGCAGGTAGAGCCGCAGGCGGCGGCGTTCCTGGAGGTAGAGGACGGAGGTCACGATGGAGCGGAGCTGGTCGACGGGCGTCTGGAACAGCTCGTCGCGCGGGTAGGTCTCCAGGATCTGGAGCAGGTCGCGGCCGTCGTGGCTGTTGTACGAGAAGCCCGCGCCTTCCACGACCTCGGCGACCTTGCGGCGGATGACGGGCACCCGGCGCACGGACTCGGTGTAGGCGGCGGAGGAGAACAGTCCGAGGAAGCGGCGCTCGCCGACGACGTTGCCCTTGGCGTCGAACTTCTTCACGCCGACGTAGTCGAGGTAGCTGGGGCGGTGCACGGTGGCCCGGCTGTTGGCCTTCGTCAGGACGAGGAGCTTGTGCTCGCGGGCCTTGGCGCGGGCATCGGCGGGCAGCCGTTCGAAGGACGGGCTGACCGGGTGGGCCTCGTCCTCGCTGTGGTGCGGGTCGGAGCGCAGGATTCCGAGCCCGGTGCCGGGCACGGCGGTGAGCGCGTCGCTGTCCCTCAGCTCGTACTCGCGGTAGCCGAGGAAGGTGAAGTGGTCGGCGGCCAGCCAGCGCAGCAGCTCACGGGCCTCCTCGACCTCCTCGTCGGCGAGGTCGTCCAGCGGTTCGCCGGGCAGGTCGTCGGCGATCCGGAGGGCGGCGTCGCGCATCTTCCCCCAGTCCTCGACGGTCTCCCGTACGTCGGACAGGACGCGCAGCAGGTCGGCGGTGATCTGCTGGAGGTCGGCGCGGTCGGTCTCACGGTCGATCTCGACGTGGATCCAGGACTCGACGAGCGCGTCGTGCGGCAGCTCGTCCTTGCCGCCCGTGCGGCCCTTGCCGCTCTTGCCGCTCTTCGGAATGCCGGGGCCGCCGGAGAGGACCTCGATGAGCTTGCCGGTGACATCGCGGCGGACGGTGACCTGCGGGTGGATCACGACATGGATGCCGCGATCCTGCCGGGACAGCTCGTTGGTGACGGAGTCCACCAGGAACGGCATGTCGTCGGTGACGACCTCGACGACGGAGTGGCTGCAGGCCCAGCCGTTCTCCTCGACGGTCGGGGTGTGCACCCGGACGTTCGCGGTGCCCTGCGGACGGTTCTCGGCCAGCCGGAAGTGCGAGGCGGCGGCGCCGAAGACGTCGACCGGGTCACGGCCGCTGAGGTCCTCCGGAGCCGTATGCAGGTAGTAACGCTGGAGGTAGGCGAGCACGGTGTCCTGACCGGCACGGGCGCTCCCGTCGGCCCCGGCAGCGGCAACGCGCGCCCGGGGGGCACCTCCCGGGCCACCGACACCACCGCCCGGACCGTTTTCAGCTACCTTGGCGGCCCCTGCGAGCAGCTCGGCCTTGGCTTCGTCCAGCTTGGTCTGCATGTCCTCTGGCTCCTGTCGCGCGCCGTTGCGTGACGTAGGTGAGAAAAGCGGCGTAACGCCACGACGCGGGGTTTCCGGTCTGGGTCGACGCTATGCCGCTTCGAGAGATACCCGGGACCACATCGGCCATTTTCGCCGGCTGGTCCGGAGTCGGGAGATCGCGGATCGCCCGGGTGCTGTGGCACTCCGGGCGGCAGCCGGGGGCTTCGCTGCCCCCGAGGCGTATCGCGCTGATCACGGCACCAGGCTATCGCCCTCGCACCCCACCGCGTCATGAGCTGCTTGTGTACAAAAGAACCCCCCGAACTTTGACACTCTGGACAGTGCGCCGCGCCGCCTTGGCGAACTACCGAAACCGGGGCAGTCTGTCCGTACCGCACGGATTCCGGCCCTCGACACGCCATCGGGGCCATGGCCCCGAGGAGCCCGTCATGCCGCAGAAGATCCTCATCGTCACCGGCGACGCCGCCGAGTCGCTCGAGGTCCTCTACCCGTACCAGCGGCTGCTGGAGGAGGGGTACGAGGTCGACATCGCGGCCCCCGAGCGCAAGACGCTGCGTTTCGTGGTCCACGACTTCGAGCCCGGTTTCGACACGTACACGGAGAAACCCGGCTATACCTGGCCCGCCGACCTGTCCTTCTCCGAGGTCGACCCCGGGGCCTACATCGCCCTGGTGATCCCCGGCGGCCGCGCCCCCGAGTACCTCCGCAACAACGCCGAGCTACGGAAGATCGTCGGCGCCTTCTTCTCCGCGGACCGCCCGGTGGCCCAGATCTGCCACGGCCCCCTGATCACCGCCGCCACCGGCAACCTCAGCGGCCGCAACGTCACCGCCTACCCGGCCCTGGAACCGGACATGCAGAGCGCGGCCGCAACCTTCCAGGACACGGAGGCGGTGGTTGACGGCACCCTGGTCTCCTCCCGAGCCTGGCCGGACCACCCGGCCTGGATGCGGGAGTTCCTGAAGGTACTACGCACCCGATAGAGCCCGCCCGGCGCACCTTCGAACCCGCCCGGCGCTTGAGGGCATCAGTTCAGCCCGTCCGCCCGCACCCCCAAAGCCAGCCCGCACCCCCAAAGCCCGCCCGCGCACCCCCAGCCCGTCCGGCGCTTGAGGACCAGGGCCGTCCGGGCAAGCGCCCCGAAGCCCCCACCAAGGCACCCCGCCCCGCTACGCGGCAAACGTCTCCGCCAACGCCACCGCCTCCCCCAGGCTGTCCACCACCGGCACCCCCGCCCCTTCCAGACTGCTCCGACTGTGCGACCCCCCGGTGTACAGCACGGCCCGAGCCCCCACATGCGCCGCCGCCACCGCGTCGTCCAGCGCGTCCCCGATGACCACCGAATGCTCCGGCGCGATCCCGTCCACACCGGCCAGCGCCGCGAAGTGCCGCTCCATGTGGAGCGCCTTGCTTCCGCCGGACGGACCCGCACGTCCCTCGACGCGGACGAACCGCGGCTCGATGCCGTACCCCCGCACCACCGGCACCAGCTGCTCGTGCCCGTACATGCTCAGCAGCGACTGACTGCGCCCCGCCCGCTGCCACTGCTGCAACAGCTCCTCCACCCCGTCGGTGAGCCCACAGGCCGCTCGCTGCTCCGCGTAGTACCGGTGGAAGATGACATCCATCCGCTCCCACTCTGCCTCATTGGGCAGCCGGCCCAGGAACCGCTCGTAGAACCGGGGTATGGGAATCGTGTACATCTCCCGGTACTGCTCCAGCGTGATCGGCGCCAGCTCGACCTCCGCGAACGCGGCGTTCGTCGCCTGGATGACGGCATGGGTGTCGTCGAGCAGCGTGCCGTTCCAGTCCCAGACCAGATGTGTGCGTGTCGTCCCGGACGTCATACAGAAAAAATACCTGCCGGGTCCGACAATGCCGTCCCCTCAGCCGATGAGCTGCGGAATCTCCTGGACGCCGAACCAGAGCAGCTCGTGGTCCTCAGCGCCGTCCACGGTGAACTGCGCGTCGTCGTCGCCGAGGTCCGCCGCCCCCAGGGCGGCCGCCGCGGCGGCCACGTCCTTCTCCGCGTCGTCGGCGTCCACGTGCACCGCCGCCGCCTTGGCCAGCGGCAGCGCGGTCGCGATCCGTACTTCGCCGTGCGATGCCGCGCTCAGCCCGTGGTCGGGGTCGGCCACAGCGGCCCCTTCCGGTACGTCGACGGCGACGACGACCCGGCGGCGCACCTCGTCCGGGTTCCCGGCGATCATCCGGAGCGAGGCGGCGGCGGCCCGGTTGAGCGCCGCGTACTCCAACTCCTCGATGTCGTCGGAGACGTACCACTCCCGCAGCCCGGGGGTCACCGCGTAGGCGGTCAGCGGTCCGGGGCCGACCTCGCCCGCACCGTGCGCCGCTGCGAGACCGGAGAGGGTCAGGGGGACGTACACGCGCATGGCAGGTCGCTTTCGTCGGAGGAAACGTCCTCAGGATACGTGGGAGCGTCCCCTTTCGGGTTTCGGCAACCGGGGCCGTCCGTCCACGGCCGACGCCACGTCACCCCCGCTCTCGCCCTTGCCCCGCAAGGGTCGGGCCACGGATAGGTGAAACCGTCCGTGCCCGATCGCCGCCCGAGGGCCCCTTGCGCCGCTGACGACCGCACCCGTAGAAGATCTCCAACACAAGTTACCGCCCGGTATATACCGGGCCCGGTCAACGGGGTCGATGAACATGAGCACGGACAGGACGAGGCCCGCCGGCCGACGCGACCAGAGCGGTCCCCGGTCGGTACCTCCACAGCGGTCCCGCAGGCTGCAGCCCCACCGGCCGCAGCGGCCCCACCAGTGGTTCGCCGAACGCCTGCTCGCGGTCCTCAGCGGCCAGCGCCCGGTGCACTGGATGCTCGGGCACACCATCGGCGAGGCCTACGACCAGCTCGCCGAGCTGGCCCCGAGCACCCCGCTGGGGACCTCCCGGGGCAGCCGCCCCGTCCTTCGGCACTGCCGAGGGGCCCAGCCCGCCACGGGCGTGGTCGAGGCGTTCGCCAGCATCGCCGCGGGCGACCGGGTCCGGGCGATGGCCTTTCGCCTGGAACAGGGCCCCGACCAGCGATGGCGCTGCGCCGCGGTGGAGCTGGGCGGCGAACGCCTCACGGCCGGCGCCCCGGGCCCTCAGTGACCCGGCGAACGCGGCAGGGGCCGGACACCCCGTGGTGTCCGGCCCCTGCCGGGGTACTGCCGCTGGTGCTACTTCTTGCGACGGCGGCCGCCGCCGCCGCTCTTCTGGGCCTTGCGGCGCTCCGCACGCGTCATGCCGTCCGAGGAGCCGGACCGCGCGCCGTCGTCGTTGGCGAAGTCGCCCTCGACGACACCGCCCTCGCCGTCCACCGTGGGAGCGGAGAAGTGGAGCCGGTCCGGCCGCTGCGGGGCCTCCAGGCCCTTGGCGCGGATCTGCGGGGCGGCAGCGGCGCTCTCCTTCTCCAGCGAGGTGCGCTCGGCGCCGTCCTGCACCGGAACCTCCTCGACCTGCTGCTCGACCTGGACCTCCAGGTTGAACAGGTAGCCGACGGACTCCTCCTTGATGCCCTCCATCATGGCGTTGAACATGTCGAAGCCCTCGCGCTGGTACTCGACCAGCGGGTCCTTCTGCGCCATGGCCCGCAGGCCGATGCCCTCCTGGAGGTAGTCCATCTCGTAGAGGTGCTCGCGCCACTTGCGGTCGAGCACCGAGAGGACGACGCGTCGCTCCAGCTCACGCATGATGTCGGAGCCGAGCGTGTTCTCGCGCTCCTCGTACTGCTCGTGGATGTCGTTCTTGACCGACTCGGCGATGAACTCGGCGGTGACGCCCGCCAGGTCCCCGGCCGCTTCCTCCAGTTCCTCGACGGTGACCTTCACCGGGTAGAGCTGCTTGAAGGCGCCCCACAGCCGGTCCAGGTCCCACTCCTCGGCGAAGCCCTCGGCGGTCTCCTGCCGGATGTAGTCGTCGATCGTGTCGTCCATGAAGTGCCGGATCTGGTCCTGGAGGTCCTCGCCCTCCAGAACGCGGCGGCGCTCTCCGTAGATGACCTCGCGCTGCCGGTTGAGCACCTCGTCGTACTTCAGGACGTTCTTACGCGTCTCGAAGTTCTGCTGCTCGACCTGGGACTGGGCGGAGGCGATGGCGCGGGTGACCATCTTGTTCTCGATCGGGACGTCGTCCGGGACGTTCGCCATCGACATGACGCGCTCGACCATCTGAGCCTTGAACAGACGCATCAGGTCGTCGCCCAGCGACAGGTAGAAGCGGGACTCGCCCGGGTCGCCCTGACGGCCGGAACGACCGCGCAGCTGGTTGTCGATACGACGCGACTCGTGGCGCTCGGTGCCGAGCACGTAGAGCCCGCCCAGGTCCTTGACCTCTTCGAACTCCGCCTTCACGGCCAGCTCGGCCTGCTCCAGCGCGGCGGGCAGTGCGGCCGCCCACTCCTCGACGTTCTCCACCGGGTCGAGGCCGCGCTGGCGCAGCTCCGCCTCGGCGAGGTCGTCCGGGTTGCCGCCGAGCTTGATGTCGGTGCCTCGGCCGGCCATGTTCGTCGCGACGGTGACGGCGCCCTTGCGGCCCGCCTGAGCGACGATCGTCGCCTCCCGGTCGTGCTGCTTGGCGTTGAGGACCTCGTGCTGGACGCCGCGCTTGGAAAGCTGCTGCGAGAGGTACTCGGACTTCTCGACCGAGGTGGTGCCGACCAGGATCGGCTGGCCCTTCTCGTGCTTCTCGGCGATGTCGTCGACGACCGCCGCGAACTTGGCGACCTCGGTGCGGTAGATCAGGTCCGACTGGTCGGCGCGGACCATCGGCCGGTTCGTCGGGATCGGCACCACGCCGAGCTTGTAGATCTGGTGGAACTCGGCGGCCTCGGTCATCGCCGTACCGGTCATGCCGGAGAGCTTCCCGTAGAGGCGGAAGAAGTTCTGCAGGGTGATCGTGGCGAGGGTCTGGTTCTCGTCCTTGATGTCCACCCCTTCCTTCGCCTCGATCGCCTGGTGCATGCCCTCGTTGTAGCGGCGGCCGGCGAGGATACGGCCGGTGTGCTCGTCGACGATCATGACTTCGCCGTCGATGACGACGTAGTCCTTGTCCTTCTTGAACAGTTCCTTGGCCTTGATGGCGTTGTTCAGATAACCGACGAGCGGGGTGTTCACCGACTCGTAGAGGTTGTCGATGCCGAGCCAGTCCTCGACCTTGGCGACACCGGCCTCATGGATGGCCACGGTCCGCTTCTTCTCGTCGACCTCGTAGTCGCCGGTCTCCTCGATGCCCTTGAGCTGGTTGCCCGCCTCACCCTTGGTGAGGCGCGTGACCAGCTTGGCGAAGTCGCCGTACCACTTGGTGGCCTGGTCGGCCGGGCCGGAGATGATCAGCGGCGTACGGGCCTCGTCGACGAGGATCGAGTCGACCTCGTCGACCACGGCGAAGTTGTGGCCGCGCTGGACGAGCTCGTCCTTGGACCACGCCATGTTGTCGCGGAGGTAGTCGAAGCCGAACTCGTTGTTCGTGCCGTACGTGATGTCGCAGGCGTACTGCTCGCGGCGCTGGGCCGGCGTCATGTTGGAGACGATGCAGCCGACGCTCAGGCCGAGGAACTTGTGGACCCGGCCCATCATCTCGGAGTCACGCTCGGCGAGATAGTCGTTGACCGTGATCAGGTGCACGCCCTTGCCGGAAAGCGCGTTCAGATACGCGGGCAGGGTACCGACGAGGGTCTTACCCTCACCGGTCTTCATCTCGGCCACATATCCGAGGTGCAGGGCGGCTCCGCCCATCATCTGTACGTCGTAGTGACGCTGTCCGAGGACGCGCTTCGCGGCCTCACGGACCGTCGCGAACGCTTCGGGAAGCAGGTCGTCCAGGCTCTCGCCGTCCGCGTACCGTTCCTTGTACTCGTCGGTGAGCGCCCGCAGCTCGGCGTCGGAGAGGTTGACGAAGTCCTCTTCGATGGAGCTGACCTGGTCCGCGATGCGGTGCAGTTTGCGCAGGATCTTGCCTTCGCCTGCACGCATGAGCTTGTTGAAGACGGACACTGAGGCTGGTCTCCTTGCCGGTCGGGCCTGGCACTGGGTCGTGTAATGGACTCTGGCGCGGGCACGGCAGGTGGGCCCCACCGCAACGGCCATCGTAAGCGAGGACACCACCGCGTCGGGAGGGCTGCCGTCGCGTGGACCTCGCCGCACCCTTATAGGACAACGGTCCAAACGCGCGGAAGGTGCCGGGAAGCCCCAAAAGTGCTCGCATCACGGGAGCTGGCTCACGAGAATCGGCCCATGGAGCCGATCACTCTCACCACGGAACGACTGCTGCTGCGGCCCTTCGGCCCGCAGGACACGTACCGGGTGCACGCCGCCTGTCAGGACCCGGACATCCAGCGCTGGACGGTGATCCCCTCCCCGTACCGCCTCACCGACGCGGAACTGTTCACCACGAAGCTCTCCCCGGCGGGCTGGCAGGACGACTCCTCCTACGGCTTCGCCCTGGTCCTGCGGGAGACCGGGGCGCTCGTCGGGGCGCTCGGCATCGACCGCCGCAGCCGGCCCGGGACGTACGAGGTCGGCTACTGGTCCACCAAGGAGCACCGCGGCCGCGGATACGTCACCGAGGCGGTGCTCGGCTCCGCCCGCTGGGCCTTCACCTCGCTCGGGGCGGACCGGCTGGAGTGGCGGGCCGAGATCGGCAACCTGGCCTCGCGCGCCGTCGCCCTGCGGGCGGGGTTCCGGCTGGAGGGCGAGCAGCGGTCCGGGCTGCTGAACAAGGGGGTGCGGTGCGACGCCTGGACGGCGGCTTTGATCCCGTCCGACCTGGGGCTCGCGGGCACCCACCCGTACGTCCCCGAGCGGCACGCCCCACGGCCCGGCGGAACCCTGAATTCCGGACGATGGCCCCTGTGATCGGTGGGCGGAATCCGGGGCCGGAGTGTCAGTGGTGCCGTCTAGGGTTCCCCGTATGACGCCCGTGCCTCCTCCCGCAGTCGAACTCTCCGCCGACCAGGCCCGCCGCATCGCGCTGCGCGCCCAGGGCTTCCTGGGGGCTCCGGACCGCCGGGCGGGAGTGCCGGGGGTGCTGCGCCACCTCGGCGCCGTCCAGCTGGACACGATCTCGGTGCTGGCCCGCTCGCACGAACTGATCCCCTACGCCCGGCTCGGCCCGGTGAGCCGCCGGACGGTCGAGGACGCCTACTGGTCGGGCGGCAGGACCTTCGAGTACTGGTCGCATGCCGCGTGCATCCTGCCCGTCGAGGAGTGGCCGCACTTCGCGTTCCGCCGCCGCGCCTACCGCTCCCGCCCGCACTGGGGCCACGATCTGCCCGACGGCGTGTACGACACCGTGATCAAGCAGCTGCGCGACGAGGGCCCGTTGACGGCGACCGAGCTGGGCGGCGCGAAGAACGGCGGCGAGTGGTGGGACTGGTCGGCGTCGAAGGTCGCCGTCGAGCGGGCCCTGATGTACGGCGAGGTGGTGTGCACCGAGCGGCGCGGCTGGAAGCGGGTCTACGACCTGGCCGAGCGCGCCGTTCCGGACGCCCTGCTGCACGACGAGCTGAGCGACGCCGAGTGCCGGCGGCGACTGGTCGCGCTGGCGGGCAAGTCACTGGGCGTCGGCACCCGCAGCGATATCGCGGACTACCACCGGCTCAGGGGCGAGGAGTTCGACGCCGTGGTGGCGGACTCGGGCCTGGTCCCGGTCGTGGTGGAGGGCTGGGCGAAGCCGGCCTGGGCGGACCCGGAGGCCCTGGCCAAGGAGGTGCGCGGACGCCACCGTACGACGCTGTTGTCGCCGTTCGACTCCCTGATCTGGGAGCGGGCTCGCACGGAGCGGATCTTCGACTTCACACACCGGCTGGAGGCCTACGTCCCCAAGCAGAAGCGGATCCACGGCTACTTCGCGATGCCGTTGCTGGCGGGCGGGAAGCTCCAGGGCCGGGTCGACCCGGCGCGCGAGGGCACCACGCTGGTCGCCCGGCAGGCGTCACTGGCGGGCCCGAAGGCGGTGGTCCCGATGGCCGAGGCCCTGGTGGAGGCGGCGGCCTGGGTGGGCTGCACGGACATCCGGGTGGACCGGGTGGACGCCCCGGAGCTGCGCGAGCCGCTCAGGACGGAGATCGGCCACGCGCTCCAGCGCGCCTACCGCTGATCTGGGCCGGCGGCTCCGCTACCTGATCTCCAGGATCTTCTCGCGCATGGCATAGACCACGGCTTCCATCCGGGAGTGCAGCTGCAGTTTCTCCAGGATATTGCGGACGTGGTTCTTCACCGTGTTCTCGGAAATGAACAACTCCTTGGCGATGTCCCGGTTGTTCATGCCGGTCGCCACGAGTTTCAGCACTTCCAGCTCGCGTTCGGTGAGCCGGGGCGCCGGAACGAGCCGTCGCTCGTCGGTGCGCTGGATCATCGATTTGAACTCGGTGAGCAGCTTGGAGGCCATGGAGGGGCTGATCTGGGACTGTCCGTCGGCGACCGCGCGAATGGCCGTGGCGACCTCGTCGGTGGAGATCTCCTTGAGGAGGTATCCGGTAGCGCCCGCCTTGATCGCCTCGTAGAGATCGGCCTCCTCGTCGCTGATCGTCAGCATGATGATCTTCGCGCTGGGGGCCACCTCCTTGATGGCGGTGCAGGCCTCGATGCCGCCGCGCTTGGGCATCCGGACATCCATCAGAACGATGTCGGGCAGCAGGTCGGCGGCCTTGTCGACCGCCTCGGAGCCGTCCCCGGCCTCGCCGACGACCTGGATGTCCTCCTCGTGCGCCAGGACGATCTCCAGACCCCTGCGGAAGAGCGCGTGGTCATCGACCACGAGGACCCTGATGGGCTCCTTGCGTGAAGCGCCGTCCGCGTCCGTGCCGGTGTACGCACCGGTGTCGTCGGAGTCATTCGCATCGCGCACGGGCCCGAAGGTGTCCGCCATCGTTCCTCCCCCTGAAGGCCACGGCCTGAAGTGTCGGTCATTCGCCAACGGCACTTCACAGAACACCGATTGGCTCAGGCCGCCATGATTCCATGCCCAGGCCCCGGCACGGTGGTCCTGTGCCTGTACACGGGTGCCCCCGGTGGCGCGAAAACACCCCGGGGGCACCCCGCCGATGTGGCCTCAGCCGCCGAGCGCACCGCCCGCGCCGCCTGCTTCGTCCGCGGCGAGCGGGTCGGTCCTCAGGTGGATGACGCCGTAGTCGTAAGCGTGTCGCCGGTAGACGACGCTGGGCTCCTTCGTCTCGGAGTCGACGAACAAGTAGAAGTCGTGGCCGACCAGTTCCATCTCGTAGAGCGCCTGGTCGAGCGACATGGGGGCGGCGGTGTGGGTCTTCTCGCGCATCACGAGCGGCCCTTCGCCCTGTACTTCGAGCGAGCCGATCTTCGTGGTGGGGACGGGTGCCGACGACTGGTCGCCGACCAGCTCACCGTCCTCGTCGAACGAAGCGACGCCGGGGACCACGTCCCCGACCTCGGCAGCCGACAGGCGGCCGTTGCCACGGCGGCTGTAGCGCTTGTCGTGCTGCTTGCGCAGCCGGGCCTCCAGCTTTCCGGTGGCCAGGTCGAGCGCTGCGTAAGGGTCGCCCGCCGCCGCTTCCGCCCGGATGACCGGTCCCCGGGAGCGGAGCGTGATCTCCACCCGGTCGGAACGGTCGGCCTGACGGGGATTCGGCTCCTTGGACACCTCGACGTCAAGGCTGATCACCTTGCCGTCGAACTTCTGGATCTTGTCCAGCTTCAGCTTCTCGGCCACGTGCTTGCGGAACCGCTCGGGCACCTCGGTCTTGCGGCCCTTGACGACGATGTCCACGCAGAACTCCGTTCCCGGATCGCCCCGCTCAGCGGCGGAGCATCTCCCTTTTGCACCAGGCCCCGGAGATCACCAGGGCCTCGGACTCGGTGGCTTTCGCCTCCTCCTCCCCTGCCGGAAGGATCACAACCCCACCGACTTTGCGTGCTTCTCCTACCGGTGAGTTACCTGCCCGAAACCTGAAGGTGCATTCATCGAGGTCCGGCATTCACCGTTCCTCACAACCGAACATAGCCTGCACACCAGGGTCTCGGCACCCGCTACTGGCACGTACCTCCGTTCAGGGGGTATTGCCCCCTCGTCACCTGCAACGATGCGGATTCTCGTTCAGTTCCGGTTTATTTCGAAGGCGGAGGGAGAGGCTGCGACGACCGCCGCCCGGCACCCTCCGTGCACGAGGGGCTCCCGAGCGGTGCGGCACGCCTCCCGGACGGCCCGTGCCGCCTCCGCCAGCGTCGATCCCGTCGTCAACAGATCGTCGACCAGGATCACCCCGCCGTGACGGAGAAGTCCGTGCCGGACCAGTCGCCGTCCCCCTGCGGTGAGTTCCAGCGCGCCGGCCAGGTTCGCCCGCCGCTGCCGCGCCCCGAGCCCCGACTGGTCGGCGACCGCCCGCCGGTGCCGCAGCAGCGGAAGCACCTGGGCCGGCAGGCCACGGCGCCGCAGCTCCCGCGCTGCTGTGGCGGCGATCCTTCGCACCGGGTCGTGACCGCGTGCCGCGGTCGAGGAGCGCGCGGAGGGCACGGGGACCAGCAGTAGGGGGCCCACACCGCCCGACTGCCCCGTCCCGGCCCGTACACAACCCGCCAGAGCCCGTCCGAGTGCCCCCGCCAGCCCGAGTGCCCCTCGCTCCTTGTGGGCCAGCAGAACCGCGCGTACGGCGTTCTCGTACGGCGCGGCCGCATACACCGCCGGAAGCCCCGGGGGCCGCGGCGAGGGCCGGACCCGACGGGCCGGCGCACCGAGCAACGCGGACCCGCAGGCCGCGCACAGCTCGGTGCGCGGTCTGCCGCAGCCGGCGCAGGCCACCGGCAGGAGCAGACCGGACAACTCGTGCCACACGTTCCGCATGACTCAACAGTGCCGGGGCCCCGAAGACCGGACCACCCCTGTGGAAAACCCCGGGCGGCCCGGCGGAGCCCCGGCCGGCCCCAGGATCAGCCTGGGTAGACCAACGACGTGCCCTGCTTCAGAACCGTCTGCCAGTTGTCGCCCGGCGAGAGCTTCACTATGCCGTCGCCGACCGTCTCCGCCATCAGCGGGAGCAGCTCGTCGTCGGCCGCCGCGACCGACTGGACCTGGTTCACCCCGGGCAGCGCCCCGGAGGCCGACGTGGAGCCGTCCGCCTGCACGTAACGCACCTGCTGGACACCGCCCTCCTCCTTGCCGACCACCACCAGACGGCTGCGTCCCGACCAGGAGATGGCCGTCACGTCCGCGAGCTGCGGTGCGGCCTGGCGCAGGTCCTCGACCGAGATCTCGGGCGCCACCGAGGACCCCCGGCGCTCGACCCGGCCGATCTTCAGCGTCGTACGGCCGTCCTTCGTCAGCAGCAGGGCGATCCGCACCCCGTCCGCGGACATGCGCAGCTCCTCGATCCGGGCGCCGTCGAGGCCCGGCACCCGGACCTCCTGCGGGTCGCCCGCTCCCCCCGCCAGCCGCAGCAGCCTGGAGCCGGCCGGATCGCGGTCGGCGACCCACAGGTCGCCGCGGCCGTCCCAGCTCGGCGGCGACAGCCGGTCGGCGGCCTTCTGCGCCGCGCTGGTGACGAGGGGCTGGGCCAGCTCGCCCTCCGTCTCCAGGGATGACACGTAGAGGTTCTGCCCGTCGGCGGAGACCGCGGCAGCCCGCTGCTCGTCCCGGGCCACCCCGACGGCGCCCATCGGGACGGCGCCCACGCCGAGGGGGCCGGTCACGGGCTCGGGCGTGCCGGTGCCTTCGGTGGCGCCGGGGATCCGCTCCACCTGTCCCTTGTCGTTGATGAAGTACTGGCTGTCGGCCCCCTCGGAGCCGTGGTCGGCGGAGAACTCCGGCGCGTCGTCGGCGTCCAGCGCACAGAGCACGCCCTTGCCGCCCTCCAGCTCCACCCGCTCGACCCAGGCCGAAGTCAGGTCCCGGAGCGTGAAGAGCACCTGCGCGGCCATCATCCGGCAGGCGCTCCGGTCGGCCCTGTCGGCCTTGTCGTTGAGCGGCACTTTCAGGACGTTCTGGTCGTCCGCCGGCAGCGCGATGACGCCCTTGCGCAGGGCGGTCCCCGTCGGGAACCGGGAGTCGACCACGGGCCGCAGCCAGTTCGTCGGCCCCGCCAGCAGCGTCCTGACGGCCTGGGTGGCGGTGTCCATGCGCGTGACCGGATCCGTACGGTTGCGCACGTAGACGGGGTCCGCGACGAGCGTCGACCGGCCGTTCGTGCGCCCGGTGGCGAAGTAGTACTTGTTCACGGAACGGTAGAGCCGCTTGAAGTCGGACTGCCCGAGGACCAGGCCGTCCGGCACGATGTCGATGCGCCACTCCTGCTTCCCCTCCGCCACCTTCTCCAGCACCAGGTGCAGGGTCTGGGAGTAGTCGGTGGGCGCGAGCGGCCGGTAGGAGCTCTGGGCGTCCACCGCCGCCACCTTGTCGCCGGTCAGCGTGTAGGTCGTCTCCCTGTCCCGGGTGGCCCGGTTGTCCTCGTCATGGAGCAGGGGGCCGCTGCGGATGGGGGCCTGGGCGAGCACCGTGGTGCCCCCGCTCGGCTGCCAGGTCCGCCGGGCGTCGGCGCTCAGATACTTCCGCGTGGTCGCGAACGCGGGATCGTCGCTGGTCATCGACTCCAGAAAGCCGTCGACGATCTCGCTGGGCGGCGCGCCGTCCCGGGGGGCCACCGCGTACACCTGCACCTGGGAGTCCCCGGGCTGCGAGGCGTCGACCGCCTTGACGTCCCCGGTCACCGGCATCGAGCCGCATCCGGCCAGCACGACGATGCCGCAGCCCAGCAGCGCGGACATCCGCACCGCCCGTCCACGGCCGCCCGGACGGCGGTCAGTACCCACGAGTGGTGTCCTCCTGGTCGGGATTGTGTACGCCGTCGCTCACGCGCCCACCGGGCCGCTCCTGGGCCGGGCGCGCCACGACACGTGCTCCGTTACCGGGCAGCGCGGCGGGGTGCACCGACGAGGGAGCGCCGTTACGGACGGCGGGGACGCGACCGGGCACGGACAGCGGCGAACGCTCGCCGGCCCCGGGCTGAGGCGGCACGGACATCAGCCGGTGGTCGTCCACCGCACCCGCCCCGGCCTCCTCGCGCTCCCGGTTCCCCCGGTTGCGCCGCGAGTCCTCGGGCTCCAGCGGTATGGGCGAACCACGCAGAGGCTCGTCCGCCGTACGCGGCAGGGTCAGCCTGAACTGGGAGCCACCGCCCGGCTCGCCCCAGGCCTGGAGCCAGCCGCCGTGCAACCGGGCGTCCTCCACGGCGATCGACAGGCCGAGCCCCGTTCCGCCGGTCGTCCGGGCCCGCGCCGGGTCGGCACGCCAGAACCGGTTGAAGACCCGGGTCGCCTCGCCGGGCTTGAGCCCGACCCCGTAGTCCCGGACGGCCACGGCGACCGCGCCCTGTGCCACGCCCATCCGCACCACGACGTCCCGGCCCTCACCGTGCTCGACGGCGTTGACCACGAGATTGCGCAGGACGCGCTCGACGCGGCGGGCATCAGCCTCGGCTATCACCGGCTGGTCGTCGCCGATGACCAGGATCCGGGTGCCCTTGCGCTCGGCAAGCGGCTCGGCGCCGCCGATCACCCGGTGCACCACGGCCCGCAGGTCTATCGGCTCGGCCTCCAGAGCCGCGGCGCCCGCGTCGAAGCGGCTGATCTCCAGCAGATCGGCGAGCAGCGACTCGAACCGGTCGAGCTGGTCGCCCAGCAGCTCCGCGGAGCGCGCGGTGACGGGGTCGAAGTCGGCTCGCGCCTCGTGGATGACATCGGCGGCCATCCTGACCGTCGTGAGGGGGGTCCGCAGCTCGTGCGAGACGTCGGAGACGAAGCGCCGCTGCATCCGGGAGAGCTCCTCCAGCTGCTGGATCTTCAGCTGGAGGTTCTGGGCCATCTTGTTGAAGGCCTCGCCGAGCCGGGCGATGTCGTCCTCGCCGGTGACCTTCATCCGTTCCTGGAGTTTGCCGGCGGAGAGCCGCTCGGCGATGCCGGCCGCCATCCGCACCGGTGTGACGACCTGCCGAACCACGAACCAGGCGATGGCCCCGAGCAGTACGACGACGAACAGCCCGGCGGTCGCCAGGGTCGTCTTGACCAGCGTCAGGGACTTCTCCTCCTGCGCGAGCGGGAAGAGGTAGTAGAGCTCGTAGGGGTGCTGATCGATGTCGTAGAGCCGCTTGCCGACGACGAGCCCCGGCTGCGACTCCTTGCTGTACGAGTACCGGATCATGGAGTACGTCTGGAACGCGCCCGGGCCCTTGGCCACCTCCTGACGCAGGCGCTCGGGCACGCTGGACGCCTCGACGCTGCCCGAACCGCGCGCGGCCCGGCTGCTCGCACCCTCGGACACCGAGTCCACGCTGAGCGCCACCACGTTGAAGGCGTTCTTGCCGCCGCTGGCGAGCTGGTCGACGAGCTCGGTGCGCCAGGAGGTGCTGCCGGTCACGCCGTCGGTGCCCCCGCTCCCCTGTCCGTCGGGGGCGAGGGGGGCGTTCGCCTTCTCCTGGGCCGCGGCGAAACCGCCTGCGGCCTGGGTCTGGGCGGCCTTGCCCTTGGCGTCGAGCAGGCCGTTGCGCACCTGCCCGATGACGACGAAGCCGAGCAGCAGCACGACCCCGATCGACATCAGCAGAGTGCCCGCGACCACGCGGAGCTGCAGGTTGCGCCGCCACAGCCGGACGGCGGGCAGCAGCGGACGGCGTACCCACCGCATCAGCAACCGCGGTACGGGCCCGCCGGGCGTCCGGTCCTCGAACAGCCGGCCGCCCTGCAGGAAACGGCTCATACGTGGTGCCTTCCGTCCCGGGCCGGCAGCCCGCTCCGTACGGACTCCCGGCTCACCGGGCCCCGGAGCAGCGCTGCCTCCGGCCATCTCAGCTCGGTCCGGCCTTGTAGCCGACGCCTCGGACCGTCACGACGATCTCCGGCCGTTCCGGGTCCTTCTCGACCTTGGAACGCAGACGCTGGACATGCACGTTCACCAGGCGGGTGTCGGCCGCGTGGCGGTAACCCCACACCTGCTCCAGCAGGACCTCACGGGTGAAGACCTGCCACGGCTTGCGGGCGAGCGCGACCAGCAGGTCGAACTCCAGCGGAGTCAGGGCGATGGACTGCCCCTCCCGCTTCACGGAGTGACCGGCCACATCGATGACCAGGTCACCGATGGTCAACTGCTCCGGCGCGGGCTCTTCGGACCGCCGCAGACGTGCCCTGATCCGGGCAACCAACTCCTTAGGTTTGAACGGCTTGACGATGTAGTCGTCGGCCCCTGATTCCAGGCCGACCACGACATCGACGGTGTCGCTCTTGGCAGTGAGCATGACGATCGGCACACCGGACTCGGCCCTGATCAGCCTGCACACCTCGATGCCGTCCCTTCCGGGCAGCATGAGGTCGAGCAGCACCAGGTCCGGCTTGGCCTCACGAAATGCGGCCAGTGCCTTGTCGCCGTCCGCTACGAACGACGGCTCGAAACCTTCTCCACGCAGCACAATCCCGAGCATCTCGGCCAGTGCGGTGTCGTCGTCGACGACAAGGACGCGTCCCTTCATAATCGACATCATCCCATTAGCTAATCGTTACCTGCGATGACCTGGCACACAGCTCTGCCAGTCCGACCCCCGTGACCGGGGAAATTGCGCCCTCCTCGGTGACGATCGCCGTGATCAGTTCCGGCGGTGTGACGTCGAAGGCCGGGTTGTACGCCGGGGTCCCGAGGGGTGCGACGACCATCCCGCCTCCGCCGCCGACCGATACACCCTGCGGCGATGTGAGCTCCGTCACTTCTTTCCCGGAGCGCTGCTCGACGATGATCGATGTGCCGTCCGGGGTCTCCAGATCCACGGTCGTCGTCGGCGCCACCACGATGAAGGGCACGTGGTGGTACTTCGCGAGCACGGCCAGTGGATAGCTCCCCACCTTGTTGGCCACCGAGCCGTCCGCGGCGATGCGGTCCGCTCCTATGAGCACCGCATCGACCTCCCCCGCCGCGAACAGGGACCCCGCCGCATTGTCCGTGAGCAGGCTGTACGCCAGACCGTTGCGCGCCGCCTCGTACGCGGTCAGCCGGGCCCCCTGGAGCAGCGGCCGCGTCTCGTCCACCCACAGCCGTCGCAGCCGCCCCTTCCGGTGCACCCGCAGCGCTACGGCGAACGCCGTCCCCTCACCCCCGGAGACCAGTGCCCCGGTGTTGCAGTGGGTCAGCAGCTGATACCCACGTCCCGGCAGCAGCTCGTCCAGCAGCACCTCGCCGTACTCCGCCATACGCCCGCTGGCCTGGGCATCCTCCCGGTGCAGGGCCCGCGCCTCGGCCAGCGCGGCCGCGGCGGCAACCTCGTCTCCCCGCACCTTCCCGGCGGCCTCCCAGTAGGCCGCCGCCACCCGCCGCACCCCGTAGCCGAGGTTCACCGCGGTGGGCCGCGCCCCCTCCAGCAAGCCGGCCGCCTCCGCCACGTCGTAGCCCCTCGCCGCAGCGAGCGCCACCCCGTAGCCTCCGGCGATCCCGAGGAGCGGAGCCCCTCGTACCGCCAGCGTCCGTATCGCCTGCACCAGCGCGGGAACATCGGTGCACACCAGCTCGGCTTCCTCGGCGGGCAGCCGCGTCTGGTCGAGAAGCACCAGCACGGGACCTTCCGGAGGTTCGTCCCAGCGGAGTACGGAAAGCGCGGGAGGCTCGAAGCCCACCGGCGATTGCGCGTCGTGATCAGCCATCTGTCCAGTCTGCCCGGTGAGCCGACCGCACATGAACGCGCGAAGGAGACAGAGCGGCTGGTCCGCCCCGGGCCGCCGCGTGGCACGATGGCTGCCAACCTGCCGCCCCGATGAGCGGTCAGGACGGTGAAGGAGCGAGAATGAACGACTCTCCGGGCTGGGCGTCGCCCGGATCTGCCCCCTCCGACGGCAAGGAGACGGCGATTCCCCGCCCCTCCGACCCCCAGGACGGAAGCGGCCCGACGGGACAATGGTCCTCCGAGCAGCCACCTCCCGGGCAGTGGTCCCCACCGAGCAACCCCGGCAGCGGCCCCGGAACCCGGCCGCCCGCACCCGGCTGGGGCGGCGGCCCGCAGCGACAGGGCTGGGCGGGCCCGCCGCCTGCCGCGAAGCCCGGCGTCATCCCGCTGCGCCCCCTGAGCCTCGGCGAAATCCTCGACGGCTCCGTGTCCGCCCTGCGTGCCCATTGGCGTACCGCACTCGGCTTCAGCCTCGCTGTCTCCGTGGTCACCCAGATCGGCATCATCCTCATGCAGCGCTACCTGCTGCCGGAACCGACCTCCGTCGACCCGAACGCCACCGGCGCCGAGGCCCTCCGCCAGACCGCCGATTCGGCCCGCTCGACACTGATCTCCCTCGCTCCGGCCTCCCTCGTAACGATGATCGCCACGCTCTTCACCGCGTCGATCGTCACCGTGGTCATCAGCCGCTCCGTGCTGGGCCGTCCCACCACGCTCTCCGACGCCTGGGCCGAGGCCCGTCCGCGGGTCCTCCCGTTGCTCGGGCTGACCGTCCTGGTGGCCTTGATCATGGCCGCGATCATGACCGTGGGCGTCGGCCCCGGCCTGCTGCTGGGCTCCGAGGCCGGAGCGGCACTCGCCTTCCTCGGCTTCGCCGCCGCCTGCGTCGTGATGCTGTGGCTGAACGTCAGCTTCGCCCTCGCCGCCCCCGCACTGATGCTGGAACGGCAGACCATCGTGGCCGCGCTGCGCAGGTCGGCGAAGCTGGTCCGCGGCGCCTGGTGGCGCACCTTCGGGATCCTCGCCCTGACCTGGCTGCTGACCTTCCTGCTGACGTTCCTGGTCTCCATTCCGTTCGGCATCATCGCGGTGATCGCCGACGGAACCGACGTCAGCGACTTCTTCAGCAGCACGCCTCCCTCCGTCGGCTGGCCGTTCCTGATCGTCACCGGCATCGGCGAGGTGATCGTCTCGACACTGATCTACCCCTTCGTCGCAGGCGTCATGGCCCTCCTCTACATGGACCAGCGCATCCGCCGCGAAGCCCTCGACCTCGACCTCGCCCGGGCCGCGGGCCTGCCCGGCTACGACTCCGACACCACCAGGAGCTGATGCCGTGTCGCGGGCGGGGGGCATGACCGCAGCCCGGCGGGACAGCGCAGCGGGCGACATACCTGTGGACACTCCACGTCTCCCCGCACGGGAGGCGGCCGAGAGTGAGCTGTCCAAACCGATGTACCACGAGAACGACCCGAACTTCCTCCAGCGCGCCCTGAACCAGTTCTGGGACTGGGTCGCCGGAGTGTTCGACGCCGCCGCGGGCGCCGCTCCCGGCGGCCCGGCCGGACTCGTCGTCCTGGTCGTCATCGTCATCGGCCTTGCCGCAGCTCTCTGGTGGCGGCTCGGCACCCCGCAACGCTCCTCCCGGAGCGCGGACGCCCTCTTCGACAGCGACGGCCCCCGCAGCGCGGCCCAGCATCGCGAGGCGGCCGAAACCCACGCTGCGGCTCTGCGCTGGACCGCAGCCGTCCAGGAGCGCATGCGCGCGATCGTCCGGTCCCTGGAGGAGCGCGCCCTGCTCGACCCCCGCCCCGGCCGCACCGCGGACGAAGCCGCGGCCGAAGCGGGCCGTACCCTGCCCGAGCACACCGCCCGGCTGCGCGCCGCCGCCCGGAGCTTCGACGACGTGACATACGGCGGCCGCATCGCGGACCAGCCGACATATCTGTCCCTGCGCACCCTCGACCTCGAACTCGACGAGGCAAAGCCGCTGCTGCCCGGAACCCCCCGAGGAGTCACCGGATGACCACGGCGACCACCGCTTCCCCCACCTCGACGGCGCCCACACCCGGCCAGGTCTGGACCCGCACCCGAGGCATCCTGGCCGCCGTCCTCATCCTCGTCGTCGCCGGCATCACCTTCGCCGCCGTACGCTCCGGAACGAACTACGGACAGCTCGACCCCCGCTCCGCGGACCCCAAGGGCAGCCGTGCCGTGGCCGAACTCCTGAAGGCACGCGGCATATCCGTCACCGTCGCCACCACCCTCGCCGAAGCCACCGCCGCGACCGGCCCCGAGACCACTCTCCTGGTCGCCGGCCCGAACCTCCTGACGCGTTCGCAACAGCTCAGCCTGGACGAGGCGACCTCCTCCGCCTCCGCAGGACGCACCCTGCTGATCGCCCCGGGGCCGGGAGCCACCGCCAGGCTCGCTCCCGGCGTCCGCGCCGAACCCCACCACCCTGTCAGTGTTCTCGCCCCGTCGTGCGAGCTCCCCACCGCCCGCAGGGCCGGCACAGCGGACCTCGGCGGCATCCGCTACACGACGCAGGCCCCAGGGGCCGTCGCCTGCTACCCGAGCGCGGGCCTCCCCAGCCTGGTCGTCCTCCCGACCGGGACGAGCGGCGACACCGTCATCCTCGGCTCCCCCGACTTCCTCCACAACGAGCGTCTCGACCACCAGGGCAACGCCTCGCTCGCCCTGCAACTCCTCGGATCCCGGCCCCATCTCGTCTGGTACCTCCCCTCTTTCACAGATCCATCCGCAACCGCCGATGACGAAGCCTCCGGTGACGGGAACGAAGAACGAGCGGAGGACGGAGCGAGGGACGAAGCGGCCGACGAGAGCAGCTTCCTCGACCTCGTCCCATCCGGCTGGCTTTGGGGAACGCTTCAACTCACCCTCGCCGCAGTCCTCGCCGCCGTCTGGCGGGCCCGCCGACTCGGTCCCCTGGTGACAGAACAGCTGCCGGTAGCCATCCGCGCATCCGAATCCGCCGAAGGCCGCTCCCTCCTCTACCGCAAGGCCAACGCCCGCGACCGGGCCGCCGACGCCCTCCGAGCCGCCACCCGCACACGCATCGCACCCCTCACCGGAGTGCCCGCCCGTGATGCGCACACCCCCGACGTCCTCCTCACCGCCGTGTCCGCACGCATCACCGCCCCGGACGACCTCAGCTCTCTGCTCTTCGGCACGGCTCCCACCACCGACGCCGCCCTGGTCCTCCTCGCCGATCAACTCGACGCCCTCGAAAGAGAGGTACGCACTTCATGAGCGCCCCGACCCCTGAGCCGGCCGTGCCCACGGTGCCCACTGCGGCTCCTGTGAGGCCCGCGGAACCGGAGCCGTCCGACAGCGCCCGCGCGTCCTTGGAGGCTCTGCGCTCCGAGATCGCCAAGGCCGTCGTCGGCCAGGACCCCGCCGTCACCGGACTGGTCGTCGCGCTACTCTGCCGCGGTCACGTACTCCTCGAAGGCGTGCCCGGTGTGGCCAAGACCCTGCTGGTCCGCGCACTCGCCGCCTCACTCGAGCTCGACACGAAGCGGGTCCAGTTCACCCCCGACCTGATGCCCAGCGACGTCACGGGCTCGCTGGTCTACGACGCGCGGACCGCCGAGTTCTCCTTCCAGCCCGGCCCCGTCTTCACCAACCTGCTGATCGCCGACGAGATCAACCGCACCCCTCCCAAGACCCAGTCCTCCCTCCTTGAGGCCATGGAGGAGCGGCAGGTCACCGTCGACGGAACGCCGCGGCCACTGCCTGACCCCTTCCTCGTCGCCGCGACCCAGAACCCCGTCGAGTACGAGGGCACCTATCCCCTCCCCGAAGCCCAACTGGACCGCTTCCTGCTCAAACTGACGGTCCCGCTCCCCTCGCGGCAGGACGAGATCGACGTCCTCACCCGCCACGCCGACGGATTCAACCCGCGCGACCTCACGGCCGCCGGGATAAGGCCCGTCGCCGGACCCGCAGATCTGGAGGCGGCTCGCGAAGCCGTCGCGAAGACGACCGTGTCCCCCGAGATCGCCGGCTATGTCGTGGATATCTGCCGTGCCACGCGCGAATCCCCCTCGCTCGCCCTCGGCGTCTCCCCCCGGGGCACCAACGCACTGCTGTCGACCGCCCGCGCCTGGGCCTGGCTGACCGGCCGGGACTATGTCATCCCGGACGATGTGAAGGCCCTGGCGCTCCCCACGCTCCGTCATCGCATCCACCTGCGGCCCGAGGCGGAAATGGAAGGAGTCACCCCGGACTCCGTCATCGCCTCAGTGCTCGCCCACGTCCCCGTACCCCGATGAGGCGGTGACCATGGCCCTCACCGGACGTACCGCGCTGCTGGCCGCCCTGGGGTCACTCCCCGTAGGCATCCTCGCTCCCAGCTGGACCGGGATGCTCGCGGTCAACGCCCCGCTCTCTCTGGCAATTCTGTGTGACTATGCCCTGGCCGCGCCAGTGCGCACGCTTCGATTCACTCGATCCGGTGACACATCTGTTCGACTTGGTGACGCGGCAGAAGTGCAACTGACAGTAACCAACACCTCGCGTCGGCGTCTGCGCGCCCAGCTGCGGGATGCCTGGCCCCCCAGCAGCTGGACGTCGGGCACCGAACACCGCGCTTCCCGTCACATGCTGACGGTCCCCGCCGGCGAACAGCGACGCCTGGTCACGGTGCTGCGTCCGACCCGGCGCGGCGAACGGCGGGCGGAACGCATCACGGTCCGTTCGTACGGCCCGCTCGGCCTTGCCTCACGTCAAGGGCAGCACCGGGCCCCGTGGACCGTACGCGTGCTGCCGCCGTTCACCAGCCGCAAGCATCTGCCTTCCCGGCTCGCCCGGCTCCGTGAACTCGACGGCCGTACCAACGTTCTGACACGCGGTGAAGGCACGGAGTTCGACAGTCTGCGGGCCTACGTGCCGGGGGACGACACCCGCTCCATCGACTGGCGGGCCACCGCGCGCCAGTCCGCCGTAGCGGTCCGGACGTGGCGCCCCGAGCGTGACCGGCACATCCTGATCGTCCTCGACACCGGGCGCACGTCTGCGGGCCGGGTGGGCGACGTCCCCCGTCTCGACGCCTCGATGGACGCCACACTCCTCCTCACCGCACTCGCCACCCGGGCGGGCGACCGCGTGAGCCTCCTGGCGTACGACCGCCAGGTCCGAGCTCGGGTCCAGGGCCGGACGGCCACGGGAAATGTTCTGGGCACCGTCATCAACACCCTGGCCACGCTGGAACCCGAGCTCATCGAGACGGACGCCCGCGGCCTCAGCAATGCCGCCCTCACCGACGCCCCCCGCGGTTCGCTGATCGTTCTCCTCACGACGCTGGAGGCCGCCCCCATCGAGGAGGGGCTCCTCCCGGTGCTTCCTCAGCTCACCCAGCGCCACACCGTGCTGCTGGCCGCTGTCTCCGACCCGCGGATCGAGGAAATGGCCGATGGCCGGGGAACGGTGGACTCGGTGTACGACGCGGCAGCCGCCGGCCGGGCCCAGGCGGACAGGCGCCGCACGGCCGACCGGCTCCGGCGCCACGGCGTCGTCGTCGTGGACGCCACCCCGGACAACCTCGCTCCCGCACTTGCTGACATGTACTTGGCCCTGAAGGCCGCAGGCCGCCTCTGAGAGATCCGAGGGGCATCAGCCTGCTCCAGGTGATGCCCCTCGTCGCCGATCACACCGGGAACGCAGAAAAGCCCCGCACCAAAAGGTGCGGGGCTTTCCCGGAAAAATTGTTCGGCGGCGTCCTACTCTCCCACAGGGTCCCCCCTGCAGTAC
>NZ_JOEZ01000055.1 GCF_000721175.1 Streptomyces anulatus
CGCTTACTCATGTTGCTCTTCTTGCTCACTACCTGTGACTGCTTCCTCCGGGACCTTCCGTCCCAGTATCAGGCTGTCCAGGTCAAGGGGGGAGCTTCACTGGGGATCAGCGCGAGGGCCGCGGAAGGTGTCCCGCACGGCGGCGGCGATCGTGGCCGCCCCGCGGCCGGCGCCCCACCGAGCCGGCCCCGGTTGGGAATACGAACTGATCTTCCATAGGATCCGGCGATGATCACAAGAAAACGGCTGACGACCGGGGTGGGCATAGCGCTCGCCACCCTGGCCGCCGGGCTCGGCACCGCGATCCCCGCCGCCGCCGACGAAGCCCCCGCCACCCCCTCCCCCAAGGTCGAGCTGGTGCTCGACGTCAGCGGCTCCATGCGCACCCGTGACATCGACGGACAGTCCCGGATGGCCGCCGCCAAGCAGGCGTTCAACGATGTTCTGGACGCGGTGCCCGAGCAGGTGCAGCTCGGCATACGGACGCTCGGCGCGGACTATCCCGGCGAGGACCGCAAGGTCGGCTGCAAGGACACCCGGCAGCTCTACCCGGTCGGCCCGCTGGACCGTACGGAAGCGAAGACCGCGGTCGCCACCCTCGCCCCGACCGGCTTCACCCCGATCGGCCCGGCCCTGCTCGGCGCGGCCGACGACCTGGAGGGCGGGGACGGTTCGCGGCGGATCGTGCTCATCACGGACGGCGAGGACACCTGCGGGCCGCTCGACCCGTGCGAGGTGGCCCGGGAGATCGCAGCGCGCGGCACCCACCTGGTCGTGGACACGCTGGGTCTGGTGCCCAACGCCAAGATCCGCCAGCAGCTGACCTGTATCGCGGAGGCCACCGGCGGCACGTACACCGCCGTCCAGCACAAGGACGAACTGTCCGACCGCGTCAAGCAGTTGGTTGACCGGGCCGCCGAGCCCGTCGTCACTCCGGTGGCGACCGAGGGCGCCGGGAGCTGCTCCGCCGCCCCCAAGCTGGAGCCGGGTCTCTACACGGACCGCGAGGAGATCGGCGAACACCGCTGGTACCGCGTCGACGTGCTGCCCGGTCAGGAGCTGCGCGCCTCGGCGAGCGTGGCGGCCGACCGTGCCGTGGACGACGACTACGGGGTGCTGCTGCGCGCGGTGACCGTGCACGGACGGGAGATCGTCCGGGGTTCCGAGGCCGGAACCGGCCGCACCGACGTGATCTCGTCCGGGCTGCGCTATCCGAAGCCCGAGGCGGAGGACGGTGACGACGGCGAGCCCGCCGCCGAGACCGTCTGCCTCCAGCTCGCCCACTCCTTCTCCGCGCCCGCCTCGGTGAAGAAGTCCCCCGGCCTGCCGGTCGAACTGACGGTGGATCTGGTGGACGGCCCGGACAACGCCTCCGACGTGGCGGCCTTCGGGCTCGGCCGCGGCTGGTGGCTGCTCGGCGTGCTCGTCCTGACCGGACTGGTCGCGGGTCTGCTGACCGGCTGGATCTCGCGCTGGCGCGTCGCCGTATGGAGGACCAACTGATGCGTACGACAACTCGCCGCACCCACGGCGTGCGACGCGCGCTGACCGGAGCGCTGCTCGCCGGACTGACCCTGCTCACCTCGGCCGGCGCCGCGGTGGCGGACGACCCGTCGGCGAGCGCGAGCCCCGCCGAGGACGGGGCGGGCCCCACGGAGGCCGGGACCACGTTCCGTACGGCCACCGCGCTGAAGCAGGACCAGACGGGGACCGCGCAGGCCTCGGCGGGCGACTACCTGTACTGGGTGTTCCCGGCCGACGCCGGTCAGCGGCCCACCGTCGAGGCCACGGTGAAACTGCCCGAGAACGCGGCCCGGCGCTCCACGTCCACCTGGCAGATCGACGTGTACGACGGGCTGCGCCGCCGCCAGGCCTGCATGTACGGGCACCAGACCAGGAAGGCGGCGGCCGACGCGGCCACCGTCGAGCTGTCCTGCGTCCTGCGCCCCGTGCGGGCCTGGTCCGAGCCGTGGGCGAACGACCCGCTGCCCGGCAGCTACTACGTCCGGCTCACGGTGGTGGACCTGCCCGCCGACGAGCTCGGACTACCGGTCGGCGCCGAGGTGAAGGCGACCGTCAAGGAGCAGGGCGGGGCCCACGACGTGGACGGCGCGCTCTCCGAGCCGCTGGTGCCGGGTGTCTCGGTCGCCTCGGCGGGCGACGCGGGTGGATCGGCGGCGCCGCGTGTGCCGTCAGCCGGTGAGCCGGAGGACGGCTGGGCCTCGGGCTGGTGGACCGACCGCTGGCTGTGGACCGTGGGCGGTGGTGTGCTCGCCGCGCTGGCGGCCGTGTTCGGCTACTCGCTGACGCGGGGCCGGGGCAGGCCGGCCGGCGCGCCGCAGGGCGTCTGACGGACCCCCGGGCCGCTCCCACGGGTGGCGGCCCGCCCGGACCTCGAAGACCCTGGCCCTCGACAGGGCGGGATCTTCGAGGTCGGGGAGGCACGGCCGGTGTGGCGGCTATTTCACCGAGCCCGCCATCACGCCCTGGACGAAGTGGCGCTGGAAGGCGAAGAAGACGACCAGCGGGACCACCAGGGACAGGAACGCCCCCGGCGCGAGGACGCTGATGTTGCTTCCGAACTGCCGCATCTGGGACTGCAGCGCGACCGTGAGCGGCTGGGACTCGCTGTCCGCGAAGAGCAGCGCCACGAGCATGTCGTTCCAGACCCACAGGAACTGGAAGATGGCCAGGCTCGCGATGGCCGGACGGCCGAGCGGCAGCACGAGCCGGGAGAAGATCCGCCACTCGCTGCCGCCGTCCATCCGGGCGGCTTCCAGCATTTCGCGCGGTATTCCGGCGAAGTAGTTGCGCAGCAGGAAGATCGCGAACGGCAGGCCGTAAGCGACGTGGAAGAGGACGACGCCCGTGATCGTGCCGAACAGTCCCACCGCGCCGAAGAGTTTGGCCACCGGGAGCAGCCCGATCTGCACGGGTACGACCAGCAGCCCGACCACCACCAGGAAGATGCCGTCCCGGCCGGGGAACTCCAGCCACGCGAAGGCGTATCCGGCGAGTGCCGCGATGGCGACCACCAAGGCGGTGGTGGGCACGGAGATCAGGATGGTGTTCCCGAAGGCCGCCGCGATGCCGGAATCCTTCAGCAGGGCGCTGTAGTTGTCCAGGGACAGCTGGGACGGGTCGGTGAGCGCGGTCCACCAGCCGTCGGAGGCGTTGTCCCGCTCGGAGCGCATCGAGGACAGGAGCAGGCCCGCCAGTGGGGTGATCCAGACGAGGGCGACCAGAATCAGGACGCCCTGGACGACGGAGTTGCTCAGCAGACGCGACATCCGGTTCCTGCGGCGCGGCCCGGGCGCGGACGGGGCGGGGACGGGCCGGACGGCTGCCGCGTGCCGGGTCGGTGGGCGCTCGATGGTGCTGTGGCCGCTCATGCTCCGCTCCTTCGGAAACGCTGGATGTTGAAGAGCATCGCCGGGACGACCAGCAGGAGGAGCACCACGCTGAGCGCGCTGCCGAGCCCCTGGTCGTTGCCGCCGCCGAAGGAGACCAGCCACATGCGGGTGGCCAGCACATTCGCCTCTTCCTGGACCGGCCCCGGCGCGATGATGTAGACGAGGTCGAAGACCTTCATCACGTTGATCACCAAGGTCACGAAGACGACGGTGAGCACCGGAGCGAGCAGCGGCACGGTGATCTTGCGGAAGATCTGGCCCTCGGTGGCACCGTCCATCCGCGCGGCCTCCAGCGCGTCGCGCGGGATGGCCGCGAGGCCGGCGCCGATCAGGACCATCGCGAAGCCGGTCCACACCCACAGGTAGGCGGCGATGATGGCCGGCGTCACCAGAGCCGGGCTGAGCCAGTTCACGCCCTGGTACGGGGCCGCGAAGTTGGCTGCCGGCAGCCTGACGGTGTACTCGCCGTCGGCGAGCCCGGTGATGTGGAACGACCCGTCGTCGGCCGTGGTGGCGGTAGCGGCCACCCGGCCGTCCCGTGCGGCCTCGACCACCATGCCGGGCAGTCCCTTCTCGCCCGGGTCGACCTTGCCGGGCGTGCCGGCGCCGCCGGGGGCGAAGTCGAGGTAGACGACGCCCCCGATCCCGTCCGTGTCCGGCGCCGCGGCGGCCGCGGCCTTCGCTCCGGCGGGCATCGCGTCGGGTGCCACCCCGACGAAGCCGAGGCTGACCGAGCGGCCGGGACGGACAGTCTCCTCGGTGCTGTAGGGGCCGCCCGCCCCGCCGGTCAGACCGTGGTCCTCTCGGGCACGGGCCGTCGGATAGGCGGCAGCGTCGTGGAAGGCGTCGTGGACGCCGACGACGGCGGCATTGAGCACGCCCCGGTCCGGGTCCTGTTCGTAGGCGAGCCGGAAGATGATGCCCGCGGCGAGGAACGACACGGCCATCGGCAAGAAGAGCACCAGCTTGAACGCGGTGGCCCAGCGCACCTTCTCGGTGAGCACAGCGAGCATCAGCCCGAGTCCGGTCAGCAGGAGAGGGGCGACGACGACCCAGATGGTGCTGTTGCGGATGGCCTTGAGGGTGGCCGGGTCGTGGATGATCGCCGCGTAGTTCCCGGCTCCGACGAAGCGGTCGCCGCCGGCGTCGAAGAAGCTGCGGCCGAGGGAGAAGAGGACCGGGTATACGACCAGCGCGCCGAGCAGCAACAGGGCCGGCAGGACGAAGACGACGGCGAGGCGGCGTTTCTTTCTCTGCGCCAGACGCCGCGGGTTCGTCGCGGCGCGGGCGGTCAGGGCGTCAGCCATGGGGAGCGCCTCAGTTCCCGTAGGCCTTGACGGCCTCGGCCTCGAGCTTCGCGGCCGTGCCCTGCGGGTCCGACGGGTCGCGCAGGAAGTCCTGGAGGAGCTTCCACTCGCCCGCGCCCTTGGTGCCGCCGAACGCGGCCGGGGCCTGGTCCGACATGTCGAAGCGGATCGAATTGCCCGCCGTGATGAGCGAGTCGGCGGTGCTGCGGGTGGTGTCGTCGCTGTACGAGGCGAGGTCGACCTCGTTGTTCGGGGACAGGAAGCCGCCCGCGCCGGCCCAGACCTCGGCCGCCTCGGCGTCGGCCAGGAACTCGAGCAGCTTCATGCCGGCCTTGCTGTTCTTTCCGTCCTTGAGGACGACGGCCGCGTCACCGCCGCTGACGACCGGCGCCTTGCCGCCGTCGACCGCGGGGAACGGGAAGAACTTGGCGTCTTCTCCGAGCTTCTTGCCGAACTGGCCCGTGGCGACGCCGCCGACGAAGTCGCCCTCGTAGACCATGCCCGCCTTGGGCTCGGGGCCGAAGACCTGCGCGACCGACGAGGGGAAGTCGGTACCCAGCGCCGCCTCGGCGCCGCCGGCGACGAGCTGCTTGTCCTTGAACAGTTCCCCGAGGGTGGTCAGCGCCTTGACGACGCTGTCGTCGGTCCACTTGAGCGTGTGCTGGGCGAGCTGGTCGTACTTCTCCGGCCCGGCCTGGGAGAGGTAGATGTTCTCGAACCAGTCGGTGAGGGTCCAGCCGTCCTCGCCGGCTATGGCGAAGGCCGGGCGGCCGGAGTCGGCGAGGGTGCGGCCGGCCTTCAGCATGTCGGCGTAGCTCTTGGGCTCGCTGACGCCGGCCTGGGTGAAGGCCTCGGGGGCGTACCAGACGGTGGACTTGTGGGCGGCCTTGAAGTAGAGGCCGTAGTACGTGCCGTCGACGGTGCCGTAGTTCTTCCACACCGGGGCGAGGGTGGAGCCTGCCGTCGTGGCGGCCTGGTCGGACAAGGGCTGGAGCCAGCCCTCCTTGGCGAACTGCTGGAGCACGCCCACCTGGGGAACCATCACCACGTCCGGCGCGTTGCCGCCCTCGATCTTGCTTCCCACGAAGGTGGAGACGTTGTCGCCGGAGGGGACGAAGACCGTCCTGGCACCGGTCTTCTCGGTGAAGGCGTCCAGGACCTTCTTGAAGTTCTCCTGCTCGCTGCCGGTCCAGACGCCTGCCACGGTCACGGTCTGGCCGCTGAGTTCGCCGCCGCTCGCGGGTCCGGTGGTGCCGCCGCAGGCGGTGGCACCGAGGACGAGAGCGAGGGCCGCCGTTGCGGTGGCCGTGGTCCGTCGGGTCGTCTTGCTGGGTCGTCGCATGATGAGGTCCTTTCGAGGAAGTCCGGGGCCACGGGGTGGGCCCTGGCTTCACTTGGAGGGGTTTCGCGCGGGGTTCAGGAGGTCAGAGGCAGGGGGTCCGCTCGGCGTCGGATTCCCCGGGGCTTACGGGGCCGGGCACTCGGCCGTCCACCAGGCGGCGGTCGCCGCGGGGAGCACACCGTCGGGACAGGGTCCGCTGGCGAGCAGCGGAGTCCCGGGGACCGGGGCGGGCACCGGCTCCGTGCCGAAGTTCACGGCGCAGACCAGGCCGTCGCCGCGGGCGATCGCCAGCACGTGCGCAGGCGCGTCCAGCCAGCGCAGGGTGCCGTCGCCGAGCTGCGGCAGGGTGCGCCGCAGCTGGAGACCGTCGCGGTAGAGGTGCCAGAAGGAACGGGTGTCGGCCAGGGCACGGTCGGTGGCGTGCTCGGCGAACCACTCGGGCTGCGGCAGCCACGGCTTGGCGCCGACCGCTTCCTGGCTGAAGCCGAACGGTGAGGCGTGTCCGGACCAGGGCAGTGGCACGCGGCAGCCGTCCCGGACGTGCTTGCGGCTGCCGGTGCGGCGGAAGATCGGGTCGGTGAGGACCTCGTCGGGCAGGTCGAGGACCTCCGGGAGGCCGAGCTCCTCGCCCTGGTAGACGTAGGCGGCGCCGGGCAGGGCGAGCATCAGGAGGGCGGCGGCGCGGGCGCGGGCGGCTCCCAGCCCGCTGCCTTCCACCCCCGGCTCGCCCGCGTAGCGGGTGACCGTACGGACCTGGTCGTGGTTGTTGAGGACCCAGGTGACGGTGGAGCCGGTGCCGGCGATGTCGCGTATCGCCTCGGTGATCGTCGCGCGGAAGGCGTCGGCGTCCCAGGGCGCGCTGAGCAGGTCGAAGAAGAACGCCTGGTGCAGTTCGTCGGGGCGGACGTACTCGGCGTGCTCGCGTGCGGTCGGCACGGACACCTCGCCGACCAGCAGTCGCTCGAGGCCGTCCCGGGCGGTGTACTCCTCGCAGACCGAGCGCCAGCGGCGCCACACGTCGTGGACCTCGGGCTGGTTCCAGGCCAGCTGGTTCACGGCGTCGCGGGCCCGCTCGTCGGCTCCGGGGTCGTCCGAGTCGGGCAGCTCGGGGTGCTTGAACAGTCCGGCGGCGACGTCGATGCGGAAGCCGTCGACACCGCGGTCCAGCCAGAAGCGCAGCACCCGCTCGAAGTCGTCGCCCACGGCGGGGTCGCGCCAGTTCAGGTCGGGCTGCTCAGGCGTGAAGAGGTGGAGGTACCAGTCTCCGGGGGCGCCGCCGGGCTCGGTGATCCGGCTCCAGGCGGGACCGCCGAACATGGCGCGCCAGTTGTTGGGCGGCTCCGCCCCGGCCGGACCGCGGCCGGGCGCGAAGTGGAAGCGGGAGCGCGGCGCGCTGCCCGGCCCCGCGGCGAGTGCGTCGCGGAACCATGGGTGCTCGCTGGAGCAGTGGTTGGGGACGATGTCGAGCAGCAGCTTGAGCCCGAGTCGGCGGGCGTCGGACACCAGCCGGTCGAACTCGGCGAGGTCGCCGTAGACGGGGTCGACGCCGCAGTAGTCGGCGACGTCGTAGCCGTGGTCGTGCTGCGGCGACGGGTAGATGGGGCTGAGCCAGATGCCGTCGACGCCGAGCTTCCTGAGGTAGGGAAGCCCGGCCCGTACGCCGGCCAGGTCGCCGACGCCGTCCCCCGTGCTGTCGAGGAAGCTGCGGACGTAGACCTGGTAGATCACCGCGTCGCGCCACCAGGAGTCAGACGGGGTGGTGCTGCGGGAGGGGTGGCCGGTGTCGGCCGGAAGGGTGCTGAGCATCTCGCGTCGACCTGTTTCTACTGAATGCGAGAGCGCCCCAGATTGGTGCGCTGTTATGCATGCATGTTAAGTAAGGACGACTGGAAGGTGTCAACGATGTGTCCAGAAACAGCGAAAAGTTGGGGTAGTTTGCTCAGAAATGCCCAGGCGCACGAGAAGGGTCTCTACTTAACACGTAAGTAGAGACCCTTGGAGGACGGACGGGTGGGATCAACCCTTGCGGGAGATCGTTTCGAGCTCGCGCGCAAGCCGCGCCGCCGCCTGCTCGGGCGTCTGGCGCAGCGCCATCACGTCCTGCGCCACGGCCTGTACGGCGAGGCTCACCTGGTCGTAGCGCGGACTCTTGGGGCGTGGCACCGCCGACAGCACGCTCTTACGGAGCGTGGGCAGGTACGGATACGCGCGGATCAGCTCGGGGTCCTCGTACAGTGCGGCGCGCACCGGCGGCAGCGAGCCCTCGGTGAGCACCCGCCGCTGGACCCGTTCACTGGTGAGGTAGGAGATCAGATCGGCTGCCGACGCCGGATGCCGCGCATGGCTGCTGACGGCGAGGTTGGAGCCACCCAGCACGCTGGTGCCGGGCCCGTCGGGCCCGGGCAGCGGCAGGGCGCCGAACCTGCCCGCGACCTTCGACCCTTCCGCGCTCGCGTCGGCGTACACATAGGGCCAGTTCCGCAGGAAGAGCAGTCGGCCGTCCTGGAACGCCTGCCGGGACTCCTCCTCCTTGTAGCCGAGCGCCTCACGGGAGATCCAGCCGTCCCGCACACCGTCCGCGAGGAACCGCAGTCCGGCGCGCGCCGCGTCCGAGTCCACGCTCACCCGGGCGCCGTCGTCGCGCAGGATCGAACCGCCCGCCGAGTGCACGGCCTCGGTGACGTTGACGGTGAGCCCCTCGTACGGCAGGAACTGGCCGGCATAGCCGGCCAGTCCGTACTTCGGGGCGATCGTCCGCGCCTGGCGGACCAGCTCGGCCCAGGTGTGCGGCGGCTTCTCACCTACCCGGTCCAGGATGTCCTTGCGGTAGTAGAGCAGTCCCGCGTTCGTGACGTACGGGACCGCGTAGAGCCGGCCGTCGAAGGTCGCGGTGTCGACGACCGGCCGCAGGAGGGCGTCCAGAGGGAAGCGGTCACGCTCGAGCGGGGAGATCCATCCGGCCGCTGCGAACTCGGACGTCCAGGCGACGTCGATGTTCAGTACGTCGAACCGGTCGCGGCCCGATCGCAGTTCGCTGATCATCTGGGCCCGGGTCTCGTCGGCCGAGTCGGGCAGCTCGACGAGCGTGACGTGCTCGTCGGGGTGATCGCGGTTCCAGTCGTCGAGCAGTGGGGAGAGGTAGTCGGTCAGGTCGCCCGCCGTCACGAGCGTCATGGGGCCGCGGGCCCCGGAGGCCGCGTCCTCGTCCGCGCGGACGCCGAAACCGGCGTATCCCGCCAGCACTACCGCCGCGACCAGGAGAGCTCTACCCGCGGCATGCATCCACCGCATAGATTCCTCCCAGTGCACGATCCGGCTACGCCGCCGACCATCGTGGCCCATATATACCCGTTAGGCATGGGCGATACTAGACGTCCAGGCAGACAAGGCAGACGCCGACGCCACTCGGTCCCGTGCCGGGTGAACCGTTGACTACGGAGCGGGAAGGAGGGGGAGCGAGTGCGGCTGGCGCTCCTTGCGCTCCTCACCCGTAGCGCTGCGCACGGTTACGAGCTGAAGCAGGACCTTGAGAAGCTCCTGGGCTCCGCGTACCCTCAGCCCAACGTCGGCCAGATCTATGTCACCCTCGGCCGGCTGGAGAAGAGCGGCCTGATCGAAGGCGAGGACGTCGAGCAGTCAGGCCGGCCCAACAAGCGCACGTACAAGCTGACGGACGCCGGGCGCGAGGCCGTGCTGGCCTGGTTCGAGGACACCGCGGAGGAGCCCCGGGTACGGGACGAGTTCTTCATGAAGCTCGCGCTCGCACCGCGGTCGGGTCTGGCCGACCCTGTCGCGCTGATCAACAAGCAGCGGCGCCAGTACCTCAACACCATGCGGGACCTGTCGAAGCTGGCCGCAGCCGAGGACCGCGACAACAAGATCTCCCAACTGCTGATCGAGGGTGCCATGCTGCATCTGCAGGCCGACCTCGACTGGCTGGAACGCTGTCAGGAGGAGCTGGAATGAGCGACGACGCCACCACCGCTCCTGCCGTGCCCATCGTGCGCGCCGAGGGCCTGGCCAAGACGCACTACGGCGAGGGCGCACCGGTGCCTGCGGTGCGCGGGGTGGACCTGTCCGTCCAGCCGGGCGAGTTCGTCGCGGTCACCGGGCCGTCGGGAGCCGGCAAGTCCACGCTGTTGCATCTGATCGGCGGCCTCCAGCGGCCCGACAGCGGGAAGCTGTGGCTCGGTGGAGAGCGGGTCGACGCATACCGCGAGGCCCGCTGGGCGGTCCTCAGGCGCCGCAGCATCGGCGTTGTCTTCCAGTTCTTCAACCTGGTCTCCAACCTCACCGTTGCCGACAACGTCGAACTGCCCGCCCTGCTCGCCGGCGCCTCCCCGAAAGCCGCCCGCGACTCCCGCGCCGGACTGCTCGCCGAACTCGGCCTGGAAGGCCGCGAGCGGTCGATGCCCGGCGAGCTGTCGGGCGGCGAACAGCAGCGGGTCGCACTCGCCCGCGCGCTGGTCAACCACCCCACGCTGCTGCTCGCCGACGAGCCGGCCGGCAGCCTCGACAGCAAGGGCACCCGCGAGGTGCTGCGGCTGCTCTCCCGGTTCCACCAGCGCGGCCAGACGATCATGATGGTCACCCACGACGCCCGGATGGCCAGTGCCGCCGACCGCGTCATCAGCTTCTTCGACGGGCGCATAGCCGACGACGCGCAGCTCGGCGGCGGACACCGCGGGCCGGCCGGCGGCGTCTCCGGCGTACTCGAACTGAAGGAGTGACCGTGCGGGCCACTCTGCGCTGGGCTCAGGCCGACTTCCGCGCACACCGCGGCGAAGCTCTCTTCGTCGTGCTGGCCAGTGCCGGGGTCATCGCCTCGCTCCTGCTGGCCGGCGCGCTGTTCAGCTACGCCGCGAACCCCTGGCAGCGGGTCTTCAACCAGTCCCAGGGCGCGCACATCTGGCTGCACACCCGCGCCGGGGCGGACATGGACGCACTGTCCGGCGTGGACGGGGTCGCAGCCCTCTCGGGACCCTTCCGCACTGCGGCGACGACCTTCGAGTCGCGCGGCGCGCGGGCCGGGGTGACCCTCCGCGCGGCCAAGGCGGCGCCCCCGGAGACGGGGCGGCCACTCGTCACGGCGGGCAGCTGGCTCGCCCGGCCGGACGACGGCGCCCGGGACGGCACCGTCGTACTGGAAGGTTCGGTCGCGCGGGCACTGTGGGCCGAGCCGGGCGACACGGTGCGGGTCACCGGGCCCGACGGCGCCCCGCACGCACTGCACGTGAGCGGGATCGCCGAGGTGGCCGAGCCGGGCTACCAGCCGGGCGGCGGACCAGGCATCGGCTGGGTGCTCCCCGGCACGCTCGACGAGGTCGCCCGTGGAGACACCGGGCAGAGCGTGGGGCTGCGCTTGGAGGATCCGGGCGACACCGACTTCATCGTCCAGCGCGCGGTGACCGTACTCGGCGCCGATCGGGTGGCACAGGTCACCAAGTGGCAGCAGGCACGGGCCGAGGCGGGTGGCGACGACCGGCTCCTGGGAAAGGTGTTCGCCGTGTTCGGGCTCGGTGCGCTGCTCGCGGCGGCACTGGCCGCGTCGGGAGCGATCGGTGCCCGGGTCCGCGGCCAGCTGAGGGACATCGCCATACTCAAGGCCGTCGGCTTCACCCCCGGCCAGGTCGCCCGCGGCTTCCTCGTACAGCACCTGGCCTTCGCGCTCCTCGGCGTGACCCTCGGCACGGCGGCGATCGCACTGCTGGGCGCCCGCATACCGGGGCGGATCGGGGAGGCGGCGGCGGTGTGGCAGGACCTGCCCGGCCACACCGCGCTGATGATCGGCGTCCCCTGCGGCGCGGTGCTGCTGATCGCGGCTGCCACCGGGCTCTCGGCCTGGCGGGCCGGACGGGTGCCACCGGTGCCGGTGGCCCGGGCCGCGTTGCCCTCCGTCGCGTCGATGACCGCACTCGGCAGGCGGGCTCTCGGGATGCGGGTTCCTCCGGCCCTGGTCCTGGGGTGGCGTGCGGCGTTCCCGCGACGCGGCCGGACACTCGTACCGGTGGCCCGGCTCGCCCTGCCGCTGGTGCTCATCACGGTCGCGCTCGTCGCCTGGTCGACGCTGGACCAGTTCCGCAGCCGGCCGGCGCAGATGGGACTGCCCGCGGCCCTGACCGTACGGGCCGAGCAGCCCACCGGGCCGTCGGACTCGGAGCTGGAGAAGACCCTCTCGACGATCCCGGACATCGCCGCGGTCCATCCGGGCGCGGAGATGGCGGCGCTCGTGCCGGGGCAGACCGGCACCATCACGCTCCGCGGGCTGGGCACGGCTCATCACCCGTATCCCTCCGCGGTGGTGGAAGGGCGCGCGGTCGGCGGTCCGGACGAGGCAGTGGCCGGGCAGGGGCTGCTGGATCTCCTCGGGGTGCGGGTCGGCGACTGGGTGCGGATGACCGTCGCGGGACGGCCGCAGATCCTGCACCTCGTCGGCCGTACTATCGAACCCGAATCCGGCGGCCGGGTGATCACCACGACCATCGACGCCCTGCGGGAGCGCGATCCGCTGCTGCGGCCCGCCTTCCATGCCCTGGTGCTGCACGAGGGGGCGGACCCCCGGGCGGTGAGCGGCACGCTCGCCGTGGCGGCAGGCGGAACGCTGGAGATCCGGGAGACGCCCAATCCGGCCGACCGGCTGGAACCGGCACGCGGAGTGATCGCCGCACTGATCGCGGTGCTGGCACTGATCGGGCTGACCGAACTGCTGACGCTGATCAGCACGGGCGTACGCGACCGGGGTCGGGACCTGCTCGCCCTGAAAGCGATCGGGCTGACGCCCCGGCAGATCGGGGCGATGATCGTGACGGCGGCCGGTCTGACCGCGCTCGTATCCGCAGTGGTGGGGACGACGGTGGGTGCGCTGTCCGGCAAGTGGCTGGTGGACACTCAGGGCGCGTCGAGCGGGATCGGTGCGGGGATCGGCCAACTGCCTCCGTTGCCGGTGCTGTTGACGGTGATCGTCGGGGCGGTGCTGGGTGCGGTCGTGGCGGCGACGCTGCCGGCGACACGGGCGGCACGGCGGCGGCTGGCGGACTCGTTGGGCGAGACTCTCTGAACCCCTGGGCAGCCCTGGAGGGCAGTGAGTCCCCACCCCTGGCCTGGACGACTTCCTCGTATCCGACCAGGCGGGTGCGCGCCGAAACGTCGCGGTGACGGAGTCACAGCTGCGAACAAGGTGCCAGCCAGGGGTGGTCGGTGCGGCTCTCTTCCTCCAGCAATCCGTTCACGCCGACCGGACCGCGCTCGTTGATCTGGGCGTCATGGATGCCGACGGCCCGCTCCGGTTTGACGGCGCGCACGAAATCGATGGCCTCCCCCGTCCGCATCCAGGATGGTGGCACGTGCGGCTGCCCTCGACGCTCGCGTACTCCGCACGGTGACGACGGATTCCGGTCACGCCGGTCCGACGACCTGGCGGAGTGCCGCCCTCATAACGTTCGATGAGGTTCGAACGATTGCGCGCCACCGTGGCGCACCCCAGGGAGCGGAGTTCCTCGATGTCCACGCAGACCGGCCCGGCGCCCGACACCCGGCCTTGCGGCCATACGTTCGTCCCGGGCCCCAAGGGGCTGCCCCTTCTGGGCAATCTGCCGCAGTTCGCGAAGAACCCTCTCACCTTCTTCGAACTCCTGCGCGGGCATGGGGATCTGGTGCGCTGGCGGTTCGGCCGCAACCGGTGCGTCTTCGTCGCCGACCCCGACTGCATAGGCGAGTTGCTCACCGAGACGGAGCACACCTTCGACCAGCCGAAGCTGGGTATCGCGTTCCGGACGGTGATGGGGAACGGGATCATCGTGGCGCGGGGCCGGGACTGGCGGCGCAAACGCTCGCTGGTGCAGCCCTCGGTGCGGCCCAGGCAGGTCAGGTCGTACGCGGCCACCATGGCGGACTGCGCGGTGGAGCTGGCTGACGGCTGGTCCGACGGTGAACGGGTGGACGTCAAGCGGGAGATGGCCGCGCTGACGCAGCGGATCGCGGTGCGCACCATCTTCGGTGTGGACACCCCGGCGGACTCCGAGGCGATGGGCCGGGCGATGGACGTCGCGCAGGCGGAGATCGGCAAGGAGTTCGCCGGGATCGGCGCGCTGCTCCCCGACTGGGTGCCGACGCCGGGCCGGGCACGCATCAGAAAGGCCGCCGCCGTCATCGACGCCGAGGTGGGCCGCGTCGTCGCCCGGCACCGGGACGGCGAGGAGGAACGCCCCGATCTGCTCAGCCGGTTGCTGACCGCGGTCGACGAGAGCGGGACGCACCTCAGCGACGAGGAGATCCGCGACGAGGCGGTCACGCTCTACATCGGCGGTCACGAGACGACGAGTACGACGCTGGTGTGGGCGTGGTATCTGCTCTCCCGCAGTCCCCGGGTCCGCGACGCGCTCGCCGAGGAGCTGGACCGGGTGCTCGGCGACCGGGAGCCCGGCTTCGAGGACTACGCCCGGCTGACGTACAGCCAGGCGGTGGTGAAGGAGACGCTGCGGCTGTACCCGGCCGTCTGGCTGATCACCGGGGTCGCGAGGGAGGGGGCGACGATCGGGGGTCTGCCGGTCGAGGAGGGCACCCGGGTGTGGACGAGCCAGTGGTCGACGCACCGCGACGCGCGGTGGTTCCCCGAGCCGGAGGAGTTCCGCCCCGAGCGCTGGGACGCTACGGGCGGCGACGAGATCGGGGAGTACGCGTGGTTCCCGTTCGGCGGCGGGCCCCGGGTCTGCATCGGTACGCGCTTCGCGATGGTGGAGTCCGTCCTCCTCCTGGCCGTGCTGGCCCGCCGCTTCACCCTGGACGTCGACCCGGGCGAGATCGCGCCCGTCACGGGCCTGACGCTCCAGCCGGACCGGGACGTGCTGGCGACGGTCCGGGCGCGTTAGGGCGGAAGACGCGGGTGGCCGGACAGGCGGAAGATCAGTCGGTGCCCGGCTCCGGGGCAGGAGCCGGGCACCGTGATGCCGGTTCCGTCAGTCCTGCGGAAGCCACTTCTTCCAGACGTCCGGGTGCCGCTCGATCCAGCGCTCCGCCGCCTCCTGGGGCGTGAGCTTCTGCTGGGCGATCATCTCGGAGACCTCGTTCTGGTCCTTCTCCGACCACCGGAACTTCTTCAGGAACGCGGACGCCTCGCCCCCGCGCTCGGCGAAGTCGGCGTTGAGGAACTTCTGCAGTGGCGTCGTCGGGTACGCGCAGTCGATGTCCGCGGGGTCCTTGGCCGCGCACGCGTCCGTGTACTCCGGGAGCTTCACCTCGACCATCGGCACCTCGTTGAACAGCCACTGCGGCTGGTACCAGTAGCTGAGGAAGGGCTTCTCCTCCTTGGCGAACTGCTGGATCTGGGTGATCTGGGCGGCCTCGGATCCGGCGAAGACCACCTTGTAGTCCAGGTCCAGGTTCTTCACCAGCGCCACGTCGTTGGTGACGTAGGAGGGCGAGCCGTCCATCAGCTGGCCCTTGCCACCGCTCTCGGCGGTCCTCAGCTCCTCGGCGTACTCGTTGAGGTTCTTCCAGTCGGTGACGTCGGGGTGCTTGTCGGCCCAGTACTTCGGGACGTACCAGCCGATGTGGCCGGTGACCCCGAGGTCGCCGCCCCGGACGATCGTCTTCTTCTCGTCGACGTAGAGCTTCTCCTGGTCCGGGTGGCCCCAGTCCTCCAGGATCGCGTCGACCCGGCCCTGGCTGAGGGCGTCCCAGGCGGGGACCTCGTCGGTCTGCACGAGGTCGACGCGGTAGCCGAGCTTCTCCTTGAGGAGCTGCTCGGCCACGGCGACGTTCGCCTGGGCGCCGACCCAGGACTGGACGGAGAGCGTGACCGTCCTGACCCCGGCGGGGGCCGCGAAGGGGGAGGCCTGCTTGGTCATGTCGGCGGCGCCGCAGCCGGCCGTGGCGAGCAGGGCCCCGGCCGAGGCGAGCGCCACGAGCAGGCGGGTGCGGGAGCGGTTCATCTCAGCTCTCCTGTCGCTGGCGGCGGGTGGTGGGCTGGGTGACCCGGTCGAGCATCAGGCCGAGGCAGACGATGGCCGCTCCGGCGACGAGGCCGGTGGCCAGGTCGCCCTGGGCGAGGCCGAGGACGACCTCGTAGCCGAGTGCGCCCGATCCGACGAGTCCGCCGATGATGACGACGGCGAGGACCAGCACCACGGCCTGGTTGACGGCGAGCAGCAGAGAGGGCCTGGCCAGCGGGATCTGGACCTGGCGCAGTTGCTGGCCCGGGGTCGCGCCCAGCGAGCGGGCGCACTCCATCGCCGCCGGGTCGACGCCCCGCAGCCCCTGGGTGGTGACGCGGATGACGGCGGGCAGCGCGTAGATGACCGCGGCGGCGGCGGCGGGGGCGCGGCCGACGCCGAAGAGGGCGACGACGGGGATCAGGTAGACGAACTGCGGCATGGTCTGGAAGACGTCCAGGACCGGTCGCAGCAGCCGTTCCAGTCGCTCGCTGCGTGCCGCGCCGACGGCGACGCCGAAGCCGATGACCAGGGTGACCGCGACGGCGGCGAGCACCTGGCTGAGGGTGTCCATGGAGGGATCCCACACACCGAGCACGCCGATCGCGGCCATGGCGAGGACGGCGGTGGCGGCGGTGCGCCAGGTGCCGATGGTCCAGGCGAGGGCGGCGACGATGAGGAGCACCGACCACCAGGGCAGCCCGGTGAGCCCGCTGCGCAGCGGGTTGAGGATGCCGCTGGTGAAGTGGGAGGCGAGGTCGGCGGTGCCGCCGACGACGGGCACCCCGGTGTAGAGGTGGTCGACCATCCAGTCCTTGGCGGTGTTGACCGGACCGGCGATGGCCACGGTCACGTCCTCGGGCCAGACCCGGCCGTCGGTGGCCCGTCCGACGGCGGCGACGGCCGCGGTGACCACGGCGGCCAGGGTCCAGCCGCGCCAGCCGTGCAGCAGGGCGGGGCCGGTGGGCTCGGCGCCGATGCGGCGGCCGGCCGCCTCCGTCGTACGGTCCAGCACGACGGCCAGCAGCACGATCGGGATGCCCGCCGCGAGGGCGGCGCCGACGTCCACGGACGACAGCGCCTGGTAGACCCGGTCACCGAGGCCGCCCGCGCCGATCACGGACGCGATGACGGCCATCGACAGCGCCATCATGATGGTCTGGTTGAGACCGAGGAGCAGTTCCTTGCGGGCCAGCGGCAGCCGGGCACTCAGCAGGCGCTGCCTGCCGGTCGCGCCGAGCGAGGCGACGGCCTCCATGACGCCGCTGTCCGCGCCGCGCAGGCCGAGCGCGGTGAGGCGGGCCATCGGCGGAGCCGCGTACACGACGGTGGCGAGGACGGCTCCGGGGACGCCGATGCCGAAGACCAGCACCACGGGCAGCAGATACGCGAAGGCGGGCAGCACCTGCATGGTGTCGAGCACCGGGCGCAGGATGCGGAACGTGCGGTCCGAAAGCCCGGCCGCCAGGCCGAGGAGCAGCCCGAGCACGACGGACGCGAGGACCGCGACGACCATCAGCGCGAGCGTCTGCATGGTCGGCACCCACATGCCGAGCAGCCCGCAGACCAGGAACGAGACGGCCGCGGTGAGGGCGAGGCGGAGGCCCGCGACCCGCCAGGCGACGGCGGCGGCGAACACGGTGACGCCCGCCCAGCCGAGGGCCAGGAGGACCAGGTACACCCCGCGCACGGAGAGCACGACGGCGTTGCTGATGTGGCCGAAGAAGTAGAGGAACAGCGGGTGGCTGTCGCGGTTGGAGACGATCCAGTCCGTCACGTCGCCGAGCGGCGCCGAGAGGTCGGCGGTCAGCGCGTCGGGCCAGATGCCCCCGCCCCAGCGGCTGTGCACGACGGGAACGACGACGGCGGCGACGAGCGCGAGCAGCAGGAGCTTGGCCGCGGCCGGGTGGTCGCGGAGGGCGGCCACCGGTCCCCGGCGTGCGCCCGCCTGCACGGCGCGGGCCGGGGTGGCCTGTGCGGTGGCCATCAGAGGGTCACCTCGCGGGAGCCGTCCGGCGCGTCTGGCGCGGCGGAAGCGTCCTGGGCGGTGGAGGCGGTGGCCGCTTCGCCCGGTCCTGTCGTTCCGGCGACGACGTCGAGCAGGCACGCGTGGTCGACGACGCCGACGAGCCGGCCGCCGTCCATCACCCGGGCGGCGGGGTCGCCGGAGCGGGAGACCGCCTCGATGGCCTCGGAGACGGTGGCGTCGGGGCGCACGGCCGGGCCGCGTTCGCCCTCCCCGGCGAGCGCGGGGCGCATGGCGGTGGCGACGGTGAGGACCTGCTCGCGCGGCACGTCGCGGACGAACTCGCGGACGTAGTCGTCGGCGGGCGAGCCCACGATCTCCTCGGGGGTGCCGAGCTGGACGATCCCGCCGTCGCGCATGAGCGCGATCCGGGTGCCCAGGCGCAGCGCCTCGCTGAGGTCGTGGGTGATGAAGACCATGGTGCGGCCCTCCTCGCGGTGCAGCCGGACCACCTCGTCCTGCATCTCGCGGCGGATCAGCGGGTCCAGCGCGCTGAACGGCTCGTCGAAGAGGAGGACGGACGGGTCCACGGCGAGCGCGCGGGCCAGGCCGACGCGCTGCTGCTGGCCGCCGGAGAGCTGGGACGGGCGGCGGTCCTCCAGACCGGCGAGACCGACCTTCTCCACCAGTTCGGCCGCCTTCACACGGCGTTCGGCCTTGCTGAGGCCCTGGATCTCCAGGCCGTAGGCGACGTTGTCCAGCACCGTGCGGTGCGGCAGCAGTCCGAAGTGCTGGAAGACCATCGCGGCGCGGTGGCGGCGCAGTTCGCGCAGCCGGGCGCGGTCCATCGCGAGGACGTCCTCGCCGTCGATGGCGAGGGTGCCGCTGGTCGGCTCGATCAGCCGGGTCAGACAGCGTACGAGGGTCGACTTGCCGGAGCCCGACAGGCCCATGACGACGAAGACCTCGCCCTTGCGGACGTCGAAGGAGACGTCGCGGACGGCTGCGGTGCAGCCGGTGGCCTCGCGCAGTTCGGCGGGCGGGAGCGCGGCGTGCTCGCTGCCGGGGATCCGGTCGGCCTTGGGGCCGAAGACCTTCCAGAGGTTACGTACGGAGAACACGGGGTTCTCGTCGGTTTCGCCGGCCCCTGCGTTCCCTTCGGGCTCGGCGGCCTTGAGGGTCTCGGTTCCGGTCATCGGACATCGCCTCCGGTGCTGGTGCTGGTGACCGGAGCGGCGGCTCGCGCCTGCCCGGCGAGGAGTTCGGCGCACTTCTCGCCGACCATGAGGACGCCGATCATCGGGTTGACGGCGGGCATGGTCGGGAAGACCGACGCGTCGGCGACCCGGATGCCCTGAAGGCCCCGGATGCGCAACTGCGGGTCCACGACGGCCTGTCGGTCGTCGGCCGCGCCCATCTTGCAGGTGCCGGCCGGGTGGTACACGGTGTGGGCGACCTTGCGGGCGTACTCGCTGATGTCCTCGTCCGAGGTGACCTCGGGCCCGGGGCAGACCTCGCGCTTGAGCCAGTGGGCGAGCGGTTCGGTGGCCGCGATCTCACGGGCGAGCTTGATGCCGTCGACCAGGGTGCGGCCGTCGTGGTCGTCCTCGTCGGTGAAGTAGCGGAAGTCCAGGGCCGGCTTGACCTCGGGGTCGGCGCTCGTGAGGTAGAGGCGGCCCCGGCTGCGCGGCTTGGGAATGTTCGGCGTCATCGACACCCCGTGCTCGGGCTTCTCGTAGCCGAGCCGCTCCGGGTTGTCGGTGAACGGGATCTGGTAGAAGTGGAACATCAGGTCCGGGCCCCGGGATCCGGGGTCGCGGCGGACGAAGAGTCCCGCGTCGGAGTCCATCGCGGAGTTCTCCGGGATGGGCCCGTCGGTCTCCCAGACGATGACGGACTCGGGGTGGTCGAGCAGGTTCTCGCCGACGCCCGGCAGGTCGTGGCGGACGTCGATGCCCAGTGCGGCCAGGTCCTCGCGCGGGCCGATCCCGGAGTGCAGCAGCAACCGGGGCGTGTCCACCGCGCCGGCGCAGACGATGACCTCGCGGGCGGCGCGCAGCAGGATCTCCTCGCCGTCCTTCGTCCGGACGTGTACGCCGGTGGCGCGGTTGCCGTCGAACTCCAGGCGGTACGCCCACGTCTCCAGCATGATCCGCAGGTTGGGGCGGTCGCCGGCCTCGATGTGCGGGTGCAGGTAGGCGACCGAGGCGGAGGAGCGCTTGTTGTTCTCGGGGTGGTAGGCGAGGTCGAAGAATCCGACGCCCTCGTGGAACGGCTCGCTGTTGAAGCTGTCCACGCGCGGGACCCCGGCCGCCTCCTGGGCGGCGTCGACGAAGTCGCGGGCGATGGCGTTGCGGTCCTTCTCGTCGACCGGGACGATGTTGTTGCGCAGCTTGGCGAAGTACGGGTCCATCGCGGCCGCGTCCCAGCCCTCGGCGCCGGCCTCGGCCCACTCGTCCCAGTCGCCGGGCAGCGGCTTGAAGCTGATGAGGGTGTTGTGCGAGGAGCAGCCGCCGAGGACCCGGGCGCGGCTGTGCCGGATGTGGGAGTTGCCGCGCGGCTGCTCGGTGGTGGGGTAGTCGTAGTCGAGGTCGCCGCCGAGGAGGCCGAGCCAGCGGCGCAGGGTGAGCACGTCGTCGCGGTCGATGTCGGTGGGGCCGCCTTCGACGACCGTGACGGTGACGTCCGGGTCCTCGGTGAGCCGGGAGGCGATGACCGAGCCGGCGGTGCCGCCGCCGACGATCACGTAGTCGGCCACGGGGCCGTCGGGGACTGCGGTGCTGCGGGGGGTGGAAGGCATCGGTCACTGCTCCTTCTGCAAGGTTCGTGCGTGTGCGTGGTGCTGCGAACAGCCGGGCGGGACCGGGCGGGTCCGGAAAGGGGCCCGGTCCCCGCAGGCGTCAGCCGGCGAACCAGCGCTGGGGGCGCGGGTTCAGGTTCTGGTAGATGTGCTTGGACTCGCGGTACTCGGCGAGCCCCGTCGGGCCGAGCTCGCGTCCCGTACCGGACTTGCCGAAGCCGCCCCACTCGGCCTGCGGCAGGTAGGGGTGGTAGTCGTTGATCCAGACGGTGCCGTGGCGCAGCCGGCCCGCGACCCGGCGGGCGCGCCCGGAGTCGGTCGTCCAGACGGCGCCCGCGAGGCCGTAGTCGGTGTCGTTGGCCAGCGTGATGGCCTCTTCCTCGGTACGGAAGGTCTCGACGGTGAGAATCGGGCCGAAGGTCTCCTCACGGACCACCTTCATCTCGCGGTGGCAGCCGTCGAGGACGGTCGGCCGGTAGAAGTAGCCGCCCTCGGGCCGTACGTCGCTGGGCTTCGGGCGTTCGCCGCCGGCCCGGACGATCGCGCCCTCCTCGCGGGCGGAGGCGACGTACGCCTCGACCTTGGCGAGCTGCTGGGCGGAGACGAGGGGGCCGCACTCCACGCCGTCGAGGGTGCCCCGGCCGAGGCGGATGGCGTCGGCGCGGCGGGCCAGCTCGGTGACGAACCGCTCGCTGATGCTGTCCTGGATGATCAGGCGGGCGCCGGCGGAGCAGACCTGGCCGCTGTGGAAGAACGCGGCGTTCAGGGCCTGGTCGACGGCGGTGTCGAAGCCCTCCTCGGTGGCGCAGGCGTCGGCGAAGACCACGTTGGGGTTCTTGCCGCCGAGCTCCAGGGCGACCTTCTTCACGGTCGGCGCGGCGGCCTGGGCCACCTTCGTACCGCTGGCGAGGCCGCCGGTGAAGGAGACCAGGTCGACGTCCGGGTGCTCGGAGAACCGGGCGCCCACCGGGTCGCCCGCGCCGGTGACCAGATTGGCCGCGCCGTCGGGCAGTCCCGCCTCGGAGAGCAGCCGCATCAGGTGGACGGTGGAGAGCGGGGTGACCTCGCTGGGCTTGAGCACGAAGGTGTTGCCGGCGGCGAGGGCCGGGGCGATCTTCCAGCTGGCCTGGAGGAGGGGGTAGTTCCAGGGGGCGATCAGGGCGCATACGCCGACGGGCTCGTGGACGACGATGCTGTGGACCTCGGGGTCGCCCGCGTCGACGACCCGGCCGCCGCTCTCGTTCATCACGAGGTCGGCGAAGTAGCGGAAGGCGTTCGTCACGTCGTCGACGTCGACCCGGCCCTCTTCGAGGGTCTTGCCGGTGTCGCGGCTCTCGGTGATCGCGATCTCCTCGCGGTCCCGCTGGAGCAGCTCGGCGACCCGGCGCAGCAGCGCGGCCCGCTCGGCGACGGGCTTGTGCGGCCAGGGGCCGTCGTCGAAGGCGCGCCGCGCCGCCGCGATCGCCGCATCGGCGTCCTCGGCTCCGCCCTCCGCGACGACGGCCAGGACCGTGGCGTCGGCGGGGTCGAGGACCTCGCGCGTCGCGCCTGATCCGGCGGCCCGCCAGGTGCCGTCGATGTGGATGGTATTGAGCGCCGACATGTCGATTTTCGCCTTCCGTGCCTGAAATGCCCCCTCCGGTTCGGCCGGGGCGGTGCGCGGTGGACCGGGGTACGGCGCACCAGCAGCCTGGACCCCTCCCCGGTACGGCGGAATGTATGCCGAGAAATTCACTCAGAGTGATACGGCTCACGCGGGAAGGACGCATGAAGGCTCCTCGGAGGGGCTCGGAGAGCTGTCGCGGACGCCGTGCACCGGTGCCGTCGCACGCCTCAGGCGGGCCGCTCCGCGCGCGAGCCATCCGGATACGTCATGCCGCGTCGGCGTGCCGCGTCGGACAGGAGGGAGGCCGTGCCGGAGCGGTGCGGCGCGAGCGCCAGGAACCCCGGTCCTGCCGGTCCTGGTGGCATCCGGCCCCTCCCCCGCCCGCCGACCGTGCCGTCAGTCCAGGAGGACGGGGAAGGCGGCCATGTCGTTCTGCGTCATCACCGGAAGCTTGGTGATCTCCTCGTCCGGGACGGCGAGGCGGAGGCCGGGGAAGCGCCCGAACAGGGCGGGCAGCGCGATGCCCGCCTCGACGCGCGACAGGGCCGCGCCGGGGCAGATGTGCGGGCCGTGGCCGAACGTCATGTGGCGGCCCCGCGTGGGCCGGGTGATGTCGAAGGCGTCGGCGTCGGGGCCGTGCTGCTCGGTGTCGCGGCCGATGGCCCGGTAGGAGATGACGACTCCTTCACCCTGGCGGATCACGCCGTCGCCGACGGCGATGTCCTCGGTGGCGAACCGCATCAGCAGATGGGTGGTGGGGGTGTCCCAGCGCAGCGTCTCCTCGATCACCGCGTCCCAGGCGGCCTCCCCGGCGAGCACCATGCGGAGCTGCTCGGGGTGGGAGAGCAGGGCGCGCACGGCGTTGAGGACGAGGCCGATGGTGGTCTCGTGCCCGGCGGCGACCATGGCTTTGAGGTTGCCCACCACCTCCTCCTCGGTGAGCGGTTCGCCGCCCTCCTCGGCCTGGATCAGCGCGCTGGTGAGATCGTCCGTGGGCCGGGCGGTCTTCTCCCGTACGAGGTCGGTGTAGAAGACGTCCAACTCGGCGAGCAGCGCGAGGCGTTCGTCCTGCGGGGTGAGCATGGAGAAGAACGCCTTGTACTGCCTGGTGAGCATGGCGTGCTGGGACTCGTCGACGCCCATGAGCATGCCGACGACCCGCATCGGCAGCGGCTGGGCGAACACCGCCTTCAGGTCGACGACCCCGTCCTCGCCCCGCGCGGCGTCGAGGGCGTCCAGCAGTTCCTCGGTGAACTTCTCGATGTCCGGGCGGATCGCTTCGAGCCGGCGCGGGGTGAGCGCCTGCGAGGTCTTGGTGCGCAGCCGCCGGTGCTCGGGCCCGTCGACCGTGAACATGGAACGCCCGGCGTCGATCATGCCGATCAGCGGCCACGCGTGTGTGACCGCCCCGCTCTGCCAGAGTTCCCAGGCGTTGATGTCCTTCACCAGCCGCGGTTCGACGAGGAGTTGACGCGCCTCGGCGTGCCGGGTGACCGTCCAGGCGGGTACGCCGAGGAGGTCGATCCGGGCGAGGGCCCCGGCGTCGCGCAGCCGCGTGGTCTCGCCGTCCAGGTCCTGGACCATCGGGTCGATGGTGATGGTCCCGGCGCCCGGGTCTGCGGGTGCGGCTTCGGCGTGCGGGCAGTTCACAGCGCGTCTCCTGTCGTGCGTACGGGGGTGAAGCGGACGGGCAGCGCGGTCATGCCGCGCAGGAAGGCGGACGGCCGGCGGACCAGTTCGGCCGCGGGGACGGCCAGTTCGAGGTCGGGCAGCCGGTCCAGCAGCACCTCGATGCCGGTACGGGCGATGATCTCGGCGATCTCCTGGGCGGGGAAGGGGCAGCGGTACTCGCCGTGGCTGAACGCCAGGTGCGCGCTGTTGCCGCCCTGTCCGGAGCGGACGGCGGAGGCGGTGACCTGCTGCCGGATGTGGGGGTCGGCGTTGGCCGCGCCGAGGCCGAGGAGCAGCATGTCGCCGCGGGCGATGTTCCGGCCGCCGAGCTGGGCGTCGCGCGCGGCCCAGCGGCCGGCCAGGATCTGGGTGGGGCCGTCCTCCCAGAGCACCTCGTTCATGGCTTCGGCGACACTGTGCCGGCCGCCGGACAGGGCGTCGGCGAACTGGTCCTCGGTGAGCATCAGCCGGGTGGAGTTGCTGATCCAGTCGGCGGTGGTCAGGTGCCCGGCCGCCGTGACGGCCATCAGGTCGAGCGCGTACTCCTCGTCGGTGAACGGTCCGGGGTGGGCGAGCATCCGGGAGGTCACGTCGTCCCCGGGCCGCGCCCGCTTGGCCGCGACGAGCCGGTGCATGTGCTCGCCGAAGCGCTGGTTCGCCTGCTGGGCCCCGGGCCCGCCGTCGGCGAGGTCCTTGAGCACCCGCGCGATGTCGGCGCCCTCGTCGTCGGGGAAGCCGACGAGCCGGGCGAGCACGAGGACGGGCAGCGGCTCGGCGAACTCGGCGACGAGGTCGGCGGTGCCCCGGCTGCACACGGAGTCGATGAGCCGGTCGGCCAACTGCTCGCAGTGCTGGCGGATCTCGAAGGGGTCGGCGCCTTCGAGAGCCGGTACGACCATGTCGACGTGGCGGCGGTGCTCGGCCCCCGCGGTGAAGTAGATGGACGGCATGGGGGTCCCCACCATGGGCAGCAGCGGCCAGTCGGCGGGGACGTTCTCCCACTGGTTCCACAGCGAGACGTCCCGGGGGTACAGCTCCCCGTCGCTGGTGACCTGGTGGAGTTCCCGGTAGCCGATCACCAGCCAGGCGGGAAAGCCCCCGGGCAGCTCGACCGGGACGACGGGCCCGTGTTCGCTCCGCATGGACCGGTAGAGCACCTGCGGTTCGGTGGGGAAGCCGGGCCCGCCGAGCGCGACGGCACCCTCGGCGGCGCCCATCGGGCAGCCTCCGTCGGCACCGGCCGTGGACGCGGGCATGGCGGACGAGGGATTCGGCATCGTACGGACTCCAGTGGCGGCGGCTTCGCGCGTTGTGACCATACGATCAACGCGGGACCACTATAAGGAGATTGCGTGAATCCTCGGAGCTCTTCGCGCTCATTCCCGGCCGGACTTCGACCGGTTCGGCCTCTCTTCCCGCTCTCTCCCCTATGACATCGGTACACCTTTGATCACCAGGTCGGCATCGGCGCGGGTCGTCGCCGGCCGGCGCCGGAGTTCGACGCGGAGGGCCATCCTGTCGACAACCTCATGGTGTACGGCGCCCTCGCCTGACCGGCGGCATACGTGAACGGCGTCCTCGCCTGAGCGGCGGCGTATACGGCCGGGGGGATCCGGATGGCAGCCGGACGGACAGACTCGTGCCATCCGATGTCTACCCGTGGGTAACTGCCGCTGCTTTGATGGGGGCACCCGGTTCACCCCCCACTACATCGCAGGAGACCTCGTGCCGAACACCGCGCTCCGCCGTCTGACCGGCGTGGCCCTGTCCGCCACACTCGCCACAGTCACGCTCGCCGTGACCGCACCGCAGGCAACGGCTGCCGAGACCAGCGCCGAGACCCCCTCGCTGCGGGTGCTCTCGTACAACGCGTTCCTCTTCAGCAAGAACCTGTACCCCAACTGGGGCCAGGACCACCGAGCGGCCGAGATCCCGAAGACCTCGTTCTTCCGGGGCAATGACGTCGTGGTGATCCAGGAGGCCTTCGACAACGGCGCCTCCGACGCACTGCTGCGGAACGCCGCCGCCCAGTACCCGTACCAGACGCCGGTGATGGGCCGGAGCAAGAGCGGCTGGGACGCCACCAGCGGCTCGTACTCGGCGACGACCCCGGAGGACGGCGGCGTCACCATCCTGAGCAAGTGGCCGATCGTGCGCAAGGAGCAGTTCGTCTTCAAGGACGCGTGCGGGGGCGACTGGTTCTCGAACAAGGGCTTCGCGTACACGGTGCTGAACGTGAACGGCACCCGGGTCCACGTCGTCGGCACCCACGCCCAGTCGACCGACCCGGGCTGCTCGGCGGGCCAGGCGGCGCAGATGCGCAGCCGGCAGTTCAAGCAGATGGACGCGTTCCTCGACGCGAAGAACATACCGGCCTCGGAACAGGTCGTCGTTGCGGGCGACTTCAACGTGGACGCGCACTCCGCCGAGTACGCCTCGTTCCTCGGCGACGCCGGCCTGACCGCGGCCGACACCAAGACGGGCCACACGTACTCCTTCGACACCCGCGACAACTCCATCGCCTCCGAGCGCTACCCGGACGACCCGCGCGAGGACCTGGACCACGTCCTGCACCGCACCGGCCACGCCAAGCCGTCGGGGTGGAAGAACGACGTGATCAAGGAGGAGAGCGCCCCCTGGACGGTGTCCAGCTGGGGCACGGACTACACGTACACGAACCTCTCCGACCACTACCCGGTGATCGGTTCCGCCAGCTGACGCCGCGGGTGAAACGATCGGGGCCCCTGCCCCGCCCGTGAAGGACCCGCTCCATGGACACCGTCGCCCAGCCGTCGTTCCGCCTCCTCCCCGGAAGCCCCGAGTCCCCGGTACTGCTGCACGTACCGCACGGGTCCCGGACGATTCCCGAGGAGGTACGCGGCGGGATCCTGCTGGACGACGGCGCCCTGGAGCGGGAACTCGACCACATCACCGACTCCCACACCGCCGGACTGGCGGCCCGGGCGGCCGCCGCCTGCGCCGTCCGGCCCTGGAGTCACGTCAACGCCCTCTCCCGCCTGGTCGTCGACCCCGAACGCTTCCCGGACGACCGCGAGGAGATGCGCGCCGTGGGCATGGGAGCGGTCTACACCCACACCACGCACCGCGAACGGCTGCGCGGCCCGGACGCCGACGAACGCGCTCTGCTGGAGCGGTACTTCCACCCGTACGCGCGGGCGCTGACGGAGGCCGTCGACGCCCGGATCGCCGCCACGGGCCGTGCGGTGGTCATCGACGTGCACTCGTACCCGACCGCTCCCCTCCCGTACGAGCTCCACGCCACCGGCCCCCGCCCGCCCGTCTGCCTGGGCACGGACCCGTTCCACACCCCGCCGGAGCTGCGCTCCCTGGCGGAGACGGCGTTCGCGGGCTTCGGCGGCACGGGCGTCGACAGCCCGTTCGCCGGCACGTACGTCCCGCTGAAGCACTACGGCACCGACCGCCGCGTCACCGCCCTGATGATCGAGATCCGCCGCGACACGTACATGAGCGAGCCCGGCGGGCCTGCCGGGGCGGGACTCGACGCGCTGGCGGGGGCGCTGGCGCGGCTGGTGGATGCGGTCCAGCGGACCTGAGCTGTACGCGGGTTGACCCCCACGAGATGTGCCCACGTGCGAGGACGAGGCGCTTGAGAGCGCTCTCCGACCCCATGTGGAGGCTGCCTGAGCGCATGGCACACCGTCAAGAGTTGAAGCAATAACAGCCTGGACCCGTCGGCATTTCATGAGTGAGCGAACGCGGCACGCCCTCGGATGCCCTGCGGGGCGCACGGAGAGCGCAACTCCTTGCACGTCACGGCAGGTCGACGCAAGTCGCCACGCGGATGCTGTCTTTGAGTATTGACGGCCTTTCACTCCAGTCCTACGTTGTCGACGTCTTGAGAGCGCTCTCAGAAAGGTGAGTATGAGATCCCACAGAATTCCGGCGCTGGTGACGACGGTCGCCCTGGCCGCAACGGCTCTGGGCACCGTCGGCACCGGCGTCGCTTCGGCCGCCACCATCGAGGTGGGCAGAGGCAGTTACAGCGATGTGCGGCCCCCCGGCACTCAGGGGCCGTCGAACAACGGTGGCCAGGCGGTCAAGCCGAAGGTCACCCCGGCCATGGCGGACACGCCCGTGCCGACGAACGACTGGTGGTCGTCACTGGCCTTCCAGCGTTTCTCCGGCAACCCGTGGTCGGAGAACATGTACGGCCACCCCCTCACCTACAAGGCGGTGTCCGGCGGCCTGGAGGTCGGCTACCCGACCGAGCACGAGATCGTGGGCGGCGGCCGTCAGTACGAGTTCCCGCACAAGGCCGACCTGACCCTGGGTCTCGCGGGCCTCAACTCGCCCGACGCGAAGGCGGCGGGGTGGAGCGACTGGACCGTCAGCCCGTACTGGAACGACGGTGCGCGCAGCCTGCGGACGACCATCGGCCACGGCATGCCGTACGTGTACGCGGAGGGGACCGGAGGCGCGGCGCAGATCCGCGCCGCTGCCCCGCCCACCGTCTTCGCCGACCAGGGCAACGTCCTGGGCGTCACCATCTCGGGCCACCACTACGCCCTGTTCGCCCCGAGCGGCAGCGACTGGACCGTGTCGGGCAACGACATCCGGGCCGGCCTGGGCGAGAAGGACTACTTCTCCCTGGCGGTCCTGCCCAGCAAGGACGCACTCGCCGATTACGAGAAGTACGCGTTCAGCTTCGTGACCGGTTCGAAGGTGGACTGGGAGTACCGGGAGGGCGACGGCGAGGTCGAGGCGACCTACTCGCTGACCACCGAGGCGAAGGAGGGCGACGAGACCGGAACCCTCCAGGCGCTCTACCGCCACCAGTGGCTGCACACCGCCGACCCGCTGACCGACTACAGCTACGTTTCCTCACGCGGCGAGATGAAGGTCCGCGAAGGCACGTCCTTCACGACCACGCAGAAGGTCAACGGGGTCCTGCCCGGCCTGCCGAGCGCCGCCGGCGTCGACAAGGCCAAGCTCAGGACCTACATCAATGACGTTCTGACGCAGGGCGACCCCTTCAGCGGCGCCATCGACACCTACTGGACCGGGAAGGCCCTGGGCAAGCTCGCCCAGCTCGTGCCCATCGCGGACCAGATCGGTGAGACCGCGAACCGTGACAAGCTGCTCACCCTGATCAAGGGCCGTATGGAGCAGTGGTTCACGGTCGGTGGCCCCTCGGAGTTCTCCTACGACAAGGACTGGCGCACCCTCACCGGTTACCCGGCCTCCTACGGCAGCGACCAGGAGCTCAACGACCACCACTTCCACTACTCGTACTACGTGATGGCCGCGGCCGTCGTCGCGCAGTACGACCCGGAGTGGGCCGCCGACTCCGAGTGGGGCGGCATGGTGAAGGAACTCATCAGGGACGCGGCGAACCCGGCGAGGGACGACACCAAGTACCCGTTCCTGCGCGGTTTCGACGTCTACGCGGGCCACAGCTGGGCCGCCGGTCACGCGGCCTTCGCCGCCGGCAACAACCAGGAGTCGTCCTCGGAGTCGATCAACCTCAGCGCGGGCCTGATCATGTGGGGCTCGGCCATGGGCGACAAGGCGCTGCGCGACCAGGGCGTCTACATGATGATGACGGAGTCGGAGTCGATCGCGCAGTACTGGTTCGACGCCGACGAGGAGGTCTATCCCGAGGACTTCACCCACGATGTCGTCGGCATGGTCTGGAGCAGCGGTGGCGCCTACGCCACCTGGTGGACCGCCAACCCCGAGGAGATCCACGGCATCAACTTCCTTCCGATGACGGGTGGTTCGCTGCACCTGGCCCGTGAGAAGGACATGCTGCGCCGCAGCGTGGCCGAGATGGAGGAGGAGAACGGCGGCCCGGCCGTCGAGTGGAAGGACATCTTCTGGCAGGTCCAGGCCCTCTACGACCCGGCGAAGGCCATGAGTTACTGGGACCAGTGGAACGGCGGTTACGTCCCCGAGGCGGGCGAGACCAAGGCCCACACCTACCACTGGGTCGCCACGATGAACGCCATCGGGTCGCCGGACATGACCGTCACGGCCAACACGCCGTCGGCTGTGGCCTTCGAGAAGAGCGGCACCACGACCTACACCGCCCACAACTACGGCGCCGAGGCGTGCTCGGTGGTCTTCTCCGACGGCGGTGTGCTGAACGTCCCGGCGAGGTCGACGGCGTCCGGCGCGGGTGACGACACCGAGCTCGACACCCTCTGCGGCGCCCCGGCGGGTCCCGGCGACGAGAAGCCCGGCGCACCGGGCACCCCGGTCGCCGACGACGTCACCGACACCTCCGTCAAGCTGACCTGGCAGGCGGCGACGGACGACAACGGCATCAAGGAATACGACGTCTACCGCGGCGACACCAAGGTCGCCACCGTCACCGA
>NZ_JOEZ01000056.1 GCF_000721175.1 Streptomyces anulatus
CGGGGGGTGCGGGCGGCGGGGGGGGGGCGGGGGCCGGGCCGCTGCCGGGGGCGGACGCGGTGGGCCAGCCGCCGGGGCGACGGGCCTGGTCCCCACCGGCGGCGGGCCAGGATCCGGGCCGCTGGGCGGGCTCGGGGGCCTGTGGGGCGGGAGCCTGTGGGGCGGTCTCGGCGGCGGGCGGTGCGTAGGCGGCGGGGGCGGGGTGCGGTGCGGCGGCGGCCGTCCCGGGGGCGGGGGCCATGGGGGCTGCCTGGGCCGGCGCGTGCCCCTGGGGGGCGTGCGCCGGGACGTGGGCCTCGGGGCCCGGTGCGTACCCCATCGGCGCGGCCCCCGCCGGCGGGCCGGCGAACGAGGCGGCAGCGGCGGCCGAGGCCCCGCGCTCCAGCCGGTCGAGCCTGGCCTGCAGCGACCGCTCGTCGTCGTAGGCGGCGGGCAGCAGGACCCGGGCGCAGATCAGCTCCACCTGGAGGCGCGGCGAGGTGGCCCCGCGCATCTCCGTGAGCCCGTCGTTGACCAGGTCGGCGGCGCGGCTCAGCTCGGCGGCGCCGAAGACGGAGGCCTGGGCCCGCATCCGCTCGACCACGTCGGCGGGGGCGTCGATGAGGCCCTTGTCCCCGGCGTCCGGCACGGCGGCCAGGATCACGAGATCACGCAGTCGCTCCAGCAGGTCCGCGACGAAGCGACGCGGATCGTTTCCGCCCTCGATCACCCGGTCCACGACCTCGAAGGCGGCGGCCCCGTCACCGGCGGCGAAGGCGTCGATGATCGAGTCGAGCAGCGAACCGTCGGTGTACCCGAGGAGCGAGGTGGCCATGGCATACGTCACACCGTCGTCGCCCGCACCGGCCAGCAGCTGGTCCATGACGGACATCGAGTCACGCACGGACCCGGCCCCGGCCCGCACGACGAGCGGGAGGACGCCGTCCTCGACGGGGCTGTTCTCCCTGCCGCAGACGTCGGCGAGATAGCTGCGCAGGGTGCCCGGGGGCACCAGCCGGAACGGGTAGTGGTGCGTACGCGACCGGATCGTCCCGATGACCTTCTCGGGCTCCGTGGTCGCGAAGATGAACTTGAGGTGCTCCGGCGGCTCCTCGACCACCTTCAGCAGGGCGTTGAAGCCCGCCGGGGTGACCATGTGCGCCTCGTCGATGATGTAGATCTTGTAACGACTGGAGGCGGGCCCGAAGAACGCCTTCTCGCGCAGGTCGCGGGCGTCGTCCACACCACCGTGCGAGGCGGCGTCGATCTCGATCACATCGATGGAACCCGGCCCGTTGCGCGCGAGGTCCTGGCACGACTGGCACTCCCCGCACGGCGTGGGCGTGGGCCCCTGCTCGCAGTTCAGACAGCGGGCGAGGATGCGCGCACTGGTCGTCTTTCCACAGCCGCGCGGCCCGCTGAACAGGTACGCGTGATTGACCCGGTTGTTCCGCAGGGCCTGCTGGAGCGGGTCAGTGACATGCTCCTGACCGATGACCTCGGCGAACGACTCGGGGCGGTAGCGGCGGTACAGCGCAAGGGACGACACATCTACGAGGTTATCGGGGCCGGCTGACAACCGGACCCACGTCGCCCGAGCGCCCGCCCTCACACCTCCGCCCGGCACCCGGAGCAACCCCGGCGGCCGGGGCCCCGGAAACGCAAAGGGCCCCCCACGCACCCGCCAGAGCCGACCTACCCTTGCTGCCTTCCGGCCCTGGGGGAGTTCAGTCAGATAGCGCCACGTGAGGGGCTGACGCCCACCTTAGCGGATCCCCACCCCCTCCGGTCCACCCGCCCACCCCGCCGAACGGCGACCGAACAGCCCCGCGGACCCTCTCCGGACGATCTTCGGGGAACGTGTTCGCGAGCACCCTCCAACGTCTTGTATTGTTTGCGGCGGAGGATTCGCCTAGTGGCCTAGGGCGCACGCTTGGAAAGCGTGTTGGGGGCAACCCCTCACGAGTTCGAATCTCGTATCCTCCGCCATTGCTCTCACCGGGCAATACGTCGAAGGCCCCCGCAGCTTGCTGCGGGGGCCTTCGACGTTGGTGGTCTCAGTTTTGGTCTCAGTTGCTCCGAGGTGACGCGTCGGCTCGGTTGCTGGTCCGCTCCTCCGCCGCGCACCCCTCAAGGCCGACAAGCCAGAGCGCGCTCTCGTTGGTCATGGGGACGAGTGGATGTCGATCCCACGGGCCCGATGCTCCGCAGATGGAACAGATCACTCCGTTGAGCGCGAGCGACGCCTGTGGATAACTCTCGTGGCCGAAATCCTCCCTAGTAGTGTCAAGACGTGGCCACTCCCCTGTTCTTCGACACCGCCCTCCACACCCTCCCCTCAGTCCCCGAGGAGGCCGTGGAGCACGGCGAGGTGTTCACGCAGCGTTGGGTCGTCGATCTGATCCTCGACCTCGTGGGCTACACCTCTGACAAAGCCCTCTGCGACCTGAAGCTCGTGGAGCCGGCCTGCGGATCAGGAGCCTTTCTGGGAGCCGTGGCTTCGCGGATCAGCGCATCCTGCCGCGAGCAAAACCGTCCCATCAGTGACGCAAGCCATGCCGTGCGTGCGCTCGATCTGCTGGAGCGCAACGTCCGCAGGAGCCGCGAAGTCGTCGAGCAGCACTTGGTCGACGACGGCTGGAACCCAACAGATGCCCAGCAGGTGGCGGCGGCCTGGGTCGAGCAGGGTGACTACCTACTCCAGCCCGAAGGGACCCAGCACGCGGACTATGTGGTCGGCAACCCGCCCTACATCCGCCTGGAGGACGTCCCGGCGGACAGGATGGCTGTCTATCGTCACGCGTGCCCCACCATGGGCGGCCGCGCAGACATCTACGTCGGCTTCTTCGAAGTCGCCCTTCGAAGCCTCGGGGCAGCCGGACAGCTGGGCTTCATCTGCGCGGACCGTTGGATGCGCAATCAGTACGGCCGGCAGTTGCGCCAGCTGGTGACCAAGAACTTCAGCATGGATCTGGCTATGGTCATGCACGATGTGGACGCCTTCCACGACCAGGTCTCCGCGTACCCCGCCATCACGCTGATCAGCAAGCGGCCTCAGGGGACCGCTGTGGCAGCGGACACCACACGAGCCTTCGGTGCTCCTGAGGCCACCGCCTTCGCACGCTGGTACGCGACTGACCAGACAGAGTCGGTCACGACACCAGCGTTCCAGGCCGCTCGCATGCCGCACTGGTTTCCGGACGAGGACTCCTGGCCGAGTGCTTCACCTGCACGACTGGCAGTCCTCGAGGAACTGACAGAGCGCTTCCACCTGCTTGAGAGCAAGAAGTCCGGTACCCGAGTCGGCATCGGCATCGCCACCGGAGCGGACAAGGTCTTCCTCACCGACGACGGCACGTTGATCGAAGACGACCGCCTCCTGCCGATGGCCATGGTTCGCGACACCACGAGCGGCACGCTCAACTGGAACGGCACCTACCTGGTCAACCCCTGGACGGCCAACGGCGATCTGGTCGACCTCGCCGCGTATCCCCGGCTTGCCAGGTATCTCGACGAACACGGGGCCGCGTTGCGCAAGCGCTACGTGGCGGTCAAGCAGCCACACCGCTGGTACAAGACCATCGACAAGGTCGATCACGCGCTGACTCGGCGACCCAAGCTGCTGCTCCCGGACATGAAGCTGACGATCCATCCGGTACTCGACGAGGGCGGACTGTACCCTCACCACAACCTGTACTTCATCGTCTCGGACGTCTGGGACATGCGCGTGCTGGGTGGTCTCCTACTCTCCAAGGTCGCGGAAGCATTCGTGGAGGCGTACGCGGTCAAGATGCGAGGGGGGACCCTCCGCTTCCAGGCTCAGTACCTCCGCAAGATCCGGGTCCCAGACCCGGAAGCGATCAGCGAGCGCGACCGAGAAGCCCTGGCGGCAGCTTTCGACAAGCGAGACGTGAGGGCCGCCACGGAGGCCGCCCTGCGCGTCTACGGACTTGCCGAGCTTCCTGACTAGGAGAGCGGATCTTGACGGTCACCCGCCAGGACTTCGAGGACGCGATAGCGACCTATTGGGGCGCCAAGCAGCTGCAGCGGGAGCAGTCCGCGATCAAGGCCGCGGTCGGCGCCGGCACCGCCGGATCCGTGCGCGGTGGTAAGCACTTCGACGCGATCGCGATCCTCCTGTCGAAGTTCTTCCTCGAAGCCGGCTACCCGCCCGAGAGCATCCGGGTCACCAAGAAACAAGGTCTGGAACTCCCCGGTTACTACCGCCCCCAGAAGCAGTGGGACCTCGTGGTGGTCCACGAGGGAGTGCTGGTTGCGGCTTTCGAACTGAAGGCCCTCGGTGGGCCGTCGTTCGGAAACAACTACAACAACCGGGTTGAGGAAGCACTCGGCAGCGCGGTGGATCTGCGACGGGCCGCCTTGGCCGAGCTGTATCCGAAGGAGAAGCCCTGGCTCGGTTACTTCTTCATCATGGAGGACGGCAGCGGCTCTCGGAGGCCGGTCAGCATCGCGGAGGGCGCGCTGCCTGCCGATTCAATCTGGCACGGCACCTCGTATCAGGACCGGTTCGGGATCTTCTGCGAGCGCCTTGTGGCCGAGCAGCTGTACGACGCCGCTTGCTATGTCACGTCCTCAGCCGAGGACCCCAAGCCCGTCGAACTGGTGAACAGCCTTGACTGGCGGCACTTCTCGGCTGCCATAAGCGCCCGCCTCACGTATTTGAAGGAGCTCGGGATCCCCGGCTAGGAAAAAGGACGAGCGGGCCCCGACCGATCTGGTCGAGGCCCCGCATTCGGATGCCTTCGCAGGGGCGAGGTCCCTAACCTCGATCTTGCTTGACGGTCCGCCGCGGAGTCGGTCGGCCGTTTCGTGTGGTGGGTAGAGGGGGCAGGTCGGGGGCCCAAATGTCGTCTCGGGGTGGCGCGGGGTTCCACTGCTCCGGGTGAAGGGCTCGCGTGGGAACGGGGAGACCTGCTGGTCACCCGGGGTTCGGTAGGAGAGCGAGCCGTTCGAGGGCGTCGATGATCACGTGGGTCCAGGGCCAGTGCCGGCCGGAGGCGGGGGTGTGCGTGTATTTCGTCTCACGGCGAGCCGCCGACGGGGCCGCCGGGGGTCGTCCCACCGGCCGGGGGAGCAGGCACGGGTGGGGGTGGCATGGCGCGGCGCGGGCGCGGGAAAAGGCGGCGGGCGCGGCCCCGGGGGCGAAGGTGCGCTTCCACCGCGGCCATGTAGCGCTCGCGGACATCCGCCAGCGCCCGCAGGTCGATCACCGACGTCGGGATCACCATCGCCGTGTCGTCCGCCCCTGGGGGCGAGAGCCACGCATCCTTCATGCTCTGCCCGGCCACCGTCCGCGTACGGGCGACGAGTTCGTCATACGCGGCGCCCACCTCCGGAGCCTCGAAGCGGACCCACGCCTCGTGCCAGGTCAGTCTGGACTGGATCTCTCGCAGCTGCTCCGACAGGCGGACCCGCTCCTCGGCGGCAGCGTCCGCGCGGCGGCGCCGCACGGCGTAAGCCATCTCCGCGTACTGGATGCTCGCCTCGTACGCGCTCGCGAACAATTCCTGCTTCCGCTCCTGCAGCTGGGCGCGACGGCCAATCCGCGCCTGGAGGCCGAGGACGAGGCCGGTCACGAGTGCGGCGAAAACAGCGGCGTAGGGGCCGAAGACTTTGATCGCGTCAGCCAATGATGTGGTCCTGTTCGTCGAGGCCCGGCGAACCGTGGCCGTGGGGTGCTTCGAAGCCCGGCCAGATGTTGGTGGCGCGATAGGCAGATTCCCATCGCAGATGGCGGACGATGATCGCGACGAGGACCCGCCCGCCGTCACCGGGCGACCAGCGGCGCGAGGGCGCGTCCTTCGGGTACCAGAGGCAAAGGGAACCGTCGGGGTTGCGGTGGGCGGGGCAGTCGGGTCCGCGTGCGTGGACGCGAGGGAATGCCGGATCGCCGGCGGCGAAGGCGATCCGGAGACTGTGTGAGGGCAGGATCCGAACGTGCGGGTAGACCTGGACAGTGAAACCGGACGCGAAGTCGGCAGGTTTGTCCACCTCGCGCGCGTCGAGCCCCGTTGAGCGCATCCCGGTCAGCAGCTCGGCGCGGGCCATCGGACGTGCGAACCAAGGACGCCGCGCAGGACGCCCGTCACCCCTCAACGGCCGTGTCCTCCCGCCACGAGCGCGTCTTCGGGATGAGCAGGCTCGCACCCGCGAGACCGAGGCTGGCAGTGGTGCTCAGGGGAGAGGACGCGGCGGAGAAGGCGCGCTCACGTTCACGCATCGTCTTGGGGAAGAGGTACTCCAGGACCTCCGCCACCGTGTCTACATCGTCGGGGTCGGCTATGGCCTTCGCGAGCCTGTCGGCCGCGACCCGTAGCCGTCGCTCGGCATCCGCGTCGGGGATCAGCGGCTTGAGGTCGGGCGAGACGGAGCGCGGATCCTTGGTCGACTCGCCGCGCTGAAGGCGCAGGGCGGCCTTCAGCAGCACCGTGTGGACGGCGCTGACGAGGCCCATTCTCGGCTCGACGAACTCGTAGGCCCAGACGGAGAGTTGGTGTGAGGAGAAGCCCGGCTTCGCGGCCTGAGCATTCCACGCCTTGAGGATGCGGATGGCGCGGCGCCTGGTGCGCCGCAGGGCGTCGGCGCCGGACGTCAGCAGCTCTACGTGGCCCTGAGGGTCGCTCGCACTCCATGCCTTTGCGGAGCCCGGGGCCTGCTCCAGGTCGGGGATCCACAGCCCGCGCCCATCACGGCGGCGCAGCGCCACGATGAGATCGACCGTGACTTCCGTGCCGTTGACCGGGGCGCCGAAGTGAATCTTGAGGCCCCGCCGGGACGTGCACACCCGCGCCTTGGGGTAGAACGGGGTGCGCTCCGGGTCGCGGAGCTTCGGGCCGATGAACGCGACAAGTTCGTCGGTGATGGTGTGTGGAGCCTCCCCTTCTCCGTCAGGACCAAGCTCCGGGTGCTGGACACGGTCCAGGATGATCCCGCCGTCCCCATCGCTGACGGCTCCCGCGTGCGGCTGAATGTGGGTGCGAACGGGGATCGAACCCGAGCTGTACGACGTACGGCCCTCGGGGTGCTGCTCGGCCAACCTGCGCGCCAGCACCAGACGTTCGCGCGTCGCTGCGAGGACGTCGGGATCTACGTTGATCAGAGTGAGCAGGTCGTCGAACTGATTGTGCAGATGTGCCATGACCGTTCCTTGCGGGCGGGGGTGCGGTGCGTGGACAGACAGCCGGCACGGGTGTGTACCGTGCTCCGAGTCTGACGCACGCCACTGACAACGCCCCGGTTCTGAGCGGGAGTCACAGCCCAGCGCGGCCCGGTCGATAAGACGGTCACCGAGGTCAAGGACCGGCGCCGCCAGGTCTCACGACTCCCCAGAGTCATCGGGTTCTTCCTTGCCCTGGGTCAGGATCCGGCCTCCGACGAAGACCACAGCCAGAGCCAGCCCGGAACCGACACCGACCATGACCTTCTTCAGTAGACCGTCCACGTGGCGCTTGTGCTCAGAGTCCTTCTGAGAAGCAAGTCTTGCCGTTTCCTGGATGAGTTCGAGGAGGTGCTTCCTCTGTTCCCAGGTCAGGTCGCCTCTGTGGAGTTCTCGCTCGAAGATCACCCGGTTCTCCCGGAGGGCCTGGTAGACCTGATCCAGGCTATGCCTGCCGTCCGCGAGAGTGGCCTCGTGGGCCTTCTCGATGGCTCCGAAGGCATCCGTGGCGAACTTCCTGAACTCGGGGAACTGTTCGACGATCTTCATGGCCACTTCGGTGTCCATGTCAGGCATCATGGCCGCGAACTTGACCGCTTTCTCCTTGGAGAGATGCCTCCAGGTGTCGATCCCGAGCGCGCGCATGATCTCGGCTTCGTTCTTGTACTTCATGCCGTGGGGCCTCCATCGCTCTCCTTCGCAGCGCGTTCTTCCGCGCTGCGGGCCGCTAACTCTGCCCATCGCCGTACGTGGCGGGATTACGCGCCCGGTCCACAGCCTGTGCGCACGCCTCCCCGTAGGCCGACGAGACCGCGTTCTCGTCCGTGCCCCGCACGTGGGCCTCGATCTCCTGGCCTGGCCGACGAGAAGTGTGCCAGCGGACTGGCAGGTCCGTGTACAGATCGGGCTCGAAGTCCCAGGCCCATGTTGACCATCGGGCAGGACGCCCGACGTTGAGCCGTTCACCTCCCGTCAGGAACACGGCATGAGCGTGGTGCACCATTCGGCGGTCGGGAACCTCATGGCGGATGAGCTGGGCTCCACCCCCCGCCTCGGCCTCCCAGTGTTCCCGCCCCATCTCCTCGACCTGTGCCGCCTGGCCTGGCCGGTCCTCGCTCCACTGGGCAATCACTTGCTCCGCGTGCTCGCGGGCGGCGAAGGCCAGGCGTCGGCCGCCAAGGTCAGCGAGGTAGACAGCTGAGTCGACCGAGGCAGGGCCGGAGCGCACGGCGGCACGGGAGCCAACCTCCTCCGCGGCGTCCGCAGGCACGGCCCAGAGCAGGGCTCCGATCTTGGCAGCAGTCTGCTGCAGGACGGGGCCGGTCATGTGCTGGTAGCGGCGGCGCATCCGTGCGGACTTGCCGGGCTCCCAGCCCATGATGCTGTCGACGACGGCGTCGGAGATCCCGAGGATGAGCAGGACCGTGGCCGCCGTGTGGCGGGCGTCGTGAAGACGGCCGTCGCGAACCCCCGCAGCCTTCAGCAGGTCCTTCCACCGGTGGAAGTCGGTGTTCGGGTTCAGGGGTTCGCCGACCGGCGAGGTGAAGACGTACTCCTTCTCCGTCCAGAGGTCACGGGCGAGAGCGCGCTCTCGGCCCTGCTCCTCCTTGTGCCGGCGGAGCAGGGTCATCAGCTCGTCAGGAACGCCGATTGGCCGCTGCCCGGCCCGTGACTTCACGTTCTTGGTCTCGCGCCGGACGTTGATCTTCTGCGGGCAGAAGCCGGGCTTGCGCCCGCAGCGGTTGCCGCAGCCGTGCTCGTAGCGGGGCCGCAGGCGGCCTCGTCGGACGCGGATGACTCCGAGTTCGAAGTCGACGTCGGTCCATTGCATGCCGAGGACCTCTCCCTGGCGGAGGCCGAGAGCCAGGGCGATGACCCAGCGGGCCGCATTGCGGTGCTTTCCCGCCTCCGCCAAGAGGCGCTGGACCTCCTCGACCGAGTACGGCTCGACTTCGTCCTCTTCGAGGCGTGGCGCCTTCGCGATCGTGGCTGGGTTGCGGGTGAGGTGGCCACGGCGCACGGCCTCGTTGAGGGCGGTACGGATGGTGCGGTGTGCCTGGTGGGCGGTGCCTGGGGCGCTGCCGGTCTCCTGCATCTTCTTGTAGAAGCGCTCCAGGTGTTCCGGCTCCAACTTCTCCAGGCGGTGGGCACCCAGGCCGGGGATGAGGTGATGATTCACCGCGACGCGGTAGCCGTCGATAGTGTTCTCGGAGACGTTCGGCGCGGCAATGTTTTCGACCCAGTGGGTAAGCCAGGTCTCCAGCGTCCAGCTCTGTCCGGCCTTGCGAACCGAACCCTTGTCTCGTTGCCGCTCCAGCTCCCGTACGACTTTGGTGACCTCGGCTCGGGTCTTGCGGCTGACGTGACGGCGGTCGGGCTTGCCGTCGTCCTTTACGCCGACGGTGACACGGCCGTGCCAGCGACCGTCCTTGCCCAGATAGATGCTGGAGGCTCCGTTGGGCTGACGACTATTCGCCGTCGCGCCCCGCGTCATGCTGCGGTCCCGAAGTCGCCGGACGTGAGGCGCCGAGCCAGGAAGTCGTTCACCGCCTCCGCTGGGATGCGGCGCAAGCTGCCGATCTTGACCGAGGAGATTTCGCCGGAGGTGACGTACTCGTACAGCTTCGTGCGGCCGATGCCGATGCGTCGCGCGGCTTCAGCGACGGTGAGGGCGACGAGGGTGGTGTCGTCTTGGGCCGGCCGACGTTCGGAGATCAGGTTCCGCAGGTCGTCCTCGGGGACGTCCAGCAGGTCGGCTATCAGGGCAAGCGGAAGTTCGTTTCGGTGCAAGGGAGGGTCCTCTCCTGGCAAGCCACGGGACGGCGAATCCCAGGCCACGCGGGTCAATCGTTCAGGGATGGGCGTGAAGAGAAGGAGCGATAGATGGCAAGACCCGCGCTGTTCGTAGCAGCGAGGGAGCCGGTTAGCTCTGTTCGGGTGGCGTGTCCATTCGCTCGCCGAGGAAGCTGCGGAGCCGCGTCGGGGCTCCGCGGTGGTGATGGAATTCGCCCTTCGAGGCGATGGTCAACTCGTGGGTCAGTAGCGCCTTGACCATGTCGTCCTGGTTGGGGTTGGCGTCCGTGTACGCCGCCAGTTCGTCCTGGATCCGGCGCATGTCCTTGCCCAGATCCCGCCATTCCCTCCATCTCGCGACGTACTCGCCGACGAGACGTCGGACCAGCGGATTGGCGAGCTGACCGGGCGGGCTGGTCAGCTCGTCGAAGGTCAGATCGAAGACCTTGCAGAAGCCGAGAGCCTCATCAAGGTTGACCCGGCGGCGAGGCTTCCCGCTCTCGATGCGCCAGATCGCGGACTGGTTGACCGGGTGGCCGGCATCAGCCATCCGCTCGGCGAGAGTGACCGTGCTCCATCCGCGCGCTTCGCGTTCGAGCTTGATGCGCTCCGCGACGTGCTCCTCGGCTGGAGGCCGGTCCGGCCCCGCGCGGGAGGCGCCTTCGTCACTGCTCATCACTGCACCTCCTTGCTGGGGCCCGACGGACAGCCGGGTCGATGGTGAAAACTAAACACCATTCCGGAGCCGAATGCAACCGTTGCGTTTCCAAAACGTCAGGTACTGTAGACGTCCGCCCTCGAACGGCGGTGAACGCAAAAAGCCCCCGACGCTACGAACGTCGGGGGCCAAGCACGAACTCTCGTAACCGCCCATCCCTGAACGATTGACCCGCGTGGCCTGGGATTCGCCGTCCCGTACGGCCCGCAAGTTGAGGAGCTCAATGTCCAGTATGGACGAACCCCGGCCGAACGCGCCACACCTCGCGGGAACCGGCCGCCAGCCCACGGCCGGCGACCTCACCGCGGTTCCTCCGCACGACGTCGACGCCGAAGCCGCCGTGCTGGGGGCCTGCATGCATCAGGCGGCGGTGATCGCGGATGGCGCTTCGTCACCGAGACCGGCACTGACACCGAACCTCTCTGGGGCACTCGGGAGCAGACGGCCTGGTCGTCGGGAGAGAGCCTGATGATCGTCGGAGCGCCGGGAGTCGGGAAGACCACGCTGGCCCACCAGGTGATCCTCGCTCGTCTGGGCCTGTCGGACAGCGTCCTGGACATGCCGGTCGCATCGAGCCGGCGGGTGCTTTACCTCGCGCTGGACCGGTACAAGCAGATCGCCCGCGCCATGGCCCGCAGCGTCGGGCCCGAGCACGAGCAGCGCTTGCGCGACGGGCTCGCCGTCTGGCAGGGCCCCCTGCCCGCCAGTCTGGACAAGGAGCCCGACCTCCTCGCCGACCTCGCCGCAGCCCACCAGGCCGACACCATCGTGATCGACAGCCTCAAGGACGCGGTGAGCACGCTGGTCGACGACGCCCTCGGCGTCGCCTACAACAACGCCCGCCAGCGAGCTATCCGCAATGGCGTCGAGATCATGGAACTCCACCATCAGCGCAAGGCCACCGAGGGCGCTCCACGCGCCCAGAAGCCCACCCTGGACCGCGTCTACGGCTCCACCTGGATCACCTCCGGCGCGGGCAGCGTTCTCTTCGTCTCCGGGGAGGCCGGCGACCTCGCCGTCACCCTGCACCACCTCAAAACCCCCACCGGCGAGATCGGCCCCCTACAGGTCATCCACGACCACGAACGCGGCATCTCGACGCTCGACCCCGCCCTCGACCCGGTCGCCATCCTGCGACAGCGCCCCGACGGCCTGACCGTGCGCGAACTCGCCATGATCCAAAGCGGCCAGAACAACCCCGAGCGCTCGGCCACCGAGAAAGCCAGGCGCACCCTGGACCGACTCGTCAGGGCCGGACTCGCAGGCAAGGCCGAAGGCACCGCGGGCGGCACCGGAGGCGGCCAGCAAGCCCGCTACCGCGCCTCAGTCCGCCATATCGGCGCCGTCTCCTGACCTGATCGCCGAACGCCGGGACCGTACACGAGGGCGTACACGCACCCCTCCCCCGCGCACCGGCCCACGCCTCACCGCAGGCGTACACGCCAAGAACGAAACCCCAGGTCAGACGATCACGCGATCGTTCACGCCGTACACGCACACCAGCGTTCACGCGTGAGCCCCCCTTTAGAAGGGGGCTCGCGTGTACGCCCCCTGCGTGAACGCCGTGATCGCCTCCGCAGAACCACCCCGGAGAACCCGCATGACCACACCCGACACCCCTCATGACACCACCCGGCAAAGCCACTCGATGCCCCAGGCCGAGCACGTCCAGGACGTGAAGCCACAAGCAACGGCCCAGCATGCCGCCGAGCGGTACGCCCTCGCCGCGGCCGGAACCGTCATCATCGCCCTCACCGCCGGCGGCTTCTGGCTCTCCTACGCACACCTCGCCCAAGTCGCCGGACAGCATGGCCTGGGAAGCTCCCCGGTCCGGCAATGGGCCTGGCCCGCGACCCTGGACGCCTTCATCGTCGCGGGCGAACTGCTCATGCTCCGCGCCGGCCTCCGCCGAGTGACCGACTGGTGGGCGGTCACCCTGACCGCTACCGGGTCGGTCGGATCCATTGCGCTCAACGTGGCCGGTGTGAGCGGCACGGGCAACGCGAGCGTCGTGCCCTTGCTCGACTACGTGGTCGCGGCAGTTCCCCCGACCTCAGCCCTGCTGGCCTTCGGCGTGCTGATGCGGCAGATCCACCAACTGGTCGACCGGCCCTTCGACCGCCCTGCACTCAATTCCGCCGAGGCACCGGAAACCGCGGGCCACACCATCCGAACGCATCGCCAATCCGCAGGCAACCGACTCCAGCCGAACGCCACCGCCCAGGATTTCGGAGGGCCGGCCGCGTGGTGGGCGTCCGGTCAGCGCGACGGTCGAGGAACTGGTCGAGATCGGACGGATCGCCGCGGCCGAGCAGCGCAAGCTCACACGGGACATCGTGCAACAGGCCATACGTGCCAAGGGACATACGGTCGGCGGCCAGAGGCTGACCGAAGTCATGGAAGTCCTCCGGTCGGAACCCGGCGTCGGTCGGAACGTCGGCTGATCGCCCGCCATCCCGGTGGCCGGAACTCCTACGGCCACCGGGCAAGCGGTCCCCGCCTCTCCGCCGCCGTCACTCATCCACACCCCGCAGTCGTAGCCGTGGCCTCCGCACGCCACCACCCGGCCCACACCTTCCGGAGAACCATCCGTGACCCACGACCCGAACCACACTGACGGCTCCATCGATGAGCCGCCGACACTGACGAAGTCGCCTACGCTGACAGACCGTTTGCGGCGGGCGTTCGGACGGACGGCTCCTGGCGGAGCCAGTAGTACCCCGAGTCCGACTCATGGCCGGTCTTCGGGGTTCTCCGCCCCGGGGGTGGCGGAGACGGCCCAGCGCCAGGGGGCGCCGGACCCGGGAGCTGGGGCCGGGGGCGGCCCCGACCCGGACACGCTTCACGCCGCCCAGCAAGCGATCCTCCGCCCGACGCCTACTGACGTTCCCGTCGTCGGCGAACCCTCTGTGCAGCGCGTCCAGCCAACGATCCGCCGGTTCACCGGCGACGCGCGCCTGAAGCGCGTCGGCCCCTTGCGCTTCACCGACGACGAGCGCACCAGCCTGCGCGAGGCCGCAGCCGAGCACGGCTACAAGGGCGAATCCGGCTTCGCCGCCGACGTCGTCCTCGCCTTCGTCGACGGCCGCTTCACCGCGAACCTCCCCCTGTCCGAGGACCGCCGCCGCACCCACATATTCCGTGCCCAGGTCCTGCGCGCCCTCAACCGCATCGGTAGCAACATCAACCAGATCGCCCGCGCGCTCAACAGCGACCTCACCCCGCCCGACATCCGCCAGCGCCTCGACGAACTCCACCGCCTACTCACCCTGATCGCCGAGGCCCTGCGTCAGCCCACCGACCCGAGGGAGGAATCGTCAACGTGATCGCAGCCATCAAACCGGCCGGGTCCAACACCCGCGGTCTGCTCGCCTACCTCTACGGTCCCGGCCGGCACGACGAACACCTCGACCCGCACCTCGTCACCGGCTTCGCCATGCTCGGCATGCCCAATCCCGGCCGCGACGAACAAGCCACCCTGACCGAACTCGGCCACTACCTCGACGAGCCCGTACGCCTGCGCAACAGCGAGTTCGGCAAGCCTGTCACCGACCATGTCTGGCACTGCCCCGTCCGCGCAGCACCCGAAGACCGCTACCTCTCCGACACCGAGTGGGGCGAGATCGCCCAACGCATCGTCCAGGCATCCGGCATCGCCCCCGAAGGTGACGATCTGGCCTGCCGCTGGATCGCCGTACGCCACGCGGATGACCACATCCACATCCTCGCGACCACCGTCCGCGAAGACGGCCGACGCCCCAAGCTCCACGACAGCGGCATCCGCGTCGGCGACGCCTGCCGGGAGATCGAGAAAGACTACGGGCTGCGCCGCCTGAAGAAGGGCGACCGCACCGCGGCCCGCCGTCCCACCCAGGCCGAGATGCACAAGGCCGACCGCCTCGGCTGGGAGCAGACCAGCCGCGAGTGGCTCCAGGACCGCATCCGCGCCGCCATCCCGCACGCCACCAGCGCCGAGGAACTCCTCGCCTACCTCGAAGCCAGCGAAATCCTGGTCAAGCCCCGCCGCGGCCCCTCTGGAGACCTCCTCGGCTACTCCGTAGGCCGCCCCGGCGATCTCAACAAGGACGGCGAGCAGATCTACCACCCCGGCGGGAAGATCGCCCCCGACCTTTCCCTGCCCAAGCTGAAGGCTCGCCTGGAGACCAGCGCCCCCGAGGAACACCCCACCGCCCGGCGCAACCGACCCGCCACCGCCTGGCATCAGGCCACCGAAGCCCTCGACACCCTCCACACAGAGATCACCGGCACAAGCGCCGACGACGGTAAGGACGCACGAGCGCAGGCACACATCACTGCCTTGGGCGAACTCATCGAAGCCACCGCCCAGAACGCCCCCGCAGATATCCGTGCGCAACTACATGCGGCCAGCCGGACCTTCGCCCGTGCCCAGCGCTCTCAAAGCCGTGCCGAAGACCGCGCCGCCCACACCCTGCGGTCTGCAGCCCGCGACATCGTCAACACTGCCACCGGGCCCGACGGCAGCGCCCTCGCCGCCCTGACCGCCGCACTCCTCTGGGCCGCCATCCTCGCTGCACGCTGGCACGAGGCTAAGGGGCACGCTCACCAGGCCGACGCCGCCCGCCAAGCCGTTCAGCACCTGCAGTCAGCCGCCGACGACGCGCTCAGTGCGACGCTCACCGAGCTGGCAGCCCGGCCCTTCAAGGAGGAGACCCGTCGCATCCTGGCCAACGACATACGTGCAGCTGTCCCCGAACACGCCGAGCGGATCCTCTCCGATCCCGGTTGGCCCGCGCTCGCCACGGTCCTCGCCGATGCCGAAGCCGGCGGCCACAAACCCCACCAACTCCTCAAGGAAGCCGCCGCCCGCCGTGAGCTCGGCACTGCCCACAGGCCCGCCCGCGTCCTGATCACCCGCATTCAGCACACCAGCCGCAACCCCGCACCCAACCGCCGCGCCGAAGCAGCCCGCCTACGAAGCACCACCGCGTCAGCCTTCAGCACACCGTCTCCCGGCACCCAGCCGCCCACGGCAACAGCAGCCCCCACGAGCCAGCCGAGCCGCCCCCGCCGCTAACCCTGAGGAGAGCGCGTTACCCAGAGCCCCGTCAGGGGCACGAACCCACCCCAGCCACACTCCCCCACAGCTCATCCCCGTCTCATCAGGCGACGGCTACCTCCCGCAGCAGAGACGGGTGGCTGGGCGGCTGCACTCATACACGTACCTCTTGCTCAATAACCCGAGCGATCTCTGGCCAGGGAACGAGCGGAGGGCCAAAAAGCGACCAATAGTCGTAGAGGTCTCGGACCACGGCGCTGACACCGAGGCGCACAGCGTTTGAGTCGATCGAACCGATGACCCGTCGTGTGATTCCACCTGCCCCTCGGGCCGCAGGAGCGATCCCGTGGCCCAGAAGGAGAGTGGCGGTGCGGATGGCGTCCAGCGTTTCTGTTGGGGCCGCCCGGGCGAAGCGACCGTAGATCATTTCGTGCCAGCGCATTTGGGTGCGCGCCCAAGCAAGGCGCTCCAGCCCCGTTCCTAGGTCGACGGCCAGGCGATCCGGGTTCTCGTGGTTCCACAGGAGGACGAGGTCTCCGAGCGTGAGGTCCAGGTGCCGAAAGCGCAGCGTTACGCCGCCGACCTGTCGTCGTCGCCACGGAGTGACGCTGCCGTAGATGCTCAGATGCCGGGCATGGAAGCCGAGCTGGGAAAGGACGGACAGCCAGCTGTCGAGAATGGATCCGTACTCGTCCAGGGTCTGCACGGGTTGGACTCTGGAGATGTTGACGAAGGATGTCAGGGCTCCTTCGCACAGGACGCCAGCGGTGTCGCGTGGGCCTGTGAAGCGTACGACGGGCTGAGGGAGAAACCCGGTCCGGTACGTGTGTGGCTTGCCCTCTTTGAGGAGGGGGTCGAGGGCTTGGACCGCGGAGATGGTCAGTTCGGTCTCGCGTCCGCATCTGAGCGGGAGGCATGCGGCGCGTGGGGCGCCGTCCCTTGCGAAGCCGTTCTCCAGGCGGTCGAGGATCTCCTTCCAGGAGGGCGGGTGGCGAGGTGGTCTGTAGGGGGTTCCGCGGTGGGGATGGCGGATGTCGATCCGGGAGTCGGCGACGGTGAACTCCCAGTGCTTGCCTAGCGCCGCGCGGAGAACGGCGGGTATCCGTCCCGACAGCGCTTCATTGGCCGTGCCGGTCATGCTGATCCTGTCGCCAGTGCTCGAAAGTGCCGGACAGGATCGAAGCGGTGCTGACCGATCTCCTGGACCTGCTGGTGATCGAGCGTTGCCGCTCGCTCGATGGCACGAGCCAGTTGGCGGGCGGCTGTCTCGTCGTCCGCACCGGGGTCGGCCACGGTGATCGCGCCGGTGCGCTCGCACAGTGCCGCTTCTGCGCAGGTGCCCTCGCGCCAGGTGAGTGCGGCCATGGGCGTGCCGGCCCGTAAGGATTCCCCGAAGACTGCGGCGCCGGCTTCCACGTAGGTGCGGGCGTAGGTGTAGACGAAGACGGAGGCGTCACGGATGGCAGCGGTCTTGGCAGCGCCGCCGAGCTCACCGACCCACTCTACATGGTCTGCGCTGAACAGTCGGTCGTAGCGCCGCACATAGTCCGCGTCGAAGACGGGGCCAACGACTCGTACCCTGCGGCCGAGTAACTGGGCTGCCCGTACGGCTATGTGTGGCGCCTTCTCCTCGTCGATCCGGCCGAGCCAGACGAGATCGGCTCCGGGGACGGCCGGGGGTTCCTCCTCGTGGAGACCGAGGTGAACGGCAAGCTCGGGGATTGGTTGGTGAGCGGCATACCTCTCGATCATTTCCGGCGAGTAGCAGTAGAGACGTGACCGCTTGCCGTCGAAGGCTGTGTCTGCGTGCTGGAAGATCGGCGAGTGCTGGAACGTGGCCACATCGCAGTCCAGCGCGGCCAGAGTGCGGGTCCAGGCGGGGAGCGAGGGATATTCGTGTCCAACGACCAGGAGGTCGTATCCGGTGCTGCGGAGCTCACGCTCGGCGAGGGTTCCTGTGGTGATGTCCTCCAGCCGGACGGGCTTACGGACCCAGTCGTTCTCCAAGTCCGTGAGCCAGCCCGGCCCGAGGAGGTGTACGTCGGCGCCTGCGGCCCGGGCGCCCACGGCGACCGCCCACAGCCATCGTTCGATCCCGCCGTACCCGGCGGGTGGAAAGGCGTAGCTACCAGGGAAGTCGCAGACGCCGACGAGCACGTTATGCCTCCGGTGTTCCGTCCGCCGAGATACGGCGGAAGCCGAGGTACGGAAAGAGCGATTCGGGCAGGACCAGGGAGCCGTCCTCCTGCTGGGACTGTTCGAGAAGCGCGGCAACGGTTCGGCCCACGGGGAGGCCGGAGCCGTTAAGCGTGGCGACGAGCTTGGGCTTGCCGTCCTCACCGCGGGTGCGGATGTTCGCGCGGCGGGCCTGGAACGTGCCGAAGTTGGAGATCGAGGAGATCTCGCGGTACGTGTTCTGGCTCGGGATCCAGACCTCGATGTCGTACGTGAGCTGGGCGGAGAAACCCGTGTCGCCGGCAGCGAGGGTGACGACCCGGTAAGCGAGGCCGAGTTCCTTCAGGCATGCCTCGGCATGGCTGACCATCTTTTCGAGCTCGGCGTCAGCGTCCTTCGGGTCGACGATTCGGACCATCTCCACCTTGGAGAACTGGTGCTGGCGGATCAAGCCCCTGGTGTCGCGCCCGTACGATCCGGCCTCCGAACGGAAGCATGGCGTGTGGGCGGTGAGCGCCAACGGCAGCTCGGCGGGAGGGATGATCTCGTCGGCGTAGAGGTTGGTCAGTGGCACTTCGGCGGTCGGGATCAGGAACAGCTCCCGGTCGGCGACGCCGGTCTTGAAGAGGTCTTCCTCGAACTTCGGCAGCTGCCCGGTGCCCGTCATGGTCTTTCGGGTGACCAGGTACGGAACCGCGTGCTCGATGTACCCGTGCCGACGGGTGTGGAGGTCGAGGAAGAGCGTGGCCAGCGCCCTCTCCAGCGCTGCTCCGGCGCCGCGGGAGACCGCGAAGCGTGGGCCGGAGAGCTTCGTCGCCCGTGCGAAGTCGAGAATGCCGGTGGCCTCGCCGAGGTCGACGTGGTCCTTCGGCTCGAACGGGAATGCCGGCGGTGTGCCGACACGCCTGACCTCGACCGCGAACTCATCGGAGTCACCATCGGGTGCGGCGTCGTCCGGCAGGTTCGGAATGCTGAGGAGGAGGTCGCGGAGCTGTTCCTGGACCTGCTCCTGCCCAGTCTCGATCTCCCGGATCTCGTCCTTGAGCTCGCGAGCGCGCTCCTTCAGCTTGGTGATGTCACCGCCCTGCTTGGCCGTCTGCTGGACCTCGCTTGCCACCCGCTTGGACTCCGCCCGCAGCTCGTCGGCCGAGCGGATGTTCTGGTTGCGCCGGGACTGAAGGTCCTCCAGCGCGGACAGGTCCAGTGTGTAACCGCGACGAGCGAGCCGACGAACCGCTTCGGCACCCATTTCAATCAGGGCGCGGGCATCATGCATGAGGAAGATCCTTCTGATCCGGCGAGTGGGATGCGGATTCGACGGTAGCAACCGCCGAGCCTCCACCGATCCGCAATACGGACGCGGCATCGTCGTCCTTGGCCTCTTGGTGTCGGCCATCCCGATCAAGATCGCCCAGCAACGCCGTGAGCCGGTCGGGCAGCTCATCGTCAGGGATGACGATCGGATCGAGATAGGGCGCCTCCGGAAAGAAGAGCGGCATGGCTTCATTTGCGCAGCGGGTCTGCTGCCAGAGGAGCACCGAGATCAGCAGGCCATGCCCTACGAGGACACGGGGCCCAGGGCGCTCCAGGGCGGAGAGCAATCCCACGAGCATTCTCCGGATGCCCTCTCGCTGGGATTCGGTTCCGCCCTCTGGGCGCTTCGTTGAGCCGTGGCCGTCGAGCCAGACCGCGTACTCCAGAAATGGGCTGCCTTCAAAGATTCCGTAGTCGAGTTCGTTCAAGCGAGGGTCGATGACCAGCTTCGCTGCCGGAACCCCCATCAACAGAGATGCTGTTTGCTGAGCTCGGGGAAATTCGCTGGTCAGCCACGTCCGTACCGTGTGGAGAGGCAGGGTCGCCCAGCCTCGGCTGAGCGACTGCCGCCCCTCCTCGGTCAGCCGGATGGGCTTGGACGGATCACCATTGACCAGATATCGCCTGCTGTAGTTCGTCTGCCCATGGCGGAGGATGTAGGTGGTCACGAGTCCCTCCTCGGGATCGACGCCGAGAGGCTGGAGAGCACTTCCGACATGCGTTGCGCTCTCGGGTCCGCGGTCTCCACGTAGAAGAGGAGTCCGTCGAAGGCCAGCGCTCTGCACCAGGGGGCGAGTACAGGGACGGGGATCCGGGAGATCCGGGCGGCGGCGGCAAGCCGCCTGTCGGTTCCGCGCCCGAGGTCGTAGTAGACAGTCCAGAAGGCCCAGTCGAATACCGCGTCGCCCACCATGGGCAGCGGATCCAGCAGGCGCGGGTGCCCCAGCCAGTCGAAGGGCACGTTCTCGCGGTACAGGTCTGCGTGAAGGACGGTCGTGCGACCGGCGTCTTCCCGTAAGCCGGATAGTGCTGGGTACGTGGCGTCGACGAGCTGGCGCCATGAGCCGAGGCAGAGTGTCTTTGTCCGTCGCTGGATCCGCGGCAGCATTTCGGTGCGGATGTGGTCTGCGAGGTGAGGTAAGGCACCTCGCAGGGTTCTGCGGCGGCCGATGGTGTGCAGCCCTTGGAGGGCGGCAGCGACCATCTGCATTTCGCGCGGAGGCCGCTGAGCAGCACCGGGGCGGCCTGCCACCAGTTCGAGGGCGGCTACCCCAAGATCGTCCGCGGTCTCGACGACGTCCACCGTCGGACCGCCGGCCCACAGCTGCAGAGCGCTGATCTCGTGCCGGTATCGGGCAGGGTCAGCCCATGCCTTTAGCAGCAGCGGGCAGCCGTCGAGGGAGGTGGCCAACGCGATCACTGAGGCGTGTCCGGCGTCGTGGTAGCCGCCGAGAGACAGCTTCCAGCGCTTCGCAGCTTGTTCCAGCAGGCCAGGTACCGCAGCCAGCCACATCTGCGCACCCGGCCCGTAGTGGTCGAGCAATCGCTGTCGGGATCCTGCTGGAATCTCTCCGAGTGTCCGCGCATTCATCAGCTCAGCACAATCCCGTCGGAAACAAGCTCATCCGTCAGAGCCGGGAACTCCCCGAGAGCTTCCGTGACCAACGCCTGCACCTTGTCGACCTCGGCATCGGGCGAGGACAGCCGAACGAGGATGCGCCAGGGCTGATCCAGCCGCTGCCCCGTGGTACTCACCAAGTGCACCTCAGCATGCCCCCCGGTCGCTTCGTGAAGCCGGTTGGCGAGCCGCTGCGCAGCCACGTTGTACAGCTTGCCGACGTGATAGACCGGGTTCTTGCCGTTGGCCCCCTCCAGGTTCATCGGCCTCAGCGGCGTGATGAGGCCGTTTACACGATTGCCCCGCCCTACCACGCCTTCGTCACCGGATTCGATCGAGCTGCCGGTGTAGGTCAGATAGAGCTCATCCTTCTCCGGCACGTCGCGTGCGTTCAGCCGGAAGCGAGCCTTGGAGCCGGGCAGCCGTAGTCCGGCAAGCCGGTAGCACTCGGCGAGGACGCTTTCGGTGTTCCGGACGTACTCCGCGCGGCTGCTCACGTGACGCGATTTCTGCGGGACGCAGAGCACGACGTCCGCTTGGTCCCCGTCCCAGTACCCCATGAGCTTGACGTCCGAGCCGCACCAGGCGCGGGAGAGGGTGAATTCGCTCTCGCCGGAGAAATGATCCACCAGCTCGCGGACGAACGACTCGAAGGGGTTCTCCGGCGCCCATCCGGTGCCGAGGGAGGTGTCGTTCGAGAGCCGCACGCGCCGCTCCCGCAGATCGTCTATGGAGCGGGGGTTGAACCAACGGGTTCGGTCCGGCACCGCATCCCCGGTGAGGACGGCACCAGGGCTGGAATTGCTGGTGATGTTGAAGGTGAGGTCGAGGTGATCCGAGACCTCGGCGAGCCGCTCGGCGAAGAAGGACCGCACCTCGGCCTCCACGATCTCCGTGACCGGGATGGGCTCGCCACCACACATTGGCGCCGCCCTGCCATTGACCAGAACCCGCACCGGCGAGGTCATCCCACCTGCCCCGTAGCGCACCTCGCTGGCTCCTCCCAAGAGCGCGAGTTTGTCGAAGTTGTGGTGCAGTACGGCGCCGAAGTGCTCGACCGTATAGCGGCTGTAGGCACGGGACAGTCGCTCGGCAAGATGGTCGGCCAGGGTGTCCGGGTGGCCGAGTCCCTTGCGTTCCACGATGGTTGTCGCGTTCGGCTGGGCCATGCCGGTGTCGATGACGAGATGGCTGTTGTCGATGGTCATGCTCGTACGAGGCATCACGAACTCCCGTTCCGGGGGGCAGAGGCGGATGAGCGCAGGCGTCAGCACGCCTGGACGAGCAATGAGGCGCAGAGTCAGCGAGGAACGCCAGCAGCGCGGAGGCGGACGATGGTGTGGGCCAGCGACTGGTACGCGGAGATGTCCTGCTCGTCGGCCGCGAGTCGACAGACGTCGTGGACGGTGACGAGCCGGATGTCTTGGGGCCGACGGCGATCGAGCCATAGGAGCAGCCGCCAGGCTAGAACCGGGCCGCTGAAGGGCAGCCGGGTCACGAGATCGACCGGGATACGTCCAGGTGGAACGCCCTTGTACAGCAGGTCGCGTATGAGGTGGAAGACCACATCGGTGTAGTCCAGGACGGCCGGTCCGCGGGCACTCGCCTCCCAATCGACCACGTGCAGGCGATCGCCGTCGACGAGGAGGTGCTCGGCCTTGAGATCGCCGTGCAGGTGAACGACCGGGTGCGCATCGATGGTTTGAAGGGCCGCGCTCAGCACCGACCACCAGGGCAGTCGGTGACAACGACTGGAGAGCTGGTCCAGAAGGAACTGGTGAGAGGAACATAGATCGACACGCCTTGCTCCCCAACCTGAGCCTGGTGTGACGCCAGCAGTGGGCCGGTGCAGTCGCCCACTCACAGCCACGACGTGACCGATGTATCGCTCAACCGCCTCACGCGTGCCTATCGAGCACGGCGTCCCGGTCATCGTCCGGAAAACGGTCCAAGAGCCGGCTTCGCCTCCCCCGGAGGCAAGGACGAGCGGAACCGAGATCCCCCGTAAGGCGGCGCGCTCGATCGTTGCGACTTCGTCCCGACGCCTGCCGTCGGGATCGATGACCACGTAGACCTTTAAGAAGGCACTGCCGTCCGTGGCGTGCTGCGTTCTCGAATACGACTTGTGGACTGCCGGCCCGAACGGGCCAAGGCCGTGCTCGGTCCACGGCTCGGCCACCCCTGTGCCGCCCATTCCCCACACCTCCATCCCGCCGAATCCGCTTCGCGTGAAGCGGTTGTCAGTGCTGCCGACGTGCTTATGCCGAGTCCCCAGGGGCCAAGCCGTCTGGTGCTCCTTGGCCCGGGGAGATGCCATCTTCTACGCACTAGTACTCCAGTGTGACTTCGCGATCTTGGGTCGGACCCGCGTGAGAACTGGAACGGCCACCGCGTGATCATCAAGGGTTGTGTGGACTCATGACGAT
>NZ_JOEZ01000057.1 GCF_000721175.1 Streptomyces anulatus
TCACCTGCTCAAGCGCCTCGCGGAGCGTTTCCCCGAAGCCGCTGAGCTGGATGAGGGCATGCCGACGCCGGCCTCCGAAGGGGGGTCGGGATGACCTAGCGGTCATCGGCCGCGCGCGCCAAGAGGCGGACTACCAATCCGCTGGCCTCGCGCGGCCCGTCTACCGACCGGCTTACTGCCGTGTCGGTCGCTCAGGTCCCAGTTGCTGCTGGTCCTGAGCCGCGGCTCACTGAGCCGCTCATATCCCAAATCGGCCCCTTACCAGGGCCACCACCACCGGCAACCACCACAGCCACCACAGCCGCAGATCAGCACCGCTGGTGTCACACCGCGGGCCCCCACCACAGGGGCTTCGCGGTTCACCGGCCAAACAGAGAGAGGTGATCCCCACTCGCCTGATCGGTTTCCCAACCCATCCGCACACCCAGACCAGGGCCCGAGGGCTCTGGTATGTCCGCGCATCTGAAAGCTGGTCAACGTCATAGTGCCCGATCTCCCGGTTTATGAAAAGCCGACCCATGTCCGTTTCGAGGTGCCCTGTGATCGCGAGTGCGGCGTCGACCGCCGTGCTGGACCACCCGCTGCGGGAGTTCGTCGACAACTCGGTCGACCATGCCCCGCAGCAGGACGTCGTCCCGCGTGACGGGATGGATTCCAAGATTGTTGCCCACCGTGCGGGAGCGGCGGAGGCAATCGGGGCTCGTGGGCCTCTGTCCACAGGGCTCCCGGTGCAGGGTCGTCGCGTGGATCAGGAATCGAGCGTTTCGGCTGCTCAGGGGGGTGTCCGCTTTGGCGTGTACACCGGCCCCATGCAGACGCAGAAGATCACGGCCCATGCGGGTTCCGCTCTCGCCGGTGCGGTGGGCCGATGAGCACGGCGGTGGCGCAGCGCACGGCTGTGGCTGTTCCGGGGCCTCGTTCCGGCTGGAAGCGGACGGTGTTGGGTCCGGTGCCGGGCTCCGGGCAGGTGGATGCCACGAGTTCCGGCGACCCGCTGCGTCTGGGTCCAAGGATGCGGCTGCGGCTGCTCGCGGCAATCCAGGCACTGCTGGCGGATCCGTCGATCGCGGGACAGCCGGACGTGGCGAGGCTCGCGGCGGTGGTGCTGTACGCGAAGTCGCGGGCGCCGAAGGGGAAGAAGAACGACAACCAGACGTCGATCTGGGTTGCGGAGCTGGGCCGGTGGATGGGCGTGGGCGAGTCCACGGTCAACCGCCGGGCGCTGGTGCCGCTGCGTGCCTCTGACGGGCTGCACACCAAGGTGAAGAAGAACGAGAAGGGGCACCCGACCGGGCTTGACTGCCTGGTCATGCCTCTGTGGAACGCCCGCAAGAGTGGCGGAGCCGCGCACCCTCTGGCGCTGTCGCAGGCGGAGCTGGCGACCCTGCTGCACCTCATTGAGGCGCTGTTCGGGCCCGGCTGGACGCCGGAGGACAAGGAGCCGACACCGCCGGGGCTGCTGGCCGGCCGTACGGGCAAGGGGGCTCCGACCGACCGGCTCGGGCTGCTGCTGATGGTGCTGAACACTCGGGCATCGGGCTGGCTGCAGTTGTGCGGCGGCTCGGTGAAGGTCAAGGAGGGGCGGGGTGCGGCGACGCTGGCCCGGCTGCTGGGCTGCTCACCCTCGGGGGCCCGGAAGGTCCTGGACAGACTGACGGAGGCCGGTGTCGTGGCGCGGCAGCGCAAGGCGACATCAACACGGATGAACGGCCGGGCCCGGGTCTTGCTGCTCCCCGTCGCCCGTGCGCACGGCCGCACGCTGGCCTCTGTGGAGGCACTTTCGGGCTCCGATGCCGTGTTTTCGGTGCGTCCCGATGGTGCAGTCGGAGATCAGGCTCCGGCCGGTGCTGCTGGTGCCCTTGGTACGACTGAGATCGGCGCCGCTGAGAGCCCCACGGATGCGGAGGTTCAGGAGCGTCCCGGTAGTGCAGAGCTCCACGCAGACCACGCTCAGGTGGTTACTCCCGTCGTTACTCCACAGCTTGATTGTAGTTTTTCCGGCGAAGGCCGTGGTGGGTCCGGTGATCTGCCGGACCGCGCGTGCGAGCGCGAGGACCAGGCCGTGGACGGCGATGCCGCTGCCCGGCTGACGCTGGTCGACGGCGAGGGTGGCCCGCTGCGCGGGGAACAGCCGAAGAAGTCCCCGGTCGTTGAAGGTGGGAAGGGCAGCCGCGGGCTGGTGGCCGGTGGCAGCGTGCGGGTCCTGGAGGGTGAAGGTCAGGGGAGGCAGCAGCAGCAGGGGAGGGTGGCTCTGCCGTCGCTGGATCTTCGGGCCGTCCTGGCCCCGGTCAAGCTGGTCTGGGCGCGCCTGGAGGGCCGGGGTGTCCGGTGTCTGGTGGAGGCCAAGGTCCGTGCCGAGCTGGCCCGGGTGGTCGGGTTCGCCGGTCCCGCGGACGCGCCGCAGATCCTTGCCGACCGGCTCGCCCGGCGCCTGGAGAACCAGATGCGGCTGGGCGGTCCGATCACGGACCCGGTGGGCTGGCTGATCGGCCGGGGTCTTCCGCAAATCCGGCTGTGTGCGGAGCTCCGGTGCGATGAGGGCACCCTGCTCGACTCCGGCCGGGACTGCCCGCGCTGCGAGGACCGGCAGGCCGACAGCCGTGCCACCCGCCGCTCGGTCGCGGCCGCCGTGGATGCCGCGATGCCCGGAGCCTCCGAGACCGAGCGGCGGGCGGCCACCGACCGGCAGCTGCACGAGACCGTGACGGCCAAAGCGTGGGCGCAGGCGGCCGAGTGGGAGCACTACCGCGCCCGGAAGGCCGAAGCGAAAGCGGCCCGCGCCGAAGCAGCCGCCGCGCATCTGGCCGACGACGTCCCGGCCGCGCCGGTGGCCCCGGTCGCGCTGCCCGCGCCGCGCCCGGCCGCCGCCGCTCCGGCCCTGGAGCCGGAGACCGCCGACGTCGACGACCAGGAACTCGTCCTCGAGGACTTGACCCCCGACCAGGTGCGTGACTGGCGGGTGCGGGCGATGAAGGACCACCAGGTCCTCCTCGACCACATCGACCACTACGGGGAGTCGTCAGCGAGGCGACTGTTCAGCAACCAGCTGGTCGACCAGGCACAGCACCACGCCCGGCTCGGGCACCTGAACCTCAGCTACTCCACCTGGGAGCAGTCGTGAGCAGCGGCGAAGTGTCCGGCGTCGACCTGGCCCGCCAGGCCCTGCTCGCGGCCCGGGAAGCGGCGAGGAAGAACGGCGCCACCGCTAAGAAGCCGAAGCGGCGCACCACCACCGTCGCACGGCGCGACGGCCGTGAACCGCTGGGACTGGGCAGCGCGATCGGCATGATGATGACCGAGCGCGGCATGGCCGCCCCGGCCGCCGGCGGAAACGTCCTCGCCGCCTTCGACACCATCCTCGCCGCGGTCGTGCCCGAGCTCGCTGGGCGCGTGACGGCCGTTGCCTTCGACGCGGAGACCGGCCGCCTGGACGTCGTCCCCGACCTTCCGGCAGCCGCAACGCAGCTGCGCTGGAGCGCGCCGAAGCTGATCGCGGCGGCCAACGAGAAGGTGCCCGCCGCGAACGTCCGCGCCCTGCACGTCCTGGCACCCGCACCTGCAAAGGCCGGCCCCGCCCCAGCGGTCGCCGAGCCGGCCCCGCAGTCGGCCTCCCCCGCCGCACCGATGCAGCGCGTAGATCCGCCAGAGGGCTACCGCGAGGCCATCGCCGCCCACCGCGCCACCTGGAGCACCACCCGACAGCACATCAACCCCGACATCCAGGCAGCCGCCGAGCGGCAGCTTCGCGAACGGCTCCGGGAACCCGAGGAGCAGTTCGCCGACGGCCGCCAGGCCCTCGAAGAACTGCGGGCCAAAGCAGCCGGCCAGCAACGAGTCCGGCCGAGCGACGTGACCCGGGCGCGAGCTCTGCAACGCCTCGCTGCCGAACGCGCCGGGCTGGCCACCATCACCCCGGCGGCCGCCGCGCCGCAGCGGCTGGACCGTACGGCGTGAGGTCAGGTCCCGGCGCCGACCCGTTCAGTCGGCGCTTGGACTTTCTGTTCAACGAACGACCACTTTCCGTCCGGTGCGGAGTAGGGGGTTCCTGGTGGGACGGTCATCCACAAGGAACCGTCGTCGGCGATGAGGAGCATGCCGTGGGCGTGCAGGGAGTGCACCGAGTCGCGGGCGTCATCGGGGCTGACGCCTACTCCAGGGGAGAGCTGGGTCAGCAGGTCCGTCTCATCCAGCAGAAGCTCCAGTTGGCCAACAGCGCCAAGCGGAATGTGCGGTCCGTAGATTTCGCGGAAGCGCAGCAGATACCGCATGGTGGTGGCTTCACCGGAGTCGGCTCCGAAGTGGTCGGTGACCTGGGCCATGACCTCGGCGTCCGTGCCGACGGTGCCGGGTGGCTGAAGGTCGAACAGGAGCTTGGGCTGCCGGGGGCGCGGTGTTCTGGGCGGGCGGGGGCCGATGCGCTGCGCGGCTGCCGTTCGGCGTGCCGCCTCACGGGCCCTGCGGGCGGTCGGGTCTGTTTGTTTGCGTGCCATGCCTGCGCAACGACCGGCCTCCGGCCGGGTTCCGGGCCGTGCTGGCCCATTGCGCCGGGCCTGGGGCTGCAAGGTGTGTACCGGTGTCGACGGGGGTGGGCCTGGCTACTAGATTTCCGAATGGAGGTTCGAATTCTGATGTTACAAAAGGTGACTGGAAGCTTACGAATATTGGGGTGCGCAGCCCGAATCCCCGGGCGAGCGGGCATCGTTGGGCACCACAGCGCACCGTTGGTATCGCAACGGTGCGGGAGCCGTGCAGGGCAGGAGGAAACCGGTGAGTGACCGCAGCGCCATCGAGTGGACCGAGGCGACCTGGAACCCCACCACCGGGTGCGACAGGGTCTCGGCCGGCTGCGACAACTGCTACGCCTTGGCGCTGGCGAAACGGCTCAAGGCGATGGGCGCGGCGAAATACCAGAACGACGGGGATCCGAGGACGTCCGGCCCCGGGTTCGACGTGACGCTTCATCCAGACTCATTGGAGGTCCCGTACGGGTGGAAGGCGCCGCGGGTGGTGTTCGTCAACTCGATGTCGGACCTGTTCCACGCCCGTGTGCCGCTGGACTTCGTCCGTCAGGTCTTCAAGGTCATGGCCGATACTCCGCAGCACACCTACCAGGTACTGACGAAGCGGGCCCGGCGGCTGCGTCAGATCGCGCCGAAGCTGGACTGGCCGTCAAACCTCTGGATGGGCGTCTCCGTCGAGTCCGAGGCGGAGCTGCCGCGCATCGACGACCTGCGCCAGGTGCCCGCCGCCGTGCGGTTCCTGTCCTGCGAGCCGCTGCTGGGCCCGCTGCCCGGCCTCGGCCTGGAGGGCATCCACTGGGTCATCGCCGGGGGCGAGTCCGGGCCCAATCACCGGATGTTGGACGAGGCCTGGGTGACGCAGATCCGCGACACCTGTCAGAAGGCGGATGTGGCGTTCTTCTTCAAGCAGTGGGGCGGGCGCACCCCGAAGGCTGGCGGCCGCCTGCTGGAGGGTCGCACTTGGGACCAGATGCCGCTGCCGGTTCCGGCCTGACCCGTACGCGCAAGACGAGGCCGGGCCCCGAGGCCGGGCCCGGCCATACGGGCGTCAGGGCAGGAGAGGGCCGGGGGCGACGGTGATTTCCCGGGTGCGCTTCACGCCGACTCCGTTGCTGGGCGTCTTGCCCTGTTCGTGAAGGAGCCGTACCGCCTGGCGTGCCACCGGCTCGGTCACCTGCCCGTAGAACGAACCGAAGATCTCCAGTGTGTGGTCGACCAGCTTCACCGGGCGCCGGGACCGGATCAGGAGCTTCTCCAGGTTGGCTGTGATCTCCGGCAGGGCTTTCGCCTCGACTTCCTTCGGGTCCGGGGCCAGGGAGAACAGGGTGTCCTCCTCGCGCTCCTCCAGCTCCTTCCACCACTCGGCCCGCGCCCGGGCGACGGCATCACCGAACACCCACAGGCCGTACGGGCTGCGGGTCGCGAACACCAGCCGGTACACGGCGCGCTGGCGCGGCGAGTGCGACACCGGAACCGACTGCACCACCATCCCGGTGCGCTGCTCCAGCCGGCGGGCGTACTCGGCCGCAACCGCTTCGATGGCGTCCTCGGCCGCACCGTTCCGGCCGCGGGAGGCGACCGCGTCGGCGAAGTACTCCCGCCACCACGTTCCGCCGCACACGTCGTCGAACCGCTGCAGTGACCGCTCATTTCCCCTGGGGGAGCGGACGTGGCCGCCCAGGCGCCACACCGCCATCATGCTGAAGTTCATCAGCAGTTCCGTCGCAGGGCGTTTCTGCGGGCGCTTGTGGGCGAGCACCTCCACCAGGCGGTCCTGCGGCAGGACGAGCCCGCACGGGTCCAGGAACAGGAACAGCGGCTCCCGTACCGCCCGTTCGACGACTTGGTCCAGGACGTTGTCGACCTCACCCCGGTGGGCATGCGCGCGGACCCCTCGGCCTCGGTACTGCTGGACCACCTCGCTCAGCCGGTCGTACGACTTCGCCTGCGCCTCCGAGAAGAAGCACTCCAGGGTCAGCCCCGCCTTGGCCCGCAGGTGCGAGGCGACCCGCAGGGCAATCTCGCCGGAGGCCGGCTGGCCGTTCTCATAACGGCCCTCACCCGCGTACCCGTCCAGGTAGACCACCCGCTTGTCGCGGGACTGCGTGCCCGTCATCCCGCCGAACTGCGGCAGATACCGCCGCAGCAGGTCGTGCTTGAACACACTGGGCAATGCCTTGTCCGCCCAGTACTCCCCGCTCGTTCCTGACGACATCGCAACCCCCGACTTCACCGTATCCAATTGATCACAGATAGTGAGGCACGAGGGCGGGGTTGAGCACAAGAGCACCACCGGGCGACAACAATGGAGCCGGTCCACTCGGACGCACAGGTAGTAAGGCCATAGGGAAAGGGCGCAGCCGAAGCGGGCGGCCAGGCATGTGAAGCAGGCCAAGCAGCGCAACGCGGCTGCGTCACGCAGCGCCGCCGCTCTCACCGCATGGATCGCTGACGCAACGGTTCCGCACAACGCGCCACCGGAGTCTGCCCGTGGGACTCCTTCCGTCACAGCGAGACGAGCGTGCTGACAGGACCGCTCAGTACGGTGGTGCCCCGTGTTGCCTCCACCTTGCTTCCGCGTTGCCCACGTTGCAGGACTTCGATTGGCAACGCGCCGCTGGGTCAGCGGACTGATCTGCCCGAACCGTCCGGCCCGGGGTGCGGTGGGCCCGGTGCAACAGCGGGTTCGTTGCCTTTTGCCTCGATCACGTACGGCAACGCCTCCGTGACGCCCCATGCTGTTTGTCACCCACTTGGCGGCCTGCCGGGCGGGAGCTCCCTCCGCGTCCCCACGACGCGGGGCAGACGAATGGGGAATCGCGTGGACCGGCCCTTACTGCCGCTGAGATCGGCCCTGGTCTTCCTGCTCGCCGCGCTCAGCGGCGTTGTGGCAGGAGGACTGTCCTGGCTGGCGGGGGAAAGCGCCGCCCGCGGCGTGCTCGCCGGCCTCGCCGTCGCTGGCCTGGCGACTGCGTTCTTCGACCGTCTGATCACGCCGCAATCCGGCGAGACATGCGGAAAGGCGCACGATCATGGGTGAACTGCGGCCCTTGGGACAGGACCTGACAAAGGAATCGAGGGCGCTCGCCGAGGTATTGCGCGAGCTGTTCGAGGGACTCGGAGTCTCGGTGCGCCGGTACGCAGCACGGCGCCAACGCGACCCGGGAACGTTCTCCCGCTACCTCAACGGCACCCGGATGCCCCCCTGGTCAGCGATCATGGACATGCTGACGGATCTCGCCGAACACCGCGGCACCACCGTCACCCCCGAGACCATCGACTACGTGCGCGGCCTCTACGAGTCAGCCTTCGACGCCAACTCCTCACCCAAGCACGCCGCCCAGATCATCGAGCAGCAGCTGGCCGACGCGGACCACGTCTCGCGGCGCTCCAGCGTCCGCGGCGACGTCCTGGGCGACGCCCTGCTGGACCGCAAGCACCGCATCGCCGACCTGGAGGTACGCCTCAACCAGATGGAGGCGACGCTCACCGCCGAGCGCGAGCGCGCCGGCCAGCTCGCAGCCGCCCACCCCGAGGTCTCCGAACTCATGGGGGAGCGCGACGTCCTGCGCAGGGAAGTCGCCCGGCTGGGCCACGAGCTCCAGGAAGCACGGGAACAGCGGGCAGACGCGGAGGCGCGCTGCGATCTGTTGGAGCGCCAGCTCGAAGCCGTCGAGCACCCGGCCCCACTAGCGCAGCCCATGCCGCAGCCCATGCCCAAGGTCCTCGTCGTGGACGACCAGCCCGACAACCTCCTCGCCATGACCGCCGTGCTGGAGACACTGGACCAGGAGCTGGTCACCGTCTCCTCCGGGCGCGACGCCCTCAAGGCACTGCTCCACCATGACGACTTCGCCGTCATCATCATGGACGTGCAGATGCCCGGGATGGACGGCTACGAGACCGCCGCCCACATCAAGCGCCGCCCCCGCAACCGGGACGTGCCGATCATCTTCCTCACCGCGATGGGTATCGACCCCGAACACACCGCCCGCGGGTACGCGGCCGGCGCGGTCGACTACATCAGCAAGCCCTTCGACCCCTGGGCCCTGCGGGCCAAGGTCGCCGTCTTCACCGAGATCCACCTCGAACGACGCCTCAGCAACCCCGTCGGCTGACCTCCGCCCTGCCCCGCAGTGAGCCACTCCCAGGTGTCGCGGTGCGCGACCAGGTCCATGGAGGCCACCCCGGAGCCGATCGTCCGCCGCTTAACGCCGGCACACGTGCTTCCCGCACAGAAGGAACCCGCCCCGGACCCGACACCCGACCGGGGCCGAAACGTACAGCAGCAGAAGGGCGAGCCCCGCCTGTACCAACAGGTGGCGCGCGCGGACTGGTACAGCAAAACCTGCCCGCGGTGCCACGCTGGGGCCGGAAAGCCGTGCGACAACGACGACCGGGTCGGCCCCGGCCGGACGCGGCAACTTCCGCACGACGAACGCCTGCGCAGAGTCCTGCACCACAGCGACGCCCGCTCCCGGCCACCACGGCAGCGCCGGGAAAAGCGGAGCGAACAACCGGCCGGTGGCACGGCGGCCCGGACTTGGCACGCCCGGGAAGTCCGGTGCCCGAAGTGCCAGGCCCCGCCAGAGGCCCGCTGCACACCCAACGGCACGCATCGCGAACGGGTGGAGTGGGCGGCGGAGTTCACTCGCAAGCTGTGGGGCTGACCTCCGGCCATCCGAGCGGCGGGGAAGCACGCCGGGAAGCTGCGGTTCGGGCCTGTTTTTCAGGGGTCTGTCGGGCGTACGCTCCGGCCATGACCACCACACCGAGCCCGCGCACCGCCCGGCAGGACCAGGATCCCGGATGGGGTGTCACCGCCTCTTGAACGACCGCCGCCGCGGCCCCGGAAGAGAGTTCCGGGGCCGCGGCGGCGGCATGAGCGGGGCTACCGGCGGGTGTCCTGGACGATGGCGGTGGTGTGGCGCCCGGTCTGGAAGCGAGGTGTCAGTTGTACCGGGGGTCGGCGTACTTGATCGCGCCCTGGACGGTGGAACAGGGCCACGGGCCGCCGTCACATCCCTGGCAGGTCGGGGACGTCCGGCTGCTGGGGGCGTGCAGAGCCAGCTGGCGTCCCGCGAGCTCGCGGGCCCCGCGCTCGTCACGGGAGATCTCCGGGTAGGTGGAACCGGCGATGTGCACCGCCCGGTCATACGCGGTCAGTTGCTGGTGAAGGTCCACGCTCATGGCGGCGAGCCTATCGGGCAGCACCGAGGACAACTTCCCTCGTGACGGATCCGGCCAACCAGTCGCTTTGCGTCATCATCCGGCAACTGCCAGGCACAACGGTGCAGGTTGCGGATACATAAGAGGGTCGGAACGGGACCGAGGGCGATCCAGAGGCGGAGCGCGATGCTGACCATCAACGTAGGAGTGCTGCTCGCCGTCATCGTCCTGCTGCGGCTACGCCGGCGCACGGAGTCCCGGAGCAGGAACGACGAGAAGCTGACCGTGATCATCGTGCTCGCGCTCGGCGTCGTCATCGCCCCGACCCCGCTGGGGGAGGGCATCGGCGACTTCCTGGGCCAGCTCGCCTCCGGCGTCACCGACTCCTCCCGCTGAAACCGGAGCCCGCCCCGATGGCCAACCGCCGACCACCGCCCCGCCGCAGGCCCGCGGCCCGCCGCCCCGCACGCCGCAGCACCCCGTTGCGGCGCCGCCGCTCGCGCCGGCAGCAGCACCGCGACAACCAGCTGCTCCTGCTCGGGTTCGGTGCTGTCGCGGGCTTCGCGCTGGTGTGGGCGGTGATCTCCTGGCTGCTGGTGAACTGGTGGGTCATGGTCGTACTCGGGGCCCTCGCCGCCGTCGGCGGGTCGATGTGGGTCCACCGGTACCGCCAGCAGCAGGCATGGGACCGGGTCCGGCAGCAAGCTCTGCGCTACGGTCTGCCGCAGTTGGACGCACTGCACCACCGCGACTTCGAGTACGCGATCCGCGACCTGATGCGCCGCGACGGGTGTGCCGATGCCCGGCAGATCGGCGGTGCCGGCGACAATGGCGCCGACGTCCTGGCCACCGATCCGCTGGGCCGCTCCTGGGTCATCCAGGTGAAGCACCGCCGCGACGGTGACGGCGGCTCACCGGTCGGCACCCCGGACCTCCAGCGCGTCAACGGCACTGCCCGCCAGCTCTACGGCGCGGACGTCGTCCTGGTCGTCACCAACGGCCGCTTCTCCACCCGCTGCGCTCCCCTCGCCGCGCAGCTCCACATGCACCTCGCCGACCGGCGCACCCTGGGAACCTGGGCGAGCGGCGGGCGCCCTTTGTGGGAGCTCCTGCCGAAGATTCCACCGCCCCGCAAGGGCCGGTAGCCCAGTCACAGAACAGTAATGCGGCGGGCGGCCTGGGGGCTTTCGGGGATGTCGGCATCGCGTTCTACTGTTGACTGTCAATGAGCTGGTAAGAACATGTGCCTATGAACCGGGTCAAGCACCGTCGTGCCTACGCCGCGCTCCGACACACCGTCGACGCCTCGAGGATGCATCCTGGAGCGAGTCCATCAGCGAGCGCGGTTTTCGTCTGAGCGTTGGTCTCGAAGATCAGGTGCTCAGCGTCTCCCCGAGCACGGTCATTCCTGGCCCTTCCGCACCCCGGGTTCGCTGCCGATACTCAGAGGACCGGCGCCGCCAGAACGTCAGGAACCACATTGCATGTCTCCGCGGTGACTTGCTCTCTATCGGTCTCGACTTCGCGGACTTGTTCCCTGATGCTCTGCGGAAAGTCGTGAAAGGCGAAACCGTCACTGTCGTTGAGTACGAGCCGTCGCGAACGCCTTCCCTCACTCCATGAGGCCGTCCTGGGCGCGCTTGCGCTGCCCGAAAAAGACCTGCTGCGCATCCCCTGCAACCCACGCCATTGATCACCGATACACCGAATAACACCGCGACCCGAGACCGGACCGGCTGAGCAAAACGCAGTGACCGCTCCTCTCCGATACACGCAGAAGCAGGTCAGGGTCACAGCGGCGAGTGCCCTGCGGGTTTCTGCGGCCAGGTGGCGCGGGTGGCTAGTGGTGGGCGTGGGATCGAGGTCGATCCATGAGCTGAAGGTGGTGCTGCCGTCCGGTTGCTGCTTCCCCTCGCTCTCGCGGACCATGGACCAGGTTGAGTCTCCGCGGTGCAGGTTCCAGACCTGACCGTCGTGCGTGATCAGGACTTCGCAGCCGCAGCCGAACCCGCTGTCGTCTTCCTGGTGAGCGGTGGGTTCGTGGAAGGGCCGGAACTCGGCGTCCGGGCCGAGTATTTGATCAGAAACTCATGGGGTTCTCGTGCAGGACGTAGCGGACGTGCGGGCCCCCGAAGTAGCCGCGGACGATGTGCGGCTGACGCTGGCGTCTGCGGAAGAAGCGGCGGGTCTCGGCGGCGAGTTCGGCCTGATCGCGAGCCCGGTGCTGCTTGGGCAGGCTGTGCTTGAGGTCCGCGTTGACCAACTTGTCGGGGTTCAGCTCGGGCGAGTACGGGGGCAGGAAGTGCAGCTCGATGTCGTCGGAGTGGGCGGCGAGCCAGTCGCGGAACTTCTTGGAGCGGTGGGCGGAGTGCCCGTCGACCACGAGGTGGACCTTGTGGTCGAAGTGGCCGGCGAGCCGGTCCAGGAAGCGGCACATCACCTCGGCGGTGAAGCTCTCGGCGAAGACCATGAAGTGCATCCGGCCCTTGGTGCTGATCGCCGACATCGCGTTCACCGAGAACCGGTTCCCGCTCCGCCGCACCACAGGTGTCCTACCCTTCTCACCCCAGGTACGGCCGGTGACCTGATCCGAGCGGATGCCGACCTGATCGGCGAAGAGGATCTCCCCACCGTCGGCCTTCGCCTTCGCGCGGATCTCCGGCCAGGTCTCCTGATGCCAGCGCCGGACAGCATCCGGGTCCTGACTCGACGGCCCGCTTGTCCGGACGCTGGAAGGACAGCCCCCAACGCTTCAGGTACTTGCCCACCCCCACCTCGGTCAGCCGCACCCGGTACAGCTTCGCGATCAGCTCGCCCACCAACCGCCGCGTCCACAGCTGACCGGAAAGCCCCACGTCACAGGGCCGGTGATCGAGTACCGCCTGCCGCACCGCGGCCTGCTCGGCCTCCCCGAGCACCTGGTGCACCCCGACCGGCTTGCCACGCGGACGCATGAGCAGCGCCTCCCGTCCGCCGGCCTGCCACTTCGCCCACCACATGTCGACCGCCTTCAGCGACACCCCGAACACCGCCGCCACGTCCTCGCGGTCCCGTCCCGCCACCAGCGCGGCCACCGCCCGCAGCCGCAGGGCTTCCTGCGCCGACGGCGACAGATGCCGCGTGTCCCCCACCAGATCGCTCACACCCGTCCAACGACCCAGAAACCAAACCTTTTCTGATCAATAGGTCATCGACAGAGGCAAGAAGTTCGTGCGCATCGGCGGGCAGTTCGACGAGCTGGGGGAGCTCCTCGAGCTCGCTGATCACCCCAGGTACGAAGCCACAGGCGAACTCAACAGCAGCAGCCACATTTCCCAGCCGCTCACACGCAGCGTCCGCGAAGGCCGTCTCCCGGCGAGCTTCCATTCGCTCGAGGGTGGTCGTGAGGGCATGCAGGTTGGATAGCACTCCTTCGAGCTGGCCGAAGCGGCAGGTCCGACAACAGGCCCATCACCAACCGCCCGGCCCGTAGGTGGGGTTCGTACCGGGCGATCCGGCCCATGGCCCCCTCGAACGCCTCCCGGCACCGGCGGGATTTATGCTGTGACCTGCGGCCACCGTCTCCACACAACTCACGATGATCAACGCTGGCTGCACCCATCTGCACACCGACCCCGACCAGCAAGATCACTATCTACAGCTGGAGTATTAGGTGCGTCAGAGCCAATCAATTGTGCGGCGCTCAAACTGTGCTGCCATGCAGACCGGTACTCCTGAAGTTCCACCGATCGAACCTTGATCAGAACTGCCTGAAATTCCGCTTCAATTGATCGCCGCCGGTCAATGTAGTTCAGACTGGCCTTACACCTCACATCAGCGCTCGCCATAGCTACTTCCTTTACGCTCGGAGCACCAAGAGGGCCTTCCCCTCCAGACGGGGAGCCAGAACCGGCCCATACACCGGCTGCGGACAGGGGATCTTTTTGCTCGTGCCCTGATTTGCGCATGCATTTGCTCCACTTACGATCCAGTTCGTGCACCGACTCGGCATCTGCCGCCTGGGCCCAAGCCTCGCTTGCCGCAGTCGCGACGGGGTCTTTCGCGTAGACCCAATCCATGTGCAACCTCTTGCGTGCCAGATCTCTACAACCAGGGCCGTCCACAGATTCACCTGTAAACGCATTCATCGTGGCTCGGTCTACTAGAGCAAGTCTCTTCTTGCTGCGTAAACTCCATTCATATTCTTCGAGGCGTGTAATTCCTGCAGGCGGAGGCAATTGATACCCATATGTGGCCGCAACGGTTGCGTTGCTGATGCCATATCTGCGCTCATTGACTGGGCGGGCCACACCTGGAGATTTAGAGAGTTTCGGCCAATCCATATTGCGCTGACGCATACACTTTACCGCTTCAACATTTTCTGCCCGCGCCAGCAAATTTCGCCCTTCGGGGCTCAGGCTATACGAATCAAGGGGCAGCATGAACGCGTGATCCTCAGGCTTAGACCGACCTTCTACCACGGAGGCCGAAGTTGGGCCATGGCGCCCAACCCCTTGAGTCTCGGAACAACCCGAAATAAGCATAAACGCCATTACGGCAATTGGAGCAGTTCCAAATCTTCGATAATTGTCTTTCATAAATTTCATCCCCTTGCGCTCCGGGCCCGACGGTTGGGGCCGCGAGATTATCTCGCGGCCCCAACCGTCCACGTCGACTACATGGGACATGCCGAGTTGTTCCAGAAGCAGTGCGAGGACAGCTTGTCGTTTGTAAGGGAGGACAGCTGGTGGAGTGTCGCACCCGACCACGCCGTGGTCTGATTCCCGGTGTAGTTTTCATTGGTGAAAAGTTCTACATTTGTGTCTGGATCGAGATTCTTCACTGAGGTGACACTGTTGTTTATCGATACGCTCGTGCCGTAGTAGGTTCCTGTATACGACGGCTTGCTGTAAAGCGTGTCATAAACAATCCCTCTCGCACTGGCGTCTCGGTAGAGACAGACTTCGCCGCCGTTCGAAGACTGGCATGAACCGTCATAGGAAGCCGCGCCTGCAGGCGTGGCGAATGCCATGACGCCAAGGGCGGCGGCTACGGTGGCAATCAACTGGGCTTTACGCATTGAGGCCCCTCGTGTGTGTTAATTGGATGCCCGTCGAGATGAGCACGTCTGAAACAATAGATTTTCTATATCTGGCCGCGTGTAGGGGGCAAGATAGAAGGCAAACGTTGTCTCAATTCTGATACGTTTAGGCTTGAAACGTTGCGCACCGCCTCGTCCTTTTTAGCAGCAAATGATCCCTATGCAACACGGCGCTGTAGCAGGGCAAAGGATGGTGGCTGCCGAGACCGTCGTGGTGATGCGATGCGATAGTCGGAGTGAGTGCGATCGGGGCCTCCGCTCGTACTCTCGGTACACGTCCACATTTCATGCCATGGCCCTGGACGTCAGCACAGTCGCCCCCGTTGAGTAGGGTCTGCGGCTCTTCGCCCATCGGCCGGGGTCGCTCGCAAGCCGGGCTGCAGCAGGAGAATCCGGCTCCACGGCAGGTGGGTTTGTCCACGGGAGTCCCGTTCTGGCTCACTTTTGCGAAGCATGCGAGCAGACGACGGTTGTTGAGCGAGCGAGGCCAGAATTTCTCCGTACAGGGTTCGTTCTGGCTGATATTTTGGCCTGTGAAGAAGTGGATGTGAGGTGCCGGCCCGTCGGCACCTCGGCTGCGGCGAGCAGCATGGAGATGGCCTACACCTGAATCGCCAGTTCATGTCTCAACTGCGTCAAGGCCCAGCTCACAGCTCTGCGCTAGTCCAAATTCGACGGCACGGATCATGTGGACCACAACGTGCAGGGCGGCAAGATCTACCGTCACACCAGGGGTGCCCCACCAGGGCATGACGGGCCGAGGAATGGTGAGGTTCGCGCCATTCTTCGTCAAGGTCCAGCGAGTGCATCCGTTCGTCGCGAAACTCGTTGCGTCCTACCGAAAGCCGGGAGGGAGATTGAACGAGGGGCGCTACTCCGAGACTGGCCTCGTGCAGAGGTCACCACCCAATCTGATAGTTCGTCCCGGCGCCGTTGTGCCCGCAGGCCGAGGTCCTACCAGGCACGGCTTGCGTGCGCGGAAAGCGTCTGTGCCCGGGCTTCAGATGAGGAATCAGCTCACTGTCCCCCGACATGCATGGCCGACTCGGCGAAATCGATGCAAGGAGAGAATTAATTGAGAAATCGGAGATACGTAACGATAGGTGCCGCAGGCATCGCGGCCACCACGCTACTAGCTGGACTTCTCCAAGGAACCGCCGCCGCCGAAAACCTCAGCGGTGCTTCCCAGCCCACACCTGCATCTGCATCTGCATCTGCAGGAGCAGCGCAGTCTCCGTTACCGGCTGTGCCCGCTCCCCAGCGAGCGAAAGTACTCGGCAAGGACTGGAATACCTCCCCCGACCGGGCTGTAACTACGGCAGCGGACTCCGGAGGCCTGAAGATCCTGACGGCAGACAGCTCTAGCGCCTACGTGTGGCGGACGGTAGCCGCCCTGGCCGAGCCGGGCATGCCGGCGGATACGTGGATCGGCAACGCGTGCGTCATGGATAGCAATCACGTTGCCGCCGCATACGCGCCGCGCACGTTCACCAACAAGCCCGATCTCATGCAGGGAGGCGCGTTCACCGCTGTCGTGAACGTGGGGACGGGAGTGGTCACAAAACTGCCGTTCACGGCGTCGCTCGCCTACTTCACCCCTTCCTGCAACTCTCAGACCCGCACCGCCACGTTCACCGCGTTCCGCGACAACAACACCCGCCTCGTCACCGTGAACACACAGGGCAAGACTGCCTCCGAGCTCTCTACGGCAGGTCAAGTAACGTCAGCCGTGCCCGTAGAAGACGGTCTCGTCGCTGCCAAGGGAGCACGCCTCGTACATCTGGCTCCGTCCGGCAAGACCAAGACTCTGGTCAGAACCGGTGGCACCCCGTTCCAGATCAGCCCCACGCACGACGGGGTGGCCTTCCTGGACCGCAAGGGGGACACCGCTCACGCGAAACTACGAGCGCAGAATGGAACGCTGACTGAACTGGCGTCCGGCAAGCTCGGGGAGGTCGCCCTCAAGCGCGGCACCGGCCACCGCGTGTTCCTCACGGGACAACCCACGAAACTACGGCTGTCGGACACTAGTGTGACCCGGCTGGACGTCCCGGCAGACGCCGACATATCCAGCCATGGCCAACTCGCGGTGAATCCCGTCCTGGCACCCGGCGTACGGGCCGGCCTGGACCACATCGACAACGCAGGGAAAGGCTTCACCGGTTCGGAGCCGGCTCCGAACGCTCAAGAAGCCACAGACGAGGGTGCCAGCACCGAACCTCTGACGATCACGAGCACAGCCACCACCACAGGCAAGGCCTTAACCCAATCGGTGGCGGACACAACCAGCGCCGAGGGGAAGGGCTCCTTCTCTCCCGCTCTCCAGACCTCCGGGAAGCAGAAGTCACCAGACGGCAATCGAGGCGTGGCGGCAGCCGCCATTGGGAACGACCCGGTCGACACTGACCGCTGGTGCTCGATACCCCGTAACGACGTCAAGGCACTCGCTCTGCAGCCGACCTCCAACCAGGTCGAGTGGGCCGTCAACATGGCCATTCGTGGAGAACTGCGGGCCAAGTGGATCACGCAGGGAGGCTGGCGCTCGCAGACGGGCCTTGGCAGCGTCGACCCGCAGGGGCTGTTCCCGCCTCCCACGTTGAAGGGTGGCGGACGGATCCCGGCCCAGGTGCTTCTTGGTGTGCTCGCGCAGGAGTCGAACTTCTGGCAGGCCGAATCCGGAGCTGTGCCCGGCCAGATGAGCAGTCCGCTTGCGGCGGTCGCCGGCTTCTACGGGCACAAGGGCGAGACCTCCGAGGAGTACTGGAAGATCCGCTGGGCCAACTCCGACTGCGGCTACGGCGTGGGCCAGGTCACCGACGGCATGCGCCTCGCCGGCCGCGAGAAGCCCGGAGAAGTGTCCCTCTCTCCGACGAAGCAGAAGGCCGTAGCCCTGGACTACGCAGTCAACATCGCTGCCTCCATGTACATTCTCGCGGACAAGTGGAACCAGGTACACACCACCGGACAGACCATCACCGTCAACAACGACGACCCCTCGAAGCCTGAGAACTGGTTCGCCGCCCTGTGGAACTACAACCTCGGCTTCAACCCGAACAACGGCGACGGCAAGCCCTGGGGACTGGGCTGGTACAACAACCCCGCCAACCCGTTCTACCCGCCGACGCGGAACCCGTTCATGACCGACCCCCGCGACGCTGCGAAGCCCCAGAACTGGCCCTACGAGGAAAAGGTCCTGGGCTGGGCCGCCTGGTCCATGGACACCGGCTACTCCTACTCCAGCGACGGACGCCAGGACTGGCCCGGTGAAACAGGATTCGACAGCGTCGGATTCCGCCCCTCCTGGTGGGTCGACACGCTGCAGCGCGACCGCGTGAAGCCACCCCTGAGCTCGTTCTGCAACGCCACCAACAACTGCAGCGCCACCAACCCGCCGGACTGCCCCGACGCGGAATGCTACGAGAAGTACTGGTGGCGCGGATCAAACGTGACGTGGAAGGAGAACTGCGACAGAGACTGCGGCCACGAGAACATCAAGTACGTCACACCGCGAGCGGAACCCGGCCGCGGAACCCGCCTGAAGTACGGCACCCCGAAGTGCGACCCCGCCCCCACCGGCGCATACATCGTGGAATCAGTCCCCGACAACACCAACACCTACGGCGGCTGCGGCACAGGTTCGACCGACAACGGCGACTTCCAGTTCACCTTCCGCCCGAACCCGGCCGCATCCGGGCCCGGTCTCGGCCCGTACCAGGGCAAGGGCGACCTCCACCAAATCGGTGGAGGGCAAGGCGGTCACTTCTGGTACGCGCACACCCGCAACGCAGAACACCTCGGTGGGGACTCCGGTCTGATGACCGTCAAGGGGACCTGGACTCTGAACAGGTCCATTTCATGGGCTCGGGTCATGGTCTACCTCCCAGACACCGGAGCCCACACCCGCCAAGCCAAGTATGTGATCGGCGGGGCGGACACCTCCAGTACCGCCAGGACAGTCGAGCAGCGCGCCAATCGGTGGGTCAGCCTCGGGGTGTTCCGTTTCACAGGAACACCCACGGTCACCCTCACGAACTCGACTCCCGACGGCACGGCCGACGAGGACGTCGCATGGGACTCCGTAGCCTTCCAACCGCTTCCCGGCAAGCCTGACCAGAGCGTGGTGGCGATGGGCGATTCGTACACCTCCGGCGAAGGAGCCTCCGACCCCAAGGGGGACGACTACTATCCCGAAAGCGACTACTACAACAAGGTTCGCGGTGACAAGTGGAAGAACACGTGTCACCGCTCCAAGCACGCCTGGCCGCGCCGGGCAATTCTGCCAGGTCAGCAGCTATCCGTCGGCGCCCTGGACGACGCGTGGAGCGCAAGAATGGACTTCCAGTTCGTTGCCTGCTCCGGCGCGCGACACTACAACATCCTTGAGAGAACACCCGATGCAGGCGAACCGCCCCAGATCCAGCAGGGCTATCTAGACCAGCACACCACCCTCGTAGCCCTGTCGATCGGCGGCAACGACGTGGGATTCGGCGACGTCCTCACCCAATGCATCTTGCCCGGTTTGGGAAGCTGCATGGGCGATGTGATTAAAGACCGTGATCCTGACACGGGTGAGGTAAAGACCACCAACACCCCGCCCTTGCAGACGTGGCTTCCGGACTGGGCCCACAATGAAATTCGGCCCCGTCTGACGAAGACTCTCAAGTCGATTCACACTAGAGCCCCCAACGCCAAGATCGTCCTCATGGGCTATCCCAAGCTCCTCGAGGCGCACGACGGGTGTGTAGCGGGCATCAACGCGGCGGAAGCCATCTGGCTGAACGAAATGAGCAACATGGTCGCCACAGAGATGAGCGGCGCCGTCAGCGACACCGGCTCATACGCAGTCTTTGCCGACCCTCGGGCCGCGTTCGCCGGGCAGGGAGTCTGCGGAATACCGGAAACGATCCACGGACTCGTGGTGACGGGGTACTCGCAGGCCGACAACTCCTTTCCGAAGCCATCAATGAAGTCGTTCCACCCGAAGGTCTCGGGAACAGCTCACTACGCGAAGGCGTTCCAGCAGGCCCTGAACTAGTAGTACCCGTACGAACAGGTGCTCTGGGGAGCCGTCGACACAGCTCCCCAGAGCACCTCCCTCATCAACCTCATTGAGTACCTGTACGGGTAGAAGATCCCCACGCTCTAGTGCAACATGACCGTCATGACACTCACTATCTGGATCGCTTTACTCATCCTGTCTCTCATCCTGACCTTCACTGCTGCGACCCGACCTCGCCCTCTCCCTCCGCGCCAGGAGCGGAAGCTATGGATTCGCCGCACGGTCCGCCTACCTCTCGCCATAGTGTTGGTGCTTGCCGTAGGGGCGTGTGGGCGAGCAACAAGCGAGAAGACGGTGCGTAAACTTGCCAGCAGTCCAGAAGCGGTTAAAGCGCGACATGAAGCGGAGTCGGCGGGACGCAGCACTATCGCCACTTGGGAATCGGAAACGCCACTCACTCTCGGCCTAGTCGTCATTGAAGATATATGTATTGGCGGAAGGGATACGGAGTGGCTCCTCCCAACGGGTGACGATAAATATAAGATTAGGTGCGCAATGGCCATCAGTGCCTATTTCGGCGCGGACCCACGAATGGTAGCCGATACCATCGATGGAGTCCTTAGCGCAGGAGACCGACCTGGATCCCCGATTCCCTTCAATCGCGACTTTGTTTATGCGCGCACAGTCGTCGATTACTATCGCGGAAATAGCGAAGCATCTTCAGGTTCGAACGCAGTGGAGCCGACAGAATTGCTCAGCACGGAAGGTGTCGCGTTAAACTGGGACCAAGTGCGCGGCGATAATGGACGCGAATTGATCGATGAGCCACGTTCATGCACCCCACATGACCCGCCGATTCGGCGGTGCATTCAAGAGCCTGAATCGACCAGCATAAGGGATCTGCGACGCCAGTACGGAATGGTTTTCAAAATTACCATCCCCGTCAAGAACTACCACACCATCCGAAAGTAAGAGATTCGGTAGCTGCCTGCTCCTGCCCCGACGAGCTCAAGCGGGTGGAAGGCTTCCCGGGCCGTACGGACGCTGCGCAGGTGCTCGCCGACCGGCTCGTCCGGCGTCTGGACGAGCAGCTGCGTACCGGCGGTCCGATCATCAATCCGGTGGGCAGGCTGCTGGCCCGGGGCCTGCCCCAGCGTCAGCAGTGCGGCGATGTCCGGTGCGACGACCGGGTGCTGCTCGAATCCGGCCGGGGCTGCCCGCGCTGCGAGGGTCGGCAGGCCGACCGGCGCCGGCTTGTCGGGCATCCCCCTGACCGGGGAGTCGGCCTGCCAAGACCGGCCCGGCCCGGGCCATCAGCGAGGTGCCCCCTGCTCGCGTAGCGGAGGTTGCGCGGTCTGCCCCGACGTGCGGAAGCTGCGCGGACATTACCCATGCCCTGGGGCTTTTGGCCGGGCAGGGTCCTGGCTGGGCAGCTCAGCGGTCGAGATCCTGGCCGTCGCCGACGATCACGGAATCGGAGCATAGGCCGGCAGACGCTTCGGGCCACGCCCGCCCCGCAAGTCCAAGAGGAACGATTCTGACTGGTATGAGCCAGTCCGTACACGAGCGCCAGACGGAAGCACACCTTCCACGTCTCATTCGGGACGAGCACGCCCTCGCCGACATGAAGAAGCTGGTGGGCCGTGCCCGCCACCTCGGTGGCCGCGAGCGCATGGACGCCACCGTTCAAGCCGCCGCCAGTTTGCTGTCTCATCAGCAGACCGCAGAGCGGATCCTGGCGCGGTAGGCATGACTAACAAGGCCACACCGGCCTTTCGGCGTCCTACCGCTAACCCGTGCCCGAAGACGAACGGTGCAGCGCATAAATCGACAGATGAGGCAGTTCCTTCTAGCCGCCGGCCTTGAGCACCTCCGCCACGACCGGGCCCGCCGCGTCGCCGCCGTGGCCGCCGGTCTGGACGACTGCCGCGGCCGCGAGGTCGTTGCTGAAGCCGGTGAACCAGGCGTTCGAGGTGTCCTGTCCGTCGACCTCCGCCGACCCGGTCTTCGCGCCCTTGTCGCCGCCGACGCCCGCCATGGCCTTCGCGCCCGTGCCCCAGGCGGCCGTGGCGCGCATCATCGTCGTGAGCTGCTGTGTGACGGACGGCGACAGCGAACGCGAGGCCGTCGCCAGCTCCCGGTCGTCCAGGGACTGCGGGACGATGACGGGCTGACGGAAGGTGCCGGTGCGGGCCGTCGCGGTGATGGACGCCATGTTGAGGACGTTCATTTGGACCGTGCCCTGGCCGATGTACTGGGCGGCCGCCTCGCCTTGGACCTCCTCTGGCACACTGCCGTCGGATGTCACGACACCCGTCTTCCAGTCCAGGCCGATCCCGAAGACCTCCCGAGCCTCCTTGGCGAGCGCCGAGTCGTCGTCGACATCATCGATCAGCTTGATGAAGGCGGTGTTGCAGGACTTGGCGAAGCTCTGAGTGAAGGTGGAGCCGTCCGGCAGCGAGAAGCGGCCAAGATTCTCGATCGTACGGGTGTAGTACCTGACGTCCGGCGGGCATTCGGCGGCCCCGTTCGCCGTGACGAGTCCCTTCTCCAGCAGCATCGCCGCCGTCATGATCTTCAGCGTCGAGCCGGGCGCCTGCTTGCCCTGGAGCGCCACGTTGAACTCGGTCACCGGGTTGTTGGCCACCGCGCGGATCGCCCCCGTCGACGGCTTCACCGCGACCACCGACGCCTGGGCGAACTTCTTCACCGCCCGCTCGGCCGCCGCCTGCGCGTTCGCGTCCAGTGTCGTCTGCACCTTGCCCGGCTTGCCCTTGGACAGGGTCAGCAGGTTGACGTCCGGCTGGGACGCGTCGGCGGGCTCGATCCAGGTCTCGATGCCGGCCGAACCGCCTGAGGTCTCCCCGTACTTCTGGCGCAGGGTGTCCAGGATCGGCCCCAGCGAGGGGTACTTCTCCTTCGTCAGCACCGTGCCGTTGCGGTCGACGGCCTCGATCGCCGGTGTCGAGGACTCGCCCGTCTTCAGCGTCGCGCCCTCCGCCAACTGCGGGTGTACGACGGTCGGTTCCCAGTCGACGAGGGCCTTCCCGGTCGTCAGACCGCGGACGACGGTCAACTCCGAGGCGTAGGAGATGGGCTTCGACTTCCCCTCGTACGCGACGGTGGCCTTGACCGTGTACGGGACCTTCGTGCCGACGGGCGGGCCCGGGGTGATCTTGACCTTGCCGATGTGGGCGTCCTCGCCGTACGAGGCGAGCACCGGCTCCGCGCCCGCCTCGTTGTTGGTCAGGACGGCCGCCGCCGACGCGTTCCCGGCCGCCCACGCGTCGAAGAAGTCCTTCGACGTCTCCGCTATCTCCTCCACGCTCGGCGGCCCCGTCTTCACCTTCGACGACTGGGACTGGCTCTGCGTGCCGCCGCCCCCGCCGCCGGTGTCCCCGAGCATGCTGTACGCCCCGTAACCGATCCCGCCGGCCACCAGCACGAACGCTCCGCCGATGACGGCGACCTTAGCTCCACTGCGCATCTCGCAGTCCCCCTCCCCAGGAGCCCCCCTGAACATGTTCAAGGGGCAACCGTCAGGAACCCTAAGCGGTTGTGGCGGGCGGTGAGGGCGTTGTTACCGGACCGGAATGCTTGGCCGGAAAGTATCCATCGAGATGTCCTGCGAGCGCCCCACTCCCGTAGGTAACTGAACAAGCCAAGCACCTAAGAGCCCCCTGTTCGATGATGAAACGAAGCATCACGCTCCACTTTAACGACGCATTGTCACAGAGGAATATCTTGGTGCCCTGTCCGAGAACAAGCGGCACGGACGTCAGTGGCCGCCAGACGAATCCTGGCGAGATCCAGCCACACTCATTCCGGAGCCATCTAGGGGGCTGGTCTTCGTATAGCTTAGACACGCCACCACAGAGAGGCAGGGTGCAATATAGCGGAACAGGATAATCCGCTACTCTCGAACGTCACTTCTATTGGATCAAGACCTTCGCGAAAGAGTGAACAAGATGAAGCGAATTCTCGCGACCTCCATAATCTCCTTCACCGCCGTTTTCGGTGTAATGGTTGCCGCCCCGACAGCGAGCGCCGATGTTATCGATTACGAAAACCTCTACAGTTCCGAGGGGTGCAAAGAGCCGACTCCCTCGAAGTTCAAGTTTCACATCTACTTCAACTCGGGAATGGATGGATCCTATAGGAATATCGGGTACTCGGTTTACGACTTTGACCGGCTGAAGCCGGGGGGATCGGACCCGGGCGCCTACCCCCTCAGATTCTGCATTATAGGAGCCAGTGGTACACCGGGAGCCGGACAGAAAATAAAGAACAACGCCGCCTCTGCAGAGAACGACCACTACAAGTACAAGGCGAGAGTCCATTTCTACAGCGGATACACCGGTCCCAAAGACGTGATGAACCCAGGGCAGACCATTGCGCGTTTCAGGTACGTATACAACGAGAACGCCTCATTCTCTTGGGCCTAGTAGTATTCTGAGACGAAACTTAGGAGTATCAGTGAAGATTAAGCCTGGCGTGGCTATCCCTGCTGTTGCGGCTTTCGCGGTAGGGGGCATCGCTCTTGCCGGAGTTTCGATAAGCGATGAGACGGGGGGAGCAAGTGCTACGAGCGGGACGCAGAGAGCTGATGCGCCATCCAGTAAAGTCCCAGCGGCCCAGATGAGGAGCGAAGGCGACCCCGAAACGTGGAAGCTCCCGATTGAGTTTTTCCTTCCGGGAAAGGCAAACTCTCTGCAGGTAAGCAACGCCCGGGATACGATGATCGACGAATGCATGGCTCAAGCAGGATTCGCGGCTTGGCAACCAGCTCCTGACCTTCCGAGCATCGACGGAACTTCATTCACAGATCGCCGATATGGAATTCACGACGAGGAATTGACCCGCAAGCGTGGGTATCATCCGGATCTGGCACTACAGAATGCTTACGATGAAGCGATGAGAATCGGCGCCGTCGATATGTCGGGGTCAGACCCGGCGGCTCTGCGAACTTGCGTAGAGAAGGCCGACGGTACTGTGCCCGATCTCGAGGCCAGTGCCGTCGCTCAAGAAATCGACAACCGGTCCTTCATTGCATCAATGAAGGATGCTGCGGTCATCAAGGTGTTCGGCCAGTGGTCTGACTGCATGAAGAAGTCGAGCTTCAACTACAAGACCCCGCTAGATGCACTGAGCGACTCCCGATTCGGAGACGCTAAGCAGGTCACAGATCTGGAAATCTCTACAGCCCAGGCAGACCTTAAGTGCCGCAACCAGCACAAGGTTACCCAAACCTGGTTCGAAACTGAAGCGAAAATCCAGCAAGCGGAAATCAAAAAGCAACTTCCAGCACTGAACGCGGCGAATGAAGAAAATGCTTCGGCGACGTCCAAAGCCTCCGCATTTCTAAGGGATGGCCAGTAGTCAGGCTTCGATCCTGGCTCTGTCCGGGGCTGTTCGCGGTAGTTCGCCGGGCATGCGCTCCCCGCCCACAGTCAGGAGCCAAATCCCGGCTGGGGCTTCGCCCCCGCACTCTGAAAACCCGGAGGCCCGCACCGATCCGTGATCGGTGCGGGCCTCCGGTTGTGCCACGGCCAGCTGGTAACCGCCCCGGCCCGTACGTAGGAGGGCCGCCGACCCGGCGTGCAGTGGTTCAGTCGCCGCTCTCGGGAGGAAGTCCGTCGTCCAGGACGATGCGGATCGTCTGGCCTGGTCCGTCGACGCCGGTGAGTTCGGCCTCGATGCGGTTGTAGGTGGTGGTGGCCAGGGCCCAGTCCGCCTCCAGCGGGGCCGCAGTCGAGCGGGTGTGCCATAGCTTGATGAGCAGGCCGATGAGGGAGCGGCCGGACAGGACGGTCTGGATGCGGCCTTCCTTGACGTCCTCGACCGAGGGCGGGGTGCGGAAGTGGTCGTGGTCGACGGCCAGGGCGGTGAGCCACTCCCAGGTGTCGCGGTGCGCGACCAGGTCCACGGAAGCCACCCCGGCCGCCTTCAGCAGCAGGACCCCGTGGGTGACCCGCAGATCCGCCTCCTGCCCGCCGGACGACGGCGAGGCGGCAGCCGGCGGGGCCGTGGGGGCGCTGCTGCCCCGGTAAGCGGCCTCGATCCGCTGCTTCAGCACGCCGTCCTGGTCTCCGCGCTCGGGCTCAGGCTGCGCCTGGTGCTCGTGGTACTCCATGGTTCCCCCCTGGGAGTCGGTGTCGGGTGAGGCGGGCGGCTGCGCCGCCGCGGGCGCGGTCGGGCCGGTGGCCGGATCCGGGTCGGGCGCCGGCTCGGCGGGCGGATAGGGGCCGGTGACGTCGCCGGGCTCCTCGGCCGCCGCCTGGAGCTCCGCGAGGGGGCGGAGGGTGTCGGCCAGTTCGAGGAGCTGGCGAAGTTCGCCGCGGGTCTCGTTGAGGTCGCTGATCATCCGGTCCTGGCGGCGCCGTACCTCCCGGTTCTCCTCCCGTAGGCCGGTGATGCCTCCCTGGATCGTCTCCAGGATCTTCAGGCGGGTCTGGGTGAGCTCGCCGTGCAGGGCGGTCAGCCCGACCGTGGGGTCATCGAGGCGGCTGACCGGTGCCAGCAGGGCCCGTATCGCCTTCAGTTCCTCTATCGCGCGGTCGAGCGCGTCTTTCCACTTCACGTAACCCCCTGGTCACTCAGAGCTGCAACCGGCCGTATCTCCCCATAAGCACTCCATGTGACGCGCCGATTTCCAGCCCTTCCCCTGGCCGGGACCATGCCACCCCGCCCTGCAAGGCATCCGTACGCGATCCGTACGGTATTCGTACGCTAAATAGTCGCACTTCGTGCGTTCCGTGGGGTAGGGTGCCGGTCAGGAGGTGTTCCATGTCCGAGTTGTTCGACGCGGTCGACGCCCTGCTCGCTTCCCGCGCCACCCTTCCGCCCCCGGCGGAACGCAAACGGCTGCGCTCCGCGCACGGCCTGACGATCGATGAGGTCGCCGGCGCGCTGAAGGTCCGCCGGGCCACGGTGTCCGGGTGGGAGTCCGGGAAGACCGAGCCCCGCCCCCCGGAGCGTGACGCGTACGCCCGACTGTTGGACAAGCTCGCGGAGCTCTACCCCGCCACCCCGGCCCCGGCCACAGAGACGGCACCCGCGCCGGACGTCCCGGTGCCCGCCACGTGCACCAGCGCCGTGCCAGCTTCGACGCAGCCGCAGCCCACAGAGCCGACGGAAACCCGGCCGCTGTCCACGGGTCCGGCGACCGAGGCTGCGGACATGACTGCACCCGAGAACACCCAGATCCCCGCTACGGGCCCCGTCGCCGCCGCTACTTCTGCCGCAGCATCCCGCCCGACGCCCGGCACCAGGAGCACGCCGACGTCTCGCCGTCCGGGAGCGAAGAAGGCAGCCCCGGCCGGAACCCCGGCGGGCGGCGCCGATCCGCGGTTCGAGAACGGGCCGCTGGCGGTCGTCGACGTCGAGGACGGGAAGGTGCTGGCGTACGGCGTCGGCGGGCTGGTCCTGGACGTGCCCGCGAAGTCCCTGCCCTCCCTGGTGGAGTGGACCTTGGCGGAGGCGAAGCTGGGGCAGCCGAAGCTGTCCGGCCCGGGCCAGCCCGCCGACCCGCTGCTCGTCCTCACTGAAGCCGCGCTGGAGCGCTATGGCCTGCCGACCGGGCTCACGCCGGAGGAGAAGGATGCCGGGCGGATCCCGGAGGGCCACAAGGTCATCAAGCAGCTGACCCGCGCCGACTGGAAGCTCACGAAGAGGGGCTTCGGGCCGTGGGCGAGGATCTACCGTCCGGCCAAGGGCTCCGACCGTCAGTGCGTGCAGCTGTGCATCCCCTCGTGGAACGCGCTGGACGCTCGGTTCTGGGGTGATGCCGCGCAGCTGTCGCCGGCGGAGCTCGCCCGCGTCCTGGGCACCTACGCGATGCGGGTGATGACGCCGCGCGGGTCGACCGCCGTCACCGGCCTGGAGCTGATGACGGCCCTGCACCCGCCGACCCACGCCGTACGGGACGAGGAGACCGGCGCCCTGCGGCAGGCCGACACCAAGACGCCCGGGTCGCTCGGCAGTGACCCGGTGGACTGCGCCCCGTGCGAGGCCCCGGACGGGCACCCGGTGCTCACCGCGCTGGAGCTGCCGCGCTTCCACGTGCGGGGCCCGTCGGAGAAGCTGTTCGAGGAGGCGTACGACTGGGCGCGGCCGATGACCGATGCCGAGTGCACTCTGCGCTACCTGGTGGGCCTGGACGTGAACATGGCCTTCGCCGCCGGTGCGAACGGGCTGACCGTCGGCCTGGGGGAGCCGACGCACGTCAAGGCACCCGCGTTCGACCCGAAGCTGCCCGGCTCCTGGCTGGTCGACCTCTCCCACGTCGACCTGTCCCGGGTGAAGGCCGGCAAGGAGTGGGTGGAGTTGAACGGCGACCTGCTGCCCTCCCCGTTCACGCCGAAGGGCGACCGCCCGACGGGCCCGGCCTGGTACGCGACACCGACCGTCGCCTACGCCCAGGAGCTCGGCTACGACGTCGCCCCGACCGAGGCGTACGTCCGGTACGACAACGGCCGCTACCTGGACGGCTGGTACCAGCGGCTGCGCGACGCCTACCTCGCCACCATGGCCGACCTCGGCGTCGACGCCGACCTGTCGCCGCAGGACTTTCTGACGGCGATGGACAGCTACAAGGGCCGTGACCCGGAGCTGAGCATCGTCATCACGGCGATCAAGGCAACGGTCAAGGGCGGCCTGGGCAAGCTCCGCGAGCGCCCCCGCGGGGAGGGCTGGCGGCCCGGCGAGCGGTGGCGCGCCCTGGAGCGCCCGACCTGGCGGCCCGACATCCGCGCGGCGGTCATCTCCCGCACCCGCATCAACCTCCACCGCAAGATCGTCAAGCATGCGGCGTTCACCGGCCAGTACCCGGTCGCGGTCCTGTCCGACTGCGTCGTCTACGCCGCCGACGGGCCCTCACCGCTGGACTTCCTGCCCTACCGGGACGGCAAGCCGCTCCCCGGAGGGTTCAAGCTCGGCATCAACCCCGGCCTGGTCAAGCACGAAGGCACCCAGACCGTGCTCTGGGGCGAAGGGGTTCGCGAGCAATTCGACGCCCCGCAGCTGAACTTCGCCCGGTTCATCAAGGACGGCACCGTCACCGATGCCGACAACGGAGAGTAGGAGAAGACCGGCATGAGCCTGATCGGGGACGGCCTGAACAAGGCGGTGCAGAAGGCGTTCACCCGCCCCGCACCGAAAAGCGCGGGTGCGCAGATGCGGTACCTGGTGAAGCAGCTCGGCGGCACCAAGCCGGTCGCTCAGATGCTGCGGGTCTCCCAGCGCACCGTCGAGCGGTACGTGAAGGACCAGATCAAGAAACCCCGCCCCGACCTCGCCGCGCGCATAGAGCGCGAGGTGAAGGCCCGGTGGCAGCCGCAGATCCGGGCCAAGGCCAAGCAGAAGGCGGCGTCCACGGGCGGCATCATCATCGACACCCGCGCCCGCCTCGGCTACACCGCCCCGATCGGCTCCACCGACCAAGACCGCATCCGCCACCTGACCGTCGCCCTGCCGCCGGTCCACGCCGCCCGCCTCTTCGACGCCCAGGAGCAGGGCGCGTCCGACGCCCGGCTCCAGGAGATCGCGGCCGAAGCGCTCAAGGAGGTCTACTTCCAGGACGGCGGCCGCCGCGCCGGCTCCCTGGACGAGGTCCGCTTCACCGACATCGAACACCTCGAGTTCGACCTGTAGCAGCACACGCGCCGGTCTTCTGGTCCCGGACGAGGTCACGATCGGGGTGATCAAGGAACGACTCACCCGCCCGGACACCGAGCGGGGGTTCCTGTTGGACGGCTTTCCTCGCAACCTTGCGCAGGCGCATGCGCTGGACGACATCCTGGCCTACTCGGAGTCGAGGGTGGATGCCGTGCTCGACCTGGAGATTCCCGAGGACCAGGTGGTCAGACGGATCGCTGGACGACGGCTGTGCCGTCAGAACCACGAACACATCTTTCACGTCGACTACAGCCCGCCCGAAGTGGATGAAACTTGCGATGTCTGCGGCGGTGAGTTGTACCAGCGCGAAGACGACCGCGAGAGGACCGTTCGTAAGCGACTGGAGGTGTACCGCACCGAGACGGCGCCGGTCGTTGGCCATTACCAGACCCAGGGCCTGGTGACCACGATCTCGGCCTGCGGCCAAGTCCAGGACGTCCTGAACCGCTCGCTGGTCGCGCTCGGCTACGGCCAGGTCGATGTCGCCGGTACGTCGGGCTGATGCCCCCGCTACCGGGAACGTGCAGAGCTGCCGTGTCTGGGAATCGCCGCCGGGGACTGCAAGTTCCGCCCGCCGCGACCGCCGGTTGGAGCCGGGAGAGACGGCCATCATCGCTGGCGGGCAGACGGGCTGGGCACCGGTGGCTTGAGCGAGGACCGTATCGAGTTTCTTCGTCCGAAACGGGCGTAAAGGGCGCTACAGCCAATCGCCCTCTTTGGTGGGCGGTGAATCGCCCTCGTGAGGTCATTGCTGCACCGGTTCCTACCACCAAGAAGCTTGTCGCGGACATGCCAAATAAACAGCATGGCCGGTCGGTTTCAAGGCATCCGGGCGGCCTTGAGGGTGAGGTGCGGGCTTTCTGGAGGATCGGGGAGTGTCGATGGATGCCACCGTGGCGGGTGGGTCGACGGGATGGACTTCTTCGGGACCCGGTCAGTAGCGCTATCTAGGTTGACCTGGCATTTCTCCGGCCGAAACCAGCTCGTCGCGCTACAGCTGGCCACTCTCTGTCGATGTGGGCAACTGCGTCTCGAAGGGGCACTTGGCCCTGGCGCGCTGGTGAGGAAATAGAGCATCAGGTTCCGGACATGGCAAGGAAAGCGCATGGCCAGTCGGTAACTTCCATGACAGGGTTACGACGTCAACGCAACAACCGCACAGAAGTTCGCCTCCATCAGGGCAGAACTAGCAATTTTAGGAGAAGAGTTTCCTCATGCGGATGAACTCCACCTGGCGCGCGCGGGCGGCGTCCACCTTCGCTGGCCTGCTGGTAGTGGGCGGGGCGGCGGCCATGGTTGCACCTCAGGCTGTGGCCGCCGGTGACGGCAACAAGGTGCACAACTGTTTCGGCCGTTGGTACAACACCGACTGGGACCAGAAGTGCGGCAGCTCCGGCGCGGGGTTCGCGGGTACCTACGAATCCACGGCCAACTGCAGCCTTGAACCCGACAACACGATGACGCAGTGGCGGGCGAAGGGCAGCACGGCGACGTACGACGGCCACGACTGCGACTGGTCCGTGTCCGGCGTCTCCACTTTCTACTACTAGAAGGTGTCGGACCGCCGCAGGCGGTCCGAAGCAGCAACCCTGTGGCCCGTCTGCCCACACGCCAATTGTGGGCAGACGGGCTGCGTTCCAGCTTACTCACCCATGACAAGGTGCTTGAATGCACGTACACGTATCCGACCTGCGTCAGGGATATCCCGGGCGCGTGGTTCTCGAGGACCTTGACCTTGAACTCCGTCCCGGCGTGACAGGGCTCCTAGGGCCCAACGGCGCGGGCAAGTCAACCTTGATGCGAACCTTAGCCACGGTGCAGCCACCGCTGCGAGGCCGCATCGCTCTCGATGGCGCGACCATCGACGGCGAGAAGGCTGCGCGGCACATCCGCCGCCGGATCGGTTATCTGCCGCAGAGCTTTGGCTGGGACCCGGGGATGCGAGTGAGAGACTTCGTCGAGTACGGGGCGTGGATGCGCGAGGTGCCTGGCAAGCACCGTTCACAGGCCGTGGAGCAGGCCTTGAGCCAGGTTGACCTGGCGGACCGGAAGAACGAGCGGATGTCCCGGCTCTCCGGTGGCATGCGACAACGTGCGGGCATCGCGTGGGCCATCGTCGGCGACCCGGGCCTGGTGATCCTTGACGAGCCCACTGTGGGCCTGGATCCACGCCAACGATTGCAGTTCCGACGGATTCTCGCCCAACTCACCGATACCACCGTCCTGCTGAGCACACACCTCATCGACGATGTAGCCGCCGCGTGCGAAAGAGTCGTCGTCCTGCACAGTGGGCGGATCCTCTTCAACGGCGCCGTACCCGAGATGGCAGACCGGGCCGGCGACGGTGCCGCCGGGCACACTCCACTTGAGCGCGCCTATATGCAACTGCTGCCGGACGGAGAGCGGGAACTGTGACCTCCTTCCTACTGGCGCTGCGTTCCTCCCCGCTGCGGTGGCTGCTCGCTCCCTTGCTTGCCCTCGATCTCATCCTCATTCTCACCCGCGACGACTACTGGCACGGACTTTGGGGAGACACCGGCGCCACGGGACAGGTGCCCACCCTCCTCCTGGGCGTCTTCGCCGCGGCTGCGGCCGCTTGGACTTCCTCGCTGCGCCGTCCGCCCGAGGTGGCGGAGACTCTGAGCGCGATGCCCAAGCCCAGACCTCAGGCCGAACTGCCACGCATTGCCGTGGTCCTGTGCGTCTTCGTGGTCCCTTATCTGGTGGGACAGGCAGTTTGTTTCGCGGTCACCGCGTCCTCCTGGCCGGCCGGCTTCACGCAGTACTTGGGATACCTCCTCCTCGGCTTCTCAAGTCTGCTTACGGCGACGGGGTTGGGCTGGGTCGTCGGGCGCCTGCTGTCCAGCCGCTGGGGACCAGCAGTTGGTGCGCTCGGCTGGCTACTCATTGCAATGGTGGCCGACACAGACCTGTCCGTGGTGAACGGCCCGGCCCGGCTGCAGCCCGACCTTCTGGAGATAGGTCTCCGCTCGGCGGCCGCTCTGTTGCTGCTGGCCGCCTGCCTCTGGCTGCCCTACGGTCCACGGATCACGCGAATCAGTCCGCTATCAGGACTTGCTATGGTCCTGGCACTCGCCGCGACGGCGGCAGCCGCCACCAGCCCGGTGATCGATGAGCGGCACGGCTCCGCATCGAAGGCTTGCGTAAAGGGCCGCACCGACATCTGCTTATGGCCGGAAGAAGAAAAGTACAAGCCGATGGCCCAGGACGTGCTGGCGCGGGCCGAGGACCTGCCCCCGGTGCTGGGTACGCCCAAGGCGGTGTACTCGCTCGGCCTCGTCTACACCATGGACCGCAGGTGGGGTGGGGACTTCGACCTGGACAGTGGTTCCGTCTGGGCGATGGCCGACGGTGTGACTATGGCGATCAGCACGCAAACGTTCGCGGCCTGCAGGAACAAGGACTTCGCGGGTTTCGAGGCGCAACGAAAGGCTGACGACCAGTCGGTTCTCGCTGTAGAGCGGTGGCTTGAGAAGCGGCTGGCAGGCGGCGGCGAGCCGGAGTACAGGGAATCGGGAATGACAGAATCCATGGCGAAAGCCGTGGAAATCGGCAAAGAGATGGCCGACCAGCCTGAGGCGGAACAACGCGCATGGGTCACGGCCACGGTGCGGCACGTCCTGGAGAAATATTGTGACTGACAGCCGAGCCGGCACGCGCATCAACGCGCTGCTGCCGACCTGGCGGCCCAGCCCGGGCAGGCGTTTCTACCCGCCGTGCGGTGTGCGGCAGCCGGGGAGTGTTCTGCTCATGGTCCTCCTCAGCGGTCTGGCCGTGGCTTGGCTAGGGGACAGGCTGGCCCCCCTGCCCACTGTGGCAGGTACGCAGACCGCAGGGACACCGAGCTGGCGGATGCTGGCCATGTTCGCGGGCGCCCTGCCGGTACTGTCCCTGCACAGCCGTATGGCAGCGCTGGAGGCAGTCGGTACAGCCCGCTTTCACCGCGGGAGGGCGTTGCGGTTGATAATGCTGTGGGCCACGAGCATGGCCGTCTTCCTGGGCGTCTGCGCCGTATCCGTAGAGGGCCGAGTGCTAGAAGTTATGGCTGGCGCTCTGCCGGGGTGGACCGGGCTGGGGCTACTCAGCGGCCGCCTGCTCGGCTGGCGGCAGGGGTGGATCCTGCCCGCACTGGCACTTCTGCTCATCAGCTACTGGAGTGTCCAGGACGGCACGGGCAGCTACCCGTGGTGGGACTTCAGCCGCTCACCCGTGGCGGAGCACCCGGTGGGCATCGGGGTCAGCCTGGCGCTGCTGGCTGTAGGGGCGCTGGCCTTCTGGATGACACCCTGGCGCTTGCGGGGTCTGCTCCGGCGGTCGTAACGTCACGCGCCCGGCACGGAAGAGCGCGGGTGCGCAGATGCGGTACCTGGTGAAGCAGCTCGGCGGCACGAAGGCGGTTGCGCAGATGCTGCGGGTGTCCCAGCGCACTGTGGAGCGGTACGTGAAGGACCAGATCAAGAAGCCCCGCCCCGACCTCGCCGCGCGCATAGAGCGTGAGGTGAAGAAGCGGTGGCAGCCGCAGATTCGGGCCAGGGCCAAGGCGAAGGCGGCGTCCACGGGCGGCATCATCATCGACACCCGTGCCCGCCTCGGCTACACCGCCCCGATCGGCTCCACCGACCAGGACCGCATCCGCCACCTGACCGTCGCCCTGCCGCCGGTCCACGCCGCCCGCCTCTTCGAGGCCCAGGAGCAGGGCGCGTCCGACGCCCGGCTCCAGGAGATCGCCGCCGAAGCGCTCAAGGAGGTCTACTTCCAAGACGGCGGCCGCCGCGCCGGCAGCCTGGACGAGGTCCGCTTCACCGACATCGAACACCTCGAGTTCGACCTGTAGACGGAGCCCTCCGAACAGCCTGCGGGTCCCTGGTGTGACTGAGCGCTTCACCTGGCGAATGCGTGCTTCAGTTGGCGGGGCTGTGCGTCAGAGTTGGATGCAGCGGTTACCTTCAGTTCGCGCCCGCCGGTCGTACGTGTAGTTACGCCTCGCGGGTGAGAAGGGATGGAACCGCAGGCTGATGTGAGTAACCGCCCCGTCGACGAGCCTGGCTCACATGCCGAAAGTGAATGTATTGCCCAATGTGCCGCGCTGGGCCCGGCTCGCTGCGCTGGGCGCCGCATTGACCAACGTGCCCTCGGCGCTTTGGCGGGTGGCCATTGCCGTCGGCGTCCCCGTTGGGCTGGCGCAATCCGAATACGATCAGATGGGGGCTCCTGGCCTGGGGTCGTTGGTCCTCGTCGGCCTCAGTCTGATCTCCGAGGCCTTCGCGTTCCTCACCCTTGGGCTGGTGCAGAGCTGGGGTGAGGCATGGCCGCGTTGGATCCCGTATCTCCGCGGGCGCCGCGTCCCAGTCATGCTGGGGACCGCCGTGGCGGGGCTTGGCGCGCTGGCCACGACTGTCTTCGGAGCACTGTTCGTCCACACGTCGCTCAACGCAGACATGGAAGCCACCACCTGGGGCATCTGGCTACTCAACATCGTCTACGCTCCGTTGCTCTTCTGGGGTCCGCTGCTGGGCGCGGTCACAGTGCACTACTACCGGCGCCGGATGGCTGCCTCTCCCGCGCCGGTATGAAGGCCCGGAAGCTGTTGAGCGCTTCATCTGGCCTCAATCGCCAGATGAAGCGCTCAGTCACACCTGGCCGGGAAGGCCCGGGGCCCGCAGGCGCGTTCACTGGTGAACCCAGTGCTGCGGAGCGGGGAAGCTGGCAGGATCTGGCGAAAGATCTGGGGAGGGGTACGCGTGGAGAGCCTTTTCGAGCGGGTGGCAAAAATCTGGCCGGAGGGGCGGCGTGACCTGCACTGGCACATCCTCCCGGCGGCGAGTGAGGGAGAAGCGCTGCTCGCGTCCTACCCCGAGGCCGTGTTCGCACGGCCAGGGCTGAACCGGGTACCGGTTGATCGGCTCCATTGCACCCTCCTACATGCAGTCGGGCTCTCCGCAGTCGATGTGGATGTCGACGCTCTCGTGAGCGACATGCGCGCGCACGTTCAGCACCTGGAGCCGTTCACGCTCACCTTCGACCGGCCGGCCATCGCGTCCCTCGCCATTGAGATCAGTGGCTGGCCCGGAACGCCGTTCACCCGCCTGGTCGACAGCGTCACCCAGCTCACGCAGGAACAGCGCACAGACTTCCGCCCGGCGGCCAGTCGCTACCCCCACATGTCCATCGCCTACACCGGTCAGGGCTCCGAGACGCTCAACCCCGCCGAACTTCGGGCAGCGCTGGCGGGCATCGAGGCACCGCTGTCACACACGGTGCGCGCGGACCGCATCCACCTCGTGGAGCAATGGCACGACGGCGCAACGATCAAGTGGGAGCCGATCGCGTCGATTCCGTTGGCGGGGTCAGCATGAATTTTCCTGGCCACCGCCCGATCCACGGTGACCGCGTCGACCTGGTCGTGGCGGAGGCGTCGTTCACCGTACTGGGCGAGATCACGGTCCAGGGGGTGCTCCGCGACGGATGCGGGTTTGTTGAGCTGGTTCTGCCCGATGCCGATCCACAGCAGCGCCGTGCTCTTGAGAAGGTGGTGCGGTTTCAGTACCGGCTGTACCGGGACGCCGTACTCCTCTACGCCTCGCCACGACTGCAGATGAGGGACGTACGTCGGGCGACCAGCGACGGAGCTCTCGTTCTCACCGGATCCCCCTGACCACAGGTTCACGGGCAGCCGCCGACGCTACCTGCCCGCCTGCGCGGACGTCTTCATCTGTCCACAGGCGATCCGTGGTCCCTGGAGGGATGAGCGATCACGAGCAGCAGCCGGCCCCGGGCCGCGGCAAGGTCCTGGAGGCCCTCGCGCGGGCGGAGCGGAAGGTCTTCACCCGCCCCGCACCGAAATCAGCTCGCTCAAGCCGCGCCGGCTCGAGGCCCCTGGCGCATCGCATCTGCCAACCGGTCACCCGGCGGCGTTCTTCTCGGCAAGCTTCTTCCGGGCCTGCCGGTAGTCCTCGTACGTCACGGCGTTCAGCGCCTCGATCCGGGCGAGTGTCTCCACCGTGTCGTCCGTCTTCATCGCGGTGTCCATGAACTTCAGCAGCAGCTCCACCATCGCGTGGCTCTTCCAGTGCCGCAGCTCCGCCTCGTTCAGCAGTTCCGGGCCGCTGGCCATCATCATGTTGACCAGCTGCTCCCTCGCCCGCCACTCCCGGCGCCGACGCCACCAGCCCCCCCGGCCGGTTCAGATACCGCAGCTTGCGGATCTGCTCGACCATGGCCCTGATCTGCGTCTCTTGCTCGGGCGCCCACGCCTTCCCGGAGCCGTCAGCAAGCGCTTGGACGGCCTCCTGAGCGGCCTTGTTGCCGTCGCCCGGCCCGTCGCCGCACAGTTGCTCCACGGCCTTCCTGAGCGATGCTTTCGCCGCTGTGGTGTCGTCGTCTTCGGACACGTCTCCCTCTTCTCCTCGCCGAACGCGCAGCATGCCCGCCGTGCGGTACCCCGGGCAATCGAAAGGCTGGCCTCTGGGGATCCGGGGCCGCCCCGCCCGGCGCGGCCGCCGTGCGACGGGAGCGCCGACGGATGACGTCGGGCAGCTGGCGGCACCAGCCGGGATGAAGAACAGCCCGGTCAGCCCGAGCTGTCCGGTTGTGCCTTCCGCGCCTGCGCTCCGGGGGCAACGAGACCATCGAAGTTGCCCATGGCTGTGGAGGGTTGGCACTCGCCGTTGTCGTCGGTGTCGATGGGAGTGAGGGTGCCGTCACTTCGGACGGTCCAGGCCACCAGCGGGTCCTCGATGAAGGTGCCGTCTTCGTTCTTGAACCGAACCCTCCACCCGCTCCCGGGGATAGCGCCGACGACAGGGTGCTCGCCCTCCGAGAGCCCGGTGAAGTTACGGCCGTTGTTCGCCGGGACAAGCCGGCCGCTGCGCTCATCGACGACGAGCGCCTGGCCCTCGTCGTCCCAGGCGATGACGGGCTTGCTCCTGGGGACCATACGGCCGCCCTTTTCCTGCTGGTAGTTCGCTTGGTAGGGGTGCTGTGCTGGGATCACTGCGTCTCCTGGGCAGGTCGGTTCCGGTCCTGATGCGACCGTACGGCGGGAACGGCCGCACCGTCCCGGAGTTGGATCAGGCTGCGCCGACGCAGCCGGCTTCCTCTGTCCACAGGTGATCCGTGGCGTCCTGGAACGTATGAGCGATCACGAGCAGCAGCAGTCGGCCCCGGGCCGGGGCAAGGTCCTGGAGGCCCTCGTCCGGGCGGAGCGGAAGGTCTCCACCCGACCCGCGCCGAAATCCGCGAAAGCCCAGGTGAAATTCCTCCTCACGCGGGCGAAGGGGTCCACGAAGGCCCTGGCGGAGCGGCTGGGCGTCTCGCGCCGCACGGTGGAGCGCTACCGCGCCGGGAAGCTGACGACCCCGCAGAAGCGCCTCCAAACGGCCTTGGTGGAGGAGACCGAATCCGAGTGGCAACCGCAGGTCAGAGCACAAGCAAGGGAGCAGGCGTCCACCTCCGGCGGGATGATGGTGCACGTCGTCGCGTACTTCGGGTTCACCGCCTCCGGGTCCTCCGACGACGGCCGCATACGGCACATCACCACCGCGATCTCGCCCACCTACGCGCAGCAGATCCTCCAGCTCCAAGCATCCGGTGCGACGGAGGAGGAGCTGCATCCGATCGTCGCCCAGGCCGTCACCGAGTCCTATTTCACGGAATGGGGCACCCGGGCCCAGGGGCTGAGCGCGGATTTCACCCACGTCCAGTCGATAGATTTCGAGTTCTGACACCACACAATTCAGGGACTGCTATAACCATTTCCATGAGCCGAAGCACGATAGTTGTCCCATAGGCAGGCTTGTTGTCACCTGCAGGCCGTATATGCGCACATGTGAGGTTTTGGGAGCATCGCTTCGCCGCGCTGCCCGGCATGAACGACCGGCTGCGGGCCTGAGGTGAGTCCGGGCCGTGTGGAACCGGGCGCTCGGCGGCCCACGTCACCCCGTACATGCTGATCGTCCTGGGGATATTCTTCGCTGTCGCGCCCGCCGTCGTCTGGATGACGATCGCCCGCACCCGCCCTGTCGGCTTCGCGATCGGCGGCACGCTGCTCGCCGGAGCCGGTTTGCTGATCAGTGTCCAGCAGGGCTGGGTCCACGCCCCCAGACCCGACGCCCATCTCCTGTTCACGGCCCTGGCGCCTGTGCTCATCGCCTGCGGTGCGGGACTGGAAGGCCGGCACGGGAACTCCCCTCCCCCGGAATGGATTCCCCGCCGCAACGGAGCGATCGGCTTCCTGGGGATGCAGTTCGCCCTCACCCTCGTGGTCGGCCTCCTGTATGCGCTGATGATCGGCGAAGGCTCGGACGCCCCGCCGTCCAAGGCCCTCCCCTCACTGCCGCCAGGCATCAGCATGGTCGACGAAGGCACCAACTGCGGTTCCGGCGGCTGCTGGCGCGCCGCAACGGTCATCAGCGGGAACGGCCTGTCCCGCCCGGAGATCATCCGCGAACTGGGCCTCCAGCAAGAGAGCTGCCGCTCCAGCGGCTGGCTGCTCGACTGGCGTGACGTGTGCGTTGGAGCCCGGGACAATGGCGCGAACGTCACCATCTATGCCACCTGGGGATACTGAGAGGCCGTTTCCGGTCGATCATGGCGGTCCGGGACGAGGATTTGTGACAAGCCCCGTGCCTTACCGCTGACAATCAGGCTGCTTCGACCGGTCTCATACGCCAGCTCAACCAGCTCTGCCGGTGACACCTACCGTGCTTCGGCACATTCCAGCGGGCCGCCGTACAGCGCTCTGACGGCGGCCCGCCCTCATTGCTCACCACGAATGCGAGGCCGACGATGACCACACCCCTGCCGTCCTGGCCGCCCCGGAGCACCGACCGCCGTACGACCGCCCCGTACGTCGCCGTGCCGCGCGAGCCGCTCGATCCGGCCCGTACCGGCCGCCGCTGGGTACGGCGCCGTGCCAGGGGCATGACCGCCGACGCTGCCGCGGCCGCCCTGGACGTCGCCCGGTTCGGCGACCGGCAGAACTCGAGGTTCGAGGACCTGGCCGGTGACGAGCGCGGCCAGGCCGAGCTCGGCGAGTGGGAGCGGATCGCCCGGCTGCTCGCCGACGCGACCCCGGGCACCGTCTACGACCCGGACACCGACGACGTCGTCCGGGCCGAGCTGGCTGCCGACGCCGCGGCCGCCGCCGCCCGGGAGGCCGAGCTGCGCGAAGCGATGCGGATTGCGGCCCGCGCTGACGAGCTCCAGGCGCTGCGCGAGCTCGGCACCCTGGACCAGGCCGAGCCCCGAGAGGGCGACGAAGCCGTACGCGAGGAGCTCACCCGGCGAGCCGGCGGCTACGTCCAGGACGACGCCGACGCCTGGCTCGCCCGCGCGCTGGCTTCCCGCCTCGGGCACTACCGCGACCCGGCCGCCCGCGAAGCCGCGGCCGGCCTTCTCACCCCACCGGTTCTCGCTCAGGCCGCGCTGCTCGCCGAACTCCTCCGCCTGGTACCCGGAGCCGACGTCGACCAGCTGGCGTTCGCGGCCCGGCTCGCCACCACCGAACCCGAAGCCACCGCAGCCCTCGCCGCGCACCTCACCCACGCCCGCTCTCAAGCTCACTGACTCACTCTCCGCAATCCCCCAGCTCTCGAACTTCTGGGGGGGGAGACCCGGGGGGTTGGGGCCAGAAATGCCCGAATGGCCCGGAACCTCTGGGGGGTGGCAGGCGAATTCCCAGGTGGAGGCGGTTTCGGGGGAGACCTGGGGGTCTGGGGGTAGAGCCCACGGATCATCACCGGCCGTCACCTCGCCACGGTGTGGGCGTTGTGCCGGGCATGGACTGGACGCAGCTGCTCAAGGAACTCACCGCCGCGGTGGAGGTGCGCAACCGCAGGGTGGCGAGCCTGCGTACCGCCGGTTCCACCGTTGCCGAACTCGCGGCGCAGGCCCTCGCGGCCGGCGCCCCGGGCCCGCCCCTGCGCCGGATCCTGGCCGGAATGGAACCGCTGCTCGAACAGGAGCGCCCGCACGTGTGCGGACCAGGCCCCGTCGTTCCGCCCGGCCGCCCGGCCCTGCCGCAGCAGGCCACCGACGCGGCGCCTCTGATCCGCCAGCCACTGTCGGCGGACGACGCCTTCGACCACCCCGTACCGATCCGGTACCCCCTGGAGGAGGCGTGGCAGAAGGGGATCCTGCCGTGGAAGGCATCGACCATGCGCACCTACGTGAAACGCTCCCGAGAGCGCTTCATCCCGGTGCCCGAGGGCGTACTGCACGGGCAGACCGTCCGGTACACCGAGGACGAGCTGACGACCTGGCGTACGGCCTGGGAGAATCAGGCTGGCCCCACCACCGGCCGACCACCCGCAGGCCCTCCGGAACAGGTGTCACACTGACGGAGGGTGACTGTCACGCTCCTTCGCGATGTCACCCTTACGTGTCACGCCGCCCCGACTTCTGCCCCTGTTTGTCCGTTTCTCGGGGCTGCGGGGTTCTCCAGAGGCCGCTTTCCGGGTGGAGCGTGACACTCAAGATTTGACTTCACGCGCACTTATGAGAAGTGCGGAGCGTAACTGTGGGCCGGGTTCCTGCGGAGTGCTCCCGGGCCCGGCTGCCCGGCGATACCGTGGTGGGACACGCCAGTTCTGCCTTCTGGAGCCCTCGATGAGCGAACAGCCGGCCCCCGCCGACACCACCCGGCAGCAGATGGAGCCCGACGCCGCCGATGGACTGCGCGCGTACGCGGCCCGGACCCGTGAGAGCGCCGACCAGCTCGCCGCCGTCCTGGAGGACATCGCCACCAACGGGCTGCCCTCGGTGGAGGACTGCACGCCGTGGGAGGAACTGCGCGAGGCCCACCTCGCCCGGCTCGCCGCCCAGCGCCCGGCCGTCGCCTGATGATCCCTCGCCCCCGCCGTGCCCGGATCGCGTTCTCCGACTCCGCCGCCAAGCAGCTGGACACCATCACCAGCGAAGCCGAGCTCCACGCCCTGGACCGCGCCCTGGTCGTCATCTCCGTCGACCCCCACGCCGGCGAGCTCCTTCCCGGCGACAGCAGCGGACCGCGGCTGCGCCAGTACGCCGACGACGTCGAACGCGTCCGGCTCGTGTACTGGGTGACCGCATTGAAGACGGTGGTCGTGGTCGCCTTCATCGAGGTGTAGCAGCCGCCCGCCGCCCTCGTACTGCTTGGTTTCCTCGCTGTGCTGCCCGGCCTCTCCAGTATCAGGCGCCTGGTACTGGAGAGCGATGACATTCGAAGGCTGGCCCCGGGCGGCGTGCGGGCGCTGCTCGTGAAGCAGCGCCGCTTCTGGTGCGCAGTAATCGCACGGCCGGGCAGAGCTGGCCACTGCACCCATCCCGTCGGGCGCACATGATCCTTCCCGGCGCTGTACGGCCTCCTGCGGCGCTCCGAGCGCCGCCCGACTCCCCGAGCGGCGATCACGGGCCTCCTGTGCCTTCACGGCGGCGTACAGCACTTCGTCCGGCCCGGGGTGTCTCTGGAGCCCCCGGCCGTCTTGTCGCAGCTTGTCTTGGGCGCCGGTGGTCTCGCTCTCCCGGCCGCGAGCTCCGCTCTCAGGGGGGAGAGTTCAACCCGCGCATAGGCACTGCAACTACTTACCTCTAATGGGGTGCAAGACGGTGCCCGGCCGCAGCCCCGCTGGGACGGCTTCCAGCGGCCCCCGCGGAAGCTCTGGCAGCGATCTCCAGCACCAGTCGGCGCGCCTTGCACCCTTCCGCTGGCAGCCCGTCCTGCTGCACGGGCTGCTGCTCCTGGTGGTGAAGGGTGCAAGGGCAGCAGAAAGGTGCAAGACCGGGTGCTGCACAGGTCCGCCTCGCCCGCGATGCAGCATTCGCCCGACCCAGGCGGCACACGGGTGCTGCTCGTGCAGCAAGGCCGGCCTTACTGTGCAGCGACTCGCCTCTCCCGACCCTGCGCCAGCTGCTCCCGCCGGTCGCGGCGCGCTTGGCCCAGACGTGAGCACGCCTGCGCCGCGCACTCGAAGTACATGTCGACGTCCACGCTGCGCTCGCGGCGGGCGACCTCGTACGCGCCCTTCAGCGCCTCGAAGGCGGCCACCACGGGCAGGGTGATGTCCTCGTGCGCCCCGGTCGCCGTGTCGAGGTAGTGCGCGAAGCCGAAGCTGTAGCTGTCGTCGCGCTCGTCCTCGAGGACCCGCTGGCGGGCCTGGCGGGCCGCCTCGAACCATCGCAGGCCGTCGTCCACGCCCAGGGCGTCCACGACGATCGCGAGGAACGGGGTCACCCGCTCCGCGGTCGCGGGCCAGCTGTCGGTGGCCGGGCCGAAGCGTTTGCCCAGCTCCTGGGTGAAGTGGAGGCCGAAGTCGTACGTCACCCTCCACTCCTACCGCGAGGGCCGGCCCTCGGTCGGGCGGCACGCGGAGCTCCACTGCGGGAACGCCCGTACGCACCGTGCCATCTGCGACTGTCCCCCTGGAGGGACACCGCTCCTGTGCCGTGTCGCGCAGGGGGCGACACGGGTGTCAAGCAGAGGTGACACGGCAGGTGCTGGCGAGCATGAAGAAGGCGCCGTACCCGTCGGGTGCGGCGCCTGGGGAGATGTATGCAGCCTGGGCGCATACATCTCCGGCGAGCTCGGGAAGTCAGCCGGCGAGCCGGAGGGCGGGCCGGGCCTCGGGGGCTGGGGCGTCCTCGCCGCCGTCGGGGTCGGGGTTGGGGTCGAAGCCGGTGTCGGTGCGCGCGTCGCTGGCCCGCGGGGGGCGGATGTCGCCGGTGGGGAAGTTCAGCGGCCACACGAAGGTCTCGGGGTCGCTGAGGTGGTTGAGCATGTGGGGGAGCGACTCGTACGCGGCGAAGAGCGGGTGGATGAGCACGCTGCCCTGGCGGTGCCGGCCGTCGAGGAGGCCCTTGTCCTTGAGCTGGCCGATCGCGCGGGAGACCGCGGCCTGGCTGATGTCGAGGCGCTTGGCGACGTCGGTCTGCCGGATCCTGACGACGCCGCTGGCATCCTGCCGGGCCTGGAGGATGTCGAAGACGTCGCGCGCTGTGGGGCTCAGCCGGGCGTTCGGCAGGACCTCGAAGGCGTCCGGGTTCCGGAAGCCGGGGACGGGGTTGTCGCTCATCGCTCTGCCTTCCTCACGTTCGGGATGACAATCTCGCGGGCCGTCAGGACCTTCGGACCCAGTTTGTTGACCAGGGCCCGCTGCCTGTCGCTCCCCCAACGGTAGGCGTAGAGGGGATGCAGCCGGTACATGCCCCTGCTCTCCTTCCAGGCAAAGTTCTGCCGGGAGAGCTCGCCGATGGAGCGGGAGACCTTCGACTGCGAGCAGCCGAACTTCTCGGCCAGGCCTCGCTGGGTCATCTTCACCAGGGCCTCATCGTCGTGGTGGACCGTCATGTGGTCCAGCACGTTCCTCGCCATGGAGGAGAAGTTGAACTTCCACATCTCGTCCTGAAGCCGCTGGGACGCGCTGAGGTGGATCCGGCCGTAGAAGGCGTAGGGCTTCGAGTCGCCCTTCGTCGAGAAGGTGCCGCCCTTGCGCCCCAGCTCCTCCAGCCTCTTCAGCAGCGCCCGCGCGGACTCCAGACCGTAGGAGTCGTCGGGCTTCTGAGGCACCGGCGCCGGGCGTACGGCCCTGGCGACGGCTGGCGCGCTACGCCTCTGGGACTGGGCCACTGGCCCCTCCTTACGAAGATCATCGAGGCGCATAACATACCAGCAGTGACATGTTATTCGCGGAACCATGCACCCGGCGGCGTGTCCCTTGCTTTCGACCCTTGATGCAGCTACGTGCATACAACTCCGGCTCCAGAGGCACGTTGTATGCAGCCAGGATGCATACAACTTCCGCGTTTCCGCAGGTCACAGCGCTGCGCCTTCTGTAATCTTTAAGAGCGGCCCGGATTCCACCGCAACCAGCCCCCGCCGGTGACGCCCACCGGCACCTCGCTCGCAGCCACGGCAGCAACGAGTCGACAACCACCGGATGGCGGGACGCCGGCCGCCGTGGCTGCGCTCGCTTCGCGTGCGGCACCGCGCCCTCGCCCGGACCGGTGGACAGCGTCAACGGCTCTGAGTCTCGGGTGGTGCCAGCCGTGACGCTCTCAAGCCAGGAAGCGTGGCTGGCACCGGTGGGCGGTTCCGCCGCCCGGCCCTTGAGGCCGTTCGGCTCCGGTACCTCCGCACGCCGGAATTCCGGCTTTCCGATATCTGAGGTCCCGTTCTGTGGCTCAGGCCCGCAGCTTCCCAGTGTGGAATTCCTCGCGTAAGTTGGTGGACCGAAATTCTGATGCGGACCGTTCATCGAAACCATTCACCTTGACCGCCCGGTTGAGGGGTGTCCCCAACTTCCGCCAACGCTACATGTGCATCTCTCGGATGCACCCGCTACACTGAAACCCGACACGAACGAGCGATCCACGCCCTCACAGCCAGCCTGGCCCGCATCGCGGGCCCCAAGGTTCTGGAGGCGCAGCCGGAAGGACCGTCAGGCGGGGGAGCCCAGCGGACCCGCCAGGAGCGCCCCGCGCTCCTCCCAACTCCCGCACTGGAGACCCCACTAGCCGCACCACCACACCCCAGTGACACGGCCGCGCGATGCGCGGCCAGCCGGGCCCGCAGCGGCCGGCCCCACTACCCACTGGAGCGCAGCGGAGGTGGGCGCCCACGCATCGCGTGGGCGAAGGGAGCGCAGCGACCGCCCCGCTTGCACATCGCGCAGCGATGTGGTACCCGC
>NZ_JOEZ01000058.1 GCF_000721175.1 Streptomyces anulatus
GATCGAGACCCTAGACAAGCCTCATCGTTGCAGCTCAGAAGGCACTTTCGCTTTTCCGATCATGATCCGGACGCAACCCCAGATGAAACGCGCAGGCTAACCGACCACCCGCGAATGCCGGCGCCGGAGCGGAATCGCCTCAGTGGCGATCGGGAGGCTGAAGAGAGCAGAGGAGATGGACGGGGCCACGCTCCCGTCCATCTCACGGCGGCGCACAAGGACACAAGGCGTAATAGCGCCCACATCCACAGCCGGCACTCATGTCCTCTTGTACGCCGAGTACAAGGAGCCGCTGTACGCCGCTCCCCCGCTGCTCCAGCGCATGGTCGACGCGGGCCGCCTCGGGCGCAAGACGGGGTCGGGCTTCTACCCGTACGCCTGACCGCCCGTCCGCGGGCCCGGCGCGCACGCCACCGGGCCCGCCCGGACACGTTCTCCGAGGTCAGGACCGTGTGCGGCCCCGAAGGGGCTCTTCTTCTACTGCCGACCCGGTGCCCTGCCGGAGCGCTGCGGAGCGACTGCGCGGATGCGCGAGCCCGAAGCCCTGAGCCTTTCAGCGCTGTCGCAGCCTTCCGTGCTTGTACTGCGAAAACTCCCTCGGATGTCCCTCCGACAGAGCTGAAAGTCCCTGAAATGTCCCTGGCGACCCGTAGCCTGACCTACGCATTACTAGCTTGATTCTGTCGGGGATCTTGGAGCGGTCGAGGTCAGGTGCCCAGGGTTCGCCAGGACGCCTTGCCGGGAGCCACGCACGACCTGACCGCGGCGCGGGTCCACGGCGTTCCCGCCGCCCTCGCCGAAAACGACGTCAAGTGCTGGGCGGACAAGGCGTACCAATGTGCCGACCCTGCGATCCGTGTCCCGATCCGGGGCAAGCACCTGCGCGGCTGGCGACGACGTCACAACCGCGATCACACCAAGATCCGCAGCCTCGGCGAACGCGCCATGGCCATCCTCAAGTCCTGGCGGCTCCTGCGAAAACTTCGCTGCAGCACCACCCGGATCAACGCCCCTCGTCCGAGCCGTCGTCGCTCTCGAACTCGCCACCTGATCAAGATGGAAAAGACCCATTCACCCCGTCAGCAGCCTCCCGCCCTCCATCCCGAACCTATCCACCACCAAGAACGCCTTGCCCAGCTCGTTGAGCGTCAGCTCAAGTCGGTAGAAATCAACCTCGCCACCACCATTGCGGTACGGCCGGATACGTTCTGTATCTAGACCCCGCTTCCACTCCTCGAACGGCACCGCCGCGAAAACCTCATCCTCATCGTCCCAAATACAGCAGTCTGCTCTGTACTGGTCGTACTCCGTCCCGTCGTACGTCTCCGGGTGCACCTGGGCGTCAGCCCACGCAAACAGCTTCGGCACCACCTCGGCGTAGCTGGCGAGGCCAAGGAACACGCCCCAACTGGCCAGTTTCTCGGGTTTCTTGCCGTCCTCGTTGTCTATGCCTAGACCAATGTCGCCTCGTCCTGAGCCCTTGTTGACCCACTCCTCCATGTCGACCACCAGCCGCTTGCCGCTGGCCAGCAGCTCCATCCACGGCTTGGCCAGCTGCAGTTCACGGATACGCAGCTCGTACGGATCGCCCTCGGCAGCCTCCCGCAGGGTCTTTCGGGCGCTCGTATCCAGCACCTGGGCTTCCGGCACCAGCAGTTTCCAGCCGTCAGTGGATGTCTCCTGGAGCGTCTGGCGGTTCACCAACTGCCAGTGGCAGCGCTTCGTCTCCGGGTGGTACAGCACCACGGCCACCGGCAGCGAGTGGTTGAGCCAGTAGGCCACGTGCTCGCCGTCCGGCCGGAACCACCAACCCTCTGGCGCCGCCTCCCGGAACCAGCTCATCCCGCTCTTGATCTGCAGGGCCAGCAGTCGGCCACGGACGTCCTCGCCGTCGACAACCTCGGCATGCGCGTCAATGCCGTAGTCCTCGGTGGGCTGCTCGCGGAACAGCCACTCCAGCTCCTCCTCGACGGCGAGCTTGGTGCGGGTCACCCCGATAGTGGCGACCTTGGCGGATGGTTTACGGCGCACCACGGCTCCATCTCGGCGGCCCTGCGCGTCATCAGCCGGGCCAGTTCGAGCTCGATGTGGATCCGCGCCAGCGGGTGGGCGACCGCCTGGTGCGCGCCGATCGGGGCCGACCACACCTGCCGGGAACGGGCGTAGTCGACCGCTTTGCCCAGGGCGTGTCGCCCCAGTCCGACCGCGAACGCGGCGATCATGATTCGCTCGGGGTTCAGTCCCGCGAACAGCTGTTGCAGACCGGCGTCCTCGTGGCCGACCAACGCGTCGGCCGGCAGCCGCACATCGTCCAGGAAGAGCTGGAACTGCCTTTCCGGAGCGGAAAGTTCCATTCTGATCTCACGGAAGTCGAATCCGGGGGAGTCCCGCGGGACGACGAACAGACACGGCTTCAGCTTGCCACTGCGCGCGTCCGCCGTCCGGCCGACCACCATGGTGGCGTCGGCCTCGTCCACGCCTGAGACGAACACCTTGCGGCCACCGAGCAGCCAGTCGGCGCCGTCCCGGCGTGCGGTGGTGGTCAGCCGGTGGGAGTTGGATCCGGCGTCCGGTTCCGTGATGGCGAAGGCCATCCGGGAGGTTCCGTCGGCGAGCCCCGGCAACAGCCGTTGCTTCTGCTCCTGGGTGCCGAAACGGCTGATGACCGTCCCGCAGATCGCGGGGGACACCACGAGCATGAGCAGGGGACTGCCGGCCGCGCCCAGCTCCTCCATGACGATGGAGAGTTCGGTGATGCCGCAACCCCCGCCGCCGTATTCCTCGGGAAGGTTGACTCCCAGATAGCCCAGGCTTCCCGCCTCGGACCAGAGTTCCGCCGGGGAACGCGGGTCCGGGCCTCCCTGTCCGGCTCCCCGCCCGCGGGCGAAGCCGGCGACGGCCTCCCGCAGGGCCCGGTGTTCCGCGGTCTCCGCGAAGAATCCGGCCTCCCGGCTGCGGGCGCTCACCCGGCCAGCTCCGCGAGTATCTCCGCGGTGTGCTCGCCGTGCCCAGGGGCGGTGCCGCGCAGTGAGTCGAGTCCGGATCCGAACCGTACGGGGAATCGCACCTGTCGACGGGCCCGCGCGGTCGCCGACCCCGGCAAGGTGCCCACCAGTCCCCGGTCGATGACGTGTTCGTCCGCGAGGAACGCACCGGGCGTCTCGTGAACCGGGGCCCAGGGAAGGTCCAGCGGGGAGAGCGCGGCGGTCCACCAGGCCAGGGCCCTGCTCCCGAAAACCTTCGCGAGCAGGGCCCTGACGTCCTCCCGGGCCCGGGTCCTGTCGGCCCGCCGGTCGTAGGTGTCGTCGTCGAGCTCGGGAAACTCGGCGGCGAACGCCTTCCGGAAGGTCAGCCAGAACTTGTCCTCGAAACTGGCGAACGCGATCCTGTGCCCGTCGGCCAGGACGAAAACGTCGTTGTCCCCCGTGACGAGTGGGCTGTCGGCCGGATCAGCCAGGCCGAGCAGCGGCAGGGCGAGCGGTCCGGCCCAGCCGGCGGCCGCCTCGTGCAGCGACACGTCCAGGTGCTGTCCCTCGCCGCTGGCAGCGGCCGCACCGACCGCCACTACCGTGGACAGGGCCGCGTACATCGCACCGGCGAGGTCGGCCACCCGCACCCCGACCCGATCGACGGGCACACCCGGACGGTGCGGGACCGCGAAGAACCCGGAGAGAGCTAGGAAGTTGAGGTCGTGGCCCGGCCGTGATGCGTACGGGCCGCTCTGGCCGTAGCCGGTGATCGAACACAGCACCACACGCGGGTTGACCGCCCGCAGCTGCTCGTAGCCGACGCCCATGCCGTCCAGGACGCCGGGCCGGTAGCTCTCCACGACCACGTCGCTGCCCTCCACCAGCCGCAGCAGCGTCTCGCGTCCGGCCGGTTCACGCAGGTCCAGGACGATCGACCGCTTGTTGCGGTTCAGCGCCGCGAACGTCTCGGGGTCCACCAAGCGGCCGTAATCGCCCCCTTCGGGGCTCTCCACCTTGATGACGTCGGCACCGAGGTCGGCCATCAGGACCGTCGCGAAACCTCCGGGCAACAGGCGGGACAGATCGAGGATCCGTATTCCGCCGAGTCCGGGCCAGCCGGCTGTCACATCCACCTGCGTCACGGCTCCTTCTCCGGCCCACCTTCCGGATGAGGGCGGGCACAAGCGCCCTCAAACTAAGGAGGCTTCGCGTCGGCGGACTGCACGGAACCTGTACGGGACCTGCCTCCCTCGGGCGAATCCCTCTCGCGAGGGAGTTCGTTCCAGCCGCCGGGGGATCCGGCGTCGGGCGATTCACGGTTGGCTACAGCATCACGAGGCAGACCAGCAGTACACGCCGAGGAGATCTTCATGCAGGTCCTTCCCGCATCGTCCACCCCGGAAAGCAGCGGCGACCCGCTGCTCACGCAGTCGCTCCGCCCCGCGGACACCACCCTTCCGCTGTCCCCGCACACCGTCGGCTCCCTGCTGCGCGAGGTCGCCGCCGAACGCCCCGGGGCCGTCGCCCTGAAGACGATCCCCGACGACGGCTCCGCGCCCCGCACCTGGACGTACACCGAGCTGCTCGCCGAAGCCGAGAGCATCGCCGCAGGTATCCGTGAGCGTGTCGGTCTGGCCGCCCGGGTCGCCCTGTGGGCGCCGAACATCCCGCAGTGGCCGATGACCGAGTACGCCGCGGCGCTCGCCGGCGTCACCCTGGTGGCGCTCAACCCGGCCCTGCGCGCCGAGGAACTGGCGCACGCGCTGCGCACCTCGGAGGCCGAGTTGCTGCTCCACGCGGACCGCAGCCGAGGTTACGACATGGCCGAGGTGGTCCGTGCGGTCGCGCCCGGCCTGCCCCATCTGCGGCATGTCGTTCCGATGACGGACTGGGAGTCGCTGCGCGGGGCGGCGCCCCTGCCGTCGGCGGAGCAGATCGCCGAGGCCGCCGTGCCCGCGCAGATCCAGTTCACTTCCGGCACCACCGGTGACCCCAAGGCCGTGTTGCTGTCCCACCAGTCCGTCGTCAACGTCGCCCGTCTCACCTTCGAGGGCCTCGGTGTGCGGGAGGGCGCGACCGTCGTCTCCCCGCTCCCCATGTTCCACACCGCCGGCTGCGTCATCTCCTGCTTGGGGCCGCTGTGGAGCAAGGGCACCTTCGTCATGCTGGAGCGCTTCGACCCCAAGGTCCTGCTGACCGAGCTGCAGCACTCGCCCGAGGCGGTGCTGACCAGCGTGCCGACGGTGCTGACGGCGCTGAACAGCGTGGCGCGGGTCTCCGGCGCGGCGCCGGTGCAACTGTCCGCCGTGCTCACCGGCGCCGCGCCGGTGCGCTCTCAGCTCATCACGGAAACCGAGGAGCTCTTCTCCACCACGGTCTTCAATCTCTACGGGCAGACCGAGCTCGCCTCCGTGGTGACCCTCACCCGCCCCGACGACACGGCCGAGTACAAGACGAGCACGGTCGGACGGCCGCTGCCGCACGTCGCCTGCAAGGTCGTCGACCCGGAGACCGGCGCCGTGCAGCCGCTCGGGGTCCCGGGCGAGATCTGCGCCCGCGGCTACCAGCAGCTTCTCGCCTATTACGGCGATCCGCAGGCCACCGCACAGAAGGTCGACGCGGACGGCTGGCTCCACACCGGTGACCTCGGTTCGATGGATGACACCGGCGCGGTCCGCATCGAGGGCCGCATGAGCGACGTGATCATCCGCGGTGGGGAGAACATCTCCCCGGGTCCGGTCGAGAACTTCCTCTGCACCCTGTCGGGCGTCCGCGACGCCGTCGTCGTGGGCGTTCCGGACGAGTGGTGGGGCGAGAGCGTCGCCGCGGTGCTGCTGCCCCCGGCCGATCACCCCGCGGGTCCTGACGTGGACCTCCTCGTCGCACGGTGCCGGGAGCGGCTCTCCCCGCACAGGATCCCCGGCCAGTGGTATCTGGCCGAAGCCCTGCCCCTGACGGCATCCGGAAAGGTCCAGAAGTTCCGGGTGCGCGAGCTGATAGCGCAGGCCGCACTCCGCCGCCTCGACGTCCCCGGCGACACCTCCGCCGGTTACCTCCACTGACCCCCGTACAACGGAGCGCACCCGTCATGCAGATCTCCATGCAGCTCAGGTACGACTCTGACATCGTCGCCGCGGCCGGCCAGGTCTCCGAACTCGAACGGGCCGGCCTCGACCTGATCTGGGTTCCCGAGGCGTACGGCTACGACGCGCCCAGCTTCATGGGCTACCTCGCCGCCCGTACCGAGCGGATAGGCATAGGCTCCGGCATCCTCTCGGTCTTCAGCCGCACCCCCGCGCTGCTCGCCATGACCGCGGCAGGCGTCGACGCGCTGTCGGGTGGCCGCTGCCACCTGGGACTCGGCTCCTCCGGGCCGCAGGTCGTCGAGGGAGTCCACGGCGTTCCGTACCGCGCCCCGGTCACCCGTACCCGCGAGACCGTCGAGGTGATGCGCGCCTTCTGGCAGCGGGACAAGGCCGTCGAGTACAGCGGCCGCACGATGCGGCTTCCCCTGCCCGAGGGCGAGGGAAGCGGCCTGGGCGTTCCCATGAAGCTGCTCACGCCGCCCGTCCGCCCCTCCGTTCCCGTCTGGATCGCCGCACTGGGGCCGAAGAACGTCCGAATGGTCGCGGAGCACGCCGACGGCTGGCTGCCGATGTTCTTCGCCCCGGAGTGGTCCCGCCGCTCCTGGGGCGAGGCGCTCCGGAAGGGCGCGGCCGCCCGTGACCCGCGGCTGGGCCGGCTGCAGATCTCCGCCGGCGGTCTTCTCGCCATCGGCCCGGACGCCGCCCGGGCCCGGGACCTGGCGCGCGACCAGCTCGCTCTGTTCATCGGCGGCATGGGCGCGCCCGGCCACAACTACTACTACAACCTGGTCAGCAGGTACGGCTACGTCAGGGAGGCCGAGACGATCCAGCGGCTCTTCCTGTCGGGAGACAGGGCCGCGGCGGCCGCCGCCGTCCCTCCCGCGCTGCTGGAGGCCACCACGATCTGCGGCACAAAAAGCTATGTGAGGGACCGCGTCGCCGCCTACCGCGAGGCCGGGGTCACCCACCTCCAGGTCGTACCGGTGTCCCTGGACGGTGAGAGCGAGGCCTCGGTCGTCGGCCGGCTCAGAGACCTCGTCGGCTGACCGCCTCCCGGCCGTCTCACCGAACCTCCAGGAAGCCCGACTCGTACGCGATCACCACGGCCTGGGTGCGGTCCCGGGCGCCCAGTTTGGCAAGGATGCTGCTGACGTGGGTCTTGACCGTCTGCACCCCCAGACACAACTCCGCCGCGATCTCCGCGTTCGACATCCCCTGCCCCATCAGGCGCAGCACCCCCGCCTCTCGTTCAGTGAACTGCACGTGGCTCAGAGCGCTCTTGGAGGCCCTCCGGAGCCTTCCCGACACCAGGCCGCGGATGGCGGTGGGAAAGAGCACCGAGTCCCCCGTGGCCACGGTGTGCACGGCCTGGACGATCTCGGCCGGTCGGGAGCGCTTGAGCAGAAATCCCGAAGCCCCCTCCCGCAGCGCTTCGTAGACGTAGTCGTCGCGCTCGAAGGTGGTGATCATCAGGACGCGCGGCGGATCCGGGACGGTCGCCATCAGTTCGCGGGTGGCGGTGATGCCGTCGACCCGAGGCATCCGGACATCCATGATCACCACGTCCGGCCGCAGTTCCAGCACCTTAGCGACGACCTCGGAGCCGTCGGACGCCTCACCAACGACGGTGACTCCATCGCTGTTGCCGAGGATGGCGGACATTCCGGTCCGCACGAGCTCTTCGTCGTCGACGAGCAGGACAGAGATGGTCATGTCAGGATCCCAATCGTAGGGGCAGGGAGGCGGTGACAATCCAGCGCCCCGACTCGGCTCCGGCAGCGGCGCTGCCGCCCAGGAGTGCGGATCTCTCCCGCAGGCTGCGCAGGCCCTTCCCCGTACCTGACGTCTGCCCGGCAGTCTCCACCAGCGTATTCGCCACCGAAAGCTCCAACTGATCCTCCCTTAGCTCCAGAACCACGTCCACGGCCGACCCGGGGGCGTGCTTCATGGCGTTGGTCAGCGACTCCTGAAGGATGCGGTATGCCTCACGGGTGACCACGCCCGGCACCCCCTCGAAGCTCGCAGCCGTGCGGCACGTGACGATCACCCCTGCCGCCCGGCTCGCCTCCAGCAATGGGCCGATGTCCGCCAGCGTGGGAGCTGCCGTATGGGCCGTGCCGCCCTCCTCCTGCTCCTTCAGATAGCCCAGCGTGCGCTCCAGGTCCTCCAGGGCGCGCCGGCCGGCCTCCTCGATGGCGGTCAGCGCGCGGACCGCGAAGTCCTTGTCCACATCGATCAGTTCGCGGGCGGCGCTGGCCTGGAGGACGGTCGCCGTAAGGGCGTGCCCGATGGAGTCGTGCAGTTCGCCGGCGAGCCGGTTGCGCGCCAGCAGGTCGTCCGCCCGGCGCTCCGCCTCCGCGAGCCGTTCCGCGGCGGACGGCCCCAGCAACCTTTTGGCGAACTCGAGTTGCATCTTCCCGGCGCCGACGAGGACGGCGCCGAGGAGCAACACCAGGGGCGGGACGAGCACCAGGTACCAGATGTACTCGCGCCCCCCCGGGATGTCGAGTCCCAGGACCCGGCGGGTCCGCTCGGCCGCGGGTACGGTCGCCACGGCCCCGGTCACCGACAGCAGCTGGGCAAGAACGCTCACGACGAGAAGCCCCCACCACACCCGCACGACGAGCCACACACTGGTGCGCCAGCGTGCGGCGAAACCCTTGGCCCCGGCCAGGCTGATCTCGTTTTCGTCCGTCGGCGCGAGCAGTTGCCGGGCCTGGATCCCCTCCGCGCGCCGCACACCCGGCAGCATCCCCAGGAGCAGCAGGACAGGCAGGGGGACCAGCGCCGAGGCGATGAGAGTCCGTGGGAGAGACGGCGAGAAGCCGGGATAGATCAGCACGCACACCGGTCCCACGGCCGCGCCCATGAGCAGATGCAGGCCACGGGTGTAGGTGCGCTCCTTGGCCAGGACGGAGAAATGCGTGGTCAACGGTGGCCTGACAGCCATCTCGGGTTCCTCCCTCCCCGGAGGGAGGAGATTCCCGCCCCCGGGGGATCCGCTGCGCGCGGTGAAACGATTGACTCAGGTACATGAAGAGCGACAAGGAATCCACGAACAATACGGGAGCCGGACCCGCCATCGAGGTGACAGGTCTGGTCAAGACCTACGGTGACAAGACCGTCGTGAACGGTCTGACCTTCCAGGTGCAGGCCGGAGTGGTCACCGGTTTCCTCGGCCCCAACGGTGCCGGAAAGTCGACGACCATGCGGATGATGCTCGGTCTCGACCGACCAACCGAAGGCCGGGTGCTCATCGCGGGCCGGGCCTACGAAGACCTGGGCGAACCGCTGCGGCACGTCGGTGCCCTTCTGGACGCGGGAGCCGTCCACCCCGGCCGGACCGCTCGCGATCACCTGCTCTGCATCGCCCGCGCCAACCGCATCCCCGACTCTCGGGTCGAGGAGGTGCTGGAGCAGGTCGGCATGACGTCCACGGCCAAGCGGCGCATCGGCGGTTTCTCCCTGGGCATGCGTCAGCGTCTCGGCATCGCCGCAGCGCTGCTCGGCGACCCGCAGGTGCTGATCCTGGACGAGCCGGTGAACGGCCTCGACCCCGAGGGCATCCGATGGCTGCGGCACTTCCTGAAGGACCTGACGGCCCAGGGCCGGGCGGTGTTCATCTCCAGCCACCTGATGACCGAGATGGCCCTGCTCGCCGACCGCCTGATCATCATCGGCAAGGGCAGCCTGCTGGCCGACGTCTCCATGACCAAGTTCGCCGAAGAGCACGGACGCAGCCGGGTACGGGTGAGGTCCACCGAGCCGGCGCGGCTGCAGGCGGCCCTGGTACGCGAGGGCCTCCGCGTGGAGTCTGTCGCCGGCCACAGCCTGGAGGTGTATGCGGTAGGAGCCGACGAGGTCGGCCGGATCGCCGCTCACGAAGGAACCCCTGTCCTGGAGTTGTCGCAGGTCGAGGACTCATTGGAAGACGCTTTCATGCGCATGACCGCCGACTCGGTGGAATACGCGGCACGACCCCTGGGAGAGGTGGCCTGAACATGTCCGTCAACGCAGTTCTCTACTCGGAGTGGACGAAGATCCGCTCGGTTCGTTCGGTCGCCTGGGCCCTGCCCCTGTCCGTCCTCCTCCTCATCGGCATCGGCATCGGCGTATCCGGCTCGGTCGGCGCCGCCGAGTCCGGCGCCGAGAGCTTCGACCCGGTCCAGCTCGGCTACTACGGTCTCTTCTTCGCTCATGTCGTCGTGATCGCCTTCGCGGTCCTGGTGGTGGGCAACGAGTACAACACCGGTGCCATCCGCACATCCCTGGCCACCGTGCCGCAGCGCGGTCTCTTCTACGGCGCCAAGCTGACCACCGCGGCGACCCTGGCCCTCGTGGCGGGAGCGGCCGCCTCGGGCGGCACCTTCTTCGCCTCGCAGAGCCTGCTGGGCGAACACGGTGTCGCGTTCGGTGACGACGGAACCATCCGCGCGGTCGTCTCCGGCGCCCTCTACTTTCCGCTCCTGGCCATCATGTGCATGGGCATCACCGCGATGCTCCGCAGCCAGATGCTCTCCATGGGCCTCCTGGTGCCGGTGCTCTTCCTCGTCTCCCCCGTCCTGGCCGAGATCCCGGGCCTACGCGAACTGGCCTGGTACCTGCCGGACCGCGCCGGCCAGTACGCCCTGCGGGTCAACCTCGACCCGGCCGCTCCGTACAGCCCGGTTACCGGCCTGCTGATCCTGGCGCTCTGGGCGGCCGCGGGGGCGGTGGGCGGCTGGCTCGTGCTCCGCAAGCGCGACGCGTGAGCGCGGGCAGGCAACCGAGCAGCAACTCCGGGAGGCCGCTGGATACAGCGGGAGGGGACGGCGAAATCATCTGCCGTCGCCTTCCGTCGTTCACGGCTCCCGGGCGTGGAGCCGTGTGAGCGGCAGGAACACGTATCCGTCACCGGCCTCCGCTGGAGGTTCCAGCAGTTGCCGGTCGACCAGCTGCTCCAGCTGCTCCTCGGCCTCCCATGCCCCGCGGCGCAGGACCACGGCCGCCTCACGCGCCGTGAACGCCCGGACGGCACCTCGTGCCAGAACACGCAGCGTCTCCCGCAGGGCTGGCCCGAGGCCGTCATGACCCGACCGCAGCCCGTCGCGGATCGCGAGGTCACCGACCACCAGCTCGTCCAGCCTCCGGTTCTCGTCGGCCAGCCGCTTCGCCAGCTGCTCCAGCGTCCAGTGCGGCCGCGCCGCCAGGCGCATCCCCAGGATCCGTACGGCCAGCGGAATTCCGCCGCACAGTTCCGCGAGTGCCTCGGCGGCCCCCCGTTCGCAGAGCACCCGGGACTCGCCCGCGATTCGGCTGAGCAGTAACACCGCCTGATCCGCGGTGAACGGCTCCACCCTGAAGTGCTGTGCCCCCTCCAGCCCGGAGAGCGGCGCACGGTTGTTGAGCAGCACGGCGCTACCCGGGCCCGGCGGCAGCATCGGCCGGACAGCCCGCTCCCCGGCCGCGGCGTCGATGACCACCAGGATCCTGCGACCCGCCACCAGCTTCTGGTACATGGCCACAGCCTCATTCAGACCGGCGGGCAGCCCCCCGGCCGGTACGCCCAACGCCCCCAGGAAGTCGTGCAACAGGTCACGGATCTCCGGCATGCTGCCCGTACGCATCCTCGCGTATAGCATGCCGTCGGGGAAGTGCCGGGCGACGGAGGCCGCAACGTGGGTGGTCAGGACGGTCTTGCCGACCCCGGCGGGCCCGTACAACGCGGCGATCGGCACGGCGCCGAACACGTCCTGCGACCCCTGCCCGGTCAGGTATCGCTGGATCCGATGGTGCTCGACCCTGCCGACGAAGTCCCCGACGCTCTGAGGGAATCCGGCCGGCCGCACACCGTCGGCACAGGCGGTCGTGGGCCGTACGGCAGGCGCTCCGCCCTCGGACACATCCCCCCGCAGCACGGCCATCTGGGCAGCGCGCAGTTCCACCCCGGGGCCGATGCCACTCTCCTCGCGCAACCGCCGATCGAGCGCGGCAAAGAGCTCGAGCGCTTCCGCCCGCCGGCCGGAACCGGCGAGCGCGATGACGAGGCGGGCGTGCAGCCCTTCGTGCAGCGGCTCGTGCCGCGCGAGGGGGCCCAACTGGACCAGCGCCTCCTCGCACTGCTCGCGCGCGAGCGTGAGATCCGCGAACCGGAGGGCAGCGGCGACTCGCCGCCGTGACCACTCGGCGGCAACCGGGTGCTCCTGGAGAGCCTCCGGCATCCCTTCCAGCAGCCGCCCCCGCCACAACCGCAGTGAGTCGTCCAGGAATGCACGTTCGGCCACGAGGTCGTTGCCGGCGCGGGCGCGGTCCGCCTCGCGCGTGAGGCGCCCGAACTCCATGATGTCAACCCCACTGTCGTCTTCCACCTGGAGTTCGTAGGCGGCGCCGCGCCGCATGACGGCCATCCGGCCCCCGTCCGGGGCCTGGTGCGCCTCCAGCAGCAGCCGGATGCGTGAGACATAGGTGTGAATCAACTGCCCGAAGGAGTCGGGTGGTTCAACGCCCCACAACGTCTCGACGATCTCGTCCCGTTCGACCACCGCGTTGACCTGGAGCGCCAACAGGCCCAGGAGACACTGCTGTTTCGGCGTACCCGCCGCTACGGCCGTCTCACCGCGGGAGGCCGAGAACCGACCCAGGATCCGGAGGACCAACGGGTCACCCGCCTGGTACACGGGGCCCTCACCGTCGGCCATCCCGGCCACCTGCGCGAGCATCACCGGATCGTGCAGCGCCTTGGCCAGTCTGTGCAGGGAGCCGGCTCTCGGAGCGGCCACCCGCCCCCGCTCGATCTCGCGGAGCGTGCGCAGGCCGATGCCAGATCTCTCGGCTAGGTCGCGCTGACTCACCCCGCTCCGCGTCCGCGCGCTGCGGACGATCTCCGCCACGTCCGGCTGCCGCAGTGCCGTTGAATGACCACCCGTCATGAAGCCCCCCCTGGTTTGAAGCCTGTTCCCTTGTGCCGGGCCGTCAGAACCGCCCTTGGCGGCCCACCCCGGCCCATTCAGCCCCTGCTGTTCCACTCGAGCAGCACGGCTGCGGACGGCTGCTCGCTGTCGATACCGTCGGCCAGGACGTGCACGGAGACGGGGGCAGGCGCGGGCTGCGGGGCCGAGGCCATCAGAGGGAGGGCGAACACCGCGACGCCGGCGACGGCGGGGCACAGGACAAGGGCCTTGATGATGCGCATCGTAAGATCTGCCGTTCACTCGTCGAACATGCTGTCGAGTACGACAATTCCAAGCTCCAATCTACGTTCGATAGGCACTGCATATGCGCTCTGAGCTGCGGAAGAGCGCATTCACAGAGCGCGTGTATACGAGCTCCTTCACGCCATCGCGTCGACTGAGGCGATCAGGGTCGCCGCCTGGTCGGCGTCGGGCAGCCCCAGCCGGGTGAACAACGTGTACGCCTGTTGCCCCCGGACGAGAGCCGCCTCCCCCTCTCCTTGATCGGCCAGCACCCGCCCGAGGACAAGCAAGGACAACCCCTGGTCACGTTCGGCCCCGCGCAGTTCGCTGATCTCCAGGGCGCGGCCCGCCTCCCGAAGCGCCTCGTCGTACCGGCCCATCACCCGCAGCGTCTCCGCGAGCCGGAACCGGGCCCGAGCCTCCTGCCCGGGGATCTGCCATGCCTGGCACACCTCCACGCATCGCAGGTAGCCCGACACGGCCTCGGCGTACCGCTCCGACTCATGGAGGGCCATAGCCCGTACGTACAGCGCGTAGGCGACGCCGTACTGGTCCCCCACCTCGCGCAACGCCTCGAGCGCCTCCTCGCAGACGAGCAACGCCTCCTCGGCCCGGCCGGTATGGAGTTTGGCCTGCGCCGCGTTCAGCGAGCTCACCAGTTCGCCGGACAACTGGCCGAGTCGGCGGGCCAGGTCGACAGCCTGGTCGTAGGAACGCACCGCGCCCTCGTACCGTTGCAGGAGCTGTGCGATCAGCCCTTGATCATTGAGGGTCTGCCGGAGAATGACCAGGTCCCCGGCTCGTTCGCAGGCCTCCGCCGCACGGCGGGCGAGCATCGCAGCCTCCTCGAGCTGGGCGTTCTGCAGGGCAGCGTTGCCACACACGAAAAAGGCCCGGCCCGCGGCGTGGTCGTCACCGCGCCGCACGGCGGCTTCGGCCAGCCTCGCCGCGGCTACGGCGAGTTCTTTGTAGGGAATGTCCTTGCCGAACGGGGTCAAGGCGATGAGCACGTCCGCGGCCACCCGCAGGGTCCGGGTGCCGGCACCGGCGGGGCTCTGGGCGGCCAGCATGACCGCGTTGGTGAGGCACTCGAACTCGGCCGTCACCCAGGCCCGCGCCTGGGCGAGATCGGCGAAGACGGGTCCGGATCCGGGGGTGACCGTGAGGAACGTCTCGGCGGCATCACCCGGCACCATGCACTGGAATGCCGCACAGGCCCCGGCCAGCAGGTGGTCCAAGAGCGAGGCCAGAGCGGGGACACAGGTCTCGGCGTTGCAGTCACCCGGGCTCTCCTGGAGTTGGAGCGCGTAGGCGCGGACCAGGTCGTGATAGCGATACCGTCCAGGCTGCGGGGCCTCCAGCATCGCGGCGTCCACCAGCGACTCCAGCAGATCCTCGGCATCGCACTCGTCGAGGCCGAGCGCCGCGGTGGCCGCTTCCAGCCCGATGCCCGGCCGGGCGACTGGGGCGAGCAGCCGAAAGGCGCGTGCCTGGGCCTCGGACAGCTGGTGGTAGCCGAGCTCGAAGACGGCGCCCATCGCCATGTCTCCTACGCGCAGCTCGCCGATCCGGCGCCGCTCGTCGGTGAGGCGCCGGGTCATGGTCGCGATCTGCCAGTGCGGCCGTGCCGCGATACGGGCGGCCACGATGCGCACGGCGAGCGGCAGGTGGCCGCAGGCCGTGACCAGTTCGACGACGGCGTCCGGTTCGGCGGCGACGCGCCCGGCACCGACGATCGCTGCGAGCAGGCCCACTGCCTCGGCGGTGCCGAAGGCGTCCAGGGCCACCGCGGCAGGCGTCGGGATGCCAACGGCCCGGGCCCGGCTGGTGACGATCACACCGCAGCCGGCGGAGCCGGGAAACAGTGGCCTGACCTGGGCGGTGTCCCGGGCGTCGTCCAGCAGGATCAGCATGCGCCGGCCGTCGAGCATCGTACGGAAGAGCCGTGCGCGGTCCTCGGTCGTGGCGGGAACGGCGTTGACCGGCACACCCAGCGCGCACAGCAGGCTGCGGAGGACCGTTCCGGGATCGGCGGGGTCCAATCCGCTTCCGCGCAGGTCGGCGTACAGCTGCCCGTCCGGGTAGTTCTCTTTGACCCTGTGGGCGACCCGCAGCGCCAGCGTGGTCTTGCCGATACCCCCCATTCCACTGATCAGAGCCACGGGCAGCGAAGCACGCGCCGGATCGGCGAGCACCCGGCACAGGTCCTCCACATGCTCGGCGCGCCCTATGAAGTCGGATGTGTCCGAGAGCAGTTGGGCGGGGCGCCCAACCAGGGGAGCCGGATCGCCGGCCGGGGACGGTTTGGGTTCCTCGTGTACGGGCACCTGTTCACTCGGGTCCCGCCCGACCGCGGCGCGCTCCCGCAGCACCGGATGCAGCAGGGGATCGCCGTCGAGGACCCTCTGGTGCAGCGTCGCCAGCTCAGCACCGGGGGAAATGCCCAGCTCCGTGGAGAGGACCTGACGGGCCCGAGTGAAAACAGCGAGAGCGTCTGCCTGGCGCCCTCGGGCCACCAGGGCTCGCATCAGAAAGCCGTACGGTCTCTCCCGCAGCGGCTGTTCGTGGGTGTAGTCCGTCAGATCCGGTATGAGTGACGCATACCGGTCGGCACGCAGGTCGCACTCAAAGAGCTCCTCCAGCAGGCCCAGCCGCAACTCCTCGCACCTGACGCGGTACTGCTCCGCGAACGGCCCCGGGACCCCGGCCAGCGGGGCACCCCGCCAGAGCTGCACAGCCTCGGTCAGCAGCCGACCGCACTCGTCCTCGGCGCCTTCCTCGCGCGCCCGCGAGGCCTCCGCCGCCAGCCTCTCGGCCCGGTGGACGTCAACGGCGAGCGGCGGGATCGCCAGACGGTAGCCGTCGCGCTGCGAGACCAGCAGCCTGGGCGGGGAATCGCGTTCTTCCAGCGCGTGCCGCAGCCGCCAGACGTAGGTGCGCAGGCTCGCAAGGGCTGAGTCGGGCGCTTCTTCCCCCCAGACGGAAGCGATGAGTTCATGCGTCGCGACCACCCGGTCGGCCCGCAGAGCCAGCGCCACGAGCAGGGCCTGCTGCTGTGGGGGCCCCACAGCCACAGCAGTCCCGCCACGGTGTACGCGCACTGCTCCGAGCACGCTGAACTCGATGTCTCCCCACACCAACCCCAGAATCCCCACGCAATCCCCCCCTGAGATCACATGGCACCTTACAGGGACGCCCCTTACACGTGATCCACATACTCGGCCACGAAGAGTGGCCAAAAAGGCACCAGGCGGAGCTCGCATGTCAGGCCTCCACCAGCACCACCTGGACGACATACGGGAGGATTTCGACGGCTTGCGGATCGTGATCCAGCAGCACCGCGACGGGGGTTCTGCCCGAAGCATGCAGAGCCTCGACGAACCGCGCCCGGCCCGCCGTCACGCGGGCGCCGGGGAACAAAGGGGCCGGTTCCTCCTGCTCCGGCCTGATCTCGGGTACGGTCCCGGCCAGGGTCCGGCGGGCCGCCAAGAGGCGCTGGGCCGCGCTCCGCACGGCCTGTGCCGGGGTGGTGCCGGTAGCCAGGACCGTATCGTCGCCGAGCCTGATCGCACAGGCCGGAACGCCCAGCAATGCGGAAAGGTCGTGGGCGACAGGGTCGCCCAGCAGATGGAGCGATCCCAGGACATCGGTGAGGCCAGCGACCTCTGCCGCCTCATGGATCGGAAGGACGAGCCGGGGGACGCGCGTACCGGGCTCGGCCAGCTTCCGCTTCAGCAGGTCATCACAATGCTGGGCCAAACCGGCTTCCAACGCGTCCACCCACATCAACCCGGCCGCCGCTCCCACCGGGGGACGGAACGGCGAACCGGGGGCCAAGGAGGAAACGGGATACGCAACCCGTACTGGAAGCCGCCGCAGACCTCCGGTGACGAGATCCAGGCCCCAGGGGCCTGGGACCCCCACAGCGACGGCGCCGGCGGCGAGGGCCGCGTAGGAGGCGAGAGCGGTGAGAAGCGCCGCCAGGTGTGCCGCCTCGCGATCCCCGCCCTGCCCTGTCACGGTGAGGCCGGGCGTTCCGGCAGGCCGCGCCCCCACCGGATCGGCCACGGCCATCTCGCACTCCCAGTGGGAGTACGGCCCTTCGCCAACCGCTCTGGCACCCACCACGCGCACCGGCCCGGTCCGCGGGTCCACCGCTGCGGCCCTCGCCAGCAACCGCCCGACGTCGGCGCCCTCGCCACCCAGCCGACCCAGGAAGGCCGCCTGGGCTTCGGCCTTTCCGACCGTCCTCGTGGCGGACATGGCGAGAAGTGGCGTGTAAGGGTGACGACTCGTCGTCCACGTCCGCAGATCGGTTCGCACCAGGTAGGGGCTACCGCGCGTCCCGGAATGCTCCGTGACACTTCGGAACCACGCACGGAGCAACTGGAGGCTCACGATCTCCGGCAGCGGATCCCTGAGATCGGCCGGTTCCGGCCCGGCTGCCGAGGTGCCTCGGAGCCGGCGCCAGCCGGAAGCGGCGCCCGTGCGGTCGGCAGGCCCGATCGGACCGGTCCACATCTCTTCGCCGTCCGTCAGGACCTGCCCGAGCAGCACTCCTTCCTCGGCGCACCGGTCGGCCGTCGCTATGAGTTCGGCGATCAAACCGGATACCTGCAACACGATGTCTGCGGGGGCTAACGTCCCACCGTCCTCCTGCGGGCGGACTCGCTGCCCGCCGTCCCGGCGAGACTCCTCGACGATCTCCGAAATGGCGGCGATGCCACGTGCGTCCGACGGGTCCGGGTGGCCTATGCGGATGTCGCGACAGCCGGTCCGAAGAGCGCCCCTGAGCAGGGCCGACAGCGCGGATCCGACTCCGACGAGCAGCAACCGCCCTTCCCGGTAACGCAGGAAGGACTGTTCTGCTGCGCCGGTGGACACGAGTGCCCCGATCTCAGCCGCGTACTCGCGCCGGTCATCGACGGTCAGGTAGCCGCGCACCGCCGATTTCGGCTGCCAAGGCCAGAGATAGGCGTTCCGGGCCTCGGCCTCCGGTGACATCTCCGCATCACCCAGCCAGAAATCAGGTCTCACCCATCGATGCACGTACTGGTCCCTGCCCTTCCAGTCACTCTCCTGAAGGCTCTGCGGACCTCCCGCGTTCATGCAAGACGAAGTCGATAGTCGGCCGATCGACATCTGGTACGGGATCGGCTCTACACGCTGGGCGCCTCACGTCCGGCGCGGTAACGCGGCCGGCCGTGGGTGAAGTGCGCGCAGACACGGTGTAGGCGTGCTGCTCGGTGGCGTCGCACCGCCCAGCAAGCACTCAAGACGTCCGCGAAGAACTCATGCCGGTGGTGTTGTCCAGGGCGAACAACACCACCGGCAGGGCCACTGCTCCTCGGCACCGGCGAGCGCAGAAGCGTCACCAACCGCTGTCCCCCAGGTTCTCGAGAGAAGACCGCCATTCAGTCGAATTGGTGCACTCCTACCGCTGGAAGCCCGCTCTGGCAGCGGCCGGCCTCATCAAGCCCCTTGACCCCAGCGCGAAGGGACGGCGCTGGGAGACGTTCCGCGACTTGATAATGCACGCCCCTCACCTGTACGCGTCGTGATCAACGGTGGGGTGGACCTGTGCACACTCGCGGACCTGCCCGGACACGCCGATCCCGCCTTACCCAGCGTAAACACGTGCACCGGATCGTGAGAGCCGCTTCCAGGATTCGCATCGTGGTCCGGAGCGCCGACACCATGGCCGCGTGACTCCTGCACTGTTCGGCTTGTGCAACGACTGTGCAAGATGATCTTTGGACGGGTTCGTTTGCGCAGGTCAGATGCGTCGTAGAGAGGAGTTCCGGGACAACTACGCCACCCACAAGACCGAGCCGGTCAAGAAGTGGCTGCTGCGTCACCCCCGCTTCCACCTGCACTTCACCCCCACCTCGGCGTCCTGGCTCAACCTCGTCGAGCGCTGATTCGCCGAGCTGACCTCCCGCAAACTCCGCCGTTCGACCCACCGCAGCGTCACCGAACTCGAACGGGACATCCGCAGCTGGACCAACGAGTGGAACAAGAACCCCAAGCCGTTCGTCTGGACAAAGACCGCCGACGACATGCTCGACACCCTCGCCGCATACTGCACACGAATTGACGACTCAGGACACTAGCCTCCGTGTTTCGGTTCGGGGCGGCTGAGCTGGGTGAACGCCCGTGCCGGAGGTCGTGGGGCTGCTGTTGGATGGTGGGCATGCCGCAGGCCCGG
>NZ_JOEZ01000059.1 GCF_000721175.1 Streptomyces anulatus
AACAAGAACCCCAAGCCGTTCATCTGGACAAAGACCGCCGACGACATCCTCGACACCCTCGCCGCATACTGCACACGAATTAACGACTCAGGACACTAGACCAGACTTCGCACGCAATTCCGCAACGTCTGTCGTTTCCGGGGCGTGGGAAAGGAACCGCGGCCGAACGACCCGTCGCCACCGTCGACCAGGTCGACGCACTCGCCGACGCCCTCGGGCCCCCGCGGGCGGCTGATGGTCTACCTCGGCGCGTACGGGCCTCTCCGCCCCGAGGAACAGGCAGAGCTACGCCGAAAGGGCATCGACTTGGACAACCTCACTGCCCGCGTCAAACAGGCTGCCCCCGAGTTGACCGTGGGCAAGCGGGCGGAAGTGCCCACCAAGTCGGAAGCGGGCAAGCGGCTTCTACGATCTTCGTCACACCGGGCACACCCTGACGACTCGGTCCGGGGCCACGCTGAAGGAAACGATGGTGCGCGCGGGACGGTCCACCGAGCGGGCCTCGCTCATCTATCAGCATTCTGACCTGGAGCGGCAGCGCGAGGTTGCGGCCGGCCTCGACCAGCTCGTGCGGGCCGGTTTGAAGCGGCGGAAGCCAGGCATCTGGCATGGATATGACACGAGATACCTTGGTCCAGACAGCAAAGAAGCCCCCGGCCGCTGGCCTGGGGCTTTCTCGTGGAGCGGGTGACGAGAGTCGAACTGGCGCTCTGAGCTTGGGAATCAGCGGTCCTGGGCCGTTGAAGGGGCTCTGACCTGTACTTTTCCGCTGGGCGGGGTGTATGGCCATGGGCTCTGGGGGCCGTATCTGACCGCTGTTGTCCGCTCTGCTGGGCACGGATGGGGCACGAGGGTTGGCGGTGCATCGGGTTTGGTCAAGTCCTCACAGGCCCTTGCACAACAGTTGATGCCGGATCCGGCGGGCCACCCGCTTGCGCCACGTTCCCGAGTGAGGGTGCTCGCGTCTGCCTCTCTTGGACGATGCCTCGGGGGTGAGCCCAGCCGCTCAGGTACGTCCGTTCCCATGTCCCATGCGGACGCCGGTCACCCCTACGGCTTGATGTTCTGGTTCACGTGGAACAGGTTGCTGGGGTCGTAAGCCCTCTTGACCTCTACGAGGCGTTCGTAGTTGCCTCGGTAGTTGGCCCTGATCCGGTCCTGGTCGTCCTCGGCCATGAAGTTGATGTACCCGCCTTCCTCCGAGTGCGGAGCGGTGGCCTGGTAGTAGTCACGCACCCAGGCGGTGTTGGCCTTGTTGTCGGCAGGGTCCGGCCACATTCCGGCGATGACGGTGGCGAACGTGGCATCCCGGTAGGCGAAGGCCGTGTCCTGCGGTGCCACGCGGTGACAGGCACCGTTGATCGGGTAGATGTGCACCGTCGAGTTCATGGCGGGTAGCCGAGGCCCGTGATCGAGGTGTGCTGTGATCGCCGCATCACTGAGCTCTGTCACGAAGTTGGCCTTCCAGTAGTGCTGCAGGCCAGGCGGCACCAGCGCGTCGAACGCGCTGTTGAGCGCGGAGTACGGCATCGGGCCTACGTGCTCGGCAACCACCGGTGCGATATCGCGGAACCGCTGAACGGCGCGCTCTCCCTCATCCATGGGGCCGGCCCAGCACGCGACGATCAGGATGAAGGTGTCGCCGTGCCGGTTCTCAGGTATGAACGGCAGAGGTGGGGCGATCTGGAAGGCGGGGAAGCCGCCGAGTTCCTCCGGGGCGTCAGCGATGAGTTCGCGGAACGAACGCAGAACCGTGCCGGCATCTTCCAACTCGTACAGGATGGGCCCGCCATAGATGTCCTTGACCGGACTGAGCCGGAACTCGAACGATGTCACCGCGCCGAAGTTACCGCCGCCGCCGCGGATGGCCCAGAAGAGGTCGTCGTGTTCTTGCTCGCTCGCGACGAGTAGCTTGCCCTCCGCAGTCACCACATCGGCCGAGATCAGGTTGTCGCAGCTCAGGCCCAGGCTGCGGGTGAGGTATCCGATGCCGCCACCGAGGGTGAGTCCCGCGACGCCGGTGGTGGAGACGATACCGCCCGTGGTCGCCAGACCGAACGCGTGCGTCGCCGCGTCGAAGTCGCCCCAGGTCGCTCCGCCGTCCACACGCGCGGTGCGTCGCTCGGGATCGACGCGGACGCCTCGCATGCCGGACAGATCGGCCACCACGCCGTCGTCGCAGGTACCGAAGCCGGGCACACTGTGCCCACCTCCACGTACCGCGAGGTCCAGCTCGTTGTCACGTGCGAAATCGACCGCAGCCATGACATCACCCGCATTGGCACACTGCACGACGGCAGCCGGTCGCCGGTCGATCATGGCGTTGTAGACCTTGCGCGCCTCGTCGTAGCCATCGCTGTCAGGAGTGACTACCGGCCCCCGTACGCGTTCCCGCAACCGTTCGATCGATGAGTTGTTCACCAACCTCACTCCTTGCGCGTCGTTGCCGCGAGCTCCCCAGATACCCAGCCCTCAGCACCGGTCGCCCCATGCTCCCCCGGCCCCTCTCCGACCCGGCTGCTCCTGGCCTGGTTCCCTTCCACGCTACGCCCATGAGTCGGATGCTCAACTCGACAGCCTCGGGGACATCCACGCGGCACCAACGGTAAGGGCCAGGCCGGCGCCATGGGCGACTCGGAGGGTCTCTCCGCCCGGCACCCCCGGTGGTCGGTCTTGTATGTCCAGGATCAGAGGTCAGTGAGCGATCCGCCCTCCTGCGGCACCCGTGGCCGGAGTTGCGCGTGATCGCTGAGGGCCCGCGGCTGTGTACTCGCCATGAGGGGCGAGGCCGGGACGATGCCGCGGAGCAGCCGGGCGCAGTGCAAGAGACCCGTCAGACAGCCGTGCGCCACGGGCCAGGTTGACACCCGCCTCGGCGCAACGCCGATCGTGCGGATTGCCTGGCCATGGCCGGAGTCGAGCTATGAGGTGCGGAGGGCGCGGTCGCGCGGAAGGGGTCCGGACAACAAGAAGGCCCGGGTCGATGGCCAGGGCCTTGGCCGTGGAGCGGGTGACGAGAGTCGAACTCGCGCTCTGAGCTTGGAAATCAGCGGTTCTTGGACCGTTGAAGAGGCTCTGACCTGCACTTTCGCGCAGGACGAGGTGTATGGCTACGGTCTCGGGGAGCCGTACCTGACCGCTGTTGTCCGCTCCGCTGGGCACGGATGGGGCACGCCGACGGCGGGTCATCAGTCTGAGGCCCTGTGCTGGAGCGGCTGACGGAAAACGGAACGGGAGCCACCTGTGCTGCAGACGCTCCGGTGGCGCAGACGTCAGGCCCAGAAGGCTTCGGTGACGATGATCTGGGGATCGGCGTGGCGCCGCATGAAGGTGTAGATGAGCCAGCCGCGTCCGCCGGCCAGGTCCACGATGTGGGGGCCGCCGGGGCTTGTAGAGGCCAGAGGCCGGACGGTCATCCAGTGCGGGAGCGAGGCACCGGCGTCGATCCCCCGGAAGTACGGGTCTTCGGCCGTGATCAGTTCGGCACGGGCGCTCATGACCAGGTCACTGCCTTTAGCAGGCATGTTCTGAAAGTCGTGCTGCGCCTGCTTTGTCCAGTCCATTTGCCAAGGCGGCCGGAGTGGTTCGTCGATCACTCTCCGGGCTTCCTCTCAGCGGCTTCGTGCCGGAGGCGGCTGTACTCCTCCAGAAGCCGGATGGACTCCTCGGGGTCCTCGGACTTGGCGGCGCGGGCTTCGAGGTCGCGAAGGTGCGAGTCGAGGACGGGATTCCGGGCGATGGCGTACTGCGTCCACCACAGGCGCATGAAGGCGGGCACGGGCGTGATGTTGAAGGCGTCGCCGATGACGCGCTTCCAGTGCGCCTCAAAGTCCGGGAGGAGGTGCGGAGTGTGTTCCTGAATCGCCAACCGAAGTGCTTGAGGCGTGTGTTCGGGCATGGGCGGCAAGCGCAGGGGTTCCCCCTCGTACCCATCGAAGTGGAGTGCGTGGGCGGGCATGGTTCGTGCTCCTTGGTGTGGAGGGTGGGTCAGGCCGCCTCGTGTCGGTCCTCGTGCGACTCGTGCCCGCGGGCCATCTGCTCGAACCACTCGGCCGGCACCAGGTAGGCGACCGTCTTTCCCTTGCGGGTGATGGCGGCGGCCTCACCGGCGATCCGGGTCCGGTCCAGGATCTCGCCCATCCCCTTGCGCAGGTCGATGGTTGTGTACGTCTTCGTCTCCATATGCTGAAGCATATAGCAACTATCATAGTTGACATACGTGCCCGTGAGGTGCGGGCGACCGGAAGAAGCCGACGGGCACGTCGGGTGCGGAGCGGGCGCGGGGTGCCTGATCGGGCTTGTGGCATCAAAAAAGCCCCCGGCCGCTGGCCTGGGGCTTTTCGTGGAGCGGGTGACGAGAATCGAACTCGCGCTCTGAGCTTGGGAATCAGCGGTGCTTGAACGGCAGTAGTCGCTCTGACCTGCATGTTTGGCTGGATCGGTCGAGGCTGGTGTGGTCTCTGGCCACCGTACTTGACCGCTGCTATCCGCTCCGAAGGGCACGGATGGGGCACGAGGGTGATCGATGCCGCCGTGCCGTGAGCGGGGAAGCGTCACCGTGCTGGATCAGGCGCTTGCCGTCGTGCGATTTCATCCCTGGCGATACGGGCGGTCGGCGGACCGCGTCTCAGTGCGGTCACCAGCGAGGCAATGTGAGGTACTAAGGTACCGTAGATGTGGAGGTGGGATTTATGACCACGGCTTCGAAGCCGCCCCGGCAGTCGCCGCTCAAGGTGGACCCGGCGACGGACAAGTTGATCAGCCAGGGCGCGCATTTCCTGGGCCTGACGAAGAAGGACCTGGTCGCGGAGGCGGTACGGGTCTATCTGGACCAGAGGCGTGAGGATTTGCGTGAGGGCATGGTGGAGGCGCTCAGCGTCCTGGACGGCTCCCTGAAGTCGGACGTCATGCTCCTGACCGGGCTGACATCGGAGGAGATCGACGCGGTCGGCGGGATCGACGAATGACTGGTCCCGCTGCGATGCGTCCCGCCAGGCCCACCCTGCGATGTCTATGCGATGACCTCGGACTCCCCCTGCCGGCGGTGACCGACCCCCTCGACGGGATCGAGCACCCGATCCTGGCGAAGACCGCCGAGCAGTTCGCGGCGGACGATGCCAAGCATGAGCGCATTCGCGCTGTCGATGACCAGGTGTTGTTCAAGGTGAAGGTCCAGCGCTGGCGCGGGGCGGTCTGGGTGGACGCCGATCTTCCGTGGCTGGTGGCGGCCGGCCGCCGCGAGGACGGCTCCACCGACGACTTCTACGCCGCTCTCGAAGCTGACGGCAAGACCGCCCGAACCCGCTACAACGCCGGCAACGCCGACGCACTCAAGTCCGCCACGTACACCGCCCACTTGCTCCCCACTCGCGACGACCACGTCCGCTATCGCGCCGAAGCGGGAGTCCGTTTCGTCAGGCGGCTCCGGACCACGGTTCTGACCCTGAGCCGTTCTACCCTCCGGGACGGCGAGGAGCACACGGTGGATTTCGACACCTTCACCATCGGCCTTCAGGTCCGCGCCGACGACGGTCACGAAACCTACCTCGCGGTGCGGATCACGGGTTCGGTCCCGCCGAACCTCGCCACTTTGATCCTGCGCAACGTCCCCGGCTGTGAGGCCGACGGCTGGTACCCCGAATACGCCCTGCCGGAGCGGGACCTGCTCCCCGCCGAACAAGCCTGGTCCAACCTGATGGACCCTCGCGAAGCCGCCCGAGTCCTCGACGCAGAGCCGTAGCAGCCGGAACAGAAACAAGGCCCAGGTCACTGACCTGGGCCTTCATTAAAGAGCGGGTGACGAGAATCGAACTCGCGCTCTGAGCCGTGTACAGCAGCGGACAGCGGCGTCCGTCAGTGAACTGGACAACGATGAGCGATGGAGCAGGTAGCCGGGCGGATGTGATCAGTCCAACAGCGGCAGCGACGGACGCCGTTCCGCAGAAAGTCCCGACCGCTCAGGCTCTGGCCACTTGGGAAGGTCGGCAGAGTCCCCACCGAAGGCGAGCACGGTTTGCGAGGCGAGGTCACAGCACGCTTGGATGAAGCCTTCAGCGCCCATGAGGCGCATCGAGTGCCTGCCGCTCTTCAGGGGCCACAACGCTCCAGAGCGGTTCGACACCGCGTATGGGTCCCCTCCGTGGCTCAGGATGTCGCGGAGGTTCTTCATGTCGGCGAGGTACAGCTGCACCCCTTGGGTGCCCACGTAAGCCGTCCAACGCGATCGGTTGCCGGGGGCATTGCCCAGAATTCTCGTACGAACTCCCCAGTCGTTGGTGAAGAGCCGGACCGCGTGCTGCTGCCCTACGTGGCGGAGCTTGTCCGGGTTGAGCGGGAGATGCCGCGTCTGGGACGGATCGAGGGCAAGGACGTCGTTGAAGAAGGCTTCGACGGCCGCGTAGGACATCGTGAAGATTCCCCACCGCAGGGCGTACTGCTTCGTCGAGCGCCCGAGCGACTTGCCGTCCTTCCCGGTCAAGCCGTCGATGTCGCGGTGAAGGCCCACCAGCAGCGAAGGGTTTTGCAGCCCGGCAGATAAGGCGTTGGCGGCGTCGATGACAGCGGGAAGGTGAGGGTGCGGAGGCATGCGCGCGATCGTAATGGCTGCACTGCCGGCGTCGGTCGGGGTGGGATACCTCGTTACCCGGTTGATGGACTTGGCGACGCCTACGCACCAGTGGCGTCGACGAATCCATGGTTAGCCGGTGCCGTTGGACGCTGCGCGAGGGACCAGGTGGTGCAAAGGTGGTGCGCGGTTCCTGATCAGGTCTAGACAACGATGAGGCCCCAGGTCGCTGACCTGGGGCCTCATGGAAGAGCGGGTGACGAGAATCGAACTCGCGCTCTGAGCTTGGGAATCAGCGGTGCTTGAGCATCCGAAGAGTCCCTGACCTGCGAATTTTCGGAGTGCAGTTTGGATGGCCGCGGTCCATGGAAGCTGCATCTGACCGCTGTTGTCCGCTCTGCTGGGCACGGATGGGGCACGAGGCTGGCAGGCAAAAAAACCTCGCTAGGGTGCGTGCCGGGCGCCGGCCTGGTGGGGGCAGAGAGACACGGATGCGGAGACCGTCCACACACGCGTGTGTAGCTGAGGGTGCGGAGCCAGTGCTCGCGGTGCAGCTCTCTCTCGGGCTGAGACTCGGAAGAGCCCGCCTATCGTCGCCGCCCCCTCGCCAGTCGGGGGGATCTCGCCCACGACGGTGAGCCCACGATGCAGCACGGCTCTCGATCACCTCAACGGACCTCGGTGAACTGAGTTCCTCTTCCGGACCGATCGGCACACGCAGCTGTCTACTACTTAGCACAGAGACTCCCGGCGCATAGGATGAGGGCCCATCAGGCGTCCGGGGGGACACGGCCGGTGCGCTGAGTCCCGTGTCAGGTCATGGACGCGGTGAAGCAGGGGGACCTATGAGCAAAACGGCGTTTCTTCCCGTCAACCGCATGCTCGAGCGAGCAAACCTAGCACGGCAAGAGTCGGACACCGCATACTTCTTCGATCTCCTCTACCTCGGCGAAATGCTCGTCAAGGTGCTCGCTGTGGAGCTTCTTGCCGCGCTTCAGACAGACCGCGAGCGTCACCGCTACGCAGCCATCTCAGAGCTAGTCAGGGCGGACAGCATAGGGAAATGGGCCGAGCTACTAGACCAACTGGCCTCCGGCCCAGCCAGCCAGCACTTGGTGCCTGCAGGCCGAGATTCACAGCGCGCGATCACTACCGCCTTCGGTCCGGACAGCGAGAGTTGGCAGCGTAGAGCAGTCGACACCCTTAACGCTGTCTGCATCTGCTTGGACGCAAGCTACGAGGACATGTCCGGGAAGAAGGTGAGCTTCCGCAGGTGGGCCCACGACTTCAGCTGGCTGCGTAACCGAACTCGTGGTCATGGAGCGCCCCGCGGGGCGGCGCTTTCCACTATTTGTCCTCAACTGGCGGAATCGCTTAATGCGGTCATTGAAAATGCGCCAGCTTTTAGTCGATCGTGGGTTCACCTCCGACGTAATCTGTCAGGCAGGTATAGGATAAGCCCATTCGGCAACGGTCAGGAGAGCTTCACTTATCTGGCGCGTGAAAGCGAGCATAGTCTTCCCGACGGCGCGTACGTTGATCTTGATGGCCCACGAGCCAGTGAGCTGCTTTTCACAGACCCTGATCTCACAGATTTCTTCTTGCCTAACGGAAACTTCCGGAATGGCAAATACGAGACTCTCTCCTACATCAGCGACGAGAGGCGTCCCGGAGACGGGGCCCCCTACCTCCTACCCGTTGAAGCTCAGCCGCGTAGCGAGACTGCAGCGCAGCCAGACATGGCATATGTGGGAAACCTATTCAGCAATATGCCGCCTCTTCCCGAGCACTATGTACAACGAGCTGAACTTGAGCAGCAACTCACTGAACGGCTCTGCGACGACCGCTACCCTGTAATCACCCTGCAAGGCCGGGGGGGCGTAGGGAAGACGTCGCTTGCCCTAGAAGTGCTGCACAAAATATCTCGAATGGACGAATTCTTCGGAATCGTTTGGTTCAGTGCCAGGGATATCGACTTGCTGCCCGAGGGTCCCAAAATAGTGCGTCCCGATGTCCTTTCCACGGACGACATCGCTATGGACTTCTCGCAATTGATGGCTAACCCAACTGCGCGCAAGTCGAAGGAAGCGCGAACTTATTTCGCTGATTGTCTTTCTGGGAGTGCCGACGAGGGGCCATTCGTATTTGTCTTCGATAACTTCGAGACCGTACGGGAGCAGGCCGAGCTATACCAGTTCGTTAGTAATTCGGTAAGGCTCCCAAATAAAGTACTCATCACCACTCGTACGCGCGAGTTTAAGGCTGATTACCCCATCGAAGTTGGCGGCATGCGCCGCCGAGAATACTCCGAACTGGTCGCAGCTATCGCGGGCAGATTGGGCATCTCTCATCTCGTCGATGCGAGTTACGAGGAGGCGCTTTTTCTGGAGTCGGACGGACATCCCTACATCACAAAGGTGCTGCTGGGTGAGGTAGCCGAAGAGGGGCGCAGGGTTGCCGTCAAGAGGGTTATCGCAGCCAAGGACGCTATGCTCGATGCACTCTTCGAGCGCTCCTTTGCGTCACTCTCTTCCGCAGCTCAGCGGGTCTTTCTCACACTCTGTGGTTGGCGCTCACTTGTTCCCCGCCTCGGGCTTGAGGCCGTGCTGCTGCGACCAGAGAATGATCGTTTTGATGTGGAAGGTGCCATAAGCGACCTGGAAAAACGATCGCTAGTTGAGGTGGTGTCATCGCAGGGAACGGGAGGTGAGGAGTTCCTCTCTGTACCGCTTGCAGCTTCGATCTTCGGAAAGAAGAAGCTTGTGACGAGTCCAGCAAGGATTGCTGTCAACTCCGATCTCAAGCTAATTCAAGGATTTGGCCCGACGACTGACGCTGCTCATGGGCTAGCTTCACGCATCGAGCGGCTGGCCAGGTCGGCAGCGAAGCAGATGGAGATAGGGAAGAATATCAGTCAAGAGCTATCCGTAATCGAGTATATGGCGACGGGTTACCCCAAAGCTTGGCTGACCTTGGCTGAATTTCAACGCAATCAGATGTCTGATAATTCTAAAGCGATTCGATCGGTTAACCGCTTCTTGGAGAATTGCCCGGATGACCAATATGGTTGGGGCTTGCTTGTTACGCTTTATCGCGCCACAGATGACCCTTTGGCGGAGATGAATGCCCGGCTGCGGCTTGCGGAACTTGCCGAACCGCCATTCCATGACCTTAGTTCCGCTGCCTCCCGACTCAACGGACTATTGAGTCGAAGAGAGCTCGTACTAGAGGCCGACGAGCGGCGGCACATAGTGCGGCGATTGCGTGAGCTTCTCGAAGATAGGCACACTGAAGGCGACGCCACCGACCTATCCCGCCTTGCTTGGCTGTGCATGCACGACGAGCAGGACACCGATGCTGCTGACCGGTGGGTGACTGAAGGGCTAAGGCGAGAGCCCGCTAACGAGCACTGCATGCGTTTGAAACGCCGCCTCGCGAGCAACGGATCCGAGATGGCATAAATGGGCGGCTCTGGACTAGTTCCGCCTTCCAGTGCGGACCTGAGACGTCCTTACCGTTGTTGACTTCCACTCAGCCGCGGCATGCCGGATCCCCAGCTCCGATTCTGGTGCGGATATCTTGCCCAGTGTTTCGGTGCGAGAGACACGAATTGGCCGGAGGCGCCATCTTTGCCAGCCCGATCACTCGTCCCCGGGTCTGTGGAGGCACGTGATCGCACGGTCCTTCAGCCGCACGCACCAGGTGCGGCTGAAGGATCGTGTGCGGAAGTTGTCAGGCAGACGCAGGTGCGGCGGCCTCGCGGCCCCTTCGCGTCCGGCGGTGGAGGATCTCGTCGAAGGTGGCGCGGGCGCCCGTGGGGTCGATGTAGTGCATTGCCAGGAGGGCGGCGATGACGGCGCCGACCAGGTCGTTCTGGACCTCGGACCAGTCGTGGTCGTCGCCGCAGGTGGTGAGGCCCTTCAGGCCGTGGAGGGCGTGCATGGCCTCGCCGGCTTCCTCGGCGACCTTGCCGACCTGGAGGGCTTTCAGCTCCTCGTCGGGGAGATGGGAGCCGGCCGCTCGGCAGACGGCGGAGAGCTTCTCGATGTTGTCCCACAGGGTGTCCACGTCGGACCTCCGATCGATGGGTTCGGCTATTCCTGTGCGGGTCGTCCGAGCTGGCGTACGGTCCATCCGCTCATGCGCCAGGTGTCGGCGTCGATGAGGTTGCGGAGGTCGACGAGGACCGGGTCCGCGACCAGGGGGGCGAGGGACTTGGGGTCGGCCTCGCGGAAGTGGGGCCATTCGGTGGCCAGAACAATCAACTCGGCAGCAGCGACTGAGCCTTCGAGGCTTTCGCAGTAATCGAGTTCGGGGTGGCGGCGCAGTGCTGTGGGCACGGCGTGCGGGTCGTGGACGGTGACGGTCGCGCCGCGCTGGTGCATGAGTGCGGCGATCGCCAGGGCGGGGGATTCGCGGACGTCGTCGGTTCCGGCCTTGAAGGAGGCGCCCCAGACGGTGATGCGTACGCCGTCGACGGGTCGGCCGAGCGTCTGCTCGATGAGCTTCAGTGCGGCGGTGGGGCGGGATTCGTTGACCTCCTCCGCCGCCCGCAGCATGGTCGCTGCCTCGTTGGCACCCAAGGTTCGGGCGGAGGCGGTGAAGGCGCGGACGTCCTTGGGGAGGCAGCCGCCGCCGTAGCCGGGGCCGGCGTTCAGGCCGCCGCGGCCGATGCGGGGGTCCAGGCCGATGGCCTCGGTGAGCTGCTGGACGTCGGCTCCGGCGGCGGTGCACATGTCGGCGACGCCGTTGATGAAGGAGATCTTCATGCCGAGGTAGGCGTTGGCGGCGCCCTTGATGAGTTCGGCGGTGGCGGGGTCGGTCACGAACAGCGGGATGCCGTTCGCGAGCAGTGGTGCGTAGACCTGGCGTACCGCGTCCTCGGCGCGGGCCGAGGGGACGCCAACGACGATGCGGTCGGGGCGCAGGGTGTCGTCGATGGCATGGCCCTCGCGCAGGAACTCGGGGTTCCAGACGACTTCCACGTCCTCACCGGCCGGGGAGAGACGGGCGAGGAGAGCACCGAGGTCGCGGGAGGTGCCGACGGTGACCGTGGACTTGCCGACGATGATGGTCGGGCGGGTCAGGTGTGGGGCGAGGGCGCGGGCTGCGCCGAAGACCTGTCCGGTGTCGTAGCTCCGTCCGTCCGCGTCGATCGGCGTGCCCACGGCGAGGAAGTGGATGTCGGCGAACTCGGCTGCCTCCGCGAGGCTGGAGGTGAACCGCAGGCGTCCAGTGGCGGTGTGGGTGCTGAGGAGTTCGGGCAGGCCGTCCTCGTAGATGGGGCACTCGCCGGCGTTGAGGCGGTCGATCTTCGCCTGGTCCAGGTCCACGCCGATGACCTCGTGGCCGATCTCGGCCATGGCAGCGGCGTGGGGGATGCCCAGGTGACCACAGCCGATGACGGATACGCGCATGGGTCGACGCTCCTTTCCTTGTCCCTCGCCCGCCCAGGGGAGTCCGGGCCGGCCGGGTGCGTCACGCTAGCGCCAACGCCCGGCGCGGCCCTCTTCGTGCAGGTGGATCAACCAGCCTGCTGCTTGAGCAGGTTGACGAGGGCGGGCAGGGCCTCGGCGGCGGTCGCCCGGCACACCAGGTCGCCATCCTGGGGGCCTTCCAGCGGGTACGGCATGAACTGGCCGTCGCGCCAGAAGCCCTCCGGGTCCAGGTAGACGACCTGCATGCCGCGGGCGCGGGCGCGTGCCTGGACCTTGCGTCGGTCGGCGTGCAGGCCGACGACGAGGAGGGCCTGGGCGCCGTCCACCCACTCGACGTCGGGTACGGCCTGGTCGTAGCGGCGCATGAAGCACTCGTCGAGCCCGGCCCACGCCGCGAGGACGTCGAAGTTGTTGGTGATGACCGGGCCGACGAGGTGCCCGGCGTCCTTCAGTTCCTTCAGCGCCCACATGGCCGGAGTCGGTTCGGCCAGGAAGCAGGCACGGAACATCTCCACGAAGTCCGCCGTCTTCTCCTCCGGCTCTGTCAACACCTCGTGGAGGAGCGTGTCAGCGGTCGGGGAGAGGGTGAAGCGGTGCTCTCGCGGCTCGTGCCCCTGGCGGTCGGTGACCCGGTAGATCTCGTGGAGCCGGTGCAGGGGCGGAATACCTGCCTCGACCGACGTACCGCAGCCGATCTCCACCTGGAAGGGCAGGAGGTCCGCGAGGACGGACAGGTCTGGGACGCGGGTCGGCGTACCGGGGCGGTCCTTGCACCTGATCCCGGTGGAGAGGACGTTCCACGGCAGCTGTCGGACAGCGGGCGGCGGCGCGTAGGACACCGAGGCGATCTGCACGTCCAGGCTCCGGTAGCCGACGGGGAGGGTACGCCCCACTGCCGCGTCCTGGGGGTGGATGTCGTGCTCGGTGATCCGGCACTTCAGATCCCGACGTGTCCATAAGAATCCACCGGGAGCCTCCTTCCAGCCGCCGGTGGCGAGCGAGTCCCACAGGGCGTCGTGGTGCGCGTCGATCTCGTCCGCTGGAGCGGTAGCGGAGTGGTAGAGGTACAGGTCGGTCAGGCCGATGGCCGGCGCGGCGGTGGTGGGGACCAGGCCGTACCGGTAGCGGTAGTGGATGATCCGCCGCCGGGCGTCGTCGGCGGCTGTCCAGCCGCTCTGTTCGGCCGTGGCCTTCTCCTGCGTACGGCGCCAGATGCCTTCCTCGATGTAGCGGGGGCGGTCGGCGTCGCCGAAGTAGGTCTTCCAGACCTGCTGTTGGTCGGGGGTGAGCTGGTCGATGACGATGTACGGGATGTCCATGATCTCTCCCTGGAGAATCACGCCTGGATGTTCCGGGCGCATGGCAGGCTCCGTTGGCCGGGAACGTGGGCGATTGGCCCGGACAGCGGAGCGGAGTCAGCGGTCGGAGGACGAGCTCGCGTCCGCTGAGACTGCGGCGGTCTGGTGACTGAGGCCGTTGAGGAGCGGGGCGGCCTGCTCACGCAGTGCCCAGGCCGGGCCCACCAGCCCGGCCACGGCCAGAAGCGTGAGCGCGATGCCTCCGCCTTCGGGGCGTACGGTGCGCGGCGCGGCCTTTCGGGCGTGGCGTCGTCGACACCCGGTCACTGGGTGCCGCCGATGGCGCGTTCGTGTGTGTCGACGAGGCGGCTGGTCTGCTGGTGCAGCCACTGCAGCTCGACCGAGGTGAGGATGAGCACGCCATCGAGGGTCGAGCCGTCGTCCAAGTGGAACTTGACGGGAATCGACCCCTGCCGGGCCCGCGGGTCGTAGACCGCGTCCTGCCCGGCCGGGAGCGTGGCGTGGGTGGCCCTCACCGGCACGGGCCTGAGCGTCGTCCCGTCGGCGGGCGCGGACCACGGGGCCCCGCCCCCGGGCGGACGCAGGTGGTACGTCGTAGCGGAGCCCTCACCGGGGAGGGCGACCACGACCCCGACACGGCCGTTGCGAGCGCTGTCCGTGGCGAGGTCGCCGAGTCGTGGAACGAACGGTGCTGCCGTACCTAACTCGACTCCCTGCGAGGGAAGATGAGAAGAACGTCGTCGCGTCATGCCCCGAAGTTAGGGACAGGACGGTCCTCGAATATGAGCCGGAGGAATACGACCCCTATCCGTCCAGGTGAAAGCGGTCGGACATGTGCCGCAGCTTCTCCCTCGTGGCTGCTCGTTCGGCGTAGACGATGCTGCGAAGCGTCGAACGGGCGATGGGGTGGTTCCGTACGAGCTGCGGCGCGATCCGCTCAGCCGTCTCCAGCTCGGTGAGGGCCTTTGCCCGGTTTCCGTCCCACAGCCAGGCCCGTGCGACGTCCATGTGGTGGTGTCCCTGACGAGAGTTGGGCAGTGCCCCGACCAGGCTTGGGCTGGTGCGGCGGTTTATCTCCAGAGCTTTGCCCTGCTTGCCCATTTCCAGGGCCACGCTGATCGCGTGGATCTGCACGTTTCCGGCGGAGAACGTCAGCGAATGCCGGTCGTACACCGGTGCGCCGACGTACGCGTCCATGCGTTCCGCCGCGTCCTTCGCGTGTCCGATCCGGTCCTCCGCTTCCGATGGGCGGTTGGCCCGAGCGGCGGAGATGGCTGCCCGAAGCTGCAGCGTGCCCCAAGCCCGCACGGCCAGCGGGTCACCCTGCTCGTACGGCTGTTGCACCGAGGCGATCGCCTTGTCCGAGAGGGTCAGAGCGTCGGTCCAGTCAGCGGTCGCCCACATGTCCCAGACGCGCATCCAGTCGGCGACGGCAGGCAGCACCGGGTCTCCCGACAACCTGGCTGACCACGCGGCCCGTTCGCACGCCATGGCCACCAGCTCGGGGTGTCCGAGGGCGTGTGCGGCGGTGTGTGCGAACTTGCAGCACACGGCGTAAATGGCGTACGCCTCCTCCCGCTCGTGTCCGTCCGATTCCTCCGCCAGGGCGCGCGCTTCCCGGAACAGGTCCGGGAGAACTCGGAGGATCGCGACGTTGGAGGCGGTGTCCCGCAGGCGGTGCAGCCGGGTCACCTCACGCCATAGCTGTGAGGCCGGTCGGGGAACCCCGTCGAAGACGGGAACGAGGTCGTAGCGGCGCAGCTCGCGCAGGATCGACGAGGCGGCGATCTGCCACTGGCTGTCGTCGGGGGAGCTGCTGTACGGGCGTCCGATCAGGTCGTTCGGATGGACGTGCAGCTCCGCGGCCACCTGGTTGAGCAGCCCGACCCGGTCCAGTTCGATCAGGCCCCGTTCCATCTTCGACACCCAGCCCTGTGACTTCCCCAGGGCCGTCGCCAGGTCGGCCTGCGGCATGCCCAGTCGCAGCCTCGCCCTGCGAGCGCGCTTGCCGATCTCCTCGGCTTCCTCCAGCATCAGGACACCTCCCGGCCGCCGGACGATCCGGCGCGACCGCCGGTCTGTCCGTACAGAGTTCGTCTCCTGCACGGTACCCATGACGCGGCTTCAGCGTGAGACGAGCTGCAAGGACCGTCGGGGCCGCGGCCCGTGTACCGCTGTCCCGTCCTGAACGGCGAGTCCGAGACCGGAAGCCACTTCTGTCCGCCATCAGTGCCCAGACGGCCATCAGGCATTGATTCCGAAGCCGCCGGTGCCGAACGACAGCGGATCATGGGGATGAGGAACTTTCCACGTCGCGCACCGCCGGAGGCAGCCAGTGATCACCGTGACCGTCCTCCACCCTGGAACCATGGGCGCGGCGATCACCGCCGAGCTCGTGGCCGGCGGCCATGAGGCGCTGTCGGTGACCAAGGGCCGCAGTGAGAACACCTGGCTCCGAGGGAGAGAGGCCGGTGCCACGGCGTACGACTCGCTCGCGGAGGCGCTGTCCAGAAGCGCGGTCGTTCTCTCGGTCTGCCCACCACAGGCGGCGGAGGACGTTGCGGCGGCGGTGGCCGCGCACGGCTTCGCGGGGGTGTACGCCGATGTCAACGCCATCAGCCCTCAACGCGTACGGCGCATCGCTGACGAGACCCGCCCTGGCTCTGCAGTTGTCGACGGTGCTGTTTTCGGTCAGCCGCCAGGCGAGGGGCGTGCCACGCGGCTCTATCTCGCAGGGGCCGACTCTGCCGTCGAGCTGGTGGCGTCGCTGTTCACGGACTCTGCGCTGCACGTGTGCCGCGTCGGGGACACACCCGGTTCCGCTTCCGCGCTGAAGATGGCCTTCTCCAGCTACCAGAAGGCCGCCCGCACCCTCGCCGGAGTCGCTCACGCGCTCGCCGACGCCCATGGAGTCGGTGATCAGCTCACAGCCGAAGCCGAGGTCATGATCTCCGCGATCCTCTCCGATCCGGAGTATCTACCGAGCGTGGCAGCCCGAGCCTGGCGCTGGGCGCCCGAGATGGAAGAGGTCGCCGATACGCTCCGCGCTGCTGACCTGCCCACGGACATGGCCGAAGCCACGGCTCGGGTGCTCGCCTACTGGGAGCGGGACAAGGACCAGTTCGACCTGCCGTTCGTGCACACCCTCTCCCAGCTCCGGTCAGAGAAGAGCCGTTGATTCGTTCACGCTGAGGGGTAGCCCCTGGACGATCACCTCCGCCGAGGGCGAGACGCGGAAATGGTGGGTGGGGCCGTCGCCGCAGGTTCGGGCGAGGGCACGTGGCGTAGTCCGGTGCTGCGAGCCTGTGCCGCCAGAGCTCGTCGACTGGGAGCCGGCCTCTGCGAGAGCCGATGTACGCGCCATGTGAGGGTGCGTGCCGGGGAGCGTGCGTCGTCGAGGGCTCGTTCGTCTGCTGCCTGCTGCAGCAGGCGTTTGGGGTCGTGGCCCACTGCCTCTGCCTCGGCCAATGCGGTGGTGAGCGCCTGCGAGGCAGATTCGGCGAGGATCTGATCGGCGTGCGCCGGAGCGGCCTGGAGGATGAGGCGGACGTATTGGTCCGCAAGATTCTGGGACGGTCGGCGTTGGCCGAGGACCAGGAGGGGCGTGGCTGCCGTGTGGTCGTAGGCGGCCTGGAGGTGGAGCAGGCTCTTGTGGGCTGCGGCCACCTGTTGCTCGTGCTCTCGTCGGTCGTGCCAGCGTGCGGCGGCGATGACGGCGAGGAGCGCAGCGTCGAGGAACATCGCCAAGGCGGCTCCGTCTTTCGGCGCCGGCTCGCGAAGCATCGCCTTGACCGCGCCGCGTAGAGCACGAGCGTGGTGGTGCTCGGCGCGGACGCGCGAACGGGTCGCCCGCTCGAAAGCTGAGGCTGCTGAGCGGAGTTCGGTACGAATGTCCGGCGGTGCGGTGAGAGCTACGGCGTCGAGCGCTTCGCCGAAGGCGGCCAGGTGGGCCTGGGCGGCTCCGGCGTCCGGCTGGTCGAGGTGGTGGGGGATGCGCTCGGTGGCTGCGGTGGCTTGATGCCATGGGTGCGGCCTGAGGTGCCCCTCGGCGGACGATGGAACCTCTGCTGCGGCGAGACGGCTCTGGATCTTCGGGAGGGAGAGATCCGGCGCCAGCGTGGAACCGGAGAACCACACCGGTTCTGCCTTCGCGTTCCGGTCGTTCTCCAGAGCGACCTTGTAGCCGCGTGGTTCTCCTGAGGGGAAGTACAGGACCTCGACGAGGACTCCCTTGGTGTGTGTGAGCAGACCGAGGAACTCGTTGGTATCGGTGGCGGCAGCCGCCGCTGTGCGGACCACGGCCCGCAGGCGTTCGCGGGCAGCCTTGGCATGGCCGTTCCGCAGGGCCTTCTCCCGTTCGGCGCGCTGGGGCCGTTTGGCGGCAGTGCGGTCACCGCGGATGACCCGTTGCAGCCCGTATTCCTTCTCGATGGCTGCGAGTTCGCGGTCAGCGGTGAGGTAGTCGTTCCAGTGACGTGCTGAGCGGAGGTCACCTCGTACCTTTGTGGCGGCGATGTGGATGTGATCGGGGGCGTGGCGTACGGCGATCCAGCGGCAGCCGTCCGGGTCGTCCGCCGGTGCGATGCCGGTGGCCGCGACAACGCGACGGGCGATGTCCGCCCACTCGCCGTCTTCGAGGATGCGGTCACCGGGTGCCGCGCGGAGAGAGCAGTGCCACACGTGCTGCTTCGGGGCGCGTTGTATTGCCCTGTGAGGTTGGGGACGCGGCTGGCGGGTGGTTGGCCCTTGAGCGCGGTGTGTCCGCGGTGGTGATTGTAGGTGTGGAGCCAGCCGGG
>NZ_JOEZ01000060.1 GCF_000721175.1 Streptomyces anulatus
CCCGGCTGGCTCCACACCTACAATCACCACCGCGGACACACCGCGCTCAAGGGCCAACCACCCGCCAGCCGCGTCCCCAACCTCACAGGGCAATACAACTAGGGCGTGTTTCGAAAGTCCCACCTGCTCGGCGCTACTTTCGAAACACGCCCTAGCAGAAGAGGGCGGGCCGCTCAGTGCGCGGCCGACTCCCAGTCCTCGCCCACGCCGACCGAGACGTCGAGCGGGGCGCGCAGTTCGACGGCGTGGGCCATCTCGTGGCGCAGGATCTCCTCCACCCGCTTCCGCTCGCCCGTCGCGATCTCCAGGACGATTTCGTCGTGGACCTGGAGCAGCATCCGCGAGGTCAGCTCCGCCTCGGTCAGCGCCAGGTCCACCCGCAGCATCGCCACCTTCACGATGTCCGCCGCCGTGCCCTGGATCGGGGCGTTCAGCGCCATCCGCTCGGCGGCCTCGCGGCGCTGGCGGTTGTCGCTGTTCAGGTCGGGGAGATAGCGGCGGCGGCCGAGGATCGTCTCGGTGTAGCCGGTGGCCCTGGCCTCCTCGACGACCCGGTGGAGATAGTCCCGCACCCCGCCGAACCGCTCGAAGTAGGTGTCCATCAGCACCCGGGCCTCGGCGGGGTCGATGTTCAGCTGCTGGGAGAGGCCGAACGCGGAGAGACCGTAGGCCAGGCCGTAGGACATGGCCTTGATCTTGCGGCGCATCTCCGCGTCGACCGCGTCCTTCTCCACGCCGAAGACCTGCGAGGCGACCGTGGTGTGCAGGTCCTCGCCGGAGGTGAACGCCTCGATGAGACCGGCGTCCTCGGAGAGGTGCGCCATCACCCGCAGCTCGATCTGGCTGTAGTCCGCCGTCATCAGCGTCTCGAAGCCCTCGCCGACGACGAAGCCCCGGCGGATCGCCCGGCCCTCGTCGGTGCGGACGGGGATGTTCTGCAGGTTGGGGTCGGTGGAGGAGAGCCGGCCGGTCGCCGCCACCGTCTGGTTGAACGTGGTGTGGATCCGGCCGTCAGCCGCGATCGTCTTGATCAGGCCCTCGACGGTGACCCGCAGCTTGGCCTGCTCGCGGTGGCGCAGCATCAGGACCGGCAGTTCGTGCTCGGTCTGCGCGGCCAGCCAGGCCAGCGCGTCCGCGTCCGTGGTGTATCCCGTCTTGGTCTTCTTCGTCTTCGGCAGGCCCAGCTCCCCGAAGAGGATCTCCTGGAGCTGCTTGGGCGATCCGAGGTTGAACTCGCGGCCCACCGCGGCGTGCGCCTCCTTCACCGCCTGCTGCACGGTCCCGGCGAACTGCTGCTCCATACCCTCCAGATGGGCCCGGTCCGCGGCGATCCCGTGCCGCTCCAGGCGGGCCAGGAGGATCGACGTCGGCAGCTCCATGTCGTGGAGCAGCTCGGTGGCGTTGACCTCCTTCAGGCGGGTGGTGAACGCGTCGCCCAGATCGAGGACGGCGCGGGCCTGCGCCATCAGGGCGTCCGCCTCGGCCCGGTCGTCCGCGCCGAAGGCGAGCTGCCCGTCGGAGGCGGCGGCCGGGGCCAGCTCGCGGCCCAGATACTCCACGGCGAGCGCGTCCAGGGCGAAGGAGCGGCGGCCCGGCTTCACCAGATACGCGGCGAGCGCGGTGTCCATCACGACGCCTTCGAGCCGCCAGCCGTGCTCGGGGAGGACCCGCATCACGTTCTTCGCGTTGTGCAGGACCTTCGGCCGGGCCGGGTCCGAGACCCAGGCGGCGAACGCCCGCTCGTCGGCCTCCTCCAGCTGCGTCGGGTCCAGCCAGGCGGCGGCCCCGTCGGCGGCGGCGAGCGCGATCTCGGTGACCGTGCCGGCGCCGAGCGACCAGGTGTCGACCGTCATGACGCCGAGCGGCTGCGCGCCGTGCGCCTCCAGCCACGGGGCGACCTCGCCGGAGCCGAGCACGACCCCGTCCAGCTCGATGCCGGCGGCGGGTGCGGGCGGCCCGGCCTCGGCCGCACCCGGGTCGACGGCGAGGAGGCGCTCGCGCAGGCTCGGGTTACGGATCTCCAGTATGTCCAGGACACCGGTGACCGCCGTGCGGTCGTACGGAGCGCGCTCCAGCTCGGCCGGGGTCTTCGGGAGCTCCACGTCACGGACCATCTCGGTCAGCACACGGTTCATCTTCACCGCGTCCAGGTGGTCGCGGAAATTCTGCCCGGCCTTGCCCTTGACCTCATCGGCCCGCTCGACCAGATCGGCGAACGAACCGAACTGGTTGATCCACTTCGCGGCCGTCTTCTCACCCACCCCGGGAATACCCGGGAGGTTGTCCGACGGGTCGCCGCGCAGGGCGGCGAAGTCCGGATACTGCTGCGGGGTGAGCCCGTACTTCTCGACGACCTTCTCCGGGGTGAACCGGGTCAGCTCGGAGACCCCCTTGGTGGGGTAGAGCACGGTCACGTTGTCCGTGATCAGCTGGAAGGAGTCCCGGTCGCCGGTGACGATCAGGACCTCGAACCCGGCCGCCTCGGCCTGGGTCGCGAGCGTCGCGATGACGTCGTCAGCCTCGAACCCGTCCACCGCGAACCGGTCCGCGTGCATCGCGTCCAGCAGCTCGCCGATCAGCTCGACCTGCCCCTTGAACTCGTCGGGGGTCTTGGAGCGGTTCGCCTTGTACTCCGGGAACTCCTGCGCACGCCAGGTCTTGCGGGACACGTCGAACGCCACCGCGAAGTGCGTGGGCGCCTCGTCACGCAGGGTGTTCGCCAGCATCGACATGAAGCCGTACACGGCATTCGTCGGCTGCCCCACCGCCGTCGTGAAATTCTCCGCGGGCAGGGCGAAGAACGCCCGGTACGCCAGGGAGTGCCCGTCCATGAGGAGCAGGCGCGGTCGGTTGTCTGCCGTCTTCTTCGATGCCGTCTCAGCCACGCCCCCGATCCTGCCACGGCCCACTGACAATCCGGACCGGCACGACATCCGCAGGCCGTGACAGGATCGACGGTAAGGACATACACACGCGGAAGAAGCGCTCGAAGGGGAGCAGCACCATGGCCACCAAGCCGCCGACCGGGGACCCGGTCCAGGACGCCCCACAGGTCGAGCCGGCCCCGCACGCCGCCGCCGGGCTGCCCGCCGTCGCCCACTCCCTGCGCATCGCCCAGCAGCAGATGGGCGTGCGCCGCACCGCGCAGACCCTCCTCAAGGTCAACCAGAAGAACGGCTTCGACTGCCCCGGCTGCGCCTGGCCCGAGGGCGACAAGCGGCACACCGCCGAATTCTGCGAGAACGGCGCCAAAGCCGTCGCCGAGGAGGCGACGCTGCGCCGTGTGACCCCCGGCTTCTTCGCCGCCCACCCCGTCGCCGACCTCGCCGAACGCAGCGGGTACTGGCTGGGCCAGCAGGGCAGGATCACCCACCCGGTGTACCTCCCCGAGGGCGCCGACCGGTACGAGGCGGTCACCTGGGAGCGGGCGTTCGCGATCATCGCCGAGGAGCTGACCGCGCTCGGCTCCCCCGACGAGGCCCTCTTCTACACCTCGGGCCGCACCAGCAACGAGGCCGCGTTCCTGCTCCAGCTCTTCGCCCGCGAGTTCGGCACCAACAACCTGCCGGACTGCTCCAACATGTGCCACGAGTCGTCCGGCTCGGCGCTCACCGAGACCATCGGGATCGGCAAGGGCAGCGTCTCCCTGGAGGACCTCCACCAGGCCGACCTGATCATCGTCGCCGGCCAGAACCCCGGCACGAACCACCCCCGGATGCTGGCGGCCCTGGAGAAGGCCAAGACCTCCGGCGCGAAGATCATCTCGGTGAACCCGCTGCCCGAGGCCGGCATGGAGCGGTTCAAGAACCCCCAGACCCCGCAGGGCATGCTCAAGGGCACCGCGCTCAACGACCTCTTCCTGCAGATCCGCATCGGCGGCGACCAGGCGCTCTTCCGCCTCCTCAACAAGCTGATCCTCGCCGCCGAGGGCGCCGTCGACACCGCGTTCGTCGCCGAACACACCCACGGTTACGAGGAGTTCGCCCAGGCCGCCGAAGCGGCCGACTGGGACGAGACCCTCACCGCGACCGGCCTCACCCGCGCCGAGATCGAGCAGGCCCTCGCCCTCGTCCTCGCCTCGAAACGCACCATCGTCTGCTGGGCGATGGGCCTCACCCAGCACAAGCACTCCGTGCCCACCATCCGCGAAATCGTCAACTTCCTTCTGCTGCGCGGAAACATCGGCCGCCCCGGCGCCGGAGTCTGTCCGGTGCGCGGCCACTCCAACGTCCAGGGCGACCGCACCATGGGCATCTTCGAACGCCCCGCACCGGCCTTCCTCGACGCCCTCGACAAGGAATTCGGCATCACCTCGCCGCGCCACCACGGCCTGGACGTGGTGCGCTCCATCCAGGCGCTGCGCGACGGCGAGGCGAAGGTCTTCTTCGCCATGGGCGGCAACTTCGTCGCCGCCACCCCCGACACCGCCGTCACCGAGGCCGCGATGCGCCGCGCCCGCCTCACCGTCCACGTCTCGACCAAGCTCAACCGCTCCCACGCCGTCACCGGCACCCGCGCCCTGATCCTGCCCACCCTGGGCCGCACCGACAAGGACGTCCAGGCGGGCGGCAAGCAGTTCGTCACCGTCGAGGACTCCATGGGCATGGTCCACGCGTCGCGCGGCAACCTCACCCCCGCGAGCCCCCACCTGCTCTCCGAACCGGCCATCGTCGCCCGCCTCGCCCGCGCGGTCCTCGGCACCGGCTCCCGTACCGACTGGGAGGCCTTCGAGCGGGACTACGCCACCATCCGCGACCGCATCTCCCGCGTCGTCCCCGGCTTCGAGGACTTCAACACCCGCATCGCCCGCCCCGGCGGCTTCACCCTCCCCCACGCCCCCCGCGACGAACGCCGCTTCCCCACCGCCACCGGCCGCGCCAACTTCACCGCCGCACCCGTCGAATACCCCGGACTCCCCGACGGCAGGCTCCTGTTGCAGACCCTGCGCTCCCACGACCAGTACAACACCACCATCTACGGCCTCGACGACCGCTACCGTGGCATCAAGGGCGGCCGCCGCATCGTCATGGTCAACCCCGAGGACGCAGCGGCCCTCGGCCTCACCGACGGCGCGTACACCGACCTCGTCAGCGAGTGGAAGGACGGCGTGGAGCGCCGCGCGGACGGCTTCCGCATCGTCCACTACCCCACCGCCCGGGGCTGCGCAGCCGCCTACTACCCGGAGACCAACGTCCTGGTCCCCCTGGACTCCACGGCGGACACCAGCAACACCCCGGCCAGCAAATCCGTCGTCATCCGCTTCGAGAACACCCGGAGCGTCTGAAAACCGCCACCCCCTAAGCGTCCGCTCAGCCGTCTGATAAGAACAGTGCAGACAGCAACGAACCAGCGCAGACGAACGGAGCCGGACCCATGGGCGAGCACACCACACCCCTCTTCCCGCAAGAAGTCATCGACGAGTACGCGGCACTCGGCGTCGACCTGCCCGCCCTCTTCTCCGCCGGCCACCTCGGCGAACGCATGGGCGTGACCATCATCGAAGCCTCCGCCGACCGCGTCGTCGGCACCATGCCCGTCGAAGGCAACACCCAGCCCTACGGACTCCTGCACGGAGGCGCCTCCGCCGTCCTCGCCGAGACCCTCGGATCCATCGGCTCCATGCTCCACGGCGGGGCCGCCAAGCTCGCCGTCGGCGTCGACCTGAACTGCACCCACCACCGAGGCGTCCGCAACGGCCTCGTGACCGGCGTCGCCACCCCCGTACACCGGGGCCGCTCCACCGCCACGTACGAGATCGTCATCACCGACGAGCACGACAAGCGCGTCTGCACCGCACGCCTCACCTGCCTGCTCCGCGACGCCCCCAAGCCCGAAGCCGACTGAAACCCACCGCACCCACCCCACACCAACGCCCGCACCCCACACGGGGAACCCCACCTGCCCGGCCGAAATCGCACCCCGCGCATTCCGGCCGGGCAGTGCCATATCCCCACCAACGAAAGCGCGTTGCCCACCACACTCGGTCAACACCCTTGACTCCGAAGCGCGTTCCATGAGCCACTCAGCAGCCACATCAGCCTCAACGACCCCGAGGCCCCGAACGCCGATGTAACACTGCGTAACACCCAGGCAATGCGGGATCCAGCCGCGCACCCCGGCCCGAACCACCCGGGACACCTCGCCACGCCTCCGCGACCATCGGCCCGCGTCAGCACCAAGATCACCTCAAGCCCCTTAGCAGAGCTGCGTGTTCTCACCATGTGGTCATTTCGCACTCCCGTCGAAACCCACACATCCCCTCACAGGAACCTCAAGCCTTGCTCAAGGGCATAACAAGAGAGTCACATCCGCCGCCGACCGGTCCCGGTGGCCCCCGGCTGCGCTTAGAGTCACCGCCAGTCACCGCGCCGCCGGGCGCGTCTGCTGCACGGCCCTGTACCAACCCAGTACGGCCCGGCGAACATCACGGCACCTCATGCCAGAGGAGCGCCGCGCCAGGGAAAGGACCCCTCTCGTGCGACACCGTTCTTTGCTCATACTCACCGCAGTGCTCACCACCGGAGCACTGACGCTCACCGCCTGCGGGTCGCGCGACGAAGGCAGCAAGGACAGCGGAGACAGCGGTGGCAAGACCACCGTCGTCATCGGCGTGGACGCGCCCCTGACCGGCTCCCTCTCCGCGCTCGGCCAGGGCATCAAGAACTCCGTGGACCTCGCGGCCAAGACCGCGAACAAGAACAACGAAGTCCCCGGCATCGAGTTCAAGATCGAAGCCCTCGACGACCAGGCCGTCCCCGCCTCCGGACAGGCCAACGCCACCAAGCTCGTCGGCAACACCGACGTCCTCGGCGCCGTCGGCCCGCTGAACTCCGGCGTCGCCCAGTCCATGCAGGGCGTCTTCAACAAGGCCAACCTCACCCAGGTCTCCCCCGCCAACACCAACCCGGCCCTCAGCCAGGGCGACAACTGGGGCAAGGGCGACATCAAGCGCCCCTTCCAGACCTACTTCCGCACCTGCGCCACCGACGTCGTCCAGGGCAAGTTCGCCGCCCAGTACCTCTTCAACGACGCCAAGAAGAAGAAGGTCTACGTCGTCGACGACAAGCAGACCTACGGCGCCGGCCTCGCCGCCATCTTCTCCGCCGAATTCAAGCGCCTCGGCGGCAAGGTCGTCGGCACCGACCACGTCACGGTGAAGGAGACCGACTTCTCCAGCACCGCCGACAAGGTCAAGAGCTCCGGCGCCGACTCCGTCTACTACGGCGGCCAGTACCCCGAGGGCGGCCTGCTCTCCGACCAGATCAAGAAGACCGGCGCCAAGATCCCCACCATGGGCGGCGACGGCATCTTCGACCCCGCCTTCATCAGCGCCTCCGGTGAAGCCAACGACGGCGACTACGCCACCTCCATCGGCTACCCCGTCGAAGCCCTCCCGACCGCCAAGAAGTTCATCGAGGACTACAAGACCGAAGGCTACAAGGACCCGTACGCGGCCTACGGCGGCTACTCCTACGACGCCGGATGGGCCATCATCCAGGCCGTCAAGGCCGTCGTCGCCGACAACGACGGCAAGCTCCCCGACGACGCCCGTGCCAAGGTCACCGAGGCCATGTCCAAGGTCTCCTTCGACGGCGTGACCGGCAAGGTCTCCTTCGACGAGAACGGCGACACCACCAACAAGCAGCTCACCGTCTACGAGGTCCAGAAGGGCGCCTGGAAGGACGTCAAGAGCGCCACGTTCGAAGACTGATCCTCCCCGCACAGCCCCGCCCCATCTGACCCCATCCGCGCGAGGGCGCAAACAGCGCCCTCGCGCGGAGTCATATCCGACAAGCTCATCGGAGGCCCTGCGGTGCACGAACTGCCGCAACAGCTGGCCAACGGCCTTGCCCTCGGCGCCCTCTATGGCCTCATAGCCATCGGGTACACCATGGTGTACGGCATCGTCCAGCTCATCAACTTCGCCCACGGCGAGATCTTCATGATCGGGGGCTTCGGCGCCCTCACCACCTACATCATGCTCCCCAGCGGCACCACACTCCTCGTGGCCATCCCGCTCATGATCATCGGTGGAGCCATCGCCTCCGTCGCCGTGGCCACCGCCGCGGAACGGTTCGCCTACCGGCCCCTGCGCGGCGCCCCCCGCCTCGCACCGCTCATCACCGCGATCGGCCTCTCGATCGTGCTCCAGCAGCTCGTCTGGGGCTTCTACCCCGACGCGAAGAAGCCCCGCAGCTTCCCCGAATTCCAAGGCGAATCGTTCAAGCTGCTCGACAACCTCTACCTCCAGCGCGCCGACGCCTTCGTCCTCGTCCTCGCCCCGCTCTGCATGCTCGCCCTCGGCCTCTTCGTCGCCAAGAGCCGCAGCGGCCGCGCCATGCAGGCCACCGCCCAGGACCCCGACACGGCCAAGCTCATGGGCATCAACACCGACCGCATCATCGTGATGGCCTTCGCCATCGGCGCCGCCTTCGCCGCCGTCGCCTCGGTCGCCTACGGCCTCGACAAGGGCCAGATCAACTTCGAGATGGGCTTCATCCTCGGACTCAAGGCCTTCACCGCCGCCGTCCTCGGCGGCATCGGCAACATCTACGGAGCCATGGTCGGCGGCGTCGTCCTCGGACTCGCCGAAGCCCTCTCGATCGCCTACATCGAAGAGATCCCCGGCATGCAGCAGCTCGGCGGCGGCGCCTGGGCCAACGTCTGGGCCTTCGTCCTTCTCATCGTCGTCCTCCTCGTCAGGCCACAAGGCCTGCTCGGCGAGCGCGTCACGGATCGGGCGTGATACCGATGACCACCAGCACCCACCAGACGACGCCCGTCCTCGCCATCCCCACACCGGTGGCCCGCGCGGCCACCGCCGCCGGAGCCGCACTCACCCTCGGCTCCACCTTCCTCGCCTGGACCTGGACCTCCGAATTCCCCGGCGACCTCACCGTCACCGGCTACCCCGGCGGCCTCCAGGTCCTCACCCTCATCGGCGCCGCCCTCACCCTGCTCCTCACCCTCTCCGGGTACGGCATCAAGGGCCTGCGCTGGCTCACCCCCGGCGGCTCCAACAGCCCCGTCCGACTCGCCGCACTCGGCGCCCTCGGCACCATGGGCTTCACCGTCGGCGCCATCTCCGTCGAACTCGGCGGCGTCGTCAACCTGGAACCCGGAGCCTGGATCGGCCTCGTCGGCGCCATCATCACCGTCGCCGCCTCCCTCGGCCTCCCCCACGACCAGAACATCACCGACACCACCGAACCCACCGCCCTCGAACGATTCCTCAACAGCCTCCGCGCCCCCACGCCCGGACGCCCCAAGGAACTCCCCTCCTGGGCCGAAATCCTGATCATCGTCGCCGCCTTCGGCATCGGTCTCTTCGTCGCCACCTACGGCATCGACACCGCCTACCCCGAACTCTTCGTCGGCTACCTGATCATCACCGGCTTCGCCGTGACCGCACTCTTCAAGGCCGGCCTCATGGCCCGCCTCTCCGCGCTCACCACGAAGTACCGCTCCATCGCCGTCGCCGCGGCCTTCGTCGCCGCAGCCGTCTTCCCGTTCACCCAGAACACCGACCAGTACACCCTCATCGCGGTCAACATCCTCATCTTCGCGACCGTCGCACTGGGCCTGAACATCGTCGTCGGCCTCGCCGGACTCCTCGACCTCGGATACGTCGCCTTCCTCGGCGTCGGCGCCTACACCGCCGCCCTCGTCTCCGGAACCACCGCATCCGCGTTCGGCGTCCAATTCCCCTTCTGGGCCTCCGTCCTCACCGGCGCCGCCGTCTCCCTCGTCTTCGGCGTCGTCATCGGAGCACCCACCCTCCGCCTCCGCGGCGACTACCTCGCCATCGTCACCCTCGGCTTCGGCGAGATCTTCCGCATCGCCGTCGGCAACCTCGACGGCGTCTCCGGACCCCGCGTCACCAACGGCCCCAACGGCGTACCGAACATCCCCGACCTCAACTTCTTCGGGTACAACTTCGGCGAATCCCACACCATCCTGGGCTTCGAACTCGGCGCCTACGCCAACTACTACCTGCTCATGCTGCTCGCGATGATCCTCGTGGTCCTCGTCTTCAGCCGAGCAGGCAGCTCCCGCATCGGCCGCGCCTGGGTCGCCATCCGCGAGGACGAGACCGCCGCCACCGCCATGGGCATCAACGGCTTCCGCGTCAAGCTCATCGCCTTCGCCCTCGGCGCCACCCTCGCCGGCATCGCCGGCACCGTACAGGCCCACGTCCAGAGCACCGTCGTCCCCGAGATGTACGTCTTCGCCGGACCCGTACCGCCCAACTCCGCCTTCCTCCTCGCCGCCGTCATCCTCGGCGGCATGGGAACCATCAGCGGACCCCTCATCGGCGCGGCACTCCTCTACATGATCCCGGCGAAGCTCCAGTTCCTCTCGGACTACCAGCTCCTCGGCTTCGGACTCGCGCTCATCCTCCTCATGCGCTTCCGCCCGGAGGGCCTCATCGCCAACCGACGCGCCAAGCTGGAGTACCACGAGACCGACCAGCTCGACGTACCGGACGAAACCCTGGCCGGCACCACCTCCGGCACCACGAAGGCGGGGGCGTGAACACCATGACCACCACCACACCCGAGACCGCCACCACCGTGCTCGACGCGAGCGGCGTCACCATGCGCTTCGGCGGACTCACCGCCGTGCGCAACGTCGACCTCTCCGTCAAGGCAGGCGAGATCGTCGGCCTCATCGGCCCCAACGGCGCCGGCAAGACCACCTTCTTCAACTGCCTCACCGGCCTCTACGTCCCCACCGAGGGCAAGGTCAGCTACAAAGGCACCGTCCTGCCGCCCAAGCCCCACCTCGTCACCCAGGCAGGCATCGCCCGGACCTTCCAGAACATCCGGCTCTTCGCCAACATGACCGTCCTGGAGAACGTCCTCGTCGGACGCCACACCCGGACCAAGGAAGGCCTCTGGTCCGCCCTCCTGCGCGGACCCGGCTTCAAGAAGGCCGAAGCCGCCTCCCACGCCCGCGCCATGGAACTCCTGGAGTTCATCGGCCTCCAGGACAAGGCCGACCACCTCGCGCGCAACCTCCCCTACGGAGACCAGCGCAAGCTGGAAATCGCCCGCGCCCTCGCCAGCGACCCCGGCCTCCTCCTCCTGGACGAGCCCACCGCCGGCATGAACCCCCAGGAAACCCGCGTCACCGAAGAGCTCATCTTCGCCATCCGCGACATGGGCATCGCCGTACTCGTCATCGAGCACGACATGCGCTTCATCTTCAACCTCTGCGACCGCGTCGCCTGCCTCGTCCAGGGCGAAAAACTCGTCGAGGGCACCCCCAGCGTCGTCCAGGCCGACGAACGCGTCGTCGCCGCCTACCTCGGAACGCCCTTCGAAGGCGCCCCCGGAGCGGACGAAGTCGCCGAGGTCGAAGCCGCGGAGGCGCACAGCACCACCCGCACGGAAGGGGAAACCCAGTGACCGCCCTGCTCGAGGTCGAAGACCTCCGCGTCGCCTACGGCAAGATCGAAGCCGTCAAGGGCATCTCCTTCAGCGTCGAAGCCGGCCAGGTCGTCACCCTCATCGGCACCAACGGCGCGGGCAAGACCACCACACTGCGCACCCTCTCCGGGCTCCTCAAGCCCTCCGGCGGCCGCATCACCTTCGACGGGAAACCCCTCGGCAACGTCCCCGCGCACAAGATCGTCGCGCTCGGACTCGCCCACTCCCCCGAAGGCCGCCACATCTTCCCCCGCCTCACCATCGCGGAGAACCTCCAGCTCGGAGCCTTCCTCCGCACCGACAAGGCAGGCATCGAGAAGGACATCCAGCGCGCCTACGACCTCTTCCCCATCCTCGGGGAACGCCGGAAGCAGGCCGCGGGCACCCTCTCGGGCGGCGAACAGCAGATGCTCGCCATGGGACGCGCCCTCATGTCCCAGCCCAAGCTGCTCATGCTCGACGAGCCCTCCATGGGACTCTCCCCGATCATGATGCAGAAGATCATGGAGACCATCGTCGAGCTCAAGGCGGCGGGCACCACGATCCTGCTCGTCGAGCAGAACGCCCAGGCCGCCCTGTCCCTCGCGGACCAGGGTCACGTCATGGAGGTCGGCAAGATCGTCCTCTCCGGCCCCGGCTCTGACCTGCTCCACGACGAGTCGGTCCGCAAGGCGTACCTCGGCGAGGACTGACACCCCTGCCGTACGCGAGAGGCCCGCACCCGGTTCACCCCGGGTGCGGGCCTCTCGCCTGGTGCGTACGCGGCTACTCGGCCGAGTTCTTCTTCTCCTCGGCGTCCTCGATCAACGCCTCCGCCAGCTGCTGCATCGACATCCGACGGTCCATCGACGTCTTCTGGATCCACCGGAACGCGGCCGGCTCGGAGAGCCCGTAATCCGTCTGCAGGATGCTCTTCGCCCGGTCCACCAGCTTCCGGGTCTCCAGCCGCTGCGAGAGGTCCGCGATCTCGCTCTCCAGCGCCTTCAGCTCCGCGAACCGGGAGACGGCCATCTCGATGGCCGGCACCACGTCGCTCTTGCTGAACGGCTTCACCAGATACGCCATGGCCCCGGCGTCCCGGGCCCGCTCGACGAGGTCGCGCTGCGAGAACGCGGTGAGCATCAGGACCGGGGCGATGGACTCCTCGGCGATCTTCTCTGCGGCGGAGATCCCGTCGAGGACCGGCATCTTCACGTCCAGGATGACCAGGTCCGGCTTGTGCTCCCGGGCCAGCTCGACGGCCTGCTGCCCGTCGCCCGCCTCACCGACGACGGAGTAACCCTCCTCCTCCAGCATCTCCTTGAGGTCGAGGCGGATGAGGGCCTCGTCCTCGGCGATGACGACGCGGGTCGTCAGCGGCGGGACGTGCGACTTGTCGTCGTCGACGGCGTCTACGGGCTGGGGCGACTCGGGGGTGGTCACGGGGCTCCTTGTTAGGACAGGGGTGCAGCTCCCAAGAGCCTACCTAGTTACGGTATGTTTGAGGCACGGAGGGTCCTCGGTATCCTTCGTTTCGAAGGGGCCCCGGTAGCCCAGCGGCAGAGGCGATGGATTCAAAACCCATACAGCGTCGGTTCGAATCCGACTCGGGGCACTTCTCCTTGGATTCCAAGGTCGAGTAACAATTTGGCGATCTTCACCCTTGCTGGTGAACGTGCCTTCGATCCGGGCACACCCCTTCGAAGGTCGCAGAAAACTACGCTGCATGGAGCAGCACAACCCCTCGATACGTAACGAAGCGCTTGCCCTCTTGCGGAGCGGAACCACCAATCGAGCAGTGGCAGAACACCTCAAGGTGCCACGCGGAACTGTCGGCTGGTGGCTGCATGAGGACCGCAAGCGACGCGGAGTGCGGTACGAACAGCCCACCGACTGCCCCGCGTGCACAGGCCGGCAGGTTGATCGCGCCGCCTACGCCTACTTACTGGGGCTGTACCTCGGCGACGGCCACATCACGTCGAAGACCAAGCAACATCATCTGTCGATCTTCTGCGACGCCATCTGGCCGGGCGTGATCAACGAGGCGGAATCGGCCATGCGCACGGTCATGCCCATGCCGCGCACCGGTCGACGGCAGCGAAACAACTGCATTGAAGTGAAGTCGTACAGCAAACACTGGACCTGTGTCTTTCCTCAGCACGGGCCGGGCAAGAAGCACGAGCGGCCGATCGTTCTCGAAGCGTGGCAGCAGGAGATCATCGACGCCCACCCCTGGCACTTCATCAGGGGCCTCATCCACTCCGACGGGTGTCGGAACATGAACTGGACGACCCGAGTCGTCAAGGGTGAACGGAAGCGCTACGAGTACCCGCGGTACTACTTCACCAACGTCTCCGACGACATCCGCCGCCTCTACACCGACGCCCTCGACGCGCTCGGCATCGTATGGACGCACTGCACACGCGCGGGCAAGCCCTACAACATCTCCGTAGCCCGACGGGCATCCGTCGCCCTCATGGATGCGCACGTCGGGCCGAAATACTGAGCTGCCCTACTTCGGGCTGTCGTCCTCGCCGATGTGGTGGACGCGGACCAGGTTCGTGGAGCCCGCGACGCCGGGCGGGGAGCCGGCGGTGATGACCACGATGTCGCCCTTCGCGCAGCGGCCGATGCGCAGGAGTTCCTCGTCGACCTGGGCGACCATCGCGTCCGTGGAGCCGACGTGCGGGCCGAGGAAGGTCTCGACGCCCCAGGTGAGGTTGAGCTGGGCGCGGGTGGCTTCGTCGGGGGTGAAGGCGAGGAGCGGGATGGGTGAGCGGTAGCGGGAGAGGCGTTTGACGGTGTCGCCGCTCTGGGTGAAGGCTACGAGGAATTTCGCGCCGAGGAAGTCGCCCATCTCGGCGGCCGCTCGCGCTACCGCGCCGCCCTGGGTGCGGGGTTTGTTGCGTTCGGTGAGGGGCGGGAGGCCCTTGGCGAGGAGGTCTTCCTCGGCTGCTTCGACGATGCGGGACATGGTGCGGACGGTCTCGATGGGGTATTTCCCGACGCTGGTCTCGCCGGAGAGCATGACGGCGTCGGTGCCGTCGATGATGGCGTTGGCGACGTCGGATGCTTCGGCGCGGGTGGGGCGGGAGTTGTCGATCATCGAGTCGAGCATCTGGGTGGCGACGATGACGGGTTTGGCGTTGCGGCGGGCGAGCTTGATGGCGCGTTTCTGGACGATCGGTACTTGTTCCAGGGGCATTTCGACGCCGAGGTCGCCGCGGGCGACCATGATGCCGTCGAAGGCGGCGACGATGTCGTCGATGTTGTCGACGGCCTGGGGCTTTTCGACTTTGGCGATGACGGGGAGGCGGCGGTTCTCCTCGTCCATGATGCGGTGGACGTCGTCGATGTCGCGTCCGGTGCGGACGAAGGAGAGGGCGATGATGTCGGCGCCGGTGCGCAGGGCCCAGCGGAGGTCGTCGATGTCTTTTTCGGAGAGGGCGGGGACGGATACGGCGACGCCGGGGAGGTTGAGTCCCTTGTTGTCGGAGACCATGCCGCCTTCGATGACGGTGGTGTGGACGCGGGGGCCGTCGACGTCGGTGACTTCGAGGGTGACGCGGCCGTCGTCGATGAGGATGCGTTCGCCGGTGGTGACGTCGGTGGCGAGGCCGTCGTAGGTGGTGCCGCAGATGTCGCCGGTGCCTTCGCCCTCGAGGGGTTCGACGGTGATGGTGAAGGTGTCGCCGCGTTCAAGGAGTACGGGGCCTTCGCGGAAGCGTCCGAGGCGGATCTTCGGACCTTGAAGGTCGGCGAGGATGCCGACACTGCGGCCGACTTCCTCGGACGCTTTGCGGACGTGGTGGTAGCGCTCTTCGTGTTCGGCGTAGGTGCCGTGGCTGAGGTTGAGGCGGGCGATGTCCATTCCCGCTTCGACCAGGGCTTTGATCTGGTCGTATGTGTCGGTTGCGGGTCCCAGGGTGCAAACGATTTTCGCTCGGCGCATGGTTCGAGACTAAACCTTACCTGCGGGTAGGTATTTGGCTCTGCGTGACACCTCAACAACCTTTGCATGAAGGGTTGTTGACAAGTGTTGAATTGTGCGGCGGGGTGCTCTGATGAGCGTTTATCCGAGGTTCGGCGGGACGAGTGTGAAGGAGGCCTCGACCTGGGCGTCGACGTTCTGGCGTACGGGTTCGAGGTCGATGGGCGCGGGGTCGGAGGCGGCCTCCGTGCCGGCGCCTCCGTACGCCATGGCCTGGGTGGAGAAGGCGGTGCGGGTCATGCGGGGTCCGCCGCCGATGCCGGTGTCGCTGAGTTCGAGGAGGGCGCCGATGCGGGTGTCCAGGGCTTCGGCGTATTCGCGGGCGCGTTGGAGCGCTTCCTGGACGGCTTGGCGGCGGGCGGTGGCGTGGACGGGTGAGGTGGGGCGTAGTGCCCACCAGGGGCCGTCGACGCGGGTGAGGTCTTGGTCGGCGAGGCGGGTGACGAGTTCGCCGAGGGTGGTGAAGTCGCTGAGGGTGGCGGTGAGTTGGATGCTTCCGTGGTAGGCGCGGATGCGTTCGGCGCGGCCGTGGCGGGTGAGTTCGGGGCGGATGGTGAGGGTGCCGGTTTCGAGTTCTTCCACCGCGTCGCCGTAGCCCTTGATGAGGTCGAGGGTGGTGGTGTTGCGGCGGGTGAGGTCGTCGAGGGTGGTGCGGCGGTCGGTGTTGCGGGCGGTGAGGGTGATGGCGATGCGGGCGATCTCGGGGTCGGCTTCGAGGTGGGCTTCGCCGCGGACGGTGACGTGGGGGGTGGTGGGGGTGCCGTAGGAGTGGTGGGTTGCGGGGGTGGGGGTTTCGGTCATGTGTTCACTGTGGCACGGGGGGTGGTGTGTCGTGGTGTGTGTCGCGTGGTCATCGGATCGAAACGCTGCGTGGGGGTGTTGTGCGTGGTGGTGGCCGGGTCGGTGGGGTGGCGGCTGACGCGTGGTGGGGTGCCGGTGTTCCCGTAGTCCTGTGTGCTTTGTGCTGTTCGTTCGGCCCGGGTCTCCGTCGGTGGGGGCCCGGGCCGTTCGTTGTGCGGTGGGTCAGATGGACTGGCTGAGGGGGACGAGGGCGGGGGCCTGGGCGGGGATGGTGGGTGGCTGGGGGGTGAGGCCGAAGGTGGTGAAGGCGGTGCGTTCGGGGAGGGGGTAGGGGTTGGCGCCGGTGAGGTGGTTGAGGATGGTGGCGCTGCGCCAGGCGGCGAGTCCGAGGTCGGGGGCGCCGACTCCGTGGGTGTGGCGTTCGGCGTTCTGTACGTAGACGTGTCCGGTGACGGCGGGGGCGAGGATCAGGCGGTACTGGTCGTCGATGCGGGGGCGGTGGGAGGCGTCGCGGCGGAGGTAGGGGTCGAGGCCGTCGAGGAGGGCGTCGAGGGGGCGTTCGCGGTAGCCGGTGGCGAGGATGACGGCGTCGGTGGTGAGGCGGGAGCGGGTGCCTTGCTGGGTGTGTTCGAGGTGGAGTTCGAGGCGGGTGTTGGCGACGCGGCCCGCGGTGCGGACGTGGACGCCGGGGGTGAGGGTGGCGTCGGGCCAGCCGCCGTGGAGGGTGCGGCGGTAGAGCTCGTCGTGGATGGCGGCGATGGTGTCGGCGTCGATGCCTTTGTGGAGCTGCCATTGGCGGGGGAGGAGTTCGTCGCGGGCGGATTCGGGGAGGGCGTGGAAGTAGCGGCTGTAGTCGGGGGTGAAGTGTTCGAGGCCGAGTTTGGAGTACTCCATGGGGGCGAAGGCCTGCGTACGGGCGAGCCAGTGGATCTTCTCGGCGCCTTCGGGGCGGGCGCGCAGGAGGTCGAGGAAGATCTCGGCGCCGGACTGGCCGGATCCGATGACGGTGATGTGTTCGGCGGTGAGGAGCCGTTCGCGGTGGCGGAGGTAGTCGGCGGAGTGGAGTACGGGGACGGCTTCGGCTTCGGCGAGGGGTTTGAGGGGTTCGGGGACGAAGGGTTCGGTGCCGATGCCGAGGGCGATGTGGCGGGCGTAGGCGCGGCCGAGGGCTTCGGCTTCGCCGTCGCGGTCGAGTTGGGTGAAGTCGACTTCGAAGAGGGCGCGGTGGGTGTTCCAGCGGACGGTGTCGACCTGGTGGCCGAAGTGGAGGCCGGGGAGTTGTTCGCTGACCCAGCGGCAGTAGGCGTCGTATTCGGCTCGTTGGATGTGGAAGCGCTCGGCGAAGTAGAAGGGGAAGAGGCGGTGGCGGGTGCGGAGGTAGTTGAGGAAGCTCCAGGGGCTGGTGGGGTCGGCGAGGGTGACGAGGTCGGCGAGGAAGGGGACTTGGAGGCTGGCGCCGTCGAGGAGGAGGCCGGGGTGCCAGTGGAAGGCGGGGCGTTGTTCGTAGAAGGTCGCGGCGAGGGGGCGGGGGTCGTCGGGGGCTGCGGGGATGTTGTGGGCGAGGGCTGCGAGGGAGAGGTTGAAGGGGCCGATGCCGATGCCGACGAGGTCGTGTGGCTGGTCGGGTGCGGGTGCGGGCCGGTCGGTCATCGCGGGGTGTCGCCTTTCCGTGGGGTGGGTTGCGC
>NZ_JOEZ01000061.1 GCF_000721175.1 Streptomyces anulatus
AACAAGAACCCCAAGCCGTTCATCTGGACAAAGACCGCCGACGACATCCTCGACACCCTCGCCGCATACTGCACACGAATTAACGACTCAGGACACTAGTTGCACCCAAACACTCGGCACACACGTGGCTGACGACGGCACCCGCGCGATCTGGGCCACCCTTCCCCTGAAGGAAGTGATCCGCGACACTCCACGGAAAGGCCCCCAACACCACCTCGCCACCTGACGACGCGACAGGCCCGTCCGGCCGACGACCACACGTTGGGGCTTGCCGGCTGTTCGGGGCGCGGCTGCTACAGGTCGAACTCGAGGTGTTCGATGTCGGTGAAGCGGACCTCGTCCAGGGAGCCGGCGCGGCGGCCGCCGTCCTGGAAGTAGAGTAGGGCGACGGTCAGGTGCCGGATGCGGTCCTGGTCGGTGGAGCCGATCGGGGCGGTGTAGCCGAGGCGCGCGCGGGTGTCGATGATGATGCCGCCCGTGGCCGCGGCCTTCTGCTTGGCCTTGGCACGGATCTGCGGCTGCCACCGGGCCTTCACCTCGCGCTCCATGCGAGCGGCCAGGTCAGGGCGGGGCTTTTTGATCTGGTCCTTCACGTACCGCTCCACGGTGCGCTGGGAGACCCGCAGCATCTGCGCGACCGCCTTGGTGCCGCCGAGCTGCTTGACCAGGTACCGCATCTGCGGGCCCGCGTTCTTCGGCGCAGGGCGGGTGAACGCCTTCTGTACCGCGGCGTCCAGGCCGTCCCCGATCAGGCTCATCGTGGCCTTCTCCTACTCTCCGTTGTCGACATCGGTGATGGTGCCGTCCTTGATGGACCGGGCGAGGTTGAGCTCGGGGGCGTCGAACCGCTCGCGGACTTCCTCGCCCCACAGGACGGACTGGGTGCCCTCGTGCTTGACCAGGCCGGGGTTGACGCCGAGCTTGAAGCCTCCGGGCAGCGGCTTGCCGTCCCGGTAGGGCAGGAAGTCCAGCGGGCTCGGTCCGTTGGCGGCGTAGACGACGCAGTCGGACAGGATCGCGATGGGGTACTGCCCGGTGAACGCCGCGTGCTTGATGATCTTGCGGTGCAGGTTGATCCGGGTGCGGGCGATGACCGCCGCCCGGATGTCGGGCCGCCACGTCGGCCGCTCCAGGGCCCGCCATCGCTCGCCCGGCCGCCAGCCCTCCCCGCGCGGGCGTTCACGCAGCTTGCCCAGGCCGCCCTTGACCGTCGCCTTGATCGCCGTGATGACGATGCTCAGCTCCGGGTCGCGTTCCTTGTAGCCGTCCATCGCCGTGAGGAAGTCTTCCGGCGACAGGTCGGCGGCGACCCCGAGGTCGGCCATCGTGGCGAGGTAGGCGTCGCGCAGCCGCTGGTACCAGCTGTCCAGGTAGCGGCCGTTGTCGTACCGGACATAGGCCTCGGTCGGCGCGACGTCGTAGCCGAGCTCCTGGGCGTACGCCACGGTCGGTGTCGCGTACCAGGCCGGGCCCGTGGGGCGGTCGCCCTTCGGCGTGAACGGGGAAGGCAGCAGGCTGCCGTCCAGCTCCACCCACTCCTTTCCGGCCTTCACGCGGAACAGGTCGACATGGGAGAGGTCGACCAGCCACGAGCCGGGCAGCTTCGGGTCGAACACCGGGTTCGTGACCCGGGTCGGCTCACCTAGGCCGACGATCAGGCCGTTCGCTCCGGCGGCGAAGGCCATGTTCACGTCCAGGCCGACCAGGTGGCGCAGGGTGCACTCCTCGTCGGTCATCGGCCGCGCCCAGTCGTACGCCTCCTCGAACAGCTTCTCCGCCGGTCCGCGCACGTGGAACCGGGGCAGGTCCTTGAGGACCGGGTGCCCGTCGGGGGCCTCGCACGGGGCGCAGTCCACCGGGTCCGTGCCCAGCGACCCGGGCGTCTTGGTCTCGGCCTGCCGCAGGACGCCGGTCTCCTCGTCCCGCACGGCGCGGGTCGGCGGGTGCAGCGCGGTCATCAGCTCCAGGCTGGTCACGGAGGTGGAGCCGCGCGGCGTCATCACCCGGGTCGCGTACACGCCCAGGACGCGCGCGAGCTCCGCCGGCGGCAGCTGCGCGGCGGAGCCCCAGAACCGGGGGTCCAGCGCCTTCCACGACGGGATGCACAGCTGCACGCACTGGCGGTCCGAGCCCTTGGCGGGGCGGTAGATCCTCGCCCACGGCCCGAAGCCCCTCTTGGTCAGCTTCCAGTCGGCGCGGGTCAGTTGCTTGATGACCTTGTGGCCCTCCGGGATCCGCCCGGCGTCCTTCTCCTCCTCCGTGAGCCCGGTGGGCAGGCCGTAGCGCTCGCACGCGGCCTCGGTGAGCACGAGCAGCGGGTCGGCCGGCCTTCCCGGGCCGGACAGCTTCGGCTGCCCGAGCTTCGCCTCCCTCAGAGTCCAGTCCACCAGGGAGGGGAGGGACTTGGCGGGTACGTCCAGGACCAGGCCGCCGACGCAGTACGCCACCGCCTTCCCGCCCTCGACGTCGACGACGGCCAGCGGTCCGTTCTCGAACCGCGGATCGGTGGTGCCGGCCGGAGTTCCGGCCGGGGCCGCCTTCCGCGCACCGGGGCGGCGCGACGTCGTCGGCGACGTCGGCCCGGTGGTGCGCGCCGGACCCGGCACAGCCGCCGGAGCAGGGGCGACGGAAGCAGGGTCAGGGGTCTGGGTGTTCTCGGTTGCAGTCATGTCCGCAGCCTCGGACGCCTTGCCTGTGGACAGCGGCCGCGCTTCCGCCGGGGCGGGGGCGCCGGTCAACGTGGCGGGCACCGGGGCGTCCGGTGCGGGCGCGGTCGCACCGGACGGGGCCGACGCGGCGGGGTAGAGCTCCGCGAGCTTGTCCAGCAGCCGGGCGTAGGCGTCACGCTCCGGCGGGCGGGGCTCGGTCTTCCCGGACTCCCAACCGGACACCGTGGCCCTGCGCACCCTCAGCGCGGTGGCGACTTCGTCGATCGTCAAGCCGTGCGCGGCCCGCAGCCTCTTGCGTTCCGCCGGGGGCGGCAGCGTGGCGCGGGACGCGAGCAGGGCGTCGACCGCATCGAACAACTCGGACATGAAACACCTCCTGACCAACACCCTACACCACCAAACGTACAATTTGCGTACTTCTCGCGTACGAATTCCGTACGATGTTTGCTCGGCGCAGCGAGAGGCGGTCCCAGCCGTTGCAGCGGATCAGCCAGAAGCCAAGTCCGACGATGCGTGCCGGTGCCGCCGTCGCGCGAGGAGCGATCCGCCAGGTCTCCCAGCTCCGGTGGCGTAGGCGGTGCCGCTGGTCGCCGGAGGCAGAGCGCGGCGGCGGACGAGCCGACTGCGTACGGGCGGCTTCTTCGGAGGGCCGTCCGTGGGCCGGGAGTGGCGATTGGTCTGCATGTGCTGCTCCGTCATCTCGGGTGCTCGCGGAGTCCGGCGGGGCTGGGCCCACGAACCTTCGGCCCCGCCGGGTCCTGCTCAGGGGCGGCCGGCCAGGGCGTGGATGTGGTCGGCGATACGGGCCGCCGGGCTGTCCGCAGGGCGGCCTCTGCACGCGCACAGCGCGCGATGCCCTGACACACCGCGGCCCCTTGCCTGATCCGGCAAGGGGCCGCGGTCGTCACCGCTGTGCTCACGGGGTGAGGTCCAGGACCCGAACGGGCTGTCCCGCCCATCGGTGCGGGGCCGTGGTGGCGATGACCGCGCCGTCGGGGCGGTCGGCGGTGGGCTGCGCCGCGTACTGGCTGTGTGCTGTGGCCCAGGTCTGCTGCTGAGCGATGGCCAGGGCCGCGGGCAGGTCGAGCTCCAGGACGGTGACGCCGGGAAGGGAAGCCAGGTGTTCGGCCGTGCCGGGGCGGGTCCGGTCGGCTTCGACGAGCGCGCACGCCGGAACGTATAAGAACCATCCAGGTTCCGCGTGGGCCCGGTGGATGAGACGGGAAGCCAGGACGTTGCCCTGCCCGGCCGCTGTCATCGCCGTGTCGTCCAGGACGATGTGCAGGGTGTCGGTCGGATTCACCGGCCAGCCGCCAGAGCCAGGCGCCGGTCCAGCTCGTGGTCCAGGTCGTCCTGCTCCCCGGGGGTGGGGGCGTAGCCGTTCCACTCCTCCAGGGCGGCGCGCGCCTTCTCGGCCCGCTCGGCCCGCTCGGCGGGTGTCAGCAGGGTCTGCGCGAGGCGGGCCAGGTAGCCGCGCAGCGACAGCCCTTCCGCTGCCGCTATGGCGGCGAGCCGGTCCTTGGCTTCCTCGGGGATACGGACGTTGGCATCGGACATCGTCGGGTCTCCGGGACCGAGAAGGGGTACGGGTGCGTACCCGTACCCTCTCACGTCGAGTGGGGCGCTGGCCACCTACCGGGGCTGGTGCGGTACGCCGATATCGCTGTCGGCGTGACAGCCGATCCGAGGCGGGGGCCTCTATGCCTTTCATCAAGGCACCCATGTTGGTTTTGGAGCGGTTTGGGGGCCTGTCGCACTTGGTGGTGAAGTGTTCAGTGGCGGGGCAGCGCCTCGGCGACGGCGGTCTGGGATGGGTCGACGGTGGTCCGCCCGTCCTCGATGTCCCACAGCGTGTTCTGCAGCAGCCGGGCCAGGGTCCAGCCGGCCGCGCGCTGGCGGTCCAGTCCGAGCGCCTCGGTCAGCAGGTCGAAGCGGCGCTGCACCACCCGGGGAGCGTCCCCGGTGGCGTGGAGCTTCTCCCAGCCGGTGTCCAGCGCCGGCCACAGGTCGAAGCCCGGGTCGCCGACGAGGGGTTCGGGGTCGATGGCCAGCCACGGCTCGCGCTCGGCCGCGAGCACGTTGTCGTAGTGCAGGTCCCAGTGCAGCATCCGGTCGCCGGGCTCGCCGACCAGCTCGGTGACCGCCGACGCCCAGCCGTGCAGCAGCCGCTGGTCCTCGGGGTCCGGCAGGGCGGCGACCGCCGCAGGCAGGGACGCCAGCATGTCGCGCGCGACGTCACCGAGGCCGCGCAGGCCCTCGGGCGCCGGGACGGAGTGCAGCCGGGCCATAAGTCCGGCCAAGGCGCTCATGGCCACGTCGTCGTCCTTGACGGAAGCCAGGGTGCGTGAGCCGTCCAGGCGTTCCAGCAGCACGGCGCTGCTCTCCGGGTCGTGGTCGAGCAGCCGCACGATGCCGTCGCCGTTCCACGCCCGCAGCCCGATCAGTGCGGCGGTCGTCTCCACGCGGGGCATCTGGAGTTTGAGCGCGGCGCGGGTGTCGTCCGTGCGGCGCACAGGCACCACCAGTGAGGCCTCGCCGGACCTGATGCCTCCGTCGCGCTTCAGTTCCCATCGGTCGAGCAACTCCGCCACCAGCGCGGGCAGCCGGGCGATCCAGGTCTGTTCCTCTTCACCACCGTTCCTCGTGTACGACGCGACCAGGGCGTCAGGGACTTCGATGCCCTGCGGCGAACTCATGGGGGCTGTCCTTCGGGGGAGGGGGCTTCCCACCACGACCACAGGTAAGGCCGAGGGTCATGCGGCGGCTGCTTCGGGGATGCGGGTCTCGTAGAAGGTTCCGTCGCGGAGCATGGCGAACAGGACGCTGATGCGTTGGCGGGCGAGGCGGAGGAGGGCTTGGGTGTGGGTTCTGCCGCAGGCTCGGTATTTATCGTATGTAGGTGCGGGAGGCGAGGATGCCGGTATGACAGTGCTGCCGATCACCGTGCCCGCGTCCCTGCTGAACGTCCACCATCTCGACCCCGAAGCCGGCGGGTGGGGATTCAGGGTCGATCACGCGGTGGCGACGGCGGCCGGCGACACCTACATGCTGACCGGCCTGCGCCGCTACCGCGCGCGTGCGGCCTGCTCGGCCGACCCCGCCGAGCAGGATTTCGGCTACCAGCTGATCACCCGCCACGACTCCGACGGAAAGCCCACCGCCACCGCCGTGTTCGGCCAGGCGGTGCCGGGCGGGGGCCCTTCGGCCATACCGGAGCGAGACACGACTACCCTGGCCGTCCTCCCTGACGGCGCGGTCGCCGTCAGCTCCAAACCTGGCAGCACCCACCTCCTCTCCCCTAACCTGGACGAGGTCCTCGCCTCCTGGCCGATGTCCTGGGGCTGGCAGAGTGAGCAGGATCCCGGGGATGACCCGTTCGCCGCGTCGATCGCCGTCACCCCTGCGGGTCGGCTGCTGTGCATGACCTCCGAGTACGGACTCAGCAACTGGGCCGGCGCCCACCCCAACATCGTCGCCGTCTCCGAACCCGGCACAAAACTCGGCCCGGGACGCAAACCTGTGCTGCGCGCCATCGCGACCCTGGACGCGCGCACCGACTGCCAGAGCGACGCCGACTCGTACGCTCACGTGCGATACGGCGACGAGCCGGTTGGGCGCGGCAACCGGCCATCGCCTTCGCTGACCGAGGCCCTGTCTGAGCTCACCGGGACCAGCGGCAGCCTCTACGGCTACCTCGACTCCACGATGACCCGCCCGGCAGCGCTCGGCGACGACCTGTTCGTCGTCCCGGTCTTCGGGAAGACCTACCGTTCGACCAACCTGGGGCAGGAGTTCAGCTTCGCCCTCGTCGACGACCGCGGGATGTTGCAGGGCCGACTGGGAGGCTTGCACCTGCGCGCGGACAGCCCGTTCACCGGCTTCGACTTCACCGTCGTCGCCGACCCGTACCGCGCCCGTGCCTTCCATCTCAACCGCTACGGCCTGTACGCATGGAGCGCCGACGGGGCCCTGCGCGCGCGGATGCCCACTGCGGAGAAACCCTTCAAGCCCCTCGTCCACTTCGCCCTGCTGGAGTGCACACCCGCAGGGGAGCTGCTCCTCGCACACCGCAAGCAGCACCTGCTGCTGAGGGTGCCGGTGCCGCAGGACCTGGACGCACTGGCGGTGGCGGTGGAGGCCGCGCTGAAGGGTTACAGGCGCGAGCGCACCGCGCTGAAGAAGCAGTACGCGCCCGTGAACTGGCTCTGGCCGGACAGCGCGGCCACCGTGACCCCTGTCTGACGATCCATGGACCGGTTGGTCTCGTGGGCGGGGCGGCGCAGGTCCGCGGTCCAATGCCGGAGCTCCCGGACCTGCAGGTCCTCGCGGACGATCCACGATCGCCCGCAACTGGACGTAGGCCAGTGCTCCTCCCCGTGCACACATCACGGCCCCGCCCGGGGAGAAGGAGATCCACCATCGCGTTCGCGCCGGGTCTGACGTTCCAGGGACACGCGCGTGCGGCACGGTCGTTGTAGGCGACGCCTCGCGGGGCACGGGGGCCTCTGTCCACACCCACTTTGCCTGTGTCGGGGCTGGGCGCCGCAGCAGAGCCAGCCCCTGCGTTCAGTCCCTGCGTTCAGTCCCTGCCTAAAACAGCAGGTCAGCTGCGTTGTTGCCCCTCGATCAGGGACTGAAGGGACTCAAGTTGGGGGTTATCACGTGAGTACGTGTGCGCGTGTATGCGGGCGCGTACATCTTGTCTTACTCATTACTGTGCTGGCTGATAATTAGGAAGTTCAGTCCCTTCAGTCCCTGACGGAGGGGGCGAACATGCTCTGACCTGCAGAAATCGTGAGGGACTGAAGGCAGGGACCAAACCGTGACGCCTTGCATAGAGCCCCTTCAGGCCGAACCGCAACACTTCGGGACGGGCTGAAACGCGACACCCCAGCCCCGCGGCGGGGGATCTGTAAAGGGACTGAAGGGACTGAGGAATCAGATCACGGCGCGCGGGGGAGTCGACCCGCCAGTACGGAGGGCTGAGCCCTACACTCATTCCGAAAGACAGTCCCTTCAGTCCCTACTGTGGGCGCGAGGGACGGCTGACCAGCCGTTTCCCAGTTGAGGGCCACAGGGACCGAAAGCCTGCAACCTGATGAACGAGGACAACTACGTGCAGCGCCGCGGCGAGACGCCTCCCTCCGGCCTTCCCGGCCGAGTCGTGCCCCCGCTTGAGCTGGCCCGATGGTGCGCCGGAAACGGCTGGCCAGTGCACCCCCTGGCCCCGGGAAGGAAGACCCCTCCGGGGAACTGCCCTGACTGCAAGACGCAGCACCACGACCCCCGCACATGTCCCTGCCCCGGTGCCGGACGCCCGTGCCACGGCTTCCACGCCGGCACCACCGACCCGCGGAACATCAACAATTGGTGGACCGCTAGCCCTAACTCCGGCGTAGGCGTCGCCTGTGGACCCGCCAACCTCATCGTGATCGACATCGACGCCCACAGCACACCCGCCCCCGACCGGAACCGTCTCCTCCCAGGAATCCCGATCCACGACTCGGTCGACCTCAACGGTCTCGCGTCCGGCTTCGACACCATGGCGCTCCTGGCCGCATACCGGCAACAAGTCGACCCCGCACAGGACACCACCACCCTGCGGGTGCGAACCCCGTCCGGCGGGCTCCACGTCTGGTACCGGCTCCCCACTCCGAAGATCCGGTACCGGTCCTCCGCCGGCTCCAGCCCCAAGGTCGCGCTCGCCTGGCAGGTCGATGTACGCGCCGAAGGCGGCTACATCGTCGCTCCGACCACCCGCACCAGACAGGGAACCTACGAACCCCTGGGGACCGTCCGGCTTCCCGCGCCGCTCCCCGCCTGGCTCGCGAACGAACTCGCCCGAACGGGACACGTTCTCTCGCCCCGGCCGACGCCAGCTGCCGTGCCGCGCGCCCGCGGTCCTCAAAGCCCACAGAAAGCACACAGAGTTCTCGACCCCCTTCTCGACGAAGTCGCCCGGTGCGGAAGCTTCTCGGAAGGCGCAGCCTTCACCGAGAAGCTCAACCGAGCTGCTTTCACGGCCGGTGGACTTGCCGCTGCGGGACACCTGGACGAATCCGTCATACGCGATCTGCTGACCGCCACCGCGCACGCAGCCCGCCCCCGGCAGCCCGCCCACAACGAGAAGATCATTCACGACGGTCTCGCAGCAGGGGCCGCCCGACCGCTCCACCTCAAAGGACGCTCATGAGCAGCAGCGCCGAAGGCCCGCGCTTTGACGCAACTGCCGCCGCTCAGCAGATGCTCGCCCTCGAAGCCGTCGCTGAGCCCCTCCCTGCCCCGGCACCCTCCTTCCCCGCCCAGACAGCTGCTGAGACTGTCCTTGCTCCGGCCGCCTGGCCCCCGCCCGGCGAGATTCCGGGCACTCTCACGGACCGAGGCAACGCAAAGCTGTTCGTTCGCCTCTACCGGGACCGGTTCCGTCACGTCGAGGGCCTGGGCTGGTACTCCTGGGACGGCTACCGGTGGAAGCGCACCGGGGGCGAGAAGGCCGCCCTGTGGGCGGCGGGAGAGATGGCCGAGGAGATCCCCGACACCGACCCCCGAGGGCTGTTCAGCGACCGGGAACTCCACCACCACAAGAAGCGCACCATGTCGACCACCGGCATGAAGGCACTCCTCACCCAGGCCAAGGCGTCCCCCGACCTTTCCCTGGATCCCGACACGCTCGACGGGGATCCCTATGCCCTATGCACCCCGGACGGCGTCGTCGACCTCCGCAACGGCCGTATCCGGAAGCCGGATCCCACCCGGGATTTCCACTCCCGGGCCACCAGCGTCGCCCCCCAGAACATGCAAACCCCCCGCTGGCACCGCTTCCTGGGCGACACCTTCGGCGAGGATGCCGAAGGCCGGGAGATGATCGACTTCCTGCACCTTCTGCTCGGCTACTCCATCACCGGCGATGTCGGTGCCCAGGTGCTGCCCTTTCTCCACGGGCAGGGCAAGAATGGCAAGTCCGTCCTCCTCGACGTGATGATCCAGATCCTCGGCGACTACGCCGACGCAGCCCCGCCCGGTTTCCTCATGGACCGCGGCGCCTTCTCCGAACACTCCACCGAGCTCACCGAGCTCCACGGGCGACGCCTGATCGTCTGCAGTGAGCTCAAGCCGAACGACCGCTTCGACGAAGCCCGCGTCCGGCTTCTCACCGGAGGGGACAAGATCAAGGCCCGCCGGATGCGGCAGGACTACTTCTCCTTCACTCCCACCCACAAGCTGTGGCTCCTGGGCAACCACCGCCCCGAGGTCTCCACCGGCGGCTTCGCGTTCTGGCGTCGGATTCGTTTGCTGCCTTTCGAGCGGATCGTCCCGGACGAGCGGAAGATCGACAACCTCGCCGTTGAACTCGTCGAGGACGAAGGTCCCGGCATCCTCCACTGGCTCACCGAGGGCGCACGGCGCTACCTCGCCACCCGCGATACCCTCGCCGGCCCGGACCGCGTCCGCATCGCGACCACCGCGTACGCGAACACCGAGGACCACATCGGCCGTTTCCTGACCGAATGCTGTATCCACGACCCGGAGAACAACGAACTCCGCGTAGAGCAGGGCCTGCTCTACACCTCGTACAGCACCTGGTGCGCGAACAGCGAAGGCATCCGCCCCGGCTCCGCCCGCGCTTTCGCTACCCGCGTCCGCCAGGAAGTCGGACTCGCCTCACCGGCCGACATGATCAAGTCCAACGGCCGCAAGTTCTACCCCAACCTCGCCCTGGCAGTCGAAGAATGAACAGCCACCACACGGACCGGCCCTCGGGGGCACCGGGCCTGCTGCTGCCAGGCCCCCACCCGTTCTACGATGAGCGGACGCTCCACCACCTCCAGCCCGGATCCGAACCCCGGAGCGCCCCCCGGAGCCGGAGCCCCCGAGGCCACGAGCACGACTGGCCCGCACCGCCGCAGGGAACAGATACACCACGCAGGCACCACCCCACCCGGTGCACGCCGACGAAGGAGAGGCCGCGGCCATGAGCTCGCTACTGACCGACAGCGACCTCACCCACGAAGCGAACGTGGTGTGGCTCGAAGACCCCGATCACCTCGACTACGTCCGCCAGGCCCTGGACAAGACCCCACGCCGCAAGAACAAACCCCGCTACGCCCGCGACGGCCGGATGATCGGCTACATCGAGCTCAGCGCCGACGCGGAAGCCGACCCCGACAGCGGCCTCTACCGACGCAGGGTCTTCTTCCTCCTGCCCCACGACCGCGACTCCGACCCCGACGGCGTCTACCGCCAGGGCGCCCCCGGCGAAGCCGTCGACCCCCGCACCATCCAACCCAACCACGCCGGCGAGAAGACCCCCCGCTCACAACAAGGCAGCCTCTCTCCCATAGCGGCCACCAGCTCCTAGAACAACGCCGGGCAGGGGGCACACCACGGAGTGCTTCACCGTTACTGCGGGCGTTTCACGTCCTGGTGCTTCCAGGATGCACGGACTCCGGCAAGGCGAAGCTGATCGTGCGAGCGCCGGGTCTTCACCCTCCGCCGCCGGCGGCCGAACCGGTATCCTGCCCGCGGGGCTGATGCCCTGGGCTTCGCCGACGCCCACACCGCACCCGGACACCCACACTGCCCGGACCACTGGTGGAAGGTCTTGCGGGATCAACGGACTGTTTGACAAGCACCTTGACGAGCCATCGACCCGGGTTGCCGTGTGGGGGCGAGGACCCGGTGCCGAGAGGACCCGTCCATGACCAAGCGCTCTACCGAGCAGCAGCCTGCCTCCGCGAGCTCCAGCGCACCGCACGCGAGCAGGGCACAGACCTCAGCTACCACGAAGCCCTCGATTGGGTACGTGAAACCGCCAGGGTGCAGGCCGAGAATCTGGGCCTGATCGCCGTCGCCGTGCCGAACGATCACTGCGTCATGCTCTTTCCCACGGACGAGGACCCCGAGAACATCCGCAGGGCGATCACGCCGATTCCCGCGGCCGAAGTCGAGCTCGCCAACGAGCTCCTCCAGCGGAGGAACGCTCTGATGCGCGACCACTCCAAGGCGGAGATCATGGCCATGATCCTCAGGAGGTGACGCGTTTCGCGCGCGGATCTCGTAACGCTGCACCAAGCAGGAGCCCGCCAACGATCTGGTGCAGAGCGAGGACAGCCGCGAGCACTACGAGGCGTACGGGCGAGTGGCACTGATCAACGGCAGACCGGAGCGCAACTCACGGCCTCTTTGCGGAGGCGTCGGCTGCTCCGGCCACGACAGCGCGACACCCCTGGCCGGAAACTCGCGCGCGCTTGCGCGCCCAAGGGCCCTGCACCGACGCAGTAGCCCGACCGAGTGGCCTCTACACCCCCGCCCAGTCCATGCCCAGCTTCCGTAGTGCGTCCAGCTGCTCCTGGGTGAGTTTGTCGCGCCGGGTCTTGGTGTTGGAGATCCATACGCCCAGTTTCACGATCACCGGCTCCGTCTCGCCGTCGACGGCGATCGGCTCACCGTGCCCCCTCGGTACCGGCCGGTCCACGCCTTCCCGCTCCACCCACTGCGTGAGGGCCGCCAGACCCCGCTGGAACGCCGCCTGCGCCTTGCTCGGGCCCTTCATCGTACGAGCGGCTGTCGAGGCGCGAGACGGGGCCTCAGCGGGCTGCAAACCCAGCTGGGACAGCCGTTCCTGCTGCTCGGCCGACAGCTGCGCCCACGCGGCCGGCTGCTTCTGCTGCTTCAGCCACCGTCCGATGTCGTCGCCGTCCATCCGTACGCCGGGCTGGATCTCGGGCAGGTGGCCGTCGGCGTCGACGAGGTCGGCGAGCACCCGGTAGTGCCGCTGCCAGTTCAGCGGCCACGGGCAGTCCCAGTCCGGGTCGATCGCCGTCAGCTGCTTCGCGCGCTGTGCCGCCCGCTCCGGGTCCTTGCCCAGGCCGCCCTTCCGGCGGAGGTTGGCCAGGTGCTGCCCGACCGGCACCAGGCCCTCGGCCTCGCTCTCGCCCCACATGGCGTCCTGCCGGGGCGCGAGGTGCCCCGTTGCCCGCCAGTACGAGCGCAGCGCGGCGAGCTTGACTTCCCAGGCCTCCTCGCCCGGCTCCCACACCATCCCCGCTTCCGGCGCGTCCAGCAGTGTCCGGCGCCGCTCCTCCAGCTCCCCGGCCCGCAACGCTTTGCGCTGCTGGTGCACCCACCGCCCGAGGGGGAACGCCTTCGTCGCCCCGACCTCGACCTCTACGTCATAGGGCACGGCGTAGACGCCGGTGATGCCGTTCTCCTTCCGCCAGCGGATGAGGGCCTGGTAGCCCTCCAGCCACACCAGGGACTCCGGCCGGTAGACCCGGGTGCGCAGGAAGGCGGCGATGGTCGTGGCGTCGCGAGGGGTGGAGAAGTGGAGCAGGGCCGCTTCGGCGGCGGCTTGCGTGTCATCCTGCTTCTGGTCCTCACCGCCGCCCGCGCCGCCGGCCTCGATGATCCGCCCGTCCTCGTCGCGCCGGACGTGGACCTTGCGCTTGCCGCTCGTGAGCGCACGGGAAGCGAGCTGCTCGACCAGACGTTCATCATGCGACCGCAGGCCCTGCAATACGGCTACGAGGGGGCGGAAGCCGGCGCTGGCGACCATGTCGGTGGGGTCCTCGCCGGGCTCCAGGAACACCGGCACGATGATCCGCGCGACCTTCGTGGAGCCGTCCTTGTTGAGCCTCAGCGCCCGGCCGATGTTCTGCACGATTTCCACCTGCGAGCCGCGGGTGTCCGCGAAGCACACCGCCTCCACCCCCCGCTCGCCGGTGATGTCCACGCCCTCCCCGAGGACGCGAACGCTGGCGAGGAACGCGCGGTGCACCCGGTGTCCGGCGGCGTCGATGCCGCCTGCGAACTGGCGCAGAACCTCACGCCGCTCCCTGACGAGATGGTCGCCGCACAGCCACGCCGACCAGACCCGGTCCGGGGGTACATGGCGGCCGGCCTCCAGGTCGTAGAACTCCGCGCCGATCGACGACTTCGGCAGCCGGCCCGCGGCCGCCAGGTCCTCGTTCGAGGCATCGTTGACGTACAACTCAGCGGCGGTCTCCGGGAGCTTGTCCGCGAACGCGCGGGCTTCCTCGACCTTCTGGTGGAACGTCATGACCGTACGCAGGTTGTACGCCGCAGCGTGCTCCAGGAGCGCGGTCTGCAACAGGGCCAGGCGCCGGCCGCGCCGGGCCTCCTCCGACTCCCCGAGAACCGGCGAGGGGTCGCGGATCTCCAGCACGTCGATCTCGAACCCGGCGAGGATCTCCCGCTCGATCGCCTCGCTCAGACCGAGCTCCGCGAGCCACGCGCCGTACGTGCCCTCCGGATCGTCGGCCATGGTCGCGAGCTCGGCCTCCTGGCCGTCCGCGCCCTTCTGCGGGCGGGCCGCGGCGAGGATGCGCGGGGTCGCGGTGAGGTAGAGCCGGAAGTCCGCCGGGATCCGCTGGTTGTCGTGGATCGCCGCCCACGGCCGACCAAGATCACCAGCGGTGCCGTGCGCCTCATCTACGATCGCGAGGTCGAACGGGTCCATCCGCTGCCCGTACAGCCGCTCCCCGCCCGCCAGGGCGGCCTCCAGCGGCCCGCGAACCTTTTGCTGGCCCATCGGGGCGGTGATGTCCTCGCGGTCCACGAGAGAGGCGTACGTGGCGAACACGACGACCGGCCCGGCCCCGGCCCACAGGGCGAGCTGGATCGGGTTCGTGGTAGTGCGCACCCCCAGCGAGTTGAGGACCGCGTCGTTCTCCAGCGAGCACACCGCGACCATCGGGGCCCGGTGGCCCACCGCCCGCCACGCCTGTGCGGTCTGCGCGAGCAGATCCAGGGTCGGCACCGTGACGAGGATCCGGCCGTCCGCGAAACTCTCCAGCGCGCACGCGGCAGCCATGATCGTCTTACCCGATCCGGTCGCTGACACGATCGTGCCCCGGGCACCCTGAGCGGGCACGGGCCATCGTGCAGGAAATCCCACCCACCTACGAAAAGCCGACCGCTGATCCACCTGATGTTTCCTCAACGAAACCAAAGACATTTCCCAACCCTCTCAACCAACAATTCCCGGCAATTCTTCAGCGCCCCTCAGAATTCACTGAGAAGGCAGGAACGGCAGAACGGAAACAGCGCCGTCCTCACCCACGACCACCCGCTCCGCGAGCTGCGCCAGGACCTGGACCGGCTCCAGGCCCGCCCGCTCGACCACGCCCCGGACCAGCCGGCCAGCAGCCGCAGACAGATACAGCTCCGCCACCAGTGCATCCCGCTCATCCCGCCACCGCGTCGCACGATCGGCGTGCGCGTCCAGGAACTGCTGACGCCGCTCCGCAAGCGCCCAATCCGACCCCTGGGCATCTCGCTCTGGGGCGTACACGTCCCAGCCCCCCCTGCTCCATCAGAGCCGCAACCCGCCGCCACTCCACCTGCTTCGCGGCCCACACCGCCGCCAGCCGCTCCAGATCCTGCGGGGAACTCGGAATGAACCTGCTCACCGCACCAGACCTCTTCCCCGGCCTCCCGCTCCCGGACCGCCGCCTCCGAAACCGCTGTGAAATCGAGGCCACCACTCACACGGCGAACCGAGCCCCTCCGCCACACCCTCAGCACTCCACACAGTCAACCCGCCCCCTCGAAGAACCGGAACCATCCACCCGAAGAACCCTCAGACTGTCATCTACTTCCACCAAAGCTACATGCTGCATCAAACCGATGCAGCCACCACGCTGAAACCGACACGAACGAGCGGCCCCTCCCCGTAGCCAGCCTGGCCCGCGCCAGCGGGCCACAAGGTTCTGGAGGCGCAGCCGGAAGGGCCGTTGGGTTGGGGAGCGCAGCGGACCGACCCAACCCGGTACGGAGCGAAGCGGAGAACCGGTCAAGCCTTGCGCAGCAAGGCCCGGCCCGGGAGCGCAGCGGACAGGCCGTCACCACCCGGACACAGTCCGGGTGGTGAGCCCGGGGCGCAGCCCCGGGCTAGCGCGAACGCGGAGCGGAGCGCAACACCCCGGCGCAGCCGGGGTGTTCGCTTGCCCATCGCG
>NZ_JOEZ01000062.1 GCF_000721175.1 Streptomyces anulatus
CCCCAGCCCCCCAACAGCCCCCCTACCCGAGCCCTCGCCACCACGCCGCCGCCCATCACCTGAACACCCTGTGCGAAACCGCCATCGCCACCGTCACCGAGAAGTCCCTCACCTTCCTCACCGACCAGATGCCCGACCTGCACTCCGCCTGGCTCCTCGGCTGCGCCCTCCACGTCGCCGGCATCCCACAAGGAGCCCGCTTCTGGTGGCAATACGCCGCCGGAGACCACCACGCCCCCGCCTGCTACTCCCTGTCCCTCTACCACGAGGCCTGCGGTGAGCAGTACGCCGCCGACTTCTACCGGCAGCAGGCACACAGGGTTACCACAGCCTCCGACACGGACACCCTCACCGTCGTCGGCACCTATCCCCCGCAGACGATCAGCTTCGATGCCAGCCTCCCCACCGTCCTGCACACCCTCAACCGGCTCTACGCCGGCCTCGGCACCCGTCCGCGAAAGCGCCACCGCATCGACGCGCTGACCAACTACGTCGCCGACACCGTCACCCGGCACTACACCCGTCACCCCGGAATCGAGATTCCTGTGCCCGAACCACGCTTCGCCGAGCGGGTCACATGGCTGCTGACCGCTACCCTGCCGTGGAAGAGGCGAACCAGACCACCCCGGCCCTCCGCACCAGACCTGCCTGCCCGCCAATCACCGCGCCCAAGTCACGGCCAGTCGCTGACGACGACCAGGAGCTGCCCATCGGCAACCTGACGGGCCTGGGCGCGACCATCGCCTTCAGCCTGTACGAGGCAGAAGGTGCATAGCCGGTGATGTGGACCTGTCGCCGGGAGAGCAGCGGCAGTCGCTGCTGGACGCGATCAGCAACCCCTGCCAGCACCGCCATCAGTCGGAGCGATGCTGCGACGGTTCATCCACCTCGATAGCGAGCTGGACGGAGCAACGGTCAACGCTTTGTTGGAACTGGTACTGCCCCCTCAGCCCAGACAGTCGAAGACGGCTGTTGAGAGCCGTACCCATGTCGACTTGGTCCAGCAGATCCACGCGTGAAGGGGATCTGTTACGGGCGGGAAGCGGATCCGGGCGGGGCTTGCTTGATGGCGTGGGCAGAGATCGAGAGGGTGGGAACGTAAGTTGGGAGTAAGGAGACGTCGAGTGGTGGATCTGTCCGAACTGTTCGGTGAAGGCTGGTGTATGACGCTCGCTCACCTTGCGCCTGCTCAGGCGCTAAAAAGCATGGGCGTGCGCGATGTTACAGATGTCACGGATGGGCTGCAGCTGGCGACCGAGCGGCTGGAAGCCGACGGCACACCGTCGGACGTGCTGCTGCTCGGGCGCGAGCTTCGGGACGGCTGGTCGCTGATCGTGGAGCTGGAGGGCACCCAGGGCTGGGCGGGGATGGACCGTGCGGTGCTCGAGGCGTTGTCCGCGAGCGGGCGGGTGGCTGCTTCCGCGTTCGAGGACCCCAACCAGCTGATGGTTCACGTGGCGGCCGACGGCCAGGTGGTGTGCGAGCTGGATGCCGTCACCGGGCGGCTGCCCTACGCGGCCGCCGACACAGAACAGACGGTCGAGGGCTTGCTGTCCTTGGGCTTCTCCCGCGGTGACGAGCCGACCGGTCAGGTGGCTGCGGTGGACGCTGCTGACCGCGTCGTGCTGGCACTGCGCGCAGTGACGGGCGTGGAGCTGCAGGAAGAAGACTTCGAGGGATCCTGGCTGGGCGGTCTGAGCGCAGCAGGCAGGTGACGCCGGCCGCAGGCGGTCTCATCACCCTTCGCCGCTGGGGAAGTTCGGCCTGAAATGTCCTTGTGTTACCTATGAGCCCCCTTGGAACCTGGTGCCCGCGTTTGCCACGCCGGAAAGCGGGCTGACCGAGGGACCGCTGGTCGGCCAGAACCCGGCTGAATCAAGGGGGATTCTCAACGCATGTCGCTGAGTAAAACGTGGCGATCGAACACACTGATCGCGGCGGTGATGGCAGGGGCATTCATGCTTCCGGCCCAGCTGGCCACCGCCCAGCCCGCCGCAGTCCCAACACCCGCCGGAGCCAAGGACGCGGCCGCCGGCCCTGACCAGACGATCAGAATGAAGGTCGGCATCTCCCAGCAGGAATTGGCCGACCTGCGCGCGCAGGGCCGCAAAGCCCGCGAACAGGGCCACAAGAGCCTCCCAGTTCCCGCGCCCACAACCCAGCCCGACCACACAGCACCGGCCCAGCCCGCCAAGAAGGCAGCCGAGCCGCTGACGGTCCTGGAAGCGGACCGCGCATCCAAGCAGACGGCCGCCGACAACGCCCGGCAGGCAGCCCAAAGCCCTCAGACAGCCGCCGACCCGATCCCGACTCCCGAGCACAACCGCGGGTGGGTGCCGATCGGGGAGATGCCCCACGAGGACCGCCTGAACGCGTGCCTCGACGGCGACGCCGCCGACAAGGGCATCGGCCGGATCTACAACCGCTTCACCTACTGCGCCAGGTGGAACCTGCAGGTCGAGTACTGGGAGATCGACAGCAAGGGCATCCCGGTCGAGAAGGAAGGCACCACCAGCGCGGTGTGGCGGGTCTTCGGCCAGGGCGACGCCAAGGACCGCCGGGTGAGGATCTTCTCGCAGATCGAGAAGGACTCGGTGGACTACGACTGGGGCCCCATCGACAACATCTTCGTCGCTCCCGGCGTGCCGCTGAGCCTGATGGGCCAGTGCTCGCAGGACTCGGACGTCTGCGGGGCAGGCCCCGGCTCGTACACGATGCCCTGGGCGACGTGGGACAACAACCCGATCTGGGCCAACTGGGACATCTATAACCGCGAGCAGAACAGCGAAGGCCGCGACAAGATCTCCTACAACCAGTGGTACGTCGAGGCATTCACCGACAACGAGGAATACACCACGCTGAACAGGGCGGAAACCCCGCCGCGGCTGGTGCGCTGCGACTCGGCAACCTACTTCAACAAGGGCAAGGCCAAGTACCCCAAGGCGTGCATCTTCAGCGAGGTCACCCCGCACCTGACCTACAACCGGGGCACCACCCACCACGCCGTGGCCGAGCACCTGTACATCGCCTTCAACCAGCCGCGCTCGACCTACCCGCTGCTGGCCCCTCCCGGGCAGCCGTGGCCGAGGGACAAGAAGATCCCCGGCAAGTACGACCCGGCCAACCCGGACGCTCCCGGACTGCACCGCATCACCAAGAAGTTGCACTCTGATGAGACCAAAGCCAACAAGGACCACAAGGACGGCGCTTGCTTCAAGACCGGACCGGAGCGCGACCTGTACCGGGACACGGGCCTGCCCAACGGAACCAACCCCGGTGAACAGTGCGACGAGTACCCCTTCGCCTCCACCCTCGAAGGGGCGGGCAACGCCAGTTGGGACTTCTCGGTGAAGTCGGTGCCGGCGAAGGACAACCGCGTCGCGGGCGGAATGCTGCGCGAGTACTACGTCGACGACCGGATGCTGGCCTGGGACAAGGGCCTGGACCGGCCCTCCGAGACCAACGACCGCTTCTACATGAAGATCGACTAACGCGGCAGCCTGCTCCATAGAGGTACACGCACCCTCGGAGTTCCCCACGCCCCTCGGGCAGTGGGGAGCTCCGAGGGTGCACGGCAGCATCCCCCTGGAGCGCTGGATGCGTTTACCCACGCGGTTCAGAAGCCGACCCAGCCCATCCCGTCCCTGGTTGTCGAGGTGGCAGTGGGCGGTCAGGCGTCGGGGTCGACTTCAGGGTGCGTGAACCGCACGGGCTTGCCCAGCGACCGGGCGTAGGCAATTTCCGCCCGGGTGCTGTCTCCGATGTAGTCGCCGACGACGAGCACCTCATCAGCGAGCCGGATCTTCGCCCGATGCAGATCATCGAGTCGAGCCTTCAGCGCCTCGGCCTCGACAGGATCGGACTAAAATTCGTGTGGCGACTTCATGTCACAGCCCGGTTTGACGACAATCCTTCCGGCTTTGGTCTCCCGCAGATCGGCCTCGGTCATCTCGGTCATGAAGCGGGTGGAGCCGCAGATCACGACGATACGCGGGAGGCTCAACAGCCTCTTCGCGTCGGCGAGCTTCTCCTCGGGGGTGAGCAGTTGAGGGGATGACACTGATTCCTCCTGGTGGTGTGTTCCAAGGGGCGCCTACTGAGGCGTCATCTCATGTGGTCGGGACCGGCTTCGGGGTTTGTTCAGCTACTCCGCGACGCTGGCGATGAGCGTGTGGATCTCGGCGCTGAGGTTGCGCATGTCCTCCCCTGCCGCGTGCATCGTGGTGGTCTCGAACTGCCATTCCTCGGAGGGTGCCCGGTCGCGGATTCCCCACGTCAATCGGACGTGGCCACCAGGGTGGTGTTCCGCTGAGAGGGTCAGGTCGTAGCAGAGGGAGTGCCAGCTGCGCACTCCTTCCCAGCCCCGGAAGTCTTCGGCAAGTGAGGCAAGGAAGGTGTCGAGACCGTCACCGTCCCAGGTCTCCACCGAGGTCTCGACACTTCCCCAGGATCCGTGGGCCCTGACGAGGAAGTCCAGTGTTGGTTCGTCCTCGTACCGCCGGGTCGGCTCCGAGAGCAGTAGGCGTGCGGGCTCGGAGCCCCCCACCTGGACCATAGGGCGGCCGGAATCGTCGTAGTCGATCACGCGATCAGGTTAGAAGACTGGGCTGGGCAGCCCTCGCGCTCTCGGACGGGCCGACACCGGACGTAGCCGCTTTGAGGCATGATCGCCAGCTATGGCTGTGGATCTCGAGCGCGATCTCGTTCCTGACGGGCTGTGGGAGATTGCGGCGCCGCTGATACCGCCGTTCAAGCCACGTCGGCAGGGCGGTGGAACGGCTCCGGTGGCGGACCGGAAAGTGTTCTGCGCGATCGTGTACGCGCTGACCACGTCGTGTGCATGGCATCGCTTGCCGCCTTGCTTCGGCGTGAGCCCAGCCACCGCGCACCGCCGGTTTGCTGCCTGGACAAGGGCCGGCTTGTGGCGGCGCCTCCACAACGAAGTCCTTGACCGGCTGGGTGCCGCAGGGTCGATCGACTGGTCCGCTGCACTGGTCAACCCTGCCTCGGTCCGGGCGAAAAGGGGGACCAGCTCGTAGGGTTGCCACGAGGACTCGCCCGACGGCCTGCGGGGCGAAGGAGTCGTCGCACGGGTCCGGGTCGAGACCGCACAGGGCGGTGACCGGGACGATGATCCGCTCCGCCACGTCCACGAGCAGCCAAAGCATCCCCAAACCGGCGCCAGCGAACCTGGCAACCACTTCGGTGTCTCCGGCCTCCACGGCCCGGAGGGGTAGCCGAAGGCAGTTATCGCTGCATCCGGCGTCAACGGAGCGAGAGGCACGCCGGGAACCTGGGACAGGGGCGGGTTCTGAACCATGGACAGCTCCTCGCATACGGGCCGCTGCGCTGATCACGGCGGCCTCAGAAGCGATTCTCGGAGCGCGGACCCGTGGACAGAGTCCGCACACCGGCGGTGAGCGCACCCGCCGGACGACGCTCGCGCTACCCCCTTGTCCAGGTCCGCTACCTGCGACATTTCATCCAAAAACAGGGCAGTGCCCAGGGGGAGGAATTCCCGTCCCCAGGCGTTGCCCCGCTCTCCGTCTCGGCTCAGGCCGCAGCCGCCTTGTATCCGGCACCGGCGTCACCGAGCCGCTGTCACCACCGAAGCCGAAACGCGCCAAACCGGCTCATACCCTCGAGTGCTCGCTCAACCTGACGGCGCCCGGCCAGTGCTTCCGCGCCGTGGAAGGGCCCCGCGCCGGACACCGGGCCCGGTTCATTCCGGACGGCTGACTCTGCTCGATCGGGTGGTCTTCTTCTGAAAGAACGGTTCGACGCAAATCCGGCATGTCATGGTCAGCTTCATGAGTATCCGACGCTGGGCCGTCGCTGCGGCCGCCATTCTTTCCGCCACGGTCCTGACCGGACCCGCTCAAGCCGCACCCACCGCCGCCCCCGTCCCCTCCGGACCTGTCGTCATCACCAACGACGCCCATACCAACTACCTGGTCCCCGACGACACGGTCGGCAACGCCGGCACCTTCCTGCAGGTCTACTACCGGCAGGACCATCCCTTCCCGCGCACATTCCAGTTCGAGCAGGTCAACGGCCGTCCCGGAATCTTCCACTGGAAGAGCGCCCGTACCGGGAACTGCGCCGACGCCAGGACAGGCGAGGCAGGGTCCTCGGTGTACCTGGCCGCGTGCACGACGAACAAATCCCAATGGTGGATCCTCAGGTCCACCGACGAAAACCCCGCACGATGGGTCCTGTCGCCCTTCCTGAACGAGGACCTCGCTGTCACCGGCCTGTACGGGGACGACAACTACGCACCGCTGCGCGAACTTCCCCACCCCGACTCAGCAACCACCTCCCAGATGTGGCACTTCACCCGGCAATAATCACCCCGGCCGTCGGCGCCGTCCCCGCCCTGCACCACAACAGCGCCCTGCGCGGAAAGGCGGGGGACGGAGCGGAACGGCCTACGTTCGCTGGCCGGGTGCCTGCTGCGCCCGGCCGATCGCCCTACGGCGCGGGCCGGTCCTGCGGACAGGAGCCGACCGCCGGGAGGGTGGGAATCCCTGCTCCGTGTTGATCACGACGGGGTCACGACCGGCAGGTTTCTCAAGAACAACGTCACACGCGGACCGAAAAACCAACCTGTAGAAGGTGCACGGCGGGATCAGCCCGCCCCACCACCAGGAGCACCCCGTGGCGAGCGCCGCCGACGAGCCGGAACAGACCCCCTCCGTAGACCCCTCCATCACCCCCTCCGCGCCCCGCCGTCAGAAGCCGGACGTTCCCGCAGGTCAGACCCGGCGGACAGAGGGCCGCCGCAGCTCCGACAACCCTCATGCCCAAAGGCGTCCCAAGCACAGGAAGAACTCGACCGAACCCCGACGCAGGGAACTGCTGCAAGCACTGGGGATCTTCCAAAGGGCGACGCCCGACCAACTGTGGAAGCTGACCCGCCCAGAGAACCAGCACGACAAGCTCACACGGGACAACCTCCTGGATCTTCAGGACCACCGCCTGGTGAGGATCGAATCGGTCCAGGACGACCAGCGACAGGTATGGGTACTCACCGACCGAGGACACCGCGAAGCGAAGCAGCTGCTGGAGCCGAAGAACATACGGGTCTCAGCGCTGCGCAAGCAGAAGCACCACCCGGTCACCGGAGAGTTGCTCGCGGGAAGCTACGACGACCACGCCGCAGCGGTCACCTCCACGGCCGCCGAACTGCACCGTGCCGGGATCGGGCACCGGCTCGGCTTCCAGACCGAGGTCGCCCACCGGCTCGCAGGCGGCTATGCCCAGCGGGCGGACCTGGTGATGCGGGCGCCGGCGGCCGGGGTGCCGGTACTGCTGCTGGAGATCGACCGCCGCACCGAGGACGCCCACGACCTGGTGCACAAGCTGCGCCGGTACTGGCAGTGGGGCCGACTGCTGGCACCGGACGCGGACAAGCACACCGTGCACCTGGTCCGCTCGCGGCCGGACGCGATCGAGCACGTCGACCACGAGAAGCGGCTGTGGCGCCGCATCTACCCGCCGACCGGCCGGGAGGGCCTGGTGCCACTCGCGTTCGTGTTCGCCGACACCACCGAGGCGAAGGTCGACAACACCGTGCAGGTCCTTAAGGAAGCCGGCCGCCGCTACTGGGCGCCGCGCCGGTACGAGAGCTACTACCGCAAGGCGATCACGGCGAAGGACTACAGCCAGGCAGTGCCGGTCGTCATCACCACCCTGGAGCAGCTCCAGGAACACGGCGCAGACGCGGCGGTGTGGCGACGTCTCGGCAGGGCCGGCGAGCAGAAGCTGACCGACGCGCTCGACAACCCCGACGGCGAGGACCTCTACCACCGCCAGGCCGCCCGCGCCGAAGCGGAAGAAGAACGGTGCAGGGCGGCTGAGCGGGAGGCGCGGCGGCCGGTGTGCAAGCGGTGCGGACAGAAGTTCACCGACCAGCGGTGGGAGGAGACCACCATGCACAGTTTCATGCCGAAGGCCGGTGAGCTGTCCGCGTGCGGTCCCTGTCACGCCGACAACGTCGCCCAGCGGGAAGCCGCCGACGCTGCATGCCGGCAGGCCGCCATGCAGCCGGCCTCGGAGGACGGCCACGGCCAGGAGCCGGGAAGGCCCCGCCGCGCCCTGTTCCGCCGCCGCGGCTGACTACATACCGCGACGCCAACCCTCCCGCCAGACACGGGGGGAGAGGCAGCGTCGACGAACAGCGGCCCGGGTCAGGCCGGGGTAGCCTCCTGCCGCAGGTCCAGGTAGCAGCGCAGCCGCACACCCGGCTCGCCCGGCTCACGGGTCGTGCGGTCCGCCACGGCGACCGCGCACCGTGTGGCGAGCAGTTCCTGGATGGCGAACGCGGTCTCGTCATCGGCGGCCGCGACCTCCACCACCGCAAGTCCCGGCTCCGCCACATGTACGTCGTTGATCGGCCTCATACCCGGCACGACGCTCCGACGCTCGCTGAAGTTCTCGCGTCCGGCCGGCGCCACCCGTACCGGGTACGGCGCGGTGTGCGTGCTGACTCCCCGCAGCCTGATCGTACGAGGTTTGATCAGCTTGCTCCTCTCCCAGTAGCCGGGGTGCACGGACGTGCTCGAGGGGAGTGTTCCGGGAAGCCGTGCCGCCCGGTTCCGGTACGACCATTGCACCCACAAGGGCGGCGCACTCGCCAAACGCCTGAGAGCGCCCCCTGGGGGGCCGTTATCAACGGGCTCATGCTCACCTCTGTGCTGCGCGGCCTGGCCGCCGCCTCCCTCGCCGTCCTGCCCCTCACGATCCCCGCACCCGCCCACGCCGCGGAGACGCTCCCGCTGGCCGAAGCAGTCACCCGTCTACCGGTGGATACCGAGTCCCGCGACGGCTACAGCCGGGATGCCTTCCGCCACTGGAACACCGGGGACAATCCGTCCGACGGATGCAACACCCGCGCGGAAGTCCTGCTCACCGAGGCCGTCGAACCCCCGGTGGTCGGACCCGGTTGCCGGCTGACGGGCGGGCGCTGGTGGTCGTACTACGACCAGGTGTGGGTAACGTCGGCCTCCGGCCTGGACCTCGACCACATGGTGCCCCTCGCGGAGAGTTGGGACAGCGGGGCGTCGGCGTGGACGGCGCAGCGGCGTGAGGCGTACGCCAACGACCAGGGCGCCGACGCCAGCCTGGTGGCCGTCACGGCCCGCTCGAACCGGTCGAAGGCCGACCAGGATCCCGCCGAGTGGCTGCCGCCGGTGGCCGGGGTGCACTGCCGGTACGTCGCGGAATGGGTCGCCACCAAGCTCCGCTGGAGCCTTACGGCCGACGAAGCCGAAGTGACGGCCCTGAACGAGGCGGCGGCCAGCTGCCCCGATCAGACCGTGACCTACGAGCCGGCCTCATAGTCCGTCGGCCACCCAGCGGCAGTTGGGCAGGGGCTCCCGCAGCTTGCCGCCAGGTCAGCGCATCCAGGTCGGCCGCCTCTGCGACGGCATGGCTGTCGACGGCCCGCTTTGGCTCAGTCGGGGTGTGGTTGAGCGTCCAGCGGGCCGTGGCAATCTCCCTGGGGGAGCGCGGCACGCGCCTGGTGGTCCAGCGCTGAGAATCCGACTGTAGGCAGGTCTGTTGCTCAGCCGCACCGTGTTCTGCATCAAGCCCCGCTCCTAGAACTACCAACCCACACTGCCCTGTCTTCACATTTACTTCACCATTTGACCATGCGATGGTCACGGAGTCGGTATGCTCCCCGATGCTCCATAGGCACCATCAGGGGGGAACCCGCATGCGTATCAGCCGTACCCTGCCCATCGCCGCGGCCGTGGCCGTCGTCGGCGTGCTCAGCCTCACCGCCGTACCGGCGCAGGCCGCCGAGTACTCCTCGGCACTGAAGATCAAGGGTGTCCAGTACGACGCTCCAGGCCGGGACTCCAACAAGTGCTCCGGCGGGAACACCAAGGACGAGTACCTGACGATCAAGAACTACTCGAAGACCGCCAAGGTCAACCTGAAGGGCTACGTCGTCAAGGACGCCGCCGGCAACAAGTTCACCTTCACCAAGAACCACACCCTGCAGCCCGGCGACTACATCAAGCTGCGCGGCGGCCGCGGCACCGACTCCGACGCGGGCAACGTCGTCTACCGGCAGAACTGCAACTTCATCTGGAACAACGACAAGGACACCATCTACTTCTACAAGCCGGGCGGCGCCCGCGCCGACGTCCACGCCTACACCAAGAAGGCCAACGACCGCGACGGCAACGGCTACATCACCTACCACGGCTGAAACCGGCAGCCACCACTCCACGAGGCGGCTTCCCATCCGGCCCACGGACGGGACGCCGCCTGCCGCCTCCGGCCTCGTGCACCCTGCCCGATTTCCAAGGCAGGGTGTCTTCAGTTTTTGCGGATGCAGCGGGCCTTGGCCACGAGCCTGCGAGACAGCCTCGGCCCTGCGCACGCGTAGTCGATCAGTTTCCGGTAGGCGGTGTTCGAGAGCTCCGGCGCCAGGGCGATCAGAGCTTTCAGGTCGCTGGACGAACCGGAGAGGCGTGTGCGGTAGGCGGCTCCCGCCGCGTGCAGCAAGACTTCGTGGGGCTCGTGCTGCAGGCCATGCGCGGCGAGGAGTGTGGCTGCGGTGAAGTCGCCCTGCTAGTGACCTGGTTCAGAGATCCTGTCGCAGTAGCGGCCGATGCGGTCAAGGATCTGGTCGGCGGTCTTGGTCCACTTGAAGGGCCGGGCGGCGTCGTTCCAGACCTTGATCCAGTCTTCGAGTGCGCTCTTGAGGTCATCGAGTGAGCAGAACACTCCGCGTTCGAGGCAGCGTCGTTCCAGCTCGGCGAACCACCGCTCGACCTGGTTGATCCAGGACGAGTAGGTGGGGGTGAAGTGGAGCTGGAAGTGGGAGTGGGCGAGGAGCCACTTGTGCACCACGGGTGCTTTGTGGGCGGAGAGGTTGTCACAGATGACGTGGACCGCCAGGCCGGGTTCGGTCTGGCGGTCGATCTCGTCGAGGAAGTCGCGGAAGTCGACTGCTCGGTGCTGGGCGGACAGCTTGCTGATGACCTTGCCGGTCGCGGTGTTCAGGGCGGCGAACAGGTCGATGGTGCCGTGGCGGACGTAGTCGAAGCTCCGCCGCTCGGGCACTCCCGGGATCATGGGCAGGACCGGTGCGGTCCGTTCGAGGGCCTGGATCTGTGGTTTCTCGTCGACCGCGAAGACGACGGCGTTCGCCGGCGGAGCGAGATACAAACCGACGACGTCACGGATCTTGTCGATCAGGAACGGGTCCGGGGAGATCTTGAAGGTCTCGGTCCGCCACGGCTGCAGGCCGAAGGCATGCCAGATCCGCAGCACGCTCGCGGGTGAGATCCCCACGACCTTGGCCAGTTCCCGCTTGGACCAGTGCGTGCCCGCGGAGGGTGTCTCTTCCAGGGTGCGGACCACTACCTCTTCCACCTGGGCGTCGGTGATGGTCCGCGGCACTCCGGGCCGTGGCTCGTCCACGAGTCCGTCGAGACGGTCGCGCAGGAACCGTGTGCGCCAGCGGCGCACGGTGTCTCTGCCGACATCGAGCCGCGCGGCGACCACGGTGTTGTTCCAGCCGTTCGCGCACGCCAGCACGATGCGTGCGCGAACGGCCAGTCCCTGCGCGGTCGAGCGGCGCCTGGCCCAGTTCTCCAGCGTCAGCCGCTCGGCCTCCGACAGCACGACAGGTTCCAGCCGGGTATCGCCCATGCTCACAGGACAGCGCTAACGCGTGACCCGCCGCAGGCGAACACCGCAACCTGAAACAGAAGACGCCTCACGTGGCGACCCACGACCTCAAAACCAGGTCACTAGGCGCGCACATCCGCCAGGTCCAGGTAGAGGGACCAGTTGGCGGGGTCCAGGTCCAAGGCCGACGTTCTCACCGCCGCGCAGGCCGCCGTCGACGCGCCCGCCGGGTTGGGCACCATTGCCTCCTACACGACCGAGGTGGCGCTGCCCACGACCGGCACCTGGTCCAACCCGGGCAAGGGCGGAGCCCAGGCGGACATCGTCATCACCGCGCCCGAGGACGGGGTGCCGCTGCTGTTCGTGGAGATCGACAACTGCTTCGAGTCCGCGCAGGTCCTCGCCGCGAAGATCGACAAGTACATGCGGTTTGGCCAGTGGAAGGTGAAGGACGTCGACGGCACCGAGCGGCCGATGTGGCGCACCCGCTGGTGGGTGCCCGACGGCCGCCACGGCGATCAGCTGCACCCGCCGCTGCTGCTCGTCTTCAACCGGATCGGCCCGCGCAACCCCAATACCGTCATCGCGTAGCTGGCCGAGCTGACCCAGCGGCACTGGAAGGGCGACGCGTATGAAGACGGCTTCCACATGTACGACGGCAAGCTGCCCATCGCGGTCACCGGCATGAAGCATCTGAAGGAGTACGGCCCGGCCGGAGCGTCTTCCGGCGCTTCGGCCGACCACAGAACCAGACGCTCCTCGAGGCGATCGGCAACCCGCGCCGCGAAACGGCCGGCGCCCGCCAGCGAGCTGAGTACGCCGCCGGCCAGCGGGAGCACAAGGAGGAGCTGCGCCGCATCGCCGCACAGCAGCGGGCCGAGCGAGAGGCCTGCCGTCCCGTGTGCGCCGACTGTGGCACCCGGTTCACCGACGAACGGTGGAAGGCCATCGAGCCCGCCGGGTGGGGCGCCCTGCGCGAGACCCACCCGCACCTGTGCGACGACTGCAAGCAGCGGGCCATCACCGCTGACCGCCAAGCCGAGCAGGCCACACACGGGCACCAGGAGTACGACCAGGCCGTGCCCGAGCAGAGGGCCGAGGGCGGTTGGCTCTCGCCCTTCCGTCCCGGGACCGGGTGACAACTACCTTGTGCCTCGGGCGGGTGAAGCTTCCGCACCGGTGGAACTCCACCCGCGGGCCCGGGCGTAGTGCTGTACATGGCTCCGATCAACGAAACGCATGTGACTCGGCCAGGGCTGGCTGTCATCGATGTCGCTGGCGTTGACGACGCGACGGTCTTTGCCATCCAGGCCGTGCTCGCCGCACGGTGGGCGACGGCGGCGGCGGACCGGACGACGCGGGATGTCGGCCAGCCTGGCGTGCGGCTGCGCTGCTACCTGGACCTGCACCAGCCTCTCGACTCGTGACGCCAGGCTCGAATGGTGCCGCGGGCCCTGGGTGGTGCGGATCAGGGCCAGGCCGTACGGCTGTTGGCCAGTTCGGCGTAGTCGTTCACGCGGTCGGTAACGGCTCGGAGGCCCGGATGTGATCGGTTCGGTCACGGGGGCACACCCCAATCCAGAAAATTTTGGGATCGGAGGCAGCACTTTGGGCTGCCCGTTCGACTCTGTGATGTGAACACTCTCGTAGAGCACGGGACAGGCTGGTTGGGGCCCGTCCTTGCGCAGCTGGGATTCTGGGTGCCGTTGTGTCTGCTTGCGGCTGCTGCCGGTTTCCTGGCGGAATGGCAACGCAGAGCCACCCTGATCGCGCTGGTACGCCACGCTCCTGGCGGCACTTTGGTGGTCCAGGAGCGTGGGCGCGGGGGACCTGCCATGCAGGTGCATGTCGGAGCGCCATCAGAAACGGATCAGGGGGAAACAGGTGTGACGCAACGAGGCCAGGAGAAGGTGCAAGAGGTCTCCGCTTTATGGGAGCGGGAAGCGATAGGCCTGACCCGCTACGCCATGGTGCGGACCGGTGGGGATCAGACCGCAGCCGAGGATCTTGTGCAGCAGACGTTCATGGCCGCCTTTCTCCAGTGGGAGGAGTCGCTCGCCGAACTGGGCGTGGAGGAGCGCCGCAACTGGCTGCGCAGTGTGTGCCGCAGAAGGTGGATCGACGGCATCCGGCGGGAGACGCTGGGGGACCGGCTGCACGCCGACGTGGAGCGGCTGTACGACTGGGTCAGCCCTGATCTGGCCCACGTGGTCATTGCGCGGGACGACCTGGACCGCTGCTGGCAGGTGATCCGCGAACTCCCGCCCAGGCGCAAGGAAGTGGCCCTGCTGTACTTCATCGAGCAACAGTCCGTGCTGCGCATCGCGGAACTGCTGGGGATCCAGGCGTCGGGAGTGCGCAAACACGTGTCCATGAAGCTCCCCCCTTGACCTGGACAGCCTGATACTGGGACGGAAGGTCCCGGAGGAAGCAGTCACAGGTAGTGAGCAAGAAGAGCAACATGAGTAAGCG
>NZ_JOEZ01000063.1 GCF_000721175.1 Streptomyces anulatus
GCCGGTGCCGATCTCCCCAGACTGCGTGGCCTTGTAGAAGCGCAGGAGATCGCGACCCTCGGACGACAGTTGCAGGTAGTTGCCTTGGTTGCCCTCCAGAGCCTGGATATAGCGCAGGCTCCCCCAGTGCTCGGCCAGCCCTCGTCCTGCACCTTGGCGGGCCGAGGCAGCCCCGAGGCCGATGGCGTGAATGATTTGCCAGGGGGTGAGGGTCAGCGAACGCGGCGCGTTCCGGGCGGCCCTGTAGTCGGTCCGTCGGCGAAGCGGCCCCTGCCCTTTGTCTGTCCGCTTCTCGTCCTCATTTTGCGCAGCCTCGGAGACGTGGGCGCCCAGTTCGGCCGACGAGCGGATCTGAACGTGTGAGGTGTTGCTCAGCTCGTGTAGGACCTCGCTGACGGCTTTGGATTCGTCCTTGTTCACCGGCTGCCCTTCCGTTCCGTCGATGTTGTGTGGCGTGAGCCGAAGGACGGTAGAGCCCGGCGGGGGAGCGCAAGCAAGTGCGCACGAGGGGGCGCAGACCGCTATTCGGCCATCTCTTGACAGCTGCTGATGCGGTACCACGGCTGGACCGCCGCCATGTGATGCCGTTCCACCCTTCGTCGGCGCTGACCGGAAACTGCGGTCACGGGGTGACAACGGCGCTGACCGGAAGCCGCGCCAGGGCCTTCGGCAACCCAAGATCGTGCCTTCACTCGGCGCCGACAAGCTGAGCCGAGGAAAGCGCCAGTGATCAAAGAATTTATGCTGCACCGTAAAGACGGCTGCGACTCCTTGGTGCCAGCATTCCCACGGTAGTGATGACTCAGCGAAGATCAAAGAATGCAGCTTCTACGCTGCAGACTCAGTGGCCTGCGAGGTGAGACCGTGCAGAGGAGTAACTACGGTGCGTACGGAACCGTCCAAGAACGCTCGCCGTGGAAAAGATTTTGGCATGTGGAAGGCGTCCATTTGGGTACTGGCATCGATCGGAAAGGGCGGCAGAGTCATTCCTGTTGGTTGTCTCGGGTCTAGGCGTTCCGCTGGCTACTATGTATGGGAAGGGGGCCCTAATGTGTTGGGCTGCTGTCTTATTAGGGATTCCCGCGTTCCTTGTATTCCTGGGAGCCGTCCTGGTTCAAGCCCGTAACGTTCTTGAGGGATTGGCTGGGCTGGTGGGAGCGTGGCAGGAGGTGCGTCGTGTACTCAGCTGGAGACCTGATCAACCCTCCAGGTCCCGCGCCCGTCCTATCCGTTGCCTCGCCAAGCGCGGCTTCCGCAGACGGTAGGACGATTGGAAGAGCGGCAGAAACGAAGGGCGAATAGGAGCGCGTCCCAAGCACGATGATGTGCCTCTTTGGTCGCCCACCCGCGAGGCCATCCATCGTTGCGTCACGCTGCTCTCGCGACCTCTTCGTGCTGGGTATCCGTCATTCATCTATTGATGGAGGGCTTGCACGTGGCGACGGGGAGCCTCCGTCGTGACGCGGAGGCCGTCGCCCGGGGTGCCGCCGATGAGCAGCAGCCGGGCCTGGGCCTGTTGTGCCTCGGCGATGTGCTCGGCAAGGGCGATGTAGCGCTGGGCGGTGTAGTCCTTGCGCTCCGGCCAACTGGTGGCGGTGATGGCGGCGATGGTCAGACCGCCCAGCCAGCCCACCGAGCGCAGCTCCTCCACGAGCTTGTTAGGCCCGGTCGCGAGGGTGGGAGCGAAAGGAGCCGTGCCGGGCAGGCGGATGCCGAGGCGGCGCTCCAGCGCCAGGTAGTGGCGGGCGGGCAGGTCCGGGTGGGCGCGGCCGTCGCTCGACCAGCACGGCGGGGCGGCTGGGTCGAGCACCAGGCTCACCGCCGCCTCCGAGCCGTGTGCCTCAACACCCGTGCGGTCGCCGATCACGGCCCGCCAGCCGTTGGGCGTGGTGGCCTGGGGCTGCGTGATCAGCCCAGTGCGGGCGATCAGCCCCGCGTACGGACCCACCGCCCGGACGGCCACGCGTACAGACCGCAGCCGCAGCCAGTCGAGGACCGCGCGGACCCCCGACAGGGCGAGGAGCGAGTCACCGAGCTTCCCCTCGAAGGCCACGACGATCTCGCCGCACCCGCTCAGGCGGTGGACGAGCTCGACGGAGGCGGCCAGCGGGAGCGGTGCGCCGATGGGGACGCTGCCCCGGTCGTACCCGAGCGGGGTGGTGTGGACGGCGCCGGCGGGGATGACCAGGGAGCCGTGGTGAAACTGGATCCTCGCCGGAGCGACCGCTGTCATGCCGTGCCCTCGATCGTGGTGAGCGAGACGAGCGGCAGACCGAGGTCGGTGAGCAGGTCGCGGGCTCCGCGGGTCGTGTCCTCCACCAGGCAGGCCGCCACCAGCGGGGCGGCGCCGGCCTCGCGGAGGCGGCGGGTGAGGTCAGCCAGGGTCCGGCCGGTGGTGATCTCGTCGTCCACGATGACGATGCGCTGGCCGGGAGTGATGCCGTACGCGAAGACGTCGGTGCGCATCGCGTGGGGCTCGCTGAAGCGGACCGCCCCGTCGAGCGGGAGGTGCAGCTTCCAAGCGATCTTGTACGGGAGCTGGGCGGCACCGGCGAGGGAGACGGTCGGCAGGATGCCGCCGGCGTCCAGGCCGAGGAGGAAGTCCACGGAGCCGAGCCCGTCCGGCACCTGCTCCTGAAGCAGGCGCCACAGGTCGGCTCCGGTGTTGGCGAGGGTGTCGGGGTGGACCGGGTGCTCCAGGCCGTCCAGGGAATGGATGACGCGCTCGCGGCGGCTCGTAGCTCCGACGCTGAGCCGTTCGACGATCCGGGCGGTGAAGGACGGCGCGGCGATGGTTTCGGGCATGGCGAAGCTCCTGTCGGACGGAGAACGAGGAAGGATAGACAGCCTGTTCAGGCGGCGAGCTGGACGGCGTACCAGGTGAGGAGCTGGTCGACGGCCATGGTGACGGGCTTGAGGACGAGCTCGGCCTCGCCGTCGCGCCAAGCGCCGGCGATCTCGGCCAGGGAGGGCGTCGAGAGGGCCCTCAGGCCCGGCATGCGGGAGGCCGCGGCGAGGATCCGATCGGGGCCGGACTCCCACTGGTTGTGCTCGCGCAGGAGGAGGCGGCAGGCGAGCACGAGGTGCTTGTAGAGCTGCCGCAGTGTGGTCGGCCCCGAGTCGGCGCGCAGACGGCGCATGGTCAGGATGACCTGGGGGAGTTCCCGGACAGCGGCGAACGCCAGCTCGCCTCTGCTGATCTTCGGTAGTTCGAGGCCGGGTGCGGCATACAGGACAGGGCTGCCCTGCTGGAGCTGGTGGAGGACGAACGCCAGGCGCGGGGTGAGGCGTCGGGCGGTCAGTTCGCCGGGGGTGACGAGGGTGGGGCCGAGGGAGGCCGCACTGCCGAGGGCCGTTCGGTACTGCTCCAGGGCTTCGTGGACCCGGCCGATGGCCTCGTGCTCGGCGATCACGAGGAGGTCCAGGTCGGACCAGCCGGCGATCCAGTTGCCCTCGCCGGGGCTGCCGGTCAGGGCAGCGAGCCGTACGCCGGGGCCGTAGGCCCGTACCGCGTCGGTGAAGTCGGCCGTCGCCGAGGCTAGGGCGGCAGGCAGTCCCAGCCCGTACGGAGTGGCCGCGCGCAGCGCCGTGGAGGTGGGCGGGGCGGCGATGCGCCGGAGCCGGGCGCGGAGGGCGGCGATGCTGCCGGTGTTGTCGATGACGTGGTCGGCGAGCGTGGCTACCTGGTGGGCTCCACGGCTCATCTTGATCTCGTCCTTCGCGGCGACGGCCTGGGCCTGAGTGCCGGACCGCTCGACGCGTACGGCGAAGGAGGCGTCCAGGTAGACGATCTGGAGTGCGTCGCCCATGAGTCGCTTGAGCTCGGCGATCGAGGCGTCGTCGTGGACGGACTCGATGGTGAACAGCTCCGTGTCGACGTGCGCGTCCGCGAAACGGTTCAGCTCACCGAGCAGCAGCTCGGCCTGCCGACGGGGCGACAGGGCGTACGGGTCTGCGAGACCCTCCCGGTGGGCCGCCTGCCGCAACAGGAAGCCGATCTTGAAGCGTTGCGCACCGCAGGTGCGCTGGACGAACTCGGCGCTGGTGCTCTTGCCGCACTCGCTCAGTCCACCGAAGGCGAGGACCCGGCGCAGCCGCCGACTCGGCTTGATCTCTGCGGGGGCGGCGTCGTCCCGGCCGTACAGCTTGAAGCGAGCCGGTACGGGGAGCCGGCGGCGGCCTGCGACGACGTCGGAGACCAGCGCGTCGAGGGCGGCGCACAGTTCCTCCTGTTGGCCGTGAAGGGCGGGGACACGTCGGCGGGCCAACTCGTCCCGGGCAGCTGCCCGTTCGCTGTGCCAGATCCTCAGTGTCAGCACCGAGAGGCGGTCGATGACGGAGGCGAGCGTCTCGGTGTGCAGTGGTGCGTCGGCGCGGCCTGCGTCGGCCAGCGAGCCGAGGACCTCGTCAGCCCGTTCGGCGAGCAGGTTCCGTTCGGCGTTGAGCTGGTCGATCTCGCGCTTGCAGTCGGCGACCTGGGCGGCGGAGAGTAAGGCGCCGCGCACCCGGTCCTCGGTGTCCCACAGTCGCCCGTTGACGGTGTGGAGCCGGGTGATGGTGTCGTCCAGGCGGTTCCGGTCCTTGTCCGGGAGCGCTGCCACGGTGCGGGACAGACTGGGTGGTAACACCAGGGGCGGGGAGTTCTGCGTCATCGGGGACTCCCGTCGGTGAGTCGGCTGAGGCCGAGGCGATCGAGCACGTCGCTGTGCACGGCGTCCAAGGAGCGGTCCTCGCAGTCGACGACCGCGGTGAACGCACCATGGTCGATCTGATGGAGCAGGACCGCGTGCAGTGTCTTCTGGTAGTCCGGGTAGATCCCGGTCCAGGGTCGGCCCTCGCGGGCGCTGGTGATGGCGTAACTGCGTTCGGCGTCGAATGACGGGAGCAGGAGGATGGAGGTCTCGGGTGTGGCGGCCCGCGAACCGGCGATTCCTGTCACGGTCTTGAACGCTTCGCCGACGGTCAGACCGTCCTTGACCACGCAGGTTGCAGCGGCCACGGCGAGAAGCATGGGCAAGCCCCGGTCCAGCAGACCCGTTCGTCCACTCTCGCGTGCGGCGGCCCGCTTGGCATGACCGGCGAGCAGTATCTCGGTCAGCTCGACGGTCGTGGACGTCTCGAACCACCACCGGGCGTAGTCGCCGGTGGCCACCCGTGCCCAGGGCTCGGGATCGTGCTCGTGGACCGCGCCCAGCGGCTGGAAGGCGTTCCACCGTTCGGCCAGCCGCACCAAGTGGGTCGTCTTGCCGACGTTGTCAGGGCCGTTGAGGCTGACGAAGTCCGGGGCTCGCGTCATCGCTCACGCCTCGCGGATCGGGGTGTCGAGGACCGAGGTGATCGCGTACGTGTTGGCGGCGATGAACTCGGCGAGCTCCGGGGGCATCAGGTTCAGTTCGCGGACCGCCTCGCCGGTGAACGGGACGCGTACCACCTCGTACTCGCCCCGTTCCGGCTTCGCGAACTCCGTTCCCGTACGCGCGGCCAGGTCCATCGACTCCAGGCGCGCGGCGAAGATGTGCTGGACGCCGATGCCGCCTTCCAACTGGTCGGTGATCAGGTGGATCAGTTCGGCGCGCGCCAGCTTGCCGCCGAGCTCCTCGAACACCTCGCGGTGCAGAGCCGATTCGATGGTCGCGTCGTCCGTCTCGACCCCTCCGCCGACCGTCACCCAGTACGGCTCCCTGCCCGGCTTGGTGCGCTTGATCAGGACCAGTTCGTCGCCGTCGAGGAGGATGGCGCGGGCGTTGCGCTTGACGATGTCGGTCATGCCGGTTGCTCCTTCTGGTGGTGGTACAGGAGAGAACGGCGGAGGGGCTGCCTGGTGATGGCCGGCCCCGACGCGGTGGTTTCAGCATGGAGCAAGACGGTTGCGGAGTGTGATGTACGGGCGCTGCAGCAATGCCGCAGTACTGCTGAACAAGGCTGGCTACGCTGTTCGTTCGGTCGTTCCACCGGGTGATGGACAGGGGGTGCCACGGTGGTCACGGTGCAGAGATGGTCCGGTCGGGAGGCCCGGCTGCTACGCGACGCCCTGCGCATGAGCCTGCGGGACTTCGCCGCGTACCTGGGGGTCAGCGACCGCACGGTGTCGAACTGGGAGGCAGGTGGCGCCGGCTACCAGCCTCGCGCCGAGTCTCAGGGAATTCTCGACACCGCTCTCGGTCGCGCACCCGACGACGCGAAAACCCGGTTCGCGGAAGCGCTGGGAATGAGTGACGCGGCTGCACCCGTCACAGGGCGGATAGAAGTCGACTCCCACAAGTTCCTGCCGGTCTTCATCGGTGTCGAGCGCGCCGGCCGGCTTCGGGAGTATCTGACACCGAGTGGGGGCGCTCAGTGGCTGGAGTCCTCCTCGACCCGACTGGACCACCCCGAGGCGCAGAGCTGTGTCCTGCACGTCTTCGCCTGCGGGGTAGCCGTCTTCCACCTTGTCCAGCCGCACGAACCTGCCGCGTTGACCGACCTGGCCGTCTGGCGCTACCGCTCCTACGCGTCCGACCTCCCCTGGGCCCGGGACAAGATCCGCGAACTCCTCGAAGGGGACCACGCCGGGGCCCCCAAGCCCGAATACGTCCTCTCCCTCTACTGCCTCACCTCCGGCCCGTGGGCCGGAGATGCCTACGACACCGCGCTGCGCCTGCTCTCCACTCCCTCGGTTCTGGTCGACCGCGGAGCGCCGGGTGGTCCCGCGCCTCTGGCCTGCACGGTCGAGGAGTCGCTTCTTGCCACTGGCTTCGACCACCCGGACATCGTTTCCTTCGGTGTACGGGGAGTGTCCACCGCCTACGCCGGCTGGTCCGGCGTCGCCTACGCCTCCCACTCCAGCGAGCGCAGCCTCACCACCGACGAGCTGGTCGCCTGCGAGCTGACCGTCCAGGCCCTGTGGTGTTTCACCCGCCACATCCAACAGATGGTCGAGGACGGCCAGGACCCCTCCATGCCGGAGCAGTACGGCTGGCGATTCCTGCGCGCCGCCGCCTCGCGGCTCACTACCGCCCGTGCTCAGGAGACCGCGCAACACGTCCTGATGCGGGAGGCCATCATGAAGACCAGCGGATTGGCCGAACGGCTGCGCACCGCGCAGGAAGCTCTGCGCGAGAGCGCCGGCTGAGAACGGGCAGGAGTGAGAGCCGATGGACATCAGCAGTGCTGCACTGGTCGTGATCGACATGCAGAACGGCTTCGTGAACCACCACAGTCGTCACGTCGTGCCCGCAGTCGCCGACCTCGTCGCCAGATGGTCCGCTGCCGGGCGCCCTGTCGTCTTCACCCGGTACTTCAACTATCCCGACAGCCCCTATGAGCGCTTCTTCCAATGGCGTCGGCTCCAGCAGCCACCCGAGACCGACATCGTTCCCGAGCTCGCCGAGGCGGCGGGCCGCGCGCACGCCAGCGTCGACAAGACCGGATACACGCTGTTCACCCCCGAGGCCGCAGAACTGATTCGACGGGCCGGCTGGACCGACCTCGTTTTCTGTGGAATCGCCACCGAGAGCTGCGTTCTGAAGTCCGCCGCAGACGCCTTCGAGCACGGATACGCACCCTGGATCGTCACGGACGCCTGTGCCAGCGACGCCGGCCCGGACGTCCACGACGCCGGTCTGCTCGTTGCCCGGCGCCTGATCGGAACAGGCCAACTCGTGGACTCCAAGCATGTGATGGGCCAACTCGATACGCGTGTGGCCGACCCGGTGCTGGAATAGCCTCATGGCCGACACACCGCTCGACACCGACCTGATCATCATCGGCGGAGGGCCGGCCGGCTGCGCCGCCGCCCGCATGGCCGCCGGCGTGGGCATGCGCTCGATCCTGGTCGAGCCGGACCGGCTGTGCCGCAATCTCTACCGGATCCCGGCCCTGAACAACGTCCTCGGCGGCCACACCAACGGCACCGACTTGGCCGACGCCATCGTGGCGGAACTGAAGGGCACCGAGCTGTGCCGCCTCGAACTCGGCAGGCGCGTCACCGAACTTCGCGCCGATGACGACCAGGTGACCGTCACGGTCGACACCGGTGTACGTCTCACGGCTCCGTACGCCGTCGTCGCCACCGGCGTCGGCCCCCTCCAGCCTCACGACGTCACCTGGATCAGCGCCCCCAGCAGCCTCAGGCTGCCTCCGCTCTGGGAGGCCGAAGCTGACGACGCCCAGGGTCGCACCCTCCTCGTCCTGGGCGGTGACCGGCCGATCGGCACGTTCCTGCGCGCCCACCCGACCACAGACACCCGCCTGCTCGTGGCGTACCCGGCAGCCGACACGTACAAGATCGAGGAAATCCGGGACGACCCCCGCGTCGCCCTTGTCCCCGTCGAGCACCTGACGCTGAAGCCCGCAGAGGGCACCTCAGCGTCGGCGGAAGCAGTGGGCCAGGACGGCACGCGGCAGACGATCACAGCAGATTCCGCCTACCTCAGCATCGGCAACGCCCCGACCGCCCCGCCCGGCGACCTGACCCGGGGCCGGGACGGATACTGCACCCCGGCCGACCAGCACCCCCGCGTCATCGTCGCCGGCGACCTCCGCTCCGCCCGCTTCCAACGGATCATGACCGCCCTGGGATCAGGCAGCGAGGCCGCACTACACGCCTACTACGCGGCCAGGGACGTGCCCACCAAGGGCTGACAGAGAGGGAGGCCCCGTACGTCCTTCCTAGCCGGGAAGCCCGAGCTCCTTCAGATACGTGAGGCGGGCGTTCATGGCAGCCGAGAAGTGCCGCCAGTCAACCCCTGCACCAGTTCGACGGGCTTGGGATCCTCGGCTGAGGACGTGACATAGCAGGCGGCGTCGTACAGCTGCTCGACCACAAGGCGCTCGCAGAAGATCCCGAACCGGTCCTGACACGAAGTGCCGCGCCAGATCGGATCGGCAGGCAGCGCGCCCTCCGCGATGTTGACCTGCTCTTGCGGTGGCGCGTACAGGATCCTCGTCGCCGAGGAATCCGGTCCGCCTGGCCAACTGAGACCACCAACGTCGAAGGCCCCCGCAGCAAACTCCAGGGGCCTTCGACGTATTGCCCGGTGAGAGCAATGGCGGAGGATACGAGATTCGAACTCGTGAGGGGTTGCCCCCAACACGCTTTCCAAATGTTCGTCCGGGGGTTCGGAGAGGGACGGGGTTGTTCTGACCTGGGACGGAGCCGCGCGTCGGAGGGATGGTGAACGGCACTGGACGGGGGCGAATGAGACCAGGACTGAGACCGGAGCGGCGGGTCATACCTTCTTGACGACGATCGACTCCGGAACCAGCCTCTCCAGGTCGTCCACGTCCGAGGTGAAGACGGTGACCTGCCCCTTCTGCTGGCGCGCGATGACGGCGAGTATCGCGTCGATCGCGTACTTGTGGCCGTGCAGCCTGGCATCCGACAGCAGGCGGCGGGCCCGGCGGGCCTCGTCCTTCCCGATGTCGGTGACTTTGAGCCGGGAGAGTACCCAGTCCCAGCGCTGCTCGGTGGTTCTGCCGTCGTACGCCTCGACCAGCGTCATCGGAGACGTGACCACCTCGGCTTCACCCCGGGCTGCGAGGTCGAGCCACGCGATCATCTTCCGGTCGCCGCGCACGGCCAGGGACAGGGCTTCGCAGTCCAGTACGAAGACGCGCAGCGGCCGCTGCCCGGGTTCACCGGACCGCTTCCTCACGCGGCTTCTCCGGCGCCGTGCGTTCCGGTGGCGCGCCGGCGCTCGTGCTCGGCGTCGAGGCCCTCCAACTCCTCGAACGCTGTGGTGCGCTCTTCCTCGGTTAGAGGACCGTGCTCCTCCTGCAGCCAGTCCGACAGCTCCCCCAGTCGGTCCCGGTCGCGCTTGAAGCGCAGCGCCTCGGCGACGTACGCCGACATCCCCCGTTCTGCCGCCTCCGCACGGATCTCGTCCAGGAGATCCTCGGGAATCGTCACCGTTACCTTCTTCGTCGCCATACAAGCGACCATACTCTTGGTATCACGCCCCTTGCCAGCGCAGTCTCGTGGCCGCCAGGTCGGCGGTCAGGCGGTCGTGGCGGGACGTGGGCTGCCATGGAAGACCTGGCTGGTGTGCCAGGAACGGTGGGCGGCGGCGATAGGGCGGACGCCCGGCTGGGGGCCGATGAGCGGACGGCCGGCGAGCGTGATGACGTGCTCGCGGGCGGCGGTGCTGTGGCCGACGAAGCTCTGCGAGACCAGGATGCGGTGGCCCTTGCCATGGCCTTCGCCGAGACCGAGTACGCCTTTGTCGAACAGCTTGTGGTGCAGCGAGCACAGGCACAGCCCGTTCTCGACGTCGTCCGGTCCGTCGAACGCCCACCAGCGCACATGGGCGGCCTCAAGCCCGACCGGCACCGCGCCGATCCTGCCGTCATACCCGCAGAAGGCGCACTGGTACTCGTACGCCGTCAGGACCATCTCCCGCATCCGCCGGTCCCGCTGCCTGCGCGCGGCCGAGAGCAGTGCGGTCTCGGCCTCCTCCAGCTCCAGGCCGACGGCTTCGCACAGCTCGCCGTGGAGGGAGGGCGGGAAGTTCAGATCGAGCAGCACCCGTGTCATCCGGCCGAGAAGAGACGGCTCCCGCCGCAGCGCCGCCCTAAGCTCCGGCGTCAGCCGCCCAGCGGCGCCGGTTGCGCGCAGTTTCCTGACCCCGGTCCCGGGGCTGCCCGGCCCGCGCTCGGTGCGCACCTCCCACACGCCGTCACTCACCAAGTGATGGAAGGGATAGGCGGGCGTCGTCCGGTTACCAGGACCGTATTCGGCGAGCAGTCCCCGCAGGTCCTCCTCCACGGCGCTGTACCGCAGCTCGTCATCGGCGTCCTGCTGGAACCGGCTGAGCGCGTACAGGAACAGCAACGGCTTGTGCGGAGCCCGCGTCCCGCTCCTCGTCCACTGCCTCAACTGCGCGGTGCGCTCGACCCAGTCCATGGTCGGCGATCGTAGTGGCGGCTCGTAGCAGCGCTTGGCCGTGGGGCATCGCCGCAGTGGCCGGCCGAACACCGAGCCACGACGCGGATCCCGGCTACCCGGGCATGACGCCGTGGATGCGGGAGAGGGTGAAGACCCGTTCGTCGTCCCGCAGGTGGCACCACGCATGCAAGTAGGGCGGGTCGAGCACGAGCTCGCTGAGGGTACGTACGGTCCGGTTGCCCGAGGCGGCGACGTACTCGACCGTGATGGCTGTGCCGGCGTCGATGGCATGGGCGAGCTGGCGGACATCGCTGTACGCCAGGTTCTTCGCGCATCCGGCGAGGATCTCCTCGGTGTCCGTGCCGTAGGGGGCCCCGGTGCCGAACGGGTCGGGAGCCGGAAGTATCGGCGGGGCGGCCCGCAGCCTGGCGGCCATCGTGCTCAGGCCGACTGTCACCGGAGTCACCGTCGGCACGGACCGCCGCCGCTGGCCTGGGAGTGGGGGCGGGGGCGGGACCGGTGCGGCGGCGCGTCGGCGCCGGGTCTTTTCGACGCGTACGGTTCCGTCGGCCCTCTCGGCAACGGGGGCGTAGCCGGCGGCCCGGAGCGTGGCGAGGGTCTTGTCGAGTGGGGTCCGGCTGACCAGCACGGTCGGTGCCAGCAAGCGCAGGCCGAGGGCGGCGAGCTTTCTGTGCGTGACGAGTTCGGCGAGGAGAGCGGGTTCTTCGCCGTGGATCACACAGGCAGCGGGGGTGATGCGCACACGGCCGTGAGTGCGTGCGGAGTCGTTGATCAGGTACGACAGCGACTGGGGGAGGGCGCCGACCGCGACGGCGCTCAGGTCTGCCGCGATGGCATCCGCCGTGCGGCCCGTGTCCAGGGCACGACGAACGGTTGTGGGGCTGAACCGCCACACCGATGCCGTGCCACCGACTTCCTTGTCAGCGACGGTGTCCAGCAGTGCGGCGAGGCGGGCGGACGGTGTGCCGGTGACGACGGCGGTGAGGTCCGCGCCGAAACGGGCTGCCCTGGTGGCCGTCGGCAGCAGCCGCTCACAGGCGGCGGCCAGCGCTTCGGCGTCGTCGGTCCGCAGAGCGGCACCGATGGGGGACAGGGCGCCGCGGGCGACGACCCCGAGCAGTTCCGCTTCCCGGATCGCGGTGGCGAAAGGCGTGGTGTCCTGGGGGAGCTGCTCGGCGAGCGGGCGATGCCAGGCGACCAGCGGCCACAGTTCCGCGGGGCTGTGCACTCCCCGGTCCGCCGGGAGCTGTGCCGCGGCGGCGAGGAGCCCCTCCCGGGCCTGTGGACAGCCGCCGCAGGGCGGTGTTCCGGCGAGCGCGGGCAGCGCCTTGCCGTCCTCGCCGCGCGCCTGGGTCGGAGTCAGCGGAAGCGTCCGCCAGGCGTGGAGAAGCACGGCGAGCTGCTCCGCCGGTTCTCGTTCCGCCCAGGTGTCGTATCCGTCCGTTGCCGCGACCTGGTCGCCGTCCCGGGCCAGCAGCCCGGCGTCGTACGCCGTCTCCAGAACAAGGCGTACGACGATGTCGTCGCACTGTGCCGCCTTGCTGATCCGGGACAACTCACGTGCTCCGACCCCGCCGGACTTCAGCAGGACCGGCGGAGCCGCGGAGCACGTCGCCAGAACCGACGCGGCATGTGCGGCGAACGCCGTGGCGGCGGCCGCCGCCTCCCGGTCCACTTCCGCCGAGGTGACGGACACCGTCCGCACGACGGGCGGGAAGGGCTCGAAGGGGGCGCGCCAGCCGGCTCCGCGCAGTGCGAGCGCCACCTCGGCGGGCATGCGTGTGGATCCGTACCCGGAGTGCCGGTCCTGGATCAGCAGCCCCCGCTCCAGTGCCCAGCGCACACTCGGCTCGGAGTCGGCCTGCGAGGTCCTGAACATGAGGAAATGCGCCTGTGGTTGAGCCTGTTCACCCCGGTGAGAGGCTCGCCGCTCAAGCAGAGTCCGGGTGGACGAAGGTGCCGAAGCGATCACCGCGGCCACCCGCTCCGGATCGCTGTGGTGTTCCAGGAGGGCCGTCAGCCGATGCTTCTTGGTGGTGCCGGGTGACGGGATGCCCAGGGCCACCAGCATGCGGCGCAGTTCCTCGGAGGTCGTGTCCGCCAGTAGCCGGGTGAGCGGGGCGTCCAGCCCCAGCGGCGAGTCCCACGCCTGCGGCAACGGCGCCGCCATGCGCAGCAGCCCTTCGCCGTCCGGCCAGACGAGTGCGCGGTCGGCCAGCGCCTCCAAGGCCGCGCCCAGCCCGCGAGCGCTCTCCGTTCCGGTCACATCCACCAGATCGGCCAGGGCGGCACATGGAACGGGCCCCAATGCCGCCAATGTCTCGGCTACCTGCAGGTGTGGCAGCGCGAGTCCGGTCAACACCGGGGCCACCGACGCCGGGCGCTGAAGGCGGTCCGCGAGTTCGCCGAACGATCGTGGTTCCGGCGGGGACACGGCATCCGGGCGAGCTGCCAGGACCCGCTCAAGCCGGTCGACGTCCAGATCACTCAGCCACGCGGCCAGAGTTGATCCACTGGGCTTGCCGATGGGGACACCTCACAAAGACGAGTGCCGGTGGTCTCCGACCGGAATCGGTCCTGCACAGACCCAGAATGGCGGATCGCGGGGGACGCTTGCGTCCTGAGTCGGCAGAAACCCGCTTCTGAGTGAAGGCGATGTCCTGTGACTCGACCCGGCGGCGGCAAGTCGGCGGAGTGAAATGTCTCTTATGTCGGAAATGAATGAGACCAGAACTGAGACCATCAACGTCGAAGGCCCCCGCAGCGAACTGCGGGGGCCTTCGACGTATTGCCCGGTGAGAGCAATGGCGGAGGATACGAGATTCGAACTCGTGAGGGGTTGCCCCCAACACGCTTTCCAAATGTTCGTCTGGGGGTCCGGCG
>NZ_JOEZ01000064.1 GCF_000721175.1 Streptomyces anulatus
GCCGTCCAGCAGGGCATCAACCCGCTTCAGGCGGTCCGGGTCGGACATAGCGCAGGCTCCCATGATCGATGGATCTCCGAAACATACACCATTTGATCTGGAGTGGGGGTGCGCTGTTGCCGTGAACGGCGATGCGCCCGACGCCCGGTAGGGTCCGGGACCGTGCACCGACTCGCGCTTTTCGATCTGGACGGCACGCTGGCCGACCGACAGGCGGCGCTCAGCGACGCGTTGACCCGCCTGTGCCGCTCCCGCGCGCTCTCCCCAGACGCCGAGCGGTGGCTGCGCATCGAGCTGGCCGACCGCGCGACCGCCAACGACTTCGCCAGGCTGCGGGACGCCTTCGACCTGGAGGCGTCGGCTGCGGACCTGTGGGAGGAGTACGTCGACCTCATGTCGTCCGCCGTCACCTGCCGCCCCGAGGTCATCGAGGGCCTGGCCCGCCTGCGCGCGGCTGCCTGGACGATCGGCATCATCACTAACGGGGCCGGCGACATCCAGCGCGCCAAACTCGCCGGGACCGGCCTTGCCGATTTGGTCGACGGCGTCGCCGTCTCGGGTGACCTGGAGATCCGCAAGCCGGGCTTGAGGCTCTTCGAGCTCGCGGCGTCTCGGTGTGGCGTCAGCCTCGCGGACGGCGGCTGGATGATTGGCGACAACCCGGCCGGAGACATCGGCGGTGGACACCAGGCCGGCCTGCGCACCATCTGGCTGCGCGGCCGACCGTGGCCCGATGGACTCCCCGCCGCTCACCACGTCGTCGACGACGTCACCGACGCCATCACCATCCTCCTCAACGAGAGGGAGTAGCACCATGGCCAAGCCGACCGTCGGCATCCTCCACCCCGGCAGCATGGGTGCCGCCGTCGCCGCCTGCGCTGCGACCAACGCGGCCGCCGTCCTCTGGTGCGAGACCGGGCGCAGCACCGCCTCGGCGGCGCGTGCCGCCCGGTTCGGCCTGGCGCCGGTGGCCCAGCTGACCGAACTGCTGGACCGCAGCGACATCGTCATCAGCCTCTGCCCACCGGCTGGTGCCGAGGACCTGGCCCGCGACGTCGCCGAGCACAGCTTCGCCGGGGTGTACGTGGAGGCGAACGCCATCAACCCCGAGCGAGCACAGCGGATCGCCGCGCTGCTCGAACCGGGCGCGACCGTCGTGGACGGCGGCGTCGTCGGCTCCCCGCCGGTCGCAGGCAAGACCTCGACCCTGTACCTGTCCGGTCCTGCCGCCGCGACCGAGCGCATTGAGGCGCTGTTCGCGGGCACCGCCGTCCAGACGGCGGTGCTGGGCACGGAGATCGGGAAGGCGTCCGCGCTGAAGCTGGCGTACGCGTCGTTCCAGAAGACCTCGCGGGTCCTGGTGGCGCTCGCGGTCGGCATGGCGCGCGAACACGGCGTCGACCAAGAGCTCATCGAGGTCGCCTCGAAGCGCACCGACTCGTACCTGTCCGAGCCGCAGTACGTCACCAAGACCGCGGCACGCGCTTGGCGCTGGGGCCCAGAGCTGGAGGAAGCCGCCGACGCGCTCGCGGCCGCCGGCCTCCCGCCCGAGATGCTGCGCGCGGCCGCGTCCACGCTGGCACGGTGGCACGACGTGAAGGACGACAGCGAGCTCACGCTCACCGACGCCCTGGACCGACTCGCCCACCCGTAGCCCGCGCTCATGCCAACGCCGCTCCCGCCCGCTGCGCCAGCAGCTGGTCGATGAGCTGCGCTGCGTCCTGCGGGGCTGCCTCCGTGGTGTCCACGGTCAGGTCCCAGGTCGTACCCGGGTGCGCGTCCAGGTCCTCGCGGGTCGCGTCCCACGCCGCCAGGCGCGCTGCGGTGTCAGTGTCGCCGCGCCCTGCAGACCGCTGCCCGGTCACCTCGCGCGGGCACCACAGCAACACCAAAGACCAGTCGGCCGGGTAGCCGTCGACCAGCGCGCGGATGCCGTCGATCTGCCCGAGGTGCACCACGGGCACCCCGCTCGCGAACGCCGCATCGACGCCGGGCCGGTCGATCACGTACGTGTTGCCGTACCGCGCGTTCGCGTAGACGACGTCGCCTCCGGCCTCGAGCTCATGCAGCTGCTCCGCTGTGCCCATCCGATAGCCGGCGGCCTTGCCCGTCCCGACCTTGAGCCGCGCGAACTGCGCGTACCGCGGGCTCAGCTCGGTGAGCGCGGCGGTGACGGTGTCCTTGCCCGACGCCGGCGGGCCGTACAGGATCACGCCCTGCCGTCCGGTCATGAGTACATAGCCCCCATCGCCTGCCGGGCCTGGTCCGCGAGCGTCACCGCGGTGCCCAGCCGGTTGTCGACGACCAGGTGCGGCACTGCCGGGCGCAGGTCGAGGTCGATCGTTGCCATGTACTCGTCCCACCGCTGGAGCTTCCACGCGTCCCGGGCTGCGGAGCGGAATCCGATGTACTCGCGCATCGACTCCTCGTCGCAGCGGACCCATACGGGGAAGACGTCGACCCCCATCGACCCCGCGCGGTTGGCCAGGCGCTGCATCCAGTCCGGGTCGGTCATCTCGGCAATAAACGGGGCGGTCAGTACGGTGGAGATGCCGCACTTGATATTGGCCATGGCCGACTGCATCAGGCAGTCGTACTCCACCGGCCGGACCTGCTCGCGGTAGAGGTCGGTGTGCCGGTCGTTCGCATCGCCCTCCAAGGCGATCAGGAGGCGTTCCACGAGCGGGCGGGTGAGCGGGTCCTTGTCGAGCAGTGGCCAGCCGGTGAGCTGGACGAAGAAGCGGGCGAGCTCGGTCTTCCCGCTGCCGGCGAAGCCGCCGACCAGGATGAGCACGGGACGGTGGGGGTCGCCGCCAGTGTGCCGACGCTTCCACGCGTCGATAATCCGCTGCTGCAGGTCGAAGTGGTCGGCCTCGTCCGAGCCCGGCGCGATGCGGTGAATAGCCCGTTCAACAGCCAGGACGTGTGACCCGTTGAGGCGGTCGTCCAGCGGCGTGAGCTTGAAGGAGGACTCTTCCCCGGGCAGAGCCGTACGGAATCCCAAGTCGGGTTCGGTGGCCCGGTAGAGGAGGCAGTAGGCCCGCCGGTAGTGGGGGCCAGGGAAGACCTCGCCCTGCTCGTGCTGCCACAAGGTCTGAGGATTTGCGGCGGGGATGCCCTTGAGCTTGGCCTGCTCGGCAACCGCCCGAAGGCGTTCGCCGGCCTTCTCCAGCGTTAGACCGTGCGCCTCCCGCTGCTCGCGAAGCCGGTCCGGCCTCCACCCTGCTCTTTGCCTGCCCACGCTGTCCCCCTCCGTCATCGTCATGCTCGCGAGCCTAGGCCGCAGCCCCCAAATCCCGTGTGTACGCGGATGTTGAAAACCCGTGAATGGAAGTGTGTACGGGCTTCGACAAGCCACTGTGATGTTGCGTTTGCCTCGTCGTCGCTGAGATTGGCCCCACAAGACGGACCAGACAGGGGGCGGCAATGCAGGGCATCGAACGGTTAGGCATCGAATTCGTAGTCCAGCACGTACGAAGCGCTGTCGAGGGTCATCTCGTTGATCTCGACGACGCGCTCTTCGCTGTCGAAGGCAGTCCGGCAGAGCTTGATCACGGACCGCTCATCCGACATGCCGAGCGCCGCAGCCTCGGGGCTCGTTGGCAGTCGGCTTCGGATCTCCTCGCGGAAGCGCACGACCGTGTGACCGAGGTCAGCGAGTCGGGCGTAGATGCCACCCGGCCCCGTGTCGGCCTGAGTGATCGCCGAGCCTTCCACCAGCTCGTAAGGGAGGTAGGAAACGGCGAACATCACTGCGCGGCCGTCCAGCACGTATCGACGGGAGCGCACGCAGGCTGCCTGCCCTTCCCCCAGTTCAAGCACACGAGCGATGTGCGGCGGCGGAACCGCCTGGTCGACGGTCACTTGATCAACAGCAAGTGGCCGGTCTTCGTCAGCCGACCAGATCGACTTGCCTGCGCCCCACTGGTCGCGTGCCAGTCGCTGAATTCCATGCCGCCGGATTGGGCGGAACGACTGGACGAAGACCCCGGCGCCCTTCCGAGACTCAGCAAGTCCCTGATTTTTGAGGGTGCGAAGAGCCTGCCGGGCGGTGAGTGCGGCGACGCCGTACTGCGCAGCGAGTGCGTTTTCTCCTGGCAGTCGATCACCGGGACTGTACTCCCCCGCCTCGATGGCGGCCTTCAGGTCGTCCGCAATCCGCCGGTACTTGGGCAGCTGGCTGCCCGTCTCTTTCGCCATGTGTCTCCCTACCTCGCTAGCGATCCTAAAGCGGCCAGCTATCGGGATCGCCGGAAGGGCGGCTTGATCCACGCGGGAGCCACTCGAGGAGCTTACATCGTTAACGAACTTCTTGACATCACTAACGAACCTCGCTTCACTGAGTCCATCGACCTCGTTAACGAGGTGGACGAGACCTCGTCTCGGGACTGCACAGACCTGCCCAGCCGCCATCGGAGCGCTTCCCGCGCCCTGCCTTTCCGAGAGGAGCACCACCTCATGAACGTCACCCGTCGCCCCGCCGCCAGCCTCGCCACCGAGCATTTCGACACGGAGACCCAGGAGCTGTTGGACGCGATCGGCGTGGAGCTGCCGGAATTCGGCGACATCGACATGGACGTCGCCTTCGGGACGCCGCTGGAGATGTTCGAGGCCGGCGCCCTTCCCCACGAGCGGCTGGACGGCCTGGACATCACCGCCGCCGTCGCCGCGATCGAGGCCCGCGAGAACCGAATGCTCGCCGCCCGCGACATCGTCGCCACCGACCCGACCGCCACCGAGCTCGTCCGTGAGCGCCTGGTCGACGTGCTTCTCCCCTACGCCACACAGCTGCGCATCACGCGGCCTGCGGCCGCCACGGCGCTCGTGCCACTGGCGGCCTAGCTCCAGCCGGGTCTTCACGGACCCGGCTCCCTCACCCGGACGCCGTCTCGTACGCCGCCGGATGTGGGAGCCGGACCATCGGTCCCCTTGCACCACCGCACCACCGCTGGAGTGCTTCCCCGACGGGGAGGACCAGGGTCGATAGCTCCACCAAATCCCCTGGACCGGTCACCAGGCCGGACGTCTCCTGTTGCACGTCGCAGCGCTGATGCGCTGTCCGATCAGCCAGGACGCCGACCTCGGTCGGGGGTCCTGGGGGTCGGAGAGCCCACCCGTGACGCAGTCCCCTCTCCCCTCTACCGGAGGAGCCCCTCATGGCCGCATCGACTGTGGAGCCCACGGCCCGCAAGCGCCGCCGGAAGCCCCGCACGAAGACCGTCAGCCACCTTCCGGCGATCATCGCTTCGGAGCTCAAGACCAGCGAGATCAACCTGACGCCCGGCAAAGAACACGTCATCTGCCCGGCCTGCAAGTGCTGGACGCCGATCACCGGAGTCCTCAGCAAGCCGACGCTGGTCCCGCACCACACCACCCCGTACCACGACCGCACCACGACACCCCGCCGCCGCTGCTCCAACACCAACCGCCGGATCGTCCTCGACACCAAGGTCGAGGCGTGGCAGGAGCAGCTGGCCGAGCGGACCGAGGTGTCCGCGTCGGTCGCCTCCCGTCGGCCGACGAAGGTGCTGCCGAAGCCGGCCAGCCCGCAGACCGAACGCGCTCTGCGTGGGCGGGACGAGCGCGGGCCGGTTACACGCCGCGTCGAGTGGGCCGGCGTTCTCTACCGTGTGCGGCAGGCCGACCAGCGGCGTGCCGCGGTTCCGCAGAACGCGCAGCCCGCCGAAGGCCCCGAGGTTCCCCTGGACCGACTGGTCCCCCGCCAGGCTGCCGAGCAGCCGGAGCAGGGTCCGCACACGTGCGAGCGGTGCGGTGCCACCGAGTCCAGCCTGACCAGCGCGGTCGCTGCCGGATGGTGCCGGATCACCCGCCGGTCTCACTGCGGACGCTGCGCCGCGCGCTTCCCGGCCTGGACGCGTATCCCGTTTTGACAGCGAGTTCCCGACGACGAACGACCGGGGCCCCGGCCGACCTCATCACGAGGGTCGGCCGGGGCCTCGGCTGCTCGTACGACCAGCCGAGTTGACCTCCAACATGAAGGGACAGCCGCATGAAGCTGCCGTTTGTACGACGCGCCACCGCCGACGCGTTGCGCGACAAGCTCGCCCGTGCCGAGAAAGACCTCGCTACCCAGGCCGTGAGCGCCGAGGCGAAGGACGGCGAGGCGCAGCGCCTGACTGGTGAACTGAATGAGGCCCGCCTTGCCCGGGAGGCGGCGATGGCCGCGTACGAGGTCGCCAACTCCCGGGCGAATGGTGCCCAGGCACAGGTCGACGAGCTGCAGACCCGCCTTCGGGCTCTTCAGGAGCAGCCGGATGCGGGTGAGCCCGACGAGGTTGAACCCGTGGTGGAGGACAGGGACTACGCCTTCACCTTCCTCAACCTCGTGCTTCCGCAGTTCGCCAACGTCATCGCGCAGAACGACGGGGTCCTCCCGGATGACCACTACGAGGCCCTGTCGAACTACGTGAACGGTGCTTCGCGGTACGGCCTGAACGATGCCGAGGTAGAGGAGATCCGAGTCCGGCACGGCCTTCCCATGCCGGTCTTCCAGAGGGCGAAGGACTTCGTGCCCCGCGGACTTCCGGCCGGCGCTGCCTGACTCGGCCCGCACGAACGACCACGGCCCCGGCCACCCCGAGTTCGTCGGGGTGGCCGGGGCCGTGGCTGCTCGTACAGCAGTCGACTCCCCAATTGGGGAGTGATCGCGACAGCCCATGGGATTGCAGCCCTCGGACTGTCCAGGACCTGACTCGGAGGACCTGATGCAGCACATGATGACACGCACGATTCCGACTCCGTCGTCCGGCATCTACGACGACATGGAGGACGCCGACAACCGCAAGGGCCCGGAGCGCGACGAGACCGACCGCTGCTTCCGTGAGCTCGTGGAGCAGCTGGTGGCCGAGGGCGACGACCGGGCCGCCGTGGCCGGCCGCCGGGCGCGGCGCACGCTCCAGGAGATGTTCCCCGGCTACGTCCGTCAGCCGGTTCTGATCCTGCACCGGCCGGTGATGGGGCAGTGCCCGCTCTGCGAGCGGTGGAACTGCCCTGGGCACGACTGCCCGCCCGGCGTCACCGCGCTGGACGAGCAGGGCCACAAGGACCTGAGCGACAAGGTCGGGAAGAAGAACGAGCGCAGCGAGAACCCCTACCCGAAGTAGTGGCCGCTCTCATACGCGCCGCCCGGACCGCGCAGCACCTCGCGGTCCGGGCCCTCACCGCGCACGGCCTGGCCCACCCGCTCACTCTCGCGCTCCTGGCGGCCGCCTCCACGGCGGCCGCCAGGGCGTGGGAGGCCGGTCACCAGGTGAAGGACATCCACCCCGCCAATACCGCGAGCAGCCCCGCTCCGTACGGACCTTCCAGGAGGCCCTGATGAACCCCTTCTCCATCGTGCCCGTCGTCTACGCGCCGTCCGCGGACCTGCCGGTCAACACGAACTGGCGTACACACGCCGCGTGCCGGGATGAGGACCCCGACCTGTTCTTCCCCATCGGCACCAGCGGCCCGGCCATCGCCCAGGCCGAGGAGGCCAAGGCCCTCTGCCGTACCTGCCCGGTCATGGAGCGCTGCCTGGACTGGGCGCTGGAGTCCGGCCAGGACTACGGGGTGTGGGGCGGCACCGACGAGGCCGACCGCCGCCGGATCCAGCGGCGGGCCGCCCGCCTGCGCCTCAAGGAGCAGCGGTCCGCGGCGTGACGAAGCGCGGCTTGTACGACCTCTACATGGCCGCTGCCGCAGCGGTCCGCGAGCACGACGCCACGTGCGCCACGTGCTCGCCGGACCGCCGCTGCCCGCCGGGCGGTCGCCTGTTCGGCGAGCTCGTCCGGCTCCAGGACGACTACTTCGCCCAGCAGAAGGCGAAGCGCGCCTGACCGCACCACGGGACAGGGCCCCAACTCCTCTCCCGCCCCACGCTGAACCGCTCGCACCGGCCGCCCGCACCACGGGCTGCCGGCCTTTTCGCACGCCTCCGCCCGGGACACTCCCGGGCATCGCCTCCCTCCTCGAGGAGAGCCCCATGGAAAGCAGCCACCCCACCACCCCGACCGCCACGACGACCACCACCACGGTGCTGCCGGACTCGCTGTGCCAACACACCCCCAGGTGCCCGACCGCGGAGAGCCCCGACCGGGAGGCCGCGACGGTCGTAGCTGCCCACCCGGAGCAGGGCTGGAGCCTCTTGTGCAACTCCCTGCTGCTCTGGGAGGACACCGGAGCGCTGCTCCCCGACGGCCAGATCATCGCCCCGCACCGCCCCACCGACACCGTCGGCGGCGCCCTGCTCCTCCGGCCCACCGACACCGCCTCGTTCATCGGGGGCACGACCCGCAGCGGCAAGACCGACATGGCCGCGCTCCATGCGGCGATGGCGAACCTGACCGGCGCCTCGCGGCCGGCCTGACGGTTGCCCGATCCGCCCGCACCGACCGCTCACCACCAGGGCGGCCGGGACGGGCGGTGACAGGGAGCCGGACAGTCCGGAGCCAGCACCGAGAGGAGCTCACCCATGTTCGAGTTGAACCGCCGTACCCCGCAGGAGCTGGAGAAGGCCGAGAGCGGATTCAGCCGGGATGTTGAGGTCTACGTCTGCGGCATCCAGGCCACTCAGCCCTCCCTCGACGTTCTCACCCAGCTGACCGCGAAGGCGTACGCCCTCTCCCTGCGGCGCAAGCGCGAGGACTGGCTGGCGTGGGGAGACAGTGGCATGCCGATGACCGGCGACGACATCGCCGCTCACGCCGAGGCCGCCATCCGTTTCCTGCAGACCAGCGGCTGGGCCCCGCGCAACCACCGGGGCATCTACGAGGCGCTCAACGCCGCACGCGCCGACGACACGACCGGGCGGCTGTCCAGGGACACCGGCGTCGCCGTCCGGGACATCCTCGCTCTGTTGATCTGCGCCACGACCGGCGCACCGTACGCCCAGTACATCGACTGGGACGAGCACCCCGCCCGCACCGTCGACGAGGTTCTGGCCCTCCTGGTCGCCACCGTGGCTTTGTCGAGTAGTAGTGACGTCACTTGTCGACGGGTTTGGGAGGCGCCCAGAACCACGGGCGGGTGATGTTGATGAGTTCGGGAGGCACTGGGGTTCTTGCCGGGGCAGCATCGGGATGTTCCTGGTGAAAGGTCCTGGTCATGCCGCAGATGTCGAAGGTCGAGCTGTACGCGGCGATCCGGCGTGACCATCGCGGCGGCATGTCGATGCGGGAGCTTGAGCGCAAGCACGGCGTGACGTGGCGGACGGTCCGGAAAGCGCTGGACTCGTCATGGCCGGAGCCCCGCAAGAAGCTGCCTCCCCGAGCCACCACGCTGGACCCGTACAAGCCGGTGATCGACGAGATCCTGCGGGCGGACCTGGACGCGCCGCGCAAGCAGCGGCACACGGTCACCCGGATCTTTCACCGACTGGTCGAGGAGCACGAAGCGGACGTCTCCTACGGTGTGGTGCGCTACTACGTCGCCAGCCGGAAGCCCGAGATCCTGGTCGAATCCGGCAAGGCACCACTGGAGGCGTTCGTCCCGCAGACCCACCTGCCCGGTCACGAAGCGGAGGTCGACTTCGGTGACGTGACCGTGCGCCTGGCCGGCGAGCTGGTCACCTGCTACCTGTTCTCCTTCCGGCTGTCGCACTCGGGCAAGGCAGTCCACCGCGTGTTCGCCTCCTGCGGCCAGGAAGCGTTCTTTGAAGGCCACGTCCACGCGCTGCGGACGCTGGGCGGGGTCCCGCGCACCAAGGTCCGCTACGACAACTTGAAGGCCGCCGTCGCCAGGGTGCTGGGGCAGAGCCGGGGAAGAGTCGAGGCCGACCGGTGGATCGCCTTCCGCTCGCACTTCGGCATCGAAAGCTTCTACTGCCGGCCCGGGGTCGAAGGCGCCCACGAGAAGGGCGGAGTCGAAGGGATGATCGGCTACTTCCGCCGCAACCACTTCGTCCCTGTCCCCGAGGTCTCCTCGCTCGCCGAGCTGAACGAGATGGTCGAGCAGTGGGACCGGCAGGACGACGCCCGCCGCATCGGTTCCAGGCCCAAGACGGTCGCGGAGTACTTCGCACTCGAACAACCGCTGCTGATGCCGCTGCCCGAGGAGCCATTCGAGACGGGCCGGCTGTTCACCCCTCGGGTCGACCGCTACGGCCAGATCCCGGTCCGCACCAATCGCTACTCGGTCCCGATCCGGCTGATCGGCAAACGCGTGCGCGTCGTGCTACATGCCTCTCATCTGGTGGTTTACGACCAGAACGTGGAAGTTGCCCGGCACGAACGGCTGATCGCGAAGGGTGCCGTCCGCTTGGACCTGGACCACTACCTGGAAGTCCTGGTCCGCAAGCCCGGTGCTTTCCCCGGCTCCACGGCCCTCGAACAGGCCCGCTCGGCAGGCAGGTTCACCCCGGTCCACGACGCCTGGTGGGATCAGGCCCGCAAGATGCATGGTGAGCGGGACGGCACCCGGGCTCTGATCGAGGTGCTTCTGCTGGGGCGTCACTTGCCCCATGAGCATGTAGTCGCCGGCCTGGCTGCGGCCCTGCGGGCCGGGGCGATGACCGCGGACGCGGTCGCGCTGGAAGCCCGCAAGGCCGCCCAGGCGGAGACCGAGCCCGCCCCCGCAGCGGACCGGCTGGTTCCCGGCGGGCCGTCGGCGACGGTGACGTCCCTGCACGAGTGGCGGCTCGCGCACCTTCCTGCGGACACCAGGCCGCTGCCCTCGGTGGCCCTCTATGACCAATTGCTCCGACGCCGTCGCACCAGCGGCGGTGACCACCATGAGGGAGAAGCACAGTGACCCTGCCCCGCCAGCGAGGATTGACTGAGCAAGCCGCCGACGCCGCCATCGACAGCGCCTGTCGGCTTCTGCGGTTGCCGTCGATTCGCAACGAGTTCTCCGATATCGCCGACCGGGCGATGAAGGACCAGATGACCTATCGGGGCTTCCTTGCTGAGCTGCTGATGACCGAGTGCGACGACCGGTCCCGTCGCCGTTCGGAAAGGCGGATCAAGGCGGCCGGATTCCCGCGGGAGAAGTCGCTTCGGGCGTTCGACTTCGACGCGAACCCCAACATCGACGCGGCTACCATCCACACGCTGGCCAGCTGTGAGTGGATTAAGAAGAGCCAGCCGCTCTGCCTGATCGGTGACTCCGGCACCGGCAAGTCGCACATGCTCATCGCTCTGGGCACCGAGGCCGCGATGAAGGGCTACCGTGTCCGCTACACGCTCGCCACGAAACTCGTGAACGAGCTGGTCGAGGCGGCCGACGAGAAGCAGCTGAACAAGACCATCGCCCGCTACGGCCGCGTCGACCTGCTCTGCATCGACGAGCTCGGCTACATGGAACTGGACCGCCGCGGCGCCGAACTCCTGTTCCAGGTGCTGACGGAACGCGAGGAGAAGAACAGCGTCGCCATCGCCTCTAACGAGTCCTTCGGCGGCTGGACCAAGACCTTCACCGACCCCCGCCTCTGCGCGGCCATCGTCGACCGCCTCACCTTCAACGGCACCATCATCGAGACCGGCACCGACTCCTACCGCCTCGCCAGCACCCGCGCACGAGCCGAAGAGCCCGCCAAGGCCAGCTGAGCTCAGGGCGACCACACATACGGCGTCGTCGTGGTGACCACGTGCAGGCCAAGGCGGGTGAGGATCGGGGCGCTGTCGGCTGAGGCATCGACGTAGACGTAGGGGACATCGCGGGCGGCAGCGAGTTGGGCTCGGTGGGCGACCATGGCCCGGTAGATGCCCTGTCCGCGCCATTCCCTGAGCGTTGAGCCGCCCCAGAGGCCGCCGAAGTCGATGCCGTCCTTGAACACCAGCCAGGCGGCGCAGACGACTTCGGTGCGTGCCTCGGCGACGAGGACGATGGTGTTCTCTGGGGCGTTCTCGATCCGGGCGGCCAGGTCGTCGGCGAGCCAACTCCAGTCCTCGCCCCAGACGGTGCTCTCCATAGCGGCGATGCGCTGGAGGTCTGATCTGGCGGTAACACGGCGGAGGGTCACGCCGTCGGGCAGGACGGGGTCTGCGGCAAGGTCTGCGGACTGCCCGATGAGTACGGTCTCGCTGTCCTCGGCGACGAAGCCGGCTGCCGTGAGCCGGTCGGTGATGTCGGCTGGGAGATCATGGGCGCGAGTCTTCCATTCGACCGCCTCACCACGGGCAGCGTAAAAGTCACGTTGCCGCGCTATGAGCGTGTCGAGTTCTGCCCCGTACACACCGAGGTCGCGTGGGCCCGTGACGAAGCCACGGTGCCAACCGACGACACGGGTCAACGGGCCGTCCTTCTCGACGCGGACGCTGCCGCCAGGCGGGGTGACACCACGGAGTTGGGCGTCATACGCGGTGCGGAGTTCGTCGATCAGAGTGTCCTTCACTCGAACACCGTACGGATCAGGTCAAGTGAATAATCGCCGGTCGAAACCGCGCGAACATCAAGGGCGCTGCACTGCCTCACCCGGCCACCGGAGATCAGAGCAGGTACTGGCCTCTGCCGCTACCTGCCTCGACGGCCAGCCGCCCTTCGAGCGGCTGGCCGTCGACACGTTCACATGCACGCAGCGCCGTCATTTCTCATCCACATTCCAGAGCCGGTTGATCACCAACTGCCTCCGGAAACCGTCGACAAACGCTGCTCTTCGAGATCAACGAAGCCACCACCGCGGCTTTCGCCCGCACCTACGGCCCCGCACAGACCGCCGCGGCCTGACCCCCTCGGGTATCCGGCCGGCGGCCCCGCGTTTCGTCTCCACCCGCTCTGCGTTTCGTCTCCGCCCGGCAGCGTTTCGGGAGCACCGGCCACCCGCCCCCGGGGCGGCTGGTGCTCCCGCTGCGCTGGACCCGGCGGAGACAGACCTGGGCCACGAGCGGCGAGCCGTTCCGACCCCCGTTTCGTCTCCACCGCACCCCGTTTCGGGAGCAGCCGCCCGCGTTTCGGGGACAGCGCCTCCCGTTTCGCATCCGCCCTGAATCCCTCATTCCGGAGGCCCTCATGACGATCACCGAGTGGCCGCACACCGCGGCCGAACCCGACCCCGTTTCGCCCGCACCGGCCGCCGTTTCGGAGACACCGGCCGCCGTTTCGGCAACGCCCGGCACCGTTTCGGAGACGCCGGATTTCGTTTCGGAGACGCAGAAGCGGAATCCGGACGAGACCACTCCTCCCGCCGTCCCGCGCGGCCCGCTGACGGGTATGCAGAAGCTGGCGATCGGCGGGATCATCGTCTTCGCCCTGGTCCTCGCCGGCATCGGCCTCTACCTGAGCTTCGAGCACGTCGCGAGCTTCGCGCACGAGGAGCTCCGCTTCGGGTCGCTCGGCAAGGGGCAACTGTTCGCGGTCGGTGTCGATGTCGGGATCATGGTGATGATCGCGGTCGACCTGCTGATGGCCTGGCTCAAGCGGCCCATCACCTGGATCCGCTACCCGGTATGGCTCCTGACCAGCGCAACCGTCGTCCTCAACGCAGCCTCCGCTGTCGGCGTACAAGCGAACGTGCACCACCTCGTACGGATGAAAGTGCACCATTCCTGATGCGGTGACGGGGTGCCGGCCGTGAGTCTGCTGCTGTCGTT
>NZ_JOEZ01000065.1 GCF_000721175.1 Streptomyces anulatus
CCAGCAGTACCTCGACCAGCGCCAGATACCTCGGCCGAAGTCCTGGCGAACCCTGGGAGCCTGACCGGCACCTTCAAGATCCCCGACAGAGTCAAGCTAAGGGCTGTCCCGCAAAGACCCCTCACAGCTCCGGGAACGGCAGGGTGTCGTCCATCACCTGCAACAACTTCCGAGCAGGTGTCGCTTCCTCTGGCCGTACGGAGGAGGCGACGCCCTCGATGACTGACCGGCCTGCGCACACGGCTGTCCTTGAGGCCGTCTCCCAGCCGGTTTGCTGCCGGTAGCTCGCATCGTGCTTGCGGTCCTGGGTCGCCGCAGCGGCGGAGTGCCACTGGTCGGTCCGGTAGATGCTTCCCAGCAGGTCTAGCAACTCGGCCTTGCAAGCCACATGCGGGGACCCGGCCAGTTCGAGAAGGAACGGGACCGTGGGAGCTGTCGCCTCACCGACAACGAACCCCAGCGCGCAGATGGCATCGCCCAGGTCATCGATGGCGATGCGGGCCGTGTCCTCGTCCCCGTATGCGATCCGGGACAGCAGAGGGGGGATACCGCTGGCTGCGGCGCCCGTCGCGTCGCGCAGTTCTCCCCAGCGGACCCCGGAGAGGCTCCTCAACAGACTTCCCACGCCCTGCTCCTCATCAGATCCCGGTGCCGGCCCCGGCGGTGCCTTGAACATGGTGCAGCTATGGGTGAGGCCCTGGCCAGGCGACCTGTGACCGGGTGGTACAACAGGCCACCGGCTGGCGCCATGATCTTGCTGTGACTGGAGTGATCACGGCGTCGGCCTCGTCCTGGATAGCCCCGTTCACCGGGCTGAGCCCGCGCTGCTTCGGCAAGCTGGTGACCGCGCTGCGCCGCGAGGGAGCCGACGAGGTGCGGCGGGGCCGGCCGTGGGGGCTGCCGCTGGAGGACCGGGTGCTGCTGGTCACGACGTACTGGCGCACCAACTTGACTCTGCGCCAGCTTGCCCCGCTCTTCGGGGTATCGAAGTCCGCGGCCGACCGCGTCATCAGACACATCGGCCCCCTGCTCGCGCTCCGGCCGCGCAAGCGGTTCCACAGGAACACTGTGCTCATCGTGGACGGCACCCTGGTGCCCACCCGGGACCACACGGTGGCGGAGCAGTCCAAGAACTATCGGTACTCGACGAATCACCAGGTCGTGATCGACGCCGACACCCGCCTGGTGGTCGTGGTCGGTCGGCCGCTCGCCGGGAACCGCAACGACTGCAAGGCGTGGGAGGAATCTGGCGCCAAGGCCGCCGTCGGCAGGACCATGACGATCGCCGACGGCGGCTACCCGGGCACCGGACTTGTCATGCCTCACCGTCGGCGAAAGGGCGAAGAGCTGCCCGAGTGGAAGGAGGCGCACAACAAGTCCCACAAGCAGGTCCGTGCCCGCGTTGAGCACGTCTTCGCCCGGATGAAGACCTGGAAGATCCTCCGCGACTGCCGCCTCAAAGGCGACGGCGTCCACCACGCCATGCTCGGCATCGCCCGGATGCACAACCTCGCACTCGCCGGATAGACGAGCGGCGCACGACGGCCGGCCATGCCCGAGGCGACCCGGAGATCATTTGCGGGACAGCCCTTAATTGATCGTCGGAGCCGACTTCTCCCGGACAGTACCGCCGCAGGGTCCGCCGCGAGAGCAGCCGCGACTGAGGCGGGAGCCAGGGGGGCGTAGACCCTGGCTCGCAGCTCCTTCGCTGCGTGAGACACGCCGGTTACCTGCCGAGCCCCGGTCCGGTGGCGGGGGCCAGGGTGGCCGGTGCCGATGGTCCCGTGCCATTCCCGGGGCCGCTCGGGCTTCCTCCGGGCGCGAGAGCGGCAAGGACGAGGAAGATTAGCAGCAGGCCGCCGATCCCGGTGCCGGCCGCGGTTGCCTTGGGGGTGAGGGTGCGGTGGTGGCTGCGGACGCGGGTTCCGTCCGCGCGCTGGTAGCTGCGTACGCGGGTGGTGGGCCCGGCAGGGGGCGGGACGCTGCGGAGCGTGCCGGGGTGGGCGGTGGCCGTGCGGCGGGGTGCGGTGGTCGTGGTGGTGGTTCGGGGGCGGGTGCGGCGGTTGTGGGCCTTGACGTAGGTGCCGTCGGCACGGCGGTGTGCGCGGACGTGGGTCATGGTGAGGGTTCCTCGCGGGAGAGGGCCGGGGCCGGGGGCTCCCGGCGACCGTTCACGCTAGGCGGCACCACTGACAACGAACCTCCAACTCCGGTGCAAACAAATCGAGTTGGCGTTCGATGACGGCTTGATTCGTCCGCTCGTTTCCGGTCTCCCCTCCCCAATTCCTGATGCGCCGTCAAGGTCCGGTGGGACGATGGACGGTCGTTGTGGATCACGTCGAGTGGGGGCGCGGGTGCCGTGGGTCAGGCCGTACAAGCGGGCGGACGGAACGCAGGTCAGAGGCTATTCCCGGTGGGCACCGGGGGCGCGCCAGAATATGGCGGTGATCGTGCTGGTCGGGTTCGTCATCGTGGCCGGTGGGAACGGGAGCCCGTCGACGGGGCCTGACGGGAAGCCGTATCCCCGTCCGACGCGGGGGGTGTATCCGGTCAAGTTCCCCGGGTGGGAGAAACCGCGGCCGCTGCCGAAGCCGACGGTGTCCTACCCGATCCGCTTCCCCTCGCCCGAGGCCGGGCGGTGAGCGCCCGGCGATCTCCCGGGCGGCGGCCGCCCGCGCGGCGGCCACGCAAGCGGCGCCCCAGCAGAAGGAAGCGGCAGGAGGAGCAGCTCCTGGTCCTCGCAGGCGGCGGGGTCATGGCCGCCGCGGTGGTGTGGGCGGTGCTCTCCTGGCTGGTGGCGAACTGGTGGATCCTCATCGTGCTCGGCGCGGCCGCGGCCGTCGGCGGGGCGGTGTGGGTCCACCGCCTTCAGCAGCAGCGGGCCTGGGACCGCGTACGCCAGCAGGCCCTGCGCTACGGGCTGCCGCAGCTGGACGCCCTGCACCACCGGGACTTCGAATACGCGATCCGTGACCTGATGCTCCGCGACGGGTGCAGCGACGCCCGCCAGATCGGCGGGGCCGGCGACAACGGCGCCGACGTCCTGGCCACCGACCCCCTCGGCCGCACTTGGGTCATCCAGTGCAAGCACCGCAAGGACGGCGACCGCGGCTCCGCCGTCGGTACCCCCGACCTCCAGCGCGTCAACGGCACCGCCCGCCAGCTGTACGGCGCCGACGTCGTCCTGGTCGTCACCAACGGCCGGTTCTCCACCCGCTGCGCACCCCTCGCGGCGCAGCTGCACATGCACCTCGCCGACCGGCGCACCCTCGCCACCTGGGCCGGCGGCGGGCGGCCTCTGTGGGAACTCCTCCCGAAAATCCCCGCACCCCGCAGAAACCGCTAGACCGCCATGGAGGGACCGGTCGAACAGTGGCTGCCCTTCCGGGCGAACCGCGAGATCGTGATCAGCACTGGCTCAGGCGGGGCCGACCGGCCCCCCGTCCGCTGGGCCGGACGGCGCGGGTCCGGTGGCGGCGCAGGGCGCGGCTCTCGCTGGCTCCGCGCTGCTTGGCGGCCTCGCGGGCCTGGTTCAGGGCGATGCGGGCGAGGTCGGCGCCGGACAGTTCCGGAGCGGTGTCCTCGGGCTGGCTGGTGGGGGTGTCCACATCGGTCATGTCGGCCTCCTACCGGCGTCCATACGTCATCAGCGAGCTGCGGGCCCCGCAGGCGAGTTGCATGCCGCGGCGGACCAGGGCGGGACCGTAGAGCTGTTCGGCTTCCTCGCGGCCCAGGGTTTCGACGGCCACGGTGATCGGCGAGGTGTCGCCCATCATCAGCCGCTGACGGGCATCGTTGCGGGCCTGGACGATCTCCTCGTCCTGAAGGCCCTGCACCCCGGACCGGATGGGCATGCTCTCCGTGTCCGGAACCAAGTCCTGGTGGTCGGTCAGGGCTGCGCGGCCGCCGGTCGCCACCTCCCTGACCTTCGCGAACGCCGCCGCGACTTCCTGCTGGACGCGGTAGCTGGTCGGCCCGGTCCAGTCCCCGTCGTACCGCTCGGAGCGGGCACGGACCTGTTCGATGCGATGACGGCGCGCGGCTTCCTGGGAGCCGCGCAACTGCTCGATCGCATCGGCGCGCTTCACCGGGGTGTCGAGGACGGTCTCGGCACCGGCCAGCAGCACGGCGAGCAGGCCCGATCCCCGGCGGACCCTGGTCACTTCGCCGCGCATGTGGAGCCAGGCCCGGACGTCGGCCAGGGTCCATCCGGCATCGGCCACGTTCCGGGCTACCCAGGCGATGCGGGGCACCGCGCAGCCGCGCAGCCAGTCCAGCTCCAGGACGAGTTCCTTCGCCAGCTGGTAGCGCCGCCCGACCTTGTTCGGCTTCCTGCGGCCACCGGCCTGCTTCGTGGACTTCTTCGGGGTGGGGGACTTCGCTTCCCCGCTGGCGAGTTTGTCCTCAGGGGGGGAGTAAGTACGACCCGCAGAGAAGACAGCTGAGGTACCAACCTGCATTGGGGTGCAACGGACCTCACCGGAAACAGCCGTCACAGGACCCTGGTCAGCGCCCCTCCGGACACCCTTGCCCGAGGTCTTCGAGCCCGACTTCGACGCTGCTTTCGAGCGAGGCTTGCGTACCTTCCGGGCCGCCTTCCTCGCCAGCTTCGCCATCAGCTCCCGGCTGGTCTCCGCGATCCCGCACACCGCCCGCGTGTACTCCGGAGCCGTGTCGTCCCGCAGGACCGTACGGATTCCGAGCGCCGCGTCGAACTCCGGCGGCACCGTCAGCGCGAACTCCGAGGCCTGCGCCGCTGCACCGCGGATCCGGGTGCCCCGCACGACGTACGCGAGGAGTCCGGCCTCCCGCAGCATCCCCAGTTGATACTCCACCGTCCGCTCCGACAGCCCGGTGCGCCGCACCAGGTACTCGATCCCCGGACGGCAGGGGGAAAGCTGTGCGAGCTCCTGAGCGACGCGCACGGTCGTCGACCCAAGGGCACGCGGCCCGTGTGACCGGTGCCGCCGCGGCTTGTAGAGCCCGGACCCGGCGACCCAGTGGACCGCCTGCATCCAGGAGTAGCCCTCCAGCGCGACCCGGCCCGCCGTCGTCGACAGCCACTGGCGCGCCTCCGGCACGAACAACATCGGCAGCACGGAGACCGCGTGGCCGTCGGCTGACGGACGCGGGGCAGGAAGCAGTGCGGCGGTCGGTGCCGCCACAGCGCTCACTGGTCCACCGCGCCGGCAGCCGCCAACGCGCGAGAGACGGACGGGAAAGCACTCGGAAGGATGACGCTGCCGCGCCCGCAGAGCACGAACCCGGTGGTGACCTTGGTCACTCCGGAGCCGCTGCAAGGCGCGAGAACAGGCCGGAGGAGAGGTGTGCGGGCATGCCGATGCTGGCAGCCGCGCAAAACGTCGTGCACAATGACTCCCGTGACGCGGGGCCCGCCTCGTGGCACGACGAAACCCCTGTTGTGGGCTTCGGTTTCTGGTGAGAAACCTGATGTTGAACCGCTCGGCCGGCGCCAACCGGACGGGCAATCCCTTCGGGGAGCCCTGCAAGGCTCTCCGGTGTCAGATGGGCGTTCCGAACGAGGCGACTGCAATCACCTCGTGGCGGAGAGTCCCGGGGCGGCAGACCCGTATGGGTGCCGCCCCAGAAGGACCTACGTCATCCCGTCCCCCTCGTCAGAGGCGCGGTACGGGGCGTTTCCAGACTCAGACAGCACGAACACCCCGTCGAAGGACCAGCGACCGGCAAGGTCGGTGACCCCACGGCGGGGTGCGGTGTGTGCGCGTGCGGGGACGGGTACCCTGAACACGTCGCCACCTCCTGTCTCGTAGGAGTGAGCGGCTGGCCCAAGAACCTCTACCACAAGGTTCTTTGGCCTGAGTGGCCCCTCCCGGTTGCCAAGCCGGTCGACGGGGCCACTCCCATTTTGATCTACGCCAACCGCCACCCTACCGCTCCGGGTCGGTGCGCCCGGCGCTTGGGCACCACGTGTCGAATCCCCCGCGCACCCTGAGTTCTGATGCAGGATCACGACAACGCTGGGCGGGAAGCGGGCCGTCACCCCGGTCCTCCACCCATGTGTCCGCCTGGCCCGAAGCGCACGTGCGCCGCGGTCGCGTCGTCGGATCGCTTGAACCGCGGCCATCGCTCACCCACGGGGTCGGCGAGCTCGGCTTCCCGCGTGCGGGTGATCAAGGCCGACGGGCCCTCGGTGCAGAGCAGGTCGAGGAGTTGCTCCCAGCTGAGGGCGTCAAAGTTGTCAACGAGTTGACTCGCGCCGTCCGTGAGCAGGGCGGCCTGCCGGACTCGGGCCAAGTCGACGGTTCCCGTGATCGCCTCGTCGGCTGCGGCTGGGTTGGTGGCCGCGACCCAGTAGCCGCCAGGTCGGTTCCGGAGACGCCGTTGGACGGTGACGAGCGCGGAGACCCGGGCAGCGTGCTCGGGAGTTCCCGTCGGTCCTCGGAGCGCGGCGCGCATCTCCTCGCCAGCGACTTCTTCAACCCGCTTGTCGGTGACGGTCCGGACGCCCTCGTCGCCGAGGTCGAGCACCAGCACGTTGTCGGAGAGCACGAGGTAGTCGAGAACGTCTTCTCGTTCGCGGATCAACACAACGGTCGACGCCGGGACGGCGTCCTTGTCCAGAGCGCAGGTACCACGATGGAGGTCGTTCACCTCGGAGATGGCGGCTCGCAGCGCCTCGCGCAGCGTCACGCCGTTGTCGCCGATCAGGTTGAGCAGACTGGTGCCGAGCTGTCGTACGAACCATGGGGTGCTATGGATGCATCCCATGGGCAGATCCTTGGGTGCGGAAAGGCCGTCCAGCACGACGACTCCGGTGGGGCTGGCGTGGACTGTGTCCTCGTTGGCGACGCCTACACCTTGAACCGAGGCCATGGATACCTGCACGTCAGGACCCTTCCGGACGGTAGAAGGGAGTAATCCGCCCACTCTTGGTGATCTCCAGTGTTTCCGGGTCGAAGCGGCTGGAGATGGGGGTCGAGAATCGTCGCACCTTGAGCTCGCGGTGCACGGTGGCCAACTCGTGATTGAGCCAGTGGAGGACGCCACCGGAGCCACGGGCGTGGATGCCGGCGACGTAAAGGAAAGTGCCCTTGCCGTCGGGGCGAGGAAGCCGACCGAAGTACGCGACATCGCTGTTCTCGCCGCGATCCATGGGTGATAAGAGCACCTTCTGTGCTTGGCGCCAGGTCACTACCGACCCGGATCCTGGCGGACGATCCGCAGCAGCCGCTGCCCCTCATCGTCATCGAACTGCTGGCGCTGGTCGGCGTGGACTTCGCCGGGCGAGATCTGCCCACCCTCCCGCACCTGGAGGCGCAGCTCGCCTCCGCGCAGGAGCCGAGCACATGGCCCTCCTCCTCGGACGCCGTCGAAGACGCCCACCCGGGCTGGCGTCGGAGCACTGCGGCCTGGCATCTGCGGCAGGAGGGTGCTCAACGCTCCGGTGCCTCCGGCATCGAGGCTTGGCGGAAGACTGCTTCGGCCTCGTCGAAACGGCCCATCTCAGTCAGAAGGACCCCGAGGTTGTTCATGGCCTTTGGGTGTTTGGCGTCGGCGGCTTGGCGGTAGACGGCCTCGGCCTCCTTCCGGCGGCCCGCCTTGGCCAGCAGGTTGCCGAGGTTGAACATGGCCCTGGGGTGTTTGGCCTCGGCAGCTTGGAGGTAAGCGGCCTCGGCCTCGTCCGTACGGCCCGCGTCAGCCAACAGGACGCCGAGGTTGAACAGGGCTACGGGGTGACCGGCCTCGGCGGCCTGGCGGTAGACGGACTCGGCCTCTCCCCGGCGGCCCGTAGCAGCCAACAGAGCACCCAAGTTGACCATCGCGTCGGGGTGTGCGGCCTCGGCGGCTCGGCGGTAGACAGCCTCGGCCTCCTCCCGACGGCCAGCATCAGCCAACAGAATGCCGAGGTTGAACATGCCGTCGGTGTCACCAGCTTCAGCGGCCCGGCGGTAGAAGAGCTCGGCGATGCCCGGCGCCACATCGTGGGCATGGAGCCCAAGGCGCGTCAGGTCCTCACTGTCTGTGGTGTGCTGGAAGGCGGCGTGCCAGGTCGTGTCGGGGACGGGGGTGTGGGTGTGGTCGGTGAGGTAGTCGAAGACGTCCCAGGCGTTCGGATCCTGGGTAGGCACGAGCAGGCTCGTGGCGCCGTGACGGCGCCGGGTCGCCCATTCCAGGGCCGTGTCCAGTGATTCGGGGCGTAGGAGGGGGCCTCCCGCGGCGGCGAGGTACGGCTCGTGGGTGTCGGTGAGCAGGTTGAGGGGGTAGGGGGGGCGCAGTCCGGTGCGGGCCAGGTCGACGGCTGCCGCGATGAGGGCGGCCGCACGGGGCCGCCCGCCGGGGCGGGCGGCGCGGTGCCACTCCTGGAACAGGGCGGGCCCGGCGGCGAGGTACTCGGCGATCCCGTAGGGCCCGTGATGGGCTAGGGCGTCAGCGATCCGGTCGTCCTCCGCCTCACCGGCCCGTTCGAGTTCACAGGGGCTCCAGACCCGGTCGAGTTCCACGGGGTCCAGCTGCCGAAGCAACCGTGCTCCTGCGGTCGCTTCCCTGGCTTGCTCCGTTCCCGCCCCGTAGGTTCTCTCGGGGGCGGCGAAGATCTCAAACTGCTGGTGTCGCATGGTGGCAAGTACCGGGATGCGCAGGCGGACGAGTTCGGCGAGCAGTCCGGGCTCCAGTCCGTCGGGACCGAGATAGGTGTCCAGATCGTCCAACCACACCACGCACCGGGTGCCAGTGCGGTCGATCACCTCTACCGCGGTCATCAGGTCCAGGCCTCCCGCGGGAGCCACCACCCGGTACTCCGGCAGTTGTGCACGGAGCGCTTCGAAGCAGGCCCGCGTCTTGCCCGCAGTGGAGTCCCCCACCACCAGGACCAACCCACCCTCGGACGCGGCCCGCGTGAGCCTGGTGCGAATCAGTGAGTCCTGGTCCCGCGGAACGTAAGGGGGCACGGCGTCGCCGGAGTCGTCGGGGCGCGCCCGGTGAGCACCCGCCGCGAGCGCATCCCAGTTGCCGGCCGACGGCCAGCGGAGGGGATCCTGCAGATACGCGGGAATCTGCCGGCCTGCAGTGGTGAAGGTGATGGGACCGGAGATGGCCCGGGCCATAATCACGTTCTGCTGCTGGCCACCGGAGATGACGTTACGTGTCTCCGCCGCTTCCCTGCCGACGCCCACCCCGCACCCTCCCCCAGCTCAGCGCGCTACTTCCGGGCCCAGACCACATACTCCACGATTCAGGCCGGTGCCGCGGGCGAGGGCAGAGACTTCCCGGCCCTGCTTGCCCTGCGGCCGGCGCACTCACCGGGGGTTGTTCAGTTCGTCGGCCTCTGTCCGGCGCAGCAGCTCGCCCGCGTTCTTGAGGGCCATGACGACGCAGCTGCGCAAGCCGGGGTGGAACGGCATGGCGAGGGCGGCGATGGCTGCGGATTTCGGTATCGCGCTGTTGCGCAGATCGTCGATGACCCGGTTGAAGGCGTAGCCGAGCTGGTTGACGCCTGCGGCGATCGTCGGGCACGGCGCCCGGGCCTGGGAGGCGGCCCCGGAGCGCCGGGCTGGAGGGACTGCTGGCCAAGCGAGTCACGTCCCGTCTACGAGCCAAGGGCGCGGTCGAAGTCCTAGATCAGAATAGTCTCGCCGATGCCCTGGTCGGAGGGGGTTTCCGGGCACGGCCGGCCGGCAGGCCCGCCTGGTGCCTCCTGATCGGCGAGATGGACTACTGCAACTACGCGGGCAGCGTCGGCACCGGCTGGAGCCAGGCCGAGCGCACCCACCTCGCCGAGCTCCTCCCGGTGGCGGCAATCGCCACCTGCCCCTTCGCACAGATCCCGCCGGTGACCAGAGCGCGGTGGGTGCTCCCCCGACTCGTCGGCGAGGTCCGGTACTCAACCCGCACCCGCGCCGGATGCCTGCGCCACCCCTCCTGGCACCGCTACGCCCCGACCTCGCACCCGACCTGACTGCTCGGCCTCGCGGACAGTGCGGGCGGACGGGGCCTGGAGTCGCTTGCGGTAGGCGTAATAGGTGGAGGGGGCGATCTTGCAGTCGTGGTCGGTGAGCACGCGGCAGATCGGCTCGACACCGCCGAAGCGGGCCCGGTGCTCGTCGATGAACGCTACGAGCGTGTGTGTGGCCGGTCGAGCTCGGCCGCGAAGAAAGACGCCTTAGATTCAACCGGTCAAGGCAACGCTCTCGGCCGCTTCAGCTCGGCGATCTCTTACTTCATCGCCTTCTGCGCGGACTCCTCCGTAGTCGTCCCCGGGCGCTCCCCGGAGTCGACCTCATCGCGCTTCACCCAGTTCCGCAGGGTCTCGGCCGATGCCGATGCCCAGTTCCTGGGCGACCGCCCGCAGCGCGGCCGACTCGTTCGGATAGTCACCACGGACCTCGGCGACCATACGGACCGCTCGTTTGCGCAGCTCAACGGGATAGGAGGAGGGACGTGCCATGACTCAATCCCTTCACGGAATCGAGTCTCCACCGAACCCGGAACAGTTCACCGTTCGCCATGTGAAGTGCTCAGGGTGCGGCCGTGCCCGTGATCAGTCGGTCAGCGGGCCAAGCGACAGCTCGTGTACGGCCCGTGCCACAGCCTCGCCAGGAGTAGTGAACAGGCCGGGATCCGAAGTCAGGAACCCTCTGCTCACCCCAAACGTGCCGTCGCTGTTCGCCGTCAGGCACGGTCCCGTCGGGTTCAGGTCCGGGCGCGTGGTGGTCGAGAAGCGCAGCGCCCAATGGCTGGTGAACGGATGCAGGCTGCGCAAGACCGACTCGGCGTACGCGGCCTCAATCAAGTTCCGGTAGGCGGGTGCCCAGGGGTAGGGCAGTTCGCTCGCCTCCAGGCGAAGGTGCTGCCACTCGCTTTCCGACCGGCGCTCCGGGTCGGGGCCGGGCAGCTCGAAGCGGCCGGCCGTGTGGTCATGCACAGTGCTCTACCTCTCCCGCAGGTCGTATGGGTTGATCTCCTCCTACCGATCGTCGGACTCGTCCCGGCCAAAGCTCTCCTCCCAGCGCTCCGGCCAGTTCGCTGGTCCGCCGACTCGGAACCGATAATTACGCACGCACCTGCTTGCCGTGCATGCCTGAACAGCCCGCGAATATCCGTCAGGCGCGTACACCTCGGATTGCTCGGGCCGCCGCCCCCGTCCGGCGGCCGGGAGCCTGTCTCCCCGGTGGTGTTGGTCAGGCGCTGAGCATCGGGTGCGTCTCAAGCAGCGTCTCGGACACACCGAAGGCGCGGGTGAGGGTCAGCGCGTGCGGTTCCAGGAAGCCGAGGACCGCGTCGACCGTATCGGGTAGGTCCTCGACCTGATCGGCCGTCAACCGCCCTCGTGCCAGCAGGTCTCCGCTGTGCGCGGCGACCCGGCGCAGGGCGAACAGGGCATGCAGCCTGCGCAGCAGGTCCGCCGGGAGTCCGGAGGGAACTTGATCAGCGGCGGTCAGCAGGGACTCAGCGGCGAGCCGGTGGACGTGGGCGTCGGCCAGCGCCACGGCGGGCGTCACCGTCGCGTTCCAGCGGGCCAGCGGGGACGCGGCGCGCTGGCGGAGCCGGGCTTTCGCACGGGTGTGGGAGATGCGCTCGATGTCGGCCAGGAGGTCCTGGAGGAACTGGGGGTCGGTCAGCTCCCGGTCCTCGGGCGAGAGCTCGCTCTCCGGCTTGAGGTCGATACCGCCGAGCAGCATCTCACCCCCGGCCTTCTGCATGATCACCGCGTTGTCGCCCTCGGCCGTGATCGTGCCCTCGATGGAGGCGAGCTGGAGCGCGATGCCGTTCGCCTGGATCAGGCCCTGGGCGCCGCACCGCTCGCGGCACTCCGTCATGACCGCCCGGGACTTCCAGGTGATCCATGCCTTGCTGATCGCCGTCAGCCGCTCGTACGTCTCCCGCTCCTCGCCGGTGGCCCGGTCCCACTGCCGCACGACCGACCGCTGGAGCAGCGTGGCGGCGTAGGTCGTCGCCACGGCGTCGAGCAGGGGCGTGTGGTGGCCGCGGTGGGCGATCAGCGGCACGCGCTGGCCATTCGTCATGCCCGAGGTGACCCGGGTGTGGGCGTAGCGCATGGCGACGTCGAGAGCGTGCCGCATGACGCCGAGGCTGTGGGCGGTCATGCAGAGTTTGCCCATCGTGACCCGTCCGATGGACTGGAGGAACCGCCGGCGGGGACTTCCGAGCTCGCTGGTGAACTCACCGCCCGGGGTGAGGTGGCCGTGGTCGCCCTGGAGGAGAGCGCTGAAGGGGAGGCGGACACGGTGGAACGTCGTGGCGCAGTGGTCGACGGGGCTGCTGGCCGTCTGGGGCAGCGGCCGCACCTCCACACCCGGCAACGGGTTGCCGTCGCTGTCGCTGAGCGGCACCAGGAACAGGAAGACGCCGTGGTCGGTGCCGTCGACGATCAGGCGGGCAGCGACGACGGCCCCCTTCGCCCCTCCGGCCGGGCCGGTGTTCGGCATGAACTTCTGCGCCCCCGCGTGCGGGGTGTTGAGGACGAATTCGCGCGCCGCCCGGTCGTATGTCGCCGTGGTCTCCATATGCGCGGCATCGTTGCCATGGGCAACCTCGGTACAGAGGAAGGTCCCGATGCGGTCCGCGCGGACGTACTCGCTCAGGTCGCGGCCGGCCGCCTCGTGGTCCACCAGGCTGCCGAGGAACAAGTTGTAGTGGATGGCGACGATCGTGGCCATGCCCGGGTCCACCGCACCGGCCCACTCGTGGATGGCGGTGAGCTCGACCGGATCGCTCGCCAGGACCTGCGGAGCCTCCACGGCCTCGTTGACCAGCCGGAGCCGCTCGTAGCTCAGCGCTATTCGTTCTCGGTGGGTCAGCCCCTCCTCGAAACGGAACGGGTCCGAGCTGAACAGGCGCTTCCATCGGTCGTGAGTCGTGCCCAGCTGACCGGCGAACAGAACGTCGGCGAGCGCGGCGGAGACAGGGGCGGCGGAGACGGATGCGGAATCCGGAATCTGAGAGACAGTCACACTTGAGAAAACTAGCCTGATCGATCACCTCTGGCGGAGTGAGGATCAACACGATTGAGCTGGGCGAAAACACGGTAGGTGCCCGCTCCGTCACTTGCTTCCACCTGCTCGGGCCACCCGGAACGATCATGATCAGGGCACGAGCGGGCCGATCCGGCCCGAAACGCAGCAGGGCCGCTCCGCACGCCCGGGAGCGGGGTGCAAAGCGGCCCATCGTCGTGTCAGGGTGCGGCGCCACGGAGCGCCATGGGTTTCACAAGGTCAGCCGGGTTATGGGGTCCGTTTGCCGTCGCCAGCGTGGTGCTGACGGTGGCCGTCGGAGCGCACGAAGCGAAAGTTGTCCCGCTCGTCCGTGCCGCCGTCTCGCCAGGATCCGCTGCGGTGAGGTGTGGGCGCTGGGCCGCAGCCAGCAGGTGAGGTCGGCGGCCGGGACCAGCCGGCCGTCCGCTGATCGCGGCAGGGGCACCGCGGCCAGGGCCCGTCGCAGCCGGGCCACATCGGAGCCCTTAGTGATCGTTTCAGAATGAGTTGAGCCGCGGGTCTTGCATTCGCCGATCTTGGTCGGCAGGGTGTCCGGGTGCGTGCTGATCTTGTTTCGGACGACCTGTGAGAGCGGGTGGCCCCGCTGCTGCCACCCGCTTCCGAACGGCGCCGCCGGCATCCCGGGCGGTTGCGTGTTCCTGACCGAACAGCACTTGCCGGAGTCCTGTTCGTGCTGCGGACCGGTGTCGCTTGGCGGGACGTCCCGGCGAAGACCGTGGGCTGTTCCGGGGTGACGGCCTGGCGTCGGTTGCGGGACTGGCTGGACGGAGGCTGGCGTGTGGCCGCGCCTGCATGCAGCCCTGCTGACCGAGCTGCGCCGCGCCGGTCCGCTGGACGTGGACGACTGCTCCGTGGACGGGTCGCACGTCCGGGCCCTCAAAGGGGGGACCACGTCGCCCCCTCACCCGTCGACCGCGCCCGCCCCGGTTCGAAGCACCACCTGATCCTCGACCGCCACGGAATCCCGCACAACCGCCCTACTACACCGGCAAGAACCCCGCCTACCAGTACAGCGTCTGGGAACACCACGCCCCGCTCTTCCAGATGATCGGAGTGCTGGCGCTGCCGGTGCAGCCCGTGGCCCAGCGGCTACGTCTGCACGTGGAGCGGTCGTGGGACGGGCTGGACGAGCTCGACGTCGTACTGTTCCGGCTGAAGGGATTCAGCTTCGCGATCAGCAAGCACGACGGCAATCCGGTGGGCGTCTCGTATGTCTGGCTGACCGAGCCGCATGAGCAAGCCGACAAGGCCCTGGACACCCTCCTGGAGGTCGTCGGGATCGGGGAGGACGCCGTCGCGTTCCGCGGAGACGCTCACGAGGACCCAGCAGAGCGGCTCGCCACAGCGCACGAGGCCGGCTCTCCGGATGAAGCCACTGACGTCACCTTGCCGGCCTCTCGATGGGCAAGGTTCCGGCGGGCGATCGGCAGGGCCCAGTAGGCACCTCCGCCGCTTGACCACGATCATTGGGAATCAGTCACGGTCGTCCCGTGAGACTGAGCGCGATATCGAACGCTTCGATGGGTCAGCAGTCCTCGGCAAGAGATGAGCCCGTCGGCGTAGATGAACAGGTCGGCAAGGAAGACTGATTACGCCGTTATCAGTGTCGGGTCGGTCGGATGGGGCGCTACCTCGGCTGAAAGCGCACTGAGCAGGCAGGGCGGCGCTCTGGCTGACGATGCAGCTCTCGTGCTTGCGGGGCTCCGCCTGCCCTGTGGGAGCTGTGCTGTCAGGTTGCCCGTCTCGCTCAAGGTGAACCATGTCGGTGCTGCGACCAGTGGTGGTTCAGATGGAGCGAGACGGAGGCGCGCGGTTGGGGCCCGCTCAATCTGAGTTCTGAGCGTCAGGGCTGGCCTCGCGTTCGGCGGCGAACTCGTCGAGAAGCTGGAACAGGATCTCGATCGCGTGCTTCTCGTCCTCGGGCGGCAGGTCGGCGATGTTGTTCCAGCCCTCTGGGAGCGCGATATGCAGAATCTGTCCTGGATGCGGCCACTGCTGGCGACAAGCCACTCGTGCCAGCCTGTAAGTCCCTGTCCGCCGTGGCGCATCGCGTGCTGGTCGTAGCCGGTGAGGAAGGCGGTCAGCTGGTGGAACGACGAGGCTGTGCCGACGAACATGCCGGGACGCCGGCCGACGCAGGCGGAGTACTCGCGCTCGCTCATCTCCCTGATCGGCCAGTCCGGCTGCGCACCCCGCAGATGCCGACGGTCGTTCCGGAGCTATCCGAGGGCCAGGTGGACCAGGACGCAAGACCAGTTGGCTCAGATCGACCGAGACTGGCTCACTTTCAGAAACAGGTCATCAGGATGCGGGACCGCCACGCACGTTGAGCAGGGGGTTGGTCCCATTTCGGTCTTAGGTTAGTAAGCTGACCTCATGGTCACTCCAAGTACTGCCGGAGACAGAGAGAAGGTCGTCTCCAAGCTGCCGTCCTGGCTGCGCCAGGACCTCAAGGTCCGTGCCGCGGAACTCGGCATCGACATCCAGGACGCTGTATCCGCCGGCATCACCACCTGGCGCGAACCAGCGTCCGCCGGCTGTCCTTCTGTCGACACCTCAGGCTCCAGTTCCTTCTCCACCTGGCTCCCGCCGGGTCAGTGGGAAGAGCTCAAGAGCACCTGCTACGAACGCGACGGCATGCCGTTCGTTCAAGGCCTCGCACAGTCGGTGCAGACCTGGCTGCGGGCCAATCCCTCCCCCAGGCACCGTCCCGTCACAGGCATCGTCCAGCGCAAGGTCGTCATAAACCAGAAGGGCGGTGTAGGGAAAACTGCTGTCGCCGCAGGTGTGGCGCAGGCGCTGGCCGAGGATGGCATGCGAGTGCTGCTGGTGGACTACGACCCGCAAGGGCACCTCAGCGACCAGCTCGGTGTGGAGCAGCTCCCCCCGGGAACGGACAGCTTGGTGCTGCACATGTGCGGCGAAAGCAAGGGTCAGCTGAAGGACCTGGTCGTCACGATCGAGTCCCCTCGCTTCGAGAAGCGCCTTCATGTGCTGCCGGCCTGCCCAGACGGGTTCCTTCTCGACGCGAAGATCGCGGTCGCGCGGATGCGGAACAAGGAAGCCGCGCTGGAGCGGGCCCTGCAGCCGCTGGAGAAGGACTTCGACGCGGTCGTGATCGACTGCCCGCCGAGTCTGGGCATGGCCACCGACGCAGCGATCTACTACGGGCGGCGCCGACAGGGAGAAGCCGAAGGGATCTCCGGCATGGTCATCCCCGTTCTGGCGGAGGACTCGTCGGCGACGGCCTACGCCATGCTGGCCGACCAGATCGAGTCCCTCCGCGACGACCTGAGCCTTGAGATCGAATACCTCGGGCTCGTGGTGAACCTCTACGACAGCAGGCGCGGCGTCGTCGCCACGTCCTCCCTCCGGGAGTGGCGCAACCTCGGGGACCCGAAGGTACTCGCGGTGATCGGCGATCTCAAAGAACAGCGAGAAGCCGTGCGTAAGCGGATGCCGCTGCTGGAACACGCCCCCCACTGTGACCAGTCGACCGGCATGCGAGAGATCGCGAGGCAGATTTCATGAGCTCCAAGGAAGACCAGTTGGGTGCATCGTCGTCGTTCGCCCGGGCCGGGAAGGCCCGCAGCGTCCGGCGCCAGCTGACCGACCAGGCTTTCGGAACCGTCGACCCCAGTGAACTGCCGCCCGCCGCGATCAGCGCCAACCCCGACAACCCCCGGGAGACCTTGGGCGATGTCTCCGGCATGGCCGCCAGCCTCAGCGAGATCGGACAGATCCAGTCGATCACTGTCGCGTCCATCGAGGCGTACCTGCGGGACCGCCCCGAGCGCGCCGAGGAAATCGAACCGGGAGCGAGCTACGTCGTCGTGGACGGGCACCGTCGCCTCGCGGGCGCCCGGGCGGCGGGACTCGCGACGATAAAGGTCACCGTCGACGACGCGCGAGTCACCACGGACGAGGCTCTCCTGGAGTCCGCGTTCGTCGCGAACGCCCAGCGGGAGAACCTCTCCGATCTGGAAGAAGCCGCAGCGCTGAAGACCTTGGTGGCGTTCTACGGCTCCCAGCACAAGGCAGCCAAGAGGCTCGGCGTCACCCAGCCCTACATCTCACAGCGCCTGTCCCTGCTGGAACTGACTCCCGAGCTCCAGGCAGATCTGGAGGCCGGCCGGCGCAAGGTCGAGCACGTGCGCGGGCTGGCCAAGCACGCGCCGCAGGAGCAGCGCGCTGTGGCAGACGCGCGGGCTGAACAGGCCGCCGCGAAGAAAGGAAAGCGGGGCGCGCCTTCTCCTCAGCCGCCCGCTGATAACGCCGTAATCGCCCCCGAGCAGCCCCAGGCGCAGAGTCGGCAGGACTCCCCCACTGATTACGCCGTTATCAGCAAGCCCACCGAGGCGCGAACGGCCACGGCCGTACACACGGAGCCGTCGACTGATAACGCCGTAATCAGTCCCGCCAGGGACGAGGCCCCCCCGGAGCGCCTCCCGTGGCACAGCCCGCACGCGCTGAACAGACTGGCCCGCCAGCACATGACCGCCGAGGACCGGCGCACCCTCGCCAAACTTCTCACCCAGGAGTGAGATCACGCGGAAGCGTCCCGCCCCTGCTGACGAGGCACGGCCGGGACGCTCACCGCCGCCCTACCGCTCTACCACCGAACACCCCGACAACCTGCTCCACAAGGAGGCTCCCACGTGGCCGCGATGCAGCTGACACGCACGCACCGCATACTCATCGGGGTCGTCATCGCCGGTGCGGTGCTCATCGCCGCGATCGGTTTCGCGGGTTCCTA
>NZ_JOEZ01000066.1 GCF_000721175.1 Streptomyces anulatus
CGCGCCATCGACCACCGCACCCACAGGACCACCGTCCACATCGAGATCCAGCACGTTGCCAAACCCGTCAGACGGCTAACCGAACGGCATTGGCCCTAGTGGGGCTGGTGGGGCGTCACGTGGTGCGTGGGAGTGGCTGAAAACGACCCATACGGGGCAGTCGGAGGAACGGAATGTGACCCAGAGCACGTTGGAGTCGTTGTCATAACGCCTGCATCACGTCCACGTCTGCCAGGGCGAGGCCTGGGTAGGTCTGCTGTGTCCTGTTCTCCATGGCCAGGAGGCCACCATGCCCGCTGCCGCGCAGCTCCTGCTCTCCGCCCTCTCCAAACAGGTACCCGCCCAGTCCGATTCCGGGCCGCTGACCAGCGGACTTCCCCTCGCCGAAGTCGCCCACCTGATCAGCGGGCCGCCGCTCGCCGATGTCTCCCTCCTGCTCGGTGAATCCTCGTTCGCCGATTCCGCGCCGCTGACCAGCGAGCCTCCGCTCGCCGATGCCACCCCTCTCACGAGCGAGCCTCCGCTCGCCGCCGTCGCCCCTCTGACCAGCGAGCCGACCGCACCCGGCACCGCAGGGGGCATGGAGTTCCCAGGAGTCTGAATGGGCTTGTCCCGGCTCGCCGCACTGCACGGTGTCGCCACCTCCTACTCCCCGTCGCCGGATGTCACGGTGTCCGTCCCCGACGACACGGTCATCGCCGTGCTCGCCGCGCTGGGCGTCGACGCCGGCACTCCGGCGGACGTACGGAAGTGCCTCGCCGCCGCGGAGTCCCGCTCGCGCCTGCTGCCGCCGACCGTGGTGGTCTGGGCCGGCGAGCCCCTGCCGCCCGCCCTGGCCGGACTGCCCCCCGGCTCGACCGTCACGGTCGAGCCGGAGCCGGAGCCGGCCGGGCCCCCCGGACATCCCTCGGCCCGCCGGCCCGCCCCGCTGAGCATGCGGGCACGGGCGGCGGCCCCTACTGTCTCCGCGCCGCCTCCGGGGAGCGTTGACGCGGTTCACGATCGGCCTCCGGGGGGCAGCGCGGCCGTTTCCGTCGTGCCCCCATGGGCCGGCGGCCCGGACCGGGACGTTCCGGCGTCCGCCCCCGCCTGGTGGATCCCGCCGCCCCACGGCGTCCACCGCATCCACGTCCGTACGCCGGACCACCGCAGGGCCACGGCCACCCTCATCACCGCCCCGGCCCGCGTCCCGCAGCCGCCCGAGCGCGCCCACGGCTTCCTGGTCCAGCTCTACTCCCTGCTCTCCGCCCGCTCCTGGGGCATGGGCGACCTCGGCGACCTGGCCGACCTCGCCGCATGGTCCGGACACACGCTCGGCACCGGGTTCGTCCAGGTCAACCCGTTGCACGCGGCCGTTCCGGGCAGCCCCACCGACCCGTCCCCGTACCGCCCCTCCTCGCGCCGCTTCCCCGACCCGGTGCATCTGCACGTCGAGTCGATCCCCGAGTACGGCCACGTCCGCGACCGGACCACCCTGGACGACCTCCGGCAGGACGCCGCGGCCCTCAGCGAGGCCGTGCTGAACAAGGGCGCGCTCATCGACCGGGACGCCGTCTGGGAGCTGAAGCGCCAGGCCCTGGAGCTGGTCGTCCAGGTGCCCCTCACCCCTGGCCGGCGCGCCGCCTACTGCGACTACCTGGCCGAGCAGGGCCAGGCGCTGGAGGACCACGCCCTGTGGTGCGCGCTCGCCGAGGTCCACGGCCCCGACTGGCACACCTGGCCCGAGGCCCTGCGCGACCCCCGCTCCCCGGCAACCGCCCGCGCCCGGGCCGAGCTGCTGGACCGGGTCGACTTCCACTGCCGCCTCGCCTGGCTGACCGCCACCCAGCTCGCCGCCGCCCAGCGGGCCGCCGAGGACGCCGGGATGAGCGTCGGGATCGTCCACGACCTCGCCGTCGGCGTGCACCCGGCCGGCGCCGACACCTGGGCCCAGCAGGAGGCCTTCGCCCACGGCATGTCCGTCGGCGCGCCCCCCGACGCCTTCAACGCGCGCGGCCAGGACTGGGGCCTGCCGCCCTGGCGGCCCGACGTCCTCGCCGCCACCGGCTACGCCCCCTACCGCGGCCTGCTGCGCGGCCTGCTGGCCCACGCCGGAGCCCTGCGCATCGACCACGTGATGGGCCTGTTCCGGCTCTGGTGGGTGCCCGAGGGCCGCCCGCCCACCGACGGCACCTACGTGGCCCAGGACGCCGAGGCGATGCTCGCCGTCCTCGTCCTGGAGGCCCACCGGTCCGGGACCGTCGTCGTCGGCGAGGACCTCGGCACCGTCGAGCCCGGGGTCCGCGAGGCGCTCGCCCGGCGCGGCGTGCTCGGCACCTCGGTGCTCTGGTTCGAGCGCGACTGGGACGGCGACGGCCGGCCGCTCGCCCCGGAGAGGTGGCGGCGGGACTGCCTGGCCACCGCGACCACCCACGATCTGCCCTCCACCGCCGCCAGGCTGACCGGCGATCACGTGACGCTGCGCCACCGCCTCGGCCTGCTCACCCGCTCCCTGGAGGAGGAGCTGACCGAGGACGCCACCGACACCGCCGAATGGCTGGCCCTCCTCGCCCGGCTGCGGATGCTCCCCGAGGGCGACGGCGACGAGGAGGCCGCCGTCCGGGCCGTCCACCGCTTCCTGCTGCGCACCCCCGCCCGGATGACCGGCGTCTGGCTCCCCGACACCGTCGGCGACCGCCGCCCGCAGAACCTCCCCGGCACCTGGGACCAGTACCCCAACTGGCGGCTCCCGATCGCCGACGCAGAGGGCCATCCGGTCACCCTGGAGGAGATCGCCGCCTCGCCCCGGCTGCACACGCTGATGGAGGTCCTGCGGCCCCGAAAGGCCCGTACGGCACCCCCGGGCGAGCGCGGTCCCTAGGCGTTCGCTACGTTGGCACCGTGGACAAGAAGAACGCTATGCGCGCCGGCGTCGTTGCGGCCGGGACGACGCTGATGATGCTGCTCATGTCGGCCCCGGCGCTCGCGCTCACGCCCGACGACGGTGACGACCCGGCTCCGCGCATGAGCGCGATGGAGACCATCGGTCTCTACGTCATCGCGCCCATCGCCCTGTTCGTGGTGATCACGGGCCTGGTCATGGTCCTGGACAAGTCCAAGAAGCAGGTCTGACCCGCACACGTACGACCTGCACGAAGGGTGCGCCGCCGGTAGCGACCACCGCGCGGCGCATCCGTACGTCCGGTCCCGGACGGACCCGTCGCGGCGAGTGCCGGGCCGGTAGGTTGCGCCCACGACCGAGTGGGACGTCAAGAAGCTCCGCATCCTGCGCACCCTGCGCGACCGGGGCACGGTGACGGCGACCGCCGAGGCGCTCCTGATGACCCCCTCCGCGGTCTCCCAGCAGCTCACCAACCTGGCCAGGCAGCTCGGGGTGGACCTCCTGGAGGCCCAGGGCCGCCGGGTCCGCCTCACCGACGCCGCCCACCTCGTCCTGCGCCACGCCGAGGCCGTCTTCGCCCAGCTGGAGCGGGCCGATGCCGAACTGACCGGCTATCTGCGCGGCGAGACCGGGGAGGTCAGGGTCGGCGCGTTCTCCACCGCCGTGCCCGCCCTCGTCGTCCCCGCCGTCCGGCTGCTGTGCGCCGAGGACCGCCCGGGACCCGACGTACGCGTACGGGAGGCCGAGGCCGCCCAGGCGTACGAGCTGCTCACCGCGGGCGAGGTGGACCTGGCCCTGTCGCTGGCCGCCCACGCGCCCACCGCCCGCGACCCCCGCTTCCGTCTCTTCCCGCTGCTCGTCGACCCGCTGACCGTGGCGCTCCCCGCCGGCCACCCGCTGGCCGGGGCACCCGCCCTGCGCCTCGCGGACCTGGCCGCCGACCGCTGGATCTTCGGCGGTTCGGGCCCCTGGTCCGAGATCACCGCGCGCGGGCGTACGCCAAGGGGGCGCCCCCTTCGCCGTAGCGGTGAGGACGCCCCCAGGGCCGTACGTGCCGCTACGCGGTGGCCGCCGCCGCGTCCGCCGCCTGGGCCTTCAGGGCGCGCTCCACACCGGACCGCGACTCCGACATCAGCCGGCGCAGGGCCGCGCTCGGCTCGGCCGAGGCCAGCCAGGCGTCCGTGGCGTCCAGCGTCTCCTGCGAGACCTGGAGGGCCGGGTAGAGGCCCACGATGATCTGCTGGGCCATCTCGTGGCTGCGCGAGTCCGAGACCTCCTTCACCGAGGCGAAGTACTTCTCCGTGTACGGGGCCAGCAGCTCGCGCTGGTCCGACTGGACGAAGCCGCTGATGACCGCCTCCTGAAGCGAGTTGGGCAGCTCGCCGGACTCCACGACCGAGGCCCACGCCTCGGCCTTGGCCTCCTCGGACGGCTGGGCCGCCCGCGCGGAGGCCGCGTGGCGCTCGCCCGCCGCCGTCCTGTCCCGCTCGTACTCGGCGGCGATCTCCTCCTCGTCCAGCAGACCGGCCGCCGCCAGCCGCTGCACGAACGCCCACCGCAGCTCGGTGTCGACGGCCAGGCCCTCGATCGACCCGGTGCCGTCCAGCAGCGACTGGAGCAGGTCCAGCTGCTGCGGGTTGCGGGCCGTGGCCGCGAAGGCGCGGGCCCATGCCAGCTGGTGGTCGCTGCCCGGCTCCGCCGCGTGCAGGTGCGCCAGCGTCGCGTCGGTCCACTGGTTGAGTGCGCCCTCACGGGTCTCCGGCGCGGCGTACAGGTCCAGCGCCAGCTTCACCTGGCGGTGCAGCGACTGGACGACACCGATGTCCGACTCCTTGCCGATGCCGGAGAGCACCAGCGAGAGGTAGTCGCGGGTCGCCAGCTCGCCGTCGCGGGTCATGTCCCAGGCCGAGGCCCAGCACAGGGCGCGCGGCAGCGACTCGGTGAAGTCGCCCAGGTGCTCGGTGACGACCCGCAGCGACTCCTCGTCGAGGCGGACCTTGGCGTAGGAGAGGTCGTCGTCGTTGAGCAGGATGACGGCCGGGCGGGCCTTGCCCTGCGGGTACGGCACGGTGGTGCGCTCGCCGTCGACGTCCAGCTCGATCCGGTCGGTGCGTACGAGCTTGCCGCCCGCGGCATCGTCGATGGAGTAGAAGCCGATGGCGATCCGGTGCGGGCGCAGCGTCGCCTCGCCCTTCGCACCTGCGGGCAGCGCGGGGGCCTCCTGGAGCACGGTGAAGGAGGTGACGTGACCGTGTCCGTCGGTCTCGATCTCCGGGCGCAGGATGTTGATGCCCGCCGTCTCCAGCCACGCCTTCGACCAGGTCTTCAGGTCGCGTCCGGAGGTCTTCTCCAGCGCGCCCAGCAGATCGGAGAGGCGGGTGTTGCCGAAGGCGTGCGCCTTGAAGTACGCCTGCACGCCCTGGAAGAACGCGTCCTTGCCGACGTACGCCACGAGCTGCTTGAGCACCGAGGCGCCCTTGGCGTACGTGATCCCGTCGAAGTTGACGAGGACGTCGTCCAGGTCCCGGATGTCCGCCATGATCGGGTGCGTGGAGGGCAGCTGGTCCTGGCGGTACGCCCACGTCTTCATGGAGTTGGCGAACGTGGTCCAGGAGTGCGGCCACTTCGAGCCCGCGGCGTCCGCCTGGCAGGCGATCGAGGTGTAGGTGGCGAACGACTCGTTCAGCCAGAGGTCGTTCCACCACTCCATCGTGACGAGGTCGCCGAACCACATGTGGGCCAGCTCGTGCAGGATGGTCTCGGCCCGCACCTCGTACGCCGCGTCCGTCACCTTGGAGCGGAAGACGTACTGGTCGCGGATGGTGACCGCGCCCGCGTTCTCCATCGCGCCCGCGTTGAACTCCGGGACGAAGAGCTGGTCGTACTTGGCGAACGGGTACGCGTAGTCGAACTTCTCCTGGAACCACTCGAAGCCCTGCCGGGTGACGGCGAAGATGTCCTCGGCGTCCAGGTACTCCGCGAGGGAGGGGCGGCAGTAGATGCCGAGCGGGACGGACCGGCCGTCCTTCTCGTAGCTGCTGTGCACCGCGTGGTACGGGCCGACGATGAGGGCCGTGATGTACGTCGAGATGCGCGGCGTCGGCTCGAAGGACCAGACGTCGTCCTTCGGCTCCGGCGTCGGCGAGTTCGAAATGACCGTCCAGCCGGACGGGGCCTTCACGGTGAACGCGAAGGTCGCCTTGAGATCGGGCTGCTCGAACGAGGCGAAGACGCGGCGCGCGTCCGGGACCTCGAACTGCGTGTACAGATAGGCCTGCTCGTCGACCGGGTCGACGAACCGGTGCAGGCCCTCACCGGTGTTGGTGTAAGCGCAGTCGGCGACGACCTTCAGCTCGTTGGAGCCCTCGCGCAGATGCGGCAGGGCGATCCGCGCGTCGTGGAACACGGCGGCCACGTCCAGGTTCTTGCCGTTCAGCACCACGTCGTGGACGGCAGGGGCGACCAGGTCGATGAACGACTCCGCACCCGCCTCCGCGCAGTCGAAGCGCACGGTGGTCACGGACCGGTAGGTGCCGCCCTCCTGCGCTCCGGAGAGGTCGAGATCGATCTCGTACGCGTCCACGGTCAGCAGGCGCGCCCGCTCCTGTGCCTCTTCGCGGGTCAGATTCGTGCCAGGCACGCGGTCATCTCCTAGGTGTGACTTGATAAGCGGCGTTTCCGGCCATCCTTCCACGTACCGTGCTCCCAGCGCGATGTCCGTTTTCCGCCGGACGCGGACCGCTCCGCGCGACACGCTCGGACCATGACCGGACACCAGCCACGCCCCATCGACCCCACCGCTCTCGACGAACTCCGCACCACCGACGACGCGGGCCGGCCCTGCCGCCCGTACACCGCGACCGAGGGCGGCCACCCGCTGCGCTGCTGTCTGCGCGGCAGCGAGCCGGGGGAGCGCGTCGCCCTCGTCTCCTACGCCCCGCTGCGCCGCTGGGCCCGCTCGACCGGGGCGAGCCCGGGGGCGTACGACGAACAGGGACCCGTCTTCATCCACGCCGAGGCGTGCGCGGGCCCGGACCCGGAGCGCGCCGGATACCCCTTCTCGCGGGCGGGCGCGCTGCGCGCGGTGCGCCGCTACGACGCCCGGGGGCATATCGCGGGCGGCCGGCTGCTGGAGCTCCCGGCCGAGCCGGAGAAGGGCTTCGACGCGGCCCTCGACGAGGCGTTCGCGGACCCGGAGGTGGTGTTGGTGCACGTGCGGGCGGTGGAGTACGGGTGCTTCCACTTCGAGGCGCGGAGAAGCTGAGACGCGTACGGGGACGGGGACGGGTACGCGAAGGGGCGGCCACCGGTGATCGGTGGCCGCCCCGTCGTATGCGCGTGACGCTGCGGGTCAGCCCTTCAGCTCGGCCGCCACCAGCTCCGCGATCTGCACGGCGTTCAGCGCCGCGCCCTTGCGGAGGTTGTCGTTGGAGACGAACAGCGCGAGGCCGTGGTCCACCGTCTCGTCGACCCGGATGCGGCCCACGAAGGAGGCGTCCTTGCCGGCCGCCTGGAGCGGGGTCGGGATCTCCGAGAGCTCGACGCCCTCGGCGTCCTTCAGCAGCTCGTAGGCGCGCTCGACGCCGATCGGGCGGGCGAAGCGGGCGTTGATCTGGAGCGAGTGGCCGGAGAAGACCGGAACCCGGACGCAGGTGCCGGACACCTTCAGCTCCGGGATCTCCAGGATCTTGCGGGACTCGTTGCGGAGCTTCTGCTCCTCGTCCGTCTCGAACGAACCGTCGTCCACGATCGAGCCCGCCAGCGGCAGCACGTTGAAGGCGATCGGGCGCTTGTAGACGGCCGGCTCGGGGAAGTCCACCGCCTCGCCGTCGTGGGCCAGCTTCTCGGCCTCGGCGACGACCTTGGCCGCCTGGCCGTGCAGCTCGGCGACGCCGGCGACCCCGGAGCCCGACACGGCCTGGTAGGTGGCGACGGTCAGCGCTTCGAGACCGGCCTCGTCGTGCAGCGGGCGCAGCACGGGCATCGCGGCCATCGTCGTGCAGTTCGGGTTGGCGATGATGCCCTTGGGCCGGATCCGGGCCGCGTGCGGGTTGACCTCGGAGACGACGAGCGGGACCTCGGGGTCCTTGCGCCAGGCGGAGGAGTTGTCGATCACCACGGCCCCCTGGGCGGCGACCTTCTCGGCCAGCGCCTTCGAGGTCGCGCCGCCGGCGGAGAACAGCACGATGTCCAGGCCCGTGTAGTCGGCCGTCGAGGCGTCCTCGACGGTGACGCCGGAGCCCTTGAAGTCGATCGTGGAGCCCGCGGACCGGGCGGAGGCGAACAGCCGCAGCTCGTCGACCGGGAAGTCCCGGTCGGCCAGGATCCTGAGCATGACTGTGCCGACCTGACCGGTGGCGCCGACGATTCCGACCTTCACGAGGACTCCTCTGTTCTGACGTCTGTACGTCTGCACACCCATGCGTCCGCACGCTGTGCGACTGTGCGGTCCGTTTGCCGCTCCATGATGCGTATGTCCTGGCCCGCCTTGTCCAATCCATTGTCCGACCTGCGGACTCTCCGCGCGAGGGCCGCAGGTTCTGCGGCTTCCCTGTGCCCGAAGGGAAACATCTGCGGCGGCGGCCGGGCGGTGTGACGAGGAACACGCACGGCGGGGCGGGTGCTCGTGAGAGCGCCCGCCCCGCCGTCGTATCAGGGACGATCAGTCGCGATCCGTTACGGCGTGACCTTCTCGATCACGACGCTGCCGGTGCCCGCGGCGGTGCCGCGCGCGTTGACCAGCTGGACCTCGCCGAAGAACTGACGGCCCTCGGGAGCCGCTCCGGCGACCACGACTTCGGCGCCGACCTGGGCCGACGCACCGTTGGCCAGGTTCACGGCCTTGGTGGAGTCGACCTTGATCGTGCCGAGCGAGGCCGAGTAGAAGACGTCGCGGTAGTCGTACGTGGTGGTCCCGGCCGGGACCGAGTAGCCGTCGACGACGACCGTGTACGTGCCCGCGGCGGGCTTCACGAGGCTGACCCGCTCCTCGGAGCCGGCCGTGGTCCCGCTGCCGACCTGGGTGGCGCCCCGGAAGACGTACAGGTCGATGTCCGCGTTGGCGTCCGAGGTGGATCCGATGGCGATGTCGAGCTTCTCGACGCCCTCGCCGATGGTGACCGTGGTCTCACGGGTCTCACCCGTGGCGATCGACGGCTTGGCCACCTTGGCCGAACCCAGCGAGCCGCCCTGGAGCTTGCCCTGGAGGGCGGCGGCACCGTTGGTGACCGTCCAGTCCACCGCGGCGGGAGTGCCGGTCTTCGCCTCGGCGATGGTCTGCACCGCCGGGTCGAAGGTCACGCCGAGCAGCGAGACATCCAGCTTGTACGGGTTGTCCAGCAGCGGCGACGTACGACGCGACTCGACCTCGATCTCCCACACGCCGGGCTGCGGGTCCTTGTAGGAACGCGCGTCCGGCCGGCAGGTGTTGGCCGGGTTCTCGTAGTTCGGGTAGCAGTTGACCGTGGAGGTCGGGTCGACCGGCGTCCCGTACGGGTGCAGGGCGATGAACCGGGTCTGGCTGCCCGAGCGCAGCGCGCTGAGGGCGACCTCAAGGGTCTTCGCGCCCTCCGGCACGTTGACGAAGTACGACGTGGTGCCGTTGCGCTGGACCGAGCCGGAGTGCTTGTAGGCGAAACCGGGCTGCTGCAGCTCCTGGGCGATGACGACCGTGGTCATGATCTGGTGGTCGACGCCGGAGGTCTTCTTGTCGTCGACCCGCAGGATCGCGCTGTGCACCCCGGCGGTCTTCGCCTTCGCCTTGACCTTGACCTTGACCGGCGTGTCGAGCGGCAGCGAGACGTACTCGGGGCTGCTGAGCTCGAAGGTGCCGTCGTTGTTCTTCCACGACAGCTTGTGCTGGACGTCGCGGTCCGGGCCCGTGGTGCGGGTGACGACGACGTCGTAGACCTTGGTCTCGCCGACCTTCAGGCCGCCCTCGCGGTCGTACAGGCCGGTGCCGAAGCCCGGGTCCTTGAGCGCGAAGTCGATCGCGGTGTCGACCGGGGCCTTCACCGAGAACTCGTGCGCGGGCTTGCCCTGCTTGGCGATCTGCTTCCAGGCCTTGACGATGTTGATCAGACCGGAGCCCTGGACGTGCGCGGGCACGTCCTTGATGTGACCGGCGGTGCTGGTCAGCGCCGTGCGCAGGTCGGCCGGGGGAAGCTCGATGTCCTTCTGCTTCGCCGCCGACAGCAGGAGCGCGGCCGCGCCCGCCGCCTGCGGGGAGGCCATCGAGGTGCCCTGGAGCATGGAGTAGCCGGCCGGCAGGTCGTAACCCGCCTCCTTGACCGGACCGCCCGGCGCCCAGGTCTGGGTGGTGTTGATGGACGCACCCGGCGCCGAGATGATCGGCGTGAAGCCGCCGTCCTCACGCGGACCGCGCGAGGAGAAGGGCAGCATGTCGTACTTCTTGGTGACGCTGGAGCCGTAGTTGGCCGCCCACGTCTCCTTGGAGATCGACGCGCCGACCGAGATCACGTGGTCGGCGAGCGACGGGTCGCCGATGGTGTTGAGACCCGGGCCGCTGTTGCCGGCCGAGATGACCAGCTGCACGCCGTAGATGTCGACCAGGCGCTTGTAGAGCTCGGCGCGCGCGTTGTTGCCGTCGTTCAGCGGCGGCAGGCCGCCGATCGACATGTTGACGATGTCGACGCCGCGGTTGACGACGAGGTCGATCATGCCCTCGGTCAGCGCGATGTTGGTGCAGCCGCCGGACCAGGTGCAGGCACGCGAGGAGACGATCTTGGCGCCGGGGGCGGCGCCGTTCATCTCGCCGCCGAACAGGCCGTTGGCCGCGGTGATGCCCGCGACGTGCGTGCCGTGCGAGCCCTCGATGACACCGATGTTGACGTAGTCGGCCTTCGCGCCGGCCGCGTTGTGGACGACGTTCTTGCGGGTCTCGACGACGAACGGGATGCGCTCGACGACCGGGGTGCGCGGGTCGTCCTCACCGAAGTAGGACACCTGGAACTTGTCCTTGTACGGCTTGAGGACCTTGTCGTCCGAGAAGTCCGCGTTGCTGTTCAGGTCGACCCGCGTGGTACCGGTGACCGCGTCGTACAGCACGCCCCAGACGTCGGTGGTGTCACCGTCGCGGTTGAGGTCGCCCGCCATGTCACCGCCGGTGGTGGCCGCCTCGGCGAACGTGGCGAACTTGTAGCTGCCCGCCGGCGCCGAGTACGTCTTCCCGCCGGAGGTGAACGTCGGGCCGGTGACCGACTGGGACATCTGCAGCCAGGTGCCGTCGCCGTCGCTGACCGGGTCGGTCGCGGTCACCCAGTCGACGATCTTGCGCTCGCCGGTGGTGGTCTTCTTCAGGGCCGGGTGACCGAGGTCGACGCCGGAGTCCAGGATGCCGATGGTGATCCCGCGGCCGTCGGCCTTCGGGTGCTTCGCGACGAAGTCGACCGCGCCCGTCTCGAACGACGGGTTGTACGGGTTCTTCGCCGGGGTCCTCTTGTCCGGCGCCGCGTAACTGCCGGTGGTCTTCGGCTGCTTCGCCCCGGCGGCCCGGTCGCCCTTGGGCGTCGGGTCGTCCAGCTTGATCTCCTGCTTGAGATCGATGCCGAGGACGGAGGAGAGCTTGGAGGCCTTCTCGATCGTGGCCTCGGCGCTCTTCGTCGGGACCGTCGCCCGGACGTAGCCGAGCTTGTCGTAGGTCGTGCCGAGCACGGATCCCTCGACGGCGTCCAGCTGCTTGCTGACCTGCTCGGTCGCACCGGGGGTGGTGGCGACCATCATGGTGACGTTCTTCTCGCCCTTGGCCTCGGCCTTCGCCAGGAGATCGGCGTCGGCCTTGCCGAGCTTGTCGCCCCGGTCGCTCGTGGCGGCCGGTTTGACGGGCGCCGGAGCCGGGTCGTCCGCGGCGAAGGCCGGAGCGGCGCCGGAGGCGGCCAGTGCGGCCGCCAGGCCGGCAGCGGCCGCGATACGAGCGGCGCGTCTCGCCCCGGGTATGGAACTGGGGGATTCCTTGGTCATCAGCATCCCTGTTAATTGAAAGAGAGAGTCCGGAATTCGGTACCGGATGACCGCTTACCCTGTCGTAAATGACAGGGGTTTGTGGAGAGTTGACGGAGACGAGTTTGGGCCATGGCATAGATCCGCCACGGGGCACGATGTGCCACAAGGGAGGAATGAGGTCAAACAGCACACGGGTGGCGCCTGGTGCCGTGCGGTGGTCCGGACCTGCCGGACGCGTGGTCCGGACCAGCGAGCACCGCAGGGCCGCTCGCCGCCGCCCCGCGCGCACGACCCGCACCGGCCTCGCTCAACGCGGCAGCGCCATCACGCACCCGGCCGGCTCCCGGTCGCCCGCCGCCATCAGTGCCGTCCGCACCACCGTCGCCTGCTGGTCCACCGCCTCGCGCAGCTTCCTCGGGGTGAGGTGGACGACCGTGACCCCGAGCCGCTCCAGGTGCTCCCGCTTCGCGGCGTACGCGGACCACTGCGGATCCTGCTGGGCCCGGCCCCTCCGGCCGGGCACGCCGTACCGGGGCGCCCGGGTGTCCAGCTCCACCGCCACGGCGTGGTCGGGCCAGTAGGCGTCGACCCCGCCGAGCCGGGGCCCGCCCGGCAGCCGCAGCTCCACGTTCCACAGCGGCTCCGGCAGTCCGTGCTCGCGCACCATCGCGTACAGCCGCGCCTCCGCGACCGCCCGCCCCTCGGCCAGCAGCGCGTCCACCGCGCCCACCACGGCGGGCCGTACCAGCAGCTTCGCCTCGCTCAACTCCCTTACCACGGAAGCTGGTTCGCAGTGCCCGTCGCGCACCGCCTCGGTCAGCAGCCGCCGGACGTGCGCCGCCTCGGTCAGGCCGGCCACCGCGTCCGCCAACGCCCGCTCCACCGGGGCGACAGGCACCTCGCCCACCCGTACCGCGCCCGGCGCCGAGGCGGTCCGCAGCACCTCCACGAACCGGGTGGACCGCAGCCGCCGGGTGCGCGGGACCAGTACGTCGATCCGGTGCAGCGCCCCCAGGTCCCCGGCCGTGGCGAAGCCGTGCAGCGCGAGCGCGGCGATCCCGGTGACCATCGCCTCGCCGAACCCCGTCTCCGAAGGGCCCGCCGGTGCGCGCCGCGCGGAGACCGGCGGGCGACCCGCGTACAACAGCGCTCCGTGCAGCCGCTCCTGGCCGGTGGGCGGGCCCGGGTGCAGCAGATAGACCCCCGGCAGCAGGTGCTGCCAGGGGCCGCCGGGCAGGCACTGCGCGGACGTCTGCGTGGCGGACACGCCCCGCGCCCTCAACTGGGCGGCGGAGATAACACGCTCGGTGACGTCCTCGGGCCCGAGAGGTGGACGGGGGAGACGGAGGGAGAGCGGGGTGTTCTGGGTCATGTCCCGGAGCTTCCCGCCCGTGGAGGGTGCCCTAACCCCAATGCCGTTCGGTTACGGGTTCGGTCTGCGGCGCAACTTTGGGCGTTTCGGCTGGTGATACGGGTGCAGCCCTTGTAGTGGTTCTCGGGTCCGCCAA
>NZ_JOEZ01000067.1 GCF_000721175.1 Streptomyces anulatus
ACCCGCGATGGCTCCACACCTACAATCACCACCGCGGACACACCGCGCTCAAGGGCCAACCACCCGCCAGCCGCGTCCCCAACCTCACAGGGCAATACATCTAGGGCGTGTTTCGAAGGTCCCGCCTGCTCGGCGACGCCTGGCACGCACGCTCGCCGCGTTGTCGGGATCACCCCGATACATCCGGTATCGGGGCGACCCTCCGCCTTGCGATCGCTCGGGGCGGAGCCCCGGTTTCGGAAGGGGCGGGCAGGGGACAAGCCCCGCGCAGCGGCCCCCGCACCACCCCACCCTCTCCGACTGCCCCGCCTCACCGCACGGTGAGAAACGCCTCCGCATCCCGAGCCGCCCGCTCACGAGCCGCCCCCACCGCATGCCCCACAGCCACCGCCCCCAACGGATCCCAGGACGACGGCAGCGACAGCACCTCCCGCACCACCGGCCGGCAGAACATCGTCGAGGAGACCCACGCCGACCCCAGCCGCTCCCCGGCCAGCGCCACCAGGAAGTTCTGCACACCCGCCCCCGCCGCGACCACGAACATCTCGCGCTCCGCCGTGTCGCGACGCTCGTCCCCGTACGTGTGGGAGCCGTCCATCACCAGGCACGGAACCACCAGATACGGCGCGTTGCGCAGCACATCGCCGCGCCGGATCCGCTTGGCGATCGACTCCTCGCTCCTGCCGTCACGCCGCAGGTCCGCGATCCACGCGTCCCGCATCGCGTCGAGCAGCCGCGTCCGCGACTCGGCCGACTCCAGCAGCACGAACCGCCACGGCGTCGTGTGATGCGGCGCGGGAGCGGTGACGGCAGCGGCGACGGCCCGCCGCACGGCCCCCGGATCCACCGGCTCGTCGCTGAACTCGCGCACGGTACGTCGCAGCGTCACCGCTTCCCGCACGGCCTCGGACGTCCCGAGCCGGAACATGTCGTCGGCCGCACTCCGTACGAGCGCACGAGCGCCGGGGCCGTCCGCGTCATCGGAGGAGACCACCACATGCGGCAGCCCCCGCACCACGGCGACCGGCAGCCCCTCCGCCTTGCCCTTGACCAGGTCCCCGGCCGAGGCCAGCTCGTCCGCCGTGGCCACGATCGTGGCGCTCAGCGGATTGCCGTACGCGTCCGTACCGCCGCGCAGGTCGTCCAGCACCCGCACCCCGGCCGCACCGATCGCGACGTCGGTCAGCCCGTTACGCCAGGGCCGCCCGAAGGTGTCCGTGACGACGACGCCGACATCGACACCGAGGGTGTCCCGCAGCCCGTCCCGGATGGCCCGGGCCGAGGCGTCGGGGTCCTCGGGCAGCAGCAGCACGGTCCCGGCCGGCGTGTTCGACGCGTCGACCCCGGCGGCGGCCATGACCAGGCCCTGCCGGTTCTCCACGATCCGCAGCGGCCCGCGCCGGGCCACCACCCGCACGGTCTCGGCGTCGATCGCCGCTTCCCGGTCGGCGGCCCGGACGATCCGGCCCTCCGCCTTGGAGACGATCTTCGAGGTGACGAGCAGAACGTCCCCGTCGACCAGACCCGGCGAGGCCGCGGCGATCAGCTTGGCGAGATCGTCACCGGCCCGCACCTCGGGAATCCCGCGCAGCGCCCAGACCCGGAACGAGGGAGCGTCGCCCTCCTCGGCGGACGTGCTCACGCCCGGACCTCCTCGGCCAGATCCAGCGCCTGCCGGGCCATCTCGGCGGTCTTGTCCACGTCCGTCATCATCAGCGGCACCGCCCGGCACCGGATCCCCGCCGCCTCGACCTCGCCGACCGCACCGGCATCCACCGTGTCGACCAGCCACCCGTCCAGCAGCCCCGAACCGTAGTGCTGGGCCACGGCGGCCGCCGTCGACTCGACGCCCACGGCCGCGAGCACCTTGTCCGCCATCCCCCGCACGGGCGCGTCCCCGACGATGGGGGAGAGGCCGACGACCGGCACCCCGGCCTCGGCGATCGCCTCCCGGATCCCCGGAACGGCGAGGATCGTGCCGATGGACACCACCGGGTTCGACGGCGGGAAGACGATGACGTCGGCGGAACCGATGGCCTCCAGCACCCCCGGAGCCGGCTCGGCCTGCTCCGCGCCGACCGGCACGATCGCCTGCGCCTCGACGGAGGCGCGTAGCTTCACCCAGTACTCCTGGAAGTGGATCGCCCTGCTCTCGCCGTCCGTCTCGACGGCGACATGCGTCTCGACCCGGTCGTCGGACATGGGGAGCAGCCGCACGCCCGGCTGCCAGCGGGCACAGAGCGCCTCGGTGACCGCGCTCAGCGGATAGCCCGCGCCCAGCATCTGCGTACGGACGATATGGGTCGCGAAGTCACGGTCGCCGAGCCCGAACCACCCGGGGCCCACGCCGTACGCCGCGAGCTCCTCCTTGACCTGGAAGGTCTCGTCGGTCCGCCCCCAGCCCTGCTCCTCGTTGATGCCACCGCCGAGGGTGTACATCACGGTGTCGAGGTCGGGACAGACCTTCAGCCCGAACAGATGGATGTCATCACCCGTGTTGCCGATCACCGTGATGTCCGCGTCGGGCGCGGCCTGCTTGAGGCCGCGCAGAAAGCGGGCACCGCCGATACCACCGGCCAGAACAACAATGCGCATGCACAGCAGTTTGTCAGGCGGGTACGACGTCCTCGGCCGTCGGGGCGCTTTGCGTGGCGTGCATCGGCATCTCGGTCAGGCCCGGGTAGTAGATGTGCAGACTCACGGCCGGTTCGAGCGAGTCGTTGACCACTTCGTGGACGTACCCCGGGGCGAAGGCACGCTGCGCGCCCGCGCCGAGAGCCCGCGTCCCGCCCTCGGTGCGCTCGGTCAACTCGCCCTCCAGGACCGTCAGTACGCCGGAGGAGCGGCCGTGGTCGTGGAGCCCGCTGCCCTGCCCGGGCACCCAGCTCAGCAGCCACACCTCGTAGCCGGGGCCCTGGTGCAGGCGGTGGTACCAGCGGGAGGCGGAGTCGTACTGCACGATTCCCGCCCACCGGGCGCGGTCGGCCGCGACGGAGCGCGCGAGGCCGACGAACTCGGAGACGGTGGAGGGGTGCTCGCGGGCGGGCTGCAGGAGGTGCTGGACCTCAAGGATGTCGCCGGCGATCTGAAGGTCACTGTCGCTGTTCATGGCTGCGGTGGTTCCTCGGCATGGGGGAGTGCACGTGCGGGGGAGTCGCGGTGAGCGTCAGCAGCTCAAAAGGGGCTGCGGGGAGGTGCGGGAGCTGCAGGACGAGCGAGAAAGAAGAAGGAAAGAAGCCGCTCGACCGAGAGTCCGGAGAGGCTGGATCAGAGCTGGAGCGCTACGGCATCAACAGCTGTGACAGCTGGAACAGCAACAGCGGGCCTGGACAGCGCTACGGAACCCACGGACGTGGGTGACGTGCATCGCTGTGGTCGCTGGCATGAAGTCAAGGAGACCGCCTCGACCGCCCGCTGTCAACCCAATGCCCGATATGGGGGCAATGCTTCACTCCTTCCGGTCGCCGGACCCGGAGAAAGGTTTGTGTACCCATGGGCGCGGACATGTGGCGCATCATCCGCGCTCTCAAACGCGACTGACGCTCCGTGACCTGACTGTGATCTTGATCGCTTCAGTGATCGAATCGCAACACGAGGGCGTCGCCGTTCGTCTCTCCTGCGAGGGAGTGCGGGGCTGTGGGGCCTGTGGCATATGTCAGGTTTTTGCTGATTTGAACACTTTCTGCATACGCTTGGTTCCGCAGGGTGAATCCCTGGGCCAATAGCAGATCCTCGCTTGACTGGCCCGGAGCTACACACTTGTAATTTCACTCGTGTCGTTCAGCCGCAAACGGCTGCATCACGGGACGCAAGAGACAGACGAGGGGCGCACATGACCGAGCTGTTCCAGCAACTGCTGGTCGAGGACGCGGACGAGGAACTCGGCTGGCAGGAGCGCGCACTGTGCGCCCAGACCGATCCCGAGTCCTTCTTTCCCGAAAAGGGCGGATCCACCCGCGAGGCCAAGAAGGTCTGCCTCGCCTGTGAGGTGCGCTCGGAATGCCTTGAGTACGCCCTTTCCAACGACGAACGCTTCGGCATCTGGGGCGGGCTCTCCGAGCGGGAGCGCCGGCGCCTCAAGAAGGCCGCCATCTGAGGTCCGGCCCTCGGCGGCCGCCACCCCGGGAGCGCCGGCCGCCGGCACCTGACCCCCGCAGCCCGGGCGCATTCCGGCTCTCCCCGACCAGGCCCCCGACGTATCCCGGGCACATCCCGGCTCCGGACCCGGCCCAGACCCCGGCCTCAGGCCTGAGGGCGCATTCCGACCAGACCCCGGGCGCTTCCCCGACCAGGCCGGGCGCAACCGGACCACCACGGGCCGCGCCACCTGCGAGCCGCCGAGCGGCCCGCACCCCGTACCCCCACCCGCGCCTCCGGGCCCGCCCGGGGCCGCCGCTCCGGCATCGGCCCGGCCACCCGCCGGCCCCATCGCCCCCGACCGCCCCGACGGCCCGTCCGCCGACCCCTTCCCCAGGGCCCGGCCGGCGGGCCGTCGGCAGGTCCGCGCCCGCCCCTTCACCCGCCCGGACCTCCGCCACCTGTCCGTACCGTTAGTGTGGGGCCCCGTCCGAGACGCGCCAACGCCCCGCCGGGGCGCGCGTGTACACCGATGCAGCCCCCGGGGATACGCCCCCGGACCCGGCCGGAGGGCCCGTACCTCGATGTCCGTGCACAGCCACTCGGCGGCGCCGAACGCGGCCGCCGCCGCCCCAGAGTTCCCCCGGCACGTCGTCACCGCCGTGCTCGTCTCGCACGACGGCGCCCGCTGGCTGCCCGACGTGCTGGCCGGGCTGCTCGGGCAGGAACGCCCCGTACAGAACGTCGTCGCCGCCGACACCGGCAGCGCCGACGACTCGGCCCGGCTGGTCACCGAGGCGCTCGGCGACGAACGCGTCCTGCACCTCGCACGCCGTACGAGCTTCGGCACGGCCGTCGACGAGGCGGCCCGCACGGCCGGGATCCTGACCCCGGACGACCTGCCCTACCTCAAGCGCCCCGGCGGCTGGGACCCGGAGACCCGCACCTGGGTCGACGAGAACTACGACCTCCCCGAGCTGCCGCACGGCGAACCGGTCCAGTGGCTCTGGCTGCTGCACGACGACTGCGCCCCGGAGCCGGACGCGCTCGCCGAGATGCTGCGCGTCGTCGACAGCGACCGGCACGCCACGATCGTCGGACCCAAGCTGCGTGGCTGGTACGACCGCAAGCAGCTCCTGGAAGTCGGCGTCTCCATCGCCAACAGCGGGCGCCGCTGGACGGGCCTGGACCGCCGCGAGCAGGACCAGGGCCAGCACGACCAGGTCCGCACCGTCCTGTCCGTCTCCACCGCCGGCATGCTCATCCGCCGCGACGTCTACGAGGAGCTCCGCGGCTTCGACCGCAGGCTCCCCCTGATGCGCGACGACGTCGACCTGTGCTGGCGCGCCCACCTCGCCGGACACCGGGTCCTCGTCGCCCCGGACGCCGTCCTGCGGCACGCCGAGGCCTCCGCCCGCGAACGCCGCCCCATCGACTGCGCCGGCCGCTCGGTCGCCAGCCCGCACCGCGTCGACAAGGCGGGCGCGGTCTACACGATGCTCGTCAACGCCCGCGGGAAGGCCCTGCCCTGGGTCCTGCTCCGGCTCGTCGTCGGCACCCTCCTCCGCACCCTCGCCTACCTGGTCGGCAAGGCGCCGGGACAGGCCCTCGACGAGGTCACCGGCCTGCTCGGCACCCTGCTGCGCCCCGGCCGCATCCTCGCCGCCCGCCGCAACCGCGGAAAGGGCGTCGTCGACGCGGCAGAGCTTCGCGCCCTGTTCCCGCCGCCCGGCGCCACGGTCCGGGCCACCGTCGACCAGGTCGCGGGCAACTTCGGCGGCCGTACGGACGCCGAATCGGGTGGCTCGCGGCACGGGGCCGTCGAATCCGGACCCGGCGGCGACGACGCCGACTTCCTCGAAGTCGACCAGTTCGCCCGCCTCAAGCGCATCGGCCGCAAACCGGGACCCGTCCTCTTCGCGCTGCTCCTGATCGTCTCCCTCGTCGCCTGCCGCAACCTCCTCAGCGGCGGCGCGCTGGCGGGCGGCGCCCTGCTGCCGGCCCCCGCCGAGGCCGGCGCGCTCTGGGAGCGGTACGCGGACGCCTGGCACACCGTCGGCACCGGTGGCACCCAGACCGCCCCGCCCTACCTCGCCCTGCTCGCCGCCCTGTCGGCCCTCTTCCTCGGCTCGACCGGCCTCGCCGTCAGCGTGCTGCTGGTCTGCTCGATCCCGCTGGCCGGGCTCACCGCCTACTTCGCCTCCCGCCCGCTGCTCCCCTCCCGGCTGCTGCGGGCCTGGGCGAGCATCGCGTACGCCTTCCTGCCCGCCGCGACCGGCGCCCTGGCCACCGGCCGCCTCGGCACCGCCGTCCTCCTCGTCCTCCTCCCGCTGACCGCCCGCGCGGGCGTCGCCGCCCACGGGCTGCGCGTGGACAGCGCGGCGGGGGAGCGCGGCAGCTGGCGCGCCACCTGGGCGTACACGCTGCTGCTGACCGTCACCATGGCGTTCACCCCGATCGTCTGGCCGCTCGCCGTGGTCCTCGGCCTCGGCGTGCTCGTGCTGCGGCGCGGTGACATCACCGCGTACGGACTGCGCTTCGTCGCCGCCGTCGGCACCCCGGTGCTGGTCCTCGCCCCCTGGTCGATCGGCCTCCTGACCAACCCGTCCGCGCTCCTGAGGGAAGCCGGCCTGGACATCGGCCCGGGAGAGGCCTCGGGCCTCGACCTGCTCGGCATCAGCCCCGGCGGCCCGGGTGCGGCGGGCGGCGTCCTGCTCCTCGGCATCGTGCTGGCCGCGCTCGCCGCCCTGCTGCGCGGGGAACGGCAGTTCGCCGTCCGCACCGCCTGGGCGGTCGCGGTCGTCGGCTTCCTCTTCGCCGCCGTCGCCAACGGATCCACCTGGGCCGGGCCCGCCACCCTCGTCTACGGCACCGCCCTGATCGCCGCCGCCCTGGTGGGCGCGGACGGGGCCCGCATCCGGGTCGCCGAGCAGAGCTTCGGCTGGCGCCAGCCCGTCGCCGTGCTGATCGCGCTGGCCGCCGGGCTGGCCCCGGTCCTGGCCGCCGTCGGCTGGATGATCGGCGGCGCGGACGGCCCGCTGGAGCGACGCGACCCCGTACAGGTGCCCGCCTTCGTCGCGGAGGAGAGCACCACCCGCGACCAGCCCCGCACCCTCGTCCTCGGCGGCACCTCGCCCGACTCCGTGGCGTACAGCCTGGTCCGCGGCTCGGGCGCCCGCCTCGGCGACGGCGAACTCACCGAGGCGGTCGGCGGCAACAGCCACCTCGACAAGGTCGTCGCCAACCTCGTCGCCGGTTCCGGCGCCGACCAGGGCGCCCAGCTCAGCGGCTTCGCGATCCGCTACGTCCTCGTCCGGGACGGAGCACCGCGCGAGATGAGCCGGGTCCTCGACTCGACCCCCGGCCTCAGCCGCCTCAGTCAGCTCGACGGCAGCGCCCTGTGGCGGGTGGACCGTCAGGTCGCCCGCGTCATGATCACCCCGGCGTCCGGCGAGGGCGAGCACCTTCCGGTCGGCTCGGCCGCCGTCGAGGCCCACTCCGAGATCCCGTCCGGCGAGGCGGGCCGCGTCCTGCGGATCGCGGACGCCGCCGACCCGGGCTGGACGGCCACCCTGGACGGCAAGCCGCTGACCCGCACGACCGTCGACGGCTGGGCCCAGGGCTTCGAACTGCCCGCGAACGGCGGCCGCCTGGACCTCACCTACGACGCCCCGATCACGCACACCGCGTGGATCTGGGCACAGGCCGGACTCCTCGTGGTCCTGGTGGTCATGGCCCTGCCGGGCCGCCGCCAGGAGATCGACGACGACCTGCCCGAGGAGGCGCTCGCCGTCGCCGCCGAGCCGGTCGACGGAGAGGGACGCCGCGCCCGCAGGCTGCGCGCCGCCGCCCAGGCCGAGGCCGCGGCCACCGCCGAGGAGGCCGGCGACGAGGCCTACCGCCCCGACGCCCACGACCCGGCACGCGCCGCGGACCCGGGGGAGTACATCCCGGCGCAGCAGTCGACCGACCCGTACGCCGCGAACCCCCCGGCGCACGACCCGCAGGAGGCCACCGGCGGCTACGCGGCGGTCCCGCAGCAGCAGTACGACGAATACGCGCAGTGGGACGGGCAGCAGCAGCCGGGCGCCGACCACTACGCGGCGTACCAGCCGGACCCGTACGCCCAGCAACAGCACCAGCAGCCACAGGAGCAGCAGCAGAACGCCGGCTACCAGGGCTACGGCGAACAGGGCTACAGCGACCAAGGCGGCGGCTACGCCGTCCAGGACCCCTACGCGCAGCAGTACAACGAGCAGGGCGCGTACGACGAGTACGGCCGGTACACCGGCGGGCAGTACCAGCAGCACCAGTACACCGACCCCGCCCAGCACCCCACCGAGAACGGCGAACACACCGACCCCCCGGCCCCGGGTCAGGCCCCGTGGCAGACCGGTAACGCATCGCGAGGCGAGTCCGAGTGAAGTCCACCCACCTGTCCCTGATCGCGGGCGCCGCCGTCCTGGCCGCCATCACCGGATTCGCCACGGTCACCGCGCCCGGCGCCCCGGCGGACACCGGCGCGAAGTCCGCCGCGCTGCTGCCGGTCGAGCGCTCCAGCCTGGTCTGCCCGGAGCCCAGCAACTCCGACCTGGCGGAGACCCAGTACACCTCGTTCACCCCGGCGGGCGCGGGCGGCGACGCCAAGGGCACCGCCGAGCTGAAGCCGGCGCTGCCGGTCGCGGACGACGAGGACGAGACCGACCCGAAGAAGATCAAGAAGGCCGAGGAAGCGGCGAAGAAGGCGAAGGAGAAGGCCGAGAAGCCGGTCCTCGCCGTGGAGGAGCAGGGAAAGCCGGTCGTCGCCGAGGCGAACGGCGCCGGCGCCCCCGCCCTCGTCGGCACGGCCACCGGCAAGCTGGCCCCCGGCTGGGCCGCCCAGCAGACCACCGAGGTCACCGCGGGCGGGGCCAGAGGGCTCCTCGGGGTCACCTGTACCGCCCCCGACACGGACTTCTGGTTCCCGGGCGCGAGCACCGCCAAGTCCCGCCAGGACTACATCCACCTCACCAACCCCGACGACACCGGTGCCGTCGCCGACATCGAGCTGTACGGCCCCGAGGGCGCGCTGAAGTCCGACGTCGGCGACGGCATCACCGTGCCGGCCCGATCCAGCGTCGCCCTCCTGCTCTCGACCCTCACCTCCGAGGCCGTCGACCAGCTGACCGCGCACGTCACCACCCGCTCGGGGCGGATCGGAGCGGTCGTCATGAGCGCCGACGACGGCGTGGGCAGCGACTGGATCACCGCGTCCGAGGACCCGTCCGGCACACTCGTGCTGCCCGGCATTCCGGCCGACGCCACCTCCGTACAGCTGGTGGCGTTCGCGCCGGGCGAGGACGACGCGGACGTGAAGGTCCAGCTCATGGGTAAGAACGCGACGTTCTCCCCGGCCGGGAACGCCACCCTGCACATCAAGTCCTCGATGACGGCGACCGTCGACCTCAAGGACGTCACCCGGGGCGAGCCGGGCTCCCTGCGCCTGAGCCCGGTGCGGAAGGACCGGGCGACCCCGATCGTGGCGGCGCTGCGCGTGGTCCGCGGCAAGGGCGACAAGCAGGAGGTCGGCTACATCCCGGCCACCGGACCGGTCGGTGCACGGGCGAGCGTCCCGGACAACCGGGCCAAGGGCTCGACGCTGTCCCTGACCGCGCCGGGCGCCACGGCGAAGGTGAAGGTCACCGCGTCGGCGGGCAGCGAGGGCGGCGAACCGGCCGTGGAGACGTACACGGTCAAGGCGGGCACGACCATCGCCGTGACCCCGAAGGCCCCGGACGGCCTCAAGGGCGCCTACGCGCTGACCGTCGAGACGACCTCGGGCGGCCCGGTCCACGCGTCGCGCACCCTGGCGCGCACGGAAGGCGGCGTCGAGATGTTCACGGTGCAGACGCTCCCCGACGACCGGGGCACGATCGAGGTCCCGACGGCCCGCCAGGACCTCTCGGTCCTGGACGACTGACGGCGCGTCCGACAGAGCCGACAGGACCGACCCGTCCGGCAGGGCGACACGTCCGACGGTGAGCCCCCGGCCGGGCCCGGTGGGGCTCAGTCCTGCCCGTACCGGGGGTCGACCGACTCGGGGGCCAGCCCCAGCAGCTCGGCGACCTGCTCGACGACGACCTCGTGCACGAGCAGGGCGCGCTCGTCGCGGCTCTTGGTACGGATCTCGACGGGCCGCCGGTAGACGACGATCTGCGCGGGCCGCCCCTTGCCGGCGGACACGGCGCTGCCGAGCGGAACGACCTCCTCCGGGGTGCCGGGAACATCGAGGACGACGAAGTCGACCTCGGCCAGCTGGGGCCAGCGCCGCTCCAACCGCTCCACCGAGTCCTGGACCAGATCACGGAAGGTCTCACCCCGGCTGGCAGACAGCGGCACCTGGGGCGGCGCGAGCGGCCCGCGCATACCGCGGCCATGACGGTCACGGCGCCGGGGCCGCGGCTCGAACGGGTGGGGAGGTACGGAGCTGTCCATCACCGACGCAGCGTAACGCTCCGGGGACCGGGACGATCGGGGAGACGACGCGGCCGACCGGGTAGGCAGGGGCGGGGCGGCACAGACGAGCAGGTGCACAGGCACAGGCACTGGCACAGGCACGGGCACGGGCACGGGCACGGGCATGAGCTGTCGGCGTGGCAGCAGGCGCACGGCAGGGGCGCGGCCGCCGGGACGACCGCCCGCGTTCCCCGGGGCGGAGGCGGCCCTCCCGCTTCCGGATGTCCGCAGTTGAACATTTCGGCCAAGGTTGAGCCCATTTCAGGCCCGCAATCCGATCGTCGACCGTGCGCCCGACGACGCGATCCGCCTCGCCCGCGACCGGCTCGACCGCCGTGCGATCACCGGGCCCCCGTCCCCGCGCAGGTCAGGGCAGCCGCCGCAAGCACCGCTGTGCCGCAGGTCACAGGGCGACACGGTGGGGTGACCCGACGGGCAGTCGTCGCAGCCCGCTCAAGAGTGCGGTACCGTCCAACATCGTGAGCCCTGTACGTCGCTGTTCGCGCACCGCGTGCGGCCGCCCTGCCGTCGCGACACTGACGTACGTCTATGCCGATTCGACTGCGGTCCTCGGCCCGCTCGCCACCTACGCCGAGCCCCACTGTTACGACCTCTGCGCCGAACACAGTGAGCGGCTTACCGCGCCACGGGGCTGGGAAGTGGTGCGGCTCTCCGACGGCTCGGCACCCGCGCCCAGCGGCGACGACCTCGAAGCACTGGCCAACGCGGTCCGCGAAGCGGCCCGTCCGCACGACCGGGGCCCGGGCGGCGGGAGCCGGGGACCGCGCTCCGCGGACCCGGTGGAAGTGGCCCGCCGAGGTCACCTGAGGGTTCTGCGCTCCCCCGACTCCTGAGGCCACCTCCTGAGGCAGGACAGGGCCGGGTAGTTTGGGCGGTCCGCAAAGACCCCCAGGAGGACCGGCCGTGGTTGCTGATCTGTCGCAGCTCGTGAAGGCGTACGACGTGCGCGGAGTGGTGCCCGACCAGTGGGACGAGTCGCTGGCCGAGCTGTTCGGAGCCGCGTTCGTCCAGGTCACGGACGCCGAGGCGATCGTGATCGGCCACGACATGCGCCCGACCTCACCCGGCCTCGCCGGCGCGTTCGCCCGGGGCGCGGCGGCGCGGGGCGCGGACGTCACGCTCATCGGCCTCTGCTCGACGGACCAGCTGTACTACGCGTCGGGGGCCCTCGGCCTCCCCGGGGCGATGTTCACGGCCTCGCACAACCCGGCCCAGTACAACGGCATCAAGATGTGCCGGGCGGGCGCCACCCCGGTCGGCCAGGACACCGGCCTCGCCGAGATCCGCGCCCTGGTCGAGCAGTGGTCGGAAGGCGCCCCGCAGCCGCCGGCCGCCACCTCCCCCGGCACGATCACCGAACGGGACACCCTCACCGACTACGCTGCCCACCTCCTGGGCCTGGTCGACCTCACGTCGGTCCGGCCCTTGAAGGTCGTGGTCGACGCCGGCAACGGCATGGGAGGCCACACGGTCCCCACGGTCTTCGAGGGCCTCCCGCTCGACCTCGTACCCATGTACTTCGACCTCGACGGCACCTTCCCCAACCACGAGGCCAACCCCCTCGACCCGAAGAACATCGTCGACCTCCAGGCCCGCGTCCTCGCCGAGGGCGCCGACCTCGGCCTCGCCTTCGACGGCGACGCGGACCGCTGCTTCGTGGTCGACGAGCGGGGTGCGGGCGTCTCCCCCTCCGCGATCACGGCCCTGGTCGCCGCCCGCGAGCTGGCCCGCAACGGCGGCGAGGGCATCGTCATCCACAACCTGATCACCTCCTGGTCCGTCCCCGAGGTGGTCCGCGAGAACGGCGGCACCCCGGTCCGCACCCGGGTCGGCCACTCCTTCATCAAGACGGAGATGGCGGAGCACGGTGCGATCTTCGGAGGTGAGCACTCGGCGCACTACTACTTCCGCGACTTCTGGAACGCCGATACGGGCATGCTCGCCGCCCTCCACGTACTCGCCGCACTCGGCGGACAGCAGAAGCCGCTCTCCGAGCTGGTCGCGGAGTACGACCGGTACACCGGCTCCGGCGAGATCAACTCCACGGTCGCCGACCAGACCGCCAGCCTGGCCGCGGTCAGAAGGGTCTTCGGCACCCGCGACGGCATCACCTTCGACGACCTGGACGGCCTCACGGTCACGTCCGCCGACTGGTGGTTCAACCTCCGCGCCTCGAACACGGAACCTCTGCTGCGGCTGAACGTCGAGGCGAGGGACGAGCAGACGATGGCAGCGATACGCGACGAGGTCCTGACCCTGATCCGCTCCTCAAGCCCCTCCGGCGCCTGAGAAGCGGGGCCCAGGGCGGAGCCCCGGTCACGGGAAGGGGCGGGGGGGGGGGGGGGACGCCCCCCGGGCCCCCCCCCCCCCCCCCCCCCCCCCCCCACTCCCCGCTCGACGACCGTTCGGCGGCCGACACCCCCGAACTGGTCTGCACGGGCGACGACTGCGGACTGGCCTACCCGGTCCGGGACGGCATCCCGGTCCTGCTCGTCGACGAGGCCCGCCGCCCCGCCTGACCGCGAGCGACACGCGCACGGACGGGATGACGCAGGACGGCGCACGGCACCGCACGACAGCCGGGCCCGCCCACCGGCGGCAGGCAGGCCACCCAGCCCGGCCGGCCCGGCAGCCAAGCCACCACACCCGCCCCCGCTCGCGTACCCGCAGCCCGCACCCCGCCCGGTGATCGGAGGCCCACCGCCATGCTCGACGAGTCCTTGCTCGACGCCCCGGACGCCCTGGCCCGAGCCGACCGCCGCGATCTGCTGCGCGGCGCCGCCGAGGCAGGCGCCCGGGTCCGTACCGCCGCCCGGCACGCCGCCGAGGCCGGCATCGGCGGCCTGAACCCGGAGGGCCGGCCCCGGGCCGTCCTCGTCGCAGGCCCCGGCACTGCCGCCTCCGGGGTCGCCGACCTGATCGGCGCGCTCGCGGGCGCGGCCGCCCCCGTCGTACGCATCGACCCCACGGGCGTCGCCCCCGCCCCCGGCGCCCTCCGCTGGGCGCTGCCCGGCTGGGCCGGATCGGTGGACCTCCTCCTCATCGTGACCGCCGACGGTTCCGAACCGGGCCTCGCCCTGCTCGCCGAGCAGGCCTACCGCCGCGGCTGCACCGTCGTCGCCGTCGCCCCCACCCGCTCACCGCTGCGCGAGGCGGTCGACGGGGTGCACGGTCTGGTCGTCCCGATGGCGGCCGCCCCGCACGGTGAGTACGACGCGGAGACCTCCGCCGCCGGCCCCGGCACGCTGTGGGCCCTCCTCACGCCCCTGCTGGCGCTCCTGGACCGGGTCGGCCTGGTGACCGCGACCCCCGAGGACCTCCAGAAGGTGGCGGACCGCCTGGACCGCACCGCGGAACGCTGCGGCCCGGCCATCGCCACGTACAGCAACCCGGCCAAGACGCTCGCCGCCGAGCTCGCCGACAGCCTGCCGCTGCTGTGGACGGAGGGCGACGCCGCAGGCCCGGTGGGGCGACGCTTCGCCGCCGTACTGTCCGAGCTGGCCGGCCGCCCCGCCCTGGCCGCCCAACTGCCCGAGGCGCTTCCCTCGCACGGCACGCTCCTCGCCGGGGACTTCGCGGCCGGCGCGGACCCCGACGACTTCTTCCGCGACCGGGTCGAAGAGGGCGAGACACTGAGGGCCCGGGTCGTCCTGCTCCGGGACCGCCCGACGGGAGGCCTCAGCGCCTATCCCGCGGCCCGGGAACTGGCGCTCGGCCACGACACACCGGTCAGCGAACTGGAACCGGAAGAGGGCAGCGAGCTGGAGGCCGTGGCCGAACTGCTCGCGATCACCGACTTCGCGGCGGTCTACCTGTCACTGGCCTCGGCCCCCCGGCCCTGACGCAAGCCCACACCTTCCGGCCATCCCCACGACGCCAGAACCTCACGCAACACCGATACCCCTGGGACACACCCACCGCACCGCCTCACCACGCCCGCCTTTCCCCGCCCCACCCGAGGACGACTACATGGACCGCCTGTCCAACACCGTGCGCCCCTACGCCTGGGGATCCACCACGGCCCTTCCCGCCCTGCTCGGCATCGCGCCCACCGGCGAACCGCAGGCCGAGATGTGGATGGGCGCCCACCCCGGAGCGCCCTCGCGCCTCAGCCGCACCACCCCGGAGGGCGAGACGGAACTCGCGCTCACCGAGGCCATCGCCGCCGACCCGGAAGGCGAGCTCGGCACGGCCACGGTCGACCGCTTCGGCCCCCGCCTCCCCTTCCTCCTGAAGCTCCTCGCCGCCGGCGCCCCCCTCTCGGTCCAGGTCCACCCGGACCTGGACCAGGCCCGCGCGGGGTACGCCGACGAGGAGGCCCGGGGCGTCCCGATCGACGCCCCGCACCGCACGTACAAGGACGCGAACCACAAGCCCGAACTCATCTGCGCCCTCACCCCCTTCGACGGACTGTGCGGATTCCGCAGGCCCACCGAAGCGGCGGACGCGATGGAGGCGCTGGGAGTCGACTCCCTCAAGCCGTACGTGGACCTCCTCCGCGCCCACCCCGAGGAAGCCGCCCTCCGCGAGGTGCTCACGGCGATCCTCGGCGCGGACCCGGCCGAGATGGCCGGGACCGTGGCGGACGCGGCGGCCGCCGCCGAACGCCTCGGCGGCGCCCACGCCCCGTACGCCCGTATCGCCCACCACTTCCCGGGCGACCCCGGGGTGCTGGCCGCGATGCTGCTGAACCACGTACAACTCCAGCCCGGGGAAGCCCTGTTCCTTGGCGCCGGCGTCCCGCACGCCTATCTCGAAGGCCTCGGCGTCGAGATCATGGCCAACTCGGACAACGTGCTGCGCTGCGGCCTGACCCCCAAGCACATCGACGTCCCCGAACTCCTGCGGATCGTCCGGTTCGAGGCCACCGAGCCCGGCGTGCTGCGCCCGGAGGCGGCCCCGTCGGGCGAGGAGCTCTACGAGACCCCCGTCGACGAGTTCGCCCTGTCCCGCTACACCCTCGCGTCAGGGGCGGCCCCCACCGTGCTGACCGCCCCCACCCCCCAGATCCTGCTCTGCACGGCGGGCGTGGTCACGGCCGGCGAACTCGCCCTCGGCCCGGGGGAGTCCGTCTACGTTCCGGCCGGCGAGACGGTCGAGGCGACGGGATCGGGAACCCTCTTCAGGGCGACTGTGGCGGCCTAATGCACGCGCCGTCCCGACGGCTGCAACAATGTGCCGCCTTACCGCGACGGCACGTGCCGCGCACCGACGAAGGGACACCACGCACTCATGAGCGCGTCAGGCGGAACCAAGGCGATCGTGGCGGCACTCGTCGCCAACCTCTCGATCGCCGTGGCCAAATTCGTAGCGTTCCTCTTCAGTGGTTCCTCGTCGATGCTCGCGGAGAGCGTCCACTCGCTCGCCGACTCGGGCAACCAGGGACTCCTGCTGCTGGGCGGCAAGAAGGCGAAGCGCGAGGCCACCCCCGAGCACCCCTTCGGCTACGGGCGCGAGCGCTACATCTACGCGTTCCTCGTCTCCATCGTCCTCTTCTCGGTCGGTGGCATGTTCGCCGTGTACGAGGGCTACGAGAAGATCAAGCACCCGCACGAGATCGAGGCCTGGTACTGGCCGGTCGGGGTGCTGGTCTTCGCGATCATCGCCGAGATCTTCTCCTTCCGTACGGCGATCCGTGAGTCCAACCAGACGCGCGGCGACCGCTCCTGGACCGAGTTCGTCCGCCGGTCCAAGGCACCCGAGCTCCCGGTCGTCCTCCTGGAGGACCTCGGCGCGCTCGTCGGCCTGGTCCTGGCGCTCGCGGGCGTCGGCCTCGCCCTCGGCACCGGCAACGGAGTCTGGGACGGCATCGGCACCCTCTGCATCGGCATCCTGCTGATCCTCATCGCGATCGTCCTGGCCGTCGAGACGAAGTCCCTCCTGCTCGGCGAGTCCGCCGGCCTCGAGGAAGTCGAGAAGATCAAGGCGTCCGTGGTGGACGGCGACACCGTCACCCGCATCATCCACATGCGCACCCTCCACCTCGGCCCCGAGGAGCTGCTGGTCGCCGCCAAGATCGCTGTCCGGCACGACGAGACCGCGGCCGAGGTGGCCGACGCCATCAACGCCGCCGAGAACCGCATCCGCGAAGCGGTCCCGATCGCCCGCGTCATCTACCTGGAGCCGGACATCTACAACGCCGAGGCAGCGGCGACCGGAACCAACCCGGGCAAGACGATCGACGGCCCGCCCGACGCCCCGGGCGATTCCGGCCACTGACCCACCACGCACCGGCCCCGATCGGCCCGGTGACCCCTCACACACGCCCCTCTCCACGAACGGGCTGGGGCTCACTGGGCCGTTCGGTGTAGATTCGGATACGGAAAACAGACGTCGCTGCTGATGGCGGTCGACCGGCTGGCGGGAGCCAGCCGGGCGAGGGACAGAGGGCCTCCGACGGACTGCACTGCGAACGCCCGGGCATTCGTGTGCCCGCCGCGCCGCAGAGTCAGCCCAGACAGCCCACCCTCGACCCATCACGAGGAGCAGCCCGTTATGACGACGGCCACCAACCGCCAGGACTTCAAGGTCGCCGACCTCTCCCTCGCCGCTTTCGGGCGCAAGGAGATCACGCTCGCCGAGCACGAGATGCCCGGCCTGATGTCGATCCGCAAGGAGTTCGCCGCCGCTCAGCCGCTGGCCGGCGCCCGGATCACCGGTTCGCTGCACATGACCGTGCAGACCGCTGTGCTCATCGAGACCCTCGTCGCCCTGGGTGCCGAGGTCCGCTGGGCCTCCTGCAACATCTTCTCCACCCAGGACCACGCCGCCGCGGCCATCGCGGTCGGCCCGAAGGGCACTCCGGAAGCCCCCGCGGGCGTCCCCGTCTTCGCCTGGAAGGGCGAGACGCTCGAGGAGTACTGGTGGTGCACGGAGCAGGCGCTGACCTGGCCGAACACCCCCACCGGCGGCCCGAACATGATCCTGGACGACGGTGGCGACGCCACCCTCCTCGTCCACAAGGGCGTCGAGTTCGAGAAGGCCGGCGCGGCCCCGGACCCGTCGACCGCGGACAGCGAGGAGTACGCCCACATCCTCACCCTGCTGAACCGCACCCTCGGCGAGGCCCCGCAGAAGTGGACCCAGCTGGCGTCCGAGATCCGCGGTGTCACCGAGGAGACGACGACGGGTGTGCACCGCCTGTACGAGATGCACCGTGACGGTTCCCTCCTGTTCCCCGCGATCAACGTGAACGACGCGGTGACCAAGTCGAAGTTCGACAACAAGTACGGCTGCCGCCACTCCCTCATCGACGGCATCAACCGCGCCACCGACGTCCTGATCGGCGGCAAGACCGCCGTCGTCTTCGGCTACGGCGACGTGGGCAAGGGCTGCGCGGAGTCCCTGCGTGGCCAGGGCGCCCGGGTGATCATCACGGAGATCGACCCGATCTGCGCGCTCCAGGCGGCCATGGACGGCTACCAGGTGGCCACGCTGGACGACGTCGTGGAGCAGGCGGACATCTTCGTCACCACGACGGGTAACAAGGACATCATCATGGCCAAGGACATGGCCCGGATGAAGCACCAGGCGATCGTCGGGAACATCGGCCACTTCGACAACGAGATCGACATGGCCGGCCTCGCCCAGATCGACGGCATCGTCAAGGACGAGGTCAAGCCCCAGGTCCACACCTGGACGTTCCCCGACGGCAAGGTCCTCATCGTCCTGTCCGAGGGCCGCCTCCTCAACCTGGGCAACGCGACCGGACACCCGTCCTTCGTGATGTCCAACAGCTTCGCGGACCAGACCCTCGCGCAGATCGAGCTGTTCACGAAGCCCGAGGAGTACCCGACCGACGTGTACGTGCTGCCCAAGCACCTGGACGAGAAGGTCGCCCGCCTCCACCTCGACGCCCTGGGCGTCAAGCTCACGACCCTGCGTCCCGAGCAGGCGGCGTACATCGGTGTCCGGGTCGAGGGCCCGTACAAGCCCGACCACTACCGCTACTGATCCACCCCGGTGTCCGGGAGGCCGGCCTCCCGGACACCGAGCGGCGTCAGACCCTCACCAGCACCAGCAGATCCGAGCGCAGGCCCCCGCACCCCCGTGGCGGGGGCCTGCTCCCGTTACCGCCCCCGCACAGCCCGAGGAACCCGAAGGACCCCATGCCCCGCGGCAGGTATTCGCTCCACGACCTTCACGATCACACCCCCCTCGGTGAAGAACACTTCCACTGCGCCCCCGGCCCCTCCGGCTGGCGCTACGTCTCCCAGACCACGTCCCCCGCCGGAGACCACCTCGGCTCCGTCGACCTCGCCCTGGACGAGCTGGGCCGGCCCATCCGCCTCGAACTCCATGCCGCGAGCTGGCAGGTACGAGGAGCGGCCCTGGAAGGGGTCACCTGGGTCCGTACCGATCCCACCGGCAGCCACGCCACCGAAGGCAACGTCCGCGCCCACGCCTTCGCCGGTGCGTCTCCCGCGTTCCTCATCGCCATGACCCGCCTCCTGCGCCTCACCCCCGATTCCCCCACGACCCGCGTCCGCGTGGTCACCTTCACGGACCCGGTCCTCGCACCCAGGACCGTCGACCAGTCCTGGGCCCTGGTGAACAGTGAAGCGCACACCACTGACAACGGCCCCCTGATCGTGGACGAATACCAGGTCAGCGCCCTGGACACCGGGGAACAGCACACCGTCCACATCGCCGGTGACGTGGTCCTCGCAGCACCCGGCATCGAGCTCGAACACCTGGAGACGCCCCCGTCCCCCCGCGCCCCCGCCGCATCGCCCGGACCAGAGCCGGACACCGCCTAGCCGGGCGGAGCGAACCCGGCCGAGGACGCATCCCCACGCCGCCGCCGCTGACGAGCACCGCCGGTGCCGCCGACACCGCCCCCCGGTCCGGAACCTGCCCCGGCGGCAGACCCCCCACCAACAGCGCTGGTCCCACCACCGAACCCCACAGCCCCAGCGCCCCCGGGGCCCCCAGAAGCCCCGACGTAACCCCCGAATCCGGCAGGCGCAGGCGCAGGCGCAGGTGCAGACGGTACGGGCCCCTCGGCGCGAGGCCCGGCGAACACGCGCCGCGCATCCCGTGCCTGCCGCTCATGGACCACCGCGGCCAGGAACGCTGCCGCGGGAACGCCCTGCGGCGCGGCGGCGCCCGTACGCGCGACGAGCTCACCGGCCAGTCGCTCCGCGATCAAGCGTCCCACGCCGGGATCCAGCTGCTGCATCCGCGTCAGGTACTGCCGTATCGCGGACCAGAGCTCGTCCGGCACGGCCGACAGATCCAGCTGGGCGAACCGGCCGACCAGCCAGGGCGGGGGAGGCGGCACGGCGACGGACCGACCCGTCGCGGCGACCCGTTCCCGGATCACCAGCGTTCCGGCGAACACGTCACCGATCCGGCGCCCCCGCGCCGACACCAGCGACGCGATGGAGGCCAGAGCACCGAAGGTCATGAGGATCTCGACGAGCCCCATGGCCCCTCGCACGAGCGCGTGCCGGAACCGGATCGGTCCACCGTCGTCCCGCACCACCCGCAGGCCGCAGGCCAGCTTCCCCAGGGAGCGGCCATGGCTCAGCGTCTCCACCGCGACCGGCCCACCGATCAGGACCAGCAGGAACGAGGCGACCCCGATCGCCGCGACGGCCGCCTCGTCCAAGGAAGCGGAAGCGATGCCCAGCAAGACCGAGACCAGGATGAAAACGGCGAACGTCACCGCCAGATCGATCGCCGAGGCCAGCGCCCGGCTCGGCAGCCGCGCGGGCCTCAGCCCCAGAACGACCGCGTCCCCGGTCACCAACTCACTCATCGGTCCCCACCCTTCGCCGACCTTCTCCGCCCCAGCCGGGCCCAGTCTGCCAAGCTGACCGCCAGCGCGCCGCAGTAGTACGGACCCGTACGCACCTTTGCCTGGAGCAACAGACGCCCATGGACCTCGACGTCTTCGTCACCGCCCACCGCACGGAGTGGGACCGCCTCGAACACCTCCTGCGCCGAGGGCGCCACCTCACGGGCGCGGAAGCGGACGAACTCGTCGTCCTCTACCAGCGCACGGCGACCCACCTCTCGCTGATCCAGTCGAGCAGCCCCGACCCGCTCCTCACCGGGCGCCTCACCCAGCTGGTGGCCCGCGCGCGCTCGACGGTGACCGGCACCCGCAAGGCCTCCTGGCGGGACGCGGCCCGGTTCCTCACCACGGGATTCCCCGCCTCGGTCTACCGCTCGCGCCACTGGTGGGTCCCCACCGCGGTGCTCTCGACCGCACTGGCGGCGCTGCTGGGCTGGTGGATCGGTACCCACCCCGAGGTCCAGGCCGCGATCGCCGCACCGGAAGACCTCCGTGCGATGACCCGGCCGGGCGGGGAGTACGAGACCTACTACTCCAGCCATCCGGCGGCGTCGTTCGCGGCACAGGTATGGACGAACAATGCGCAGGCCGCGGCCCTGTGTCTGGTCCTGGGGGCGTTCCTCTGCATACCGGTGATCTGGATCCTCTTCCTCAACATGCTCAACCTCGGCGTCGGCATAGGCCTCATGTCCTCCGCGGGCCGTCTCGACGTCTTCCTCGGCCTGGTGCTTCCCCATGGCCTGCTCGAACTGACCGCGGTGTTCGTCGCCGCCGGCACGGGGCTACGCCTCGGCTGGACGGTGATCGACCCGGGCCCCCTGTCCCGCCGGACCGCCCTGGCCCAGCAGGGCCGCGCCGCCCTGGGCATGGCTATCGGCCTGGCCCTGGTCCTGTTCGTCTCCGGACTCATCGAGGGCTTCGTGACCCCGTCCGGTCTCCCGACCTGGGCCAGGATCGCCATAGGCATCACCGCTGAGCTGGCCTTTCTCGCGTACGTCTACATCCTGGGCGGCCGCGCGGCCCGCGCCGGCGACACGGGTGACCTCGCAGCGGTCGAACGCAGCGCCGAGCTTCCCACTGCGGCCTGACCGCCGATGTGCTTTCACCCCCGCTGAGCTGCTAGTGTCCTCCTCGCCACAAAAACCGTTGACACGGGAGATGTGGGGCTGTAGATTCAAACGGTTGCCTCGGACTAGACAAGTTCGAGCTGAGCGTGTAATGTTTACTCCGCTCATGAAGGAGCGCTTGCCGCTCCGCCGAGCCAAATGATTCTCCTTATCCGAATCACCGGGTCGTTCGTTTCGCCCCGAGAATTTCTGATAAAGTCGAATCAGCCGAAAGGCGAAGCCACTCCACAGGCCACCGGAAAACAAATTCGGACCGGAAACGGAACGAAAAAGAGTCTGGTAAAGTTGGAACCGCCGGAAAGGGAAAACGCGAAAGCGAAGAACCTGGAAAGCGAAAACTGCTT
>NZ_JOEZ01000068.1 GCF_000721175.1 Streptomyces anulatus
CGATGGCTCCACACCTACAATCACCACCGCGGACACACCGCGCTCAAGGGCCAACCACCCGCCAGCCGCGTCCCCAACCTCACAGGGCAATACACCTAGTGCTCGTCGATGCATCGGCAGCGCCGGGTGCGGCACGGGTCAGGACAAGGGCCCTTGCTGACTGCCGTGACAGCCGGCGGATCCGTGCGCGCCAGGCGGTCGTAGGCCGTTTGCTGTCCTTGAGGGCCCTGTGGCCGAAGTCCGTCCGTGGTCGGGACCCTCACAGGCCCCCCAGCTCGGCCATGAGGTCCGCATCACGCATGCCGGGCAGGACGTAGCCCTCGTCCTCGTCCCACGGGACATCGAGATCGTCTATGTGTACGCGCCACTGGGCTCCCGGCAGAGCACGGCGCAACTCGGTCACGGAGTCGAGCGTATGGGCGATCACCGGCAGTAGTCGGCCAGGGTCGAGCGGTATCTTGGTGGACCCGGCCACGATCTCGCCCGGCTGACCGCCACCGTTGTTGTACAGGTAGAGGCTTTCCTCGTCCTGGTACGGGAAGGACGACATGCGGGCGGCGACGATGCGCTCGACAGCGGCCGTCTCGGCCTCCGTCAACGGCACCGCCCGGCTCGCACAGTAGAAGAGAGAAACGCTCATGGCCCGAGCGTACTGATGGGGTATGACAACGCCGACGGGCACCGCACTCGGCCAGCGCTCGGCCGTCCATGGAGTGGTCCGGGTGCTGCGGCAGCAGACGGGCCGGTACAAGGCGCATGACGATAGAACGCCGCCCGGTTGAATGCGACCTTGGGCAGCACTGAGGATGATCCTTTGGTATGGACACCCTGACAATGGATCTTGATGGTCCAGGGAGGGATGTCCAGGTGGGACGCAAGTCTCCGTATCCAGAGGAGTTCAGGAAGGATGCCGTCGCGCTCTGCCGCGCTGCGGCCGGCAAGCGGACGTACGCGGCGGTGGCCGCGGATCTCGGCATCACCGCGTGAGTCGCTGCTGACGTGGGTCCGCAAGGACGACTCACAGGCCGTGCCCGGACGCCGTGACGCGGCGGGAGCGAGGCGGAGGAGCTGGTCCGACTGCGGGCGGAGAACGCCCGGCCTACTGAAGGCGGTAAAGGAGTGGCAACTGGAGCGCGAGATCCTGCGCCAGGCAGCCGCCTATTTCGCCCGGGAGGTGAAGTGAGTACTCGCTGCTGGGACTACATCTCCAAGAACCGCGCCGACTTCGGCGTGCAGCGGATCTGCCGGGTGCTCGAGGCGTCCCGCGCCAACTACTACCGGCACCTGGCCACCAGGCCCGTGCCGAGCGCCAGGCCGAGGAGAAGCGGACCGTGAGCGAGATCCGCGCCATCCACCTCGAGCACCATGGCGCCTACGGCGCCCCGCGCGTCCGTGCCGAGCTGCGTGCGAGGGGACAGAGGATCAACCGCAAGCGCGTCACCCGGCTGATGCGGGTCAACCACATCGTCGGGCGGCACCTGCGGAAGAGGAAGCGGACGACGATCGCGGACAGGACCGCGCCGCCCGCGCCGGACCTGGTGACGCGCGACTTCACCGCGGACACGCTGAACACCAGGTGGTGCCGAGACATCACTTACCTAGCCGTCGGCGCGAAGTGGCTCCACCTCGCCACGGTGATCGACATCTGCTCGAGGAAGGTCGTGGGCTGGTCGATCACCGACCACATGCGCACCTCGCTGGTCACCGAAGCGATCGAGATGGCCGTGGCCGCACGCGGCGGCCGGGTCCGCGGCGTCGTTTTCCACACTGACAGGGGCGCCCAGTACAGCGCGGCCGCCTTCGCCGAGGTCTGCCGCCGACACGGCATCCGGCGCAGCATGGGCCGGATCGGTTCGAGCTATGACAATGCCCTCACCGAGTCGTTCTTCCAGGGCCTCAAGCGCGAGTTGCTCCAGGGGAGGCGCTGGACCTCGAAGGCAAAGACGCGGCTCGAGCTGTTCTGCTGGCTGTCGTACTACAACCGGCGTCGTCGGCAATCCGCGCTCGGCTACCTCACACCAGCCGAGCTCGAACAGCAAACTGATCACGGCACGTACGCTGTCACTCGTCGCGTGAAACCCGGTGTCCACACCAGGGGATCAACCTCAGCACCACAAAGCCGCGCGTGTCGTCGCTGCGCTTGACGATCGCCAGGACCAGGGCGAGCGCGGCCAGGCAGTGCTCGACGAGGCTGCCGGTGTATCCGCCGTCGGCCAGTCGAGTCCCAGCCGGTGATGGGCGTCGGTCACCCGCTCGAGCAGCACTTTCGCGGCGGCGCGATCGCCGATGTCCGCGCTCGTGACCATCACGCCCGGCAGTCGAGGGTGTCGACCACGACGTGCCGCTGGCGGCCGCTGACCAGCTTGCCGCCGTCGAAACCACGGCTGTCGGAGCCGACGACAGCGTCCGCCTTGACGGACTGCGAGTCGATCACGCTGGCCGTCGGCTCCACGTCTCGGCCCGCCCTCCGGCGGACCAGGCCGCGCAGCCGGTCGTGGAACTCCCTGACCAGCGCGTGGTCTCACGGTTTCGGACAGCTCGGGCACCTGAGAGCGTGGCCGGTGCGGTGGCTTAAGGTCTCCGTCCATGAACCGAACAACGCCGCTCCGCCCGGTGAACGTCGAGGCACTCTTCCCGAAGCTGGGCGCGTTCCGCAGTACGACGACCCGGCTGCATCCGCGGCCAGGACGTCCGAACGCGTCGGTCAGCTCGGTCGGCGGTCCTTTGCTGTGGCCGGCCGACGAACCGTGGCCGGTCTGCACCGAGCCGCACAAGCGCAGTAGCGGGTACCGCATCGCGGACATTCGGCGTGAGCGCCAGGTGCTCGCGGATGCCTGGGCCCGTGACCGGCCCACCGACGAGGAGCGAGTCCTTCTCAAGGAGCTCGGCCGCAGGCACCGCGAGCGGGAGATCGCTGACACCGATCCAATCCCGCTGATCGGCTTGGCCCAGCTGTACCGGCGAGACGTGCCCGACCTCCCACCCGGCTCGGACGGATGCGACCTTCTCCAGGTCTTCTGGTGTCCGTTCGAGGCACATGGCCCAAGCCGCTACGGCCTGGCCCTGCGCGTGCGCTGGCGCCATTCCGACCAGGTTGCCGTGTCGCTGGACACTCCGCCGCAGCCAGCGCTGGTCGGGTTCAGGGGCTCGGTCGCCGAACCCTGTGTGCTACACCCCGAACAGGTCGTCACCTACCCGTACGCCGGCTCACTGCCGGCCAGACTGTGGAGAGGAATCGACTCCTGGGAAGACGCGGAGGCACGCAAGGCGGAAGTACGCGGCCTGGACGACGAGCCGGTCACCTACCACCATGACCTGTCGATTCCACAGGGCTGCCGAGTGGGCGGATTCCCTTCCTGGCACACGACCGACCCCTACTCGATGAACTGCGAAGCCTGTGCCGCACCAATGGCCCTGCTCCTGACTCTCGACAGCTCGGAGTGGAGCGGTGCCAACGGCAGCTGGATGCCCAACGAGGAATGGAACGTCGCCGAGCGTCTACGGGACCGCTGCCCGACGCAGCTCACGATCGGCCGAGACGGCCTGCTGAACATCTTCGCCTGCCCCAACGAGCCCGGGCACCCACACCGATGGTGCCTCCAATAGGCCGGACAGAACTTCTCGGGCCGGGTGCTGTCACCTCCCGTGAACATCGAACAGGACACCGCGCAGGCGCCTGCGTTCCGGGTTCGGCAAAGACTGCAGGTTGTGGTTGTGACCTGGGGTTTCGGGGTTGCGTGGTAGTAGTTGGTCTCGTGTTCGACGGGTGGGATGTGCCCGATTTTGCCGTGGAGTCGGCGGTGGCGGTACCCGTCGATCCACTCGGCGGTGGCGAGTTCGACCTGGGAGAGGGTTCGCCAGGGCCGTCCGGGCTTGATCGGCTCGGTCTTGAACTAGGGAGCGTATTGGGTCGTGATCAATCTTCGAGTTTTGCCTGCATGGCGGAGTCTGGGCGGGGTGGCGCCGTAGGAGCCGGTGCCCTCGATTCCGAAGGCCAGAACCCTGCCGTATGAGCCTGCCCAGTCCAAGAGTTGCTGGAATCCGCCAGCGTCGGTGGGGATCGTCAGGGTCGCCAGGATCCCGCCGATCGTGTCCATCACGGCTACGACGTGCACGTACTTGTGAGTGTCGATGCCGATCACGACGCGCCCGGACCTGTGCTGCTCGTTGGAGGTCACCGCATTCCTTCCGGCCGTTAGCGCGGGGGGCACGCTCCCGTCGGCCGGTCGGACAGGACTGTCACGGGGACGCTTTGACGGGTTGGCTCCAGGCTCCTATGAGGTCACGTCCGTCCGGCGGCAGCGCTTGCTGCGTGCCCGGCCGGACGGTCGACAGATCAACGCCAGGACACCCGCGGGGTCGGTCGTAAGCAAGAGTCAGACCGTCGCGGCCGGGACCACCCGATCCTTGCGGGATCCGGTACGAAAAGACTGACAGACGTACGCGTCGCCGACCGAGCCGATCGAGGCCGCGATGCCGGCGGCACCCAGGTGCTCGGCGAGCCGGAAACTCGTGTCATTGCGACCCGGCGTCGGAGTGATGTATCAACTTCCCAGCTTGGTGCGGATGTTCGTCTCGGTCGCGTTGCCACAGGGCCATGTCCAGGGCGTCCAGGACGAGCCTGGTCTCCTTCGACAGGACGGCGGACCAGCCGACGATCCGGCGGGAGAAGGTGTCCACGACGAAAGCGACGTAGCCCCCTCCCGACCACGTGCTGATGTGCGTGAAGTCCGCGACCCGGCAGCGGTTCGGGGCCGGCGCGACGAAGTTGCGGTCCAGGAGGTCCGGTGCCCGCTCGACAGAACTGTCCGGGATCTTCTTTCCGCGGACGGCACCGGTGACGCCGAGCTCGCGCATGAGGAGATCGACGGTGCACCGGGCCACGATGTGGCCTTGGCGGTGCAGCTCGCGCCAGACCTTCCTGGCCCCGTAGACACGGTAGTTGACCTCGAAGATCTGCTGGATGAGCGGCTTCAGCTCGGCGTCGCGTACAGTGCGGGCGGACGGGTCCTGGATTCGCTTGCGGTAGGCGTAGTAGGTGCCAGGACATCGCCACTGCCCTTCTGGCCGAGCCTGGCCGTCCACCGGGATCACCGCGCGTTCTTCTCGTAGAGCCGCGCTTCGCCCTTCGCAGCACTCCGCCCCGCTGGACGAGATCCAGCGGGGCGGAATTTGACCGACAGCGTCAGTGGTGGCGCGGGCCCTCACCTGTTCGGGAACAACTGCCAAGGTGCGCCCGGCTGCCGGGTCAGCGGACGAAGTAGCCACGCTCCGCGTCGAAGTAGGCCTTCTGGCCCTTGATGTAGGTGATCCCGTACGGGCCGCCGAGATTGCGGTACTCGCCGCTGGCCCAGCCACCCTCGATCTCCGCGTGGCCACCGCCGGCCGGGCCGTCCCAGCCGTTCGTCCCCTGCGCGGAAGCCGGGCCCGCGGCGACGAACCCGGCCGCGGCGACAGCCGCCAGCGTGATCGCGATACGACGCATCATGAAACCGCTCTCCTTCATGTCATCGGTACGTGCAGTGCAACCACCCTGGCCACGGAAGCATCCAATGGCATATGCGGCACGCGGATACCCCGACAAGGAGAACCTGTTCGGCCTCAGTCGCGGTTCACCCGTCATAGGTCTACTTCGGCTGGGGTTTCCCAGCCGGGCGTTTTGCGGGGGCGGCGGTTTGAGCTGGTGGGCGACGGCGGCCAGGTGCCCAGGGTCGTGGACGGACAGGTCGGTTCCCCTGGGGAAGTACTGCCGCAACAGACCGTTGGTGTTCTCGTTCGAGCCTCTCTGCCAAGGGCTGGCCGGGTCGCAGAAGTAGACCGGGATGTCGGTGGCGATTGTGAACTCGGCATGCCGGGCCATCTCACTGCCTCGGTCCCAGTTCAGTGACCGCTTCAGCTGGATGGGCATAGTCTGGACGGTCGATGTCAGGGCGGTCAGGACTGCTTCGGCGCCGTGGTCGTCCGGCAGGTGCAGGAGCATGACGTAGCGGGTGGCACGTTCGACCAGGGTGCCGATCGCGGACTTCCCGTCCTTGCCGGTGATCAGATCGCCCTCCCAGTGACCGGGCAGGGCCCGGTCCTCGATCTCAGGGGGCCGTTCGCTGATCATGACCATCGGGGTGGTGAAGCGCGGCTGGCGGCAGTTGGCCTGCCGTTGGGGCCGACGGCGGGCCCGTCCCGAGCGCAGGGCCCCGGCGAGCTCGCGCCCGTAGCTGGCCTCGGCCTTGGACGTAGAGCGCCTGGTAGACGGTCTCGTGGACCACGTGCATCTCCGGCCGGTCGGGAAACTTCTGCCGCAGAGCCTGGTATGTCTGCTCCGGGCTCCACTTCTCGTCCAGCATCACCTGGACGGCGTCCCTCAGCTCCGGGTTCCGGCTGAGCTTGCGTGGCTTGGGGCGGGGCCGGCCGGGGGGCGTCCGCTCGGGCCTGCGCCGCGTATGGGCGGTAGTGCCACTGGTCGCGTGTGCCGTCGGTGCGGTTGCGGTGGATCTCGCGGCTGATCGTGGACGGGCTGCGGCCCAGCTCGCGGCGATCGCCCGCACGGTGGCCTTCTCCCGCAAGCGGTCCGCAATGTGGACGCGTTCTTCCTGGCACAGGTACCGCGAGAGTGGAGAAGGCGGCACCACCGTGGTGACCGGTGGTGCCGCCTTGTTCCTGCCGGACGGGTTACGTCCGTTACTCCATCGCTGGCCGGTGCGCCGGTTGATTCCGAGGATCCGGCAAGCCTCCCGACCACTCACACCCTGCTGCATGAGCTGGAAGTATGCCGCCCGCTCCTTGGCGAGCTTCCTCGCTCCCTGCGGCTTCCGATCCTCACGGATCTCGAAATCCACCGCATCCCCTGAGCTGGAGTGTTGCGACGACCACTAGAACGCAAGCTCAGGGTGCGGCCCGGGCACGAACCCGGACCTTTTCGACTGACCGGGTGTCAGTCGCCCACGAACCACAGATACAGGTGCGTCCCGCGCTCGACGAGCTGGCACAGCTCCCGGGCCTGCCGGACCCACTCGCCACCACAGGCAGCGGGAAGCCGGTCGAGCCCGGTCAGCAGCAACGGAATCTGCCGCTGGTTGAAGACCGCGTCCCCATACGGAGTCAGAGCCCAGAGCATCGGGAACTCCGTCGAGCGCAAATCCGGGAAGCCGACGGTCCACTCCACCGATCGAGCCTGTCGGCGTCGTGCATGACCCGCGAAGGAGTTTCCGGCCGTGGAGATGCGGGCCGCGCAGCGAGCCCTCGTTCGGCATCAGGCGGTCAGCGCAGGCCGTAGTGCGCGAGGCGGGAGCGGGCCATGGCCAGAGTGATGCCCAGGGCGGGGCCGGTTCGTTTCCCTGTCGGGTCGTCAGCGGCCTCGTAGTTGGGGGCCATCGGACCGGCGCGTCGCGTGGTCCGCTCCGGTGCGGCAATGGCCCGGAGCGCGGCGAGCGGGCTGCGCCCGCGAGCGTGTCGAGCCGCGCCTGGACCTGGCAGAGGAGCTCGACGACGTCTTCGAGCAGCGGGACGGTCCCCGCCTCGGCGACGTGCCGGTCCCAGTCGTCCTCCGGGCCCGTGGTGTCGTACGCGTAGGGCTCGCGGCGGTCGACGTTGTCCCGGTCGATCAATCAGAGACTCTCGCCGCGCCAGCCGCAGGAACACGCGCCCCGCATCTGCGTCGCGATCGGCACCGGAAGGTCCCGTGGAACATGTCCACCTTGCCGGAATCCGACGGGCCCGGGTTCACCGCGGCCGGGCTGTGCCCGCGGGGCGGCGCGGCGGGCCCAGGCGCAGCCGGGTGAGGACGGCCGGGCGGGCGAGGCCGGGCATGATCAGGGCCCACATGGCGCTGACCTGCTGGTGCAGGGCGTCGCGCTCGTCGAGGGCGAGCGCGAGCAGCTGCACGCCGCTGTAGCAGCCGACCAGCGTCCGGGAGGCCTCCCCGGGGTCGACGTGGTCCTGGAGTTCGTCGGCGTCCTGGGCGGATTCGAGGACGGCGGTGACGGCCCCTAGCGACCCCGCGTAGCTGTCGGCGGTCTGGTAGGGGCCCGGCTCGATCGACAGGCGCACGGCGGCCCGCAGGACGGGGTCCTCCAGGATGCCGGCGGTGTAGTGGTGGCTGATGTCGATCAGGGCCTGGAGCCAGAGCTCCGGGACCGGGCCCGCCGCCGTCTGCTCGGAGACCAGCTGGAAGTAGTCGTGCTGGTGGGACAGGATAGCGTTGCCGAGATCTTGCTTGGACGCGAAGTGGTGGTAGAAACCCCCGCGGGAAACGTTCGCCAAGCGCTGGATCTCCGGCGTCGTCGCGCCGGCGTAGCCTTCCCGGTCGAAGACGATTCCGGCGGCCTCGACGATCCGTCGAACGGTCATCCCCCCGCGATCCTGCATCATTGTCATGCCTCCCTGAGCCGTGTCCGACGCTACCCGGGGCCCCGGCAGCACGCCCGTCCTGGGATGCCTCCCCCCGGGTGCAGGAGGCGACACCAGCTGCGCTGAGCATTCTCACGAAGCGTCCATGGTCTCCTCGGCACGTGCCGAGGAGCTAGCGCCCAGGGCCCGTTTCCATGGACATCAGAACGAGACGGACGTCGGCCAACAGAGTGAGAGCCAGCGATGATGCCTCTGACTCGTACGGCCGGGGAGTAGCCGAAGCGTCCGCTGTCCATGCGGGCCAGGGTGCGGTGACGCACGGCGTCGTCGGTCCAGATGCGGGCGCGGATCTGGGTGATGACGCCCGTCCGGTCTCCCTGCGCTCGGGGGTGGGATGCCACCCGGCCTCTGCGGGCTTGTAACTCGCCATGAAGGCGGCGCAGAGCCGCCGGGGTCAGGGTCCGGGTATCTCCTGCCGCGTCGTACGTGACCGGACCGGTGAAACACCAGGCCCGATTCCCGCCGGAGGTGCAACCAGCCACCCACCTATCCACCCCAATCCCGTGACCCACATCACATCCGGCTTCTGTCAGCAGCCAGCGTTCCATCCCGTTCAAAGGGCACACGGACACGACAGGAGCACCATCGTGAAACACCGCATCGTCATACTCGGCGCCGGATACGCCGGAGCCTTCGCCGCCGGAAACCTGGCCCGCCGGCTCTCCCCCGCCGACACCGAGATCACCGTCGTCAACGCCGTACCCGATTTCGTCGAGCGGATGCGGCTCCACCAGCTCGCGATCGGCCAGGACCTCGCGGTCCGCAAGCTCAGCGACGTGTTCGCGGGCACCGGAGTCAGGCTGCGCCTGGCCCACGTCACCGGCCTCGACCCCGTGCGCAGAACCGTCACCGTCACCAGCCGGGACCGCGAGGACGCGGACGGCGAGCTCCCGTACGACACGCTTCTCTACGCGCTCGGCAGCTCCGTGGCCCACCATGGCGTCCCCGGCGTCGCCGATTACGCCTTCGATGTGACCGGCCGGTCCTCCGCACTGCGTCTGCGCGAGCGCCTGGCCGGTCTCGGCGAGGGCGGCCGCGTGCTGGTCGTCGGCGAGGGGCTGACCGGCATCGAGACCGCCACCGAGTTCGCGGAGTCCCGGCCCGACCTCTCGGTCGCGCTCGCCGCTCGTGACGAGCCCGGTGCCTGGCTGTCGCCGAAGGCCCGCCGTCACCTGCACCGCGCCTTCGACCGGCTCGGCATCACCGTCCACGAACGCACCGGCATCGAAGCCGTCGAGCCGACCCGGGCCGTCGCCGCCGACGGCAGGTCCATTCCGGCCGACGTGACCGTGTGGTCGGCCGGGTTCGCGGTGCACCCCATCGCGGCCGCCAGCGGCCTGGAGGTCGCCGGGACCGGCCGGATCGCCGTCGACCGCACCATGCGCTCGCTCTCGCATCCGGACGTCTACGCCGCCGGTGACTGCGCCTACGCGATCGGTGAGAACGGCCGCCCGCTGCCGATGTCCTGCGCCTCGGCCGGACTCACCAACATGCAGGCGACCGCCGCGATCATCGCGCGCCTGACCGGCCGCGAAGTCCCGTCCACCGGACTGAAGTACCACGGCAACCACATCAGTCTCGGGCGGCGGGACGCGATCTTCCAGATGGTGGACGGGGACGTCCGGCCGAAGTCCTGGTACGTGGGCGGCCCGATCGCCGCGCGGCTCAAGGACGGCGTGCTCAAGGGGGCCGGGTGGGGCATCGCCCACCCGACCTTCGGCCTGCCGAAACGCAGGCACCGCCTGGCCACCGCGCCCGACCGGGCCGGGGTGAGGGCTGCCGCATAGGCTGCTGAGCATGGACAGCGCAGCCGTCGACCGATTCGAGGCCAGCCGGGGCCGGCTGGCCTCACTCGCGTACCGCCTGCTCGGCTCGGCCGCCGACGCCGAGGACGCCGTGCAGGACACGTTCCTGCGCTGGCAGGCCGCGGACCGCGCCCGGATCGAGGTCCCGGAAGCGTGGCTGACGAAGGTCGCCACCAACCTCTGCCTCGACCGGCTCCGCTCGGCACAGGCCCGCCACGAACGCGCAGCCGGCACCTGGCTTCCCGAGCCGCTCCTCGAAGGCGACCCGATGCTCGGCCCGGCCGACACCTTCGAACAACGCGAATCGGTGTCCCTGGCCGTACTGACCCTCCTGGAACGCCTCTCCCCCGTCGAGCGGGCCGTGTACGTCCTGCGCGAGGCGTTCGCATACAGCCACGCCGAGATCGCCGAGATCCTCGACATCACCGAGTCGGCGAGCCAGCAGCACACCCACCGAGCCCGGATCCGCGCCGCCACCGACCAGCGCCGCACCCCCGAGACCGATCTCGCGGCCGCCCGCCGCGTCGTAGAGGAGTTCCTCGCCGCCGCCACCTCGGGGCGCACCGAGCGGCTGGTGGCACTGCTCACCGACGACGTGACAGCGGTCTCGGACGGCGCCGGACTGGCCAAACGGCTGTTGCGCTACACGACTCGCGAGCGGGTCGCCACCTTCGTACGGGCCGGGTTCAAGCCCACGCCGGCGAAACGGCGGCTCGCCGGCGGCTCCCTCGCGATGCACATCGCATCGGTCAACGGCTCCCCGGCCGTCCTCGCCGTGGTCGACGGCCGTGTCGTGGGCGTCGTGGCGTTCCAGGTCAGCGACGGCAGAGTCGCGTCCCTGCACGGCATCGCCGCCGCAGACCAGCTCACGCGCCTCAACAACGCCTGGCAGCGGCACGAACCCGGTGCACCGGTCATCAACGCGTGGTGACGACCGCCATCCAACCTCCGCCGCGTGCTGCCCCCACCCCACACCAGAACAGCGACCCATGCCGGTGGGAGGGCCGCACGGCCCTTCCCTCGGCCACCTGCCGGTGAGGGGTGATCGCTCCGAGCACCGGACCGGCCGACGGAGTGCCGGCTCTCGGTCATCGCGTCGTCCGGTCATCCGCTGCTCCGGTCAGCGGGGCATGTCAGCGAGGCATGTGTCTTCCCGGCTCCCGTGCCTTCTCGCGCAGGCCCGCGGCCCATGCTCCGCCTTCGGCCGGGACGGACACGCCGGTGACGGCGGAGACCTGTACGTCCTCGAACGGGGCCTCCGGAGCAGTTCCGTGCTGCGCCCGGTCCACTTCGATCCCGGCGCGTTCCGCCAGAACCAGTACGGTGGCAACGAAGCCTTCTGAGAGCGCGAGCCGGATGGCGTGGCTCGTTCTGCGGTGCTCCGCCACGAGAGCGTTGACGAAGGCCTCGAAGGTGTCGGTGCCGATCTGGCACTCGTCGTTCTCCATCGGTCCGATGTCCGACGCGAGTTCCAGCTCCGCCTCGAAGACCGCCACGTGACGCCGGAACATACGCGAAACCCCGTTGGACGGGTTCCACAGCGTCTCTTCGCCCACATCGAAATACTGGCTCATCCCGGCGCCCTCCGGCTGATCGTGACAGGCCGGCGTAGCCAGGCGGATCACTGCCGCCATCAGGGTTGTACGGACCGGCCGGGCCCTGGGGTGCGGATGAGCCGTGAGCCGCCACCCACAGGCGCGGCACCTCGTGTCAGTCGTCCCTACCTTGCTGATCGGGCTGAGCGAGCCATTCGTAGGGTTGGCTCACCCAGGGGTGCCGGGTGTGGCTTTCAGTCGTCTGCCGTAGTTG
>NZ_JOEZ01000069.1 GCF_000721175.1 Streptomyces anulatus
GCCCACCCACAAACAGCCGCTGACCAGCCCCGCAACACCCATCCCCGGACCAGCACGACCGACTCTCACCACCACCGACACCAACCCAAGAGATCGCACCCTACCCCTCCGAAAGCAGCAGACGGCCGATCTTGCCCACGGCCCCCGAGCTGCTGCTCAAAGCCGTGAACATCCGACGCGGGCCAGCCATCGCAGCGCCTCCCGAACTGCTGTCAAAACGCTGCTCACTGTCGCGTACGAAGCCAATCGAAGCACCGCGGTCGTGATGACTTTGAGCGGGATGCCGCGACCGTCGCAGATCAAGTGGTGCTTGCTGCCGGTCTTGCGCCGGCCAACCGGCGACGGACCGGTGTCGGCACCCCCTCTTTCGCCCGGATGTGAGAGCCGTCCACGCATGCCCGCGACCAGTCGAGCTCGCCGACCGCGTTCAACTCGGCGAGCAGGACCCGGTGCAGCGGGTCGAGGACTCCTGCCATTGCCACCGGTCCGGCGAACAGCCCGACATCACTCGATCAAGCTCAGTAGCACCGATCGGTGCAGCAGCCGAATGCCCGGCGGGTGGTCCTCAACGCTCCCGCACGTAGGTAAGGACCCATGAGAGGGTGAGAATGAGACCCAGCACCCCGATGCCCAGGGTTCCGAAGGTCGCCCCGTTCATCTCCTTCTCCAGCAAGCCGCCCACCCCGCCGATGAGTCCGCCGACGGCCATGAATACACCGAGGACGAGCCCCCGCGAACTCCGGGGCTGCAGCAGGTGCCACACGCTCGGGCTGCGGCGGCCCGGCGGCGGCGGTCCGGCGCGGCGACGGCCGGACGGTGGCGTGCCTCGGGTCTGCTTCATCGGTACCTCACCTTTCCCGGTGCTGCCGGGGCGTCCACGTAGCTGTCCCCCGGTTTCTGATCCGAAGGGGTATAGGCGTAGTCGACCATCGTCGCGACAACGGCGACGGGCGCGCCGAATATCTTCCCTCCGAACTTGCCGACCGTGTTGAGGGCTGTGGGGCGGTGGTGTTTTCCGCTGACGTCGCTCAGGATCGAGCCCTTTTCAAGGTGCTTGCTCGCTTCGCCGGCCGCGTAGGAGGGCGTGCCGCCGATGAACCCCTGCACCGCGCCGTTGAGGTCTCTGTGCAGAAGTGCTTCGCCGCCGCCGATCCAGGAGCGGTAACTGAGGAATTCGGCAACAGGTTTGATGGTGCCGCTGCCCCATTTCTCGGGGCGCACGTACTCGGCTACGTCCAGCTTCGTCTGTGCCGCCTGCTCCTTGAGCGTCTTTGCGTCCTTCAAGGAGTCATAGTGGACGGAGCTGAACTGGTGGGCGTCCTTGGTGAGGGCCGCGAGACCTCCGGTGCAGAGCGCATCGGCGTCGGCGGCACGCTGAAGTATGGCCTCCATGCGTTCGACAAGTACGTCGACGTCGCCTGGGCCAGGATCAGAGCCCTCCAAATGGACAACGACACCATACGGATCGATCTTGATGCCGCGGGGCGGGTTCTCGTAGATCGCCACAAGGTCAGCCTTGGCCTGCGTCAATTCGCCGTAAGCGCTCTTGAGCAGGTTGGTGATGCTCTCGGCCTGGGTTGCCGCGTCGCCGAACTCGCCCGCCGTCCTCCGAACGAAGGGCTTGGTGACACCGGCGTTCTGGCCCTGCCAGGCCGTCCCCTGTGCGTAGACGCTCATGTCCCCCGCGTCCTTGGCAAGTTCCTTGAGCTTCTTGGTCATAGCGACCCAGTCGTCGATCGCCGAATCAAGCGGTTTCGTCCGAAGGTTCAGAAGCTGCTGGAACAACAGCATCGGGGCACCTCACATGGGTAGAGAAGGGACAGGGGAAAGGGGAATGGATCACATGATCGGGCCCTGTGGCTTCGGTACCGAAGACTCTGACTTCCCGTCGGGCACGCCGTAGTAGCCAGAAATCTTCGACGCGCTGACCTGAGCGGCGATCCACTCGTCGTCCTTCTTCGTCGACGCCTTCGTGTAGTCCAAGTGATTGGAGATGTGCGCGCAGGCGTCCAGAAGCGTTCCGACCTGCTGCTCCCAGGCAGTGGAGGCGGAGCTCAGCGCCTTGCCCATGTCGAACCCGTCCGCCGCCAGGCTCTTGCCCGCAGCCTGGGTCGCGGTCTGGGCATGCTTGCCGTCGGCCCTCAGATTGTTGTGCAGCCGGTAGGCGAAGTGACCGATCTTCCCCAGCTCGTCGTCGTAGACGATGAGGTCCGCACCAGTCGGTGAGGCACCTGGGTCTCTCGCCGGAGCACCGTTGATCTGCATCCGCACGGCCGCCTCTCTTTTGAGACCAGCCCACTCCTCTTCGAAAGACATGCCCCTGCCCCCCTGCAGATCGAAATGACCAATGCGACATTCGGACAGTCGCACAAGCTCCGATTATTGACGACCCTTTACCGGCACTGCCCGGCGGGGGTATCGGCACCGCCCCCGGCACAGCGCCTGGAACACCTCCGGATGCACCCGCCCAGCACCCGGCACTCACCACCTGGAAGATGCTGGATGACCCGGTCGCCGTGGGCGCGCAGGCCTTGGAGCATCACGACCAGGGGGCGGTAGCTGAAGGGCACCATCATGTCGCCGGGGTCCTCCTCGGACTCCAGGAAGACGGGCACCAGGATGCGGGAGACCTTGCCGTCGCCGGGTTCCTGGCGCGACGACGAGGACCAGGGCGACGAGACCGCCGCGGCCCCGGGCACCTCCCCCGGCACCACCACGCCGCTGCTGCGGTTCTCCCTCCCCCGCGACCCGCAGACGGTCGCGCCGTTCCTGCGCACCCGCGTCCTGCGCCCCGATTCCGAGGTCTGGCTCACCGGCTACAACGCCCTGCACACCTTCGTCGACGAACACGGACGCGCACAGGTCCCCCGCGACGCCACCGTCGAACTCGGCGACGGCGGCGGCACGTACGGGCTGGGCTCCTGGGTCAGCGAGCAGCGCCGCGCGTTCAAGGCCCAGACGCTCAGGGCGTGGCGGGCGGACCTGCTGAACGAGGTGGGCGTGTTCTGGTCGGTCGGCGACGCCGCGTTCTGGAAGAACCTCGATGCCGCCCCGCCTACCACGCCGTACACGGGAGCCTGGCCTGCCCGAAGAACACCGTGTGGGAAGGGGTCGCGGTCGGCCAGTGGCTCTCCAACCTCCGCCGCCCCGGCGGCCTCGGCACCAACCCGGACCGCGCCCTTGAGCGCCGCCGCGCCCTGGAGGTGATCGACCCGGAGTGGAACCCCACCGGATGGTCCGTCGACTGGCAACGCCACTACGCCGCGACCCGCGAACTTCTCGGTGAGGAGCAGGGCCGCGCGGCCGAGCTGCTGCCCGGCTTCACCGTGAACGGGTGCGACGTCGGCACCTGGGCCGCCCGGCAGACCGACCCCGCCGTCTGGGACACCCTCCTGCCCGAGCAGCGCGAACGCCTGGAGGCCCTCGGGCTCACGCGCCGGACCGACACCACGGCACCGGCCGCCACGGCACCGGCCGCCACGACGGCGGCCCAGAAGAACGCCGGGTCGTTCGAGAGGGGAATCGCCGCGCTCACCCAGTACGCCGCGCGGGAGGGGCGACTCGTCGTACCCCGAGCCCACATCGAGGAGACGTCCCACGGGCCGGTCCGGCTGGGCACGTGGATCAGCAACACCCGCAGCAGGCGCAACAAGCTGAGTACCGAGCAGCGTGAACAGCTCGCCGCCCTCGGCATCGACTGGGCCACCGCCTGAACCCCGACCACGACCCCATCGTCCCGCGCCCCCTGGCCCACCGCCCGGGGGCGCGGTCCGTTCCGCAGGCGATTCCCCGGGACCGGCCCGGACGCCATACCCGCGCATCGAAGCACCGCGGCGGGCCGCACGGGGAAGAAGAAGCAACGGGGCGCGGGGGGCCTCTCGCTCGATCGAATGACGGGACCTCACCACCAGTACTGAGCTGCGAGTATGAGGCCGCATCAGTCCCCCGACCTGCTGGAGTGACCCCGTGACGCTGCGCCGCCTCGGCTTCCTGCCCGCCGTCCTGCTCACCGCGGAGGAACCGATGGTGTCCTTCGATCTCTGGAACGGCAGTGCTCCGGGAGCCGAGCAATCATGGCCATCTGAGCACGAGGAACCACTCCTGCTTGCAGTGCGCTTCGGAACAGGGCCCTTCCGCCAGACCTTCACCTTCACCCCGGAGGGTCGGCGACGGCTCCCTGCGGAGTAAAACTCAAGATCAGCGGGTGTTCAGTTCCTGCTCCGCTTCCGATTCAGCCACTGCGCTGGTGTAGCGGAGGCTGGCCTTGGCCCCGAGGGAGAAGACGTGTGCGAGGTGGAGGGGGTCGGCGCCGTTGGCAAGGGCTTCTTCGAGGATGCGGTCCTGCCTCAGTTGGTCGATGCCTACGGGCAATCTCTTGACCAACTTGTCCATCAAGAACGTGCTCACAGCCGTCGCGGTGGTGGCGGTGTTCCTGGTGATCAGCAGATGTGGGTTGGTGCTGTTGGGCCATTGCCGGTGGCGATAGGCGAGGTACTCGGTGATCGCCTCGGCGGTGTAGTCGTCAAGGGGACGATTCAAGCCCTCGGGGTCAAGTCGCCGTCCCGGCAGGTCCACGTGCTCGACCAGCATTGAGCGAATCTGGCGGGCGGGCAGCGCGTGGATGCCAGACAGGGCCACGACCACTCGAAGGGCCGGATCCTGCAGTGCGGCGAGTGCGATGGACTCCACCTCGTCCACAGCGAGTGATGAGGGGATCTTGATCGCCACCTTGCCTCCCTTGATGCCTAAGGGCTTGCAGAGCAATAAGTTGCGTCTTTCCGCTCTTGACACCGCAGCTCATGCGGGGTGTTCGACAGCAAGTTGATTCCCGGCAAGCCCTTAGGGCAGGCGGGAACCGCCTGCCGGGTCACACCCCGGTACGCCCGTCGATACGCTCGCGGACCAGGTCGGCGTGCCCGCAGTGGCGCGCGTACTCGCCAATCATGTGCGTGTAGATCCAACGGAGCGTCACCTCGCCCCCCATGAAAGGGCTGGTGTCGTCGAGCCCCCGGCCCGCGCAGTTCTCCCGGCCCCGCCGGACCTCGCCCTCCCACACCGCCAGCGCCTCCTCGTGCGTGGCGTCCTCGGCGAGCTCGAACCCACCGTCGTGCCCACCGCCACCGCCTTCGCCGGCAGGGGCGAACAGCGGCGGGACGTCCTCCTGCACGAGGACCCGCCGGAACCAGTTCCGCTCGACCGCCGCCGCGTGCTGGACCAGTCCGAGCAACGTGATCGACGAGGGCGCCGCCGACGCCTCACGGAGCCGCTCCTCGGGCAACCCCGCGCACTTCTGGGCGAGGGTGGCACGGTAGAAGTCGAGCCAGCTCTCCAACGAGGTCCGCTCATCGGCGACCAGAGGAGGCATCGAACGCTCGGAAGTACTCATGGTCATCATCGTGACATCCGGGTCTGACATCGCCCGGGCGGTGAGAGGTGCTGCCCCTGCCCCGACTTCGGGAGTCACAGCGGTGCCCGCTCCACCCTGCCGGCGAACCTGCCGTTCACGCGACCGGCGAGCCAGTGGGCGTGGGCGTCGAGATCGCCTTCGGTCCCGGTTCAGGAACCCCGGGGCCCTGGAAACCCCGGAACCCTGGAACCCCCGGGACAGCAGGTGGGCGACTCGGCACGATGCTCACCGTTCACCCCATCTGTCAGTGCGGTAACCGCTTCGCCACACATGTCTTCGTTACGTGGGTATTCCGTCACAGGCGCACAACAGCCCTACCCCGCCAGCGCCTCACCGTCGTTCAACCGGGCGCAGGACGCGTGATCACCGGGGCAGAACCGGTCGGAACAGAGCAGCGCAGAGAGGTGTCACGGATGACGGACAGAACACTCTGGTCCTACAAGGACATTGCCGCGCACATCCAGGTCCAGCCGGACACCGTCCGCTCCTACCGCAAGCACGGCCTTCTTCCCCCGCCCGACCAGGTGCAGAACGGAAAGCCGTACTGGTACGGCGACACCGTCCGCGCCTGGGTCGCCTCCCGCCCGCGCAACCGGGGCCGCTGACCCCGGTCCACCGGCACCCGGTCCCTATTGCCGGGGCGCCTTGCGGAACAACGCCGTCCAGAGAAAGGACTCGCCGAAGACCGGGGACCCGGGCGCCTCGTCGCGCATGCGGCGCAGCTCGATCTCCGTCAGGTCCGAGAAGATGTCGCGCAACTCCTCGGAGGTGTAGGCGAGTCCGCCGCCCAGGCTTCCCTCCCGGTAGAGCTCCTCGTCCGGCAGCTCGGAGCCCATGCCGCCCTCCCCCGCCGCGAAGCACGTGAGCGCGAAATGGCCGCCGGGGGCGAGGCAGCGGTCGAGGAGGGCGAGGTAGCTGATACGCCGGTGGGGCGGCAGGTGGTGGAAGCATCCGGAGTCGTGGATCAGGTCGTACGGGCCTGCCGCGGCCGCCCCGTCCGCCGTCAGGACGAAGGCGTCACCGCAGTGGAACCGGGCCTCGGTCCCCGGCACTTCGGCGCGCTCCTCCGCCCAGGCGATCGCCGCCTGGGAGAGGTCGATCGCGTCGACGTCGAATCCGAGCGAGGCCAGCGCGTGCGTGTTGCGCCCGGGCCCGCAGCCCAGGTCGAGCGCACGGCCCGGGGTGATCAGCCCTCGGTCGACGTAGGAGACGAGGCTCTCGTCGGGCTTGTCCACGAAGAAGGGCACCGGCTTCGAGCGGTCCCCGTAGAACTCGTCCCACCACGAGGAGGCGTCGGTGGTCCAGCGGTGCGCCTCGGGTACGAACAGGTCGTCCAGGAGCGTCAGTACGTCGTCCGTCGTGCGGATGTTCCGGTCCATCCGGTCCCCTTTCCCTCTGCGCCGATTTTAGGGTTCGGGCGAGAGAAAGCCCAGGTCACAGCTGGTTCGGCGATCGCGCTGGGGACGCTCGGAAGGGGTGTGACCGAGGGAGCGCCCCCACCCCCCTGCCCTCCGGCGGCCAGGCCCTCCGCATGCCCGCCACGGCCCGTCAGGGGGCCTTCCACGGTCGGCCCGAGGTCCCTTTTCGAACGGGTTCGGGCCGGTCGCGGAGCCGTCGTGCGCCTATGCCCCCGTGGAGACCTTTTCCCCTGCCCGGGTCGCCTCGGGTATCTCCCCGCCGGCCGCGGGCTCCGCCGGGTCGCCGGGTGCGCCCTTCGTACCGGAGGCGGCCGGGGCCGGTTCCCCTTCGCTGAGCCCGAACCTCTGGTGGAAGGCGCGCAGCGGCCTGGGGGCCCACCAAGTGGCGCGACCCGTCAGCTTCATCACGGCGGGGACCAGCAGGCTGCGGACCACCATGGCGTCCATCAGGACGGCGAGGGCGATCCCGAGCCCCAGCATCTTGGTGTTGGTGACCCGCGAGGTGCCTATGGCGACCATCACGACCGCGAGGATCACGGCGGCCGCGGTGATCAGCCCGCCTGTGCGGGACAGGCCGAAGGTGACCGAGCGTTCGTGGTCGCCGGTCCGGTCGTACTCCTCCTTGATGCGGGAGAGCAGGAAGACCCCGTAGTCCATGGAGAGGCCGAAGGCGACGCAGAACATCAGGACGGGCAGGGTCGTCTCGATGTCCCCCGTACTGGTGAAGGCGAGGATCCCGGAGAGGTTCCCGTCCTGGAAGACCCAGACCACCGCACCGAACATCGCCGTCAGGCTGAGGGCGTTGAGCACGACCGCCTGGATCGGGATGAGCACGCTGCCGGTGAGCAGGAAGACCAGGAGCAGGGTCACGACCACGATGATCGCCAGCGCCCAGGGCAGCCGGTCGGCTATGGCGTCCTTGGAGTCGACGAGGACCGCCGCCGTGCCCGTCACCGAGGTGTCGAAGGAGTCGGCGGGCATCGCACGCAGATCCCGTACGAGCTGCTGGGCCTCCTCCCCGACCGCCTCGCCGTCCGGCAGGACGCCGACGTACGCGGCCGAGTCCGCCGTGACCGGGCCGTCGACGCGCAGCACGCCAGGGACCTTCTCGATCCGGCCCTTGAGGGCTGCGTACGCGGCGGGCGTCCCCTCCCCCTCTATCAGCATCTCCAGGCCGCCGCCGGGGCTGCCGGGGAAGCCCTCACGGATGTGCTCCTGGACCACCCGGGACTCGGCTCCGGCGGGGAGCTGGCGGTCGTCCGCCGTGCCGAACTTGACGCCGAGGAAGGGCAGTCCGAGGAGGACGAGCCCCACCGTGGTGACGATGGCGAAGACCGGCGCCCTGCGCATCACGAGCCCGGCGAAGCGCGCCCAGCCCCTGCCGGCCTCCGGGACCGGGGCTTCCGCGGCCGCCGTCCTCCTGCTGCGGCGCAGCAGTCGGCGCAGGTCGAGCGCGTTGACCCGGTGCCCGAGCAGCACGAGTGCCGCGGGCAGCAGGATCAGCGCGGCAGCGGCGGCCAGGAGGACCACGGCGATCCCGGCGTAGGCGAAGGACCGCAGGAAGTACTGCGGGAAGACGAGCATGGCCGACAGGGACACCGCCACGGTCAGCGCGGAGAACAGCACCGTACGCCCGGCGGTCCGCAGTGTGGTGCCCACCGCCGTCCGGGGGTCCGCCCCGCCGGCCAGCTCCTCGCGGAATCGGCGGACGATGAACAGGGCGTAGTCGATGGCGAGTCCGAGGCCGAGGGCCGTGGTGAGGTTCATCGCGAAGACCGAGACGTCGGTGAACTCCGTCAGCCCCCGCAGCACGGCGTTGGTGCCGAGGATGGCGACGATGCCGACACCGAGCGGCAGCATCGCGGCGACAGCGCTGCCGAAGACCATGACCAGCAGGACGAGGGTCACCGGCAGGGCGATCAGCTCGGCCCGCAGCAGGTCCTCCTGGATGATCGTCTGCATCTCGTGCTGCACGGCGACGGGCCCGCCGAGGGAGACCTTCACCGGCCCCCGCTCCCCCGCGAAGGCGGGGGCTATCCGGTCGAGGGTCTCGCCCGCGGTCTTCTCGTCGCCCCCGATCCGGGCGGCGATGATCGCCTCGTGGCCGTCCTCGGAGCGCAGGGCGGGTGATCCGGTCACCCAGTAGGACCCGATGCCCGAGATGCCCGGCTCGGCCTCCAGCCGCTCGACGAGGCGGGCGGCTTCGGCGGCCACCGCCGGGTCGTCGACGGTCGCGGAGCCGCTGTCCACCAGGAGGAGGAGGTTGGGCTGTGAGGCGGGGAACTCCCGCGCCAGCACGTCGGTCGCATAGGTCGACTCGGCGTCGGGGGCCTGCCAGCCGCCGCTGCCCATCCGGTCCGCCACCCCGCTCCCGGCGAACACGGCGAGCGCGGTGATCACCAGAGCGGCCAGCAGCGCGAGCCTCGGCCGGGCGGTGACGAACCGGGTCCAGCCGCCGACCGGGGGCGGCGCGGAACGGTTGACTTCGGACATGGTGCGGTGTCCCCTTCACCGAGACCCGGGCGGCACAAGGCAGCATGGGTCGGTCGTTGCCAAATACCCTGGCAAACACGAGTAGTCGCTCGCGTTTCACTAGAATGCGAGTGAGCACTCGCGTTTGTCAACCGCATCATGAGAGCTGGGGATTGACCGTGTCGGAGGCCAAAGCCACCAAGGGTGCCGCAGCGGACGGAGCGGACGGCGGATCCACCGCCGGCACAGCCGACGGAACACCGGGCTCCGCCCGCCCGCGCCGCCGCCAGGCCCGCGGCGAGGCCCGGATCGCCCAACTGCTCGAGGCCGCCGCCAGCGTGTTCTGCACCAGCGGCTACACCGCGTCCAGCACCAACGCCATCGCCCGCGAGGCCGGGGTGTCGCCGGGCACGCTCTACCAGTTCTTCCCGAACAAGGAGGCCATCGCCGTCGAGCTCGGCGACCGGCTGCTCAACCGCTGGCGGGACACCTACGGCGCCGCCTTCTCGCAGAGCCATATCGAGCTGCCGCTCGACCGCATGCTGGACGCCATCCTCGACCCACTGATCGCCTTCAACTGCGAGAACCCGGCGTTCTCCGTCCTGATGCACGGCTCGGAGATCCCCGGCCGGATCACCGAGGAGCACGACACGCTGCACGCGACGATGCTGACGCGGGTCGAATCGGTGCTCGCCGGCTACCTCCCGGACATGCCCGCCACCCAGGTCCACCGCATCGCCGACATGACCTTCATGCTCTTCAAGGCCGGGCTGGACCTGATCATGGCCCACGAGGGCGAGGAGCGCGCCGCCTACGTCCAGGAGCTGAAGACGATCATGTACCGGTACCTGGATCCCCTCATGTGCGACGACGCCCCGCACCGGACCTCGCACGCGCCGTAGACCGCCATCGCCCGGCACGCGCACCACCGGAGCGCATTAATACCCCCTAGGGGTATAGTGTGAAGGAGACGGTACGCCACGGAGTCCTCTGCGGCCCCAGGCGCCCCGTCGTGCCGTCGAAACGTGTTCGCGAAGAGGAGAACGTCATGACCGCCGAGACCGAGACCGCCCAGTCCACCGGCTCCTGCTGCTCGCCCACCGGTTCCTGCCACGACGGTGCGGCCGACGTGCAGATCGAGCAGACCGACTCGGTCACCACGGTGTACCGGGTCAAGGGCATGACCTGCGGTCACTGCGAGGGCGCCGTGTCGGAGGAGATCTCCGGGATCGCGGGCGTGACCTCGGTCGCGGCCGCCGCCGCCACCGGCCTGGTCACCGTCACGTCCAAGGCCCCGCTGGCCGAGGACGCCATCCGCGCCGCCGTCGACGAGGCAGGGTACGAGCTCCTCGGCCCGGCCGCCTGAGGACCGGCCTCCGGAGCAGCAGCGTCCCGTTCACCGTCGGGCCCGTACCCCACCAGCGGATACTGGTGGGGTACGGCCCGATCTGCGTTTCCCAGGAGTTGCGGACATGGCCAGCACAGCAGCAGCCGGTTTCCCGGCAGCCGACGCATCCGAGGCCGAGCTCGTGATCGGCGGGATGACCTGCGCCTCGTGCGCTGCCCGTGTCGAGAAGAAGCTCAACCGGATGGACGGCGTCACCGCCACGGTGAACTACGCGACCGAGAAGGCGCGCGTCACCTTCGGGGACGGGCTGGAGCTGGGCGACCTCGTCGCCACGGTCGAGAAGACCGGCTACACGGCCCGCCCCGTCGCCCGGCCGGAACGTCAGGCGCCGGCAGGATCCGATGCCGCCACGCCGCGTCCCACCACACCCTCCGCCGCCGGCCCGGACACGTACGCGGACGCGGACGAGGCTTACCGTACGGACGGAGCTTCCGGACAGGACGGGGGCCGGCGCCCGGCCCGGGAGGCCGAAGCGGAAGCCCAGCACTCCGGACCGGAGGTCCGGGACGCCGACGCGGAACCGGACGCCTCCCTCGCCGCACTGCGGCAGCGTCTCGTCGTCTCCGCCGTGCTCGCCGTCCCCGTCGTCCTGCTCGCCATGGTCCCGGCGCTCCAGTTCGGCTTCTGGCAGTGGCTGAGCCTCACCCTCGCCGCGCCCGTCGTCGTCTGGGGCGGCCTGCCCTTCCACCGTGCCGCCTGGACCAACGCGAAGCACGGCGCGGCCACGATGGACACGCTGGTCTCGCTCGGCACGCTGGCCGCGTTCGGCTGGTCGCTGTGGGCCCTGTTCCTCGGCGACGCGGGCATGCCCGGCATGCGCCACGGCTTCGACCTCACCGTCTCGCGCGCCGACGCCACCTCGATGATCTACCTGGAGGTGGCGGCCGGGGTCATCACGTTCATCCTGCTGGGCCGCTATCTGGAGGCCCGCGCGAAGCGGAAGTCCGGCGCGGCACTGCGGGCGCTGATGCATCTGGGCGCCAAGGACGTCTCCGTACTCAGGGCGGGCCGGGAGGTACGTGTCCCGGCGGGCGCGCTCGTCGTCGGCGATCGCTTCGTCGTGCGTCCCGGGGAGAAGATCGCGACGGACGGGACGGTGGTCGAGGGCTCGTCCGCCGTGGACGCCTCGATGCTGACGGGCGAGTCCGTCCCCGTCGAGGTC
>NZ_JOEZ01000070.1 GCF_000721175.1 Streptomyces anulatus
GGGTACGTCACCCCACTCGAAACGAGAACCTTGCTCAGGCAAGACCTCACCCCCGCAGCGTAAACACCCGCTGTCCAGGGCCCGGGGGGAACTTCACCAAGGCTCGGCAGGCGCTCCGTGAGGCCGTAGGCGGACTCTTGGAAGCTGAATCAGTCGAGGCGGGCGCGTCGCGAGAGGGAGAGGGGGAGCAGGTATGACGGAGAACGAGCAGGAGCGGACCCTCGAGACCGACATTCTGATCGGGCACATGCTGCACCAGACCGAAGCCGTGGTGGACGTCGATGAGCAGAGCCTGGCCCGACGTAAGACACGGCTGATCGTCCAGATGATGATGTCCCTGCCGAAGGAGGAACGGCGCGGGAACCGCCCGCAGAGCGCAGAGCAACCGAGCCGACCCGAGGCAGCACGCCCCCTCAGCGAGGTGGTCTTCCTGACCGTCGCAGAAGTGGCTGCTGTCATGCGGGTCTCCAAGATGACGGTCTACCGCCTGGTCCACTCCGGTCACCTTCCCGCGATCCGTGTCGGACGCTCGTTCCGCGTTCCCGAGCAAGCGGTCCAGGAGTACCTGCGAGAGAACTTCACGGAGAGCATCGAGTCCACCGATCGCCCGTGACGTCCGCTCACCGGGTGAAACTCCAGGCTGACGGGCCATTGAAATGCGCGGCTCCGCGCAGGAGCACCAGCCGCCGTGGTCGGCCCGACCACGGCGGCAACCATGATTGTGGTCGGGTCAGCGCAGGCGGACTGCGGTGACGACCGCGTGCCGGGGCGTGCCCGCCACGACCTCCACCACGATGTCACCTCTGGCGGGCGTGTAGGTGTCGCCGGCCTTCGTGAACGCGCGCCCCGTCTTGGGGACCAGACGCGGGCCGACAACAGATGCGAGCGTCGTGGTCAGCCTCTGGGACAGCACAACGCGTCCGTCAGGGAGCCGTACGACGAGCGCCTTCGGGTGCCGGGCGGTAGCCGGTGAACCTAACCACGGCCGCGTCGACCGTGTCCGTGTGTCTGACCTTCGCCCACACGCGGCCCGCCTTATATGACGACTGGAGCGGCTTCGCCGCGATCCCTTCCACGCCGGTGCCTTCGAGCGTCTCGTACCAGAGCAGAGCCTCGTCCGGGTCGGTGGTTGAGCACACCGGCGCGATCGGCGGACCGACGTTGGCGACCACGTCCGGGAGGACCTGGCGGCGCTCCACGTATGGACGCGGGCGTAGGTCGGGGAGGCCCGCCGCGGAGTGGGCTAGGACGTCGAAGGCGACGTATGTGGCGGGGTGGCGGTCGGCGAGTTGCCGGGCCCGGCGGGGGCGGGAGAGCGCGCGGGACTGCGCGGCCTCGAAGCTGATCCGCGCGTTGCCGTCGTCGGCGGCGAGATACACGACGGCCTCGCCGTCCAGGATCACGCCGGGAGGCAGGCGCATCGCAGCCACAGCCAGGTCCATCCAGAGCGCGGTGACGTCGCGGCCGGTCCGCGACTGCAGCCGGACGCCGTCCTCGGTCCGCCACAGCATGGTCCGGTGGCCATCGACCTTGATTTCGTAGGCCCACGACGGACCTGTCGGCAGCTGTGTCACGGACCGCGCGAGGGCGACATCCACGGGCCACTCCACCCCATCAGCCTGCGCCTTTGGGGCACCGGTTGCTTGCTGACGTACTCCCGCACCGAGAGCAGGTGACATCAGTGGCGCAGCGGTCCCGATGCGTCACACGGAGCCAGCCGCAGTCCTGCGCGATCGTACTTACGGCAGTACTTGTGTCAGCACTTGCGGCAAGTACTCGCGTCAGCCTGTCCTCGAGGGCTGCAAAACGGGCCCCAGGACGGGATGTCTTTGTGGCGCAGGCCCGTACAGCGCTTCGAGAATCGCCACGAAATTGAACAAAACGGGCATGCGAGGATTTCAAATCCCAGAACTTTTGAGCTTTGGAGGCCCGTGAAAGCCCCTGAAGGCTTCCAGGAGCGATTTGAGTCCTCGGAAAGGAAATCACATGCCGAGATCCAGAGATTCTGTCTAGTACTATGGTGCCGCAGCTGAACGCATCCATAGATTCGCTAGGGTGGGGTTCGGCTGGCGGGCAAAACAAGAACCGCCCCCCTGGCTGGGAGGCGGCTCCTGTAGGCGGTGGCCGGCTGGGGCCTATCGCTTCGTGATCACGTCGCACAGCCACGCGAGAAGCGTGACCACGAAGGTCCAGAAGTCCCAGTTCGGCTCATCCTCATCCCCCACGGGTGTTTCACCTGCTTCCGGTTCGCCGGAGGGCTCTCCTCCGGTCATATGACCCGGAGGGATGCGACAGGTGGACACGCTGGTGAACGCTCGGGGAGATTCTACGGGCTTTCGGGACACCCGAACGACTCGGCTATAGGGGCAAATCCCAGCAACACGCTTCATTCCGGGCGTAATTCAGGGATCACGCGTCCCCGGGTCCCTCGTTCGGGTGAATTCCGGCTTTTCCCGGTGCGTTCCATCAGCATTTCCGGTAGTCGGCGTGCCCGACTGGCTCCGGACCTCGCAGCTCACCCGGTGAGCTGGCCGGTGTCGGCCTGCAGCGCCTTCACCAGAGCAGTGAGAGGGAAGCGCCGGCCCTTTCCGAGGTTGCACAGTTGCTCCCAGTCGACCTCGGGGTGCACGGCGCCCACCGCGGCGACGGATGACGTGGTGAACATCGGGACGTCGACCGCCCCGGTCCGTGGGGTGCCGTACCGCACCTCGCGCCAATCGGTGGGTGTGATCCATCCCAGGGTGCGCATGTGCTCGAGTCGCCGCACACCGAGGCGTTCGGCGGCCTGGTCAGGGCCGAGCGGGGGTGTTGGTGGCGACCAGGTCGGCGATGGCGCTGGCACACGGCGTCGACCTGGTCGGGGTTGACGAGCGCCCCCTCGGGGGTGCCGCTGAGGTCGGTCAGTAGGCCGCGTGCGATGAGTCGGCGGACCACGAAAGCGGTGACGTTCGCCCGCTCGCCGTGCGCGGCCGGGTTCGGTGTGCCGAGCGCGGTGGCGATCCGGTCCGCGGCGGCGATGCCCGTGATCGGCTCGCGGGGATCGCGGTCCGGATTGCGTCCGCATCCATCGCCTTCACGGCGGCCCGCGACCAGCGGGAGGAGGGGGCGTCGGGGGCCGGGACGAGGCAGGTATGCCGCGCCTACCGGAAGGCCGTGATTGATACCCGGAGGCGTCCGGCGGCCTGGCTCTCGCTGTACTTGGTCAGTCGTGCCATGGGGATCTTCCTCTCTCGTGATCCGCCCAGAGCGGGCGAACAAGACTCTGACGAAGTATCTGAAAAGCTGTCAAGAGCTGTTAAGTTTGAGCAATTTGGACTTTCCTGCTTAGGTTCGCGCCCGCGTACGCGAGGGAAAATTCACCCGCGCGGTCAACTCAGCAGCGGGTAGCGTCCCGGGCCATGTACATCGATGTGGACGCCGATGAGGCGTGGGAACGGCTGCGGGCCAGCCGCTGGAATCCGCCGGGCAGGGCCGGAACCGGATCCCGCCGCAAGACCTACGCGGCGGCCCTGGAGCAGACCGAACAGATGTTCCGAGCCGCCGCCGTCGTGGGTCCCGCGACGCGTCCCCTTCAGGTCTTCTACGGCCTCAGCCAGGCCGGCCGCGCCATCGCAGCCGCCGCAGTGACCCTCAAGGGCGAGAACTGGCGACTCGTCACCCACGGGATCAAGGCCTCCGGGTTCGACAAGTCCTTCCCCGACATCGAGATCCGCACCGACCAGCCTGGCACCCACGGCAGCTTCGTCCGGGTCAGCGAGGTACTCGACTCACCTGTCTGGGAGAAGGACGCGATGCGCCTGGAGGACATGTGGGACCTGCTGCCCCTGAACCTCGGCTATCCGCTCACCGAGCGGGAGCGGCCCACCCCGCTCTTCGCGGCCGCGAGCAGCATCCACCACCAGGAGCACCCCCTGTTGAGCATCCCCGTGTGCGATATACCCGACCGGGTCATCGACGCCGGCACCCGTAAGGCACTGGCCGACTTCCTCATCTCGTACCCCGCCGTCGCCCGGCACGAGAGCTACGTGACCAACCACGCCCTCAGCCTCGGACGTGAGGCGACGCCCGACTACACCCGCTACGACCACGGCGGCGGCGAACTGGTGGTCAACTGGGAGATGCCCCAAGGATCGGCAACCGCAGCCGAGCGCCTCGAGTACCTGCTGACCATGACGCGCCCCTACGCGGGCCAGCGGTACTTCCTGCCCGTCCTCGCCCCGATGACCCGCGAGCTGCACCCACTGATGGCCTGGTGGGCCGTCCTGTACGCCCTGTCGATGCTCGCCCGCTACGAACCCGCGAGCTGGGTGACCAACATCAGCGTCGACAACAGCCAGCACGCCGTCTCGATCGAACGGTTCCTGGAACGCGCCATCACCCACCTGCCCATCCTGATCGCGGACACCATCATCGAGGTGAGCACCTGATCCAGGGATGGCTCAGCGCCGCCTGACGTCCGAGAAGCGGCGGGGCCGGGCAGGACGGGCCAGCTCGGCCCCGCCGCCGATCAGCCGATTAGCTTGTGCAGCACGGGAACGCTGAGCCCGAAGGAGCCCAAGCCCGCGGCGACGGCCTTGGGCACGGACTTCTCGGAGAGGAACACGAGCCCGCCCATGATGAAGCCGATGAAGCCGGCTGCCAGGAAGACCACGGCAGCGTGCACCGACAGCAGCGGCGGCGCCTCGGACAGCAGGCCCATGCCGGGCGGGCTGGGCGGTTCAGGTCGGGCGGGTACGGGGGAGCGCGGGTGCGGGTCCCGAGACATCGGGAGTCTCCTACGAGGCGGAGGAACAGAGACGGCGGACACCTGTGGTGGTGTCGTCCGCGTGGGAGTGGTGCGCGCCTCGCGGTCGGCGGTCCTGCTGCTCTCTGCCTGAGAGCGTCCCTGTGGGGTCTCGGCCCTGGCCCAGGGTGGCGTGTTCAGCGTAGCGGCGATCGACGCGGGTGTTGCCCTGGGTGTCTGGCGAGTGGTCATCGGTACTGCCTCCGGCGTGAGTTCGACATGGCGGGCGGGACAGTGACAGGACTCGGGTGCTTGCGTCTCGTCCTGCCGGGAACGGCTCCCTTCACCCCGTAGGGCCGGAAGCCGGGACCCGGACAGCAGCGACCGGGAGGAAAGATCCCGGGGCACGACGAAGGCCCGGACACCTCGTCCGGACCTTGCGCTGTCGAGGTCCTCCAGCGAGTCGAATGCCAGTAAGGGAGTTGGCGACGTGCCACCTGCTGACTCGGGTGACCTGGCGACGGCGGGGCGGGATTGGATCATCCTGCCCCGTCCCGTTACTCGTTCCTGGTTGCTCGCCATCGGAGATGGATACGCGGGGTCCGCACAGGGAGGCAGATCCTGATCGGCCCGTGCTACGGGTCAGGAACGCAAAAACCTCCTCTCCCGGTATGGGGGAGAGGAGGGAACGGAGTGGGATCTATCCTTATCGGTGTCTAGGTATGGTTACTGTCGGTTGAACAGGTTGCGCCTTCAAGCTGCAGCAGCTCGTCGCACCGTCCTTTGTGGTCTCACGGTGTGGCAACCGCACAGGCACTGCTCGGTGTTGTTCACATGCACCCTCAGCAACATTCGCCTCGTCGTGTCATCACTCACCCCCTCGGCGAGGCCAGCGCAGAGTTCTGAGAAGTGATCTCCGTAGGACCCTTCAAATACTTCTTCATTCGGGTCCGCTTCGATCATCTTCGCCTTGATCGTGTAGAAAGTGCACACGTACTCTAGGACGACGGTGATAAGCCCTTTGTCGAGGTACTCGATGGCTTCATCGCGCTTGTTCTTGTTCGTGGCTAGTAGGGACGCGCGTCCGTTCTGAATATCGCTGAAGAGCCAGAGCATTGAGAAATAGGCGCGCATCACGGCATCTCGTACTTCTCCTTTCGTGATGGGCTTGTTCCGCCAGTGGTAGGTGCCCAGCAGGTGTCGGTCGTCAACAGCAGTCTTCGTGGATAGAGTGCTGAGAAGTGCGTGTGCGCGCTCATATCGCCGTTCACGGCGCTGGCTCCGCGCCAGCAGTACAGAAATGAGGAGCGCGACACCCGCCACCAGTGCAGTTGGTGGCAGGATGGTGATCAAGGTGTCCAAGATCGATCTCCTTCCGGTCACCACTCCGTTTCACATAGGAACGTGGGAGACATCCCTGCGGTTCCACGGCAACAGGGATTTCACTGTTAGGGGGCGCGTAACAGGCGGAGCGCGCCCCCTGGGTTTCAAGAATAGATATATGCACGTCGAGGAAGGGGTTATGCCCACCGCATGCCGATGGCGGACAGCAGCTCCACCCGCTCCGGGGACAGCGTCGCGGCCCTGCTCCGCTGGTTCCCGATCCACGCCCCGAGCCGGAGCTCCCGCTCCTCCTGGTACTCGCCGACGACGATCCGTTCGACGTGCTTCCTTGGTACCCGCAGGTGCCCCTCGCGCTCGAAGAACTGCCGGGCGGCCTGGTAGTTCAGCGCCCACTTGTCAGCCTGCGTACGGCGCGGCTTGGGCTTCTCGTCCTCGGACGCGGGCTCGATCCCGAGGACCTGTTCGCACATCCACTGCTGCACGGTCGTCAGGTTGTCCCACCCAAGCCGGACCGAGCGCACCCACCGCCCGAGATCCTCGCCCTGGTGCACGACCTCGTCGGGCTCGGTCGGCAGCGGGCGGCCGGCCTCCAGGTGGAGCCGGACGAGGTGGAAGGCCCGTTGCCACTCCACCGGCCAGCTCGGGCACCACGACGGGTCGATGTCCTCCAGCTGCTCGCGCCGCTCGTCCGACAGCGCCCCGGCCACCGACTCCACTAGCAGTCCCTCGGCACGCCGCTGCTCGATATCGGCGGCCTTGCGGGCGGCGGCCCGCTGGTTCTTCAGCCAGATGCCCACCCGGTATCCCTGGTAGGTGGCGTCCAGCGGTGCCAGGAGGTGGCCCGCCTCGGCCGCCCACCCGCGCGCGGCGGCGAGACCTTCCTCCCAGGCGACGTCGTAGTGGCTCCAGACCATGCCGAGCTTCTCCAGCTGCGCGATGCGGTCCTCGTCCATGTCGCCGCGGGCGTAGAAGCGCCGGTTGTCCGCGATCCACTGCCCCAGGGGAAAGCCCGCGAGCGAGGCCGGCCACCCTTCGGCCTCCACCGCCTGGTCGTCGCCGCCGGGTACCCGGTAGGTGAAGGGCACCTTGAGGTCGCCGTGGAGCCGGTTGTAGATGACGGCGGCCTCGATGCCGCGCCGCCAGTGCTCGTGCTCGGGGTTGAGGACCCGCAGGTTGATGAACGCGGCCAGCTGCGCCGGGTCGCGCGGCGTGGAGAACTTCAGCAGCTGCCGGGCGGGCGTCGACGGCCCGCCGGACCCGTCTCCCTCGCCCCGGGTCTCCTGGCCCTGCGTGGCCTTCTGGACGGGCTTGTAGGCGCTGGGGGCCTGTTGCTCGGCGAGCTGCTCCACGACTCGGGCGTCGTGTGCCCTGAGCGCTTCGAGCAGCTTGGCCAGGCCGCCGAATGCCCGGCTGGTGAGCATGTTGTCCGCCGTCTCGCCTGGCCCCAGCAGGACGGGCACCACGAGCGAGGCGATCTTGCCCTCGCCGGGCTGCATGCGCAGCGCGCGGCCGACGGCCTGGACGAGGTCGGGCATGGAGCCGCGCACGTCGGCCCAGTACACGGAGTCGCAGTTCTTGGTGTCGACCCCCTCACCCAGCACCTTCACGGACCCCAGGAAGCCCTTCTCCACGACCGTGCCGTCCGTGGCGATCCCGGACGCGAACTCGCCCAGCACCCGGCGCCGGTGGCCCGGCTTGTGCTCGCCGCACAGCCAGTTGGCCCAGATCGTGCGCGGGTACAGCTCGGGGTCGGCGGCGTGCAGCCGCTTGGCGACGTCGGGAAGGCCGGCTGCGAACGCCTCGGCTTCGCGGACCTGGTGGTGGAAGACGAGCGTGCGCCGGAAGCCCTCCTCCGACGACGCCTTGAGCAGCGCCGTCTGGAGCGCGGCCAGTCGGGCCCCGCGGACCTCGTCCGAGCGGCCCTCAGCGCCCAGGAGCTGCGCGGCCTGGAGCTGGGTGTCGGTGATGTCTACGCACACCACCTGGTAGGGGGCACAGATTCCCCGGTCGATCGCCTCCGAGAGGGTCAGGGTGAACGCCCTGCTGCCGAAGAGGCCGTCCGGATCGTCTTCCATGCTTGCCACCAGCTCGCCCGGCGCCCCCTGGTCGGCATCCTCGTCCAGCTGCCACAGGCGCGGCGTGGCGGTCATGTAGAGGCGGCGCAGGGACGGGATACGGGTGTTGTCGTGGACAACGGCCCACGGCTTGCCGATCCGACCCGAAGTTCGGTGCGCCTCATCGACCACGATCAGGTCCCAGCCCGGAAGGCCGGCCTTGTGCGCCCGCTCCAGCGTGCCCAGCCCGAGGGAGGCGTACGTCGCGAACACGGTGACCTTGTCGAACGGCCGCACCCAGTCGACCAGCTCCTCCACGTCCGTGGTGCTGGGGAAGGTCACGTCCTCGCCCCGCAGGGACGAGACCCCGATCATCGGGCCCGTACGGCCTGCCTCGCGCCACGCGGCCTCGGTCTGGGTGAGCAGATCCAGCGAGGGGACGAGCACCAGCACGCGGCCCGCATGGAGCTTCTCTGCGCTGCGGGCCGCGACCCGGGTCTTGCCGGACCCGGTCGCCATGATCACCTGAGTCCGGAGCCCCCTCTCGGGCGCAAGAGATCTTGCAGGCAATTCGAGGGCACGGACAACCGCGTCAACGGCTTCCTGCTGCGCCGCCTCACGCTGATCGGTTCGGCTTGTGGTCGACATATCCGTCTGCCTTCTCCTGGGCTCTCGGCTGGGCAGGGAACGAGAAACCTACACGTAGACGGCCTGTGATCGGCTACGGTGAACCTCACCCGGAACCGGGTCACAGCCTCGGGCCAGCATTCGGAAGCGTGATCGGAAACCGGCCCAGCTCCCTTAGTAGTGGTGTTGTCTGAGTCCAGAGTCTATCTAGTGCTTCAAAGTGAAGCACTAGGAACGTTGAAAGTCCCTCGAACGTGGCTGAATTCTGCTACTGTTGCCTTATAGCCACCCCGCAAAGCATTCTGACAGGCGGTCAACTCGGCCCCACGACCCCCGGTTCGGCCTCTCACTCTCCCGATGGCCCGTCACCCCTCCCTCTTCTTGCTGCTGCTCGAGCCGTGAGGCCCGTGGGTGGGCCGTGCGGAGCGTGGCACGCCTAGTTCGTACGGGATTTGGGGGCGCGCCGGGTATGGCTGGAGCGCAGCGGAGGCTACGGGGCCGGCCGGAGGCCGGCCCCGGCCCGCAACGCGGGCCGGATGCCCTACGGTTGGCGGGGCGCGCGAAGCGCGTGCCGCCTGACGGTGAGCGGAGCGAGCCGTATCCGCTCACGCGGAGCGGGAGCGGCCGGGGAGCGCAGCGACCCGGTTCGCTTCTTCGGGCGCAGCCCGAAGGGACCCGCTC
>NZ_JOEZ01000071.1 GCF_000721175.1 Streptomyces anulatus
GATCCACGGTTGACTACCCACACCTCACGAACGGCCGAATCATCGCACTGGTCACGGCCTACCAGGCCGTTGCAACAAGATCGTGTTACGAGCTCTAAGTGGTGAGCACAGCAATGACGTCCCGCTCGGAACTGAGCCGGGTGACCCTGGTCGGCGAGCGGCGCCGGGCCGACATCGTGCTGCCCTCGGACACGCCCATCGGCCAACTGCTCCCGGACATCCTGCAGTTGCTGGACGACCGGGCGGCATCGCGGCCGTTGACCAGGCAGTTGATCACCTCTGATGGTTCGGTCCTGCCGCACGACAGCACCCTCGCCTCGGCCGGTGTCAGCGACGGCGCCGTGCTGCGCCTGGTCAGGACCCACGCGGCGCCGCCCGCCCCGGTGGTCCACGACGTCACGGACCAGGTGGCCGACAGCCTCGACCTCCAGGCCTGGCGCTGGCGTCCGGCCGCGCGAAGGGTCGCCGCCGGGGCGTCGACCGTGGCCTTCGCGGTGATCTCCGCCCTGTTGGCCCGGCGTGAGTTCCCGCTCGGCACCCTGGCCGTCGCGCTGGCGGTCGTCACCGCCGTCCTCCTGGTGGGCGGCGCGGTGTGCGCCCGGATCGGGACGGGCAACCGAGGACTGGCGACCGCGCTGTTGTTCGTCTCGGGCGGGCTCGGCATCCTCACGGCCTGGACCGCCGCCGACGCCTACGACTGGTCGGGCCCGGCGCGGCTCGCCGCGGTGGCGACGGCGGTGGCCCTCGCCCTGCTGCTGCTCGGGGTCTTCTCGCCGCTCGGCCGCGGCGGTCTGATCGGCGCGGGCGCGACCGCCGCCGTCACCGCGGTGTGGGAGGCCGTCGCCGCCGTGGAGCCGGATCCGGCCCGACTGGGCGCCGTGATGGCGGTGTTCTCCGTGGTCCTGCTCGGCATGCTGCCCCGGCTCGCCCTGATGGCGTCCGGGCTCACCGCGCTCGACGACCGGCGGTCGGGCGGGGTGTCGGTCAGCCGCCACGACGTGGCCGACGCGCTGGCCGCCACGCACCGCGGACTCGCCCTCGCCACCGTGGTCACCGCGGTCTCGGCGACGGCGGCGGGCTGGCTGCTCACCCTGGCCGCGCGGCCGACCGTGTGGACCGTGCTCCTGCCCTCGCTGGTGGCGGTGGTCCTCCTGTCGAGGGCCCGTGCGTTTCCCCTGGTGGCCGAGGTGGTGGCGCTGTTCGCCGCTGCGGCGGTCCTCCTCGTACGGCTCGTGATGCTGTGGATGGAGCAGGCTTCCGCGGGCGCGGGCCCCGTCGTCGTGCTCGGCGTGGCGGCGCTGCTGCCGCTGTTCGCCCTGTCGGTGGAGCCTCCCGAGCACGTACGGGTACGGCTGCGGCGCACCGCCGACCTGGTCGAGTCCATCGGCATGGTGGGGCTTTTCCCGCTCGCCATCGGCGTGTTCGGCATGTACGGCCAGTTGCTCGACAAGTTCTGACATTCATGCGCGGGCGGCTCCGGTCGGGGCATCGGAGCGGAGGAGAAGGGCAGACATGCCGAACGCGGACAACTGGCAGGGTGATGTGCTGCGCGATCTGAGGGGTACGCCCCCGCAACGCGCAGCAGGCCACGGCTCAGCACAGGGTCACGGTCCGGCACAGGGTCACGGTCCGGCACAGGGTCACGGTCCTGCACAGAGTCACGGCCCGGGGCAGGAGCAACGTCCGGCGCAGGAGCAACACCAGCCCCGCGCCCATACCCAGGATCAACCCCAGCCCCAGCCCCAGCCCCAGCCCCAAGAGCGTACGGGGGCGGCGGCCAGGGCGGGGACGGGAACGCCGCCGCCGAGCCGGAGCGTCCCCGCGTCGCCCGTCCCCGCCGCTGCCCCGGCGCGTGCGCAACGGCCCGCCCGCTCCCCCGACTCACGCCCCGTGGTCGACAGCGCGCTGACCGGTACGGCGCGCCGTCCCCGGCGGGGTGAGCCGGCCGCCGCGCGAATATCGCGCGCGATACGACGGATCGTCTCCTCGTCGGCGGCGCGTGAGGTCGCCGAGATCACCCGCACCGCCGAGCGGATCCAGCAGCCGGTGACGACGGGCCGGCAGATCGCCGTCACCTCCATCCGGGGCGGTGCGGGCAAGACGACGGTGGCCGCCCTGCTCGGCACGGCGTACGCGCACCACCGCCAGGATCCGGTCCTCCTCGTCGAGGCCGATCCGGCGCTCGGCTCGCTGCCGCTGCGGCTCGGCGCGGAGACCCTGCGCTGGACCACGGCGGATCTGGCGGACATCGTGGAGCCGCAGATGTCGCTGCTCGACGTCACCGGCTATCTCGTCCAGCTGCCCGACAACGCCTGGCTGCTGCCCGGCAGTCAGGGCCGGATCGGGGCGATGCTGGACACGGCGGCGTACGAGCGGGTCATGGTGGCGCTCCGCCGCTACTTCGGGGTGACCGTGGTCGACTGCGAGACGCTGCCCGCCGAAGTCGCCCGCGTCGCGCTCTCCGCCGCCCAGGCCCGGGTGCTGGCCGCCCCCGCCACGCTGGACGGCATCACCAGCACGTACGCGGTCCTGCAGTGGATGCAGGGGCTGCCCCGACACATGATCGCCGGGACCGTGGTGGCACTGACCAGCACGACGTCCCGCCCCGGGATCGATGTGGAGGCCGCAGCCGAGAAGCTCCGGTCCACCGGCGCGACGGTCCATGTGCTGCCCTACGACCGTCATCTGGCGGCAGGCGGAGCGCTCCGCACCGAACTGCTCGCCCGGCCGACACGACTGGCCGCCACCCGGCTGGCCGCCGAGGTCTTCCAGCTCTCCCAGAAGCGCCGGTAACACCCATGAGCACCCGACTGGTCCACCGCCCCGCCCGGACCACCCGTCCGCCGGCCGCGCCCGCGCCCCGCACCATCGAGGCCCCGCCCAACCTCCCCGAGGGGAAGGCGGGCAACATCGCGATGTCGCTGCTGCCGGTCGCCGGGGTCATGTCGTCCGTCGTGATGATGACGGTCGTCCGCAACAGCCAGTTCGCCGCCCTCGGCGCGATCATCCTCGTGGTCACCGTCATCGGCTCCGTGGCGCTGCTCTTCTCGCAGCGGGGCAAGGCCCAGCGCACCCGCCGCACCCAGCGCGAGGCGTATCTCGCCTATGTGGAGGACCTGCGGGAGGAGCTCTCGGGCGAGGAACGCGAACGGCGTGAGCGCGCCGATGTCCTGAACCCGCCGCCGTACGCCCTGTACGACATCGTGCGGGACCCGGCGCGCCTCTGGGAACGGCGCAGGGTCGACGACGACTTCCTGCGGGTGCGGGTCGGCACCGGTGAGATGCCCGTACGGGATCTGCAGATCGCCGAGCCGGGATCGACGGTGCTCACACCGCCCGACCTTTTCATGCTCAACGAGGCGTCGGCGCTGGTGAACCGGTTCCGCAACGGCACCGAACTGCCGCTCACCGTCCCGCTGGACCGGATCGGCGATGTCAGTGTGATCGGCCCCCGTGAGGACTGTCTGCGGGTGGCCCGTGCCCTGCTGGTCCAGACGGCCGCCCTGCACGCCCCCGACGACGTGGCCATCGCACTCGCGGCGCCGGGGGACCGCATGGCCGACTGGGAATGGGCCAAGTGGCTGCCGCATCTGCTCGACACCGAGCAGTTCGACGGACCGGTCGCCGCCCGCCGCATCGCCCCCTCCGCCCCGCAGCTCGCCCGGCAGATCGGGGCGGAGCTGCGCCGCCGCGCCTCGTACGCGGCCGAGGTCCGCCGGGGCCTGGCCGGCCGGGACGCGCTGACCATGAACTCCCGGCTGCTCGTCGTCACCGACGGACACGGCGAGGACGCCGTCGACCTGCCGCGCCCGGACGACGCCGTCGGTCTGCGCGAGATGGGCGTCACCGTGCTGCATCTGCTGGAGCAGCGGGTGCAGGAGCCGGGACACGTCAGCGTACGGATCACCGTCGACGGCACGGACGTGACCATCGAGGACCTCCGGACGCCGGAGCCCGTGGAGGCGCACGGCACGGTGGACGAGGCGGGCATCCCGTTCGCCGAGGGTCTGGCCCGGATGCTCGCCCCGCTGCGGCTGTCCGCCGAGTCCCTGGTGGACGCCCCGCTGTCCGGCCCGGTGGAGTTCGCGGCGATGCTCGGCATCGACGACGTGGCCCGGCTCGACCTGGACCGGCTGTGGGCGCCGCGCGGTGAACGCGCCTTCCTGCGCGTCCCGATCGGCATCAGCGACTTCCACGAGCCGGTGCTGCTGGATCTCAAGGAGTCCTCGGAGCTGGGGATGGGCCCGCACGGTCTGTGCGTGGGCGCGACGGGTTCGGGCAAGTCGGAACTGCTGCGCACCCTGGTCCTCGCCCTGGTGGCCACGCATCCGCCGGAGGATCTGGCGCTCGTGCTGGTCGACTACAAGGGCGGGGCGACGTTCGCGCCGTTCGCGGACCTGCCGCACGTGGCCGGGGTCATCACCAACCTGGAGAACCAGGCGGGGCTCGTCGAACGGGTCCACTCCTCCCTCGCCGGTGAGGTCAGGCGCCGCCAGCAGGCTCTGAAGGACGCGGGGAACGTCGCGGACATCGGGGACTACGCGGCGCTGCGCGCCGAGAAGCGGCCCGACCTGGACCCGCTGCCGCACCTGTTCGTGGTGATCGACGAGTTCGGTGAACTGCTCACCGCGAAGCCGGACTTCATCGACCTGTTCCTCTCCATCGGCCGGATCGGCCGCTCCATCGGGGTGCATCTGCTGCTCTCCAGCCAGCGCATCGAGGGCGGCAAGCTCAAGGGCCTGGACACCTACCTCTCCTACCGGCTCGGCCTGCGTACCTTCTCCGCCGACGAGTCCCGCACGGTCCTGGACACCACGGACGCCTTCCACCTGCCTCCGCTGCCGGGCTTCGGTTATCTGAAGGTCGACACGAGCCACTACGCCCGGTTCAAGGCGGGCTATGTGTCGGGCGGTTACCGCGGTCCGGTCCGCAGCCACGACGAGGAGGAGACCGGCCCGCTGGCGCTGCCGTACGAGGCGTTCAACACCCTGGCCGGACCGGACGAGGCACGGCGGTCCCCGGAGCCGGCGTCCCGCCGCCGCGAGACGGGACCGACGGAACTCGGCGTCATGGTCGATCAGTTGACGGGTGCTGCCGCCGCCGTACGGAGCATCTGGCTGCCGCCGCTGCCCACCGCCACCGCACTGGACACCGTCGCCGGTCCGCTGGACATCGGGCCGCACGGGATGCGGCTGACCGGGGCGGTCACGGAAGGACGCCGGAGGCCGCTCCGCGTCCCCGTCGGCCTGCTCGACGACCCGGCCAAGCAGTGGCAGGGGCAGTGGTTCCTGGACCTCACGGTGGCGGGCGGCCACGCGGCGGTGATCGGCGGACCGCAGTCGGGCAAGACGACACTGCTGCGCACGCTCGTCCTGTCCCTCGCACTCACCCACACCCCGCGCGAGATCGGCGTCTACGGACTCGACCTCGTCGGCGGTGGCCTCCAGGCGCTGTCGGGCCTGCCGCACGTCGGCGGCATCGCGGGCCGCGCCGACCGGGAACGGGCGGCGCGTACCGTCGAGGAGGTCCGCACGATGCTCGCGCTGCGCGAGGACCTCTTCCGCCAGCACAACATCGACTCGGTCGAGCAACTGCGCACCCTGCACGCGGCCGGCCGGCTGCCCGAACTCGCCTCGGCCGAGATCCTGCTCGTCATCGACGGATTCGGCGCGCTGCGGGACGACTTCGACGAGTTGGACGACGCGATCGCCGACATCCTCAAGCGGGGTGGCGGCTACGGCATCCACGTCGTCGCGGGCATGCTGCGCTGGAACGACGTGCGCATCGCCATCCAGTCCAACTTCGGCACCCGCGTCGAGCTGCGCCTGAACGACCCCGGCGAGTCCAGCATCGACCGCAAGCTCGCCGAGACCCTGTCGCCCGACGAGCCCGGCCGCGTCCTCACCGACGGAAAGCTCTTCGCCCAGGTGGCACTCCCCCGGACGGACGGGGTCGAGGACACGGCGGACCTCGGCACGGTCCTGGAGCGTACGGCGCGCACGGTCCGGGCCACCTGGAACGGAGAAGTGGCGCAGCCCGTGCGGGTGTTGCCGCAGATCCTGGAGCCGCACTCGCTGCCGGGCCCGGCGGCCGAACCCACCCGCGTACCGATCGGGCTCGACCAGTCGGCGCTCGCGCCCGTACTGCTCGACCTGTTCCAGCACGACCAGCACCTGCTGGTGCTGGGGGACAGCGAATGCGGCAAGACGAACCTGCTGCGGACCGTCGCACACGGCCTCATCGACCGTTACGGCGAGGACGAGCTGGTGTTCGCCGTGATGGATCCGCGGCGTGCGCTGCGCGGTGCGGTCCCGGAGGAGTTCAACGGGGGCTACGCCTACAACTCCAAGCTGTGCGCGGGCCTTTCAGCGGGCATCGCGACCGAGCTGGAGAAGCGGCTGCCCGACGAGAACGCCCGCCTGGAGGACCTGGAACCGGGCAACTGGGGCAAGGGCCCGCGCATCGTGGTCCTGGTCGACGACTACGACGTCCTCACGACCGCCGGCCAGTCCCCGCTGTCGCCGTTCCTCCCGTACATCCCCTCGGCGGTCGACATCGGCCTCCACTTCGTCCTGACGCGCCGGGTCGCCGGAGCGTCGCGGGGCATGTACGAGCCGCTGGTGCAGGGCTTGCGGGAGTCGGGGGCCTCGGCACTGCTGATGGCGGGGGACCGCAGCGAAGGCCAGCTGTTCCCCGGCGTGTACGCCTCCCAGCAGGCACCCGGGCGCGGCGTGTTCATCCGCAGGGGCCAGCCGAACCGCCTGATCCAGACGGTGTACGCCCCGACGTGAGACGTCGCGGAAACGACCACCACCCTTGCACGCCCACCACCCACCGACGACCGACGAAGGACCGGACGACCACTCCATGACCAAGGACGTCATCGCCCTCACCCCGCGTATGCCCGAGCCGTGGGCCGTACTGGCGGGCCTGCTCTCCGGCGGCCCGGACAAGCTGGTGGGCACCCGGGGCGAGGGTGCGGTGATCCAGCTCTGCGACGCGGAGGGCCGCCCGCTCGTCTCCGTGGAGGCCCCGCTGCTGGTCTCCGTCGAGGGCGAGGCCGAGCGGCTGCTCGGGACCACGGCGCCCCCGGTCCCGTACTGGTGGACGGAGGCACGCGCCACCACGGGGGTCGCGGAGGCGGAACAGCTCGCGGGCACGTTCGCGGCCCGGCTGGCCTCGCTGGTGGGCGGCTCCGCCTGGCCGCCGGACGCGGCCGGCTCGATCGCCGTGGTGAAGACCGACGGCGTGAGCGTGGCCCCGGAACCCGCCGCTGCCCAGCCGGCCATCGACGTGCTCACCGACAAGGTCGCGGTCGTCATCCAGGACCGCCCGGTGGTGGCGATGACGGCCTGGCTGTCCGACGCGTTCCGTGCGGCGGCCGAGGCGGGCCTGGGCCTCCAGATCGTCAGCCCGGCGGGCACCACGCTCTCCCCCGCCGTACGGGACGCGCTGGGCGGCTGGCCATCCCGCTGGATCGTCCAGGACGAACGGGACGGCTACTACGACGGTCTGACGGGCGCGGTACTGCGCTGGCAGGACGGCGCGTTCGACCCGGTCCTCTCCCCCGACGCCACGGAGGACGACCCGCACACCCCGGTGGCGGCCGCCTACCAGGAGGTCCATGACTCCGGCGAACGCCAGCTGGGCCTGACCTTCCGCATGGTGCATCCGGCGGACGAGCGGCTGGTGCTGGGCGGCGGCCTGGAGACGGTGTGGCGGGAGCTGACGGGTGAACCGCCGGCCAGCTGGGGCACATCGGAACCTGCGACCCTCCCCTGGTCACTTGGCCGCCTGACGGACGTCGCGTACGAGCGGGCCCCGGAACCGACCTGGCTCGTGGTGGTCGGGAATCGCTCGCGACCGGGAATCGCTACCGTACGCATTACGCGGACGAAGGCGGGCGTGGAGGAGGAGGTAACGCTCGCGTTCGGCTACGGCGCCGGCGAGGAACCTCCGCTGGCCGCCCTGCCCGCAGCTGCCGAGGCGCTCGCCACCCGTCACCACCTCCAGTCGATGCTCGTACAACTTCGCAAAGCGCGCCGCGATGTGGCCGTACCGCCTCGCTTCGAGGGCCCGGGGGTCCCGCTGGCCTTCGTACTGGGCGCGGAGGAGGTCCGCGCGATGCCGGGAGACCGGGCGCGGCGCACTCCGCTGACCGGGCAACCGGTGCAGCTCGGCCCGAGGACCAGGCCTGCTCTGTACTACCCGTTGCCGGGGGACCCCTCGGACCTGGCGGGCTGGCAGGAGTTCGAGAGGCTGGTGCGGCACCTCAAGGGGGCGTAGATCCGCACCGGCCGCAATCTGGCCGATTGCAGATTGCAGTAGCGACGCCAGGGTTGATAGACAGGGACGTACACGTACGTACGTTCGTTTGATGTTTCGGAGTATTCGAAGTACTCGATGTAGCGGGGGATGTCATGAAGTTCGACATGGGGGCGTCGGTCCTGTCGAGGCTGTTGTCGGATTCGCAGGGCGCGAGCACGGATCTGGGCACGCTGATCCAGCAGTTGATCGCGGCGGCTGAGCCGTTGGAGGGGAAGTTCAACGGGGCGGGGAAGGTCGCGTTCGACGATTTCAAGGCGCGTTCGGACGAGATCACGAAGGCGTTGAACGCGTCGTTGTCGGGGATTCTGGGCGGTCAGTCGGGGATGGACGCGGCGTTCGGTTCGGGTGACCAGGAGCAGGGCGAGAACGCGAAGTCGCAGATGGCGTCGGCGAACCACGGCAAGGAACTGCGGTGGAACGCGACGTCGCAGGAGGTGCGGAACATCATCCGGCTGCTGCGGACGACGCTGGAGGACATCAAGCCGCAGGGTGTGCAGGGCCAGTTGAAG
>NZ_JOEZ01000072.1 GCF_000721175.1 Streptomyces anulatus
CAACGATCACCGATCGCCTTCGAGAAGGGCTTCCACCTCACACCAACTACGCTGGCACCAGCCGCATAACCCGTGTTCAGGATTCGGGGTCAAGGCCCACGATCGGGGGATCTGCCATGCATCTGAGCCGCGTGAAGGTAAGCGGTCTGCGCGCGAGCGCAGAGACTCCAATGAGCTGCGACCTACCCGGCAGATTCAGCGTGCTGATCGGTGCGAACGGTGCGGGCAAGACGACGCTCACAGACGCTCTCTACCTCGCACATCCAGGGAGCCGGTTTCCCGTGCTGCCGAGGCCGACTTCGGCTGGTCTGGCATCACCTGATGCCGATGTGGAGCGCAGCGTAGACATCACCTATGCCCTGGGGGACGACCTCGCTGCGGAGGGTCGTCTCGGCCGCGAACTTCACACCACGGGCCACCGGCGCCTCGGTGGAGACGCTGAATCCTGGAGTGTTTCCCTTCACCGTCAACTGGGGACGGTCGCCTCTCGCCTGGCCAACAGCCGCCGGATCGAGGACGCCCGCCGTGCCGACCCATCAGCCGGCTACGCCGCCCATCTGCGGACCGCGCTGGACTACCGCGACTGGTTCCGCTTCCACACCTTCGTGGTCGAGGACGCGGCCCCGGGCCGCCGTCGGAAACTGACCGGCCGGACCGGGCTCAGCCAGGGCGAACAACGGGTCCTCTCCTACCTCGTCCTCTTCGCCGCAGCAGCCGCCCACTTCACCAGCCTCGCCGAGTCGGCACCGCACGCACCACGCTTGATCCTCCTGGACGACGCCTGCGCCAAGGTCGATGAACCCACCCACGGCCGGCTGGGCCGTATCCTCGTCGACCTCGATCTCGACTTCGTCCTCACCAGCGAGCGACTCATGGGCAACTGGCCCGAGGTTCCGTCCCTGCACATCTACGAGTGCCTCCGTGATCCCCACGTACGCGGGGTGGCCACCCTGCACTACACCTGGAACGGCCGGCACCGGCGTCTGGTGTCCGTATGAGCGGGCTGCCCGCCGCAACGCGCGACTGGCTGACGGGACCTGGACTCACCCGGCTCTGACAGGGGGCACGTAGACGCCTGGAGAGCAACGGCGTGCAGGCCACGGGTTCGCTAAGGCTGACCGCGATGAACGCCCAGGAACGCAATGACCTGTCTCTCCTGCTGGGCAAACCCCTCACAGGTGCCGCCGTGACCGTACGGCTCGACGTCCTCGACGCACGGCTACGCGCTTCAGTTGCCGGAATCGGACTCAGACAGACCCTGGAAGAACTCGGGCCGCCGCTCACCGACCGCCGTGCCGCCCGCGCGGACGTGGCGGCACGGCGGGAGCAGGTGTGGTCGTCCCTTGCCTCGTCACTGGACGCCTCCCCGCTCGCCAACCAAGAATGGCCCCGGCAGTGGTACGACCTGCTGCGCCGTACCGGTGTTCCGAAAGGAGTGACGCCTGAAGCGGCGATACGGACACTCCAGCAGGCGGTCCAAGTCCTCACCGCTCTTCTTGGACCCGAAGGGAACTGAACGCAACGGCACATGCGGCCGAGGAGAACTCGCCGCCATGACGACCGGCTCCGCCCACGGCTTGGACGACGGCACCTGGCTCGCGCGCCTCGTCCAACGTGGCGTCGCCCTCGCCCATGGCACCGAGTTCCCAGACGACGCGGCCGGCCGACGCACTCTGTGGCGACTGGTGTCCGTCACGCCGGACGAGGTCTCCAGCACGGTGCTCACCTACGGGCTGCGACCCGTCGGCGAGGGCTGGCGGGAGCATGCTCTGCGGGAGCGAGCTGACCATCACTGCGAAGTTCACGTCACACCACGCGACCTCCATGACCTCCGGCTGCAGCTCCCCGCCGCGACGCTCATCCACATCTGTGAGAATCCGCGCGTGGTGGAAGCCGCGGCGGACGCGGCCTGCGTGCAGCCCATCGTGTGCACCTCCGGCAGCGCCGCCACCGTGGTCTTCACGCTTCTCGACGCCCTCGCCGCTACAGGTTGCCGCTTCGCGTACCACGGTGACTTCGACTGGCCGGGGATCGCTCTGGCCAATCGGGTCATCCGCCGCTACGAAGCCCTGCCGTGGCGCATGGGCACGGAGGACTACGAGCACCTGGCCGCACGCAGTCAGGTCGAAGGCATCCCTCAACTGGCACTCGACGGACAGCCGGTCGACGCGGACTGGGACCAGGACCTCGCCCCCGCCATGACCGCCCTCGGCGTCGCGCTCCACGAGGAGGCCACCCTCGATCTGTTGGTGGCAGATCTGTCACGCCAGGTGTAGCGCGGCGTCGGCATCATGCCGAACTCGCCTAAGAAGTCATCTCATTTGGTGAGTCTGCGGTAGCAGATGAGGGTGCAGGCGATGCTGGTGAAGGCGAGGAGGTGGTCGGCCTTGCGATCGTAGCGTCGGTGGAGTCGTCGGCAGCCGGCGAGCCAGGACATGGTGCGTTCGGCGGCCCAGCGGTGGCGGCCCAGTCGTTGCGAGGACTCGGCTCCCTTGCGGGCGATGCGGTGGGTGATGCCGCGTTCGCGCAACCATCGCCGCAGGTGGGCGTAGTCGTATCCCTTGTCGGCGTGGAGTTTTCCGGGCTTGCGCCGTCGCCGGCCGCGGCGTGAGCGGATCGGGGGGATGCCCCTCACGAGCGGGATCAGGGCCTGGCTGTCGTGCAGGTCGGCCCCGGAGATGCCGATGGATATGGGCAGACCTGATCGTTCCGTGATCAGGTGGATCTTCGAGCCGTACTTGCCCCGGTCGACAGGATTCGGACCTGTCAGGTCCCCCTTTTCAGGGCCCGCATGTTGACCGAGTCGATCGCGCACCGCGACCAGTCCAGCTCACCACGGGCACCGAGTTCGTCGAGGACCAGGCGGTGGAGCTCGGCCACACCCTGGCCTTCGACCACTCCGAGAACCGCCGGTGGGCGGTCGCTCCGGACGGGCCGAACGCCACCGAAGGCAGCTGCTGCCAGGTACAACCCGACGTGGTCACGAAGACGATCGCGGCCGGCACTTCCCGGTCACCGTGCCGACGCCGACCACCACCCTGCGGCCGCGACGGAGCCTCCGGCACCACTCGCTGGAACAACTCCCACAACTCGTCCGGCACCAGCCGCTCAACGATCCCCACCATGACCCACAGAATACCGAACTACCCAAATGAGATGACTTCTTAGTGACCCACCCGGGCCTGATCATCAAAGCGCCGTGCCCCGACCGGAAGGCCGGGGCACGGCGTATTCCCGTCCTCCCCCGTAAACGCTCCGAGGCGTTTCGGTAGTGAGTGTCAGAGGACGGGCGGCACTCAGGGCTTACCCACGCCTGGCACGGGCTCCCAACCGACGGATTCCAGGCCCGGTGTGTGTACCGAGTCGTTGGGCGAGGTTACGAGTTCTTTCTGATCTCGTAGCCGTACGGTTTGTCGACGTTCGTGCTGAAGAAGAGCACCTGTGGCGGGCCGTCCTCGGCGACCATGAGGCTGGCGACCTCCTCGTCGGTCGGGAATGAGCCGCCGGCGTCGATCATCAGGAGCAGGGTGTCCTCGTCGACGTCATGCTGCTCCCAGGTTCCCGCACCCGAGACCCTGGTCGCCCCGTTCCGCGGCTCGCTCCAGGTGAATGCGATGGACTCGACGGGAATCCCCTTCATGCTGAACCGGCCATCCGCGTGGAACTCGACCCGGCCGCCGCCGCTCCCGGTCCAGACGCCCGGCAGCCCGTCGGTGTCCACGGCCGAGGTACCGGCAGTGGAACACCCACTCAGGGTCATCGCCAGCCCCAGAGCCAGGGATATGACGGCGCAACGCGCTCTTCCCACCGACATACTCCCCATACCCCTACTTGTAGATGGTCTCTTGCCAGCGGATCTCGACCCGGTAGCCGGCGAAGAATCCTCCCATGTGTTTGGGACCATTGTTGGCGGCCTCCTGCCACTTGGCATGCATCGGTATGAAGGACTCGTTGTTGATGTCCGTGGTGGCGGTGTACTTCACCGTGAGCGTGCTGCCCTTGCTCTCGGTGATCGTGTACTGGAGGTCGTAGGAGCCGAGTACTCCCTGAGCCTTCCTGTCCTTCTTCCCTACGAGCAGTCCGCCGACGTCGGAAGCGTAGAGACCGACGAGTTGGGCGAGGTTTCGGTTCTGCCCCTCGGCGTTCTTGGTGGTGCTGTACTTGGTTTTACCCTTGAGGGCTCCAGTGTCGCGGAAGGTGTTGGCCACGAAGACCCGCGCGTCCTTCATGCTGGTGCTCTCGATCAGGTTCTGGGTGATCGTGTCGTCGCCGTCGTACTTCGCGTCCGGGAGCGTGATCGCCTGCTTGGAAGACTTCCAGTGGAAATCAGCGCCCCAGGCCCAGCGGAACGCGAGTGACCAGGGACCGTCGCTGTTGACCTTGCCGTCGCCCCCGTGCTCGTTGTTCACGAGACTGCCCGACGGCAGACGGCACATCGCCTGTGCCTCCATGAACATCTTCTGCAGCTTCTGCATCTCGGGGCTGACCGGACCGGTGAACAGCAACGGCATGGGGTCAGGGCCCATGAGCAGCGGCGGCTGCTGCACCAGCGGGAGCGTGGGAATCCCGGTGTAGCCGAGCGGGCCGCTCCAGGACGTGCCCGAGGTGCCGGTGCTGCTGGCGCCCCATAGCGGGGGGGAGACGGTCTCCTCCACCTTCTCCACCCCGGTCGGGCAGTCCACGCCCATGGTGCAGGAGAAGCTGCCCAGGCCAGTGGGATCGGACAGCGTGACGGGGTTGTTCTCGGCGTAGCCGTAACCGGCGAGCGACTGGTGCTTCTCGGTCTCCAGCAGCGAGTCGACGCTGATGAACCGGCCCAGCTCGGCGTCGTACTCACGGGCGTCGAGATGGGTCAGACCGGTGGACCGGTCACGTGTCTTGCCCAGGAAGGACCGGTCGTCCACCCAGGATCCGACGGCGCCCGCCCGCTCCACGCCGAAGGCGGTCAGATAGCGCTTGGTCACCGCCTGCGTGTCGGAGGCGATAGCCAGGCTGGAGGTGCCGTGCTGGTCACCGGCCAGGTAGAAGAGCTTGTTGGCGCCGCTCTGGTTGGTGCGCACGGCGACGGACAACTCGGTCGATCCGTAGAAGCGCTGGGCCCAGAAGGTGCCGTCGCTCTTGAGATGCAGCTCCGTGGCGCCCGCGTACAGCACCCGCTCGCCGTTCTTCTCGCCGCGGATGAGGAGGTTGCCGTCCGCGTCGTAGAGATAGTCAGTGGTGCGGGTTCCCTCCGTGAGCTTGGAGAGCTTGCCCTCGGCACCCCATTCCAGGGCCTGCTTCCCGGTCGCTCCCGGACGTGAGTCCGTGTTCCCCGCGTCGTCGTAGGTGTACGAGCGCTCGGGCTGGGCGCAGTTGCCCTTGGCGCTGACACCGGCGAGGGTGTGCGGCTGCTTGTCGCCGCCCCGGTAGCAGTAGGTGTCGGTGGTGTCCCCGCCCGGCTTGTGCTGGGTCTCCGTCTTGCGCTGTCCGGCCGTGTCGTAGGTGTACCCCGTCCAGTACGGCGCGGGCCCCGACAGCTTCGTCGCGTCACGGGGGTCCGAGCACTTCTGCGAGGAGGGAGTCCACGCTTCGGTCAGGCGACGGAAGCCGTCGTAGGCGAAGCACTGGGCATCCGCCTTGCCGGTGCCGCCGAGGGTGGGACTGTAAAACGTTCGGCTCTGGCCCGTAGTCGGTGGTGACGCCGGGTTGCGGTCAGGGTAGGAGGATGCGGTGCCGGAGGAGGTCGAATCCGGCGCGTCCGTGCATCTGTCTCATGATCCTCTTGGTGCGGGTGTTGACGCCCTCGGTGCGGCCGTTGTGGTAGGGGAGGGTGAGGCCGGCGTCGACGGCGGCCCGGTCGATTTCGAGGCCGTTGGTGAGACTGCGCAGGTGAGGCATGGCGGCGGCACGGGCGGCGGCAATCCACTCGGTGAGTTTCACATCGTTGCCCTCAGCCGGTTTGAGCAGGGCGGCGAAGCCGCGTACGAGATCGGCGAGCGCGGTCATCTCCGGGCAGGCCGCGGTGATCTTCTCCAGCAGGGCGGTCTCCTTCGGGCGCAGATTCTCGGGGTCGGTGAGCAGGAGGCGGCTGGCGTGGCGCGGGGTGGTGACGGGGCGGTCGCCTTCGGCGCGGCCCTGGTTGAGGTAGCGGACCAGCAGGTTGGCGCTGCCGGTGTAGCCCAGCTCCCGGATCTCGCGCAGTAGGTGGGTAACGGGGATGGCGGGGTCTGCCTGGCGCCGTTCGCGCAGGTGGTCGCGGTAGGGGTCGACGATGGTGGGCCGGTAGGAGGGGGCGATGCGCAGGGCGGTGGGTTCGGGCATGCGGGCGTAGCGTTTGACGGTGTTCAGGGCCAGTTGCAGGCGGCGGGCGCATTCGAGCAGGCCGACGCCCTGGCCGAGGAGGTCGTGGATCTTGTTCCAGCGTTCGCGGGTGGTCTGCTCGCGTACTCCGCCGGGGCGGGGCGGGTTGATGGTGGCCCAGCAGCCGGCGTGGGCGCGGACCTCGAGCTGGACCTTGTCACAGAGGTTCCGCCAGAGGTGCCATCGGTCGCTGACCTGCACTGCGTCGGGCAGGGCGCGGCGGACGGCCTCGGCGTAGGTGGCCGATCCGTCCCGGCACACGACCTCGACTCCGCTGCCGTGCTCCCGCAGCCAGGACTCGAGGGTGGCCGCCTCGCGGTCGGGCAGGACCGCGACGCGTCGGCCGGTCTCGGCATCCGTGATGATCGTGGCGTATCGGTGTCGGCGGCGCAGGGCGAAGTCGTCCACGCCGATCACTTGCGGGACCGCCTGCTGCGGCACCGGCAGGCGCCGCAGATGGCGCAGCGCGGTGCTGCGGGAAACGGGCATGGCCAGCAGGGCAGCCATGCGTGCCGCCGCCCGGCCGCATAACTCCCGTGCCACCTGCGATATCTGGCCCGCTAGCCGCACTGTGCGGCGCTGATGGCGCTCCAGCAACCCGGTAATCTGCTCGCGGAAGGTCTGCCGTCGGCAGCCCAGCACCGGACAGACCAGCCGCCGGACCCGGACGCGGACGAGGACCGGGCGGCCATCGACCGGCACGTCCGTCACCATCCGGCCGTAGTATCCGTGCACCTTCGCCGTCGGCGTCCCGCACACCGGACACGGCACCGCGTCTTGCCGGGTGCGAGCCGTGACCACCACCACGTCACCGCCGTCCGTCACGCCCTCCACGACCAACGCCGACAACCCCGAAAACACCGTCGCTATTAGGGAGTTCACATCCATCACGCGACCATGATCACGAAGGCTACCCGGCGTCACCACCGACTACGAGCCAGAGCCAAACGTTCGGTGTAACTCCCGATCATGGAAGATGCATCGATGACCAGCGACAACGTGACCGAGGCCGAGGTCGGCGAACCGTCTGAAACCGCGCCGGTGAAGTCTGTGGACGACCGGCTGATCGACGAGTTGGTCGACCGGGCTCAGGCCGAGGGCCTTCAGCTGACCGGCGAGGGCGGGCTGCTCCAGCAGCTGACGAAGCGGCTCCTGGAGTCCGCCCTCGAGGGCGAGATCACCGACCACCTCGGCTATGACAAGCACGATCCGGCAGGGAAGAACAGCAGTAACTCACGCAACGGAACCCGGGCCAAGCCCGAGTGGCTGCGGACCGTCGCGTCACCAATGCCGATGGGCTTTGGCTCGCTCCCGTCCAGTGGAACACGCATGATCCGTTTGCCATCCGCAAACCGCCGCAGCAGCAGGCGAGGGACAGTGTGGTGATGGCGCTTCAACTTCGGCTTGCCTGGGTTCGTGCCCATAGGAAGACGATACGGACAGGCCCTGACACCGTCATGGCCTTTACGGCGCGACAGACATCCGCTGTGTCGTGTGGGCCAGCTCCGTCTTCACCCGGCGGAGCATTCGCGTCTGCGCGACGGTCCCCCTCTCCCAGCCCCTACCCCGAGGGTCCTGGGCCTGTTGTTGGTCCTGTTCAGGCCAACAACGACACCAGGCTGACCGTGACCCGCCTCCCGAGCAGGGCCCGGATCATCTCGGTCCCCAACCCCGAGAACCCTGCCCGGACCCACGTCAACGTCATCGGGCCGATCGAGAGCTCAACCCCATGAAGCGCCTGAAGAAGATCCTGGGCCTTGACCCCGAATCCTGAACACGGGTTATGCGGCTGGTGCCAGCGTAGTTGGTGTGAGGTGGAAGCCCTTCTCGAAGGCGATCGGTGATCGTTG
>NZ_JOEZ01000073.1 GCF_000721175.1 Streptomyces anulatus
GTGCGATCTCTTGGGTTGGTGTCGGTGGTGGTGAGAGTCGGTCGTGCTGGTCCGGGGATGGGTGTTGCGGGGCTGGTCAGCGGCTGTTTGTGGGTGGGCAGGCCGCTGTCATGGGGTGAGAGGTTGATGGGTGGGATCGCTGTCGTGGGGCTTTATCGCATGGCAGCTGATGTTGTCTCAGGTTCGAGAGTTCTTATGCGGTGAGGTGGGCCCGGCCAGTGTGATCGTGGGGTGGATCAAGAGGTAAGGGCCGGTCGTGGGCCTGTGCTGCCCAGAGGGTTGGTGGTGCGTCGTCTGCTGGAGCGGCAGCAGGCGGGGGAGCTGGCCACGCGGCATGTGCGTGCGGTCGCTGAGACGGTGGGTGTCTCGGAGCGTACGGTGTGGCGCTGGCTGGAGCAGGCGAAGGCGACCGGGCAGATGGAAGCCGGGGTCCGGCAGGGGTATGCGGTGTCGGACGAGGTGTGGGCACTGCTGGGCGAGGTCGGAGGGAACGTCGCTGAGCTGAGACGCCGGCTGGCCGCGGCTGGCGGGGCCTCGGTGCCGTCGGCGTCGACGCTGCACCGGGTGATCCGCAGAGACCGACGGGCAGGGCGGGCGGTGAGGATGCCACCGAGGATGGGGCCCGCGCAGAATCCGGCGAGCCCGTACACCGCGCCCAGGACGAACACCGACCGTGCCGAGCCCGAGCGGCGTGCCCCGGCGGCCTCGCTCAGACGCCGCACGCCGAAGCCCAGGCCGAGGACCTGGGCCACGCCCAGCAGGATCACCGTCCAGCCGCCCACGGTGACCAGGGTGTCGCGGTGGCCGTAGAAGAGGCGGCCGGCGAGTGATCCCGCCACGCCCAGGGGGACGAGTGTGGCGCACAGGCCGGCGTAGAACAGGAGCGTGCGGGCCAGCAGGGTGGTTCTGCTGGTGAACGAGCAGGCGAAGAAGGCCGGGAGCAGCAGGGCGCTGCACGGGCTGAGCAGAGCGAGGAGGCCGCCGAGGAAGGCGGCGATGATCCCGATGTCGCTCATCGTCGGGCGTCCTTTGCCGCGTCCTCGACGGCCTTCTCGAAGACGGCGAGGGGCTGGGCGCCGAGGATGGGCTTGTCATTGATCAGGAAGGCCGGGGTGCTGGTCACCCCGAGCTGGTAGCCCTCGGTCTGGTCCCGCTGTTCCGCGGTCTTCGCGCGGTCGGAGCGCATGTCGTCGAGGAACCTGTCGATGTCGGCGATGCCCGCTGCGCGGGCCATGGCGACGAGTTCGTCCTCGGCGAAGGCTCCCTGGTTGCGTTCGCGGGTCTTGCTGTACGCCTCCTCGTGGAACTGCCAGAACTTCTGCTGTTGTCCGGCGGCCCAGGCGGCGCGGGCGGCCTGCTCCGACTCCTGTCCGAAGACCGGGAAGTTGCGCCATTCGATGCGCAGGATCCCCTTGTCGACGTAGGAACGGATCAGCTCCGGCTCGGTGTCGCGGGCGAACTTGCCACAGAAGGGGCACTGGAAGTCCGCGTACTCGATCAACACGACGGGCGCGTCCGCACGGCCCACCGCCAACGGATCCTCGGCGTCCCGGCGGGCGAGCGCGAGAAGACCGCTGTCCCGGGGCGCCGGCTCTTGGCCCGTGGTGCCACCTGCCTGGGCCGGAATGTCCCCTCCAGATGCGCGGGGGGAGGAACCGCCGTCGGCGGTGATGGCCAGGCCAGCGGCGAGAGCGGCGACCAGCAGGGCCAAGACCGCTGCGACCATGCGGCGCCGGCCGGACGGATGAGACGTGGGCGCAGCAGAAGACGAAGACATGAGAAACCCCTTCGACGGGTGAAGGAAGCGCAAGGAAGAAGGACGGCGGGGGAAAGCGGTGATCAGCCGACGGCCGGCACCGGGCACGAGGCCTCGGTGGCGAGCCTGCGCAGCGCGGCCTCGGCCAGCAGGACGACGGACGCCACCGCCACCAGGGGCTGCAGCGGTGCCCAGTAGCTCAGCGCACCAGAGGCGCCGACGAGGAGGAGGACTACCTTGTTGCAGACAGGACAGCCGATGGCCAGGAACGACAGCACACCGCCGAGGTAGCCCAGACGCCGGCCGGAATCCGAATCCGTAGGCCGGGCCGACGGGCCCGCCGCCACGTAGGTGGCCAGCACGAGGCCGGCGAGAGCGGCGGTGACGGCCCAGGCGGGGTAGTTCCACCACTGCACAGGAACCGAGCGGGAGAACCACGGGGTGGGAACGACGGCCGTCGGGACACCGGTGATGGCAGCCGTTGCCAGCGCACCGGTGATGGCGGCCGCCCAACGGCGGGCGGTCCAGCCGCGCAACGCGGCCATCGCCCCACGGACCGAACGAGAAGAAGACATAGAAAGGGAACACTCCGTTCTGCGGGCTGGGAAGGGCGCGATCAGCTGATCGGCCTACACCCGCAGAACGGAAAGGGCGGACAGGGAAACAGGCGGCGGCCGCCCCGCGGACTCCGCAGGCGGGCACCGGCCAGGCGGCGGACACGGGACCGGATCGCCGACTGTGCCAGCGATCACGTGCGTCGCTGAGGCCGCCGAGATCTCGCCCCGGACCGTCTGCGCCACGGCGAGCGATTTCTTGACGCAGGGGCGTGGTGCGGACCGGTCCTCAAGGACAGTCGACCGGACATGATCGACCATCGGCCGGTGCCGCTCGGCGGCGTGTCCCTCCACCGCAGTGACCACCCCCGACCCCCCGGCGGAGCCGCTGGCGCGGCCGGCGCACAGCCAGGCTGTCAGGACTACGAGGAACGCGAGCGCGATCCGGACACCGTGATGTGCCCTCAACCGCCTCATGGATCCTCCGGCCCGCTGCTTCCCCGGCATGTGTGGGCCACCCCGCCCACGCTGCCTTTCGCCGGACGTCCCGGCGTGCGGATGACAGAGGGAGGCGGGAGGGGGGTCAGGCCAGGGCGAGGAAAAGCTTTTCCAGTTCTTCCTGCGACATCGGCGGGGCGTCGGAGTCCGCGGCGAGGCACTGCCGCATCCCGCTGGCCACGATCTTGAATCCGGCCCGGTCCAGGGCCCGGGAGACCGCCGCGAGTTGCGTCACGACGTCCTTGCAGTCTCGGCCCGCCTCGACCATGGCGATCACGGCAGCCAGTTGCCCCTGAGCCCGCCGCAGGCGGTTCAGCACGGGCTGGGTCGATTCTTCGTCCACCTGCATCGAAACTCTCCCTCCACTCACCGACATAATACCCCAAGGGGTATAAAGCCGGAGCGGTGCATCCCGGCGGCCGGCGCGTTCGCCGAGCGGGCGTACACCGTCGGCCGGGTTCTTTTTGCCTCCGGGTCAAATACCCCATGGGGTATTTGCCGGCGCTCCGCGGAGCGCCGTACCGTCGATCAAAGAACACCCCCCCCGGGGTATCGAAGGAGGCAGTCCATGGCCGCACGTCCTACACCCTCCCGCCTGCCGGACACCGGTCGGCACCGCGTCGTCGTGATCGGCGGCGGCAGCGCCGGGATCACTGTCGCCGCCCGCCTGCGCCGCGCCGGCGTCACGGACATCACCATCGTCGAACCCTCGGACACGCACTGGTACCAGCCCCTGTGGACGCTGGTGGGCGGCGGGCAGGCGTCCCTCCGCGGCACCCGGCGCCCAGAGGCGTCCGTCATCCCGGACGGGGTGCGGTGGGTACGGCGGCACGCCGTGGCCGTCGACCCCGACGCCCGGACCGTCACCCTCTTCGGTGGCAACCAACTCTCCTACGAGTACCTGGTGATGGCCCCCGGCATCCAGCTCGACTGGAACGGCGTGCCCGGACTCGCCGAAGCGGTGGGGCACGGCCGGGTGAGCAGCAACTACGCCCCCGAGTACGCCCCGCGCACCTGGGAGCTGATCAAGGGCATGCGGTCGGGCACGGCCGTCTTCACGCAACCGGCGACACCCGTCAAGTGCGGAGGAGCGCCTCAGAAGATCGCCTACCTGGCGGCCGATTACTGGCGCAAGCAGAAGGTCCTCGACCGGATCCGGGTCGTCCTCGTCCTCCCGACCCCGGCCCTCTTCGGCGTGCCGGAGTGGCGGCGCACCCTGGAGCAGGTCGTCCACAGGTACGGCATCGAGGTGCGGCTGCAGTCCGAGATGACCGCCGTCGACGGGGACCGCCATGAGATCGTCGTCACCGACCACGCGGGCGGCACGTCGGAGACGATCCGTTACGACCTCCTGCACGCCGTGCCGCCGCAGAGCGCGCCCGACTGGGTCAAGGCGAGCCCGCTCGCCGACCCCGCGAGCCCGCTCGGATTCGTTGCCGCGGACAAGCACACCCTGCGGCACCCCGTATACGGGAACGTCTTCGCGCTCGGCGACGTGGCGAACCTGCCCACCTCCAAGACCGGCGCGGCCGTGCGCAAGCAGGCGCCCGTCCTGGTCGCCAACCTCCTCGATGTCATGAACGGCCGGTCCCCGTCACGCGGTTACGACGGCTACACGTCCTGCCCGCTGGTGACCGCGCGTGACCGGATGGCGCTCGCCGAGTTCGACTATGACCTGCAGCCACGGCCCTCGTTCCCGCTGATCAACACGTTCAAGGAACGGCGCGACATGTGGGTGTTCAAGCGGTACGCGCTGCCGTCCATCTACTGGCACGGCATGCTCACCGGTCGCCTCTGAGTACCGGCCCGCACGCACCGTCCGACGTCCTGCTCCGTAGATGGAGGCCAACGGCCCATGTTCTTGGCGCAGTTCTATCTCGGCCGTCTTTCCCACGCCTCGTACGTGATCGCCGACTGTGCAAACGATCACGTGTGCCGCTGAGGCCGCCGAGATCTCCCACCGGACCGTCTGTGCCATGGCGTGATTTCTTGACGCAGGGGCGTGGTGCGGTCCGGTCCTCAAGGACGGTCGACCGGACATGCGAGCGCTTCCAGGCCGAGAATGCCGAAGATTACGGCCAACGTGAGGCAGATCACGGCCACAGCGAACTGCGCCCAGGCGAGGTACGGACTGCTGCCCCCACCATGATCTGAGGTACGTTCAATAGAGGTCACTGAGTTTGGCTCCTGCGTTCTGTCGAGAGAGACGGGCGAAGGGTGAGCGCCGAACTTCTTGATCACGACACGGGAAGTCTCAGGTCAGCCGCCAAGCAAAGGCCTGATGACTTCCCTTTGTCGTTTCGGGAAGCTCGCTAGATACATGAGCCCTGATGATGCATCCGTCAGGCCGCGTCCGCTTTCCATGGGTGACCCAGATCACAATGCTTGATCTGATCACGACCTAGGGCTAACGTCCGGGCGCTTGCCCCGAGCGCAAGCAGCCAAATGCTGGCCAGCCGTCAGAAACCGCTGGTAGACGAGATAGGCGAACCAATCGAACCCGCCTGGCGTCGATCTCGGCCCGGACGTCAGTTCATTGGAAGGGGGCGCGATTTCGGGCGCCGAGCGCCACTTCCTGCGTGAGAAAGCCCACACTGGACCCATTGACTGTGGCACCGGGCTTGACCTACTCTCCGTCCCCTTCGCTCGGCTAAGTTCCCCTGTGACCGGGAGAGTTGCCGGTTTCCTCCGAGATCAAGCCCATAGAGGCCTCGCGATGCCCCATCAGAGCCGCTACCGGAGTTGCCCGCAGACCTTCGAACGCTCGCCGTCGGCGCCCTGGACCAAGTGGTCTCCAACCGGTCTGAACTCGCCGAGCTGTGGGCCGAAGCTACGAACGGCCCGAAGTGGCGCCAGGACATCACCCGCCTCCGCGACATCCTTGACCCTCCAATCCCGCCACAAGAGGAAACCTTCTTCGAGATCTAATTGGTGACCCACAGTCACGAACCACAGAACTTGAGCCAGAACCCTGCGACGTGAACAGAGCCAGTCCACGATTTGTTTGTGGTGAGTGCTCGGACTTCCTCTTCTGCTGCCTTCTCCCGCTCTCCGGGGGTGAACGGAGGGTGGGGCAGTTGCGGAATCGGAACCGCGGCGGGGCGCTGCGCTGCTGTGAGGGGAACGCATCGGCAGGTGCCCGCCGCCGCCCCGGGGCGGCGGCGGGCAGGGCGCTCAAGCACCGTTCTGAGCACCGATCTCCCGCCCCCGGTCCCCCAGGGGCGGAGATCGGTGCTCAGCGGACCGTATAGGCGCTTACCGGGGAGCGTGGCAGGAGTCAGCGGCCTGCGTGGCGAGCTGCGCCGCCACCGCGAGCTCCGGCAGCGGCCACCCGCGCCCATGGAGGCAGCTGGGAGGGCGCCCACGACCCTTCACCTTGCCGCCCAGTGGTCTTCTTGGGGAATAGGGCCCGGAGGGCGAGCCGGGGGCTCGGCGGTGAGCTGGAGCTCCCAGCTACCCGTAGCGGGCGCTTCAGGGGTGCGTCATCTTAGAAGGCTGCGCGGTCAGCGCCGGCCGCCGCCGATGCGGCGGTCGTCGGCCAGTCCGGTCAGCGGGCCGAACTCGAGGGCAAGCTCGTTCCACGTCAGAACCTCGCCACAGCGGGCCGGGAACTCCTTCGGGTTGAACTCGGGCATGGTCCAGGTGCCAGTGCCCCGGTCCCGCAGCCACAGGTCCCCGTCACCGTCGACCACAGTCGGCGGGACCGGTACGGGCTCGGCCTGATCGGTGGGCTCCCAGGTGACCCGGCCCGGGTGGGAAACGCGGCGCAGCTCGGTGGTGGCCAGCCGCGCGGCCAAGTCACGGGTGGACTCTTCTGCGTCCTTGACCGACGCGAGTCGGAATGCATCGTCAAGTACGGGCAGGGCTGGATTCTTGCTGCGCTTTGAACTCATACGCTGACTACCTCCGGTGGGGGGCGTCACATCCGTTATGGCACCCCGTAGAGGAACACGGTATCCGAGGCGGGAGGCGGGCCGGCTACGACCACTGTTCAGGTGGAGGCGCTGGCACACCGGGCGGTGGGGGCTAGGTGGTGAGCTGGTCCTGAATTCCCGTTCTATGGCTCGGGTCCGCAGCTTCCCAATTTGGAATTCCTCACGTCAATATTGGTGGCCCAAAAATTTCGGCGCGGACCGAGGTTCCGGAGGTGTGGCCTGGTTCAGCCAAAGCTACATGCTGCATCAAATAATTCAGACCCCTCCTCATCGGCCAGGCCCCACGACCCCGGCCACCCCTCCCCGTAGCCAGCCCGGCCCGCGCCAGCGGGCCTCAAGGTCCTGGAGGCGCAGCCGGAAGGGCCGTTGGGCGGGGGAGCGCAGCGGACCCGCCCAACCCGGTGCGGAGCGAAGCGGAGAACCGGTCAAGCCTTGCGCAGCAAGGTCCGGCCTGGGAGCGCAGCGGACAGGCCGTCACCACCCGGACATAGTCCGGGTGGTGAGCCCGGGGCGCAGCCCCGGGCTAGCGCGAACGCGGAGCGGAGCGCAACACCCCGGCGCAGCCGGGGTGTTCGCTTGCCCATCGCG
>NZ_JOEZ01000074.1 GCF_000721175.1 Streptomyces anulatus
ATCGTCATGAGTCCACACAACCCTTGATGATCACGCGGTGGCCGTTCCAGTTCTCACGCGGGTCCGACCCAAGATCGCGAAGTCACACTGGAGTACTAGGTGCACGGATGGCAGGTGCAACTGTGCAGGGAAGCCCTTGAGGACTGCCGGACCGTGCGCCAGCCACCGCCGTGGGGGATACTGCCGAGCTTTTCGACGCCGACGTGCACCAGCTCAGCGCGGCTGCGCTCAATACGGCATATCGGCTCGCCGTCGGCCAGCCAAGCCGGTTCGGCCGTGGCAGATCAGCACGCGGTGAACGGCGGAGGCGGGGCGGCCCGGGATCGGGTTGGCCCGGGCCGGGCTTGCGGGCCTGCCGCACATCGCATTCAGCCGCTTCCGTTTTGAGCACTGCTCGGTGCGAGGCTGAGCACGGTTCGCCCGAGCGATCCCACAGGCCGGGATCTCCAAGCGCCCGTTCAGCATGACCGAGTGCCACCGCGGGACATCGTCGTGCTCGCCCTGCACGAGGGCAAGGAGCGCGGCGGGGCTGATTTCGCGCGGCTGGTCGCGACCGTCGGCCTGCAGCACACGCCCCGGCATACTGCTCTGGCCGTCGGCGTGTTGATCGCCGGAGCTGACGCTGATGAGCGGCTCAGGTTTCATCGGCGATGCGGGGTGTGCGGACGAACACCGTAGCCAGCGCCACCGCGAGGGGAAAGACGGTGAATACCAGCAGGACTGGGCGATAGGAGCTGGCCAGGCCTCTGCCGTAGGCGAGGGCCAATGGACCGAACGCAGAAGCACCGACCGTCACGGAATGCTTGACCCCGCGGATGGCCCCGAGATGCCTCACTCCGAAGCACCGGGGGAAGACCACGGCCTCCAGTGTCCGGACGCCATGGCCGACCGCGCCGAGGGCGAGGCTGTAGCCCAGCACGGAGATGCCAGGTTGCACCCACCCTGCACCTGCGGTCAGAGCGGCGAGGATGAGCATGACCGAGATGATGAGAAAGCGGTCGGAGAACCGGTCGGCGAGCCACCCGAGTGCCAGGGTGGCCGCGAGGCCGGCCACCATCTGCGGCAGGAAGGTGGCTGCAGCCTCGTGGCACTGAGGCCACGCTCACCGAGTAGGGACACCTGCTGGAAGTTGAGGCCGGTACCGATAAGGCTGCAGACCCCCACCCCCAGCGCAACCACCCAGAACACACCGGTATGCAGCGCTTGGCGCAGGGTCAGATCAATGGGCTCCGCCTCATCCGCCTCTGCTCCGACTTCCTCCCCCGCCAGGGCAACGCCTCCGGCTTCGGACGAGTCAGTGCCGCTTTGGGGGCGAGGGGGCAGGAACAGGGCTGCGGGAACGACGAGCAACAACACGGCGAGCCCCTCCAGTACCAGGGCCGTACGCCAGCCCTGGTACTGGATCACTCGCTCCAGGGCCAGAGGTGCGAGCCAGATGATCGCTGTGCCGACGGCCGAAGTAAGGCCCATGGCCAGTCCGCGGCGACGCTCGATGTAGATGGCCACGGCCGTGGTCGCGACGAGGCTGAGTGCCCCTTGCCCGCCTACGCGCATGCCAATGAACGCCGTTGTGAGGCTGGGGACGCCCGCGATGAGGCTCGAAGCGATGAGGGTTCCGCCGAAGCACAACGCGACGCTGGCCATCAGGGCACGCGGGCCGAAACGGTCAATGAGCCTTCCGAGGAACGGCATGACGAAGGCGCCAGAGACAGACCCGATGAGGTAGGCGGTGGAGACAGCCGAGCGGCTCACACCGAGATCCTGGATGAGCGGGTCGACGAAGGCCGAGACGGCCGTGGTCTGTCCGGGGGCAGTCAGGCCGAACGCGATGGAAGTGATGGTGACGATGCGCACCATGGACGAGCGGTCCGGCTGCGAGGCGCTTAACGCCGGTGCGGTGCGGGAGGAAGAGCCGAGAGTCAAGACGATGAGTCCTTCGTGATGGTGAACTTCAGCAGCCTTGTGCCCGGGTGGCTGCGAGGGCAGCCCTCCACCCGGCAGAGGCAAGCTGCCCCTGGGCGAGTACGAGGAAGGGGGTGGCCCTGGCGATCAGGCCGCAGTGTCCGCCGACACGTCAGGATCGAGGCAAACCGGACTCTCCGTTTCGATCACGATGACCGACCAGTCCGTGTAATCGGCGCCACCCTATTCATGTCAGGACCTTTGCGGGACTCCTCGGAAACCCCGTGGCTGATTCCCTGCGGGTCGCGGACGATTCGCCCAGCCTAAAAGACGTTCCCCGCTATATACCCACCGTGCATCCAGTGCGCTTCGGCGTAATCTGAGATTGCGACGCGCCTGTGGCGCAGTGGCCCTTTGAGTCAACTGCATTCGAGCTCAACGTATCCGTGAAATTTGCGGGTCGTCAAGATATTTTCGATCTCATATAAATGACGACTGGGTGATATTCAAGATTTCTTCGCGTCAAACTGTTCGGCTGTCAAATACTTGAGAAGTCAGGCCAGTTGGCAATGCCGCCTGGCTGGTGATCGCCTGTTCCAGCTGTGCCCGCCCGAGTGCCGTCAGACCGACCGTGACCAGGCGCCGGTCGTGCTCGGCGGGGGTGCGGTATACAAGGCCTTTCGCCTCAAGCGTGTTCACAACCCTGGAGATGGCGGCCTGGGCCGCGTCGGACAGGCGGGCGAGCTCGCGCACTTCCAGGTCGTCGGTGGCCCAAAGTATGTTCAGCACACGGAACCCCGCCCAGCTCCAGCCAAACTGTCGGTGATGGGCATCGAGCTTCTGCGACAGGCGAGCGAAGACCGGCGATTGCCGCGGGTATCGGCTTTCGCCGGGGCTTGTAGAAAACTCCGTCGTCGCAGGTCGGGGACGAGTTCCTCAGGGTGGGCGCAACGCTATCTCGGCGTCCGAGATCCAGCTCTGGTCCTCCTCGTCCCAGACCGCCTTGGGGCACTTGATCGGCGTCCAGGCGCCCTCATCGATGCGGGCGATCGCGGCCTTGACGGAGGCGTTCATCCGCACGGTGATGGAGAACCGCGCGCCCAGTGCCCGGCAGGAGTTCACGACGTCGGCGCCGTGGAACGCGGAGTCCGCTCGCATCACCAGCAGGCCGCCGGCGCCGCAGGCGCGGGCTGTGCGGATGGTCTCGGCGACGAACGATGCCGCCCCGCGCGCGGAGTTCGACGGTCCTTTGCGCAGCCTCGTGGCAGCGATCAAGGGGGGACAGGGGCGTAGAGACGATGCCGAGCAGTGCGTTCAGGCCCTTGACCTTGCTGTATCCGTAGCCGGTGCCCTGTTTGGAGTAGCCGTAGGTGCGGCGGATGGTGTCATCGATGTCCACATAGGCGACCTGGACCGCGCCAGGCAGTAGTGGGGTGTGACGGGCCAGTGCGGGCAGGAACCGGCGGGCCACGGCGTGCAGTTGTTTCACGTGCCCGTGCGTGAAGGAGCGCAGAAACGATCCCAGCGTGGACGGGGCCCGGACCCCGGAGAACAGGCGGCGCGGGGTCTGCAGGGCGAGCAGGGCGATCAGCTCGTCGCGCGCCGATCGCTGTCGCGGGCTCCTGACTGTCCGTTTCGTTCTGCCTGTGGCGGCTGGACGGCTTCCCTGCGGCGGTGTCAGTCCGTTCTCTGTGCCGGGGCGGTGCTGAGGCGGAAGAGGACGTGCCGGGCCTTGCGCTGGATTTCTTCCAGCAGGCCCTGGCCGGCCATGTCGCGCAGGGCCCGGCGGACGTCCCTGCGTGAGGGGGCGCCGATGGCCACGCGGACGTCTTCGGCCGACCACAGTCGCTGGGGGACCTGACCCATGAGGGCCAGAATCGCCTCGGTGTCCAACTGCTGCCCGGGTGCCGAGGGTTGTGTGGGTTGGGTGGTGCTGGGCAGGACCTGTGCCAGGTCCGGCGGGTTGGCGACCAGTTCGTCCCACAGCTTCCCCAGGCGCGGAATGTCAGCCACCGTGTCGCGCATGCGCTCGTACATCTGGGCCTCGGCCGCCGCCTTCCTGGCGCGGCGGTCGAACTCCGCGCGCAGGGCCTCTGCGCCGGCCGGGGTCTTCACATCGCACCAGGACCGAAAGTTTTCCACGTCCGGCACGGTATCGGTGGGCCCGGCCCAAGCAAAGGTGTCCGCCGCTGCCGTCCCCCGTAGCGGTGAAAGATCGCACGAGGCCGCTACCAGGCAAGGCCATGCTGCCCGTCGGGCAGCCACCCCTGCAGGTGACCGTCGAGGAAGGCCCCGAGCTCGGCCGGCCGGGTGGCCACCTCGCCGGCGAGGAGCCGTGCGACGGGCCACCAGGACATGCCGTGCGTTCCGGGCCCGGGGCGCGGGGTGCCGGGCGGCAGCAGGACGAGCAGCAGACGCCGGTTCACCGCGTGGTGGTGATCCGCCAGCACGGGCGGGTGCGTCCAGGGAACCCCTACGGTGCTGGCGACCGGCGCATGTCCGAGCCCTCACCAGTGGCGGGCGGCATCGCGCACGGCGGACCGGCAGGACTGGCCGGTGCGCACCTCGGTCTGCGGCGGCTGCCAGAAGAGCGTGTGGTCGCACAGCAGCACCTCGGCGCACGAGCGGTCCACCAGGGCCAGGGCGGCCACAGCACGCGGCTGGGGTGAGGGCGGTTCCATTCCGGCCACACTGCCCTCATGCCATTGGAATGGCACCTTGGCGGGGCCTTCTGGGTGGGGGTGCGGTGCGGGCTACTGCGGCCTGTGCGCCAGGGCTCCACCGGCCCTGTGGGCTGCGATTGTCGTCGCGGTGAAGGCCCGGTCACTCGTCAGAGTGGAGAGAGGCTATTGGGTGGCCGCACGCTCTGGCCGCAGCCCTAAGGTGGCACGCATGGACAGGATCACCCTGACCTGGGAAGCCGCGCTGGCCGATCCGTCTGCCGCCGCCGTGCTCCTCAGAAGGCTCGAAGAAAAGGCCGAGGCCTACATCGCCCGGTCGCGCACGATGCGCCAGTGGCTGGAGAGCGTGCCGCCGCTCACTGTGATGGGGACCTCTCCGCCCACCACCGAGCCGGAGGACCGCAGCGCGCGGACTCCGGGCCCCGGGGCAGCGCCTGACGGTGCTCCATGCGGCGACGGTTCGGGCGGCGGGGCGCGGACGCGGGACGGGAGATCGACCCGCGGACCACGGGACGGCACCCGCGGCCGCCCTGACGAAGAACCCTCGCCCCCGGCCGCCGGGGACTCACCGCCGGCCGGGCCGCACGAGGGTCGCGACCGGGACGGCTCGGACGGGGGCACGGTCCCGCCCCAGCGCCGGACAGCCGGACGCGAAGAGGCCGGGCCCGGTACGGCCGACGGTCAGTACACCGCGTCGGCGCCCCGTACCGGCGAGGACGGCCGCGGGCAGGAGACGGCACCGCCCGGTGACCAGCAGCCGACGCTGTACGAGCGCGTCGAGGCACTCCTGGAGGGGTTCAGGCCCGGTGCTCCCCAGACCGCCCGGGGTATCGCCCAGATGATCGGCCACGCGAACCTGCGGAGCCTGCGGCCCATTCTGGACCGGATGGCCGTGCGGGGGCTGCTGGTGAAGACCGAACTCCACCCGCGCGCCGTGGTCTACCACCGCCCGGAGACCGAAGGATCAGCAAAGGAGGCGACGATGTTCTGACCCCGCCCCAGTTCACGATCAAGGGGACCGGGCCGCCGCCAACTCTCACATCAGCGGCGGCCCTGAGCGACCCGGACCCCAGCAAGCCACCTTTTCACAGTGTCCCGTTGCGCTGCCCGTGGGCAGCTGGCGGGACAGGCAGTGCGGCCCGGTCGTCTTCGGCACTTTAGCGCGGGCACCGCGCCAGAGTGCCGGGTACGGCCGTGCCGTCATCCCATCGAGTGGCCCACCGACGGTGGGCCACCCCGTCGAGGACGGTCACGATGCCACCACCTTCCCCCGTGCCGCGCACCCGCGGCACCTCACACCTCCCGGCCCGGCCACAGGTCGCGGTCCAGGGCCTTCTCCAGGCTGGCGACGGTCAGCAGGTCCGGCCAGACCCGCCCCTCCAGAACATTGGCGATGGTCAGCCGGCTGACCCCGCTGTGACGCGACAGCTTGGCCACCGACCAGCCGGTGCTCTCCAGCGCCGAGGCCAGCGCGAGGGCCAAAGCCTGGGCGACCTTGGCCCCGTGATGGTCAGTCAACACAGCTCTTGGCCAGAGCCCGCCATGGACGAATCCGCGCGGGCAAACGGAACGGCTGTCTCCTCGGGGCACATGCCCCAGTCTCACCCATCCGGATCTCCCGGGTCGCACGGCGTCCCCCAGCACCCAGCATGGTATTCCAATGGCACCCCGCCGGGGGTGTTCGTCTGGAGGATGCTGATGGAGCGTCGCATCGCGCAGTACCAACCCTCGAACAGACCACCTGCCTGGGAACGCGTTGCCGACGAGGTCCGCACCACCGTCGCCCGTGCCACCCCCACAACCACCCATCGCGCCCGGGACCTCCTCACCGCCCTGACCCGGATCGCCGTCTACGCCGACCAGCAGGGCCACCGGGCCGACGCCCGCCTGTGGCTGGCCCCCGCGATGGTCGAGCAGTTCGCAGCGGCAGGCTGCCCGGAGGTCACCCAGGCCACCCGCGCGAACTACCGCGCATGCCTCACCGCCCTCAGGACCGCCGTCTTCGGGCCCGACCTGCCCGGCGGACGCCCCGTCCCACTCTCCGCGTCCGACCCCTCCCAGCCCTACAGCCCGAACGACAAGGCAGGCCTGTGGGCCTGGGCCGGCGGCCAGCCCACCGCCGAACTCCGCCGCGGACTGTGGCTGCTGCTGGCCCTCGGCCTGGGCTGCGGCCTAGATGTATTGCCCCGGGAGGTTGTGGACGGGTGATGCAGCTCTCGGCTGAGGGATCTTGAACGGGTGAGGGCCTTCCGGGTTCGGTGTGGATTGCGACGTCT
>NZ_JOEZ01000075.1 GCF_000721175.1 Streptomyces anulatus
CGTGCTGGAGGAGGTACGGGGAGGTGGTCTGCGCAAGTCGGTTGGCCATGGGCCCAATCCTCGCGCACCCTCCCCCACGACACCCGCGCGCCACGGGGCGCGGCGTGAACGGGCAGGTGGGACAGGTGTGCCCTTCCGGAACCGGGCTGCCCGGCACCGCCGGACAGTAGGCTGACCCCAGCAGCGCCGGGACTGCCGAGGCTCCTCGAAGGAGGTACACCATGACCGCCGAGATGGTGGCGCCCGCGTGGATGCATTCGCAGATCAGCGCGGAGCAGTACGACTCCTGGACCGAGGAGCAGTGTGCCGGCATCGAGATCGTGGACGGAATGGTCGTCGTGAGCCCGAGCGCCTCCAAGCGGCACAACCGGCTGGCGCGGATCCTGACCAATGCCCTGGACGCCGCCGCAGGCCCGGACTGGAACGCCGACACGGACTTCGACGTCCGCTTGCAGGACGTGCCGCTCACCAACCGCCGTCCGGACGTCACCGTCTACCGGGCAGAGACCATCGACCTCACGCCCACCCGCCCCGAGCACGTGCTCCTGGTCGTCGAGGTCGTCTCCCCGGGGTCAGAGACCACCGACCGGATCGTGAAGGTGGACCAGTACGCCAAAGCCGGCATCCCCTTCTACTGGCGCATCGAGCAGTCCGCCACCGGCGTCCCGATCGTCTACACCTACGTCCTCGACCCAGCCAATAGGGCCTACCGGGACGGCGAGGTGTTCACCGGCACCGTGAAGGCCACCGCGCCATTCCCTGTCACGGTCGACCTCGGGACCCTGTGAGCAACGAGGAATCGCCCGCGCCCTCGGCGCCTCCGATGTCCTGTGGGTCAAGCTTGGCGTTCAACGTCGCTGGGCTTGGTGTTCCTTGATCGATTCGGCGCGTTTGACGGTCTTGCCGACGTCGTGGCGCCTGGCCCGTTGCTTGTTCTTCGAGCCGAGAGGCCGCCCAGGACCTGGTCGGGACGGTTTCGGCGCGTTTGCCGGGCGGGCTGGCGCGGGCCAGATACTGACGGGCTGGTGGTCCGACCACATCGGCCGCAAGCACCTCATCACCGCGGGCATGCTGCTCCAGGCCGCCGCCATCGCGCTGGTGGCCGCCGGGACCACCTTCGGCGTCTGGGCCACCGCCCAGGTCCTCCTCGGCATCGGCACCGCCCTGGTCTACCCCACCCTCCTCGCCGTCATCGGCGATGTCGCCCACCCCGCCTGGCGGGCCCGCGCGGTCGGCGTCTACCGGCTGTGGCGCGACGGCGGCTTCGCCGTCGGGGCCCTCCTCGCCGGCGTCCTGGCCGACGCCTACGGCCTGACCACCGCCATCTACGCCATCGCCGCGCTCACCGCCGCCTCCGGGCTGCTGGTGGCGGTGCGGATGTACGAAACGCACACCCGGGCCTGACTCCGTCCAGGGCCCGGCACCGCCCCGGCCGCCGTCCGAAGCGGCTCGGGGACGGAAGTGCACCGGGAAGGCAGGTGGCCCGGACGAAGCGGCGGCTGGAGCGAAGGGGGTGGGCGGGGGAGGTGCCGGGGTGCCCGTCGAGTTGCCGGTGACCGCGGAGTCGGCATGCCCCGGGTTCAGGCGGCGGTGGTCGCCGCTGACGCTGCGGGCGCCGTAGCCCAGGTTGTCCAGCACCAAGGCCGCCTGCGCGCCCCGGACGCCGTGACCAGTCCGAAGGCCCGGGGGCGGCGCGCCGGTCACGGCCGGCGAGGGCATCGGCGAGACGGGGACCGGGGGTATGTTGCGGCCGGCGTTCCCCTTCGTCCGGCGGGAAGGGGGTGCGTGAGGCGGCAGGCGTCACGTCGGCGCGCTGCGGGCGGGCATCCATGGCCGCGGGGCGCGGCGTACCGCGCTCAGCGGACGAGAACGTGGAGCAGCCCGCCGAGGCCGAGCAGGCAGGTGAGCGCCGTGCCGGCGAGCGGCAGGCGGCCGGCGAGCGGCGGGGCACCGCGCCGGAGGCGGTCCTGTGTGCGCCGGGCGCGTCTGTCGGCCATGGCCAGCAGCGCCAGGCTGAGGGGGAGAGCGGTGGCCAGGACCGCGACCGCGAGGGCCGTGCTGTGGTGCGAGGCCAGTTTGGCCAGGCCGAGAGCGGCCGCGGCATAGGCGAGGGCGGTGCGCTGCCAGGCCAGGGCGGTGCGCTCGGGCGGCAGGCCGGGGTCCCAGGGTTCCCACTGCGCCGGGCCGCTCACGGCAGGGCGACGACGAGGACGAGTCCGCAGCCCGCGAGCATGAGGGCGCCGGTCAGGACCGGAGCGGCACGGAACGAGGGAAGCGGCTTGTGTGTCCGCAGCGCCCGCCCGACGGCGGACCAGCGGAGCAGGGCGGCCAGGGCCCAGCCGATGCCCAGGGCGATCAGGCCGAGGGCGGTGACGTCACGGGCGAGTGAGCGTGTGACGAAGGTGTCGATCCCGACGCCGCCCGCCATGAGGGCGAGGGCGGTGCGCTGCCAGGCGAGGAAGGTCCGTTCGTTCGCCCAGGTGAAGCGGGGGTCGGGGTCGCTCCCGGTCTCCGCCGGAAAGTCGGGTTGGCGGGGGTGGGTTTCGCGTGTCATGGGCGGGCGCGATCCGTGTGCTGGGGTCCCGGGTCCCTGGGCGGGACCGGACGGGACGAGGGGAGGGAAAAGACAGAAGGGGCGGAGGGCACGGGAGACGGCGGCGAGCTGGGTGACGACGTCCTTGCAGTCACGGCCTGCCTCCATCATGGCGATGACGCCCGCGAGCTGGCCCTGCGCCCGCCGCAGCCGGTTGAGGACCGCGGTCGTCGCTTCTTGTTCCATCTTCACCGGGTTCCTCCTTCTTGCCGACTCTTGCGGACAGGATACCCCTTAGGGTATTGGGTTCAGTTGTGTGCGCTCGGCTCCCGGGAGCCTACCTGGGGCACGGCGAAAGGCGGCCGTGGCCTGCGTGCCCGTACGGCCCTCCACGCCACGGCCGCCACCGCGGCGAGACCGAGACCGGTCCAGGTGACCGGGCTGGCCCAGACGGCGCCGGGCAGCTGCTGGGTGAGGACGAAGACGCCCATGACGACGACGAACCAGCCGAACGCCTTGCGCAGGGTGTCCGGGGGGATGCGCCCGGCGAAGCGGCTGCCGATCAGGCTTCCGACGACGGCCGCTCCGGTCACCATCAGCGCGAGGTTCCAGTCGATCGAGACGCCCGAGAGGTGGCCGGCCAGGCCGGAGAACGACTTCATGGCGATGACCAGGAGCGAGGTGCCGACGGCGACGCTCATCGGCAGTCCGCCCAGCAGTGCGAGCGCGGGGACGACGAGGAATCCGCCGCCGGACCCGACCAGACCAGTGACCGCGCCGACCACGAGACCTTCCACCACCACGTGCTTGACGGGCAGTTCGGTGTGGGCCGGCTTGGCCGCCTTGGGCTTGCGGGACTTGCGGAGCATGGCGAAGGCGGTGGCGAGCATCATCAGGGCGAACGCGACGAGCAGGACGGTGCCGGGGATGTACTCCGCCAGGCGTCCGCCGCCGTAGGCGCCGACCATGCTGACCGCGCCGAAGATCAGACCGGTGCGCCAGCGCACCCGGCCCGCGCGGGCGTGCGGGATGAGCCCGACCGCGCTGGTGACGCCGACGACGAACAGGGAGGTGGCGATGGCCTCCTTGCTGTCCATGCCCGCGAGGTAGACCAGGATCGGCACGGTCAGGATGGACCCGCCACCGCCCAGGATGCCCAGGCTGATGCCGATCAGGACCGATGCCGCGAGGACGAGGGTGATCACGAGCGGTCCCGCAGGGAGGCGACGACGGTGCGGATGTCGGTGCGCGGGCCGCGGTTGTAGGGCAGCTTGGACAGCATCATGCCCATCGCGCAGGTGTTGCTGAGCGCGGCGAACGTCAGCCCGGCGCCGATCGCGGTGCCTATCAGGTGCGCCCCGGGCACGAAGACGCCCACCACGCCGGTGACCAGGACGATCGAACCGGCGATCAGCCGGACCTGGCGCTCCAGCTCCCAGCGGGCCTCGCCCCGGTTGACGGGGGCGCCCGCGGCCTCCCAGGCCATCATGCCGCCGTCCAGGACACGCAGGTTCGGCAGACCGGCCTCCGCGAGGGCCTGCTCGGCCTGGGCAGCACGGGCACCGGAACGGCAGACCAGGACGACATCCTCGTCGAGGTGGGCCAGAAGCTCGGCGCGGTGCTCGCGCAGGGTGTCCAGCGGCACGTTGTAGGCGCCGGGTATGTGCGAGGTGCGGAACTCGCCAGGGGTGCGCACGTCCAGCAGGCGCGGGGCGCGCCCGTCCTTGAGCAGGTGCTGGAGGGCGGTGGAGGTGAGGCCGGCGGTGCGGGAGGCGTCGGTCGTCATGGGAACTCCGTCGTGGTGAGGTGACCCCGCACAGGAATACGGGGAGGGAGGGGTAGGTGTCGGGCGGGGGGCGGCGCGCCCGCGCGGTGCCCGTCAGGGCGTGAGGGGCCCCGGTGCGGGCGCGCCGACGGCTTGCGTCAGCCGGTCAGGCGGCGGCCGGGGTGTTCAGCAGGGCCCAGGCGGCGTAGCCGCCGAGGATGTCGGAGACGTCGGTGAAGCCGCGGTGGCGCAGCAGACTCGCGGCGATCGAGGAGCGGTGGCCGCCCGCGCAGTGCAGGACCAGCGGCGTCTCGCGCGGGATCTCGTCCAGGCGGCTGGGCAGCTCGCCGAGCGCGATGTGCAGGGCGCCGTCGATGAAGCCGTGCTCGCCGCGCTCGCCGCAGTTGCGGACGTCGAGGACGACCGGCGGGTTCTCGCTCTCCAGGGCGGTGCGGACCTGGGCTGCGGTCAGGCGGCTGGCCGGGGTGACCTCGTCGGCCAGGGCGGTCAGCGCGTCGTCGGGGGAGCGCAGGTATCCGGCCACGCGGTCGAAGCCGATACGGGCCAGGCGGGTGACGACCTCCTCCTCGCGGTTCTGCGGGGCGAGGACGAGGAGGTCGGCGTCGGTGGGCAGGACGGTTCCGGCCTGCTCGGCGAACCGGCCGTCGGCCGGCACGTTGACCGCGCCGCGCAGGTGTCCGGTGGCGAACTCCTGCGGGTCGCGGGCGTCGACGACCACGGCGCCGGAGGCGCGCAGGGCGGTGAAGTCCTCGACGTTCAGGGGCCGGGGGGCGGCGGCCGGGTCGTACAGCGGGCGCTCGCTGCGGTTGAGCTCGGCGTCGTAGGCGAAGTAGCCGGGGGCGGCGGACTGGCCGGCGGTCACGATCGCCACGAACTCGTCCTGCGACATGGGTGCGCAGGCGTAGTTGGTGGCGCGCTGGGCGCCGATGGTGGACTGCTTCTCGGTGGAGAGGTTCTTGCCGCAGGCGGACCCGGCGCCATGCGCTGGGAAGACCCGCACCTCGTCCGGCAGGCCCATCAGCTTGTTCTGCACACTGTCGTACAGCATGGCGCCGAGCTCGTCGGCGGTCACGCCTACGGACGCAAGCAGGTCGGGGCGGCCCACGTCGCCGATGAACAGCGCGTCACCGGTCAGCGCGCCGTACGGGACGGTGTCCTCGCCGCGCTCGTACACCAGCACACTGATCGACTCCGGGGTGTGCCCGGGCGTCTCCATGATCTCCAGGGTCACATCGCCCAGGCTGATCGTCTCGCCGTCCGCGAGGTGGCGGATGGGGTACTCCGTCTCGGCGCGGCGGCCGTAGCCGATCCAGGCGCCGGTCTCCTTGGCCATCTCCAGGTGGCCGGCCACGAAGTCGGCGTGGAAGTGCGTGTTGATGACGCCGACGATCGTGAAACCGCGGGCCTCGGCGTCGGCCAGGTACTCGGATATGTCCCGGCGCGGGTCCACGACCACTGCCTTGCCCGTGGACTCGTCGGCGATCATGTACGACGCCTGGGAGAGGCAGTCGAGGTAGTACTGGGAGAAGAACATCGAAGAGCCTCCATGACGAATGGCGCGGATACCGGAGGGGGTATCCGTGAGGTCAAAAGGTGGCCCGCTCCCGAAAGGGGCGGGCAGGCATGCGAGGGGAAGGTCAGGCCGGCCCGGGGGCGGCACCCGTCACGACCGGGCGGCCGGTTCCGGCCCAGCCCCGGGTTCCCCCGGCGACGGAAATGGCGTCCACGCCCGCGGCGGTGAGCCGGTCCGCGGCCCACTGGCTGCGGTTGCCGCTCGCACAGATCACGAACACCTCCCGGCCCCTGGGCAGGTCCGGCAGCGCGGCGGCCAGCGCGGACAGCGGTGCGAGCCGCGCGCCGGGCACGTGCCCCGCCCCGTACTCCTCCGGCTCCCGCACGTCGACGACGACGGCGCCGGCGTTCCAGGCCGCGGCGAAAGTCTCCAGATCCACTTCACGAGCCATCGGCACGATCACCTCCAGATACCCCCACGGGTATGTCGTCTTCGACGGTAAAGGGCTGCCGCCCCCCATGTCAAATACCCCGAGGGGTATTCGATCCGGCCTCGTCGGCACGGGTGCGCACCCGCTTGAGCGCCGTGCGGCACTCAAGCGGGAAGCCCGCGGGCGGCGCCCCGGCGGCGGCGTCCGCCGGAGCGGATCACGCGCACCGGCGCCCTGCGGGGCGGTACGCACCCCGCGCCGCGGGCGGCAGCGCGTCGAGGGCATGGCCTCTGCGGCGCCCGCCCGGCGGGTGCGCGCCGGCGAGGACTCCGCCCGCCTCTGACATCTGCGCGAGGAACGCGGCGCTCACCGCACGGGCAGGCGTGCCACACCTCCCCGCATCCATACCCCGGCGGGTATGCCGTCGGGAGAATAGAGGGCTCCACGCTCGGCCGTCAAATACCCCTGTGGGTATATTCTCGGCGCGGCGGCCCTGCGGGCCGCCCGGTACGGCCGGGAACAGGAGGCACCCCCGACCTGTTCATATACCCACCGGGGTATTTTCGAATCGTCTGGAGATGACATGGCCACAGTGGAACTGACCCGCGACACCTTCGATGCGACCGTCGGGGCGGGCGGCATCGTGCTGCTCGACTTCTGGGCGCAGTGGTGCGGCCCGTGCCGCATGTTCGCCCCGGTCTTCGAGCGGGTCTCCGAGCGTCACCCCGACATCGTGTTCGGCAAGGTGGACACGCAGGTAGAGCAGGAACTGGCATCCGCCTTCGCGATCTCCTCGATCCCCACCCTGATGGCGGTGCGCGACGGTGTCGTCCTGCACGCCCAGGCCGGAGCCCTGCCCGAGACCGCGCTGGAGGAACTGATCGCGAAGGTCCGCGAGATGGACATGGACGACGTGCGCCGGCAGCTGGCCGAGCGCACACCATGACCCGGGCGCCCCGCACCGATCCGATGCCGGCCTGTCGGCCGGGACCTGCCGCCCCGGACTGCTGCGGCGGCCTCCACCGCCCCGACCTCGGGAGCGGCCGGCGGACGCGGCCGCCTGCGGGGGCGGGAGCCTCCACCTGTTCGGTGATCGCCGCGCCCCTCTCGTGAGCCGGCCGCCCGATCGCGATGGCGCAGGCGCCGACGAGCTCCGTCGGCCTCCACTTCCCCCTTGCGGCGCCGGGTCAGGTCCTCGCAGAGTCGGACGCCCGGCCTTGGTGATGGCTGGGTTCCGCCCGGTACCCCGCCATCAGCCCCCTGGGGCACCTGTCTGTCGGCAGCCACCGCCTGGCCCGGGCTTCGGCGGATGGACCGCCTGGGCACTTGACGACGGCACCCTGCTGGACGTTCTGAGACAGAGCCTCCTGGACATGGTGGCGGAGCAGCCCGCGTCCGGCGGCTCGGCAGCAGACGTCTCCGCCGCGCGGCACGCCCGGTTGAAAGACGCCCGGAAGCAAGCGGATGCAGATGCTCCGATCACCCTCACCGTCCGGGATCTGCTGGGCTGGTGGGGGGCTTCCCGACGCGGCTACCTGATCAGCGAGCAGATAGCCAGTGAGCTGACCAACCACGGCCTGTCCACCGTTCCGGACTTCGCAGCCGTAGGCATCGACGACCGGGTCACCTTGACCGGGCCGTCATTGGATACCGAGGACACGGACGAGGAAACGGCCGAACCGGAGGCGGCAACAGAGCAGGCGGAGCCGAGGACGACCGGCACACCAGCGACCGCCACCACCTCCGGCAACGCGGAGGACAAGGGCGAGCCGATCCAGGGGCAGACGGTCGGCAACCTGCCCTCGGCGCTCAGAGGAGTGGTATCGGTGACCTCCTCGGCGAGTTTCGAGGAAGCACTCACCAAGACGCAGCTCAACGGGTACTCGCAGCTGCCGGTGCTTAACGGAACTCGGAACCTCCAGGGGTCCGTCACCTGGGAACCCATTGCCCAGCTCGCCATGGACGGGCTCGCCGAGATCGTGGCGTCCCACGAGGAGGAGCACGGCGCGCTCACGGAGCAAAAGATCGAAGCGCTCGTCGCGAGCTGTTCGGAGACGTGAACGCCGAGGATGCGGAGCGGGGCGCCGCGTGAAGGAGCAGCCGGCCCGCTCGCTGGTGCTCGACTCCGAGGCGCTCTCTCTGCTCCTGCGCAACGACCGCGGCAAGGCGGCTCGCGTCGAGGCATCCCGGCAGGCTGGGGTTCCCGTTCTCGTGTCCGTGCTGACCATCGTTGAAGCCGTACGCGGGAAGACCGATCTGGCGCGCTTGAAGTGGGTGCTCTCCCGACTGCGGGTGGAACCGGTCAGCCGGGAGGACTCCCTGACTGCCGTGGAGCTGCTTCAGGACGCAGGCGGGCTGCACGGGCACAACTACGCGATCGATGCCCTCGTCGCCGCGCTCGCGCTCCGCGTCCCGACCCCCGTGATCGTTCTGACCTCTGACCGCGACGACTGGTCGAAGCTCTGCGGGAAGAGCGTGATCATCAGAGACGTGTAAGCACCGTCGACTACTGGGTCTGTGAGTTCACTGGCACCAGTGGCAGCTGGCGTACCCGACGCTGAGCAGCACGGGCACATCCCGCTTCCTGGCCTCCTCGAACGCCTCGGGCGACCAGGGCCACCAGTCGACG
>NZ_JOEZ01000076.1 GCF_000721175.1 Streptomyces anulatus
GCGCCGACGCCACCAAGCAACAGCCCGCCGCAGCCACTACCGACAACGGTCAACTGACCAACTCACCGGATAGATCACGAAACCGCACTGGAGTATTAGGACGGCGACAGGTCGTGGGGGCAGGCGCCGCATCGCTGATGAGATTGGGCATGGGCGGCCCGGGACCGGTCGCCCCTGCTGCAGGTGCGGGCATGCTGGAGGCGTCCCGCTCTCTGTTCACGCACTACCGGCGTCTGGGGCAGAGCGTCGAGCCCGGGTATCTGCTTCCCGGCCTGATCGCCCAGACACACACACTGCGGAAACTGTCCGTGCATGTCGATGACGGCACCCGCCGGGATTTGTTGGCGCTCGGCTCCCGCTACGCCGAGTACGTGGGCTGGCTGATGCAGGAGACAGGCGACGAGCACGCGGCACTCTGGTGGACCCAGCGCGCGGTGGATCTGGCAGCCGCCGGCGGCGACCACGCACTGGGCGGCTACGCATTGGTCCGCAGAGCGCTGATCACGTTGTACCAGGATGACGCGGCGCAGACGATCGCACTGGCGCAGCGGGCCCAGAGCGACACGCTGCCACCGCGGATCCGTGGGCTGGCGGCGCAACGCGAGGCGCAAGGCCATGCACTGGCAGGCGATCGTGACGCCTGTCTGCGCGCGCTGGACCGGGCCCGCACGCTCCTTGTCCGCAAGGACGGCGACGCCGAGACTCCGGTGATCGGCAGTATGCACCTGCCAGACTCGGTCGGCATGGTCACCGGCTGGTGCCTGGTCGACCTCGGCCGTCCGAGGGAGGCGGCTGAGGAACTGGACCGGCAGCTTGCCCTGGTCTCTCGGGACGCAGTCCGCACCCAGGTGCGGTACGGGATACGACGGGCTTTGGCCTATGCGTCGGACGGCGAGATCGACCACGCGTGTGCTGTGACGGAACCGCTTCTTGTCGGGGTAGCCACGGTCCGGTCCGCGACCGTCACGATCGATCTTCGGCGTCTCGCCCGTCTCCTGGCTCGGCATCCCACACACGCTGCCGTACGCCAGCTTGCTCCGCGCCTCGGCACCTTAACGCGCCCTCCCACATCCTGAAGAGAGGCTTAGAGATGACCGATGTATTCATCAACTACCGTACAGCGGACGGCGACAAGACGGCCGCCCTGATCGACCAGGAGCTCTCGCGCCGCTTCGGCAGTGGCCGGATCTTCCGTGCGTCGAAGTCCATCGCCCCCGGCCAGCCATACCCGAAGGAACTGCTGACAGGCCTGCGTCGCAGCGCGGTGCTTCTGGCTGTCATCGGCCCGGACTGGACGAATTTCCAGACCCGGCTGCGCGACCCTGAGGACTGGGTACGCAAGGAGATCATGGAGGCGTTCGACTGTGAGCTTGCCGTCGTCCCCGTACTTGACGGCCGGAAGACCGACCGCCTGAACAAGGCCGACCTGCCTGACGAACTGGCCTGGCTTACAGAGATCCAGTCCGTCCCGTTCAGCACACATGACACCGAGGCAGGTCTGAAACGCCTCGGCGACGTGGTGGCCGACATCGTCCCGGGTCTGCGCGACCTGGACCGGGACGCCGTCTCCCCGCTCGCACCGGACTCGGTGACCAACTCGATCGGGGACGTGAGCGGCACGGCCGTACAGAGCCGTGACTTCACCGGCGACGTCGGCGGCACCGTCATCAAAGCCTCCACCGGGCCCGTGCACACGGGCCAGGGCGACATCTACCAGAATTCCCGCAATGAGTCGGGTGGCCGGCACTTCTCGGGCAACGGGATGACGTATTTCGAGGGCGACCACCACGGTGAGATCAGGCACCGGTTCGGCGAAGCCCAAGAACATGAGGGCGACGACCGGTGAGCGAGCGCAGCGGCAGTACATGGGTCACCAGCACGAGCGGGGCCCTGCACAACGGCACCGGGGACATGTACGTCACCTTCGGCGCCGACCAGCGGAGCTCGGGCAGACCTTCCTTCCGGCGCGTCGCCGATGACCAGCTCGCGTGGCTTCGGCGCGTGCTTGTCGCTCCGCCCGGCATGGGGAACGCCCGCCTCCAACTGGCCAGCACTGGCACCGTGATCCTGGACGGCGCACCTGGCAGCGGCCGGACTTCCGCGGCCCGTGTACTCCTACGCGAACACCACACGGACATCGGCGCCTTCCGGGAGCTCTTGCCAGGCGAGGAAGGCGAACTGCCCCTCACCGACGCGGAGCTGGTCGAAGCCGGCGACCGCCTGCTGCTGGATATGTCGGCCGCCGAGGCCGAACGGTGGGCCGCCGCCCGGGCCAATCTCTCCGCCCTCCGCAAGGCCGTACACGAGCAGAACGCACATCTCGTGGTCGTCATGCCACATAGGGGAATCCTCGACTCCGACCTGCAGCAGTACAGGGTCGAGATTCAGCAGCCATGCCGCAAGCGGGTCCTGCGGCGGCACCTTCGCATGCATGGGGTACTGAGCGAGCAGTACCTCTGCCCGGATCCCACAGTCACAGAATTCGTCCGCGAGCAGAGGCCGCTGCGAGAGATAGCGGACTTCGCCGACCTGGTACGGCGTGCGCGCGAGGCCGCCGCGTGGGACGAAGGGTTCGCGCAGTGGTGCACGACTGCGCACAAGGCGCGGGCCGACCGGCGAGAAGAGGTCGCCACCCTCGTCGCAACGTTGGGTGACAGTCCTCAGAGGGCACTGCTGATCACCGTCGCCATGCTCCACGGCGCTCACGCCGACGTCATCCATCGCGCCGCTCAACTCCTGCTGACTACTGTGGGTCTGCCGCCCGACGATGTTCCGCTGCTCCAGCGTAAGGATCTCGCAGAGCGCTTGGCGGAAATCTCCGCCAGTGTCGGACCGGACGGTCACGTGCGGTTCGGGGAGTTGGACCACGACTCCGCGGTCCGCGCCCACTTCTGGGACCACATGCCCGACCTTCGCCAGTATCTGGGCATGTGGACCGCGCGCAGTGTGGCGCTGAACGGCCCGCACATCACCCAGGAGCTCCGCGACGGCCTCGTGGCGAAGCTGGCCAGGGAGTATCTACGGACGGGTCGCCCGGAAGGACTGGCGTCGCTGGCCGAAGCCTGGGGCTCGACGGCCGCGAGCAAGGCTGGGCTGGAGGCCGCCGTCCAAGCACTCACCTGTGGTCTCGGTGATCGGGTACATGCACGGAGCTTCCGAGGCTGGATCTACCAGTGGTGCACCGGCAAGCAGCTCAAGGAGCAATTCGCCCAGGTCCTGGTCCAGGTCTGTGCCGACGTCGTCGCAGCCGGCCACCCCGACCAAGCCATGCTCCGCCTGTACTACCTGGCTCGCCACGAGCACAGCGCCGGCAGCGCGCTGCAAGCGCTGAGTGACTTGATGGAGACAAGCCACCGACTGCGCCGTAGATTGCTCCGCCGGCTGGCACGCTCCGAACTCGCGCCGGCTGACCTCTGCATTTTCCTGCGGGTCGGCGTCGCCGAGGCGCTGACCGACCCGTACGACAACGGACGCACGCTGGTGGAGGAGGAGAGCGTGCAGTCGTCCGTGACCACCTGCTGGCGCGCCGTACTGAACGGGCTGCCTCGGCCGACATGGCAACCGTACGCGGAACGCTGGATGCACGCAGCGGCTGATGACGGGCACGAGGGTGACCTCTTGCTCGAACTCCTCGTCAGTGCCGCCGACCGGTGCGAGGGTCGACGCGGTGCAGCCTTCGCCGCGCTCTACGCGAGCGCCCGCGACGCCGAACGCACCGCGCCCGTCGGATCCTCGCGCGCCGCGCTCACTACCGACCTGCTACTTCAGAAGATCTGCTCAGCTCAGCGCCTGAGCGGCCCGACCACACCGCCTCGCGCGGAATCAACCAGGGGGACCGAACCATGACCACCGGACACAAGACGACAACCGTCTTCCTCACCATCCTGTGCGGTCTGGTGCTGACCATTTTCGGCCTGACGGAACAGTGGCCCACATGGGCTTGGCCGCCCCTTGCAGTGATCCTCGTCGCAGCCCCCGCCGTGGCTTTCAAAATCGCCGGGCGTCGCCGCGGCTCCGTGCCAGTCGCCTTCGAGGAACACCACACGGCGGCTCCCATCGAGCGCACGGAGCACCACGTCAGCCGAGTGGCACTTCCCAGTCATTGGCCCGACTATGACTTCTTGATCTCCGCGACTGTTCGCTGGTACGCCCTCGACGCTTCCCGTCCCGGCCGGGTACTGAACCCGGCGGGACTCGCCGTCGAATCCGTACTGGACCGTGCCCGAGTGGTCACCGAGCAGCGGGAGCCCGGTCGGGTCTCACTCGTCCAGCACGAGCTGAGCGGTGCGCTCAGCTCGCTGCTTCCTGACAGCACGGGGCAGCTCCACGCCATGGCGGAGGATGTGCGGCTCACCCTGCACGAGCACGACCAGGAACGCCTGGACAGCCTCGCCGGGGTACGCAAGGACCAGGCAGTCTGGGAGCACCAGCGGAAGTACGAGCAGAGTAAGCGCAAGTACCTGGGCGAAGACGTGCTGAAGGACACCGGCAGCGCCGTGGTCTGGTGGCTCGCCAAGAACGACGAAAAGGTCGAGAGGACTGTGGAAGACCTCGGCTTGCTCGCCCGGCTTACTTCCGCGGCCAACGACACCGACGTTCCCGAACGGCTGCGGGACCTCATCCCGCAGCCGCGTGAGGTGGAGGACGGCCAGGTGCTTGCGGATCGGCAGGCAGCCCCCTTCGGCCGGGCACCGACGGCCGCGGACCACCTCGCGGACGCGCTGACCGCTCTCGACCTCGAGGACGCGGACACCCAAAGGAGGTTGCTGGCCAAGCAGTTCGCCGACGCCATCAGGGACCAGGAGCAGCATGAGACGGCTGACGATCTGGTGCGCAGGTTCGACCCGCCAGCGGCCTTCACCCCAGACGACGGGGAGCCTCCGGACAGCCCGGGCGGCGCAAGCCGACCGCCGTCCGGGCTCTGACCCTAGGAGAAAAAGCAATGGAAACCGAGCTCGCCGCGCTTGCCGCCTCGGGAGCAACCACGTTGGTCTCACTGATGGTCACTGACTCCTGGACACAGGCGCGTGCGGTCGTCGGACGGCTCTTCTCGCGAGCTGATGCAAGCGGCACCATGATCGCCGACCTTGACGCCACACGAACCAGGCTGCTTGCCGCTGGCGTCGGCGACGCGCAAGCCACCCGTGAGATCACGGACCGATGGCACACCGACCTGTACAGGCTTCTGCAGACGGCCTCTGTCACCAGCGCCGAGCTGCATGAGGTGCTGACCTCTCTCCGGCAGCTGGTCGACACATCCGTGGCCCGCCCGGAACCCGTACACAACCACGTCAACGGTGGAGTTCAGCATGGCCCTGTGATCCAGTCAGGCCGGATCACAGGACTCACCATTCATGTCCATGACACCAGCGTCCCGGTGCAAGGGTGAGATGTGCACGAACCGGCCTCACTTACGGGCCGTCGGCTCAAGTGGTGCATGGCCCATGTTCCGGGCGGGGGTTCGTCGACGCCACACCCCCGGTCCGGCGCCCCACGTGGGCGCTCCACACTCTCGCCGCATGCTGCCGCCTCCGTGTCGACTGCCCTATCTCGACGCTGCGTACCGGGAGCCGTGCCGACATCCGCGCACAGCTCTCGCACCAATGCCGTGCCAGCCAAGCAGCCGGGGAGGCGTCAGGAGGAAGGAGCAAGGGGCACACATACCTCAATTGACGATGAGCTGAGCAAGACGCCACGGGACTCCGGTAGCGCAGCGATCAAAAGAGGTGCCCGCGCAGCGCATCATTGAGCAATGATGTTCACAGAGCGATCAAGACGGGGCCTTGACCCCTGATGTTGGACACACGAGACACTGGATCCTGAGGATCTGAGGACGGACATCTCGTGGTCATGAAGAACTACCCGCCTGAGTTCAA
>NZ_JOEZ01000077.1 GCF_000721175.1 Streptomyces anulatus
CTCGGCGGCGTCTGGCACGCACGCTCGCCGCGTTGTCGGGATCACCCCGATACATCCAGTATCGGGGCGACCCTCCGCCTTGCGATCGCACGCACCAGATGTTGTCGAGCCCGCCCTCCGGGCGGACGGCGTTACTTTCGAAACACACCCTAGGACTTTCGTCCGGATCAGGCCCGACCAGGGAGCGGGGTCAGTAGGGCAGGGGACGACCGGACGGGGTGCGCAGATCGAGCGGCGGCGGCCCCGAAGGGGGCGGGGGACGACGGACGACGACTCGGATGCGGCCCATTGCCACCACCTCCTCCTGGTCAACCGGTATGTGCCCCGTGGGAGCGGCTTCACACTTCCCGCCCGGACCCGAGCCGCCTGTGCGCGCCCTCGCGGCCTCCCGGCACGGATGCGGGCCGGGCCCGGTGCGGTGACCCTTGATAGGGGGCGCAGAGTCGAGGAGGAGGCCGTATGTCCGCCATGGACAAGATCAAGAATATGTTCAAGGGCCACGAGGGCCACGCCGGCAAGGGCGTCAACAAGGCCGGCGACAAGGTCGACCACCGCACGAAGGGCAAGCACAGGGGCCACGTCGACACCGCCCAGGACAAGCTCAGGCAGCGGTTCGGAGCGGACCGCGATCAGGACGGGCCGCCCCGCACCTGATGCGCCCCCGCCGGTGACCCGGCGGCCGGCCGGCCGCCGCCCGTCCCGCATACCGGTCCGTGCCACGGAAGGCGATCCGTGGCACGGACCGGTATGCAGTGATATAGGCCCCTATGTGCGCGAAGGTTTCCGGAGTTGTCCGACGGATTCTTGTTATCGTCCCGCCCGCACCCCATCTCCCGAGTGTGGGAAGTGACAGCACCCGACCCCGGAAGAGTGAGCACAGCATGGGCAAGGATCACCCGTCGGTCTTGATCGCGGCGGCGCAGGGCGGCGACCAGCAGGCCAAGGACCAGCTCGTCTCGGCATACCTGCCGCTGCTGTACAACGTCGTCGGACGCGCGCTGGACGGTCATGCGGACGTGGACGACGTGGTGCAGGAGACGGTGCTGCGCATGCTCCGGGGACTGCCCGAACTGCGCGACCCGGAGCGTTTCCGTTCCTGGCTGGTGGCGATAGCCATGAACGAGATACGCACGCACTGGCGCGAGAGGCAGTCGGGTGCGATACCGGCGGACCGGCTGGACACCGCGTACGACCTGCCGGATCCCCGCGCGGACTTCGTCGAGGTGACGATCTTGGAGCTCGGCCTGACCGGCCAGCGGCGGCAGGTGGCGGAGGCGACGCGCTGGCTGGACGAGGACGACCGCGCGCTGTTGTCGCTGTGGTGGCTGGAGACGGCCGGCCACCTGTCCCGGGCCGAGGTCGCCACCGCTCTCGAACTCTCCCCGCAGCACACCGCCGTACGGGTGCAGCGGATGAAGGCCCAGCTGGAGGCCGCGAGGGTCGTGGTGGGCGCGCTGGCGGCCGCACCGCCGTGCGTGCTGCTGGAGGACATCACCGCCGGCTGGGACGGTGTCCCCTCCGCCCTGTGGCGCAAGCGGCTGGCCCGCCACGCCCGCGAGTGCACGGTGTGCTCGGGGCACGGCTCGGCGCTGGTGCCCGCCGAGGGGCTGCTCGTGGGTCTCGCGCTGGTCCCGGTGGCCGCGATGGCGGGGGCAGGGGCCGCCCCCGAGCTGCTCGCCACCGCGGCGCGTCTGCGGGCCCCCGGGCCGGGCACGGACGGCGCCGGGGCGGGGCGCGCCGAGCGCAGACGGGTGCAGGCCCGGCGGCGGCGCCGTAACTCGGCCGTCGCCGCCGTGGTCGCGGTCGCGGCGCTGGGCACGGGCGGCGCGGCGGTACACCTCTACACCGACGGCGACGAGCGGGACGCGACGACCGTCACGGCCGACGCTCCGGCACCCCGTTCGGAGGTGCCCGCACCGGCCTCACCGACGTCGTCCCCGTCTCCCACGGCATCCGCGTCCGCGTCCGCGTCGCCCAGCGTCTCCCCGTCGCCGAGCCCCTCGCGTACGCCCGAGGCGAAGCCGAAGAAGAGCACCCCGCCGCCCGCGCCCAGCTCCGCCGCGCCGGTACCGAAGCCGGCCCCGCCCGCGCCCGCGCCGCCCGCCTCGGCGGGGACCGCCGGGCAGGTCACCGAGCTGGTCAACGCGGAACGGGCCAAGCAAGGCTGCGGTCCGGTGACCGTCAACGATCAGCTCAACACCGCTGCGCAACGGCACTCCGCCGACATGGAGGCCAACGACTACTTCTCGCACACCTCGCAGGACGGCAGGGACCCGGGCGCCCGGATCACCGCCGCCGGGTACCGGTGGTCCACCTACGGCGAGAACATCGCCAAGGGGCAGCGGACCCCGGCCGATGTGATGCGGTCCTGGATGGACAGTCCGGGGCACCGCGCGAACATCCTCAACTGCTCCTTCAAGGAGATCGGCGTGGGCAAGCAGGATTCCGGCGGCGGTCCGGTGTGGACGCAGGTGTTCGGGGCCCGCTGAGTCCGCGCGGCACACGCGGCACACGCGGCACACGCGGCACACGCGGCACACGCCTACGATGCGGCCATGATCGCTGAACTGGAGTGCGTGGTCCTGGACTGCCCGGACCCGAGGGAACTGGCCGGCTTCTACGCGTCGTTGCTCGGGGGCGAGGTCGACCGTCCCGACCGGCGGTGGGGGTGCGACGCGGACTGGTCCACGTTGCACACGCCCGGTGGCCTCGTCCTGGCCTTTCAGCGGGTGGCCGACTACCGGCAGCCCGGCTGGCCCGGCCAGGACTCGCCCCAGCAGTTTCATCTGGACTTCGGCGTCACCGACCAGGAACGGGCCCACGAGGAGGTCCTGGCGTCCGGGGCGTCCCTGCTGGACGCCGGGGACGAGGGGCGCGGCTGGCGGGTGTACGCGGATCCCGCCGGACACCCCTTCTGCCTGGTACGGCACTGACCGTTCCGGCGCCGCTCCCGCGCCCCGGCTCGTCCGGTGCGGCCGCTGACCGCCGGCCGCACCGGGTCCCCACCAGAGCCCACGGAGCCCACGGAGCCCACCAGGGTCAGCGCAGCACCAGCGTCAGCGCGGTGCCCAGGCAGGCCGCCGCACCCACCGCGCCGGCCGAGGCAGCGACGCAGCGGGCCCGGAGACGGGCGTAGCGCCCGGTGTACTCCTCGCGGAGTTCGTCCGCGCGGTCGCGGATGCGGATGAGCGACTCCCGGGACTCGGTCACGCGTTCAGTGATGAACACCCGCTCGACGTCCTCACGCTGCGCCGTGGTCAGCCAGGGCAGCTGGTCGGTGAATCGGCGTGCCCGCCGTCGCGCCCGCTCGAGCTCGGCGCTCCACAGCAGAAAGCCCTCCAGTTGGGCCAGGCCCCGGGCGCTGTCCTTGTCGGGTTCCATCCGTCCTCCTCTCCGTCGGGCAGTTCGGGCCGGGGCCGTCCTCACTCGTGCTTGTCCCCCGGGGCGACGATCGCGGAGTTCCCGGGAAGGTTGGTGGCTTCCTCCAGGGCACGGACCGCCGGATGGTGCAGGTCGAACGCCGGGGATTCGGAACGGATCCGCGGCAGGGTGACGAAGTTGTGCCGGGGCGGCGGGCAGGAGGTGGCCCACTCCAGCGAACGGCCGTAGCCCCACGGGTCGTCGACCTCGATCTTCTTTCCGTACTTGGCGGTCTTCCAGATGTTGTAGAAGAACGGCAGGATCGACAGTCCGAGCAGGAAGGAGGAAATGGTGGAGATCGTGTTCAGCGCGGTGAATCCGTCGGCGTCCAGATAGTCCGCGTAACGCCGCGGCATGCCCTCGGCGCCGAGCCAGTGCTGAACGAGGAAAGTCCCGTGGAATCCGAAGAAGAGTGTCCAGAACGTCGCCTTCCCGAGCCGTTCGTCCAGCAGTTTCCCGGTGAACTTCGGCCACCAGAAGTGGAATCCCGCGAACATCGCGAACACCACCGTGCCGAACACCACGTAATGGAAATGGGCGACGACGAAGTAGGAGTCGGAGACATGGAAGTCCAAGGGCGGTGAGGCGAGGATGACCCCGGTCAGGCCGCCGAAAAGGAAGGTGACCAGAAACCCGATGGCCCACAGCATCGGGGTCTCCAAGGAGATGGACCCCTTCCACATCGTGCCGATCCAGTTGAAGAACTTCACACCGGTCGGTACGGCGATGAGGAACGTCATGAACGAGAAGAACGGCAGCAGCACAGCTCCCGAGACGAACATGTGGTGCGCCCATACGGTCACTGACAGACCCGCGATGGCAATGGTGGCCGCGACCAGGCCGATGTAGCCGAATACCGGCTTGCGGCTGAAGACCGGAAAGATCTCGGTCACGATACCGAAGAACGGCAGGGCGATGATGTAGACCTCGGGGTGGCCGAAGAACCAGAAAAGATGCTGCCACAGCAGTGGGCCGCCGTTGGCCGCGTCAAAGATGTGTGCGCCGAATTTTCGGTCGGCCTCCAGCGCCAGCAGGGCCGCGGCGAGGACCGGGAAGGCCATCAGGACCAGGACACCGGTCAGCAGGACGTTCCAGGTGAAGATCGGCATGCGGAACATCGTCATGCCGGGTGCGCGCAGGCAGATGATCGTGGTGATGAAGTTGACCGAGCCGAGGATCGTTCCGAAGCCGGAGAAGGCCAGACCCATGATCCACATGTCGGCGCCGATGCCAGGCGAGCGGACCGTGTCGTTGAGCGGGGCGTAGGCGAACCAGCCGAAGTCCGCGGCGCCCTGCGGGGTGAGGAAGCCCGCCACCGCGATGAGCGAGCCGAAGAGGTACAGCCAGTACGCGAACATGTTCAGCCGCGGGAACGCCACGTCGGGCGCGCCGATCTGGAGCGGCATGATCCAGTTCGCGAATCCGGCGAACAGCGGCGTCGCGAACATCAGCAGCATGATCGTGCCGTGCATCGTGAACGCCTGGTTGAACTGCTCGAGGTCATCCACTTGATGATGACGTTGCCGGGTTCCCCGCGCCGTACCGGCATTTCGTCCTGTTCGGCGGTATCGGTCTCCACCGGTTGCGAGATGCCCCTCGTCGTCACTACGACGCTCCTTCGATCGACGGCCCGTGTGGACTCGGCGACCAGAATGGACCCATGGCCATCGGTGCGGTGGGAGATCCTTCTCCGTCCGGCGCGAGCGGGCGACAAGGACACTCAAATGGCCTACGCCGAACGCTTCGGCCTCGTCCGGGCGCAACCGAAAGCGCAAGTCAACGTCCGGGAGCCGATCCGCCGGACTCTCTGTCGTACGGCTCCGCTGGTGTGGTGGCTGGCCGGTCAAGCTCTGTCGGGCGGGCGGCGGTGGGCGGTGCTGCCGGGGACCGGGCCGGTGCTGCGCAGGCGTGCGTGGGAACGGGCGATGACGACGCAGGTGGCGGCGTTCGACGGCGTGGCGCGTGCGCGGGTACGCCTGGCGGGCCGGCCTCTGCGGGCGATGGCGACGGTGGTGGTGGAGCCCGGGGCCCGGCCGGCGAAGGTCGTGCGGGAGGTGGCCGGGGTCGTCGCGGACGCCCGCGCCGGCGGTGGCCTGTCGGGCCTGCCGGCCGACGTTACGAATACGGGTCGCGAACCGCGGGGAGCGGCGGACGCGTTGAACCCGCCGCGGCCATGCTCCACCCGCCGGCCCACAGGATCTACTCACGAGTAAGGTATGGGCTCGGGGATGCCGGCCCACGGTCCGTACGGCACCCGGGCGTGGTCCGTCGACGGCCGTGGACAAGGAGTCGCGCCATGCCCCGCACCATGTCCGTAGCGCACAGCATCATCATCGACGCCACCCCGGTGCAGGTCTACGAACAGCTCAGCGACCCCACGGCGATGGGGCGTTGGAGCCCCGAGAACCGAGGCGCGACCGTGCGCGGCGACCGGCGCGGCGCGTACGTCGGCATGGTCTTCGAGGGCCGGAACAAGCGCGGCGCGGCACGCTGGACGACACGGTGCACGGTGACGGCGGCCGATCCCGGCGAGCGTTTCGCCTTCCGGGTGCACGCGATCGGTCTGCGGCGCCCTCTGCTCCCGGGACCGATCGCCACCTGGGAGTACCGCTTCGAGGCGGTGGACGGCGCGACCCGGGTCACAGAGACCTGGACCGACGACCGGCGTCGCTGGCCGGACTTCGTCGCCAACGTCTTCGACCGCGTCGCGACCGGCGGTAAGACGTTCGCGCAGTTCCAGGGCGGCAACATCCGTACGACGCTGAAGCGGCTCAAGGCGGCGCTGGAAGCAGACGCCCGGGGAACCGGAAACTAGTCTTCTGAGTCAGGAATTCTGTTCAGATGTATAAGCTTGCTTCATGGCACGGACGGGGCGGCCGAAGGCCGAGTTGAGACTGTCGGACGAGGAAC
>NZ_JOEZ01000078.1 GCF_000721175.1 Streptomyces anulatus
GCCGGTGCCGATCTCCCCAGACTGCGTGGCCTTGTAGAAGCGCAGGAGATCGCGACCCTCGGACGACAGTTGCAGGTAGTTGCCTTGGTTGCCCTCCAGGGCCTGGATGTAGCGCAGACTCCCCCAGTGCTCGGCTAGACCTCGCCCCGCGCCCTGTCGGGCCGAAGCAGCACCGAGGCCGATGGCGTGAATGATCTGCCAGGGTGTGAGGGTCAGGGAACGTGGCGCGTTCCGAGCCGCTCTGTAGTCGGTGCGCCGGCGAAGCGGTCCCTGCCCGTTGTCTGTCCGCTTCTCGTCCTCGTCGTCCGCGGCCTCGGAGACATGGGCGGCAAGTTCGGTGGACGAGCGGACCTGGACGTGCGAGGTGTTGCTCAGCTCGTGGAGGATCTCGCTGACGGCTTTGGATTCGTCCTTGTTCACCGGCTGCCCTTCCGTTCCGTCGATGTTGTGTGGCGTGAGCCGGACGGTAGGACCCGGCAGGGGAGCGCAATCAAGTGCGCACGAGGGGGCGCAGACCGCTATTCGGCCATCCCTCTGGACAGCTGCTGATGCGGTACCACGGTCGGAACGCCGCCATGTGCTGCAGCGTGTGCCGTTCAACCCTCAGTGGGCGCTGACCGAACTGCGATCACGTAGCGACAACGGCTCTGACCGAAAGCCACGCCGGGCCTTCGGGCACCCAAGGTCACGCCTCCCGCTCCGCGCTGACAAGCTGAGCTGGGGGAGGGCCGGTGGTCAAAGGATTTACGCCGCAACGTAAAGACGGGTGCGACCTCGTAGTGCCAGGGTTTGCAAGACGGTGATGGCCAAGCTGAGATCACAAAATGTAGGTTTTACCCTGCTGACTCGATGGTCTGCCAGGTGGGACCGTGTAGGCGAGCACTTGCCGTTCGTGCGGGGCTGGCGCAGGATCTTTGCCGCAACGTAGTGAGGTCGCCGTGGTAAGCGACCACTTGGGTACTGATTTTGATCAACAGGAGTGGCAGAGTTCGCCCCGTTCTTCGCTTCGGGCCTATACGTTTCCACTGGCTGAGCATGAGAAGGGAGCCTTGGTGTGTTGGGCTGCTGTCTTGTTAGGAATTCCCGTCTTCCTCGGTTTCTTGGGAGCCGTCCTGGTTCAAGCCCGTAACGTTCTGGAGGGCTTGGCTGGACTGGTGCGAGCGTGGCAGGAGGTGCGTTGTGTCTTCAGCTGGGGTGGTGAAAGCTGGAGGCTTGATCAGCCCTCTACGCCCCGATCACGAACTGTCCATTCACCTCGCCAAGCGCGGCTTCCACAGACGGTAGGCCGAGTGGCAAAGCGACAGAAACGAAGGGCGAATGGGCGCGCGTCCCGAGCGCGGTGACAGCCGCTCGTCAGCCAAGCCCGATCCTCCGCATTGGTGCCGCCGGGACTCGACGACTACGTGAAGTCCATCGGCGACGAGAAGCTCGTCCTGCACATGCTCGTCGGCGATCTCCAACGGAACACCGAGTATTCGAAGCGCGTACGGTATCGGCCAGGAGGTACGAGTGCCTGTTGGCGTTCTCGTACCGCCGAGCACGAGGATCAGCCACAGTGGCAAGATCCTCAGATTTCCTGCCGACCGAGGAGTCTCCTGGATACTCTCGATCGCACTGAAGTGATCAAGTTCCCTCGGGAAACGGACCCGCCAGAGTGACAAAGGCCAACCCCTTCGCGCCGCCACCAGGGCACGTGAACACCCCGACGTGGTCATCCCTGGACGACTATCTGTGGCACTCGTGCGAGATCGTCGCGGATCTCCTTGCCAGCGGTCTGGCTCGCCGTCCGTGGATCGCTACGACGGCGAGACTGGAGCGCGGCGACCGTGCCCTTGCTGTCGGCCCCGGTAAGCGATCGACCTGGCGAGCCCCAGGTAACGGGCGCTACCAGCACAACAGTGTGGTCGCCGTCGGCAATCCCACATTCGTCATCGGCAGTCTTCTGGGTTCCGCGATCGGCAACTCCACCAGGCGCCGCCAAGCAGCGCGTGATGCCCAAGCGCGATGGATGGTCGACGGCCCGGGAGAGGTGACGATCACCCGTCAGAAACTGCACTTTGCGAGCAGCGCGGGCGGACTTGACCTTGATTGGAAGGCCCTGAGCACGATCGACCTCGTGAGCGTGGCTACGTTCCAGACGAGCTTCGTCAATACTCGCGGCCAGCAGGTGAACACGATGGTGCACACACCATGGGCATCCCTCGCCTTCGCTGTCGCCGCCATCACTGCGTTTCCCGCGCATCCTCGTCTGCTGAGCGGTGGATGGCTCCCCCCAGGGTTCGAGCAGAAATGCGCCCGCTTCGGTCGGCCGTGCCGCCCCGCCGCCACACTCGCGGCGCCCCAGTGATCCACTCAGTTTCCCGGCACGCGTCGGTGTCGGCTTGGGCTCGGGCGGGGCGTCGCCCGACAACGTTGTTGCCGCGGCCACCCGCCTGAGCGAGCTTGAATGAATGCCCGTGTTCGGGGTTGCGCGACGGTCACGAGCGAACCGACGGTGCTCGCTGTGCGTGAGACCAAGGGCTGGGTGGGTATTCAGCCGCAGTCCGAGAGGGCTGCCTTCCCGCGCTGCACCGTCTAACCTGCGGAGCATGATTCGTGCGGTTGTGTTCGACGTCGGTGAGTGCCTCGTCAATGAGACGCGGGAGTACGGGACCTGGGCGGACTGGTTGGGGGTGCCGCGCCATACCTTCGCGGCCATGTTTGGGGCGGTAATCGCCCAGGGTCGGGACTACCGGGAGACCTTCCAGGAGTTCCAGCCAGGATTCGACCTGACGGAGGAGCGCGAGAAGCGCGCGGCAGCCGGGAAGCCGGAGTGGTTCGGCGAGGACGACCTGTACGCCGATGTGCGGCCCTCGCTGACTGCGCTGCGTGAGGCCGGGCTGTGGGTGGGTATAGCTGGGAATCAGACGGTGCGGGCGGGTGGGCTGCTGCGAGGGCTGGATCTGCCGTCCGATTTGATCGCTACCAGTGACGACTGGGGGGCGTCGAAGCCTGACGTGGCTTTCTTCAAGCACGTGATCGAGGCGACGCCTGCCGAGCCGGGCGAGATCTTGTATGTCGGTGATCGGCTCGACAACGACATTCGCCCGGCCGTGCAGGCGGGCCTGCTGACAGCTCTGATCCGCCGAGGGCCGTGGGGCACGATCCAGCAGCGTGACCCAGAGGCCGATGCGATCACCACGATGCGCATTGACTCATTGGTGGAGCTGCCGGAGAAGATCGCTGAGTTCAACGCTGGAGAGCGCTGACTGTCGTACCCCAGTCGTAGAGGTGGTCGTCGAGGTCACGGACGCATTGCTCGTTCTGCCAGGGGGCGAGCGTGCGCCGGACCTCGCGGACGCGGTCCATGCCGGTGGCGTACCAGGTGATGGCGAGCTGGTCGAGGGCTTGGGTTGCGTAGCGGCATGCCTCTTGCGGTCGGCTGTCCGCAGCTTCGACGGCTGCGAGGTCGCCGAGGATGACGGTGCGCTGTTTGTCGGATGTCGGCGGCAGGTCGTCCAAGACCTGGCCAAGGGTCTCCCGCGCCTGGGGGAGGTGGCCGGCTTTGAGCTGTGTATTGCCCTTGAAGGCAGCCAGACGCACGGAGCTGAACCAGTCCATCCAGATCGGTGTCGGGTGCTCGGAGCCTGCGGCAAGGGTGTCCTCCGCATGGCTGATCAGTTGCAGTGCGGTGCGCGGGTTGCCGCAGCGAGTCTCGCATTCAGCCTCGACCGCATCGAGCCAGGCCCAGAGTTCCGCGGAGCCACTTCCGCGGCGTGCGTAAGTGCGGGCGGCGACCATGCGCTCGACCGCTGCGTCGCGGTCTCCTGCCCACCCAGGTATGAAGGCCATATGGGCGAGGACTGCCGATCCGAGGATTGGGTCGTCGGCCTCGCCTGCGGCTTGGAGCGCACGCAGGAGCGTTTCGGATGCCTGGTCGGGCTGGCGTAGGTCGAAGAATTCGATGCGCCCGGCGAGCAGGTAGGACTCGGCCAGGGCGGCGGCGAGGATTCTGCGGGTGGGGTTCGCTGTCTCGGGCAACAGAGCACAGCCAAGCCGAGCGTGCTCCATGACTGCGGGATGCAGGGTGGCTGGTGCCACGGACCAGTACAGGTGTCGGTGGGAACGTGTGACGGCTTCGAAGTCCTTGCCGACGGTGGCCGGCTGCGTCGCGGTGGTTGACTGGGCGGGAACTGAGGCCAGCCGCGCTCCGGGCCGGCGTCGGCGCGAGATGTCGCTGACTGTCACTTCGGGCTGACGCCCCTCAGTACCCCAGGGAGGGGTGAAGCCGAGGTCCTCCATGCTTTGACCCAGCAAGTGGGTTAGGACTCGGTGTACGTCTGGCTGCGGCCAGGGCGGTGTGGCGGACTCCCAGCGCCTGATCTGGCGGACGCCGACAGCGAGACCTCGGATGCCGAGCTTGGGCGCGGCCTTGGTGATCGCGTCAGCCAGGGCCTGTTGGGAGTTGTATCCGGCAGCCATGCGGGCGGCCTTGAGGCGGGTGTTGCCTGCGATACGGGACATGGATCTCCTCGGGGAACGAACCATCGTCAGAGGGTGGCATGCGACGTCCCCGCAACGGCGCAAAATCATCCCCGGTCGGGCAAGGAAGCCCTCCAGGAGTCCTATTGATGGCCTGTCAGAGTCCTCGAATAGGGCCTCTAGTACTCCAGTGCGGTTTCGTGATCTATCCGGTGAGTTGGTCAGTTGACCGTTGTCGGTAGTGGCTGCGGCGGGCTGTTGCTTGGTGGCGTCGGCGC
>NZ_JOEZ01000079.1 GCF_000721175.1 Streptomyces anulatus
CACCCGCGACGGCACAACAACCGAAGGCACCGCCAGCACAGCCGCCCGCTCCTCCGCGGAGAGCAGATCGATCCGCCCGATCGGCCGGGAGGGATCCGTGACGACGAGGTCGAGCACCCGGATCAGCCGGTCGACGAACCCGGCGGCCGTCGCCCGGTCGAACAGGTCGTCGCGGTAGTCCAGGCGGAGGTACAGACGGCTGCCAGGGGCGGCGATCAGGGTCAGTGGATAGTGCGTCGCGTCCCTCCCGCGGCCCAGGTCAGGGGTGATCCGCAGCCCGGTCTCCGGCCGCTCGCCGGGCTCGTCCCACGGGTAGTTCTCGAAGACCAGAGAGGTGTCGAAGAGGTCGCCCAGCCCGGTCAGTTGCTGGACGCGGGCGAGCCCGAGGTGGTGGTGCCCGGTGAGCCGCGACTGCGCGCTCTGCACCTGTTCGACGGTGGTCAGCAGTGACTGTGCCGGGTCCAGGGACACCCGCACCGGCACCATGTTGATCAGCAGACCCACCATGCTCTCGACGCCGGGCAGTTGAGGGTTGCGCCCTGCCACGACGGCCCCGAACACGACGTCGTCGTGGCCGGTGCGCCGGCTCAGCACCAGCCCCCAGGCGGCCTGGAGCACGGTGTTCAGGGTCACCCTGTGCCGGCGCGCCCAGTCGGCCAGCGCTGCCGTGCGGTCCTCGTCCAGCTCCAACGTGATCCGCTCCGGCATCAGTCCGGGGCGGCCCGGGTCCACCGGAGTGAGCAACGTCGGCTGCTCGAGTCCGTCGAGCGCCTCCCGCCAAGCGGCCTCCGCCGCCGGCTGGTCCTGCTGCGCGAGCCACCCCAGATACTGCCGGTAGGGGGCCACTCGGGGCAGCACGGTGGCGTCGCCCTGGCTGTCGTACAGCGTGGTCAACTCGCGCACGAGCAGTGGCGTCGACCAGCCGTCGAGCAGGATGTGGTGGGTGGTCATGATGAGGCGGTGACGTTCGGCGGCCAGGCGCACCAGGGAGAAGCGCAGCAGGGGCGGCTCGGCCAGGTCGAACCGGCGGGCGTGCTCCTTGGCGGCGAGCCGGGTCAGCTCCCCCTCCGCGTCGGCATCGGGAAGGGACGACAGGTCGAACACGTCCCAGGGCACGTCGACCTGACGTCGCACCAGCTGTACGGTCCGGCCGGAGTCCACCTGCCGGAAGCCGGCGCGCAGGTTCGGGTGCCGTTGGACGAGCGCGAGCACGGCGGCCCGCAGCCGCGCCGCGTCGAGGGCGCCCTCGATGGCGAAGACGTGTTGCACCGCGTAGACGTCCGCGCCGTCCTGCTCGTAGCGGGAGTGGAACAGCAGCCCCTCCTGCATCGGGGAGAGAGGGAGGATGTCTTCCAGGTCCGACGACGTCATTTCTGCACCCTCCACGCTGCTTCGAGCTGCTCGATGTCGTGCTGGCTGAGTTCGGTCAGGGGGAAGTCCGAGGGGCTGTGGCCGCCGGTGCCGGAGCGCTCGCCGTGCCGGACCAGTCCGCGGATCGCTCGGAACCAGTGGTCGGCCAGGGCTCGGACGTGCCGTTCGGTCCAGAGATCCGGCGCCCAGGTCCAGACGGCCTCCAGTTCCGGCCCGTCCGGGGCGTCGCGGACCATGCTGTTCACCTCGAGCCCGTGCGCCAGCGCGGTCGCCGGGTCGGCGCCGCTCAGCAGGCCGGTCTCGGCGGCCACGGTCCATTCCGGGCGGCCGGGGACCACCGGGGCGCCCGCCGAGGGAAACCGGCCGAGGTAGTTGAATCCGATTTGCGGTACGGCGAGCCCGGCCAGCTCCGGCCCGGTCTCGGGACTGAGGTGCCGCAGCAGGCCGTAGCCGATGCCCCGGTCGGGCAGGGAGCGGACCTGTTCCTTGACCCGTTTCAGGGCCTGTCCGAGCGGCGGCCCGCCGTCGACGACCTCCTCCCAGGCCAGGGGGCCCGGGTCGACGCGGACGGGATACAGCGAAGTGAACCACCCCACGGTGCGCGAGAGGTCCGTGCCCTCGACGATCTCCTCGCGCCCGTGTCCCTCCACGTCCACCAGAAGAGCCGTGTGCCGCCCGCGTGCGTGGGTCCGGCGCCACTGGGCGACCGCCAGGGCGAGCGCGGTGAGCAGGACGTCGTCGACCTTCGCGTGGAAGGCCGTGGGCACGGTCGTCAGGAGCGGGGTGGTGACCTCGGGTGGCAGGGAGAGGGTGAGCTCGCGGGCGCGGCCCACGGTGTCCCGCGTGGCATCGAGCCGGCCAGTGGTCAGCGGTGGGTCGGCCGCGGTGAGCAGTTCGCTCCACAGCGCCGCCTCGGCGGTGCGGGCCGGCTGCCGGGCCTCGACCGTGAGGAGACTCGCCCAGCGGCGCAGGGAGGTGCCCACCGGGTCCAGCCGTGGGGGACGACCGCCTCCGACGGCCTCGCAGGCGGCGATGAGATCGGGAAGCAGGATCCGCCAGGACACCCCGTCGACGACGATATGGTTGACGACGACCAGCAGCCTGCCCCGTTCGGCCGGTCCGGCGTCGAACCAGACCACCTGAACCAGCAGGCCACGCTCGGCCGACAGGCGGGCGGACGCCGCCTCCGCCTGTGCGCGGACCAGCGTCGCGTCGACGGCGGCGCCGGCGGTCTCGACACGGTGTACCAGGTCCGCTGCCGACACGGACCCCACCGGACTCACCTGGAGCGACCACGCCCCGTTGTCCTGACCGCTGGGTGTCCGGGTCAACCGCAGCGCGTCGTGGTGGTCCACGAGTGCCTGAACGGCCGCGACGAGGTGATCCTCGCGCAGCTCGGCCGGCACCTCCAGCAGCATCGCCTGGTGGAACGCGTCGATGTCGCCACCGCGCGTGTCGTACCAGCGCATGATCGGGGTCGGTTCCATCCCGCCCACGCCGGAGTCGTCGGGGTCGGGTGCCGACACGGCCAGTTTCTCGGCGACCCCGGCCAGACCGGCCGCGGTCCGCTGCTCGAAGACGTCCCGGACCGCGAGTCCGACACCCGCGGAGCGAGCGAGGCTGACCAGCCGGATCGAGACGATGCTGTCCCCGCCGAGCGCGAAGAAGTCGTCGTCGGGCCCGACCTTGTCCACGCCCAGGGCCTGCGCGACCAGCGTCCCCAGCAGTCGCTCGCGCTCGGTCCGCGGCTCACGACGCGGCACATCCGCCCGCGCGCCCGGATCGGGTTCGGGCAGCGCGGCCCGGTCGAGCTTTCCGTTGGCCGTCAACGGCAGCCGGCCCAAGGTGACGTACGTGGACGGCGCCATGTATGCGGGCAACCGCTGCCGCACGAACTCACGCAGGTCTGCCGGTGTTTCGTCGGTGTCGGGGACGACGTAGGCGATCAGGCGGGTGCTGCCGGGCTGGTCGTGGTGGGCGACCACGGCGGCCTGGCCGATCGCCAGATGGTCCGTCAGGACGTTCTCGATCTCGCCGGGTTCGATACGGAAGCCGCGGACCTTCACCTGGTGGTCGACGCGGCCCATGTACTCCAGATCCCCCTCGGCGTTGGCACGCACGAGGTCACCGGTGCGGTACATGCGCCCGCCGGGCTCGGGACCGTAAGGGTCGGCGACGAAACGCTCGGCCGTCATA
>NZ_JOEZ01000080.1 GCF_000721175.1 Streptomyces anulatus
AACACAGTGGACGCGAGCAACTGAGGACAAGCCCTCGGCCTATTAGTACCAGTCAGCTCCACCCGTTACCGGGCTTCCACATCTGGCCTATCAACCCAGTCGTCTACTGGGAGCCTTAACCCTTCAAGAGGGTGGGAATACTCATCTCGAAGCAGGCTTCCCGCTTAGATGCTTTCAGCGGTTATCCTTTCCGAACGTAGCCAACCAGCCATGCCCTTGGCAGGACAACTGGCACACCAGAGGTTCGTCCGTCCCGGTCCTCTCGTACTAGGGACAGCCCTTCTCAATATTCCTGCGCGCGCAGCGGATAGGGACCGAACTGTCTCACGACGTTCTAAACCCAGCTCGCGTACCGCTTTAATGGGCGAACAGCCCAACCCTTGGGACCGACTCCAGCCCCAGGATGCGACGAGCCGACATCGAGGTGCCAAACCATCCCGTCGATATGGACTCTTGGGGAAGATCAGCCTGTTATCCCCGGGGTACCTTTTATCCGTTGAGCGACAGCGCTTCCACAAGCCACTGCCGGATCACTAGTCCCGACTTTCGTCCCTGCTCGACCCGTCGGTCTCACAGTCAAGCTCCCTTGTGCACTTACACTCAACACCTGATTGCCAACCAGGCTGAGGGAACCTTTGGGCGCCTCCGTTACTCTTTAGGAGGCAACCGCCCCAGTTAAACTACCCATCAGACACTGTCCCTGATCCGGATCACGGACCCAGGTTAGACATCCAGCACGACCAGAGTGGTATTTCAACGACGACTCCACAACCACTGGCGTGGCCGCTTCAAAGTCTCCCACCTATCCTACACAAGCCGAACCGAACACCAATATCAAACTATAGTAAAGGTCCCGGGGTCTTTCCGTCCTGCTGCGCGAAACGAGCATCTTTACTCGTAGTGCAATTTCACCGGGCCTATGGTTGAGACAGTCGAGAAGTCGTTACGCCATTCGTGCAGGTCGGAACTTACCCGACAAGGAATTTCGCTACCTTAGGATGGTTATAGTTACCACCGCCGTTTACTGGCGCTTAAGTTCTCAGCTTCGCCGACCCGAAAGTCAGCTAACCGGTCCCCTTAACGTTCCAGCACCGGGCAGGCGTCAGTCCGTATACATCGCCTTACGGCTTCGCACGGACCTGTGTTTTTAGTAAACAGTCGCTTCTCGCTGGTCTCTGCGGCCACCCCCAGCTCAAGCAGCAAGTGCTATCACCAGTGATGGCCCCCCTTCTCCCGAAGTTACGGGGGCATTTTGCCGAGTTCCTTAACCATAGTTCACCCGAACGCCTCGGTATTCTCTACCTGACCACCTGAGTCGGTTTAGGGTACGGGCCGCCATGAAACTCGCTAGAGGCTTTTCTCGACAGCATAGGATCATCCACTTCACCACAATCGGCTCGGCATCAGGTCTCACCCTGTATGTGTGACGGATTTACCTACCACACGGGCTACACCCTTACCCCGGGACAACCACCGCCCGGGCTGGACTACCTTCCTGCGTCACCCCATCGCTTACCTACTACAAGTCTGGTTCATCGGCTCCACCACTACCCTCAACTCCGAAGAGATCGGGCCGGCTTCACGGACTTAGCATCGCCTGATTCAGTACTGGGCGTTTCAAAGCGGGTACCGGAATATCAACCGGTTGTCCATCGACTACGCCTGTCGGCCTCGCCTTAGGTCCCGACTTACCCTGGGCAGATCAGCTTGACCCAGGAACCCTTAGTCAATCGGCGCACACGTTTCTCACGTGTGTATCGCTACTCATGCCTGCATTCTCACTCGTGAACCGTCCACAACTCGCTTCCGCGGCTGCTTCACCCGGCACACGACGCTCCCCTACCCATCCGTACGGGCGTTGGCCCTATGTGTACGAATGACACGACTTCGGCGGTACGCTTGAGCCCCGCTACATTGTCGGCGCGGAATCACTTGACCAGTGAGCTATTACGCACTCTTTCAAGGGTGGCTGCTTCTAAGCCAACCTCCTGGTTGTCTCTGCGACTCCACATCCTTTCCCACTTAGCGTACGCTTAGGGGCCTTAGTCGATGCTCTGGGCTGTTTCCCTCTCGACCATGGAGCTTATCCCCCACAGTCTCACTGCCGCGCTCTCACTTACCGGCATTCGGAGTTTGGCTAAGGTCAGTAACCCGGTAGGGCCCATCGCCTATCCAGTGCTCTACCTCCGGCAAGAAACACACGACGCTGCACCTAAATGCATTTCGGGGAGAACCAGCTATCACGGAGTTTGATTGGCCTTTCACCCCTAACCACAGGTCATCCCCCAGGTTTTCAACCCTGGTGGGTTCGGTCCTCCACGAAGTCTTACCTCCGCTTCAACCTGCCCATGGCTAGATCACTCCGCTTCGGGTCTAGAGCGTGCAACTCAATCGCCCTGTTCGGACTCGCTTTCGCTACGGCTTCCCCACACGGGTTAACCTCGCTACACACCGCTAACTCGCAGGCTCATTCTTCAAAAGGCACGCAGTCACGACTGCATGTGCAAGCACATACAGCGACGCTCCCACGGCTTGTAGGCACACGGTTTCAGGTACTATTTCACTCCGCTCCCGCGGTACTTTTCACCATTCCCTCACGGTACTATCCGCTATCGGTCACCAGGGAATATTTAGGCTTAGCGGGTGGTCCCGCCAGATTCACACGGGATTTCTCGGGCCCCGTGCTACTTGGGTGTCTCTCAAACGAGCCGTTGATGTTTCAGCTACGGGGGTCTTACCCTCTACGCCGGACCTTTCGCATGTCCTTCGCCTACACCAACGGTTTCTGACTCGTCTCACAGCCGGCAGACCATGAAAAAGAGATCCCACAACCCCGCATGCGCAACCCCTGCCGGGTATCACACGCATACGGTTTGGCCTCATCCAGTTTCGCTCGCCACTACTCCCGGAATCACGGTTGTTTTCTCTTCCTGAGGGTACTGAGATGTTTCACTTCCCCTCGTTCCCTCCACACTGCCTATGTGTTCAGCAGCGGGTGACAGCCCATGACGACTGCCGGGTTTCCCCATTCGGAAACCCCCGGATCAAAGCTTGGTTGACAGCTCCCCGGGGACTATCGTGGCCTCCCACGTCCTTCATCGGTTCCTGGTGCCAAGGCATCCACCGTGCGCCCTTAAAAACTTGGCCACAGATGCTCGCGTCCACTGTGCAGTTCTCAA
>NZ_JOEZ01000081.1 GCF_000721175.1 Streptomyces anulatus
CTTCAACTGGCCCTGCACACCCTGCGGCTTGATGTCCCACCCGGTCATCCCACACACCCCCCGTACGCACCACAAAGCCAAGCCACCCACCCCGCACGGCGGGCGGCAACACGAAATCAGCGCGGCCCTCAGCCGATGCCGTCGACCGCGGCCTTCGCCCGCGCCAACGTCTGCGTGGCCGTTCCGTCGTTCTTCTCCAGCGTCGTCCGCAGCAGCCGGATGATGTTCCGCACCTCCTGCGACGTCGCGTTCCACCGCAGTGTGTCCCGCGCCGTGATCACCTGCTCCAGGCGACCGATCACCACCTGAAGCGCCGCCTGCACCTCCGTCGAAGCACCCGTGTCGTACGAACGCCGGTCCGTGCTACCCGCCATCACCCATCACTCCCCGTCAGACAAAACCCGCACGAACCCCACAACGCGACCGGAGTCAGCGGCCCCCGAAACGCGCCGCGTCGAAATTCGCCGACGCCATCTGCGACTTCGCGTTCTCGCCCTGCTCCTGGTCACCCGAACCGAACGCCGCGTCCATCCCCGACTGACCGCCCAGACCCCCGCTACGTACAACGAACATGCGTACGACCATGTCTATCAACCCGGCCGTTGCTACTGCAATCGAGAAATCAGCCAACGGCGTCGCGAACTTCACTCCGACGCTCGAAGCTCGGCGCCCAGGACGCGAGCGTCGGAGCGGGTCGTTCACTCTTGCGGGGGTACGTGATCGGGGTCCCGGCCCGAAGCTCGGGGCCCGGGGCACGAGGGCCGGGACACGGGATCCGGGATTCGAGCCCCCTTTTTCAACCGGTGGGAAAAAGACAGGGGTTGGGGAAACCGCCCTACCTCCCGCCCCCGTCACGCCGAGTAGCCGAGGGGGATCTCACCCCTCGGCTCTCACAGAACCGTGCGTAACAGTCGCCCGTTACACGGCTCTTGTCGTTCTGGTCGTCAGACCGATACGGCACCCGTGGTCAGGCGCCAGTGCGCGAACATGCGGGGGTATCGCTGGGCGATCTCCTGCATCTTCGCGATGGCCTTCCGCTGGGCCGCGAGGCGTTTGTACTTCTGGCGGATCCAGCGCACCAGATAGGCGTTGATGCGCATCACGAAGGGGATCAGCTCCCACGGCCTGAAGCGGCTGTAGTAGTTGAGCCAGCCCGAGACCACAGGGTTGATCCTGTGGGCGAGCTCCTGGAAGGACAGTTCGGAGCGAGTGTGCAGGTGCCAGGACCGCAGCTCCCGCCCCATCTTTTTCAGGGCGTCCTTGCTGACCGCCGGGTCGAACGCCAGGAACAGGTTCCCGTGCCGACTCCGGTTCCTTCTGGCGCGGAACGTGTACCCGAGGAAGGTGAACGACGTGTGCTCGTAAGCGCCACGCCGGTGGCCGTCCTTGCAGTAAATGATCCGGGTCTTGTCCGGGTGCAGCTGCAACCCGACTTCGACCATCCTGTCCGTGAGCGCGGCCAGCACCTCGCGGGCCTGACGCTCAGTGACGCAGTGCAGCACCGCGTCGTCCGCATACCGCTCGAACCAGACGGACGGGAACTCCCGGTCCATCCAGGTATCAAACGCGTAGTGCAGGAACAGGTTCGCCATGACGGGAGATACCGGGGCCCCTTGAGGGGTCCCGCGCTCCCGTTCCAGCAGGGAGCCGTCGGGCATGACGAGCGGGGCGGCGAGCCACCGCCGCACGTACAACTTCACCCAGACGGCATCGGTGTGCGCTTCCACCGCCTTGACCAGCAGGTCCCAGGGCACGCTGTCGAAGAACTTGGCGATGTCGAACTCCACCACCCAGTCCCTTTTCCAGCAGCGTTCCCGGCATTTTCCTACCGCGTCCAAGGCGGACCGTCCGGGCCGGTATCCGAAGCTGTCCGGGTGGAAAATTGGCTCCACCCTGCGCATCAGATGCCGGGCCACCACAGTCTGCGCCACGCGGTCAGCGACAGCAGGAATGCCAAGCATTCTTTCGCCGCCTCCGTGTGGCTTGGGAATGGCCACCGCACGCACCGGAGGCGGAAAATATGAGCCCGACGACATGCGATTCCAGACCTTGTACAGATTGTTCTTCAGGTCCTTCTCGAACTCGGCGATGCTCTGCTCGTCCACACCGGGTGCACCCTTGTTAGCCCTGACTTCCTCCCACGCCTCCTTGATTTCCCACTTTGAAATATCAAACGGCTTGGTCGACGATTTCAACTGGCCCATCGAACTCCTCCCGGACGCCGTCCGGTTGATACGATCAACTCAGTCACGAACGACCCGGCCCCTTCGCTCCGCCCCGATTACAGGGGTTTCATCACTACTACGAGCCGGTCCGCCAGCAGGTCCCGCGTCGGTACTCGACCCCTTGCAGTGACTGCTGCTTGGGGCACTCCCTCTCGCCCGCCGCTCGGCGGGCAGTATCGGGACTTGCCTTCTCCTGTTCCATGTGGAAGCCGCAGACCGGACTCACGTCGCCTGTATGCCGGACACCGCCTGGCCAATAAGCGGGCACCCGCCAGGCTCATCCCGGAGTTCTGACCACACCCCGGTTTCGATGCCGTCTGCTACTTTTTCGACACGTCAGCAGCGATTCACTTGCGTTCGTCTTCCCGGTCCCCACCTGACGCCTCTCACGACGCCTTTTCCCCATCGCTCACCACGACAGTCATTAGCTAACGCAGCATGAGGCGGTTTAGAGCCTCCCCCCACAGGGCGGCTCCGAAGGGCCACAAAACCTTCATCTCCCACACAGCATCACTTCCAGAAGTTGCCTAAGATCAACTCCCTTTCATGTTCAGGACACAAGGCCAGCAAGTATGACTAATCGCGACAGCTTGCGGCGCGATGCCGCGACTGCTTACGGTGCGAGAACTAAACGACCCCGACGCGGTGTTGATCGCACCAGGCCGGGGTCTCACCGCAAGATCGAGCCCGATAGAAAGTCGATCCCTTGGCTACTCAGCACACTAGTGTCCTGAGTCGTTAGTTCGCGCGCGGTTGTAGGGTGGGCTGATGCCTGGTCCGAAGCCGTTGCCGCTGGAGCTGTCCGATCACGAACGCCGTGT
>NZ_JOEZ01000082.1 GCF_000721175.1 Streptomyces anulatus
TGCTGACCCGGCTGGGGGCTGGTGAGGACGTTCCGGTGGGCAGTCCGGTGGCCGGCCGCACCGACCAGGCGCTGGACGAGCTGATCGGGTTCTTCGTCAACACGTTGGTGTTGCGGACGGACACGTCCGGTGATCCGAGTTTCACGGAGCTGGTCACTCGGGTGCGGGAGAGGAGCCTGGCCGCCTACGCGCATCAGGACGTCCCCTTCGAGTACCTGGTCGAGCTCATCAACCCGACCCGGACCCTGTCGCACCACCCGCTCTTCCAGGTCATGCTCGCCCTCCAGAACGCGCCCGAGGCCTCGCCGAGCAGCGCGGTGCCCATGGTGAGCCGCAGGGCATCAGCGGTGCGATCGAGTACTCCAGCGACATCTACGACGCGCCCACCGTCCGAGCCCTGTTCGAGCGTTGGCTGCACTTCCTCGACATCGCCACCACCCACCCCGACCAGCCCCTCAACCACATCGACGTCCTCACCCCCGACGAACACGGGCAACTGCTCGGCACCTGGCTGGAGACCGAGACCGAGATCGGCGAGAAGCTGCTGCCGGTCCGCTTCGCCGAGCAGGCCGTCGCCACCCCGGACGCCGTGGCCCTGATCGCCGGGGACACCTCCCTGACGTATGCGGAACTGGACCGCCGCGCCAACCGCCTCGCGCACGTCCTGCTGCACCGGGGCGCGGGTCCGGACCGGGTGGTCGCGCTGTCACTGCCGCGTTCGGCCGAGCTGGTGGTCGCTCTGTTGGCCGTGCTCAAGAGCGGCGCCGCGTACCTGCCGCTGGACCCGGACCACCCGGCCGGCCGCCTCGCCTACGTACTCGAGGACGCACGGCCCGCCCTGCTGCTCACCACGCTGTCGACGGACTCGCGGACGCCGAGAGGTGGTTCGGCGGAACGACTGGTGCTGGACTCCCCGGACGTACACGCCCTGCTGGCCGCCTGCCCCGACACCGACCCGGTCGAGACCGGCCACGCGGGGCCGCCGCCCCCCGAGGCCGCCGCGTACGTGATCTACACGTCAGGCTCGACCGGTCGCCCCAAGGGCGTGGTCGTCCCGCACGCGCCGCTGCTCAACTTCCTGGAAGCCATGCGGCGCAAGGTCCCGCTCCGGACGGGGGAACGGCTGCTCGCGGTCACCACGGTGGCGTTCGACATCGCTGCGCTGGAGCTGTACCACCCGCTCCTTTCGGGCGCCACAGTGGTCCTCGCCCCCAAGGAGGCCGTCCCTCAACCGTCCGCCGTGCTCGACCTGATCGCCCGGCACGGCGTCACGGTCGTACAGGGCACCCCCTCGTTGTGGCAGCTCCTGGTGGCGCACGAGCCGGAGGCGCTTCGGGGCCTGCGCATCCTGGTCGGCGGTGAGGCGTTGCCCACACCGCTCGCCGAGTCGATGCGCACGCTCACCGACGACCTGACCAACCTGTACGGCCCCACAGAGACCACCATCTGGTCGACCGCCGCGGACCTGGCCGGCGGCGCGGGCGCCCCGCCTGTCGGCAGACCGATCGCCAACACGCGTACCTACGTGCTGGGTTCGGGGCTGGAGTTGGTGGCGCCCGGTGTGGTGGGGGAGCTGTACGTCGCGGGATCCGGTGTGGCCCGCGGCTATCTGAACAAGTCCGGCCTGACGGCCGAGCGATTCGTGGCGGACCCGTACGCTCCCGAGCCCGGTGCTCGTATGTACCGCACCGGTGACCTGGTGCGTTGGAACCAGGACGGCGAGCTGGAGTTCGTCGGGCGCGTCGACCACCAGATCAAGATCCGAGGCTTCCGCATCGAACTCGGCGAGATCGAGGAGGTCCTCACCGACCACACGGACATCGCGCAGGCAGCCGTCGTCGTCCGCGAGGACCAGCCCGGTGACGCCCGGCTCGTCGCCTACGTCGTAGCCGACACCTCGGCGCGCGACCACGACGAGGCTGTGGAGCAGGACCAGCTCAGCGAGTGGCAGAACCTGTACGACGCCGTGTACAACGCTGCGGAGCAGACAGCGTTCGGCGAGAACTTCGCCAGTTGGAACAGCAGTTACGACGGCCGGCCGATCCCGCTGCCCGAGATGCGGGAGTGGCGTGACACGACCGTCGACCGCATCCGGTCCCTGCGGCCGCGCCGCGTCCTCGAAATCGGTGTCGGCACCGGGCTGCTCCTGGCCCGGCTGGCGCCCGAGTGCGAGGAGTACTGGGGCACCGACTTCTCCCGCACCGTCATCGACGAGCTTCGGCGGCACGTCGGTGCCGATCCCGTCCTGGCCACGCGGGTACACCTCCGCACCCAGCCCGCCCACGACTTCGACGACCTTCCACAGGGCCACTTCGACACGATCGTGCTCAACTCCGTGGCCCAGTACTTCCCGAACGCCGGCTACCTGGAACAGGTCGTCCACCACGCGCTCCGCGCCCTCACCCCAGGTGGCGCCTTGTTCCTGGGCGACCTGCGCAATCCGCGGTTGCTGCGGACCTTCGCCTCCGGTGTGCAGACGGCGCGTGCCGAGGACCCGAGCGACACG
>NZ_JOEZ01000083.1 GCF_000721175.1 Streptomyces anulatus
TGTCGGCGTACAAGCGAACGTGCACCACCTCGTACGGATGAAAGTGCACCATTCCTGATGCGGTGACGGGGTGCCGGCCGTGAGTCTGCTGCTGTCGTTTCGGGGCGGCAGGGAGGCGGCTGACGGTGGTCTTGGATCCACATCGATGGCTGGAGTTGAGGCGGTTCCGGCCGCTGTACGAGTCCGGTGCGATGAGCCTGCGGGAGATCGCGAAGGAGACCGGGCTGAACCGCCGGACGGTCAGCAAGTACCTCAAGGACCCGGCCTCGCTCGCGCCGCCGAAGAGAGAAGTAGCAGATCAGCGGCCTCGGCGGGTGGTGGACGAGGTCGCGCCGCTGATCGACGCGATGCTCAGGTCCGAGATCCTGCTCAAGGGGAAGGTGATTCACGAGCGCCTCGTCCAGGAGTACGGGGCCAGCATCAACTACCAGCGGGTGAAGCTCTATCTGCAGGAAGCCCGGCCTCGGATCGCGGACGAGTTGGGCATTAGCCCGGGCGAGCTCGCGGGCCTGCACCGGCGGTTCGAGGTCGTCCCGGGTGCTCAGGCCCAGGTCGACTGGGGCGACGAAGGCAAGATCCTCGCCCATGTCGGCATCCCGAAGGTTTACTCCTTCCACATGACGCTGTCGTACTCGCGCGACCCGTTCTGCTGCTTCACCACCAGCCAGGACCTGGCGACGTTCTTCGACTGCCACCGGGCCGCGTTCGCGCACTTCGGCGGGGTGCCGATGAGCATCGTCTACGACCGCACCAAGACGGTCGTGCGTCGGCACGTCGCCCCGGGTGAGGCGGTTCCGTTGCATCCGGAGGCGGTCGCCTTCGCCGGGCACTACGACTTCGACATCGATGTGCTGGCCGCCTACCGGCCCCAGGGCAAAGGCCGGGTCGAGCGCCAGGTCGGCATCGTCCGCGACCATGTCCTGGCCGGGCGGGCCTTCTCCTCCATCGAGGAGCTGAACGCCGCCTTCGCTGCCTGGGTACCACTGCGGCGGGCGAAGGTCCACGGCACCCACGGCGAAGTCATCGGACACCGGGCCGTGCGCGACCACATGGCCCTGCGTCCGCTGCCGGCGACCCCCTACGTGGTCACCCAGCGGCATCTGCGGCATGTCGGCAAGGACTGCCTGGTCGCCTTCGACGCGAACCTCTACTCGGTGCCCGCCCGCAAGGTCCGCCCCCGCCAGCTGATCGAGATCCGGGCCACGAAGTCCCAGGTCAGCCTGCACTCAACCGTCCCGGGTCCAGGTGGCCAGACCTTGCTGGCCGTTCACCCGCGGGCTGTTGGACGAGGCGCCCGCATCGTGGATGAGACGCACTGGGACGGCCTTCCCACCGGTGCCGGCCGCCGCGTCACCACCGGCGTTGGCGCTCTGCCCTCACCCCGCCGCAGCCAGCCACCGAAGGCGGAGGCCGGACCGCTGCAGGCTCTGCTGAACCGGGCCGCCGCCGCGAACATCGAGGTCGGCCGCCGCCCGCTGTCGGTCTATGACGAGCTGACCGGCACCCGACCCTTCACCGCCCCGACCAAGGAAGCCCGTTGAGCGAGCTGACCAGCACCCGCATCCGCACCACCGCCGCCAAGCTCGGCCTGCCGCACCTGGCCGAGGCCCTGAACCAGTACGTCCAGCGGGCGGACGAGGCCAAGATGGGCTACCTCGACCTGCTCGACCTGGTGCTGTCCGAGGAACTCGCCGTCCGCGACGACCGCCGCTTCCGCAACGGCCTGCGGCTGTCGAAGCTGCCGCACCACAAGACCCTGGAGGACTACGACTTCTCCTTCCAGCCCGACCTCGACCCGCGCAAGGTCAAGGACCTGGCCACCCTCTCCTTCGTCGAGGACAAAGCCAACGTCGCCCTGCTCGGGCCGCCAGGGGTCGGCAAGACACACATCGCCGTCGCCCTGGCCGTCGCGGCCTGCCGGGCCGGCTACTCGATCTACTTCACCAGCCTCGACGACATGGTCCGCCACCTCAAGGCCGCCGAGGACCAGGGCCGGCTGATCAGCAAGCTCACCAGCTACCTCCGCCCCGCGGTCCTCGTGGTCGACGAGGTGGGCTACCAGCCACTGGAGCGGACCGAAGCGAACCTGGTCTTCCAGGTCATCTCCAAGCGTTACGAGAAGGGCTCGATCATCCTGACCTCGAACAAGACATTCGGCGAATGGGGCCAGGTCTTCGGCGACGAGGTCCTGGCCACCGCGATCCTCGACCGCCTCCTGCACCACTGCGAGGTCCTCCCGATCAACGGCAACAGCTACCGGCTCAAGAACCGCCTCCAGGCCATCGAACGGGACACCGACGTAGCCTGAGCAGTGGTGCACACAACTTCGTACTCGGTGGTGCACTCAGATGAGTACGCGGACA
>NZ_JOEZ01000084.1 GCF_000721175.1 Streptomyces anulatus
AGAACCGCCTCCAGGCCATCGAACGGGACACCGACGTAGCCTGAGCAGTGGTGCACACAACTTCGTACTCGGTGGTGCACTCAGATGAGTACGCGGACATCCGCCGCACCGAAGGACCGGGCGTGGACGTTTGTGGACTACGTCGCCGCGTTCGCGCACGGTGTCGTCCCGATCCTTTTCATCATGATCGTGGAGGTCGGCCGGGACGCGATCGACCGGATCGTGCGCCCCGGCCGGGAGGGCCGCGACGCGATTCCGCTGATCCGCTGGGTGCTGGCGCCGTTCGCCACACCCCGGATCTACCGGCGGATGCGGCTGTGGGGGGTGGCCTCCTACCCGGAGATGGTCCGCCGCGAGCAGGATCTCCTCGCGTATGAGCAGTGGCTCAAGCGCAAGTACAACGGCGACCTGTCCAAGGCCACCGACGACGAGCGGCTGCCGATGAAGATGGCCCCCTACGGCTACACCGTCAGCGAGGCACTCGCCATGCCTGACCAGCAGGAAGCCGCAGCGGAGCAGCGCGAGGAAGAGGCCGAGCGGCGGCGCCTGGAGGCGACGACGCGCAAGCAGCTCGCCGAGAAGCAGGCCGAGGCCGAGCGCCTGGAAGCCGACGGCAAGCTCGAAACGGTCCGGGCCCGGGTCAACAGCGAGAAGGGCACGGCCCACGCGCACTCCAAGGCGCAGATCAGCGCCGCCGAGAAAGCCGCCGCCCGGGACGAGGCGGCGCAGGAGACGGCCGTCCAGGCCGAGGCCCGCACCCGCGTGGCCGAGGCCGAGCGCCAGGAGGCCGAAGCCCGCGAGGCAACGGCCGCCGCTGACCTCCGTGCGGCCGAGCTGGAAGACGCCGCGGCGCAGAAGCGGAAGGAAGCGGCGGAGGCCGACCGGGTCGCCGCCGCCGAAGCGCAGGCGGTCGAGACCCAGGCCATCGCCGAAGCCCGCCAGGCTGCTGCCGAAGCCGATCGGGCCGCTGCCGAAATCGAAGCGGCTGCTGCCGAAACGCGCCGGGCCGCTGCCGAAACGGCGCGCCTGGAGGCGGAGGAGATCGAGCGTCAGGAGATCGCCGCCGCCGGTATCGAGGCCGCCCGCAAGGCTGCCGCCGAAACGGCGAAGGCCGCTGCCGAAACGCATCGGGCCGCTGCCGAAATCGAGCGGCGCGCAGTCGAAATCGAGGACGAGGCCAAGCTCAACCGGCGTGAGCGCTCCGTTCGCAAGGTCGCCCGCCTCGCCCTCACCGCCGGCCTCGTCCCCGACGGCCTGGCCCTGGAGGACGTGCAGGACGAGCTGAACGAGCTGGTCTCGATCGCCGACGTCCAGCGCGAGTGCGACGTGTCCTCCACCGACACCGCGTCCAAGTACCGCCAGGAAGCCGCCAGCCTCATCGCCAACGGCTACCGCCTGGCGGGCTGACCTGCACAAACGAGCCTTTCGACGGCTCCACCGGCCCCCGAGATGCCGTCAACAACTCGGGGGCGCGGTGAAGGCGCCGAAGCGCCGGTTCCACCCTGCCACCCAGCCCGCCGAAAGGGGGTGAAAACACGTGATCGACCCCGTCAAGAAGAGCCCCTGGGAGGCGCCGCCGCAGCGGCAGAAGAAGCTCTCCCAGCGCCGCGCGGAACGCCTCGCACGCCGCGCCGAGTACTGGGGGCAGCGGATCGCGGCGGCCCGGAACGTCAGCCTGGAAGCGGCCGCGTCCCTGACCTTCGACCGGGCCCGCGGGGAGCTGGACAGGCTCCCCGACCACATGCGCGACGCCGCCTGGGAAGCGCTGATCCGGGCCGTCGACAAGGTCCGCGAGACGCACGCACAGTGACCGCCCGGCTGTGACAGCAGCTGTGACCGGAGCTGTGACAAGCCCTGTGACCGCCGAAAAACCTCTCACCCGTGTCCGCATGCGCATGCGCGCACGTGCGCGCGTGAGGATACGCACCCATCTCACGCTCCGTCAACCACCCGCCGTGTCCCGGAAGGACGGAAAGACCATGATCGAAACCGCTGTGACCGCCGCTGCCGGAGGTGCCTGCGCCGGGTCGGCCGCTCTCCTCTACTACGCGG
>NZ_JOEZ01000085.1 GCF_000721175.1 Streptomyces anulatus
CTAGTACTCCAGTCGTAGATCGTGATCTTCATGCCTGGGCGACCTGTCGCCGATAGTGGCTGGCTTGGGCTCGGGACTGGTGGCGGCGTCGCCAAGTGGACCAGGCGAGCCGGTGGGCTGCATCGTGCACAGGCTGGACGACCAGTGTCGTGAACAGTCGCTGGATCTCGTTGCAGGTGAGCGGGATCAGCTCGTCCGGTGCGGGATGGCGGGCGTGTTCGTCGGCGCGGACGACGGCGAGGAAGGCGTGAGCGAGCATGGCCAGGGTGACCCAGCGGGACCAGGATGTGTAGCGGCGGACCTGGTGTTCGTCCAGTCCGGCCAGGCCCTTTCCGGCTTGGAAAGTCTCTTCCACCCGCCATCTTGACCCGGCGACGCGCACCAGCGTGGCCAGGGGCGCCGGGGCGGGTGACCAGCAGCGGTAGTAGGCCAGTTCGCCGGTGGTGCGGTTGCGGCGGATCAACAGCCGGTGGCTGCCGGGCCGGGCTTCGGCCAGGTCGATGACGGCCCAGTCGTAGAAACGGTGCCCCTTGGCGCCGGCCCCCGCGGACAGCTTCTGCCAGGCGCGCCTGGGCACCTTCGCGGCCAGCACATCCGCACGGAACTTCCCCGCGCCGGTGGTGACTTCGGCCGAGCAGGCGACGGCGAGAACGTAGCCGACCTGGCGCTCTTCCAGCGCGGACCGCAGTTTCGGGTTGCCGCCGTAGACCTCGTCGCCCGTGACCCAGCCCACGCGGTGCCCGGCGTCGAGGAACCGGCCGATCATGCGGGCGGCCAGCTCCGGCTTGGTAGCGAAGACAGTGTCCTCGTCCAGGCCCGCGGCCCGGCAGCGGTCCGGATCCGAGGTCCATGAGCGCGGGATGTACAGCTCACGGTCCACCGCCGCATGTCCCCGGGAACCTGCGTAGACGAGGTAGACGGCGACCTGCGCGTTCTCGATCCTCCCGGCGGTGCCGGTGTACTGGCGCTGGACCCCGACGGTGTGGATGCCCTTCTTCACGTCCCCTGTCTCGTCGACCACCAGCACCGCATCCTCGTCGCGCAGATGCTCCAGTACGTACTCACGCACATCGTCACGCACCTGGTCGGCATCCCACCGGGCCCGGCCGAGCAGGTGCTGCATGCCGTCCGGAGTGGCCTCCCCGGCCCACTCGGCGATCGACCAGCAGTTCTTGCGTGGCAGGTCCGACAGCAGCCCCCGCACCAAGTCCCTCACCCGGCGCCGGGGCTCAACCCGCGCGAACCGGCCCGCTATCCGGCCCATCAGGGCCTCGAACGATTCCTGCCAACAGGCAGGGTCTACGCTGTGACCCGCGGCCACCACATGATCTTCAGTCTTCACACACCGATGATCAGCGGTGGCCGTGCCCATGTCCGAACAAGATCCACCAGCGCGATCGGCCCCGCCCAGCCCACACGCTGATCAAACCCGAGAGTGCCCTTCGTCAACAGGAACGGGCAGGACCAAGCGATTCGATCCAGGACGCGAAGTCTGCGGACACGACGTCGAAGTCCGCAGGGTCCAGATCACCCAGCCCGGAGGAGAACACGGCGGAGTCCGGGTCACCCGCACGCAGGAGGAATCCGCGGCCACCGCTGTCATCGCCGATAAGGAGGAAACCCGGTGCATACTGCGCGACTTCGTACGTGGCGTTGCGTTCACCAATGTCCCCTGCCGAGTACACGGTGACACCGGACTCGGTGAGAAGGCCGTCCCTCACGTTCCACAGTGCCACCAGCGGAGCCGGCAGGTTCACCTCTGTCTCGGCCCGCGCCCGCATCACATCGGCCGGCGCTGCCGCCGACGGCCTCGAAACCGACCCCGTCACCCTGCACCCCTCCGAACAGACTCCGCCCGCCACGACAAGCAGCGGCACAGCCACTCCCACCAGGACCGCTCCCAAGCAAACCACTACAACCGAGCAGGCGGCGGGCCAACATGATCACGATCTACGGCTGGAGTACTAG
>NZ_JOEZ01000086.1 GCF_000721175.1 Streptomyces anulatus
TACTCGACATCTCGAAGCGTGGAGAACGGCCGCCCCGGCTGTCCCGGGAAGAACCGCAGATCAGCAGGTCGGGTGACCTCCGAGGTTAAACGCCAAGCTAAGAAGCTGTTGTCGTTCCGATCTTGAGAGATGCGTTTCGAACGGGAGTCTCGATCGGGTGGTCGCGGACCGCTGGGCGCATACGGGTGGGGCCTCCTGAACAGCTCGTTGGTGTCGAATCACCGAGCAACATCTGGAGGCCCCGGTGCCGCAGTCTTCCGTGCCGATGCCCTGGCAGTCCACTTCGGTCGCCCTGGAGTGTGACTGTCTGGCTCACCGGTTCGGAAACGCCGCCGACAAGGGGGTACGTGAACGCCGTTATCCGACGGACATGACCGACGGGGAGTGGGCCAAGGTCCGGCCGCTGCTGCCGGTGCCGGGCTGGATGCGCGGTCGCGGCGGGCAGCCGGAGGTGTACTGCCACCGCGCGATACTGGACGCGATCCGCTACCTGGTCGACAACGGCATCAAGTGGCGCGCGATGCCGGCCGACTTCCCGCCGTGGGACCGGGTGTACGCGTTCTACCGCCGCTGGCGCGACCATGGCCTGGTCAGGGAGTTCCACGACCGGCTGCGTGCCAGGGTCCGCGAGATGGTGGGCAAGGACACGGAGCCCACGGCCGGGGTGATCGACTCGCAGTCGGTCAAGGCGGACGCCGTGGTGGGCGCGGACAGCCGCGGCTACGACGGCGGCAAGCAGATCAACGGGCGCAAACGGCACGTCGTGGTAGACACCCTCGGCCTGCTGCTGGGCGTGATGGTCACCAGCGCCGATGTCGGCGACCGCGCCGCCGCCCAGGTCCTGCTCGCCCGGGTGGCCGACGCGCACCACCGCCTCGCCCTCGTCTGGGCTGATGGCGGCTACACCGGCAGCCTCGTCGAGCACTGCCTGGCCGCATTCGCGCTGGTGCTGGCGATCGTCAAGCGCAGCGACGACCAGAAGGGCTTCGTGGTGCTGCCCAAGCGGTGGATCGTCGAGCGTCTCTTCGCCCACCTGATGCGAAGCCGCCGCTTGGCCCGCGACTACGAGCGCCGCACGACCAGTGCCGAGGCGATGGCCTACTGGTCGATGACCATCGTCATGACCCGCCGCCTGGCCCGGCCACGCCCGGCGCGGGCGTGAACCGGCCCGGCGCGGGCTCGGCCAGCCAGCCCCGGGCCACCAGGCGTTTCGCCTTCGACCGCAGCGCCTCCACCCTTGCCGGCACCACGTCCACACCGAACCCGGCGGCCATCTCCTGGCAGGTCACCGGCCCCTGCCCGAGCCGGGCTCGGTCCGCCCCCAACTGCAGGATGCGCTGGTAGTCCACCGACAGCGCCGACCAGGCCAGCCCCTCACGCCACACGGGCACCTGCGACTTCGGCTTCACCGCCTCCGCCGACTGCGGGGCCGTTCCTGGCTGTCCTTTGGCGGTCGGCACACTCTCGTCGGCCCGGCCACGGTCGCGCCCGCTCTCCTCCTCCGGGGCCAGCACCTCGCCGACCTTCGAGCGGGCAATCGTCCACTCCTGCCATTCCCGCTCGGCCACGGCCAGTTCGGCCTGGATGCGGTCTGCTTCCTCCCGCAGCTCGTCCACCCGACGGCGAGCACCCAGCTCGCGCTGTTCCAGCAGTCCGACCACCGACGGCATCCACGACCCCCACAGCAGCGACGACACGACAAGCCGTCACTCCCACGAGATCGCCGAACCTATGCCCCACCAGCGAAAACGCAGCCCTCACGTCCGGAAAGACAACAGCTTCTAAGCTTGGCGTTTAACCTCGGAGGTCACCCGACCTGCTGATCTGCGGTTCTTCCCGGGACAGCCGGGGCGGCCGTTCTCCACGCTTCGAGATGTCGAGTA
>NZ_JOEZ01000087.1 GCF_000721175.1 Streptomyces anulatus
AGGAGAGCCGGCGTGAGCTTGAGGATCGTTGTCTGTGTGAAGTACGTGCCCGACGCGACCGGTGACCGGCGTTTCGCCGATGACCTGACGCTGGACCGTGAGGATGTCGACGGTCTGTTGTCGGAGCTGGACGAGTACGCGGTCGAGCAGGCGTTGCAGATCGCTGACGAGGCGGACGATGCGGAGATCACCGTGGTGACGGTGGGTCCGGAGGATGCCAAGGACGCGTTGCGCAAGGCGTTGTCGATGGGTGCGGACAGGGCGGTTCACGTCGAGGACGACGATCTGCACGGCAGTGATGTGATGGGGACGTCGCTGGTGCTGGCGAAGGCTGTGGAGAAGACCGGGTATGACCTGGTGATCTGTGGGATGGCGTCCACGGACGGTGTGATGGGTGTTCTCCCGGCGCTGCTGGCGGAGCGTCTGGGGGTGCCGCAGGTGACGTTGCTGTCCGAGGTCGCGGTGGACGGTGGTGTCGTGACGGGGCGGCGTGATGGTGACGCGGCGTCGGAGCGGCTGGAGGCTTCGCTTCCGGCGGTGGTGTCGGTGACCGACCAGTCGGGTGAGGCGCGTTACCCGTCGTTCAAGGGGATCATGGCGGCGAAGAAGAAGCCGGTCGAGTCGCTGGATCTGGGTGACCTGGGTCTGGAGGCGGACGAGGTGGGTCTGGCGGGTGCGTGGACGGCGGTGGACTCCGCCACGGAGCGTCCGGCGCGTACGGCGGGCACGATCGTGAAGGACGAGGGTGAGGGCGGCAAGCAGCTGGCCGAGTTCCTCGCGGGCCAGAAGTTCATCTAGGCCCCGCCCCTGCTCCCTGCTCTCTCCTCTTCTCTTCCTTCTCTTCTGGAGTGCGTTGTCATGGCTGAAGTTCTTGTTCTGGTCGATCATGTGGACGGTGCGGTCCGTAAGCCCACGCTGGAGCTGCTGACGCTGGCGCGTCGGGTCGGTGACCCGGTCGCGGTGGCGCTGGGTGCGGGTGCGGAGGCGACCGCGTCGGTGCTGGGTGAGCACGGTGCGGTGAGGGTCCTGGTGTCGGACGCGTCGGAGTTCGCGGACTATCTGGTGGTTCCGAAGGTCGATGCCCTGCAGGCCGCGTTCGAGGCGGTCTCCCCGGTGGCGGTGCTGGTGGTGTCCTCCGCGGAGGGCAAGGAGGTCGCGGCGCGGCTGGCGCTGCGGGTCGGCTCCGGTGTCATCACGGACGCGACGGATCTGGAGGCCGGTGAGCAGGGTGTCGTGGCGACGCAGGCGGCGTTCGCCGCTTCGTACACGACGAGGTCCCGGGTGTCGAGGGGGGTGCCGGTGATCACGGTGAAGCCGAACTCGGCTCCCGTCGAGCCGGTTGCCGCCGCGGGTGCGGTTCAGGCGTTGTCGGTGTCGTTCGGTGACGCGGCGACGGGTACGAGGGTGACCTCGCGGACGGCGCGTGAGTCGACCGGGCGTCCGGAGCTGACGGAGGCGGCGATCGTGGTCTCGGGTGGCCGTGGGGTCAACGGTGCGGAGAACTTCCCCGTCATCGAGGCGCTCGCGGACTCTCTGGGTGCCGCGGTGGGTGCGTCGCGTGCCGCGGTGGACGCGGGCTGGTACCCGCACACCTCCCAGGTCGGGCAGACGGGTAAGTCGGTCTCCCCGCAGCTGTACATCGCCTCGGGTATCTCGGGTGCGATCCAGCACCGGGCGGGTATGCAGACCTCGAAGACGATCGTCGCGATCAACAAGGACGCCGAGGCCCCGATCTTCGAGCTCGTCGACTACGGCGTCGTCGGTGACCTCTTCGCCGTCGTCCCCCAGCTCACCGAAGAGATCAACAACCGCAAGGGCTGACCCCCGGCGAACAGACCCGCCCTGGGCCGCACGGTGAACCCACCGTGCGGCCC
>NZ_JOEZ01000089.1 GCF_000721175.1 Streptomyces anulatus
TAGCTTGACTCTGTCGGGGATCTTGAAGGTGCCGGTCAGGCTCCCAGGGTTCGCCAGGACTTCGGCCGAGGTATCTGGCGCTGGTCGAGGTACTGCTGGAAGGCAGTCGGTCGGCGGGGCGTGAGTGTTTCTTCGGCCGGTGGCAGTCCGCTCAGGCGCTCGATGTTGACGGCAATGGCCGTCAGAACGTGCTGGATATGGGCCTTTCCCTGTCCTCGGTAGCGGCAGCGTCGCATGCCGTGGCCGTGGGCGAACTCGTTGACCGTGCCCTCCACTCCCGAGCGGACCGCATAGCGGGTCTTCCACTCGGGCGTCTGTTGCTCCGCGCGGACGCGAAGTTGCAGGTCACGGAGTTCTTGCGGGGGAAATCCCACGGTTCGGGCACTGTCCGCGGTGGAGGTGCACCGGGTGCGGGTCGGGCAGGGCTGGCACTGGCTCTTGGTGAACCTGGCCACGATCAGCGGGGCCGCGGTGGGTGAGGAGGTCGGGTAAGGGCCGTGCCAGCCCGCACTGACCTGGCCCTGGGGGCATGTGACCTGCTGACGGTCGTAGTCGATGTGGAAGTCGTCCCGGGCGAAGCCCTCGTTCTGCCGGTATTGGCGGGTGGGGTTGCTCCGCAGCGGTCCGGAGACGGTGACCTGGTGTTCACGGGTGGCTTGTTCCAGGTGGGGCAGGGACGTGTAGCCGGCGTCGACCAGGTGCTCGGCGGGCAGCAGCCCGCGCCGCGCCAGACGGGTGTGGATGCCGGGCAGGACCTGACTGTCGTGGGTGGTGGCCGCGGTGGTGGCCACATCCGTGATCACGTTGGGGTCGTCGGGAGCGCAGGTCTCCGTCAGATGAGCGGCAAACCCCTTCCAGCTGATGATGTGCCCGTGCCTCGCATAGCGGGCCGAGGTGTCGTAGGGCGAGACGACTGCCCGGGACGAGGGCGGCAGCCCGGGTCCGCCTTCCTTCTCGGCGGTGCGCCAGCGCAGCCGACCTGCCTGGTCACGGTGGTAGTTCTGCACCATGATCTGGCGCAGGGCCTGGACGCGAGGGCCGGACGTGCGGCCTGTTTCGTGCCGGTAGAGGTGTTCCAGGAGCCGGACAGCATCGTTCCCGGTGGTCAGGATCCTGGTCGTGGGCTTGGTGGGGTTCTTGCCCAGGCGGACCGGCCGGCCGTAGCGGCGGCCCCACTCCTCATCGACCAGCTCGTCCAGCAGGTGAGGGGACACACCGGCGACTTCTTCGAGTGCGGCGCGAACCGCCTCGGTGACCAGCTCCAGGCGGGTCAGGTCACGCACCGCGGCCAGGACGTGAGTGGAGTCGGTGCGCTGCGTGGTGCGCTCGCGCACCAGGCCGGCCTCCTTGAGACGGGCCAGCACGAGGTCGAGGAGGCGGTCAGCGCGGTCGCCCTCGGCGAGACGGTCGCGGAAGTCGGCGAGCACACTGTGATGGAACCCGGGATCGTCCAGTTCCATCGCCATGGCGTACTTGAAGTCGATGCGACAGCGGACTGCCTCGGCGGCCTGCCGGTCCGACAGGCCGAGAAGGAACTGCAGCACACAGACAGTGGCCAGTTGAGCAGGCGAGAGTCCCGGGCGCCCATCCCGTGGGTACCAGTCGGCGAAGTCCTCGTCGCACCACAGCCCATCGAGGCGGTCGCGTACCCATATCGCCGTCGTACCACCCGGATTGCTCGCCCGCGCGATCTGCGCGGTCAGAGAAGGAACTTGCTCACCGGAACGGGGGCGAAGGGACAACGGGCACCTCGACAGCTGCATCGGTCGGCGGAACTACCCGAGCATGCCCGATAATCATGCTGCCGCACCGAGGAATTCCAAGATCCCCGACAGAGTCAAG
>NZ_JOEZ01000090.1 GCF_000721175.1 Streptomyces anulatus
CCGGGTCAGCAGACCCGCGAGTCCCGCCTGCAACACCATGAACAGACTCGCACCCGACGCCCGTGCGAGATCGGCCAACCGCCGGTGCAGGTCAGCGTCAATATCGACCGTGACGTAGTCACCCCGGTAGGTCATCACCGCCGGACGCGGACGGTCCGAAGGCAGCGTCAGCTGATCCGGCAGACCCGCCAACGCCTCCGTCCAGTAAGCGATCTGCGTCGCGAACAGGCTGTCAGGGTCGTTCTGGTCACCCAGCAGCTCGTTCTGCCACAGCGTGTAGTCCGCGTACTGCACCGGCAACGCAGACCACTCCGGCACCGCGAGGCTGAACAACTCGGCACGCAGGGGGATTTCAGTCGCCAGATCGAAGGGGTACCGGGCCGCTGACCTCAGGGCCTCCGGCAGCTCCGTCTCGGTGATGTCGGTGACGGGCAGCTCCACGCTCACGCTGTCGAGGACGTGCTGGTAGGAGGTGCCCTCAGCCTCGGGGAACACCGTCCGCAGACTCTCGTGCCGGGCCACCAGGTCACCGAGAGCGGCACGCAGCGCGTCACGGTCCAACTCGCCGCTCAGCCCCAGAGTCAGTGGGATGTTGTAGGTGGCGCTCGGCCCCTCCATCTTGTGCAGGAACCACAGCCGGCGCTGGGCGAACGACAGGGGCACCGCGTCGGGCAGTTGCTGCTTGGTCAGGGCGAGCCGTGCGGGCCCGGCGGTGTCGAGCCGGGCCGCGACCGCGCCCGCGGTCCGTGCCTCGAAGAGCGTGCGCAGGCCGATCTCGACGCTGAAGGCGGCTCGGATGCGGGCGATGAGACGGGTGGCCAGCAGCGAGTGTCCGCCCAGGTCGAAGAAGTCGTCGTCCACGCCGACCCGCGGCAGCCCCAGAACCTGCGCGAACAGATCGCAGACGATCTGCTCCTGCGGCGTGCGCGCCTCCCGTCCGGATCCGGTCGGCGCGAAGTCCGGCGCGGGCAGGGCGGCCCGGTCCAGCTTGCCGTTGGCCGTCAGCGGCAGGCTGTCCAGGAGTGCGACGGCCGAGGGCACCATGTGTTCGGGCAGCCGCTCGCGCACGAACTCCCTTGCTTCCTCGGGCCGCAGGGTCTCCTGCGCCACGACATAGGCCACCAGCCGGGTCCTGCCGGGTTGGTCCTCGCGGGCGACTACGGCGGCCTGGGCGATGTGAGGGTGCTCGGTGAGGACGTTCTCGATCTCGCCGGGCTCGATGCGGAAGCCTCGGATCTTGAGCTGGTGGTCGACGCGGCCGACGAACTCCAGCTCGCCGTCCTGGTTCCACCGCACCAGGTCTCCGGTGCGGTACATACGAGCACCGGGCTCGGGGGCATACGGGTCCGCCACGAACCGCTCGGCCGTCATACCGGGCCTGCCCAAGTAACCACGGGCCACACCGGATCCCGCGATGTACAGCTCCCCCACCACACCAGGCGCCGCCAAGCTCAGTCCCGAACCCAGCACGTATGCGCGGGTGTTGGCGATGGGCCCGCCGATCGGCGCGGTGAGCGGCCAGCTGTCGGGGTCGTCGCTCAGGGCGTGGGCCGTTACCACGTGGGTCTCAGTGGGGCCGTAGTGGTTGTGCAGCACGCGCTCTGGTGCCGAGGTGTGGAACTCGCGGACGACTCGGCTCAACGTCAGGGCCTCGCCGGCCTGCGCGATGGTCCGCAGCCGGGGCAGCGCGCGTCCCTGCTCGACGGCGGCCTCGGCGACGGCCTCCAGGACGAGGTTGGGCGCGAACAGTTCCTCCACTTGGTGCTCGTCAAGCCACTCGACGAACCGGGCCGCGTCCCGCCGGACGTCCTCGTCCGGGATCACCAGGATCTTGCCGTACATCAGGGCCGACAGCATCTCCTGCGCGGAGACGTCGAAGCTGATTGCCGTGAACTGCGCAGTCCTCGTGCCGGGTTCGCCACCGACCGCCTCGTGGTGCCACTCCAGCAGGTTCACCAGCGCACCCGCGGGCATGACGACGCCTTTGGGTCGGCCGGTGGAGCCGGAGGTGTAGATGACGTACGCGGGATGATCGGGCGCGAGTGCGGTGACAGGGTTGTCCGCGGACTGATC
>NZ_JOEZ01000091.1 GCF_000721175.1 Streptomyces anulatus
CCCGCCACCTGACGGTGGTGCCCGACACCGCACAGAACGGAGATTCCATGTCCGCACCGCACGCGATCATCCCCGAGATCCGCACCCTGGACGGCCTCATGAACGCCTTCACGCTCATCAGGGCGATGTGCGAGATGCGCGCCGAGGAGGCCCTCGCCATCGCCGCGGACGACCTGACCCTGTCCAACCGCCTGGACCAGATCGAGGCGGAGATGGCGGACATGGAGGTCGACGACAAGACCCGCCGCGAGGTCGACCTGCTGCGCGAGTCGATCCGCACCCAGTCCCAGGCCGCCGCCCAGTACGGCGGCAGGGCCAAGGACTCCGGCGACTTCGCGACCGCCGCCGCCCAGGCCGCCTACAAGTCCCACGGCGGCATCGCCGAAGCCGTCCAGTCCTCGCCCATCGAGTCGGCCGCCCAGGCCGGCTACTACGAACGCTGAAAGGCAACCGGATGATCTCCAAGATCGACGACGTCATCAACCACCGCGCCCTGCTGGCCGCGCTCAACACGATCCGGGCGGAGGTCGATTCCCGCCAGGAGGACGTCGACGCCCTGGCCGCGTGGTCCGGCGAGATGGCCGAGCGCATGTCCGGCATCGCCGAGGAGCTCAAGGCCCTCGCCCTGGACACCTACACGGTCGGCAACACGCTCATGCTCGGTGACCTGATCACCGGCCAGAAGACGGCGGCCGACGCGTACAAGAACGCCACCGACACCTCCGTCACCCAGGCCGCCAGCGCCGCCCGGACCGCGCACCGCAACCATGGCCGCATCCAGGACGCCGTCGACGACAGCAACGTCCCGATGGCGAAGAACACCTTCTACAACGCCGAATAGGCGCCCCGCACCACCCGCTCCACCTGCACGACGCTGCTTCTCCGCCTGTGGCCGGGCCCCACGAACCCGTGGGGCCCGGCCCGTTGCTGCCCAGACGCCCCTGGGCCCCGCAACGGCGGGGCGTCCCGGGGGCGGTGGGGAGCACCGGGCCTGTGCCCGCCCTGTCCTCCAGAACCCCCTGAACCGAAGGGACCCCGCCGTGCGCGCCCCGAAGAACCCCACCCCGCAGTACACCGACCTCGCAGGCTTCATCGCCGCCCAGACCAACCCGGCCACCGCCCAGGCCGCCGCCGGAAAGAAGTCCTCGCGCACGCTGAAGCGGTGGGCGCTGGACCACCGCGGCCAACTCGCCCTCGCCGCGACGGCCGCGAGCATGGGCCCGGCCGGGGAGCTCCTGTCCGCCACCGGCGACGGGTGGCGCACCGCGCTGACGCTCGGTGCGGCCGGCGCCGTCACCGCCGGGGCGTGGGGGTGGATGCCCGGCCTGGTGAAGTGGAACGGCATCTGGCGCCCCGCCCGCACCCTGCCCGGCGCCTTCGACCGGTACACCGGCCTGTCGATGCCCGTGACCGGAGCCGGCCTTCTCACCACCATGGCGTCCGTGGGCGGCCCGGAGTGGGGCGACAACCCCTGGTGGGGCTTCTCCCTGCTGTGGTCCATGGGATACGGCACCTGGGCCTGGCGGCGCTGGGGCCGCCGCCCGGAGGCCAAGAGCCCGGAGCTGGCCCAGCAGATGCTGGACTGGATCCAGTACGCCGCCGTCTCGGACGGCCCCTACCCCAAGAGCCAGCTGGTCTCCCCGATCGCCACCGCCAAGGGCGGCTGGTCGGCGGAGATCCACATGCCCAGGGGTAAGAGCTTCAAGATCCAGGCCCTGGACGACGTGCTGTCCGCGCTCGGGATCGACGACCCGGACCTGGTCGCCCTGGAGCGGTTCGCCCCCCGCAAGGGCAAGATCACCGTGTTC
>NZ_JOEZ01000092.1 GCF_000721175.1 Streptomyces anulatus
GATCAGTCCGCGGACAACCCTGTCACCGCACTCGCGCCCGATCATCCCGCGTACGTCATCTACACCTCCGGCTCCACCGGCCGACCCAAAGGCGTCGTCGTCGCCCACCGCAACGTGGTGCGGCTCTTCGACGCCACCCGGAAGTGGTTCGGCTTCGGCCCCGACGACGTGTGGACGCTGTTCCACTCGTACGCCTTCGACTTCTCCGTCTGGGAGCTGTGGGGAGCGCTGCTGCACGGCGGCCGGCTGGTCGTGGTGCCCTACGAGGTCAGCAGGACGCCCGGCGCCTTCCTGGACCTGCTGGCCGATCACGGCGTCACCGTCCTCAACCAGACGCCGTCGGCCTTCTACCAGTTAGCGCAGGCCGACGCCGACGCCTCCCCACCGGGCCGTGGACTGGCCCTGCGCACCGTGGTGTTCGGCGGCGAGGCACTCCAACCGTCCCGCCTCGCTGACTGGTACCGGCGCCACCCCGACGACACGCCGGCCCTGATCAACATGTACGGCATCACCGAGACCACGGTCCACGTGACGTACCAGCCGCTGACCCGGGAGCGAGCAACCGCGGCGGCGGCCAGCGTCATCGGCGTCGGGATCCCCGACCTGCGGACGTATGTGCTCGGTCCGGGGCTGGAGTTGGTGGCTCCCGGCGTGGTGGGGGAGCTGTACGTCGCGGGGGCCGGTGTCGCCCGCGGCTATCTGGGCAGGCCCGGCCTGACGGCCGAGCGGTTCGTGGCGGATCCGTACGCGGCTGAGCCGAACACGCGGATGTACCGCACCGGTGACCTGGTTCGGTGGAACCAGGACGGCGAGCTGGAGTTCGTCGGTCGTGCCGACCACCAGGTCAAGATCCGTGGCTTCCGTATCGAGCCCGGCGAGATCGAGAACGTGCTGACCGACCACCCGGACGTCGCCGAGGCGGCGGTGGTGGTCCGCGAGGAGCAGTCCGGCGATGCCCGCCTCCTCGCTTACGTGGTGGCACGGGGAGCCCTTCGCGCCATGGATGTACGGGAGTTCGCGCGGGGCCGGCTGCCCGGCTACATGCTGCCGGCCGCCGTCGTCGTACTCGACCGCATGCCGCTCACCGCCAACGGCAAGTTGGACAAGGCGTCGCTCCCGGAGCCGGACTTCACCGTGCCCAGGTCGGCGCGGGAGGCGCGCACGCCGCAGGAGCAGATCGTGTGCGATCTGTTCGCGCAGGTTCTGGGGCTGCCGCGGGCCGGCGTGGACGACGACTTCTTCGACCTGGGCGGGCACTCGCTGCTGGCCACCCGTCTCATCGGTCAGATCCGCGCCGCGTTCGGAGTCGAGCTGGAGCTGCGCGCACTGTTCGACGGGCCGACGCCGGCCGCGGTGGCGGCACTCCTCGACACCGCGGGACCCGCTCGGCCGCCCCTGGCGTCGCGGGAACGCCCGCCGGCCCTTCCCCTCTCGTCCGCCCAGCGGCGGCTGTGGTTCATCCACAAGATGGAGGGGTCGAGCGCCACCTACAACATCCCTCTCGTCGTGCGACTGACCGGCACGTTGGACCCTGACGCGCTGCGTGCCGCTCTCGGTGACGTGGTGGCCCGGCACGAGAGTCTGCGGACGGTGTTCCCCGAGGCCGACGGTACCCCTTACCAGCAGGTCCTCGACAGTGCGAGCGTGGAGCTGCCCGTCACCGACATCACCGAGACGGAGCTGCCGGAGGCCCTGAGGTCAGCGGCCCGGTACGCCTTCGATCTG
>NZ_JOEZ01000093.1 GCF_000721175.1 Streptomyces anulatus
GCGCCGACGCCACCAAGCAACAGCCCGCCGCAGCCACTACCGACAACGGTCAACTGACCAACTCACCGGATAGATCACGAAACCGCACTGGAGTATTAGCCGAGGTGCTCGCCTCACGAAGGGCGGGCCGGAACCAGGGTCGGCCCCGGCCGGGCGACGGGGGCCAGAGTCTGTCCGGCGGACCGTCCAGGGGGCCCGCCGGACATCCGCCAGGAGCCGTCCAGGAGCCCTCTGGGCCCCGTCTAGGCCTGTCCAGCCGGACGGCACCGGACAGGGCCTAGACGGACTGCTGGACGGACTCCGGGCCGGGTGGCCGGCGGCCGACGCGTGCCGCGGGTGGCCCGTGCCGGGCGTGCCGCGCTCTCGTGCGCGCAGGGACGCGCTCGTGCGCATGCCGACACGGCTCGGCCCTCCCGGGCCGGTCACAGGGCCGCTGTCACAGGTCCGGTCACGATCGCGGTCACAGCCGGCGGGGAGCACGACCAGGAGCAGCGGCCCGAGTTCTTCCTCACCACCCGGCCGGGGTGCTCCGGGGCCGGCCCCACGGCGCGCTCGTGTCGGGCGCGTGCGAGACGGCACGCCGGTGGAAGTCGTCCGGGGCGGTCGTTCCGTCACCGGCCCACCGCCCGCCCCGGACCCGCGCAGCCTCCCACGCCGACCACACCCGCCGCGGACCGGGCCGGAGCTCCTGGCCGTGGCGCAGCTCGGCCACCCATAGTTCGTGCGTGGACGCGACGGTGGCAGGACTCGTAGGGGCACTCGGCGGTGCGGTACTGGGAGCGGCAGGAGCGTGGGGCGCCGCGCTCATCGCCTTTCGGGCTGCGCCCGCTCAGGCCAGCTGAATCAGCGGGAGCAAATCACGCTGACGAGAGTAAACGATGCGTAGAACGGCCCCCGGGGAAGGCCGGCGAACCAGCGATGTCCGCGGTTTCGATCGATGTGGCCGTCGTCGATGGCTTTCTGCATATTGCGGCCAAGGCCCAGGGTGTGGTCCGCCTCCTGGAAGTCACGGAAGACCGGTGTTGTGGCGATCACCGCTTCGACGTGGAAGCCTGCCTGTTCGGCGAGGCGTGCGAGGCTGCGTCCGATGGTTGCGTGGCGGACTACTTCTGCAGTGGTGTAGCGGGTGAAGGCGCGGCTTGCCTCGAGGTCTTCGGCGTCGACGATCAGGGTGTCCCAGTCGGGCTCGGCAAGGCCGATCCGGGCGCCTGGGCGAGTTGTGCGATGGAGCTGCGTAAGAGCGTCTGCGGGTTCGGCGACATGCATCAAAACTCGGTCGATCTTGGCCCGGTCCACCGTGCTCGGCTCGATGGGCAGGGCGTGCACGTCACCTTCGCGGATCTCCACCTGATGCAGGCCGTGCGTGCGTTCGCGGGCCTGGGCGAGCATGGCCGGGTCCCGGTCCACGCCGATTACCGTGCCGCTGTCCCCGACACGAGCTGCCAACGCCGGCAGATCGGTGCCCGGGCCACACCCCACGTCCAGGACGGTCTGGCCCGCCTGGACGTCCAACAAGTCCAGCATCTGCTGCTTGTACGCACGTCCGGCGTCACCGGCCGCAGCCCGCAGCATGTAGGAAGCCTGGTCAGGTCGAGACACACCAAGTGCGATCTCTTGGGTTGGTGTCGGTGGTGGTGAGAGTCGGTCGTGCTGGTCCGGGGATGGGTGTTGCGGGGCTGGTCAGCGGCTGTTTGTGGGTGGGC
>NZ_JOEZ01000094.1 GCF_000721175.1 Streptomyces anulatus
TAGCCTGCGCGTTTCATCTGGGGTTGCGTCCGGATCATGATCGGAAAAGCGAAAGTGCCTTCTGAGCTGCAACGATGAGGCTTGTCTAGGGTCTCGATCGTTCCAGCGGGAAGGCACTTTCTGCGTGCACACTACCCGGTCACGCCCCAAGCTCGTCGTCAGCGCCGACGGGCACGGGGTGGTCAGCCATGCCGGCTCGCGTCTACTTGCGGATCTGGCCGACGCCACCGGACTGACCAGCGCTTTCTCCGACGCTCTGTGCCGACTGCGACCTCGTGGCACCGGGCACGACCCCGGCCGCGTCGCGGTGGACCTCGCGGTGATGCTCGCCGACGGCGGTGAGGCGATCGCCGACCTGGCCGTGCTGCGCGACCAGCGCGACGTGTTCGGCCCCGTGGCCTCCACTCCGACCGCCTGGCGGGTACTGGCAGGCATCGACACCGCGACTCTGAACGCCCTGCGGGCAGCTCGGGCCAGGGCCCGCGAGGTTGTCTGGCTGCAAGCAGACGAGACTGGACACGCCATACTCGCCTCGCAGGCCGGAGGCCGTGAACTGCCCGGCCTGGTCCTGGACATCGACGCCACCCTGGTCACCTGCCACTCCGAGAAGGAACAGGCCGCCGCCACCTACAAACGCGGCTTCGGCTACCACCCACTGCTCTGCTTCCTGGACAACACCGGCGAGGCCCTGGCAGGTCTCCTGCGACCGGGCAACGCCGGAGCGAACACCGCAGCCGACCACATCACCGTCCTCGAACAGGCCCTCGCGCAGATCCCCGACGCTCACCGCCACGGCACCCCAGTCCTCATCCGCGCCGACAGCGCGGGCAGCGCCAAAGCCTTCCTCGCTCACATCCGGGCCCTGCGGGAACGCGGGATCCACACCTTCTTCTCCGTCGGGTATCCCGTCACCGAGCCGGTCCGTCGCGCGATCCGGGCCCTGCCCGAGCACGTCTGGCACCCCGCGCTGGAACAAGACGGTGCCTTGCGCGCCAGTGCCGAGGTCGCCGAGCTGACCGGCCTGGTCGACCTCGCCGGATACCCGGACGGCACCCGCATCATCGTCCGCCGCGAGCGTCCCCACCCCGGCGCCCAGCTGTCCCTCTTCGACCAGGACGAAGGCATGCGCCACCAGGTCTTCCTCACCGACTCGCCCGTCGCAGGCAGCGGCCCGGTCCAGCACCTGGAGGTCCGCCACCGTGCCCACGCCCGGGTCGAGGACCACATCCGCTGCGGCAAGGCCACCGGCTTCGGCCGCTTCCCCTCCCGCCACTTCGCGATCAACCAGGTCTGGCTGGAGCTGTCCCTGACCGCGGCCGACCTGCTGGCCTGGACGCGAACCCTGCTGCTGGACGGCGAGTTGGCCACCGCCGAGCCCAAGAAGCTCCGCTACCGGCTCCTGCACGCCGCAGCCCGGATCACACGCGGAGCCCGTCGCCTACGGCTACGGATCGCCACTACCTGGCCCTGGCGCCACGAGCTGACCGCCACGTTCAGCCGCCTCGTCGCACTGCCCCGACCGGCCACGTGACAGACAAGACCGCCACTGACCACCCACGACCCGAGGACCCAGGAGCACCCGGCCATCGCGCCGGGCCTGCGGCATGCCCACCATCCAACAGCAGCCCCACGACCTCCGGCACGGGCGTTCACCCAGCTCAGCCGCCCCGAACCGAAACACGGAGGCTAG
>NZ_JOEZ01000095.1 GCF_000721175.1 Streptomyces anulatus
TAGTACTCCAGTGTGACTTCGCGATCTTGGGTCGGACCCGCGTGAGAACTGGAACGGCCACCGCGTGATCATCAAGGGTTGTGTGGACTCATGACGATCGTGCGATGGCCGCAGGTCACAGCATAGACGGCGCCCGATGGCGGGCGATGTTCGAGCAGGCCATGGCCCGGATCGCGGGCCGGTTCAGCCGAGTTGAACCCCGAGCTACCGCCCGCGCCTACCTGCTCGGACTGCTGTCGCGTGCCGAGCGGAAGAACTGCTGGCAGCTGGCCGAACAGGCAGGCCATGCGCGGCCCGGCCCGATGCAGCGGCTGCTGCGCTGCGCCCGCTGGGACGCCGACGCCGTCCGCGACGACATCCGCGCCTACGCCGTCGAACACCTCGGCACCCAGGGCGCGGTGCTGATCGTGGACGAGACCGGCTTCGTGAAGAAGGGCCGGGCTTCGGCGGGCGTGCAGCGCCAGTACACCGGCACCGCCGGGCGCATCGAGAACTCCCAGGTCGGCGTCTTTCTCGCCTACACCACCAGCCGAGGACGGGCCCTGATCGACCGCCGTCTCTACCTGCCCGAACAGTCCTGGTGCTCCGATCCCGGGCGCCGCCAGGCGGCCGGGATACCCGAGACTGTGCAGTTCCAGACCAAGCCCCGCTTGGCCTGGGAGATGATCGCCGCCACCTTGGACGCCGGGGTGGAGGCACCGTGGGTGACCGGCGACGAAGCCTACGGACAGGACCCTCAGCTTCGTGCCGCCCTGGAGGCACGCGGGGCCGGCTACGTGATGGCCGTCGCCTGTTCCACCCGGGTACGGATCAACTCAGGCCGCACCACCACGCGGGCGGACACCGTCGCCGAACGCCTGCCCGTCAGCGCCTGGCAGCGGCACAGCGCCGGCAACGGCGCGAAGGGCCCGCGCTACTACGACTGGGCCTGGATCCACATCGGCACCGACGGACACCGCCACCTGCTCGTCCGCCGCAACCGCACCAGTGGTGAACTGGCCTTCTACCTGTGCTGGTCACCCACCACGGTCACCCTTGCGGAACTCGTCCGGGTCGCCGGCGTCCGCTGGAGCGTCGAGGAGTGCTTCCAGGCCGCCAAGGGCCAGGTCGGACTCGATCACTACCAGGTCCGCAACTGGACCTCGTGGCACCGCCACATCACGCTCGCCATGCTCGCCCTGGCCTTCCTGACCGCCCTCGCAATCGACGCAGCCCCCGACCGGCCCATCGATCCCCACCACCCCGCCCGCGGCAGCGACCCGATCCCGCTGACCGTCCCCGAGATACGCCGCCTACTCGTCGTCGCGCTCATCCCGCCGACCGTGACAGCCGCCAGGCTCCTGCACTGGTCTGCCTGGCGCCGACGCCACCAAGCAACAGCCCGCCGCAGCCACTACCGACAACGGTCAACTGACCAACTCACCGGATAGATCACGAAACCGCACTGGAGTA
>NZ_JOEZ01000096.1 GCF_000721175.1 Streptomyces anulatus
CCGATTCCTAATAGAGATGTCAAGCTGCCAGTGTGACGGGCGGTATTGGGCTGTAGCACCTTCCGTCACGCAGGAGTGCCCACAGAACGTTGACCCGGCGGCGGGCGAGGGCCATGACTGCTTGGCTGTGTCGTTTACCTTCGGCGCGTTTACGGTCGTAGAAGCGGCGGGATTCGTCGCAGCAGCGGATGCTGATCAACGCGGAGGTGTAGAAGACGCGTTGGAGGCGCCGGCTGTAGCGGGTGGGGCGGTGCAGGTTGCCACTCACCTTCCCGGAGTCGCGGGGCACCGGGGAGACGCCGGCGAAGGCGGCCAGCCTGTCCGGGCTGGCGAAGGCGCTCATGTCGCCGCCGGTGGCGGCCAGGAACTCGGCGCCCAGCAGGACGCCGATGCCGGGCATGCTCGCGATCACTTCCGCATCGCGGTGGCGGCGAAACCGGCCCTCGATGAGCTTGTCGGTCTCCGCGATCTTCTCGTTGAGGGCCATCACCTCCCTGGTCAGGGAGTGCACGACGTGGGCGGTCATGTCCTCGCCGGGGACAGTGGTGTGCTGCCCTTCGGCGGCCTGGAGGGCCTTGGCGGCGAGTTCGTCGGCACCGCGGACCTTGCGGTTGCGCAGCCAGGTGGCCAGGCGCCGTCGGCCGGTGCGGCGGATGGCGGCCGGGGTCTGGTAGCCGGTCAGCAGCACCAGGGGTCCGACGTTGCCCAGGTCGAGTTCGCGTTCCAGGCCGGGAAAGATCTCGGTGAGATGGCCGCGGAGCCGGTTGATGGTCCGGGTGCGGTCGTCGCTGAGGTCACGGCGGTGACGGGTGAGGACCTTCAGCTCGGACACCAGCTCGTCGCCGGGCCGCAAGGGCGTGAGGTCGCGCCGGATCCGGGCCTGGTCGGCGATGACCGCCGCGTCCTTGGCGTCGGTCTTGCCGTCGCCCCGGTAGCCCTCGGAGGCCCGGTTGACTGCCCGGCCGGGGATGTAGAGGAGTTGCTGGCCGTGGTTGAGCAGGACCGCGATGACCAGGGCGGCCCCGCCGTCCGCCAGGTCGATGCCCCACGTCGCCTCGTCGCCCAGGTCGAGAACGTCTCCGAGCAGCTTGAGCAGTTCACTCTCGTCGTTGGCGACGCGCCGGGACAACAGCCGCTTGCCCGTTTCGTCGATCACCACGCAGTGGTGATGGGTCTTCCCGGCGTCGATACCGGCCCAGATCGCTGTCACGTCTCTCTCCGTAAGGTCGCGTTCGTACAGGTACCACGGACGACCTCGCTGTCGAGTCCCTACTGAGCGATCAGTGCCGCAATTCCTAATGAGCAGCCGAGTCGTCGTGGGGTGCCGGGCGGCGAATCGGAGGAAGCCACAACTACGGCAGACGACTGAAAGCCACACCCGGCACCCCTGGGTGAGCCAACCCTACGAATGGCTCGCTCAGCCCGATCAGCAAGGTAGGGACGACTGA
>NZ_JOEZ01000097.1 GCF_000721175.1 Streptomyces anulatus
TGGTGAAGTTCCCCCCGGGCCCTGGACAGCGGGTGTTTACGCTGCGGGGGTGAGGTCTTGCCTGAGCAAGGTTCTCGTTTCGAGTGGGGTGACGTACCCATACTCGGGGTGTCTGCGGAGTCGGCTGCGGTTGTACTCGATCTCGATGTAACGGAAGACGTCGGCCCGGGCGGCCTCGCGGGTCTCCCAGACGGTGGTTCCGATCTCCGCTTTGAGGACAGCGAACCAGCTTTCCGCAGCAGCATTATCGTAACAAGAGCCGACACGTCCCATCGACTGTCGCATGCGCAACTTGCGTATCTCGGTGCGGAATTCGTCACTCGTGTATTCGCTGCCGCGGTCGGTGTGCATGATGCAGCCGGCTTCCAGGCCGCCGCGTCCGGCCGCCATCCGCAGGGCGGCGACCGGCAGTTCGGCGCGGTGGTGGTCGGCCATCGCCCAGCCGATCACCTCCCGCGTCGCGAGATCGATGCAGGTCGCCAGATACAACTTCCCTTCCAGGGTGACGAGTTCGGTCATGTCACCGACCAGCCGCATCCCGGGACGGGGGGCGGTGAAGTCCCGGCCGATCAGGTCGGCGGCGAACACCGCCCGCCTGGCCTGCCTGGTCAGGCCCCGACGCCGGCGGCGGGTGATCCCGACGATCCGGTACTTGCGCATCAGCCGCTCGACCCTCTTCGGGTTCACCGCCCGCCCGGCCCGCCGCAGGGCGGCGTGGATCCGCGGGGCCCCGTAGGCGCCGCGCGATGCGGCGTGGAGCACCCGGATCTCGTCCACCAGGCGTTCCTCCTCGCGCCGCGCGACCCGGCGCGCTGACGCGGCCGCCCGGTGCGCGTAGTAGGTAGAGCGCGGCACGCCGAGCACACGGCACAGCAGCGCAACGCTGTGACCTGCTTGATTGTCGTCCGATGTCTTCTCCGCGTCGATGAAGCGGCACCGCGTGGCGGTGCCTACCTCATCTTGTCCTGCGCGAAGAAGGCGGTCGCTTTTCCCAGGATGTCGACCGTCTTCTCCAGCTCGCGGACCTTACGCCGCAGCTGGGCGAGTTCTTCCCGCTCGGCGCTGGTCAGAGTCCCGGCGGGCCCCTCGCCCCGGTCGACCTTGGCCTGCTTCACCCAGCCACGCAGACCCTCCGGGCTCACCCCCAGGTCCCGGGCGACCTCGGTGACCGTCTTGTCCGACGACAGCGCCAGCGCGACGGCGTCGCGTTTGAACTCGGCCGTGTACCGCTTACTCATGTTGCTCTTCTTGCTCACTACCTGTGACTGCTTCCTCCGGGACCTTCCGTCCCAGTATCAGGCTGTCCAGGTCAAGGGGGGAGCTTCA
>NZ_JOEZ01000098.1 GCF_000721175.1 Streptomyces anulatus
GAGGTCGATCCGGGTGTGGGCGATGATGCCGGCCGCACGGATGATCTGGTCACGTGCCGTGTTCAGCGCGATGGTGAATGCGGCGCGGTCGGGGTCGATGTCGGGCCGGTGCAGGACAGCGTCGCTCATCGCGGTGCGTAGTGCCTGGTAGGCGACCAGGAGTGCCCAGGTCTCCTGGGTGACGGCTGCCGGGTAGCGTCCGCGCAGGACTCTGCCATCGAGGATGGTCGATTTCAGCTCGCAGTAGCTGGTCTCGATTTCCCAGCGTTCGCGGTAGAGCCTGACCAGTGCGGTGGCGGGTGCCTCGTCCGGATCGAGCAGGCTGGTGACGAGCCGGTAGGTGCCATGGGTGACGGGGCGCTTGCCGGTGCTGTCGGTGGGGGTGAGAGTGATGGTGGCCTCGATGACGCGGACGGTGACTTCCCCTATGCGGGACAGGAACGTGCCGTCGGGCAGCCGGCGACGGATCGGCAGCTTGAGCGCTGTGGTGTGGGTCTTGGCGCGGATGAGGAAGTCCGCGCCGGTGGAGGCGACCGTGCTCACGAAGGCGGTGGCGGAGAAGTTCCGGTCGCCCAGCAGTAGCGTTCCGGGCCGTAGCGCTCCGGTCGTGCCCGCGGTGGTGGCCAGGTCGCGGGCGTAGGTCAGTTCGCCGGTCGCGTCGGTGCCGAAGACGGCGTCCAGGAGGGTTCGGGTCCCGCAGGCCACCAGCGTGACCAGACGCAGCATCGGGTATCCGGCCGGCCCGTTCTGTCCTGCCTTCGCCTTGGGGAATGCCAGGAGGTTCGCGGGTGTGTCCGGCAGGGCGATCTGGGTGCCGTCGATCGCGACCACCAGTCTGCCCGCGAACCGTGTCATCTGTGTCGCAGTCACCGCTGCGGGGCCTTTGACCAGGTCGAAGAGTGCTTTCAACGGTTTGGGGCCGACCCGTCGCATCGCGGCCGTGATCGATGAACCCGCCGGTACGGGCAGCGGCGCGGGCAGTGAGGCGGTCAGCCGGGACCAGATCCCGGTCCAGCCCAGGCCGGTGAACAGCGCGCCTGCGAGCAGGAGGTAGACCACCACCCGCGACGGCAGCCGCCGCACCCGCTGTTGCAGACCACCCGCGGATGCGAGTGCCTCGTCGACGAGATGGAACGGAACAACCTGGGTCAACTCGCCCAGGTGCCCCACGGCGAACACGCCGGGGGCATGCGTAATGACAGAATCGGACACTGCAGCCCTTGTGGAGGAACACGAGTCTTGGCGGACCCGAGAACCACTACAAGGGCTGCACCCGTATCACCAGCCGAAACGCCCAAAGTTGCGCCGC
>NZ_JOEZ01000099.1 GCF_000721175.1 Streptomyces anulatus
GGGGCCTTGACCCCTGATGTTGGACACACGAGACACTGGATCCTGAGGATCTGAGGACGGACATCTCGTGGTCATGAAGAACTACCCGCCTGAGTTCAAGGCGGACGCGGTCGCGCTCTACGAGTCGCGGCCCGATGTGACGATCAGGTCGGTCGCCGCCGATCTGGGGATCAATCCGGAGACGTTGCGGAACTGGGTGAGGGCGGCCGGAGCAAGCCGTCCACGGGGACGCCGGACGCAGGAACCGGTCCAGCCGCCGACTCCGTTGGAGGCGGAGAACGCGGCTCTGCGGAAGAAGGTCCGCGAGCTTGAGGAGGAACGCGAGATCCTGCGGAAGGCCGCCAAGTATTTCGCCGGGGAGACTCGCTGGTGAACCGCTTCCAGTGTGTCGCCGACCTCCAGCGCCGATACGGCGTGAAGCGGCTCTGCAGCATCCTCGGCGTCGCCCGCTCGAGCTTCTACTACTGGCGCCGGACAGCCGCGGACCGGGCCGCCCGACAGGCAGCCGACGCACAACTGGCCGCCCGGATAAGGGCGGTGCACCAGGAATCGGACGGCACCTATGGGGCTCCGAGAATCACCGCAGAGCTCCGCGAAACGGGCGGTGAGGCGGTCAATCACAAGCGGGTCGCGAGGATCATGCGGGCGTCCGGGATCGAAGGGGTCCGGTTGCGTCGCCGGCATCGCACCACCGTCCCCGATCCGGCCGGGGCCAAGGCGCCGGACCTGATCGGCCGCGACTTCACAGCGGGCGAGCCGAACACGAAGTACGTCGGCGACATCACCTACCTGCCCATCGAGGGCGGGAAGTTCTGCTACCTGGCGACCGTCATCGACCTCGCCTCGCGCCGTCTGGCCGGCTGGGCGCTCGCCGATCACATGCGCGCAGATCTCGTCACGGATGCCCTGGCCGCGGCGGTCCGCACTCGCGGCAGCCTCGCCGGATCGGTCATGCACACCGACCACGGAGCCCAGTACACGAGCAGGGCATTCGCCGAAGCATGCAGGTCAGCAGGTGTCAGACGAAGCATGAGCGCGGTCGGGTCCAGCGCGGACAACGCACTCGCCGAGTCCTTCAACGCGACCTTCAAACGCGAAACCCTGCAAGGACGAAAGAGCTGGCCGACCGAGCGCGAGGCCCGACTCGACGCGTTCCGATGGCTCCACCGCTACAACACCCGCCGCCGACACTCCCGCCTCGGACAACGATCACCGATCGCCTTCGAGAAGGGCTTCCACCTCACACCAACTACGCTGGCACCAGCCGCATAACCCGTGTTCAGGATTCGGGGTCAAGGCCCA
>NZ_JOEZ01000100.1 GCF_000721175.1 Streptomyces anulatus
AGCTTGGCGTTTAACCTCGGAGGTCACCCGACCTGCTGATCTGCGGTTCTTCCCGGGACAGCCGGGGCGGCCGTTCTCCACGCTTCGAGATGTCGAGTAACGAAGCACGAGAGAACGGCCGCTGCGTATGAGTCTCCCCGTCGACGTGCCTGCAGGCGACGCATTGGGCATCCTGTCCCGCTTTCGGGTCGAGTTCTACGAATGCCTCTACGCCCGTCAGGACGCACTCTTCGAGCTCACGGACGCGGTGTTGTGCGTGGACGGTCCGGTGAAGACCCTGGTCGAGCTGTCGCTGGCGGTCGAGCACCGGCGCGGGCACGGCGCGCTGTACGCAGCTTTGGACCGCGGTTGGCTGGAGCCGGCACGGTTGCGCCGCACGCTGGCCGGGCTGCCGGTGCCGAAGGCGGCCGACGGCCGGATCGTGCTGGCCGTGGACGTGAGCAATTGGCTCCGCCCGGATGCCCCGACCAGCGACGATCGGCTGTTCTGCCACGTCTACGGACGCGGCGACCGCCGGACGGACCAGTTCGTGCCGGGCTGGCCGTACTCCTTCGTCGCCGCGCTGGAGTCCGGCCGCACTTCCTGGGTCGCGCTGCTGGACGTCGTACGCCTGGGGCCCTCCGACGACGCGACCCTCGTCACCGCAGCCCAACTACGCGACGTCGTCGAGCGGTTGACGCAAGCCGGGCACTGGCGGCCGGGCGACCCAGAGATCCTGATCGTGATGGACGCCGGCTACGACGTCAGCTACCTCTCCCACGCCCTGGCCGACCTGCCGGTCGTGTTGGTCGGACGCCTGCGCTCGGACCGCGTCATGCTCCGCGACGCAGGCCCCGCGCGTTCCGGCCCCAAGGGCGGGCGGCCCCGTCGGCACGGCGCTGCCCTCACCTTCGCCAAGCCCGACAGCTGGCACCAGCCCGACGTCACCACAGCTACGGACACCACCCGCTACGGCAAAGCCGAGGCGATGGCCTGGGACCGGATGCACCCCCGACTCACCCACCGCGGCCCATGGCTCGACCACGCTGAGGAGGAACTACCTGTCCTGCACGGCACGTTGGTGCGGCTGCAGGTCGAGCGCCTGCCGGGCGACCGCGACCCGAAACCCGTCTGGCTGTGGTGCTCAGCCACCGCCGCCACACCGGTGGACGTGGAGCGCTGGTGGCAGTCGTTCCTCCGCAGATTCGATCTCGAGCACACGTTCAGGCTCCTG
>NZ_JOEZ01000101.1 GCF_000721175.1 Streptomyces anulatus
CCCCCTCGACGACGCCCCCACCCGCCCATGGCTCGCTCACGCCGACGCCGAGGCCAATCTCGCCGATCTGAGGCAGCAGTTGGCGGCCGAGCGGCCCGCGGAACTTCGCCTGACCGGCGTCCCGAACCCCCGCCTCGTCCACGAACTCGCCGTGCGACAGGCCCTGGAAGACGGCACACCCCCGCCCGACCGCCCCACCGCGTCATCAACCGGCCTCGAGGCCTTCCACGCCCTGGGCGAGGAGCACGGCTACTGGACCGGCATCACCTGGAACACCCAGGACACCGACGCCGTGGACGTCGTCTTCGTCGACCGGAGCCAGCTGTCCGGCCGCGCCCCCGTCGGCACTTACGCCGCGCTCCCCACCAGCGCCTCCACCGCACCCCTGTCCACGTGGGCGACCAACCCCGCCGCCCGCCGCGGCACCGGTGCCCTGGTCACCAAGCTCCGTGAGCACACCCGCGATCATCTGCCCGACTACATGGTCCCGTCGGCCATCGTCCCCCTCGACCGGCTCCCCTTGACGGCAAACGGCAAGCTGGACCGGTCAGCCCTGCCCGCGCCGGAGTTCGCGTCGGCCGGGTCGGGACGCGGGGCGCGCACGCCGCAGGAGCAGATCGTGTGCGATCTGTTCGCGCAGGTTCTGGGGCTGCCGCGGGTCGGCGTGGACGACGACTTCTTCGACCTGGGCGGGCACTCGCTGCTGGCCACCCGTCTCATCGGTCAGATCCGCGCCGCGTTCGGAGTGGAGTTGGAGCTGCGTGCGCTGTTCGAGGGTCCGACGCCGGCCGCGGTGGCGGCACTCCTCGACACCGCCGCCCCCGGACGCCTGGCCCTCACCGTCCGCCTGCGACCCGAGGTCATGCCGCTGTCCTTCGCCCAGCGCAGGCTGTGGTTCATCCACAAAATGGAGGGGCCGAGCGCCACCTACAACATCCCGCTGGCCCTGCGGCTGAGTGGTGAGTTGGACCGTGACGCGCTGCGTGCCGCTCTCGGTGACGTGGTGGCCCGGCACGAGAGTCTGCGGACGGTGTTCCCCGAGGCCGACGGTACCCCTTACCAGCACGTCCTCGACAGTGCGAGCGTGGAGCTGCCCGTCACCGACATCACCGAGACGGAGCTGCCGGAGGCCCTGAGGTCAGCGGCCCGGTACGCCTTCGATCTG
>NZ_JOEZ01000102.1 GCF_000721175.1 Streptomyces anulatus
CTGGAGGGCAACCAAGGCAACTACCTGCAACTGTCGTCCGAGGGTCGCGATCTCCTGCGCTTCTACAAGGCCACGCAGTCTGGGGAGATCGGCACCGGCTTCGCTTCCCTACTGGCCGAGAGGCTGGTCAGGTCCCGGTACCCCGACCACTCGGTCTCCGTGATTCCCGCGGATGTTGCGCTGAAGGCCGGCTGGACCCTCCGCAGCGCCTCCGGAACGGGCGCGCGCCCGGAGCCGCTGCAGCGACGGCCCCACTTCTTCGTCGAAGCCTGGCAACCGGGGCAGCCGTCCAAAATCCTCCTCGTTTCCTCCAAGGGCACTCACAGCAGCGTTCAGCAGGTTCACAAGCAGCTCAGCACGGCCAGCGCTCACGTGGAGTCCGTGCACATCGGGCCCTATGGCACCGTCCCTTACCTGCTCATCGGGACAGAGATCCCCAAGAAGGAGAGCCTCGCCCTGCACATCCTGGAGGCGCCAGGCACGACCACCCTCCGCCCGTCCGGAGAAACATCAGAAGCCGACCTGGACCTCACCCTGGACCAGGAGAATCGCGTGGCCGACGTCGTACGGCACGCCGAGCAAGAGCGCACGATCGTCCCCGGATTCCAAGTACTGCCCGAATCCTTCGCCTGGTTCAGCATCGTGCTGGCTAGGACGGAAGCGGCCACGCTGATCGCCTTCACCGGAGGTGGCAAACCCACCGCTCAGTACCTGACCAAGGAGCAAGGGCGGCGCCACTTCCAGCACGACGTCCACGCCAACACCGACAGACTGCGAGATGCGGAGCACCGCATCCATGGCATCGACTTCGTCGGCACCGACCACATCTACCGCCTCAACGGCACCCGCGTGGAGGCGTTCTCCGGGCTCGAGAAGAGCCTGTACACGCATCTCCATCATGGGCGCGTCAACGAGTACCGGCGCGAAGTACACGAACGCCGAGACCAGTTGCCGGGCCGCAGCACAGCGGAACGGTGGAGCGCGGTGTCCATTCGTGCCGACGGAACTGTGCTGGCAATCCGTCTCCAGGAGGAGTGACCGTACCGACGGGGCCTTCGCCCAGATGGTCTCAGTTCTGGTCTCGTTCACCCCCGTCCGACGCCATTCGCGGGTGCCGCCA
>NZ_JOEZ01000103.1 GCF_000721175.1 Streptomyces anulatus
TTCAGATATGAGGCGAGGCGTTCGAGGATCTCGTCGGCGGTCTTGGTCCAGACGTAGGGCTTCGGATCGGTGTTCCAGGCTGCGATCCAGTTGCGGATGTCCTTCTCCAGGGCTTGGACGGATCTGTGGACGCCTCGTCGTATCTGCTTGTTGGTGAGTTCGGCGAACCAACGCTCGACGAGGTTCAGCCAGGACGAGCCGGTCGGTGTGAAGTGCAGGTGGAAGCGTGGGTGCGCCAGTAGCCACTTCTTGATGGCGGGGGTCTTGTGGGTGGCGTAGTTGTCGCAGATCAGGTGGACATCAAGGCTGGCGGGCACTTCTTTGTCGAGCTTGATCAGGAACTTCTTGAACTCCTCGGCACGATGCCGGCGGTGCAGGGAGCCGATCACTTTGCCGGTGGCGACATCGAGTGCGGCGAAGAGTGTGGTGGTGCCGGCGCGGACGTAGTCGTGAGTCGCCCGCTCGGGAACTCCAGGCATCATCGGCAGCACCGGCTGGGACCTGTCCAGAGCCTGGATCTGCGACTTCTCATCCACGCAGAACACCAACGCCCGCTCCGGCGGGTCGAGATACAACCCAACGACGTCGTGGACCTTGTCGACGAAGTACGGATCGGTTGACAGTTTGAAGGTCTCCGACCGGTGCGGCTGCAGGCCGAACGCCCGCCAGATGCGTGACACTGACGACTGCGACAGGCCCATCTCTTTCGCCATGGACCGTGTCGACCAGTGTGTTGCGTTCTTCGGTGTGGACTCCAGTGTCTTCGTGACCACCGCGGCGACCTGCTCGTCCGTCACTGTCCTGGGGCCGCCCGGACGCGGCATATCGCCAAGACCAGCGATGCGGTACTGCACGAACCGAGCCCGCCAGCGGCCCACCGCGTGAGGTGTGGAACCGAGTTGGGCAGCCACGTCCTTGTTCGAGGCGCCTTCGGCGCAGGCCAGAATGATCCGGCACCGCAAGGCCCACGCCTGCGGCGTGGAACGACGCCGCACCCATTCCTCAAGCGCAGCGCGTTCCTCGTCCGACAGTCTCAACTCGGCCTTCGGCCGCCCCGTCCGTGCCATGAAGCAAGCTTATACATCTGAACAGAATTCCTGACTCAGAAGACTAG
>NZ_JOEZ01000104.1 GCF_000721175.1 Streptomyces anulatus
TGTTCTGTCCATGGAGGTTGGTGACGGATCCCACGGCTTAGGGATCTTGAACGAGTGAGGGCCTTCCGGGTTCGGTGTGGATTGCGACATCTACACGAACGACCAGAAGGCCCTCATGCCCCACCGTAATGCACCCCTGACCGAGACCGGACGTCTGCGTCTGGCCCGCTGCGTCGTAGAGGACGGCTGGCCTCTGCGCCGGGCCGCCGAGCGCTTCCAGGTATCGCCCACCACGGCTCAGCGGTGGGCCCTGCGCTACCGCGAGCAGGGCGAGGCCGGAATGACCGACCGCTCCTCCCGGCCCCACCACAGCCCGCGCCGGACACCGACCCGGACCGAGCGGCGGATCATCAAGATCCGCGTCCTGCGGCGCTGGGGGCCAGCCCGCATCGCCTATCTGCTCGGGCTGAACCCGGCGACCGTGCACCGCGTCCTGACCCGCTACAAACTGGCCCGCCTGGACCACCTGGACCGAGTGACCGGCCGGGTGATCCGGCGCTACGAGCACGCCGCCCCCGGCGACCTCGTCCACGTCGACATCAAGAAAATCGGCAACATCCCCGACGGCGGCGGCCACAAAGCCGTCGGCCGCCAAGCAGGCCGGAAGAACCGGGCGGGCGCCGGCATGAGCTTCCTCCACAACGCCGTCGACGACCACTCCCGCCTCGCCTACAGCGAGATCCTCACCGACGAGAAGAAGGAAACAGCCGTCGGATTCTGGCAGCGCGCCCACGCCTACTTCACCGAGGCCGGGATCACCGTCCAGCGGGTCCTGACCGACAACGGCGCCTGCTACAAGTCACACCTCTGGCGCAACTCCCTTGCAGCACAAGGCATTTCACACAAGCGCACCCGCCCCTACCGGCCCCAGACGAACGGGAAGGTCGAGCGGTTCAACCGGACCCTGCTGGACGAGTGGGCCTACGCCAAGGCATACCGGACCGAGGCCGAGCGACGGGACGCCTACCCGCGATGGCTCCACACCTACAATCACCACCGCGGACACACCGCGCTCAAGGGCCAACCACCCGCCAGCCGCGTCCCCAACCTCACAGGGCAATACA
>NZ_JOEZ01000105.1 GCF_000721175.1 Streptomyces anulatus
TGTATTGCCCCGGGAGGTTGTGGACGGGTGATGCAGCTCTCGGCTGAGGGATCTTGAACGGGTGAGGGCCTTCCGGGTTCGGTGTGGATTGCGACGTCTACACCGACCAGAAAGGCCCTCGTGCCCCACCGTAATGCACCCCTGACCGAGACCGGACGCCTCCGCCTGGCCCGCTGCGTCGTCGAGGACGGCTGGCCGCTGCGGCGGGCCGCCGAACGCTTCCAGGTCTCACCCACCACCGCCCAGCGGTGGGCCGACCGCTACCGAGCCCTGGGCGAGGCCGGGATGGCGGACCGGCCCTCCCGCCCTCACCACAGCCCACGCCGGACGCCTACCCGCACCGAACGGCGGATCATCAAGGTCCGGCTCGCCCGGCGGTGGGGTCCTGCCCGCATCGCCCACCTCCTGGGCCTGGTGCCCTCGACCGTGCACCGGGTGCTGACACGGTTCGGTCTGGCGCGCCTCGCGCATCTGGACCGGGCCACCGGACGTGTCATACGCCGCTACGAACGCGAACGGCCAGGCGAGCTCGTCCACGTCGACATCAAGAAGCTCGGCAACATCCCCGACGGCGGCGGGCACAAGGTCCTGGGCCGCCAGGCCGGCCGCAGGACCCGTAAGAACGCGGGCTACAGCTACATCCACACCGCCGTCGACGACCACTCCCGCCTCGCCTACAGCGAGATCCTCGCCGACGAGAAGAAGGAAACCGCCACCGGCTTCTGGGCCCGAGCCCAGGAATTCTTCACCTCCTGCGGGATCACCGTCGAGCGGGTGCTGACCGACAACGGCTCCTGCTACCGCTCCCACGACTGGCGTGACCTGCTCGCCGCAGCCGGGATCACCCACAAGCGAACCCGGCCCTACCGGCCCCAGACCAACGGCAAGGTCGAACGCCTCAACCGCACACTCCTGGACGAGTGGGCCTACGCCCGCCCCTACCAATCAGAGCAGGAACGACGCGACGCCTTCCCCGGCTGGCTCCACACCTACAATCACCACCGCGGACACACCGC
>NZ_JOEZ01000106.1 GCF_000721175.1 Streptomyces anulatus
GTCTACGTACCTCTCGACGCCCGCTATCCGGCCGACCGCATCCGCCATGTCCTGGCCGACACAGGCGCCACGCTGGTGGTGACGGACGACGCGTCTCAGCCGCAACTCCCGGCGGATGCGGCAGACGTGTTCGTCATCGACTCCACACCTGAGGGAGAGGAGCAGCGCGAAGCGCCTGGGGTGGGTGTGCGGTCGGGGGATGCTGCGTATGTGATGTACACCTCGGGTTCGACGGGTGTGCCCAAGGGGATCGTGGTGACGCATCGCAATGTCGCCGCTCTGGCTCTGGACCCGCGTTTTGACCGCTCGGTGCACCAGCGGGTGTTGCTGCACTCGCCGGCCGCGTTCGACGCCTCCACCTACGAGCTGTGGGTGCCGCTGCTGAGCGGCGGGACCGTCGTCGTGGCCCTGGCCGGGGACCTGGACGTCGCTGCCCTGCACCACACCATCACCACCCAAAGCATCACCGCCCTGTGGTTGACCAGTTCCCTGCTGAACGTGGTCGCCGAGCACGCTGTGGACGCTCTGTCGGGTGTGCGGGAAGTGTGGACGGGCGGCGAGGCTGTTTCCGGGGCCACGGTGCAGCGCCTGCACGAGGCCTGCCCCGGGCTGACGGTCGTGGACGGGTACGGGCCGACGGAGACGACCACGTTCGCCACCCACCACCCCGTGCCGCGGCCCTACACCGGCGGTGCGACGGTGCCGATCGGCCGTCCGATGGCCGACACCCGCGTCTACGTCCTGGACGCACACCTGCGGCCGGTCCCGCCGCAGGTGACGGGCGAGCTGTACGTCGCGGGGGCCGGTCTGGCCCGTGGTTATCTGAACAAGCCCGGTATGACGGCCGAGCGTTTCGTCGCCGACCCTTACGGTCCCGAGCCCGGCGGGCGCATGTACCGCACCGGTGACCTCGTGCGTGCCAACGCCGAGGGGGA
>NZ_JOEZ01000107.1 GCF_000721175.1 Streptomyces anulatus
CTTAGAGCTCGTAACACGATCTTGTTGCAACGGCCTGGTAGGCCGTGACCAGTGCGATGATTCGGCCGTTCGTGAGGTGTGGGTAGTCAACCGTGGATCGTGGACGATGAGTTGTGGGCGTTGATCGAGCCGTTGCTGCCGCCGTGGCCGGAGCGGTCGCCGGGGCCTCGGCCGGTGTCGGACCGGCTCTGCCTGCAGGGCATTCTGTTCGTCCTCTATAACGACATAGCCTGGCAACTGCTGCCGCTGGAGCTGGGGTTCGGATCGGGCCAGACGTGCTGGCGGCGTCTGGACCGGTGGCAGAAGGCAGGGGTCTTCGACCGGCTGCACCGAGTCCTGCTCGCGGAGCTGAACGCGGCCGGTGAGCTCGACTGGTCCCGGGCGTGCGTGGACGGTTCTCACATCCGTGCGAAAAAGGGGGACCTGACACCGGTCCGTCGCCGGTCGACCGGCGGAAGACGGGCAGCAAACACCACCTGATCTGCGACGGACGTGGCACCCCGCTCAAGGTGATCACGACCGCGGCCAACGTCAACGACGTCACCCAGACCCTCGCCCTGGTCGACGGGATCCCTCCCGTCGCGGGCCGCCCCGGCCGGCCCCGCCGCCGACCTGAATCCCTGCTCGGTGACAAGGGCTACGACTCCAACCCCAACCGCGACGAGCTCCGTCACCGGCGGATCCTGCCCGTCATCTCCCGCAAGGGATCACCCAACATCAAGGGCATCGGCAAACTCCGCTACGTCGTCGAGCAGACCTTCGCCCTGCTCCACCACTTCAAACGCCTCGCCGTCCGATGGGAACGCCGCACCGAACTCCACGACGCCTTCGTCTCCCTCGCCTGCAGCCTCATCTGCTGGAGACGCCTCAAGAAGTCCCGATCATGATCGTGTTACGAGCTCTTA
>NZ_JOEZ01000108.1 GCF_000721175.1 Streptomyces anulatus
TATGACGGCCGAGCGTTTCGTCGCCGACCCTTACGGTCCCGAGCCCGGCGGGCGCATGTACCGCACCGGTGACCTCGTGCGTGCCAACGCCGAGGGGGACCTGGAGTACATGGGCCGCGTCGACCACCAGGTGAAGGTCCGCGGCTTCCGTATCGAACCCGGCGAGATCGAGAACGTCCTGACGGACCATCCGGCGATCGGCCAGGCCGCCGTGGTCGCCCACCACGACCAGCCCGACAGCACCCGCCTGATCGCCTACGTCGTCCCCGACACCGACGGACCGACGGGGGATGAGGAGGAGCAGGTCCAAATCGGCGAGTGGCGGGATCTCTACGACTCGCTGTACTCGGCGCCCGGTCCGATGCTGGGCGAGGACTTCTCCGGCTGGAACAGCAGTTACGACGGCGAGCCGATCCCGCTGCCCGAGATGCGGGAGTGGCGTGCGGCCACGCTCGAGCGGATCAGGGCGCTCCAGCCCGGCCGTGTCCTGGAGATCGGTGTCGGCACCGGTCTGCTGCTGTCCGGACTGGCGCCCGAGTGCGAGGAGTACTGGGGCACGGACTTCTCCCCTGTCGTCGTGGAGGAGCTGCGGCGTCATGTCGACGCCGACCCCGAGCTGGCCCGGCGGGTCAGGCTCCGGGTGCAGGCCGCCCACGAGCACGGCGACCTTCCCCAGGGGCACTTCGACACGATCGTGCTCAACTCCGTTGCCCAGTACTTCCCGAACGGCGGATACCTGACGCAGGTCGTCGAGCAGGCCTTCCGCCTGCTCGCGCCCGGTGGCGCCTTGTTCCTGGGCGACCTGCGCAATCCGCGGTTGCTGCGGACCTTCGCCTCCGGTGTGCAGACGGCGCGTGCCGAGGACCCGAGCGACACG
>NZ_JOEZ01000109.1 GCF_000721175.1 Streptomyces anulatus
TCGTCCGCGTTCGCCTTGACGAGGAACGCGCCCGCATCCCGCTTGAGCTGCCGCAACTTCTCGACCAGCGGATAGGCATCGTCCGAGTAGGTGCTCAGCGCACCGGTGATCGTGGCCAGGTCCGACTTCAGCGAAGCCCCGCGGTCCGCGACCGGTTTCGTCGTCGCGAACAGCTGATCGGCCTCCGGCGCCTTGTAGAAGGCCTGCAGACCGCCGAAGCTGCTGTGGATGTCGCCCGTGGCCGTGGCGATCTTCGCCCCGTCCTTGGCCAGAGCGCTCACCTTCGTGTCCAGCAGGGCCAGATCGCCGGTGAAGACCGGTATGCCCTCCAGGATCACCGGCTGGTCATCGCTCACTTGCCGGCCCTCATGTCCTTGAGCAGGTCCAGACGCACGGACCTCGCCGCGTCCTGCGCCTGCTTCGCCGTGTCGAGGTCACCCTCCACGTACTCGCTCACTGCCGTCGCCGCACCCAGCACCGCCGCCTGGACACGCTCCGACATCGACTCCAGCTGGGCCTGCCGCGCCTGCGCGTACTCACCCAGCGCCGCCGCCACCGGACCCGTCGCCGCCCGCGACAACGGGGCCTGCCCCGGGGCCACCGGCCCCTGCAACGGAGTGCTCGCCGCCGTGCCCGGCACCGCCGTACCCGCCGCCCGCGCGGCCTCCCCGAGGTCCTTCAGCAACGCGTTCAGCGCCTTCTCCAGCTCGCCGGCATGTCCCCCGACCACCTTCAACTGGCCCTGCACACCCTGCGGCTTGATGTCCCACCCGGTCATCCCACACACCCCCCGTACGCACCACAAAGCCAAGCCACCCACCCCGCACGG
>NZ_JOEZ01000110.1 GCF_000721175.1 Streptomyces anulatus
CGGACTACACGCTGTGGCAGAACGAGCTGCTGGGTGACCAGAACGACCCTGACAGCCTGTTCGCCACGCAGATCGACTACTGGACGGAGGCGTTGGCGGATCTACCTGATCAGCTGAACCTTCCCACGGACCGTCCGCGTCCGGCGGTGATGACCTACCGGGGCGACTACGTCACCGTCGACATCGACGCGGATCTGCACCGGCGGTTGTCGGATGTAGCGCGGGCGTCGGGTGCGAGTCTGTTCATGGTGTTGCAGGCGGGACTCGCGGGTCTGCTGACCCGGTTGGGTGCGGGTGAGGATGTTCCGGTGGGCAGTCCGTGATCCGACGTTCGCCGAGCTGATCACTCGGGTGCGGGAGCGGAGCCTGGCCGCCTACGCGCATCAGGACGTCCCCTTCGAGTACCTGGTCGAGCTCATCAACCCGACCCGGACCCTGTCGCATCATCCGCTCTTCCAGGTCATGCTCGCCCTCCAGAATGCGCCCGAGGCTAGTTTCCAGCTCCCCGGCCTGACGATCGACGTCGCTCCTGGGCGTACGGGTACGGCGAAGTTCGACCTGTTCTTCAGCCTCGCCGAGCAGCGCGGGGAGCGCGGTGAGCCGCAGGGCATCACCGGTGCTGTCGAGTACTCCGGCGATATCTACGACGCGCCCACCGTCAAGGCCCTGTTCGAGCGTTGGCTGCACTTCCTCGACAACGCCACCACCCACCCCGACCAGCCCCTCAACCACATCGACATCCTCACCCCGGACGAACACCGTCGTGCCGTCGTGGACTTCAACGACACGGCGCATGCCGTGCCGGCTGCTTCGCTGGGCGAGCTGTTCACACGACAGGTGACTGGGACGCCCGATGCCCCGGCGGTCACCGACGGCGCCGGCACGCTCACGTACGCACAGCTCGACGCGCGTGCCAACCAAGTCGCGCACGATGTGATCGGCAG
>NZ_JOEZ01000111.1 GCF_000721175.1 Streptomyces anulatus
GCTGCAACCGGCCGTATCTCCCCATAAGCACTCCATGTGACGCGCCGATTTCCAGCCCTTCCCCTGGCTGAAGGCCGTGCCCGCACCGGGCGCCCCGGCGCCCGCCACGTTCACCGCCTTGCCCGACCCGGCCGAAACGCGGCCGCTGTCCACAGGTTCGGCGTCCGAGGCTGCGTACATGGCTGCAACCGAGAAGGCGTAACCACGCTCCGCTGGCCCGGGCGGGACTGCGCACTGAGCTCACGGACGGGCCGGAGCCAGAGGCGCGGAGCCCGGGTCCGTCAGCCTGAGGACTGGCTGAGCCTGTGAGCTTCTTGGGGTTTTTCCGCAGATGAACGCCCTTCCGGTGAGTCTGCGAGAGGTTGAGACCGAAGGCCGTCCGGCATCCGCCGGTGTCCTGTGCCATCGAAGTTTCATCAGTGCACGGTGCGGGTGGTCAGGGCGATGGCGGGGCCTTCGCCCGAGAACCACAATCAGCCGGGACCGACGAAACTCGATAGCCCTTCGCGACCGGCTCTGCATACGTTCGGCCCCATGGCTGACGACTGCTTCGGGCATCCACGACTCGCCGGGATCTACGACCCGCTCGACCCCGACCGCAGTGATCTCGGTGCCTACCTCCGGATCGCGCGAGAGCTGGGGGCGCGCCAGGTTCTGGACATCGGCTGCGGTACCGGGGTGTTCGCGCTTCTCCTGGCCGGTCGCGGGGTCGACGTCGTCGGTGTCGATCCCGCCCAGGCATCCGTCGACGTCGCCCGGGCCAAACCGGGCAG
>NZ_JOEZ01000112.1 GCF_000721175.1 Streptomyces anulatus
CGTCCCGGGGAGAAGATCGCGACGGACGGGACGGTGGTCGAGGGCTCGTCCGCCGTGGACGCCTCGATGCTGACGGGCGAGTCCGTCCCCGTCGAGGTCTCCGCCGGCGACACCGTCACCGGAGCCACCCTCAACGCCGGCGGCCGCCTCGTCGTCGAAGCCACCCGCGTCGGCGCCGACACCCAACTCGCCCGCATGGCCCGCCTCGTCGAAGACGCCCAGAACGGCAAAGCCTCCGCCCAACGCCTCGCCGACCGCATCAGCGCCGTCTTCGTCCCCATCGTCATCGCCCTCGCCCTGGGCACCCTCGGCTTCTGGCTCGGCAACGGCGCCGGACTCACCGCCGCCTTCACCGCGGCCGTCGCCGTCCTCATCATCGCCTGCCCCTGCGCCCTCGGCCTCGCCACCCCCACCGCCCTCATGGTCGGCACCGGACGCGGCGCCCAGCTCGGCATCCTCATCAAGGGCCCCGAAGTCCTGGAGACCACCCGCCGCGTCGACACCATCGTCCTCGACAAGACCGGCACCGTCACCACCGGCCGCATGACCCTCCAGACCACCCACACCGCCGAAGGAACGGACGAGCACGACGCCCTCCGACTGGCCGGAGCACTGGAGAACGCCTCCGAACACCCCATCGCCCAAGCCGTCGCCACCGCCGCGACCGACGCCACCGGACCCCTCCCCACCCCCGAGGACTTCCAGAACATCCCCGGACTCGGCGTCCAGGGCATCGTCGAGGGCCACGCCCTCCTCGTCGGACGG
>NZ_JOEZ01000113.1 GCF_000721175.1 Streptomyces anulatus
CGAGCCGGGCGGAACGTTCAGCGCCGCCGCCCCCCGCAGCGCCACGATCGGCGGGAAGGCCGCGGTCCCGCTCGCGGTCCTCACCGAGACCAGCACGGTCATGTGGAAGGCCGTCGGTGAGGGCTACCGCGAGCGGTGGCCCCAGATCCGCGAGGAGCGCCGGCAGAAGATGGCCGAGCGCGCCGCCAAGCGCAAGGCCGAGAAGGAAGCCGCCCAGGCCGAGAAGGAAGCGGCCGAAGCGGCGAAGGCGGCGGCCGAAGAGAAGCGCAAGGCGGAGGAGGCCGAGGCCGGGCCCCGCCCGCCGTTCCCGCCGCCGTCGGATGACCTGCCCGACCCCGCCCCGCCGGCCCCCGAGCCGCCCGTCGTCGTCACCGAGCCCGTCGAACCGGTCTCTCCGACGAGGAGCTGGGACGACGACTGGGACGACTGGGGCGGCGACAACAAGTACGAGCCGGTCAGCCCGATCCCCGACCCCGACCCGGCGCCGCCCGCTGCGGCGACGGTCCCTGACCCGCGCAAGCCGGAGGTCATGGGCTGGCCGGGCGACGACACCGCCACGGTGCCGACCCCGCCGCACCCTCACACCCCCGAGCCGCAGCCGGTGCCGGAACCGGCCCCGGTTCCTGAACCGCCCGCCGGGACCCGCCACCTGACGGTGGTGCCCGACACCGCACAGAACGGAGATTCCATGTCCGCACCGCACGCGATCATCCCCGAGATCCGCACCCTGGACGGCCTCA
>NZ_JOEZ01000114.1 GCF_000721175.1 Streptomyces anulatus
CTCCGAAGCCACCCGCCCCGCCCCATGCAACCCCGGATCTAACGCCCGCCACGAACCCCCCGAACGCGAATCTAACGCCCCCGGAAAGACCCCCCGCACCGACCGGCGAATCTAACGCCCCGCCCGCATGCGACGCTTGGAACGACCCCCGGATCTAACGCCCCGGATACTCCGGATCTAACACCCCGCCAATTCCCGGAAGGCGAATCTAACGCCACCCCCGCACGCGCCCCGGATCGCCGCATGCGGCCCCGTGACGGCCGCACCCCGGAATCCCCTTCCCTGACTGCCATGACCCCTGTAAGCTGCTGCTAGAGCCCGTACAGAGGGCGGCCCGGTCCCCGCCGGAGCAGCCCCGGACCGGGGGAGCGGAAGCCCCGTCAAGTTCCGCTACACAGCTTGAATTTCAAGCGCTCCAGCCCTTAGAATGATCAGGCAGCACGGGAAATCAGGACCACCCGCAGAGAAACACCCGCCGGGAAACCTGAAAACCCGTCGAGAAACCACAGAAAAGGCCCGCCAGGACCACGAGGGAACCCCCTCTCACCTAGCCAGCCATTCTCTGACCCCAACACCCGGAAAGAGGAACCGAATTCGAGGCCGAACCACCCGCCGGCCTCCGGCCCGCCCCGCGGGCCGGCTCCTCGGCCGGCCCCCGGCCGGCCGGTCAGCGCTCTGCGCTGACGGTCTTTCAGAAGGCGCTCTGCGCCTTCTGTACC
>NZ_JOEZ01000115.1 GCF_000721175.1 Streptomyces anulatus
GGTCATCACGCTGCTGACCACCCCGGTACCCACCACGGTCGTCATCACGACGCGGACCACGATCACGGTCGCGGTCGTCACGACGGAAGCCACCACCGGAACCACCACCACGGTTGTCGTCACGGCGGAAGCCACCACCGGAACCACCGGAACTGCCGCCCCGGTTGTCATCACGACGGAACCCACCACCGGTCGGCCGGCTGTCGTCACGACGGGGGCCACGGTCGCGGTCCCGGTCGTCGCGGCGGAAGCCACCACCAGTGCCACCGCCCGAAGGCCTGTTGTCGTCGCGGCGGAAACCGCCGCGGTCGTTGTCGCGTCGAGGTGCGCCGGAACCGGACCGGTCGTCACGACCACCGCGGTAACCGCCCCTGTCACCGCCGTCCCGGCGACGCGGCTCGCGCTCCGGACGATCGTCGGGAGAGTTGGTGGACATGGGTGTGACTCCTGTCTTCGGGTACCACAGACATTCTCGCGCAGCAGACCATCCGACGCGCTTCGGGAAAAACAAAAGGACCCTTGGTCCCAGCATGAACGCTGGGACCAAGGGTCCTAGAAAGATTGTTCGGCGGCGTCCTACTCTCCCACAGGGTCCCCCCTGCAGTACCATCGGCGCTGAAAGGCTTAGCTTCCGGGTTCGGAATGTAACCGGGCGTTTCTAACTGTTCGCAACCCGGGAACAACACAGTGGACGCGAGCAACTGAGGACAAGCCCTCGGCCTATTAGTACCAGTCAGCTCCACCCGTTACCGGGCTTCCACATCTGGCCTATCAACCCAG
>NZ_JOEZ01000116.1 GCF_000721175.1 Streptomyces anulatus
GACGACGCCTTTGGGTCGGCCGGTGGAGCCGGAGGTGTAGATGACGTACGCGGGATGATCGGGCGCGAGTGCGGTGACAGGGTTGTCCGCGGACTGATCCGTCACGTCGAGCCTGTCCAGCAGCAGTACGGGCGTCCTGCTCGCCGTCTCTACCGAGGCACGGTGCTCGGTCGTCGTCAGCACGAGGGCCGGCCCGGCGTCGGTGACCATGTAGGCCACACGGGCAGCCGGATAGGCCGGATCAAGAGGGAGGTAGGCCGCACCCGCCTTCAGCACCGCCAGGACGGCGACCACCAGGTCCGCGCTCCGAGGCAGAGCCAGAGCCACCACGTCCTCCGGACCGACACCACGCCCCAGCAGCTCATGAGCCAACCGGTTCGCCCGCTCGTTCAGCTCCCCGTACGACAGCGTGGCCCCGTCCCACGCCACCGCCACCGCACCCGGCGCCGCCGCCACCCGCGCCTCGAACAACTCCGGCAACGTCACCCGCGACGGCACAACAACCGAAGGCACCGCCAGCACAGCCGCCCGCTCCTCCGCGGAGAGCAGATCGATCCGCCCGATCGGCCGGGAGGGATCCGT
>NZ_JOEZ01000117.1 GCF_000721175.1 Streptomyces anulatus
TGTCCTGAGTCGTTAATTCGTGTGCAGTATGCGGCGAGGGTGTCGAGGATGTCGTCGGCGGTCTTTGTCCAGATGAACGGCTTGGGGTTCTTGTTCCACTCGTTGATCCAGCCGCGGATGTCCCGTTCGAGTTCGACGACGCTGCGGTGTGTCGAGCGGCGGAGTTTGCGGGAGGTCAGCTCGGCGAACCAGCGCTCGACGAGGTTGAGCCAGGACGCCGAGGTGGGGGTGAAGTGCAGGTGGAAGCGAGGGTGACGCAGCAGCCACTTCTTGACGGGCTCTGTCTTGTGGGTCGCGTAGTTGTCCAGGACCAGGTGGAGTTCGAGGTGCTTGGGGACGGCGGCGTCGATGACCTTCAGGAAGCGGAGGAACTCCTGGTGGCGGTGTCGGCGGTAGTGCTGGGCGATAACCGACCCGGAGGCGATGTCCAGGGCGGCGAACAGGCTGGTCGTGCCGTGCCGGACGTAGTCATGGGTCATCCTCGCCGGCACGGTCGGCGCCATCGGCAACACCGGCTGCGTCCGGTCCAGGGCCTGTATCTGCGACTTCTCGTCCACCGCCAGGACCAGGGCGTTCTCCGG
>NZ_JOEZ01000118.1 GCF_000721175.1 Streptomyces anulatus
GTCCCCTTCGAGTACCTGGTCGAGCTCATCAACCCGACCCGGACCCTGTCGCACCACCCGCTCTTCCAGGTCATGCTCGCCCTCCAGAACGCGCCCGAGACCGAACTCGAGTTTCCGGGGCTGCGAGCCGGGGTCGAGTTGGGCAGGACGGGTACGGCGAAGTTCGACCTCTTCTTCAGCCTCGCCGAGCAGCGCGGGGAGCGCGGTGAGCCGCAGGGCATCACCGGTGCCGTCGAGTACTCCGGCGATATCTACGACGCGCCCACCGTCCAGGCCCTGTTCGACCGTTGGTTACGGCTACTGGACGCGGCCGTGTCCGATCCCGACCGCCCGCTGGCCGGCATCGACATCCTCACCCCGGACGAACACCGGCGTGCCGTAGTGGACTTCAACGACACGGCGCATGCCGTGCCGGCTGCTTCGCTGGGCGAGCTGTTCACACGACAGGTGACTGAGACGCCCGATGCCCCGGCGGTCACCGACGGCGCCGGCACGCTCACGTACGCACAGCTCGACGCGCGTGCCAACCAAGTCGCGCACGATGTGATCGGCAG
>NZ_JOEZ01000119.1 GCF_000721175.1 Streptomyces anulatus
CACCAGGCCGGGGTCTCACCGCAAGATCGACACCCTAGAAAGACGATCCCTTGGCTACACAGCACACTAGCTCCGCCCTGCCCGCCCCCGCACGCTCCGCCGCGTACCCGATGGCCAAGCCCGGCTACGGCAAACGCTCCGCACCGGACCAACACCCGCGTACGCCGCACGACTTTGCCCTCCTCCCGACCCGCGAGCGGTACGTCGCCGGGTTCGTCGACCACCTCCCCGAAGGCGCGGCGATGAGCGTGAAGCAGCTCGCCAAACAGCTGCCGCTCTACGGGCAACAGGCCATCTCCACCGCCCTGACAGCCCTGTCCGTCGCCGGACACCTGCGACGCGTACGGTGCTCCGTCGGCGCGGGCGACGAGACCCGCTGGGCCTTCCGCACCTTCTGGTCCCGCACCGCCCGCGACAACGAATGGTGGAACGCCTACCTCGCCACCGAGAAGGCTCTCCGGACCGTCAGCTCCGCACCGGACACCCCGGCCCCCGCGACAGCGCCCCCGCCTCCCTGGGCCCCGGCCGAGGACCCGCCGCCGCCCGC
>NZ_JOEZ01000120.1 GCF_000721175.1 Streptomyces anulatus
CACGAACTGCGGGTCGGTCGACAGCTTCCAGGTCTCCACGATGTGGGGCTTGAGTCCGAAGGCTCGCCAGATCCGGGAAACGGCCGACTGCGACATGCCCTGGACCTCGGCCATCGAACGCGTCGACCAGTGCGAATCACCCGTCGGCGGCGCCTGGCCAAGAGTCCTGGCCACGAGAGCTTCGACCTGTTCGTCGGTGATCTTCCGGGGTGCCCCCGACCGCGGCCGGTCCACCAGGCCCTCCAGCCGGTCCGCGGCGAACCTCGACCGCCACTTGCGCACGGTCTCCCGCGAGATCCCCAGGTCATCCGCGACCTGTGCGTTCGGCCGACCCTCCGCGCACGCCAGCACGATCCTCGACCGCAGCACCAGCGCCTGAGACGCCGTCTGCTTGCGCAACCAGCCTCGCAGGACACGGCGTTCGTGATCGGACAGCTCCAGCGGCAACGGCTTCGGACCAGGCATCAGCCCACCCTACAACCGCGCGCGAACTAACGACTCAGGACACTA
>NZ_JOEZ01000121.1 GCF_000721175.1 Streptomyces anulatus
CGTGGCCGCGATGCAGCTGACACGCACGCACCGCATACTCATCGGGGTCGTCATCGCCGGTGCGGTGCTCATCGCCGCGATCGGTTTCGCGGGTTCCTACGCCGCCGTGCGCGAGCTCGCGGAGGAGAAGGGCTTCGGGACGTTCTCCCTGGTCTTCCCCATCGGCATCGACGCGGGCATCTGCGTCCTGCTCGCCCTGGACCTCCTGCTCACCTGGATGCGGATCCCGTTCCCGCTGCTGCGCCAGACGGCGTGGCTGCTGACCGCCGCGACGATCGCGTTCAACGGAGCCGCGTCCTGGCCCGACCCGCTGGGCACCGCGATGCACGCGGTGATCCCGGTGCTGTTCGTCGTCTCCGTGGAGGCCGCCCGGCACGCGGTGGGCCGGATCGCGGACATCACCGCCGACAAGCACATGGAGGGCGTCCGCCTCACCCGGTGGCTGCTCTCCCCCGTCCCCACGTTCAAGCTGTGGCGGCGGATGAAGCTGTGGGAGCTGCGCAG
>NZ_JOEZ01000122.1 GCF_000721175.1 Streptomyces anulatus
AGGAGGCCGCGGCTGCGGCGGGCCCCCCCCCGCCGTTCCCGCCCCCGCCGGCCGACCCGCCCGACCCCGCCCCACCCGCTGACCCGCCCGTCTCCGTCACCAAGCCGGCCGACCCCGTCGACCCGGTCGACCCGGCCCCGGTAAGGGACTGGGGCGACTGGGATGACTGGGACAACTGGGGCGGCGACAAGAAGTACGAGCCGGTCAGCCCGGTTCCCGACCCCGACCCCGACCCGGTGCCGCCCGCTGCGGCGACGGTCCCTGACCCGCGCAAGCCGGAGCCCGCCATCGGCTGGCCGGGCGACGGCACCGCCAAGGTGCCGACCCCGCTACCCCCCGACCCTGCCCCGGAGCCGGAGCCCGTACCGGTCCCGGCGCCTGAACCGCCCGCCGGGCCCCGCCACCTGACGGTGGTGCCCGACACCGCACAGAACGGAGATTCCATGTCCGCACCGCACGCGATCATCCCCGAGATCCGCACCCTGGACGGCCTCA
>NZ_JOEZ01000123.1 GCF_000721175.1 Streptomyces anulatus
ACCATGATCAACCATCCCGGGCTCGACGTCTCACCGCTTACCGCGCACGAGCTCGTTAGGACGGACTGCGCAGACGGTGGTCACCGGAGCAGATCTGTCACGCTCTGCTGACGGAGCATCCCGACGACGAGAGCATGCGGGTGAGCGTGGAGACGATCTACCAGGCGCTGTACTTCCAGGCCCGCGGCGGCCTGAAGCGGGAGGTGCAGGCAGCGGTCCGTTCCGGCCGGACCCGCCGCAAAACCCGCCGTGTCCCCGAGCGGCGCACCCCGCGGTTCATCGACCCGATGGTGATGATCAGCGACCGTCCCGCCGCCGTCGAGGACCGGGCTGTGCCCGGTCACTGGGAAGGGGACCTGATCATCGGCGCGGGCGGGCGCTCCGCGATCGCCACCCTGGTCGAGCGCCACACCCGTTACACCATGCTGGTCCAACTGCCGGGCGGAGCCCACGACGCCGAGACCGTCCGCGACGGTCT
>NZ_JOEZ01000124.1 GCF_000721175.1 Streptomyces anulatus
GGCCTCCCACGTCCTTCATCGGTTCCTGGTGCCAAGGCATCCACCGTGCGCCCTTAAAAACTTGGCCACAGATGCTCGCGTCCACTGTGCAGTTCTCAAGCAACGACCAGCCACCCATCACCCCGTCCTTGCGGACGAGTTCACTGGGGCCGGCGTCGAAGGCAGCCTTGCGGCCATACCTTCAGACACCCAACAGCGCGCCCAGTACCCGGAATTCATTCGGTTCGCTTTCCACGCTCCGAGGAGCAGTACTCGCGTCCCGGCTTAACCACCAGGTACTGAATAGTCAACGTTCCACCCATGAGCTGACCACCGTCGAACATTTGTCGACGTAGTGGCTCTGGATTCCTTGCGGAATCTAGATGCTCCTTAGAAAGGAGGTGATCCAGCCGCACCTTCCGGTACGGCTACCTTGTTACGACTTCGTCCCAATCGCCAGTCCCACCTTCGACAGCTCCCTCC
>NZ_JOEZ01000125.1 GCF_000721175.1 Streptomyces anulatus
GGAGGGAGCTGTCGAAGGTGGGACTGGCGATTGGGACGAAGTCGTAACAAGGTAGCCGTACCGGAAGGTGCGGCTGGATCACCTCCTTTCTAAGGAGCACTTCTTACCAGGCTTCGGTTTGGTCAGAGGCCAGTACACCGGCGAGTGTTCGGTGCTGGTTGCTCATGGGTGGAACGTTGACTATTCGGCATGATGAGCACGGTTTCGTTAGTACTGCTTCGGCGTGGAAAACGGGAACGGGTTGATTGTGTCGGGCACGTTGTTGGGTGTCTGAGGGTACGGGCTCGTGTGAGTCTGTCCTTCGGTTGCCGGCCCCAGTGAACTCGCCTGTATGGGTGGGGTGATGGGTGGCTGGTCGTTGTTTGAGAACTGCACAGTGGACGCGAGCATCTGTGGCCAAGTTTTTAAGGGCGCACGGTGGATGCCTTGGCACCAGGAACCGATGAAGGACGTGGGAGGCC
>NZ_JOEZ01000126.1 GCF_000721175.1 Streptomyces anulatus
CGGGTCGACGGCGCGGCTCGCCTTGTTCGCGAAGGAGAGTGCCTTGGCCGCGGCGGCTGCCTTGCCGGCACCGGAGGCTCCGGCTCCCGTGCCGCCGGTAAAGATCGTCGTCAGGGCGTTGAAGCTGACCGCACCACCGGCACGCGCCGGGTTCACGCTCCACTGGTCGTAGGCGATCAGCGCCTTCCCCGTCTCCTTCATCGCCCGGCTCGAGTCCCGCAGCCAGGAGGGCAACTCCTCCTCGGGTGTGGTCAGGAGGTACGTCCCTCCCGCGCCTGCGGTCGCCAGGGTGATGGATACCCCGATGGAGAGGTCTGCCAGGCCGCCCCAGGCCTGCTTCATACTGTCCCAGCCCTCGGTGCCGACCAGGGTGCCCAGGCCCTTGACCGTGCCCCAGACACCGTCGACGACGAAGCCCTTGCCGAAGTCCCAGACGTGTTCGTAG
>NZ_JOEZ01000127.1 GCF_000721175.1 Streptomyces anulatus
TGCCCAGGCCCTTGACCGTGCCCCAGACACCGTCGACGACGAAGCCCTTGCCGAAGTCCCAGACGTGTTCGTAGAACTGGTACCAGCGGGTGGATTCCTCGACCGGGTCGCCCCACGGCAGGCCCTTGGCCTGCTTCAGGGCCTCCGCGTCGTACCCGTGCATGCGCTCGCCGTTGGAGCCGTCGTCGGTCTTGAGCGGTTTGCCGCCGGGGACCAGAGCGATGATTTTGTTGTAGCAGGAACGTTCCACCGCCTGGAACGCGGTCCAGGCCTCGATGATCTCGTCATGGCGGCGCCTGTTCTCCTCGATCAGGTCGCCGTCCTCGCGCCACTTCTCGTCCGCGTTCGCCTTGACGAGGAACGCGCCCGCATCCCGCTTGAGCTGCCGCAACTTCTCGACCAGCGGATAGGCATCGTCCGAGTAGGTGCTCAGC
>NZ_JOEZ01000128.1 GCF_000721175.1 Streptomyces anulatus
GCTGAGCACCTACTCGGACGATGCCTATCCGCTGGTCGAGAAGTTGCGGCAGCTCAAGCGGGATGCGGGCGCGTTCCTCGTCAAGGCGAACGCGGACGACACGTGGCGCGAGGACGGCGACCTGATCGAGGAGAACAGGCGCCGCCACGACGAGATCATCGAGGCCTGGACCGCGTTCCAGGCGGTGGAACGTTCCTGCTACAACAAAATCATCGCCCTGGTCCCCGGCGGCAAACCGCTCAAGACCAACGACGGCTCCAACGGCGAGCGCATGCACGGGTACGACGCGGAGGCCCTGAAGCAGGCCAAGGGCCTGCCGTGGGGCGACCCGGTCAAGGAATCCACCCGCTGGTACCAGTTCTACGAACACGTCTGGGACTTCGGCAAGGGCTTCGTCGTCGACGGTGTCTGGGGCACGGTCAAGGGCCTGGGCA
>NZ_JOEZ01000129.1 GCF_000721175.1 Streptomyces anulatus
CTACGAACACGTCTGGGACTTCGGCAAGGGCTTCGTCGTCGACGGTGTCTGGGGCACGGTCAAGGGCCTGGGCACCCTGGTCGGCACCGAGGGCTGGGAGGGCATGAAGCAGTCCTGGACCGGCCTGGGCAACCTCGCCTCGGGTGTCATCCTGACCGTCGTCGCGCCCCACGCTCTGTGGTTGACCCCGGAGGAGGACCTGCCGGGCTTCGCCCGGGACGCGCGCAACGCGATGAAGGAGACCGGGAAGGCGCTGATCGCCTACGACCAGTGGAGCGTGAACCCGGCGCGTGCTGGTGGTGCGGTCACCTTCAACGCCCTGACGACGATCTTCACCGGCGGCACGGGAGCCGGAGCCTCCGGTGCCGGCAAGGCAGCCGCCGCGGCCAAGGCACTCTCCTTCGCGAACAAGGCGAGCCGCGCCGTCGACCCG
>NZ_JOEZ01000130.1 GCF_000721175.1 Streptomyces anulatus
CACGGCGACGCCGTCGGGCCAGTCCGGCAGGGACAGGCCCTTCTGCGGGTCGATGACGATCGAGCAGACCAGCGGGGAGCGGCGCTCGATGCCCAGCAGCGCGTCCAGCAGGCGCGACTTGCCGGAGCCGGAGGTGCCGGTGACGAAGGAGTGCACGGCGCCGGAGCCCGGCAGGAAGAACCGGTAGTGGGCGAGCTCCCCGTCGTAGTAGATCCCGATCGGGGCGAGCCCCGTCTCCGGATCCAGCACATGCCCGTCACCGAAGAGGTTGCCTGCCTTCAGCGGGTTCTCGGCGAACACGGTGATCTTGCCCTTGCGGGGGGCGAACCGCTCCAGGGCGACCAGGTCCGGGTCGTCGATCCCGAGCGCGGACAGCACGTCGTCCAGGGCCTG
>NZ_JOEZ01000131.1 GCF_000721175.1 Streptomyces anulatus
CACGGCGACGCCGTCGGGCCAGTCCGGCAGGGACAGGCCCTTCTGCGGGTCGATGACGATCGAGCAGACCAGCGGGGAGCGGCGCTCGATGCCCAGCAGTGCGTCCAGGAGGCGGGACTTGCCGGAGCCGGAGGTGCCGGTGACGAAGGAGTGCACCGCGCCGGAGCCCGGCAGGAAGAACCGGTAGTTGGCGATCACCCCGTCGTAGAAGATCCCGATCGGGGCGAGCCCGGTCTCCGGGTCCAGGACGTGCTGCTCGCCGAACAGGTTTCCCTTCTTGAGCGGGTTCTCGGTGAACACGGTGATCTTGCCCTTGCGGGGGGCGAACCGCTCCAGGGCGACCAGGTCCGGGTCGTCGATCCCGAGCGCGGACAGCACGTCGTCCAGGGCCTG
>NZ_JOEZ01000132.1 GCF_000721175.1 Streptomyces anulatus
CGACCCCGAGTACGGCGAGGAAGCCGTCAAGATCGTCGGGGACCTCGCCAAGGAAGCGCGGAAGGTCGGCATCAAGTTCCGCCTCGCCAACCAGTCCCCCAACGCCTCCGAACTGGGCGGGGAGACGCTGATCCGCGACATCCTCCAGGGCGGCAACAACGCCGTCCTGCGCTCCGGTTCGTCCGCGACCGGGAAGCGGGCCGCCGGCAGCGCCCTGGACGGCGTCGACCCCGGCGCCATCCCGAAGGAGTTCTCCGACGGCACCTCCACCGGCGGCCTCGGCTACCTCGCCGGACCCGACAACCGCACCGCCATGTGGCGCGCACCGTACGTGGAGGACCCCTACGGCCTGGCCCACGAAGGGTTCACCACCGGCATCGAGCAGG
>NZ_JOEZ01000133.1 GCF_000721175.1 Streptomyces anulatus
ACCGTGCTGGTCTCGGTGAGGACCGCGAGCGGGACCGCGGCCTTCCCGCCGATCGTGGCGCTGCGGGGGGCGGCGGCGCTGAACGTTCCGCCCGGCTCGGTCGGGCCGGGCTTGACGGTGCTCTTGCCGCCCTTGGGGCTGCTATCGGCGACCGTCTTGACCGTCTTCTCGGCGGCCTTGGTGTCCAGGCGCCGGTCGCCGGTGTTGGTGATGGACTCGACACCGCGCGCTCCGGCGTAGGCGATGGCGATGAGGACCAGGAGCTCGATCACGAGACGACTCCTCCTTCTTCTTAGGCGATGCCGAAGGCGCCGGCGACGAGGGTGCCGATCTTCGTGATGACCCAGGCCAGAACTCCCTGGACGCCCTCGCCGA
>NZ_JOEZ01000134.1 GCF_000721175.1 Streptomyces anulatus
CGAGCCGGGCGGAACGTTCAGCGCCGCCGCCCCCCGCAGCGCCACGATCGGCGGGAAGGCCGCGGTCCCGCTCGCGGTCCTCACCGAGACCAGCACGGTGATGTGGAAGGCCGTCGGCGAGGGCTACCGCGAGCGGTGGCCCCAGATCCGCGAGGAGCGCCGGCAGAAGATGGCCGAGCGCGCCGCCAAGCGCAAGGCCGAGAAGGAAGCGGCCGAGGAGAAGCGCAAGGCGGAGGAGGCCGCGGCTGCGGCCGGGCCTCCCCCGCCCTTTCCCCCCCCCCCCGCCCACACCCCCCACCCCCCCCCACCCCCCCCACCCCCCCTCTCCCTGCC
>NZ_JOEZ01000135.1 GCF_000721175.1 Streptomyces anulatus
TTCGGAGGCCGGCGTCGGCATGCCCTCATCCAGCTCAGCGGCTTCGGGGAAACGCTCCGCGAGGCGCTTGAGCAGGTGAATGTAGGCAGTGCGCTGCGGACGCCGAGGGTTGCTCTTCCCCAGCTCCCAACGCACGACGGCGAGGCGCTTCACACCGACCGCGTCCGCGACGTCCTGCTGCGTGAGGTTCGCAGCGAGGCGCAGCTGAGCGCGCACGCGCGGCGGCGGCAGGACGTCGTCCAGGCCGTCCAGCAGGGCATCAACCCGCTTCAGGCGGTCCGGGTCGGACATAGCGCAGGCTCCC
>NZ_JOEZ01000136.1 GCF_000721175.1 Streptomyces anulatus
TTCGGAGGCCGGCGTCGGCATGCCCTCATCCAGCTCAGCGGCTTCGGGGAAACGCTCCGCGAGGCGCTTGAGCAGGTGAATGTAGGCAGTGCGCTGCGGGCGCCGGGGGTTGCTCTTCCCTAGCTCCCAACGCACGACGGCGAGGCGCTTCACACCGACCGCGTCCGCGACGTCCTGCTGCGTGAGGTTCGCGGCGAGGCGCAGTTGAGCGCGCACGCGCGGCGGCGGCAGGACGTCGTCCAGGCCGTCCAGCAGGGCATCAACCCGCTTCAGGCGGTCCGGGTCGGACATAGCGCAGGCTCCC
>NZ_JOEZ01000137.1 GCF_000721175.1 Streptomyces anulatus
TGGGGGGGCGCAGCAGGGGGGGCGGGCGCAGCGGAGGCGGGCGGTGGGCGCCGGTGCGAAGCACCGGTTCGTGTTCGTCGACCGGCTCCGTGGCCACGCTCGTGCACCTTCGCCACGGGATAACCACGATGTGCTGGCCTGCTGGTTCAGAGTCGACCGCTCCACCATCACCCGGGCCATCGGTGAGATGCGGCCCCTGTTCGCCGAGCGAGGGTGCACGATCAGCCCCGGCGTCCGGCTCCGGACGCTGGCCGAAGTCATCGACCACCTCGGCACGAGTGGGCGGACCGGCATCATCGAC
>NZ_JOEZ01000138.1 GCF_000721175.1 Streptomyces anulatus
GGGCACCTCGACAGCTGCATCGGTCGGCGGAACTACCCGAGCATGCCCGATAATCATGCTGCCGCACCGAGGAATTCCAAGATCCCCGACAGAGTCAAGTTAGGGCTTGCAGAGCAATAAGTTGCGTCTTTCCGCTCTTGACACCGCAGCTCATGCGGGGTGTTCGAAGCAAGTTGATTCCCGGCAAGCCCTTAGTACTCCAGTGTGACTTCGCGATCTTGGGTCGGACCCGCGTGAGAACTGGAACGGCCACCGCGTGATCATCAAGGGTTGTGTGGACTCATG
>NZ_JOEZ01000139.1 GCF_000721175.1 Streptomyces anulatus
GTAGGTGGAGGGCTGGGAGCCCGGGCGGCGCGGCACGCTGACGGGCAGTCGGCCGGACGGTTCGGTGCGGCCGCTGAGCACCGAGGCGATGGCCCTCGTGCCCTCCTCGCCGGGGAAGAACGACTGCACGACCGCGGCTGCCTCATCCGCCGCCCGCCCCAGGGCGTAGGGGCGTCCGGCGAGCAGGGTCACGACGACGGGGGTGCCCGCGTCGAGAAGGGCTTCGAGCAGCTGCTGCTGGACACCGGGGAGCGCCAGGTTCTCCGCGTCGCAGCCCTCC
>NZ_JOEZ01000140.1 GCF_000721175.1 Streptomyces anulatus
GTAGGTGGAGGGCTGGGAGCCCGGGCGGCGCGGCACGCTGACGGGCAGTCGGCCGGACGGTTCGGTGCGGCCGCTGAGCACCGAGGCGATGGCCCTCGTACCCTCCTCGCCGGGGAAGAACGACTGCACGACCGCGGCTGCCTCATCCGCCGCCCGCCCCAGGGCGTAGGGGCGTCCGGCAAGCAGGGTCACGACGACGGGGGTGCCCGCGTCGAGAAGGGCTTCGAGCAGCTGCTGCTGGACACCGGGGAGCGCCAGGTTCTCCGCGTCGCAGCCCTCC
>NZ_JOEZ01000141.1 GCF_000721175.1 Streptomyces anulatus
GGGGACTGGTTGGCGAGGCGGAACTTGATGCCGACCTTCCGCGCTTCCTTGGCGAGGTCCCCGACGATCTTGACGGCTTCCTCGCCGTACTCGGGGTCGTTGAGGAGGTCGTGCGCCTCGTCCAGGGTGAGGGAGAGCAGCGGGTCCGGGTCGCCGGGGACGAAGAACGCCCTACCGACGCGGGTGCGGCCCTTCTCGTCGGTCCACTTCATCCGGTTGTAGCGCTCGGACCGCTCGTGCATGATCGCGTGGACCGCGCGCAGCACGACGATC
>NZ_JOEZ01000142.1 GCF_000721175.1 Streptomyces anulatus
GGGGACTGGTTGGCGAGGCGGAACTTGATGCCGACCTTCCGCGCTTCCTTGGCGAGGTCCCCGACGATCTTGACGGCTTCCTCGCCGTACTCGGGGTCGGTGAGGAGGTCGTGGGCCTCGTCCAGGGTGAGGGAGAGCAGCGGGTCGGGGTCGCCGGGGACGAAGAACGCCCGGCCGACGCGGGTGCGGCCCTTCTCGTCGGTCCACTTCATCCGGTTGTAGCGCTCGGACCGCTCGTGCATGATCGCGTGGACCGCGCGCAGCACGACGATC
>NZ_JOEZ01000143.1 GCF_000721175.1 Streptomyces anulatus
CGACTCCTCCTTCTTCTTAGGCGATGCCGAAGGCGCCGGCGACGAGGGTGCCGATCTTCGTGATGACCCAGGCCAGAACTCCCTGGACGCCCTCGCCGACCGGGCCCGGGATCGTGGACGCCAGCACCGGCAGGACCGCGCCCAGGGCGAGCGTGCGGTGCTCGACCCTGCGGGTCACCAGGTCGTTGGCGAACATGAAGGTGACGAACAGCGCCGGGAAGCCGGTGATGATCAGCCCGGTCCACTCGCCGACCGATGAGGTCGCCCAG
>NZ_JOEZ01000144.1 GCF_000721175.1 Streptomyces anulatus
CCGGCTGACCCCGGGCACCGAATACACCTACAGCGTCAGGGCCCGCGACACCGCCGACCAGGTCGGCCCGGCCAGCGACACCGTCACCGTCACCACCACTGGCGAACCGCCGCCGCGCGACGAGAAGCCCGGCGCACCGGGCACCCCGGTCGCCGACGACGTCACCAGCACCTCCGTCAAGCTGACCTGGCAGGCGGCGACGGACGACAACGGCATCAAGGAATACGACGTCTACCGCGGCGACACCAAGGTCGCCACCGTCACCGA
>NZ_JOEZ01000145.1 GCF_000721175.1 Streptomyces anulatus
CTGGGTTGATAGGCCAGATGTGGAAGCCCGGTAACGGGTGGAGCTGACTGGTACTAATAGGCCGAGGGCTTGTCCTCAGTTGCTCGCGTCCACTGTGTTAGTTCTGAAATAACGAACGGCCGTGTTGTGTTCCGGTGTTGGTTAATTTCATAGTGTTTCGGTGGTCATTGCGTTAGGGAAACGCCCGGTTACATTCCGAACCCGGAAGCTAAGCCTTTCAGCGCCGATGGTACTGCAGGGGGGACCCTGTGGG
>NZ_JOEZ01000146.1 GCF_000721175.1 Streptomyces anulatus
CACCATGAACAGACTCGCACCCGACGCCCGTGCGAGATCGGCCAACCGCCGGTGCAGGTCAGCGTCGATATCGACGGTGACGTAGTCGCCCCGGTAGGTCATCACCGCCGGACGCGGACGGTCCGAAGGCAGCGTCAGCTGATCCGGCAGACCCGCCAACGCCTCCGTCCAGTAGTCGATCTGCGTGGCGAACAGGCTGTCAGGGTCGTTCTGGTCACCCAGCAGCTCGTTCTGCCACAGCGTGTAGTCCG
>NZ_JOEZ01000147.1 GCF_000721175.1 Streptomyces anulatus
GTGCCGTCGCCGAGTTTGAACGCACCGTCCGGCAGGGTGACCGCACCCGGTGGCAGTGGCGGGATCTCGACGCGGCCCATGCCCTTCAGACCGGCCATCACGTCGCTGATCTTGGTCAGGCCCGCGCCGGCGCCCTTGAAGAGGTACGTGGCCGGGTCGACGGCGCGGCTCGCCTTGTTCGCGAAGGAGAGTGCCTTGGCCGCGGCGGCTGCCTTGCCGGCACCGGAGGCTCCGGCTCCCGTGCCGCCGGT
>NZ_JOEZ01000148.1 GCF_000721175.1 Streptomyces anulatus
CCGGTGGTGGGTTCCGTCGTGATGACAACCGGCCCTCCGGTGGTTCCGGTGGCGGCTTCCGCCGCGATGACAATCGTGGTGGTGGCTTCGAGCGGCGTGACGACCGCCCGCGTGGTCCCCGTCGTGATGACGACCGGCCGACCGGTGGTGGCTTCCGTCGTGACGACCGCGACCGTGATCGTGGTCCGCGTCGTGATGACGACCGTGGTGGGTACCGGGGTGGTCAGCAGCGTGATGACC
>NZ_JOEZ01000149.1 GCF_000721175.1 Streptomyces anulatus
CACAGCTCGACGCGCGTGCCAACCAAGTCGCGCACGATGTGATCGGCAGGGGAGTGCGGCCCGGCGACGCGGTCGGCGTTCTTCTGGAGCGTTCGATCGAGACGGTCACCACGGTCCTTGGCCTGATGAAAGCCGGCGCCGTCTACGTACCTCTCGACGCCCGCTATCCGGCCGACCGCATCCGCCATGTCCTGGCCGACACAGGCGCCACGCTGGTGGTGACGGACGACGCGTCTCAG
>NZ_JOEZ01000150.1 GCF_000721175.1 Streptomyces anulatus
CTGAGACGCGTCGTCCGTCACCACCAGCGTGGCGCCTGTGTCGGCCAGGACATGGCGGATGCGGTCGGCCGGATAGCGGGCGTCGAGAGGTACGTAGACAGCCCCGGCTTTCATCAGGCCAAGGACCGTGGTGACCGTCCCGATCGAACGCTCCAGAAGAACGCCGACCGCGTCGCCGGGCCGCACTCCCCTGCCGATCACATCGTGCGCGACTTGGTTGGCACGCGCGTCGAGCTGTG
>NZ_JOEZ01000151.1 GCF_000721175.1 Streptomyces anulatus
GGCATGTCGCAGTCGGCCGTTTCCCGGATCTGGCGAGCCTTCGGACTCAAGCCCCACATCGTGGAGACCTGGAAGCTGTCGACCGACCCGCAGTTCGTGTCCAAGGTCCGCGATGTGGTGGGCATTTACCTGTCTCCTCCGGAGAACGCCCTGGTCCTGGCGGTGGACGAGAAGTCGCAGATACAGGCCCTGGACCGGACGCAGCCGGTGTTGCCGATGGCGCCGACCGTGCCGGCG
>NZ_JOEZ01000152.1 GCF_000721175.1 Streptomyces anulatus
GGCATGTCGCAGTCGGCCGTTTCCCGGATCTGGCGAGCCTTCGGACTCAAGCCCCACATCGTGGAGACCTGGAAGCTGTCGACCGACCCGCAGTTCGTGACCAAGGTCCGCGATGTGGTCGGCATCTACCTGTCCCCGCCGGAGAACGCCCTGGTCCTGGCGGTGGACGAGAAGTCGCAGATACAGGCCCTGGACCGGACGCAGCCGGTGTTGCCGATGGCGCCGACCGTGCCGGCG
>NZ_JOEZ01000153.1 GCF_000721175.1 Streptomyces anulatus
CACGCCGCTCGAAGCCACCACCACGATTGTCATCGCGGCGGAAGCCGCCACCGGAACCACCGGAGGGCCGGTTGTCATCACGACGGAACCCACCACCGGTCGGTCGGTCGTCATCACGGCGCGGGCCGCGGGGGCGGTCGTCGCGGCGCTCGAAGCCACCGCTGGGACGGCCACCACGGTCATCACGCTGCTGACCACCCCGGTACCCACCACGGTCGTCATCA
>NZ_JOEZ01000154.1 GCF_000721175.1 Streptomyces anulatus
CTGCTGGGCATCGAGCGCCGCTCCCCGCTGGTCTGCTCGATCGTCATCGACCCGCAGAAGGGCCTGTCCCTGCCGGACTGGCCCGACGGCGTCGCCGTGTTCGCCCCGGGCAACGACTTCGGGATCGTCGTGCTGCGCGCGGTCCACGCGATCATGCACGAGCGGTCCGAGCGCTACAACCGGATGAAGTGGACCGACGAGAAGGGCCGCACCCGCGTCGG
>NZ_JOEZ01000155.1 GCF_000721175.1 Streptomyces anulatus
ACCTACCGGGGCGACTACGTCACCGTCGATATCGACGCTGACCTGCACCGGCGGTTGGCCGATCTCGCACGGGCGTCGGGTGCGAGTCTGTTCATGGTGCTGCAAGCCGGACTCGCGGCCTTGCTGACCCGGCTGGGGGCTGGTGAGGACGTTCCGGTGGGCAGTCCGGTGGCCGGCCGCACCGACCAGGCGCTGGACGAGCTGATCGGGTTCTTCGTCA
>NZ_JOEZ01000156.1 GCF_000721175.1 Streptomyces anulatus
AGTTCGGCAAGGGTGCGGTGATGCGCCTCGGTGAGCGGCCGAACGAGCCCATCGAGGTCATCCCCACGGGTTCGACCGCCCTCGACGTCGCCCTCGGCGTCGGCGGTCTGCCGCGCGGCCGTGTGGTGGAGGTGTACGGACCGGAGTCCTCCGGCAAGACGACGCTGACGCTGCACGCCGTGGCGAACGCGCAGAAGCTCGGTGGCTCGGTGGCGTTCAT
>NZ_JOEZ01000157.1 GCF_000721175.1 Streptomyces anulatus
CACCTCCGTCAAGCTGACCTGGCAGGCGGCGACGGACGACAACGGCATCAAGGAATACGACGTCTACCGCGGCGACACCAAGGTCGCCACCGTCACCGAAACCACCCACACCGACACCCGGCTGACCCCGGGCACCGAATACACCTACAGCGTCAGGGCCCGCGACACCGCCGACCAGGTCGGCCCGGCCAGCGACACCGTCACCGTCACCACCAC
>NZ_JOEZ01000158.1 GCF_000721175.1 Streptomyces anulatus
CACCAGTGGCAGCTGGCGTACCCGACGCTGAGCAGCACGGGCACATCCCGCTTCCTGGCCTCCTCGAACGCCTCGGGCGACCAGGGCCACCAGTCGACGGGATTGTCGGCGTGCTGGAGGAGGTACGGGGAGGTGGTCTGCGCAAGTCGGTTGGCCATGGGCCCAATCCTCGCGCACCCTCCCCCACGACACCCGCGCGCCACGGGGC
>NZ_JOEZ01000159.1 GCF_000721175.1 Streptomyces anulatus
ACCACTCCGGCACCCGCCCCTCCACCCGCGCCGTGTAGGCACGCGTGAGGTCGGTGGCGAGCGGGCCCAACGACCACCCGTCACCCGCGATGTGATGCAAAATCAGAACGAGGACGTGGCGGTCAGGGGCGAGGCTGAACAACTCGGCACGCAGGGGAATTTCAGTCGCCAGATCGAAGGCGTACCGGGCCGCTGACCTCAGGGCC
>NZ_JOEZ01000160.1 GCF_000721175.1 Streptomyces anulatus
CGGGTCACCAGGTCGTTGGCGAACATGAAGGTGACGAACAGCGCCGGGAAGCCGGTGATGATCAGCCCGGTCCACTCGCCGACCGATGAGGTCGCCCAGTCGTTGAGGGCGTTGACGTTCTCGTTCCACCACGCCCCGGCCGGGGTCGCGACCATCGCCGCCGACGCCGTCGCGAGCAGCAGTGCCTGGGCGCGGTCGGTGTGGAG
>NZ_JOEZ01000161.1 GCF_000721175.1 Streptomyces anulatus
TGGCTCCACACCTACAATCACCACCGCGGACACACCGCGCTCAAGGGCCAACCACCCGCCAGCCGCGTCCCCAACCTCACAGGGCAATACAGCTAGGGCGTGTATCGAAAGTCCCGCCTGCTCGGCGGCGTCTGGCACGCACGCTCGCCGCGTTGTCGGGATCACCCCGATACATCCAGTATCGGGGCGACCCTCCGCCTTGC
>NZ_JOEZ01000162.1 GCF_000721175.1 Streptomyces anulatus
GGCGTTGACGTTCTCGTTCCACCACGCCCCGGCCGGGGTCGCGACCATCGCCGCCGACGCCGTCGCGAGCAGCAGTGCCTGGGCGCGGTCGGTGTGGAGCTTGTTGGTGACCTTGGCCAGTCCGGGGAGCTTCTCCGCGTAGTAGAGGAGAGCGGCCGACCCGGCGCAGGCACCTCCGGCAGCGGCGGTCACAGCGGTTTCGA
>NZ_JOEZ01000163.1 GCF_000721175.1 Streptomyces anulatus
TCGAAACCGCTGTGACCGCCGCTGCCGGAGGTGCCTGCGCCGGGTCGGCCGCTCTCCTCTACTACGCGGAGAAGCTCCCCGGACTGGCCAAGGTCACCAGCAAACTCCACACCGACCGCGCCCAGGCACTGCTGCTCGCGACGGCGTCGGCGGCGATGGTCGCGACCCCGGCCGGGGCGTGGTGGAACGAGAACGTCAACGCC
>NZ_JOEZ01000164.1 GCF_000721175.1 Streptomyces anulatus
GAGATTCGAACTCGTGAGGGGTTGCCCCCAACACGCTTTCCAAATGTTCGTCTGGGGGTCCGGCGGGAGTCGGGGGCGTCCTGACCTGGTGCGGAGCTGAGGGTGGCGGCACCCGCGAATGGCGTCGGACGGGGGTGAACGAGACCAGAACTGAGACCATCTGGGCGAAGGCCCCGTCGGTACGGTCACTCCTCCTGGAGAC
>NZ_JOEZ01000165.1 GCF_000721175.1 Streptomyces anulatus
GTCTCCAGGAGGAGTGACCGTACCGACGGGGCCTTCGCCCAGATGGTCTCAGTTCTGGTCTCGTTCACCCCCGTCCGACGCCATTCGCGGGTGCCGCCATCACCAGCTCCGCACCAGGTCAGGACGCCCCCGACTCCCGCCGGACCCCCAGACGAACATTTGGAAAGCGTGTTGGGGGCAACCCCTCACGAGTTCGAATCTC
>NZ_JOEZ01000166.1 GCF_000721175.1 Streptomyces anulatus
TCGCCGGACCCGACAACCGCACCGCCATGTGGCGCGCACCGTACGTGGAGGACCCCTACGGCCTGGCCCACGAAGGGTTCACCACCGGCATCGAGCAGGCCTCCATCGACGCCCTGCCCATCGTCCGCCACATCCTCGAGGAGCACGCCCTGATGCTCCGCCTGCGCAACGCCGGGGAGCGCTACACCTACGACCCCGAC
>NZ_JOEZ01000167.1 GCF_000721175.1 Streptomyces anulatus
TCGCCGGACCCGACAACCGCACCGCCATGTGGCGCGCACCGTACGTGGAGGACCCCTACGGCCTGGCCCACGAAGGGTTCACCACCGGCATCGAGCAGGAGTCCATCGACGCCCTGCCCATCGTCCGCCACATCCTCGAGGAGCACGCCCTGATGCTCCGCCTGCGCAACGCCGGGGAGCGCTACACCTACGACCCCGAC